>NZ_LR130759.1:1401907-2803815 GCF_900292015.1 Mycobacterium basiliense
GTGTGCTCACACTCAATGGGCTGACCGCCGCCGACGAGGTGATCGTTCCGTTGCAGTGTGAGACTCTCGCGCACCGCGGTGTCGGGCAGTTCTTGCGCACGATCGCCGATGTGCAGCAGATCACCAACCCGCAACTGCGAATGTTGGGCGCCTTGCCCACGCTGTACGACCCTCGTACCACGCACACCCGTGACGTGCTGCTCGACGTCGCCGATCGCTACGACCTGCCGGTGCTGGCGCCGCCGATCCCGCGCACGGTGCGATTCGCCGAAGCCAGCGCTTCGGGCTCCTCGGTGATGGCCGGGCGTAAGAACAAGGGCGCGATCGCTTATCGGGAATTGGCGCAGGCGCTGCTTAAGCACTGGAAATCCGGCAAGGCACTGCCTACCTTCGCGGTAGAGGCTTAACCGGGGTCGGCGAGATTCGGATTCTCGGCGTTGCCGCGCCGTGGCGGCGGGTTAGCCCAACGCCACCACCGCGTCGCCGCGTTGCTCAACCACCGTCGAACCCGAAACGACGGGGATCACGGCTGAACTGCTCGGCTGCCGCTCGACCGCGATGTAGCGTATGTTCGCGCCGTTGACCGGATCGTAGACGCCGACTGCGCCGGTGACCGGTACCAGCAGCTGACCTGCCATCAGCACGCCCGGTCCCAACGGTGCCGTCGTTTCGCCGGCGGCGATGGTGTAGCGCGGGGTCAGTTTGCCCGCATCGAAAACCATCAGTGCATCGCCGGTCCACCACGTCACCAAGTTGCCGGTCTGCGACACGACGGCCGAGGCCGGTGGCGGCTTGGGTAGCAGTGTGGTCGCCACGGTGGTGCCGGTTTCGTCGATCACCTCAATCCGAGGCTGTGGTGACGGCAAATACACCGCGGTGTTGTTGTGCGAGACGATCAGCACGCGAGCACCCGATCCCCGGCGAACACCGGGTTCGGCCACGATTCGTTGTTCGGGTTCGTCCTCTTCCTTACCCGGGCGCAGCAGGACAAGCCGCAGATCCGCCTGGTTCGTGCAGGCCTCGAGAACCGCGACGGCCGAAGAGCTCGCGGCGGCCGACTCCAGCGTGCATCCGGAGTGCAGGCCGCGGTTTGCGGGTTTCACCCGTGCGTCCGTCTCGCCGAAGGACAACATCCGGACCATGTCGGAACGCCATAGCTCCAGCCGCGTAGTGCCGGCCGACAAGACCGTCGTGCCGTCGGAGGAAAGGCGCACCTGCGGATCGGCGTAGCTGCTACGGGCGGGCCCGCGGCGGCCGGTGGACCCGTCGATGGTGCTCACCTGACCGCATCCGCGGTCGTCTCGGTAGACCGCGACCGCGTAGCGGTAGACCCAGGTCAGCCCGCACAGATCGGTGTCGCGGGCATAGCTCCAAAGCACCTCCCCGGTGACAGGATCCCGCCCCTGCACCTGGCGTCCCTCCCCGGTAACGATGGTCCCCGCCGCCACCACCGGTACCCGGGTGGCGGGGCTGGGCGCGGTCCACAGCTGCGAAAGTGCGGCCGGGACGTCTTGGGCCAGGGTCGGGTTGGGCGCCGGAACGGCGGCGGGCCGGCTAACGGTCGCCCGTGCATCACTGGTCCACCAGATGAGCGCCGCAACCACCGCAACGACAACTACGATGGCCGCAGCGGCCAGAAGATCGCCTCTGGTGCGTCGCTCGGGTCTGACCATGCGTCAGCCGAGACTCAGCTGGCCGATGCGCTGGTGTTGTCTTGAACGCCCGCGGGCTGGCGACGCCGACGGCGGCGTCGCGTTGTCCCCGCGTTGCCCGATGGGGAGCTGGACCCCGAACCCGAACCCGCTTCCGTGGCGGCCTCGGTGCTGGCCACCGGGCTGGTGGTGGGGTGCCCGATGATCGGTTTGCCGCCGCGGGTGCGCCGACGCTTGGAGCCCGAGCGCGCGCGCCCGGATTTCTCGCTTTGCTGGCCGGCTTGATCGATGGCACGCTTCTTGGCCTGCGATTTGCGGGGCGAATCAACGGCTCCGCTAGCTTCGGCAGGGATAGATAGCTCGGCGTAGAGGTGCGGCGAACTCGAGTAAGTCTCGGCCGGGTCAGGGGAGCCCAGGCCCAGCGCTTTGTCGATCATCGTCCAACGGGCCAGCTCGTCCCAGTCCACCAGGGTGACCGCGACTCCGGTGCGACCGGCCCTGCCGGTGCGCCCGATGCGGTGGACATACATCTTCTCGTCTTCGGGGCACTGGTAGTTGATGACGTGGGTGACGTCATCGATGTCAATTCCGCGCGCCGCCACATCGGTGGCGACCAGCACGTTGATGTTGCCGTTGCGGAACGACTTGAGCGCCTTTTCGCGCGCCACCTGGCCAAGGTCGCCGTGCACCGCGCCGACCGCAAAGCCGCGCTCGTTCAACTCGTCGGCGACCTTCTGGGCGGTGCGTTTGGTGCGAGTGAAGATCATGGTCGCGCCACGCTCGCGGGCCTGTAACACCCGACTGACCAGCTCAACCTTGTCCAGCGCGTGCGCGCGGTAGACAAACTGCTCGGTGGTGTCGTGTACGGCCAGGGAATGCGGTGCCTCAGCGCGGATGTGCGTGGGCTGGCTCATGAAGGTACGGGCCAAGGTGATGATCGGGTCCGGCATGGTTGCGGAAAAGAGCATCGACTGCCGGTCCGCGGGGATCTGTCGCAGAATGCGCTCGATGTCGGGCAAAAAGCCCAAGTCGAGCATCTCATCCGCCTCGTCGAGCACCAGCACTGACAACCCGCCCAGCTGAAGGTGACCCTGCTGGCATAGGTCCAGTAGCCGGCCGGGGGTGCCGACGACGACGTCGACGCCGGTGCGTAGCGCGTCGATCTGCGGTTCGTAGGCCCTGCCCCCGTAGATCGAGATCACCGACAGCGCACGCTCGCCGCCGTCCTCGGTGCTGGCGGTCAGATACTTGGCCGCCAGCGCCAGGTCCTCGGTGACCTGCAAGCACAGCTCGCGGGTGGGCACGACCACCAGTGCTCGCGGGGTGCCGGTCAGTGCTCGGACCCCGGTTGCGGAGGTAATGCGCTGCAGTAGCGGAACGCCGAAAGCGAAGGTCTTGCCCATGCCGGTGCGGGCCTGGCCGATTAGGTCGTCACCCGCAAGCGCGAGGGGCAGGGTGAGTTCTTGGATAGCAAAGGGGCGTTCAATGCCCTTTTCGCTCAGTGCCCGCGCAATTTCGTCGCGGACTCCGATTGTGGCAAATGTTATTTCGGTTGTGCTTTTGAGTGCGGTCATACGCGGGTGAAGGGCCTTTCGGTGACGGTATCGGTCGGTTTGGTGTCGTGTTTCTCTGTCGCAGTTCACGCGCACACGAGTTCCGACTCCGATACTTCGCCGAGCGGCCGGCCCACCGCTCCATTGGGCGGGGCCAGCTACGTGCACGCACATTTCCCGGCAGCGGCAGCACAGAGATACGGCCACTACCAAATGACCATGATACCCGGTCCTCCAGCGGCCACCCGCTTGGAACCGTCCCCGGCGACTAGAGTGTTGCCATGACTTCGCCCTCATCCGCCGACCAGGTGGCCGATCCGACCAGGCCACAGCTGTCAGCGGATCATCCAGGCGTCAACGAATTGTTCGCGTTGTTGGCCTACGGCGAAGTGGCGGCCTTCTACCGGCTGACCGACGAGGCGCGGATGGCGCCCAATCTGGCGGGGCGCATCTCGATGGCCAGCATTGCGGCCGCCGAGATGGGCCACTACGAGCTGCTGAGAGACGCCCTGGAAAGTCGCGGTGTGGACGTGGTTCCGGCGATGGCGAAATACGTGTCGCCGCTGGAGAACTATCACCGGCTCACCACGCCGAGTACCTGGTTGGAGGCCTTGGTCAAGACCTACGTAGGGGACGCGCTGGCGGCGGACTTGTATCTGGAGATCGCCGGCGGGCTACCCGACGAGGTGGCCGGCGTGGTGCGGGCCGCGTTGGCAGAGACCGGGCACTCCCAATTTGTCGTCGCCGAGGTGCGCGCCGCGGTGACCGCCAGCGGCAAACAGCGCAGCCGACTGGCGTTGTGGTCTCGTCGGCTACTGGGTGAAGCCATCACGCAGGCCCAATTCGTGCTGGCCGACCACGATGAGCTGGTCGACCTGGTGGTTTCGGGTACCGGTGGCCTGGGCCAGCTGAGCTCGTTCTTCGATCGGCTGCAGCAGACGCACGATCAACGGATGCGCGAACTGGGACTTAGCTGATCGCCGATCGGTCTAGCGAGTGCACGTCGCGATGATCGAGTTGTTGGCCGAAGCGACCACCAGCTGCCCCTGGGCGTTGAGAACCCCGCAGTTCAGACGGCTGTAGATGCTGGTCGCAACGACCGACTCGGTCTGCACGCCGGGATTCAAGACCACCATCTTCGTCCACGGCAAGGCCACGTTGAACTCGGTGACCGGGAAGCCCCGGGCGTCGGTGTAGACCACGTTCACTATGTCGAGGAGCTGTTTGGACCCGGTCACGCTGTAGAAAACCGTCCGCGGACTGAGCGCGGCCGACGGGGGTGGGTTGGCTCGCGGCGGCGCGGCGGCGGGGGGCGGTATTGGTGCGGAGCTTGGCGGTGTCACCGTGGTCACGGTTTCCCGCGGGAGTTGGGGCTGCGACGTGGTGGGCCTGGTGCTGGGCGCGCTGCTGGTTGTGGTCCTGGGCGGGGCGGTGGCGTGCGGCGTGGTAGAGATCACCGTGCGCGGTGCGGGTGGTCCGACTGTGGCCTTGGTGGTCGCACTGTCGCCGCTGTTGATGATGACCGCGGTCGCGACGGCGCCCAGAGCAAGCACCGCGCCAAGAATTGCGACGACGGGGCGCCACCGACGGTCGGCAGGCCAAGCCAACTCCTCGTAGCCGCCGTAGTCGGCTCCGTCGTCGTAACCTTCGTCGTCCGGATAGTCCTGGACGTCGCGAAAGTTGTCGTAGAGGGTGTGAGTCGTGTTGCTGATGAGGCCGATGGTATCGACGCATCGAGGAGCGGTCAGGGGTCGTGTGGCGTGTCGGGCCAGGTTAAACCTAATCGTGATGAACGGCCGGGCCCGGTTTCGCTTACCGTGAACAGCCGATTGGGGCCACGCGGCCTATGTGCGTCGGGGTGCGCCAGGCGCGTCTACTAGCCTGCTGCTCAAGCGCCAGCGATGGAATACCAACGGAAGGGGCCCTCGTGGAGGTCAAGATCGGGATCACGGACAGTCCGCGCGAGCTGGTGTTCTCCAGTCCGCAGACGCCCGGTGAAGTCGAAGAACTGGTCAGCGCCGCGCTAAGCGACGACTCCCTGTTGGGCCTGGATGACGAGCGGGGCCGTCGGTTTCTGATTCATGCGGCCAAGATCGCCTACGTCGAGATCGGGGTCTCCGACGCCCGGCGGGTGGGTTTTGGAATCGGAGTCGATGCCGCGAAGGGCTAAGTACGAGCTAGCGGCACGTGCGATAGTCCGCCCCAGGCGAACTGGACCGTGCCCTCGACCGCGTCCGATTTGGTGATCGGACGGTCGGAATCCAGCCAGTACCGGGCGCAGTCGACGCTCAGGCCGACCAGGCCCACCGCGATCATTCTGGCGCGATGCGGGTCGAGTCCGGAATCGGCGCTGATCAGGGCGAACACCGCATCGATGCATGACTCGGTGGCCGCTCTGACCTGGGCTGCCACCTCGGGTTCGGTGACATAGTCGTTCTCGAAGATGAGCCGATAACCCTGACTGTCGTGGTCGATGAAGTCGAAGAACGCCTGAACCGCTGCATGCAGGCGCCCCCGGTTGTCGGTGGTGGTGCGCAGCGCTTGCTGGACGCCGGAGACCAGGTTCTCCACGTGCCGATGAAGCACCGCCAGGTAAAGTTCGAGTTTGCTCGAGAAGTGTTGATACAGAACGGGTTTGCTAACGCCTGCCCGGTCTGCGATTTCGTCCATGCCGGCCGCATGGAAGCCGCGGTCGACAAAGACGTCGCTGGCAACCACAAGCAGTTGGCCGCGGCGTTCGTCTCGGGGAAGTCGGTTACCGCGCCGGTTCGGGGCCGCACCTTGGACCGGCCGCACGCGTTCGGCCGGTCTCACGGCACGCTGTTGCGCCGCCTTGGCGACATCGCTCATCGGTCCTCAATCTGCTTGTCGGCCACTTGCCATCCCCGCGGCCTTACCGTTTGTCGCAACGACATTACTACCCGCGCCGCTGTGCCGACTCGAACTCACCCGATCGGTGCCGCCGCCGCGCCGATACGGTGCCGATCGGTCGTGGTCGGACGGCACATTCGGGCGCGCCAGGACTGGTACTGCGGGCCGACTGTGCCATCCTGGGGAAATGACTTCGCCACCCCCACTGCACGGCGCAGGTCGAGTACCTGTGCTACGTGATGAGTGGCGTGAACCGTTACGGGCCCAGCGGGACCCCCTCGGCCAGGGTGCTGGACGTGTCCGGGTAGATCGCGAGCGGCCCCGCCAATGGCGCAAGCAGACGTGGGTGGGACGGTTCGTGTCGACCTACGGGTGGCGTGCGTATGCGCTGCCGGTGCTGTTGGTGCTCACCGTGGTGGTGGTGTATCAGACCGTGACCGGAACCGCGGCGCCGAAGCCGGCGGCGGCCGAGACCGTTCATGAACCGCCATCGATCGGGTCGGTTGGCACGGCGATCATCGACACCCCGCCGCGCGGTTTGGCCGCGTTCGACGCGAACCTGCCAGCCGGCACACTTCCCGATGGTGGCCCCTTTACCCAGGGGGGAGACAAGTCCTGGCGGGTGGTTCCGGGTACGACGCCGCAGGTGGGCCAGGGTACGGCCAAGGTGTTCAGGTACTCCGTCGAGATCGAGAACGGGCTCGATCCGACAATGTACGGCGGCGACGACGCCTTCGCGCAGATGGTCGACCAGACGTTGGCCAATCCCAAGGGCTGGACCCACAATCCGCAATTTGCGTTCATCCGGGTCGATACCGGAAAGCCCGACTTCCGTGTTTCGCTGGTGTCGCCGCTGACGGTGCGGGAAGGGTGTGGCTACGAATTCCGGCTGGAGACGTCCTGCTACAACCCGTCGTTCGGTGCCAATCGGGAAGCAAGAGTTTTCATCAACGAAGCACGCTGGGTGCGTGGAGCGGTGCCGTTCGAAGGCGATATCGGCTCGTATCGGCAGTATGTGATTAATCACGAGGTTGGTCATGCCATCGGGTATCTGCGTCACGAAGCGTGCGACAAACAGGGCGGCCTGGCGCCGGTGATGATGCAACAAACGTTTTCCACGTCTAACGACGACGCGGCCCAATTTGACCCCGACTTTGTCAAGGCGGACGGCAAGACTTGCCGTTTTAATCCGTGGCCATACCCAATCGCTTAGCCCGGCGACGATGCACGCCGCATTTGCGGCGTGCTGAGGAGGCGGGCAATTGGGTCTAGCCCGGCGACGATGCACGCCGCATTTGCGGCGTGCTGAGGAGGCGGGCAGGAACGTGCTGGCCGTTGAAATCCGGCGCAGATCATTGCCGTCGATCCCCGCAACTGCTGTGATGGTTGTGAAGGACATGCATCGACGTCAAATTCGAAGCTGACCGAGGAGATGTTCGGTGTCGACATCGCTTCCGCCGTTGGTTGAGCCTGCGGCAACGCTGAGCCGCGAAGAGGTGGCGCGCTACAGTCGCCACCTGATCATTCCCGACCTGGGTGTCGACGGGCAGAAGAGACTCAAGAACGCGCGTGTGTTGGTAATCGGTGCCGGGGGTCTTGGGGCCCCGACCCTGTTGTACCTGGCGGCCGCGGGGGTGGGCACCATCGGCATCGTCGACTTCGACGTCGTCGACGAGTCGAATCTGCAGCGCCAAATCATCCACGGGGTGGCTGACGTTGGGCGGTCCAAGGCTCAATCGGCGCGCGACTCGATTGAAGCCATCAACCCGCTGATTGACGTTCGGTTGCACGAGGTCAGACTGCAACCCGACAACGCCATCGAGCTGTTCAGGCAATACGACCTCATCGTGGACGGCACCGACAACTTTGCCACCAGGTATCTGGTCAACGATGCCGCGGTACTGGCCCGCAAGCCCTATGTGTGGGGCTCCATCTTCCGCTTCGAGGGCCAGGTATCGGTGTTCTGGGAGGACGCCCCGGGCGGGGTAGGCCTGAATTATCGCGACCTGTACCCCGAACCGCCGCCTCCCGGCTTGGTGCCGTCCTGTGCCGAAGGCGGTGTGCTGGGCATTATCTGTGCGTCCGTCGCGTCGGTCATGGGCACCGAGGCGATCAAGTTGATCACTGGGCTGGGTGAACCGCTGCTGGGTCGATTGATGTTGTACGACGCGCTGGAGATGACCTATCGCACGATCAGGATTCGTAAAGACCCGTCGACGCCGAAGATCACCCAGCTGATCGACTACGAGCAGTTCTGCGGCGTGGCATCGGCTGCTGCGGCCGAGGCGGCCAGTGGCTCGACCATCACCCCGCAGGAGCTGCGTGAGCTGATGGACTCCGGCAAGAAACTGGCGTTGATCGACGTTCGCGAGCCCGTGGAGTGGGAGATTGTGCACATCGATGGTGCCCAACTGATCCCGCAGTCGTTGATCAACTCCGGTGAGGGTCTGGCCAGGCTGCCGCAGGACCGCAAACCGGTGCTTTACTGCAAGACCGGTGTGCGTTCCGCCGAGGCGTTGGCGGTGTTGAAGAAGGCCGGTTTCGCCGACGCTGTCCACTTACAGGGCGGGATCGTGGCCTGGGCCAAGCAGATGCAGCCCGGCATGGTGATGTACTAAGCCGGATACGGGCCCTGGTAGCCCAGATGGCCTCCACTAGGCTGACTCGTGTGAGTGTCGAGCCGCCGCCCGAGCACGTGTTGGCGGCATTTGGTTTGACCGGTGTGCAGCCCGCCTCGTTGGGGTCCAGCTGGGAAGGCGGATGGCGTTGCGGCGAAGTTGTGTTGTCGATGGCAGCCGACAACGCCCGCGCGGCCTGGTCGGCCCGGGTCCGCGAGACCTTGTTTGTCGACGGGGTGCGCTTGGCCCGGCCGGTCCGCTCGACCGACGGAAGGTACGTGGTTTCCGGCTGGCGGGCAGACACATTCGTAGCTGGCACCCCGGAGCCCCGGCACGATGAGGTTGTCTCGGCGGCGGTTCGGCTGCACGAGGCCACCAACAAGTTGGAGCGGCCGCGATTCCTGACTCAGGGTCCTGCCACGCCGTGGGCGGATGTCGACGTCTTCATTGCTGCCGACCGCGCAGCGTGGGAGGAACGCCCACTGCAGTCGATTCCACCGGGGGCGCGTTCGGCCCCCGCGACCGTGGACGCTGAGCACTCCGCTGAGCTCGTCAATCAGCTGGCAACGCTGCGCAAGCCAACCCGGAGCCCTAACCAGGTGGTGCATGGAGATCTCTATGGCACTGTGCTTTTCATTGGCACGGCTGCGCCAGGGATCACCGACATTACGCCATATTGGCGGCCCGCTTCCTGGGCGGCTGGGGTGGCGGTAGTCGACGCGTTGTCCTGGGGAGACGCCGACGACGGACTCGTCGAGCGGTGGAGCGCGCTCCCCGAATGGCCACAAATGTTGTTGCGTGCCTTAATCTTTCGGTTATCGGTGCATGTTCTGCATCCACGTTCTTCGGCCGAGGCGTTTCCGGGTCTGGCCCGTACCGCGGCGTTGGTCCGGTTGATCCTTTAAGCACCTGGCGGGAATTGGTAGCGCACCCGCGCGAGTGCGATTTTGCCGTCGATGCTGAGTATTCCTTCGGCTCGCAGCAGTTCCAACTGCCGCGTGGTGAGGTGTCGAGCTGGGCGGCCGGACGCAGTGATCACCCGGTGCCAAGGCAGATCCATTGAGTCGGTCCGCATGATCCAGCCGACTATGCGTGGACTGGAAAGACCTGCGACAGAAGCGATATCACCGTATGTAGCGACTCGTCCCGATGGAATCGCGGCGACCAGTGAGCGCACCCGCTCGACCTGGTCGTCGGTGACCGGCGCCATGGTCAGGACCTATTGAGGTGTGCGCGGATCAATGCGGCAACCTCGGTGGGCTTTGCCTGGGGCACCATGTGTCCACACTCGAAGTCCCGAAGATCAAACTCGGTTCCCAGGCGTTCTCGCAGTGCTGCGATGAGTTCGTCGCTGACATACTGCGGATCGGCGTGCACCGCCCGCACCAGTGTGGTCCGGGTTCCCGCCGGGGGTAGCACGATATCGCGCGCCAATTCGCTCCAATAGCACACCATTGCCGGCAGGCTTATCCGCCAGCCATAGCGTCCGTTCGGCAATTCGATGAGATGTTCCTCGAGTTCGGTGTCGAGCACGGTGGGATCCACATCGGCCCAGGCGCCCGTTGCCTTCTCCGCCCGCGCCTCGCTGGGGTCCGGGTAATCGGGAAACGCCACCATCGCATCGACCACTTCGCGCACTCGCGCGCCATCCAAGCCGACCGCCGGATCGAGCAGTATCAGGGCGCCTACCAAGTCTGGACGACGGGCGGCCAGATGCAGTGCGATAGCGCCTCCGAAAGAGTGTCCAACCACCACCACCGGCCCGTTCGATTGGTGATCGAGAAATGCGGCCAGCGCGGAAACATTGGCGTCGATGGACCACGGCGCGGCCCACGATGATCTGCCGTGGCCCAGCAGATCGGGCGCGGCGATGCTTACCTCGGGCAAGTGGCCGGACAAGAATTCCCACGCCTGCCCGTGTTCGGTCACTCCGTGGATGGTCAGTACCTGCGCCGGGCCGGCCGGACCATAGGCATGCACGTTGAGGTCGGGTGTCACGTGTCGATGGTGCCAGGTCGAGCCGCGACCGGCCGTTCAGGTCGGGGTGAGGGCGATCAGCGATCGATATCGAGGTCGTCGTCCTGGGGCGGAACTATGTAGGCCTGGTCGATCACGTCGGCCTCGTTGGCATCCCGTTCTCTGGCGTTGCTCAAATATGTGGTGTCCAACCCGGCTTCGTCGTCGAAACCGGCTTCCAGTCTCTGGTCCGCCGCGTCGGCTTCAGGAACCGCATCGTGCGGACCGGCTACTTCAGCATTGCCCATGATCGATACTCCTGCCGTAGTTATCCGGCGTGCGCCGGCTGATCGGCTTGCAGGTTGAGGCGGTGCGACTGCGTATCGTCTACCTCCGGGTGGCTGTTCGGGTCTTCCTGCTCAATTATTCGACGGATAACGCCAAGATTCACGCGCAATGCGACCAACGCGGCACACCCTGCGGTGTTCTAGCTCATCGGTGCGTGAATCGCCGGGCTGACACCGGCCGCGGTGTCGAACTCGGAGGCTACGATAACCACTCACGCCTGACGCGCCAGCGAACGCATTCGCCGCCCAAAGCGCACAGGGCCAACGAATCCACGGGGAGCATCAATGGGCAGCATCAAACGCGGCTGGGCGCTGACCGGTCAGAGTTGGCGAGTGCTAAAGAGCGACTTGTCGCCGCTGATGATCTTCCCGCTGCTGTCGACCGTCTTCGCGATCCTGGCCACGGCGGCGATTTGGGCCCCGACGTTGATTGTGCGCGGGGTGTTTGACGGCCAGCAGGTGGATAGCCGTGATCCGATTTTCTACATCGCCGGGTTGGCGACGGCGTACCTGTCGACGTTCATCGCCATCTTCTTCAATGTGGCCTTGGCGGCATGTGCGGTGCGTTCCATGCGCGGCGAGGACACCAAGGTGAGCGAGGGAGTCATCGCTGCGATGCATCGGCTTGGCCCCATCCTCGGCTGGACTTTCGTGGCCACCACGGTGGGTCTGATCCTGCGAGCGCTCGAGGAGCGCCTACCACTATTGGGCAAGATCGCGGTTTGGCTGACCGGTGCCGCATGGGCGATTGCGACATTTTTTGTGGTCCCGGTAGTGGCGCTCGAAGGCACTGGACCAATTGCATCGCTCAAGCGTTCGGCGGCCGTCGTCAAAGCGCGTTGGGGGGAAAGCGCTACCGGAGCCGCCACCATAACGGTGGTGATTTGGCTGGTCAGTATCGCGATCGTGGTTGCCGGCGCCGGGGGAGCCATCGGTTTTTTGGCGATCGGCCAGCCGGTGCTGGCTGCGGTCGTCGTGGCCATCACGGTCGCGGCCATCATCATCGTGTCGTTGATCTCAAGTGCGTTGGGCCAGATCTTCCGCGTTGCTGTCTATCAGTACGCGGTCAGCGGTCAGGCGCCGGTCGGGTTCGACGGCCAGCTGCTGCAGGCCGCGTTCCAGCGGCGTTAGTCGCAGCGGCGGCGGCTGGGGACCTGAAACCGCCTATGAACTAGGCAATTTGGCTAGATTTGCGGTTGCCAGCCAGTGGTCGCGTCAACTTGTCGGACCCCTGTGATTGCATGCCGCTATGTCACTCAGCTGGGATGCCCAGGCGCGTGGGGTTCTGGCGCCGGGATTGCGGGGCCTGGTCCGTGTCCTGGGCGGCCCGGGGACGGGCAAGAGCAGCCTGCTGGTCGATGCCGCGGTCGCTCATATCGCCGCGGGCGCCGATCCGGGATCGGTTCTGCTGCTTACCGGTTCCGGTCGGATGGGGATGGATGCGCGCAGCGCGTTGACGTCTGTGTTGCTGCGGTCGAGCGCCACCGGATCGAGCCGGGCCGCGGTCCGCGAGCCGTTGGTACGCACCGTGCACGGCTACGCCTACGCGGTATTGCGGCGGGCGGCCGAGCGTGCGGGGGGCGCACCTCCGCGCCTGCTCACCGGTGCCGAACAGGACGCCATTATCCGGGAACTGCTCGCCGGTGACCTTGCCGACGCGTCGGCGGAGCGATCCGCCTGGCCGCTCCACCTGCGGCCGGCGCTGAGCACCGCGGGATTCGCGAACGAGCTGCGAAGCCTTATGGCGCGCTGCGCCGAACGCGGCGTGGACCCGTACGAGCTGGAGCGGCTGGGCCGTCGGTGCGCGCGTCCTGAGTGGATCGCCGCCGGTCGATTCGCCCAACAGTATGAGCAGGTGATGTTGCTGCGCGCGGCGGTCGGGACGGCAACGCCGCAGGCGACGGCGCCGGCATTGAGCGCCGCCGAACTGGTCGGGGCGGCGTTGGAGGCCTTTGCGGTCGATCCCGAGTTGTTGGCCGCCGAACGTGCCCGGATCCGGGTCCTGCTGGTCGACGATGCACAGCAACTCGATCCGCAAGCGGCCCGGCTGATCCGCATGTTGGCGGCGGGCACTCACCTTGCCTTGGTCGCCGGTGACCCCAACCAGGCGGTATTCGGTTTTCGGGGTGGTGAGTCCGCGGGATTGCTCGGCGGTCCCCTTGATACGGATCCGTCGGTGACGCTGACGGTGTCGTATCGCTGCGCAGCCGCCGTGGCGTCGGCAATCAGCGGCGTTGCCAGCCGACTGCCGGGCGGTAGTGCCGGCAGGCGGATCGAGGGCAGCGGCAGTGACGACGGGTCGGTTAGCGTCCGACTTGCCGCCTCAACGCATGCCGAGTCGGCGATGATCGCCGATGCTCTGCGCCGGGCACACCTCATCGATGGGGTGCCGTGGTCGCAGATGGCCGTGATTGTCAGGTCCATCCCGCGGGCCGCCGCGCGGTTGCCGCGCGCGTTGGCCGCCGCCGGTGTTCCAGTGGCGATGCCCGCAATTGGTGGGTCGCTCTGCGAAGAGCGGGCGACGCGTGCGCTGCTTACCGTATTGGCCGCGACCGCTGACGGGCTCGACGGCGATCAGGCGCTATCCCTGCTCACCGGGCCCATCGGTCGTGTGGATCCAGTCTCTCTTCGCCAGCTGCGTCGCACGCTGCTGCGAGGCGCGATCGACCGCTCATCAAAGTCCTTTGCCGACTTGCTGGTGGCGGTGCTGTCCCCGGAACGACCGAGAGGTGGCGGCTCGCAGCTGCCGGGTCCGAAGGCGGGAGCGGTACGGCGGGTGCGCGCCGTGCTGGACGCGGCCGCACGCTGCCATCGCGAAGGCCAGGATCCGCGCTACACGCTTTGGGCGGCGTGGCATCGATCGGGTCTGCAAACTCGCTGGCTGGCGGCCAGCGAGCGCAATGGCCCGGCGGGCGTCCAGGCCACGCGCGATTTGGCCGCGGTTACCGCGTTGTTCGACATCACCGACCAGTACGTCTCGCACACCCCCGGCGCTTCGTTGCGGGGACTCATCGACCATGTGGCGGCGCTACGGCTGCCGCGCGTGAGCTCCGACCCGGCGGTGCCGACAGAGCAAGTGAAGGTGCTCAGTGCGCACGCTGCGTTAGGGCACGAATGGGATTTGGTAGTTATCGCCGGATTGCAGGACGGGCTGTGGCCCAACACGATTCCGCGGGGCGGAGTGTTGGCAACCCAGCGGCTGCTCGACGAACTCGACGGCGTCGCCGCCGACACCTCTGTGCGGGCACCGCTGCTCGCCGAGGAACGGAGGCTGCTAATAGCCGCGATGGGCCGGGCGCGGCGCCGATTGTTGGTGACGGCCGTTGATAGCGACGGTGCTGCCGGCGGGCAAGAGGTTGAACTACCGTCGGCGTTCTTCTACGAACTCTCGCAGTGGGCTGATGGTGACGCCGGACCCGATGCGGCGCAGCCGGTTTCGGTGCCGCGCGTCTTGTCGGCCGCGGCGGTGGTGGGTCGGCTGCGCGGTGTCGTGTGCGCGCCCGACGGCGTCGTTTGCGATGCCGATCGAGCATGTGCGGCAACACAACTAGCTCGCTTGGCCAAGGCCGGTGTTCCAGGGGCGGATCCGGCAGGATGGCACGGTTTGATTCCGGTTAGCACCAGTGATCGGCTTTATGGTCCCGACGACGTCGTCACCTTGACGCCATCGACACTTCAGACTCTCAACGACTGCCCCCTGCGCTGGCTGGCCGAGCGTCACGGCGGAACCAACCCGCGTGAGCTGCGGTCCACGGTCGGTTCGGTGCTGCACGCGCTGTTCGCCGAGACCGGCAAGACGGAATCCCAACTGCTGGCAGAGCTGGACAGGCTATGGCAGCACCTGCCTTTCGATGCCGACTGGTATTCGACCAATGAGCTGGTCCGGCACCGAAGTATGATCCAGACGTTTGTCGAGTGGCGAACGCAGACCCGTGCCGAACTGACCGAGGTCGGTGTCGAGGTCGACATTGACGGCGTCCTCGAGATATCGCGCGATGACGGCGGAGCGATTCGGTTGCGCGGCCGGGTTGATCGGCTCGAACGCGACGCTGCTGGTCGGCTGGTGATCGTTGACATCAAGACCGGCAAGACGCCGGTCAGCAAAGACGATTCGCAACAACACGCGCAGCTGGCGTTGTATCAGCTTGCGGTGGCTGAGGGCATGGTGGATACGGGCAGCGGGCCCGGCGGCGCCCGGCTGGTGTATCCGGGGAAGAACGGGATAACTGGCGCTGCCCAACGGGAGCAGGATCCGCTGACACCGGCCGTCGGCGACCACTGGCGCAATCTGGTCCGGCAGGCGGCCCACGCTGCGGCCGGACCGCAATTCATCGCCCGGCGCAACGACGGTTGTTCACACTGCCCGATACGACCGTTTTGTCCCGCCCACGCCGAAGGGACAACGCCGTGAGCTCGGTGTCGATGCGCTATAGCCCAGCCGAATTAGCTTGTGCTCTAGGTGTTCTCCCGCCCACCGATGAACAGGCGGCGGTGATAGCGGCACCGCCCGGCCCGTTAGTGGTTATTGCCGGTGCTGGCGCCGGCAAAACCGAGACGATGGCGGCGCGGGTGGTGTGGCTGATCGCCAACGGCTACGCCGCGCCAGGACAGGTACTCGGACTGACATTCACCAGAAAGGCGGCCGGCCAACTGCTGCGTCGCGTCCGGTCCCGGTTATCCCGGTTGTCCGGCCTCGACCCTGACCCGGCAGCGCGCGACGCCGCGGGCAGTCCGGTGATCAGCACGTATCATGCGTTTGCGGGCTCGTTGTTGCGTGATTACGGCTTGTTGCTGCCGGTTGAGCCCGATACTCGGTTACTCGGCGAAACAGAGCTGTGGCAGCTGGCATTCGATGTGGTCACTGGTTATCGCGGTGACCTACATATCGAGAAAACCCCAGCGGCGGTCACCTCGATGGTGTTGCGGCTGTGGGGTCAGCTCGCCGAGCACCTGGTGGACACCCGGCAGCTCCGCGATACGCACGTTGAGCTGGAACGGTTGGTTCATGCCTTGCCGGCTGGCCCCTACCAGCGTGATCGCGGACCCAGCCAGTGGCTACTGCGGATGCTGGCCACCCAGACCGAGCGCGCCGAGCTGGTGCCACTGCTCGATGCGTTGCGTGAGCGCATGCGCGCCGACAAGGTGATGGACTTCGGAATGCAGATGTCCGCTGCGGCGCGGCTGGCGGCAACGTGCCCGCAGGTTGGTCAGGATCTGCGAAACCACTACAGGGTGGTGTTGCTCGATGAGTACCAAGACACCGGGCATTCCCAGCGTGTCGCGTTGTCGTCGTTGTTCGGCGGCGGAGTCGACGACGGGCTAGCCCTTACCGCGGTCGGTGATCCGATTCAATCGATCTACGGCTGGCGTGGCGCCTCGGCGACCAACTTGCCGCGGTTCTCCACCGACTTCGCGCTGGCCGATGGCACTCCCGCTCCGGTCCTCGAGCTGCGAACCAGCTGGCGAAACCCGCCGCGTGCGCTGCATGTGGCCAACGCCATATCGGCACCGGCCCGGCGCAGATCCGTCGCGGTGCACGCACTGCGCTCGCGGCCGGACGCCGCTCCTGGGACCGTTCGCTGCGCGTTACTTGCCGATGTAGGCGCCGAACGTGAGTGGATCGCTGATCAATTACGAGGGCACTATCGACAAGCTCAGGTCGATGGTGTCAGCCCGCCCACCGCGGCGGTGCTGGTGCGCCGCAACGCCGATGCGGCACCCATCGCCGATGCACTACGTAGCCGGGGAGTCCCGGTGGAAGTCGTCGGGCTAGCCGGCCTGCTGTTCGTTCCGGAGGTCGCCGACGTTGTAGCCATGCTGCGATTGGTGGTCGACCCGACGGCCGGCGCCGCGGCGATGCGGGTGTTGACCGGCCCCCGGTGGCGGCTTGGCGCCCGCGATCTTGCCGCGCTGTGGCGACGTGCGCTGGATCTGGCTGTCGGATCGCGGTCGAGCGAGTCGCTGTCGCCGGAAGTGGTGGCGATGGCGGCCGGCCCTGACGTCGACACCGCCTGTTTGGCCGACGCCATCTGCGACCCGGGCCCAGCGGAGGGGTACTCGGAGACGGGCTACGGGCGCATAAGCGCGCTGTCCGCCGAACTGAATCTGCTGCGCGGACATCTTGATCATTCACTGCCCGATCTGATCGCCGAGGTGCGTCGCGTGCTTGGGGTCGACTGCGAAGCCCGCGCCACGTGGGGAGCTGGCGGGGAGTGGCTCGGTGCTGAGCATCTCGATGCGTTCTCAGACGTGGTTGCCGGCTACGCCGAGCGCGCCACCGCTTCAAGCTCACTTACCGAGATGTCCACCAAGGCGTCGGTAGCGGGCCTACTCGCCTATTTAGACACGGCCGCCGACGTCGAGAATGGGTTGGCGCCCGCTCAGCTGACGGTTGCTCGAGACAGGGTCCAGGTGCTTACGGTGCATGCCGCCAAGGGGTTGGAGTGGCAAGTGGTGGCGGTGGCGCACCTGTCGGGTGGCGTGTTCCCATCGAGCGGGTCGAAAGGTACCTGGCTGACCGATCCAGGTGAGTTACCACCGCTACTGCGTGGTGACCGCGCCGCTGTCGGGGCGCTGGGTGTCCCGGTTCTGGACATCTCGGCTGTGACCAACCGAAAACAGCTGTCAGACAAGATTTCCGAGCACCGTGGTCAGCTCGATCAGCGCCGCGTGGATGAGGAGCGTCGGCTGTTGTATGTGGGCGTCACTCGGGCCGAGGACACCCTGTTGGTATCCGGCCACCACTGGGGCGTCACCGGGATCAAACCACGTGGGCCGTCGGAATTCTTGTGCGAAATCAAGGACATCATCGACCGTTCTGCCGAATCCGGCGATCCGTGCGGGATTGTGGAACATTGGGCGCCCGCGCCGGCTGAGGGTGAACTTAACCCGTTGCGGGACCATGCCGTTGAGGCCAATTGGCCTGATGATCCGCTGGCGGCACGGCGCTGTGACGTCGAACGTGGGGCCGCATTGGTAGCCGAGGCGATGTCGGCCGAGTCAACCGCATTGGCAGGTCTTGCTGCGAACGGCGAGGAGTGGGTCGCCGACGTCGATGCGTTGTTGGCAGAGCGGGCACTGGCGGACCAACCGCTGGTGCGGAAATTGCCCCGCCAGTTGTCGGTCAGTGGTTTGGTGGAGCTGGCCCGCGACCCTGCGGGGGCTACACCGCGACTGGTGCATCGACTGCCAACGCGTCCAGATCCGCATGCGTTGTTGGGCAACGCTTTTCATTCCTGGGTCCAGCAATTCTACGGAGCGGAGTTGCTGTTCGATTTGGGCGACCTCCCCGGCGCGGTTGACTCCGATGTGGGTAACGCTGCGGAGCTGGCAGAGTTGCAGGCAGCGTTTACCGGATCGCCATGGGCTGCTCGCACCCCGATCGCGGTAGAGGTGCCGTTCGAAATGCCGATCGGTGACACCGTGGTGCGCGGCCGCATCGACGCGATATTCGCCGATTCTGATGGTGGTGTCACTGTGGTGGACTGGAAGACCGGTGAGGCGCCGCGCGGGTCTGAAGCCATGCGGCAAGCCGCAGTCCAGCTGGCTATCTACCGGTTGGCGTGGGCCGCCCTGAGCGGATGTCCGGAATCGGCGGTGCGTACGGCTTTCTACTACGTGCGCAACGGAACCACCATCGTTCCGGATGAGCTGCCCGATACCGCTGAACTAGCGGCGTTGATGGCCGACTCCGGTCGCCCTGGCACCACTTGATCGTGGTTACATATTCGTCGTGCCTGTGTCGTGCGTTGGGGGTGGTCCATGACGGATTCCCGTGGCTAGAGGTAGCTGGCGGCGGGCGCGGCGACTCGATGAGAGGCTGACCGTCCAGCCCAGCTACGCGCTTGTCGGTGTACTGCGCATCCCGCAGGGGCAGGCCAGTCCCGCTCGCATCATTTCGCGCCGGGTGGCCATCGCCTTGGTGGCGTTATTGGCCGGTGCCATCACGGTCTATGTGGATCGCGACGGCTACCACGATTCTCAGGGCGACAGCCTGTCGTTTCTGGATTGTGTGTACTACTCGGCGGTGACTCTCTCGACCACGGGATACGGGGATATCACGCCCGTTTCGGAAGCGGCGCGGGCGGCGAATGTCTTGATCATCACGCCGTTGCGTATCGCGTTCCTGATTTTGTTGGTCGGGACGACGCTCGAGGTGGTCACCGAAACGTCGCGTCAGGCACTAAAGATCCAGCGTTGGAGGAGCAGGGTGCGCAACCACACCGTTGTCATCGGTTATGGGACAAAGGGCAAAACGGCGATCAGCGCGATGCTCGGCGACGAGGTGGTTCCCGGCGAGATCGTCGTCGTTGACACCGAGCAGGCGGCCCTGGAACGCGCGGCGGCCGCAGGGCTGGTCACCGTGCACGGAGATGCCACCAAATCAGATGTGTTGCGCCTCGCCGGCGCCCAGCATGCGGCCTCCATCATCGTTGCCGCCAGCCGCGATGACACCGCCGCGCTGGTGACGTTGACGGCCCGTGAGATTTCCCCCAAGGCCCAGATCGTGGCCTCTATCCGTGAGGCCGAAAATCAGCACTTGTTGGAGCAGTCAGGAGCGGACTCGGTGGTGGTTTCCTCTGAGACCGCTGGTCGGTTGCTCGGTCTTGCCACCACCACGCCCAGCGTCGTGCAGATGATCGAGGACCTGCTGACTCCCGATGCCGGGCTAGCCATCGCTGAACGCGAAGTGGAGCCAAGCGAGATCGGCGGATCGCCGCGGCATTTGCGGGACATCGTGCTTGGGGTTGTACGTGGCGGGCAGCTACTGCGGATAGGTGCACCTGAAGTGGACGCTATCGAGGCCAACGACCGTCTGCTCTACATACGCAATACGGGGCACTAGTGGCGATCGCGAGCTCGGCGCGTCCGAGTGCGGCGGGTCGCCACCGGGGCACTAGTGGCGATCGCGAGCTCGGCGCGTCCGAGTGCGGCGGGTCGCTACCGGGACGTTAGGACCTAGGGTGGACTTCCAGTTGCGGGACGTGCCGCTGCTTTCGCGGGTTGGTGCCGACCGGGCCGACCACTTGCGGACGGACATCGAGGCGGCGGCTAGGGGATGGGCCGACGCCGCGCTGCTGCGGGTGGATTCGCGCAATCAGGTGCTGGTCGCAAATGGCCAGGTAGTGCTGGGTGCGGCAGCTGCGCTGGCAGATGCGCCGCCGCCGGAGGCGGTGTTCCTGGGTCGCATTGCCAGCGGTCGACACGTCTGGGCGATCCGGGATGCGCTTGTGCCGCCCGCAGACCCGAGCGTGCACGCCGAGGTGGTGGACTTGCGCAGGCTTGGCAGGATCATCGACGACACCAGCAGCCAGTTGGTGGCGTCGGCGATGGCGTTGTTGAACTGGCATGACAGTTCGCGCTTCAGTCCGTTGGATGGCAGCCCGACGAAGCCGGCCAGGAGTGGATGGTCGCGGGTCAACGTGCTTACCGGCCATGAGGAGTTCCCACGTATCGATGCGGCGGTGATCGTGCTGGTCCACGATGGTGGTGACCGCGCCGTGTTGGCCCGCCAGGCGGTATGGCCGGACGGGATGTTCTCGCTGCTCGCTGGGTTCGTTGAGGCCGGCGAGTCGTTCGAAGTGTGCGTCGCGCGCGAGATTCGTGAGGAGATCGGACTGACCGTCCGCGATGTACGTTATCTGGGCAGTCAGCCCTGGCCGTTCCCGCGTTCGCTAATGGTCGGTTTTCATGCCCTGGGTGACCCTGATCAAGCATTTTCGTTCAACGACGGAGAGATTGCGGAGGCCGCTTGGTTCACCCGCGGTGAGGTACGTGCAGCGCTGGACGCCGGCGACTGGACAACCGCGTCGAAGTCAAAATTGCTACTCCCGGGCTCGGTTTCGATCGCCCGCGTGATCATCGAATCCTGGGCGGCGCGCTGCTGAGCTGGTCCGAATTGCGCTACTGCTGCTTGATGCGGTCGGTGATGATGTCAAGAACCGTAGTCGCGATCCGCTCAGCCGGCTCGATACCCAGCACCCCGACGGATATCAGCACCGCATCCTGCGCGCGATACAGGTGGCTCCATCCTTCGTCGGTGATCCGCAATGTTGTGGCGTCCGGCCTATCCACCTTGAAGTTGTAGGCCGGGTCCTGCAGTGCCATGCAGGCCTTCAGCGAGTTCCCCAGTTGATCGAGCGCGTTGCGGGCCGCATGGGTATCGGGGTAGATCGCGACGGCCTGGCTTACGGAATCGACCAGGGCCCGGCCACCGGGGGCTATGTCGTCGGTAACCCCGCTGTAGCCCGCGCTGCGGAATTCCAGCCATCCACTGGCGAAAGTGAGATCACTGGTCCCCGCCGCCCGGCACGGACCGGGAGCACTCAGGTCACCTGGCGGCGGATTGCGCACGTCGGCACGCTCATGTGCGGTGAGTTCCTCAAAATCGGCGATCCTTCGCACCTCTTCGACGCTGACGATCAGTGCATCGACGCCCTTGGGCTGCGTGGTGGTGGTACTCGGCTTGGCTGATGTCCCGTGATGAGAACAAGCCGCGATTGCGGCCAGCGCAGCGCAGACGACAACGACTGATCTGATCGCGCCGACAAAGGTGGTGCCAATGATCACCGGTCGCCGCTTGAACCAGCTCGTTGCGGATCTTCCGATTTCGTGCTTTGCGCCTCTGGGCCCCATCGTCGATAGCCGTTTTCTGCGGACCACCCGTCCGCGGTTGGTGTTGGCGCCATGCTACCGGCGAGTCGCCCCCTGCCGGGTGCCAATGGCGCGGCTGGCTCGTCGTGTCGGCGCGCAGGCGGTGGGCGGCGGCGCGAATTTAGCCGCTGTGCTGTGTCATTTTCGCTTTGACCTCACCAACGCTCGGGTTGGTCAGCGTCGACCCGTCGCCGAACTTCACCGTCGGAACGGTTTTGTTGCCGCGGTTGACCGAGCTGACGAATTCTCCAGCTGCCGGGTCTCGTTCGATATCGACCTCGTGGTAGGAGATCCCCTCGGCATTGAGCGCGGTCTTGAGCCGAAGGCAGTAGCCACACCATGACGTCGTGTAGATGGTGAGCGCAGCGTTGGTCATAGGTGGTAAAGGTAGCCCTGCGACGATGCCGCCCGCGTGGCGGGCGGTGAGGAGCTGGGCGATGTGGTCGAGCCCTGCGACGATGCCGCCCGCGGCGTGGCGAAACGCCCGGTTTGTCGGCCACCGCTGCCAAGATGGACACCATGCTGATGGTCGCAGACTCAATGACCGCCAAGCTGGACGACGAACAGCGCGAAGCCGTGCTGGCTGCACGTGGACCGGTCTGCGTGCTGGCAGGCGCCGGGACCGGAAAGACGCGCACGATCACGCACCGGATCGCCCAGCTTGTCGCCGGTGGTCATGTCGCCGCCGGTCAGGTGCTGGCAGTGACCTTTACTCAGCGTGCGGCGGGGGAGATGCGTTCTCGGCTGCGAGCGCTGGATGCTGCCGCCCAGACCGGCTCTGGTGTGGGCTCTGTGCAGGCGCTGACCTTTCACGCGGCCGCCCACCGGCAACTGCGGTATTTCTGGCCACGGGTGGTGGGCGATATCGGCTGGCAACTATTGGACAGCAAGTTCGCGATCGTGGCGCGCGCTGCCAGCCGTGCCAGGATGAACGCCAGCACCGATGACGTCCGTGACCTTGCGGGCGAGATTGAGTGGGCCAAGGCATCGTTGATCGGTCCCGAGGAGTACCCGACCGCGGTGGCGGCGGCGGGCCGAGACACGCCTTTGGATGCCGGGCGAATCGCGGTCGTCTACTCCGAATACGAGTCGTTGAAAGTTCGCGATGAAAGCGTGACGCTACTGGATTTCGACGATCTGCTTTTGCACACCGCGGCCGCTATCGAAAATGATGCCGCGGTGGCCGAGGAGTTCCGGGATCGCTACCGCTGTTTCGTGGTCGATGAGTACCAGGACGTTACCCCACTGCAGCAGCGGGTTCTTTCGGCGTGGTTGGGGGACCGCGACGACTTGACGGTGGTGGGGGATGCCAACCAGACCATCTACTCGTTCACCGGCGCCTCGCCGCGTTTCCTGCTTGACTTCTCGCGCAGGTTTCCTGACGCCACCGTCGTGCGTCTCGAGCGTGACTACCGGTCCACCCCGCAGGTGGTGTCGCTGGCCAATCGGGTGATCGCCGCCGCCAGGGGCCGTGTCGCTGGCAGCAAGCTGCAGCTGTCCGGTCAGCGTGAACCCGGTCCGGCCCCGTCGTTTCACGAGTATCCTGACGAGGCAGCAGAAGCGGCCGCGGCGGCGGCGTCGATCGCTCGGCTGACCGAATCCGGTGTGTCTCCATCCGAGATCGCCATCTTGTACCGCGTCAACGCGCAGTCCGAGGTTTACGAGGAAGCCTTGACCGAGGCCGGAATCGCCTACCAGGTTCGTGGTGGCGAGGGATTTTTCAACCGCCAGGAGATCAAGCAGGCGGTGGTGGCGTTGCAGCGAGCCGCCGACCGCGGTGTCGAGGGGGCGGTGCCCGACGTGGTTCGCGCAATCCTGGAACCGTTGGGATTGACGGCCGAAGAGCCCGTCGGCACCCGCGCCCGGGAGCGTTGGGAGGGCCTGACCGCTTTGGCTGAACTGGTCGACGATGAGGTGGCGCAGCGTCCCCAACTGCAGCTTCCGGGACTGCTGGCCGAGCTCCGGACCCGCGCCGACGCACGCCATCCACCGGTAGTGCAAGGCGTCACGCTTGCCTCCCTGCATGCGGCCAAGGGCCTCGAATGGGATGCGGTGTTCCTGGTCGGATTGGTTGACGGCACGCTTCCCATTTCACACGCGTTGGCGCACGGTCCCCAGAGCGAACCTGTCGAGGAAGAGCGTCGACTGCTCTACGTCGGAATTACCAGGGCGCGAGTACATTTGACGCTCAGCTGGGCGCTGGCTCGCGCTGCAGGTGGGCGCCAGAGCCGCAAGCCGTCGCGTTTCCTGAACGGCATTGCGCCGCAAACGCGGGTCGATCCGGGGCCGAGCAAGCCGCGTCGCAACCGGGTTGCGACGCGTTGCCGGGTGTGCAACAAGGAGCTGACCACTCCGGCGGCTGTCATGTTGCGAAGATGCGAAACCTGCGCCGGAGACGTCAACGAGGGCTTGCTGTTGCAGCTCAAGTCCTGGCGGCTAAATGTCGCTAAGGAGCAGAACGTGCCCGCCTACATCGTTTTCAGTGATAACACCCTGATTGCGATTGCCGAGCTGCTACCTGACGATGAGTCGGCTCTGATCGCGATACCGGGTATCGGCGCCCGAAAACTCGAACAGTACGGGGCCGACGTGCTGGAGCTGGTTCGACAAGCTCGTTGACTGGGCAAACCCCCAGGTCAAAAATAGGTTGTTAGTGCCGGCTGCTACCGTTTACCCTCTAACAAGTCTTCTGATGCTGGCGCTGGATGCTGGCTTCGGCACGCGCGGTACGAGAGGAGGGTAGTCACGGTGAAGAACATGAATGCGTTCGGTGTAGGCGTGGCGGACCCGGTGTTGACCGCTGGAACCCCCCCTGCCGCTCGCACCGCCCCGTCGGCGGCAGCGGGCAAGCATCGTGTCGCCGCCGCCGCCGCGACTTACGCGTCCGTGGATCGGAGCCCAACGTAGGTACTACGTAGCAGCCCGATTTTCGTCAACAGGCCACGGACCCGAGTCACAAGGATCCGTGGCCAAGTTTTTGGGTCTGCCGCCCCGCAACCTGGTCCGGATCACCTTCAAAGGACAGTCCCAGACCAGGAAGCAGGTGAGGAAGGACATGTCGGCACTGACAGTCCCCAGACAGAAGTTGCCGGTGTTGCCATGTCATGTCGGTAACCCCGACTTATGGTTCGCCGATACGCCCGCCGATCTCGAGCGTGCCAAGACGCTGTGTGCGAACTGCCCGATCCGGCGTCAGTGCCTGGCTGCGGCGCTGGAACGGGCCGAGCCATGGGGAGTTTGGGGCGGGGAGATATTCGAGCGAGGCGAGGTCGTCAGTCGCAAGCGTCCGCGTGGGCGTCCTCGCAAGGTTGCTGCTTAGCGGATGCTGGAGATCGCGGTGAAAGTGCGACCACTGCAACGGTTCTCGACCGTGAGCGACGGTGTCGGTGGTCGCGCTTTGCTGACGATCAGACTGCAGCGGTATCCGGCTCGGCGAAGCCGGGAATCAGTTCCTCGGAGAGGGCCTTGATCGGCACGTGGGCATCCAGCTGGCACAGGATCGCGGCCACCGACGCGATGACCCGCATCGGTATGGCCAGCTTGGGCGGTAGGTCCATTTGCCGCGCCGTCTTGATCTGCGCAACCGATCGGTCAAACTGACTGACGGTCATGCGCTGCAGCCACTTTCGTGTGTAGTGGAAGACGTCGACCTCGATGGGCTCGACGTATTGGCGCAGCATCTCATCGATCTCGAGCACCGAGACCTGTTGTCCACGCTGGATGAACCCGGCCTTCTCCATGGTGGGCAACAGCAGGTCATAATTTTTGTCGCGCGCCAGCCGGATCGTCATCCCCAGCTCGATGGGATAGCCGCCGGGCAGTGGTGCTACGGCGCCGAAATCGATGACGGCCATCCGGTCGTCGGGCAACAGCATGAAATTTCCCGGGTGGGCATCGCCGTGCAGCATCTCCACCCGGCGCGGCGCATCGAAGGTGAGTTCGAGGAGCAGCGTGCCGATGAGGTCGCGCTGTTCTTGCGTCCCGTGGCGAATGATGTGCGCCATCGGCACACCGTCGATCCACTCTTGAATCACCACTTTCGGCGAGCTTGCCACCACATGTGGTACCAGCAAGCGCGGGTGACCGGCGTACGCCTTGGCGAACAGGCGTTGATTCTGTGCCTCCAAGCGGTAGTCAAGTTCCATCTCGGTGCGTTCGATCAGTTCGTCGACGACTCCTTGGACGTCGGCGCCCGGTGACAGTTGTTTGAGGACGCCGACCATCCGTTGCATGGTCTTGAGGTCGGCCCGTAAGGCTTCATCGGCACCCGGGTATTGGATCTTGACCGCGACTTCGCGGCCATCAGACCACACCGCCTTGTGCACCTGTCCGATGCTGGCCGAGGCGATGGGAGTGTCGTCGAACGAACTGAACCGCTCCCGCCATTTGGTGCCCAGTTGCGCGTCCAGTACCCGGTGAACCTTGGCGGCGGGCAGTGGTGGTGCGTCCTTTTGCAGCTTGGTCAGGGCTTCCCGGTACGGCTCTCCGAATTGCTCGGGGATGGCCGCTTCCATCACCGACAACGCCTGGCCGACTTTCATTGCGCCGCCCTTGAGCTCGCCCAAGACCGTGAACAATTGGTTGGCGGCCTTCTCCATCAGCTCGGCGTTGACCTCGTCTTTCGACTTGCCCGTCAACCGCTTGCCGAACCCTAACGCTGCCCTACCAGCAAAGCCGACCGGAATACTGGCCAGCTTGGCGTTGCGCGCGGCACGGCCGCGCTTGATCTCTGACACGTACCCATCATCCATGACGGTTGAGTTGTCGGGGTGTCGATCCGGCCACAACTGGGTCGATGGCGAGCCGTGCGGGTGTGGGTGGGCGGGGTTTGCGGCGTCGGTGATCGTGCTGGTGGGTGTTTGTGCAGTGTGCATGGTGTGACTGGTTGTTTTGCCGTTGGGTGGGGGGTTGGGGTCGGGAGATGGTGGGGTGTGTGTCCGCTGTGGGGGTGGCGTGGCGGGTTTTTCGCATCGCTGTCGGATCGTTTCGTCGGTAGTTGTTAGCCGGGGGTTGTACGGCCAGGAGGTGCGGTGTGTCTTTTGTGACGGTGGTGCCGGAGTTGGTGGCGGATGCGGCCGCTCGGGTGGCTGGTATTGGGGCCTCGGTTGGGGTGGCGGATGCGTCGGCGGCGGTGTCGACGTCGTTGGTGTTGCCGGCGGCCGGGGACGAGGTGTCGGCGGCGATTGCGGGGTTGTTCGGCACGTTTGGTCGGGAGTATCAGGCGATTAGTGCTGAGATGGCGGCGTTCAATGACCGGTTTGTGCAGGTCTTGAGCGGGGGTGTGGGTGCCTATGTGCAGGCTGAGGTGGCCAATGTGGAGCGTGTTGTGTGGGGTGTGGTGAATGCGCCGACGTTGGCGTTGGTGGGGCGTCCGTTGATCGGTGATGGGGTTAGTGGGGCGCCGGGGAGTGGGGCCGTTGGTGGCGCTGGTGGGTTGTTGTTCGGTAATGGGGGAGCTGGCGGGTCGGGTGCGGCGGGCCAAGCTGGTGGCGCTGGTGGGGCTGCGGGGTTGATCGGTTCGGGTGGGGTTGGGGGCGCGGGTGGGGTGGGCGCTGCGGGCGGTGTTGGGGGTGCTGGGGGGTGGTTGTTCGGTAATGGGGGTGCGGGCGGTGCGGGTGGGGTCGGCGGAAATGGTGGGGCTGGTGGGGATGCGGGGTGGTTTGGTGATGGCGGTGTGGGGGGTGCTGGGGGTGTCGGTAGGGCTGGTGGTGCGGGTGTGTCAAGTCTGGTTGCGGGGGGTTCGGGTACTGCGGGTGCGGCTGGTGGGGATGCGGGCCATGGTGGGGCTGGGGGGCGTGGCGGGGTGGTGTGCGGTAGCGGTGGGGTCGGTGGTGCGGGTGGTGTGGGTGGTGCTGGTGGTGATGGTGGGGCCGGTGCTAGCGGATTGACGTCGAGTGTGGCGGGTGGCAGTGGGGGTTCTGGTGGTGACGGCGGGTCCGGGGCGGCTGGTGGTGCTGGGGGTAATGGTGGTGCTGGTGGTACGGCGGGCAGCGTGTTTGGTCGTGCTGGTGTTGCGGGGGTGGGCGGGGCCGGTGGTGCGGGCGGGGCTGGTGGGTTTGCTGGTGATGGTGGTGATGGTGGGCACGGTGATATGGCGGTTAGCCCGGTCACGGGGGGCGGGTTTGGTGCTGGCGGGGCTGGTGGTCAAGGCGGTAATGCCGGGGTAGGCGGGGTTGGTGGCGCTGGGGGGTTCGGGTCGGTTACGGGGGCGACCGGGGCTGGTGGTGTTGACGGTGGTGGTGGGCACGGCGGTGCTGGCGGCATGGGCGCGGACGCCATCACCGCAGGCGGCAATGGTGGGGCTGGTGGGCGTGGTGGGGATGGCGGGCGCTTCGGTGATGGTGGTCGTGGTGGGGACGGCGGTAACGGTTTGGCCGGGACCGACGGTGAGTCGGGTGTCACCTCGGGTGCTGATGGTCAAGGCGGTACCGGCGGTGGGGCTGGCGGGCACGGCGGGGACGGCGGCGCGGGTGGGGTCGAGGCCGGTAACGGTGGGGCTGGTGGGGCTGGGGGGTCTGGCGGCAACGGGGGTGATGGCGGTAACGGCGCCAACGGTTCGTTGTCGCATGTTGCTGGTGGGGTTGGTGGGCATGGGGGTAACGGCGCTGCGGGCGGGTCTGGCGGTGACGGTGGTGATGGCGGCCAGGGCGGTGCGGCGTTGGCGGCGGGGTATGTCGGGGGTGGTCAAGGCGCTGGTGGGGCTGGCGGTCAGGGTGGTGCTGGCGGGGTGGCCGGTAATGGGGGCACCGGTGGGCACGGCAACATGCTGGTCGATCCGGGGGCGGGTTTTGGGACCGGCGGGGCCGGCGGGGCTGGCGGTGATCCCGGTGCGGGGGGTGCGGGCGGGGCTGGTGGTGCGGGCTCCACCGCGGGTGCCCATGGTGCTGAGGGCAGTAGTCCGACCAGTGGCGGTGATGGCGGTCGTGGTGGGGCGGGTGCGGATGCCACCACCGCGGGTGGCGCTGGTGGGGCTGGTGGGCGTGGTGGAGATGGCGGGCGTGTCGGTGATGGTGGGCGTGGTGGGGATGGCGGGAGCGGCATGGCCGGGATGGCCGGTAGTGATGCCGTGCCGGGGGGCGTGGGTGGGCACGGGGTTAACGGCGGTAATGGCGGGGCCGGTGGGGACGGCGGATCTGGTGGGGTCGACGCCGGTGATGGTGGGGACGGCGGTAACGGCGGGGCTGGGGCTAAAGGTGGGGCCG
Source organism: Mycobacterium basiliense (assembly GCF_900292015.1). Classification (NCBI taxonomy): domain Bacteria; kingdom Bacillati; phylum Actinomycetota; class Actinomycetes; order Mycobacteriales; family Mycobacteriaceae; genus Mycobacterium; species Mycobacterium basiliense. Next base: position 1,430,760 of record NZ_LR130759.1, read on the forward strand.
GTGGAAGCGGTATGACGGCGGCGGGGGCCGATGGCGGGGATGGTGGTAACGGCGGTAGGGGCGGGGTTGGCGGTGCCGGCGGGGACGCCGCTCATGGTGTGGGTGGCGTTGGCGGTGCTGGTGGGGGCGGCGGGGTTGCTGGCGATGGGGGGGCTGGTGGGCAGGGCAGTCTCGGTGTGAACCAGGGCGCCGGTGGTGATGGCGGCGATGGCGGTAATCGGGGTGCCGGTGGTGGTGGCGGGGCCGGCGGAGTCGGTGCTGCGGGGACCGGGGGGCAGGGCGCTAGCGGCGCCACTCCGACCAGCGGGGGCAATGGTGGGGCCGGCGGGAATGGCGCGGATAGCTTCTCGGCGGGTGTGGCCGGGGGTCATGGCGGTGACGGCGGCAATGGTGGGTTCGACGGCAATGGTGGGGCCGGGGGTAATGGTGGTCATGGCGCTACCGGCACCGACGGGTCGGCTGGGCCAAATCCGGGTGATAACGGCGGCACCGGCGGTGATGGTTCTGCAGGTGGTAACGGCGGTAAAGGTGGCAACGGCGGCGCCTTCCACGGTGATGGCGGGGCCGGCGGTAAGGGCGGCGCCGGCGGTGATGGCGGCACCGGTGGCGCCGGTCATGTCGGGGCCGACGGTGCTTTTGCGGGTTCAGATGGCAGCTCCGGTGGGGACGGTGGTCGCGGTGGGGCCGGTGGGGTCGGTGGTAACGGTGGGGCTGGGGGCAGTGCTAACACCATCACTGGCGGTAAGGCCGGCGCCACGGGTGTCGGTGGGGATGGCGGCAACGGTGGTGCCGGCGGGATCGCTGGTGACGGTGGGAACGGCTCGGCTGGCGAGATGGCCGTCAACGGCGGTAAAGGCGGGGATGGTGGTGACGGCGGTAACCCCGGTTTTGGTGGAGCCGGCGGGCAGGGCGGTAGCGGTGCCACTCCCGGTCAGACCGGCGGCGACGGTCTTAGCCCACACAGCGGTGGTAACGGCGGTAACGGGGGGCGCGGCGCCGATGCCATCGCTCCCGGGGGCACCACGGGTCTTAACGGTATTTCTGGTGGTGGCGGCGGGAACGGCGGCGATGGCGGTGACTGGGGTAACGGCGGTCACGGGGGTGCCGGCGGGAATGGCTCGATGGGTTCGGACAACGCCCAGGTCGGCGGGGTCGGGGGTACCGGTGGTACCGGTGGGGTCGGCGGGGCCGGCGGGGCTAGCGGATTGCTCGGCGGTGACGGCGGTAACGGTGGTGACGGCGGTAAGGGCGGCACCGGCGGCACCAGCGGTGCCGGCGCGGCCGGCGCCAACGGCGCCGACGGCACCCGCACGGATAGCGCTGATACCGCCCGCGGTGAGTCCGGAGGCAACGGGGCCAACGGGGTCACCGGCGGCGCGGGCGGCAACGGCGGTAACGGCGGGGCCGCCGGAAGCGCCCGCTCACCGGGTGGACACAACGGCACCATGGGCGCCGGTGGCGACGGCGGTAACGGCGGCCACGGTGGCAACGGCGGTGACGGTGGCGACGGCGGCAATGGAATTCACCTGGTGGCCGGGCTCACGGGCGACGGCGGCAATGGTGGCGATGGCGGTCACGCCGGCGCTGGCGGGGCCGGCGGCCATGGCGGCACCGGCTCGAGCACCGGCAAGACCGGCGACACCGGCACCATTACCGGTACCGGCGGCAACGGCGGCAACGGCGGCAACGGCGGCGACGGCGGTGATCGCGACGGTGACGTACTTACTGGCTTCCGGGGCGATGGTGGTCGTGGCGGTAACGGCGGCAACGGTGCTATCGGCGGCGCCGGCGGCAACGGCGGTACCGGCGGCAACGCCGGCCACATTGACAGTGGTGCGGGCTTCGACGGCGGCGCCGGCGGCTATGGCGGCAATGGCGGCAACGGGGGCCACGGCACCATCGCCGACGGCGCCGCCGGCAACGGCGGCAACGGCGGCAATGGCGGGAAGGGCGACTACGGCGAAGACGGTACGGGCACCGCGGGCGGCAACGGCGGTAGCGGCGGCAACGGCGGCGACGCTGGCCACAGCTCGCTCGGCGACGGCGCCGCTGGCACCGGCGGGAACGGCGGCAAGGGCGGCGACGGCGGCGACGGTCAGGTCGACGGCTTCACCGGCGGCAACGGCGGCAACGGCGGCAGCGGCGGCCTAGGCGGCCACAGCGGCGCTGGCGACGGGGCCGCCGGTCTCGGCGGGGCCGGCGGTAACGGCGGTAACGGCGGCGACGGTAACTGGGGTAACCCAGGCGGTTACGGCGGCAACGGCGGCAGCGGCGGCCCAGGTTCCACCGGCGGCGTCGGCGGCGTGGGCGGCAACGGGGGTAACGGCGGCGGCGCGGCATTCACCGGCGCTGCCGGTGCCGGCGGGCCCGGTGGTGCGGGTGGCAATGGCGGCACCAGCATTGGGCAGGGCATCGCCGGTGGTGCGGGCGGTGCCGGCGGTAACGGCGGCATCGGTGGCCCGGGGTACGCCTTAGGCGGCGACGGCGGCTTCGGTGGACACGGCGGCAACGGCGGCAACGGAGGCGATGCCGCCCTTGGCAACGGCGGCACCGGCGGCAGCGGCGGCAATGGCGGTTCGGGTGGCACCGGCAGCATCGGGTCGGGTGGTACCGGCGGTACCGGTGGCACCGGTGGCACCGGCGGTAAGGGCAGCAACGGGATTTCGACGAAACTTGGAGGTGCCGGGGGTTTGGGTCAGGCCGGCAGTCCAAGCACGGTTGGCTCTGGCGGTGGTTCCGGTGGTTCGGGTGGTTCCGGCGGCCCCGGCGGGGTGCCGTCACCGTAGCGTCCAGCTCGTGTGCGCCCGTCAAATCACGCAGGACGAGTCGGGCCCAACCGCTCGTGGGCGTGGCGTGTCGCCTCGTCGCGGCACCGGCGAACGCGCAATGCATGCACTATGTAATGTCTTGCGGGTCCCGATGACTCGTCGCAACTCACGTTCGAAGGGTGGAGCGCAGAAAGCTATGGCAGCAAAACAAACGCAACACGACGCCGCCGACGCCCTGTTCCGGGCGATCATCGAGACGTTGGACAAGCACCGCAAAGAGGGCAGTCTGACCGAGGGGGTGTTGGACGACTTGGCCAGAGCGTATGCGTCGATCTCGACAAACGTCCCGGAGCAGGGCCGGCTGGGCTAGGCGGGCCTAGGGGCCGGCGTCAACACGAGCACAACGGGTGCCGGGTCCAGTGCCGCGCCACGATGGAGCCGGCTTTCAGGTCGAACTCCAAAGTCGCGTTCAGCGCCGAGGGTGGTTCGGGAGGGGTCTGCTGTCCGCGCACCGCGGCGATCACCCCGTTGACCTGACTGAGCGCTAGCGCCGTCGTCGCCAGCAGCGTTCCCCGATCAGCCACCCCGACGGCGTCGCGCAGCTGTGCAGCGATGGCCGGCCACGCGGCGTCCCGGTCGGTGCGGTGCAGATCAGCGCACCCGAGGCAGCTGGTCACCCCCGGGATGACCAGCGGTCCCACCAACCCGGTGCCGTCGCGCACCCGAACGGGAAGGTGAGGAACACCCTCGCCTTGCAGATCGCGCACCAGCCGCGGATCGGCGACCAGGTAGTCGGACAACACCACCAAATCCGCGGCCGCGGGGGTCGCCCCCGCATGCAGTTGGCTGCTCTGCCTAACGCGGGCACCCGAGCAGCGCAACGCCTGCACCAGTAGGTCCGACAGCGGTCCGCGACCGTGCACTCGGATCGATGGTGTGCGGCCCTTGGCCGGGCGACATTCGCGAGTCGCGACGCCCGCGCTGAGCAACTGCCTGATGAGGCCAGCGACTTTGCTCCCATCCGCCAACCCGCGGTCGGCGGCGTGGCGCTGCAGTTCGGTGAGCGCCATTGGTGATCGCATGCTCCGCAGCAGCGCCGCCAAGGCCGTCGCGGCCAGGCCGTTCGGTGGATGAACCAGCACGGCCCGGCCCGGGGCCCATCCCACTTGCACGGCGCCGTCGGGACGCAATAGCACTGGCATCGCCGGATCCAACGAAAACAAGGTGAGCGCGGTCTGGGGCATGACCTGAGAATGTGCCACGCCGGGCGTGGACACCTCGCTCAGTTATCCACAGATCCGGAATCGGGGCCCTCGGTGTTGCGGATGTCGCGGTCGAGTTCGGCTTTCAAGTCGGAAAGGGCTTCATCGATCCCGCTGGTGTCACCGCCGATGACTCGGTCGATGAACGCGGCCGGGTCGTCGAGATCCTCGGCCACCGGCAGCAGGTCCGGGTGTTGCCAAACCCCGTCGCGGGCGTCCACACCGCCTGCTTGCGTCAGACGGTCCCACAAGGCGCCGGCCTCACGCAGTTTGCGCGGCCGCAGCTCCAACCCCACCAGCGTCGCGAAGGTCTGTTCGGCGGGCCCGCCGCTGGCCCGACGCCGGCGCAGGGTCTCGCTGAGAGCCGCGGTCCCCGGAATCCGTTCGCCCAACGCGTCGGTCACCACGGTCTGGACCCAGCCCTCGATCAGGGCGAGCAGCGTCTCGAGACGTTCCAGCGCCTGGGTTTGCGCCGGCGTTGCCTTGGGCTCGAACACCCCCTGGCTCAGCAGCTGCTCCATGGCGGCGGGATCGGCCAGTGTCGCCGGATTGAAATCGCGTGCTAGTTCCTCGATGCCGGTCATGTCGATCTTCATGCCCATGGCATAGGCCTCGACTGCGCCCAACAGCTGGCTGGCCAGCCAGGGAACATGGCTGAACAGGCGATGGTGTGCAGCTTCCCGGGCGGCCAGAAACGTCATGATCTCGCTGCGGGGCTGCTCGAGCCCCGAGGCAAATGATTCGACAGCGTCGGGCAGGATCGCGGCCAAACCTTTGGGCCCCAGCGGCAGACCGATATCGGTGGAGGTCAACACCTCGCGCGAGAGCCGGCCCAGGGCCTGGCCTAACTGCGAACCGAACGCGATACCGCCCATCTGCGACATCATCGATAGCAGCGGGCCCGCCATGCTTTTGGCCTCGTCGGGCAGCGAGGAGGCCCACACCGACGAGATCTGCTGGGCCATTGGATCGCACAGGCGCTTCCAGACCTCCAAGGTGTTGTCGACCCAGTCGGTGGGGCTCCACCCCACCGCCTTGGTGGTGCCGGCGGGCAGCGAGGTCGCACCGTTCAGCCACGTATCGGCCAGGTGGACTGCATCGGCTATCGCTGAGTTTGTCGTGTCGGGGATGGGCGCAACGAAACCGAGCGAGCTGGCCGCGACCTGGCGGGCCAGCTCGTAATTCACCGGTCCTGAGCTCTTTCCGGCGGCCATCGCGCTGCCCACGCCGCCGAACATCTCGCCCAGTCGGGTGAAGATCTGCCCCAGGTCGGCCATGCCGAAATCCCCGCTGATGCCGAACGGGCCCAGCGGGTTGCCACCCGATCCGAAATCGGGTTCGTTGCTCCTGCGCTTGTCGCCCCCAGATCGATCTTCCGGGGAGTCGTCTCCGGACGAGAAGCCGAACGGCACGTCACCCATAGGGTCAACCGTACCCATCGGGGGAATAGAAAGCGCGATCCGCCGTCATGCTTGCAGCTGAATTGCCCGCGGCCGGACCCGTCTAGTGTATGCGGCGTGAACAGGCGGATTTTGACCTTGATGGTCGCGCTGGTGCCCATCGTGGTGTTCGGGGTGTTGCTCGCGGTGGTGACGGTGCCGTTTGTGTCACTGGGGCCGGGCCCCACCTTCGACACCCTCGGCGAGGTCGACGGCCAGCAGGTAGTCCAGATTGTGGGAACTCAAACCCACCCGACCTCGGGTCACCTCAATATGACGACGGTGTCTCAGCGTGACGCTCTGACCTTGGGCGAAGCCATGACGCTATGGCTGTCGGGGCAAGAACAGCTGGTGCCGCGTGACCTGGTTTACCCGCCGGGCAAATCGCGTGAGGAGGTCGACAAAGCCAACAATGCCGACTTCAAGAACTCCGAAGAGGACGCGGAGTACGCAGCCCTGGGCTATCTGAAGTATCCGGAGGCGGTGACAGTTGCCAAGGTCACCGATCCCGGACCGTCGGCGGGCAAGCTGCAGGCCGGAGACGCCATCGACGCGGTCAACGGCGCCGCGGTAGCCAACGTGGAGCAGTTCACGGCGGTGCTGAAGAACACCAAGCCCGGCCAAGTGGTCGTCATCGACTACCGTCGCAAGAATGAGCCGGCCGGTGTTGCGCAGATCACTCTCGGTTCCAACAAGGATCGCGACTACGGCTTCATGGGAGTCGCGGTGCTCGATGCGCCGTGGGCGCCGTTCGTCGTCAACTTCCACCTGGCCAACGTGGGTGGCCCGTCAGCCGGACTGATGTTCAGTTTGGCCGTTGTGGACAAGCTGACCACCGGTGATTTGACTGGGTCGCGGTTTATTGCGGGGACCGGAACCATCGGTGTGGACGGGAAGGTCGGCCCCATTGGGGGCATCACCCACAAGATGGCCGCCGCCCGGGCCGCCGGCGCCACGGTGTTCCTGGTGCCTGCCAAGAACTGTTACGAGGCGGCCTCCGATACCCCGAGTGGCTTGCGCCTGGTCAAGGTCGAAACGCTCAGCCAAGCGGTGGACGCGTTGCACGCGATGACATCGGGGGCGCCAACGCCGAGTTGCTAGCGCCGTGAGATGCGTAAAGTTGGGATCGTCTAGACAGATCGCTAGCAGCCGATCGGGAAACGTCCTGTGGAACGGCCGTGGGCCAAACGGTGCTAGCCAAACTGAGCAGGGAGCGTAGCTAGTGGGGATGCGGCCCACCGCAAGGATGCCGAAGCTGACTCGGCGAAGCCGGGTTCTGATCTTGATCGCATTGGCGGTGATCGTTGTCCTGCTTGCCGGTCCACGCCTGATCGACGCGTACGTCGACTGGCTGTGGTTCGGCGAGCTGGGTTATCGGTCGGTGTTCACCACCGTGCTGGTGACCCGGTTCCTAGTGTTTTTAGTGGCGGGCTTCTTGGTCGGCGGCATCGTGTTCGCTGGGCTGGCGCTGGCTTACCGCACCCGCCCGGTTTTCGTGCCGAACAGCGAGAACGACCCCGTGGCGCGCTATCGCGCCGTCGTGGTTAGCCGGCTGCGGCTGGTGGGCATCGGCATCCCGGTCGCCATCGGTCTGCTCGCTGGCATCGTCGCGCAGAGCTACTGGGTTCGAATTCAGCTGTTTTTGCACGGTGGCGATTTCGGGCTACGGGATCCGCAGTTCGGCAAGGACCTGGGTTTCTACGCGTTCGAGCTGCCGTTCTACCGGCTATTGCTCAGCTACCTGTTCGTGGCGGTCTTTCTGGCGTTCGTGGCAAATCTGGTGGCGCACTACCTGTTCGGTGGCATCCGGTTGTCGGGGCGCAGCGGTGCGCTGAGCCGGTCGGCCCGCATCCAATTGGTCAGCCTGGTCGGTTTACTGGTGGTACTTAAGGCCGTCGCCTATTGGTTCGACCGCTACGAGCTGCTGTCGCACACTCGCGGTGGCAAGCCATTTACCGGCGCCGGGTATACCGACATCAATGCGGTGCTGCCGGCGAAGCTGATCCTGATGGCCATCGCGTTGATCTGCGCCGCCGCGGTGTTCTCCGCTATCGTTCTGCGCGACTTGCGGATTCCCGCCATCGGACTGGTGTTGCTGTTGTTGTCGTCGCTGATCGTCGGCGCCGCCTGGCCAATGATCGTTGAGCAGATCAGCGTCAAACCCAATGCCGCGCAAAAGGAAAGCGAATACATCAGCCGAAGCATCACCGCGACGAGGGCGGCCTACGGTTTGACATCGGACGTGGTGACATATCGCAACTACGCCGGTGATGGCCAGGCCACCGCGCAGCAGGTCGCTTCCGACCGCGCGACGACCTCCAACATTCGGCTGCTTGACCCCACGATTGTCAGCCCGGCATTCACCCAGTTTCAGCAGGGGAAGAACTTCTACTACTTCCCCGACCAGTTGTCCATCGACCGCTACCTAGACCGCGGCGGTAACCTGCGCGACTACGTCGTGGCGGCGCGTGAACTCAACCCCGACCGGCTGATCGACAACCAGCGAGATTGGATCAACCGGCACACCGTATACACCCACGGCAACGGGTTCATTGCCTCGCCGGCCAATACCGTGCGGGGTATCGCCAACGACCCCAACCAAAACGGTGGCTACCCGGAGTTTCTGGTCAACGTCGTGGGTGCCAACGGCACCGTGGTATCCGACGGGCCGGCACAGTTGGATCAGCCGCGGATCTACTACGGACCTGTCATCTCTGACACGGCGGCCGACTACGCGATCGTCGGGCGCAACGGTGCCGACCGGGAATATGATTATGAGACCAGCACCGAAACCAAGAATTACACCTACACCGGCAGCGGCGGAGTGCCGATCGGCAGCTGGATTTCCCGCTCAGTGTTTGCGGCGAAGTTCGCCGAGCGAAACTTTTTGTTCTCCAACGTTATTGGTTCCAACAGCAAGATCCTGTTCAACCGTGACCCGGCGCAGCGAGTAGAGGCGGTGGCGCCGTGGCTGACAACCGACAGCGCGGTCTACCCGGCGATCGTGAACAAGCGTCTAGTGTGGATTCTCGACGGCTATACCACGTTGGACAACTACCCCTACTCCCAGCTGACCTCGCTGTCGTCGGCGACCGCCGACTCCAACGAGGTGGCGTTCAACAAGCTGGCGCCCGACAAGCAGGTCTCCTACATTCGCAATTCGGTCAAGGCCACGGTGGATGCCTACGACGGCACCGTCACGCTCTACCAGCAGGACGAGCAGGATCCGGTCCTGCGTGCCTGGATGCAGGTCTTCCCCGGGACGGTCAAACCCAAGAGCGACATCACCCCCGAACTCGCCGAACATTTGCGCTATCCGGAGGATCTGTTCAAGGTCCAGCGCATGCTGCTGGCCAAATATCACGTCAACGACCCGGTGACGTTCTTCTCCACCTCCGATTTCTGGGACGTGCCGCTAGACCCGAATCCGACCGCCAGCAGCTATCAGCCGCCGTATTACATCGTCGCGAAAAACATTGCTAAGAACGATAATTCGGCGTCATACCAGTTGATCAGCGCGATGAACAGGTTCAAGCGCGACTATCTGGCCGCCTACATCAGCGCCAGCTCGGACCCGGCGACCTACGGCAGGATCACGGTGCTGACTATTCCCGGACAGGTCAACGGACCCAAGCTGGCCAACAACGCCATCACCACCGATCCCGCGGTATCCCAGGACCTCGGTGTGATCGGACGAGACAACCAAAACCGCATCCGGTGGGGCAACTTGCTGACGCTGCCGGTGGGTCAGGCGGGATTGCTCTACGTCGAACCCGTTTATGCCTCCCCGGGGGCCAGCGACGCCGCCTCGTCGTACCCGAGGCTGATCCGCGTGGCAATGATGTACAACGACAAGGTCGGATACGGCCCGACCGTACGCGACGCGCTCAACGGGTTGTTCGGGCCCGGTGCGGGTGACGCCGCGACCGGCATCCAACCCACCGAGGGTGGGGCGCCGCAGAACGCTCCGCCTAACAACACGCCCACGCCCGCCGAAGCGCCGCCAGGATCACCGGCGCCGCCACCTACCGCCGTGCCCCCGGTGCCGGACGGCTCGGCCACGTTGTCCCCGGCCAAGGCCGCCGCCATGAAGGAGATCCAGGCGGCCATCGGCGCGGCGCGCGACGCGCAGAAGAAGGGCGACTTTGCCGCTTACGGGGCGGCACTGCAACGGCTTGACGACGCCATCACCAAGTTCAACAACACCAAGTAGCGCGGCTACGAGCCTGCGTGCCCGGTAGGCCATCCGGCGGGTGCCGAGATGGTGGAGAAAGACCGTGGTTTGGTCCGGTACTTCCGAGATCTGCGCCCGCATCGCCACGATGCGCACGGCGCACCGACGATGCCGGCGACGCCGATCCCTCGACCATCGGAAAGCGCTAGGGCGAGGCGGGCACCTCGTCGACTGTGAATCTGCCTAGGCGACATTTCGTGGGCGCTTCGCGCAGTTCACTCTCGGCGCAGGTGGGATTTGAGCCCGCGATTTGGAGAGCTTCTCGGTGTTCGGTAACCTTGCGTCTACCAACGCGGGGTGGAGCAGCTCGGTAGCTCGCTGGGCTCATAACCCAGAGGTCGCAGGTTCGAATCCTGTCCCCGCTACCAGCGGAAATGGCCCTCGGAGGAGATTCCGGGGGCCATTTTCATGCCCTTTGGGGATTCCGGAAGATTCGCAGCTGACCATGTCGTCATGCGGTCGGGCGATGTGAACTCGCGATGGCCCCGACGTGACGGTTCGGCGTGCGCTCCGGCGGTTCGATGCGCCGCCGCGGTGACCCAGGCTATGAATCCATGGTGAGCAACCACCAGGTGAACCTGACCCAGCAGGAAAACTCGTTGATCGGCGAGAGTCATCCCCACGCTCTGGCGCGCATGAATGAGAAGCAACTGAAGGATCTACAGAGCCGGCTGCGGACTGCGCGTGAGAAGAACTTCAGTCTGTTAAGGCGCCAAGGTGCGGCCCGCGTGGAGGCCGAAGGCTCACGCGGGGCCGCCCAGCCGGCCAACGAACGACGTCGGGAAAAGGTGGAGGTCTTCGACGAGGCGTTGGCTCGGGTGAACGAGCGCCTCGATGCCGTCCGCGCCGATTAAATACCGGCCGCTCCGCGGGTTCAGAGAGCGCGCGACTACGTGCTGACTGGACGCCGCCGGCGGGTCATTCGTGACGTCGCTGACCGTTGTCGAGTTGGTCGCAGGGATTTTCGCGACGAAGAGGCTAAGCGAAACCGCGCTCACGCCTCAGTTGTATTGCGCGCTGTTCGCGTTCCTTTGCAAACCGCTCGCTTTCTAGCGGCCGTGAACTGCCGCCACTGGGCCGTCTGCTCCTGCGTCCAGGTGTCTTCGTCGAGGTCGAAATCGATGGTCGGATTGAGTTGCAAGAATTTTCGGAACAGCATGCCCATTCATTGGGCATGACGGCCTCGCAACTCGGCCCACTGCCGGCCACGTGCCATAACTCAGCCTCCTCGTCACTGGGCGGGAAGATGGCATAGCAGTTAGTGTCGTTCGCGTCGGCCAATCCTCACCTGGGGCATTCTCGTTGAGGCGCTCACGCATCTGTCGGAGAAGCTGCTGGTCGGTAGGATCAGTCGCCGAATTGTAGGTCAGTTCATCCATGTGACGACGAACATCGGCGAACGATGCGCTCAACAGAACGGGATCGGGATCCCAGTCGGAGCCTCTCCACGCCCGCGCATATCCACCCCTTCCAACACTGCATCCCTCGATAACGACCTCGGCATTGGCGTTGGCGTTTTCCTAAGCCAACGCCAACGGACCGTAGCGGCCCGAGAGGTCCTCCGCCAGCTGCTGGGCCGGCCACCGATCCTGGGGGCCGTTCACCATGCGTCGACGACGCCGCCGAGGGAATCGGCGCACCGCGTGTCCGCCTTGGGTGTTAATCGGTCTTGCGCACGGTGGTCGGCACGGTTGGCCGGTGACGGGCTCGTTGCGGATCTTTCCTCCGCTGTGTGGCACCTGCCGTTTGCTGGTGGGGGTCATGCGTGGCAGTCCCCTATCTCCGTCGCGCGAATGCGGCGCCGCGAGCCGTAACCGCTCATCGTCGGTGCAACCATCTTCCGATGGTCTTAGTCGAATTCGCACGCATTCGCATCGAGTCACCCGGTGAGAACCATGGGGAAGGGGATGCGGTCACCGGGCAGATTGGGCGGAAAGCACGGCGAGATGCCTTGCAGGGTAGGGGGATAGCCGGGCTTGTAGCGGGCCATGATTTGCAGGATGTAGCCGTCCGGCGAATAGCCAAATCGGTTGGGCTTGTAGAAGCCGTCTCGCTCATAGACGTACCAGCCCCAGCCTTTCCAAATGTCACCGGTCTGGGCGATGACAGCTTCGGGATCGGCGCCGGCCGGCAGCGTCAGATCACCGTTCGTCGCGAACTCCATGGGTGAGGTGCGGTCGGTGACGTCCTGGCAGGGGGCGACGCTGGCGCCGCCGTGGTAGCGGGTGGCGTCCAGGGTGGTTCCCGGCGGCAGGGCCTGCAGCGTCTTTTTCAGGTAGCTGATCACCGTGTCCTGCGCCTGCTGCTGGGATGTCGGGATCGCGGGTTGCAGCTTCCATCCCGGCGGCGGCGGTGGCTTGGATTCCATGGTTGGTCCTCCCAGTTCGGTGGCCCCGGTTGGGGTGGGCGGCCCGAGCGGGCTGTCGTGGCTGCAGGCGCCGACGAACATGACGAGCACGAGCGCAGCCGCAACGACGGCTAGTCGGTGGCGGACCATGGGTGCTCAACGCCCCCCTTCGCTAGGGATGGTGTTTGGCGGCGGGACACCGGCGATGACCGCGCCCATGTTCAATAGTGCGGGGTTGCCCTCGCTCCAGTAGCTGCTGTGGGCGGCGACGCTGGGCGTCAGCCCAATCGGGTCACTGCTGGGACCTGGTGACGCCAACAACCGTCTGCCGCCGTACTCCTGGGCCGCCGGGTCATGACCGAGGGTCAGGTCGGTGACCAATTCGATGATGTCGTTGCGGGCGCGCATGCCGTAAACATTGGCACCGGGATCGAGGTTGAGCTCGCTGGCATGGTGCGAGAGCATCCCGGGGCTGCCCACCGCGATGACGTTGTCGGCGGCGAGGTGATTTCCGCCGGTGGCCGCGGCACCGACCGCCGTGGAGCCGTAGCTGTGCCCGATCACGGTGTCGATCGACGGCGCTCCGACATGGGTGGCCCGCATGCCACGTTCGAACAAGCCGAGAGCCTGGGCGCCGGCCCGGGCGCGATCGGGCGATGCCGCCTCGAAGAGATTCATCGGGCGGTCATATCCCATCCAGGTCGTCACCGCGACATCGCCGGGTTTCAGGTCGGGGTTCGCCGCCAGCGCCGCGTAGTACATGCGCAGCGACTTTAGGTCGCTGCCTTCGAAGGTGGGCAAATCTTGGCCGGTGCCGGGGACGAACAGCGCGTTGCGGCCGGCGTAGTCGGGGTTCCCGATGGCTACGGCGGCGTGGCCCTGGTCGTCGATGAGGCCAAGGTAGCGCCTGACCCCGTCATCGCGGCTCAGGGTTGCCTGCACCGTCTGATAGCCCTGCAGCGCGTGTCTGGCCGCCAACAGTTGAGGCTTTAGCCCGTTGAGCTCGTCGGTGGTCGCCTGGCCGTGGTCACCCATATACAGCTTGGCTAGCAGCTGATCGACCCGCTGCTGCATCCGGTCGACGTCGGCTTGGGATTGCTGCTCCAGATCCGACAGCTGCAGCCGGTTGTAGTGGTCCTTGCCCAAATGGTCCGGCGGGTCCCAGGGCATTCCCGGATGGTTGCCGATGAACGGATTCTGTTGGTACTCGGCGTCTTTTTGCTGCGGCGTGAGGGTATTCCAGGCTTGAGCGAATTGCGCAGGGTCTTCCGGCAGCGCCGGCACCGGGGACTGTGGCCCGTCCAATCCCTGAATGGCCGCCGGGTGGTAGCCGTGGGCGCGCAGGGTGGCCAACGCCTTCTGCAGGGTGCCCGAGTAGCCGTTGCGCGTCGATTCGAGCTGGCCCATCGAGTTTTTGGTGTCGTGGATCGCGTTGTCCTCACAGGAGGTGATTAACGCATCGAGCGCATCCCGATCCTGAACGCTTAGGGTGGGATCGTTTTCCATCGCCACCGCTTGGCCGATCACGGTGTCGAGCTGCTGCAACTGACCCTCTAGCGTCGCGATCTGTCCGGCCGCGGACTTCTGCGCCTCGGCCAACGCTGCGGCGATGTTTTCCAGGTCCACACCGATTTTGGGCAACTGCAGCGACTGCGCGCCAAGGGACCTGGTCACCCGCAGCACTTCGGCGGAGTCGTTGGTTGGGTGATCACCATTCTGGTGGTTCCATGCCGCATCGAAGCGCTTACGGGCTTGCTCGAACGCGTAGTTGGCTTCGGTGGTGCATCGCCCTGCGGCATGAAACGCCTCCGCCAAGTGAGAAATCTGAAAGGGACGGCCGGCCTGCAGGCTCTGATTGATCGCCCACGGATCACCGCCAGCTTCGGCGATCAGCGCTGGTTTGCTTATATACCGCAACTGCTTCGCACCGCCAGCAGACAGTCAACACCGACGACCATTGCCCGTCCCCTCCTGAGCTGGTGTAACCCTACTACCATCAATCTTCGGGTCAATTCACCAACGCGACCGCTACCGCCGCCCCTTACGGCGCCACGCGGTGGTTCGATCGGAACGACACCGGCCGTGACGTAGGGTTCGACCATACGAGGTGTAAGGAGGCGGCCGTGCCGATATTCATGGTCGAGCGCAACTACGCCGAGGTGCTCGAACCCAGCCTCGAAGTCGCCGATGGCATCAATCGGATCAACGAACAGGAAGGCGTCCGCTGGTTGTACTCGTTTCTTTCCGCGGACAAACGAAAGACGTATTGCCTGTATGAGGCGCCGTCGCCGGAGGCCATCAGGACCGCCGCCACGCGCGCGGGTCTGCCCGCCGATGTCGTCGTCGAGGTAAGCGAGCGGGTCTTGCCGGATGGCGCTTCGGCCCAGATCTGATGCCTACCTGAGTAGTTCGTGATCGGCGGCGTACATCGCGGCCTGGGTGCGATTCGCGGCACCGATCTTGAGCAGGATGCTGCGCACGTGGTTGGCCGCGGTATTTGTGCTGATATAGAGGCGTTGGCCGATTTCCCGATTGCTCAGTCCCTCAGCCAGCAGCCGCAGTACGTCGACCTCCCGGTCGGTCAGTCCGTCGGGACCCTGCGGACTCATGGTGAGCAACGAGTCCGCCAGGTCCACAACCCGGCTCTGGCCCATCGGCCCGGCGATGCGACGCACCTCGTCGGCCAATTGCCGGGCCTGCTGAGTACGACCGCGTGACTCGGCAAACAGCGCTTGCCGAATCATCGTCTCGGTGACATGGACAACCGAACCCATCCGCCGGTCCATCTCCAACGCCTCGCCGAAATGGCGCTCCGCCGAGTCGTGGTCGCCCTTGAGCGCGGCGATCCGGGCGAGATAGCGGTCGGCGCTGCCGAACACCGCCACGAACTGGCCGGCCAGCAGATTCCTTCCGGCGTAGCGGGCAATGTACGGGCGCAGTACATGAATCGCTTCGCGGTTGTCCAGTTCGAAGGCCGCCTCCAGCATGAAGGCCAGCTCCATCGGCCACTGCGCCTCGGTGGTGCGGTCGCCGAGATTGCGGTTGAGCAGATGATTTAGAGCTCGCGTCATGCCGCGTTCGCACTTGAGTTCGGTGTACAGCGCGAGCAGCCCGGGAACCCAACGGCCAGCGAACTTTTCGCTGCCGTCGACGAATCCGGCGAATCGCTTCAGGTCTCCGGTTTCGCGGCGGATCATGAACATCTGGACTCCGTTGGAGCCCTCTGTGCCGTCGACACCGAACAAACTTCCTGTGCGCAAAGCGATGTCGGCCCAATGCTCGGCGCCCGCGAAATCGCCGCGCAGATAGCTCAGCGCATGCTCCACGCATGCACTGACGAAGCCGTAGAAAGGTTGCCCGCAAGCCTGGACCGCTCGCTGCATGTCGGCGGCCGACGCGGCCAGATCGTCGGGTCGACCCGCCAGATAGCTGACGGTGGCGCGAAAGTGCGCGGCCGAACCCAGTGCGTCGTAGTCGCGACACGATTGCGCAACGCGCAATAGCTCGGCGGAACGGTCCGATTGGATTTCGCACATCTCGGGGGCCAAGCCGTGCCAAAGGCTGGTGGTCAGAGCGTGTTTCATCACCCTTGGATCGTTGATCGCTCGGCCAAGTTCGATGGCGCGGTCGCCGATTTCGCGGGCGTGTTCGGCCTCGCCGGCGAACGCCAGCGCTCGCCCGAAACTGCCGAGTGCCTGCACGTAGCGCGGGTCCTGGGTATCCAATCCGCAGGATTCCAGCGCCGACGCCAGCAGGTCGGCCGCCTTCGAATCGGCAAGCCCGGGACGCCAACTCGCGTCCTCGTAGCCGACCGCTGCCTCCAACCGGATGAGTGGACTGTCCATCGTGCTGATGCGCTCGTAGATGGCCCGGCCTCGAGCGAAATCACCGGCCCGCACGTGATTTGCCGCCGCACCAAAATTCATCCGTGCGCGATCCTCGGGATTTAGTTCGGGAAGCGATGCCGCCCGCTCGAACCATTTTGCCGCGTCCTCGTAGGCGAGGCTTTGTTCGGCCATCTGGGCCGCTTTCCGCGCGTACCGCAGGGCCTGATCGTGGAAGCCCAACACATGGGCCTGCAGGTAGTGGTTGGCCAAACGGGGCACCACCGCTGGATCGGCGCGACCCTCCAGCGCTTCGGCCGCCCGCGCGTGCATGATTCGCAGCGCCGACGCCGCCATGGCGGCGACGACGGCTTCGCGGGTGAGCGCATGGACGAACGTGAACTCCCCGTCGGAGTCGTGAACTGGCCGGATCAACCCCAGGCCTTGGGCCGAATCGATCGCGGTCAAGGTCGCGGGAAGGTCGTTGTCGTTGCTGGCGATGAGCGCGGGCAGATCAAACGTTTGGCCGAGCACCGCGGCCTGCTCGATCACCTTGCGGACGGCGCAACCCAGGCCGCTCAGGCGGCGGGTAATGGCGTCTCCGATCGACGCGGGAACGATCTGTTGCAAACCCAGTGTGGTGATCCCGCCCCGGATTTCCAGGTCGTTACAGAGTTCGGTCATGAAGAACGGATTGCCTCCGGTCTTGTCGCGCAATAGGGCAGCAGCCATGCGCGCCGACCCGGGAGCCAGCCGTTGGGTGCGCCGCACGAACTCGGCGATCGCCTCGGTGTCTAGACCCGCCAGATCCAGGCGCCGGATGCCGTCGAACCGGTGTAGCTCGGCCAGCCGGGTGGTGAGTTCCGCAGAGCGGTCCGGTTCGGTGGTGCGAAAGGTGGCCGCCAACAACAGGCGGATATCGGCGCAGCCGATCAGCACGTGTTCGAGCATCGCGAGGGTGGGCAGCTGTGCCCAGTGCAGGTCCTCGAGGATCAGCGCAATGGGGCGATCGATCGCCAGCCGCCGCAGGAAACCGGTCAACGCGTCGAAAAGCGCCTGTCGGGTTGACCCGACGTCCACCTCCGCGCGGTCTTCGGCCAGATGCCGATCGACGTGGGTTGTCAGTCGCCGCAGCTGCGGTCCGGCGTCCGCCAGCGCGTCGGCCACCGAGCCCGGGGGGGCGGCGATCAGCAGACGGTCCAATGCCTCGGCGAACGGTGCGTACGGGACATCGGCGTCGGCGGTGGAACTACCCACCAACACCGCGACACCGTGGTCGGCCAGTCGTCCCGCTACTTCGGCGGCCAGCCGCGTCTTGCCGGCTCCGGGTTCACCGCCAATAAAAACCGCTTGGCGGCCGCCGTCCTCAACGCGCTCCCATACTTGCTCGAAGGCCGCGAGCTCTGCCGTGCGCCCCACCAGCGCACTGCGGCGACGTGCCGTCAGCTCGGCGGGAAGCGGTGGTGGCATCCACGGCGCCATGGTCTCAACGTAACCGGGGCGCGGTCGGCCGGTCGATAGTCAGATCTGACTATCCACCGGCGGCTGGGAAATGCCTCGTTGTGGTCATGACGCGTCACCGCTTGGGTTCGTAGCGTCGGGGGATGATGACCTGCAAGGCGAAGGAGCTGTGCGCATGAGTGTGACAACGGCAACCGACGAACTTCGGACCCGGCTGGGCGGGGAGATAATCCTGCCCGACGACCCGCGCTACGACGAGGCAAGGGCGCTGCACAACGCCATGATCGACAAGCGGCCAGCGATGATCGTGCGTTGTGGATCCGCCGCCGACGTTGCCGGCGCTTTGCAGTTCGCGCGCACGTCGAACCTCACGGTCGCCATCCGCGGGGGCGGCCACAACGGACCGGGTTTCGGCACTGTCGAAAGGGGCCTCGTTATCGACTTGTCGCCGATGAATCGGATCGAGGTGGATCCCGACCGGCGCACGGCTCGGGTCGGGGGCGGCGCGACCTGGGGCCAGGTGGACGCCGCGACGGACGCGCATGGTTTGGCGACGCCGGCCGGCATCATCTCGACCACCGGCGTCGGGGGGCTCACCCTCGGTGGCGGGCATGGCTATCTGTCCCGCAAGCACGGCCTGACCATCGACAACCTGTTGGAGGTCGAGGTGGTGCTGGCCGACGGTCGGGTGGTGACGGCGTCGGAGGCCGAGCACACCGATCTGTTCTGGGCGTTGCGGGGCGGCGGCGGGAATTTCGGCGTGGCTACCGCCTTTACCTTCCGCCTGCATCCGGTGCACACGGTGATCGGCGGTCCCACGGCGTGGCCGTCGGCGGCCACAGCCGACATCCTTGGGTGGTTCCGGGACTTCATCCCCGCCCAAGACGAGGATCTCTACGGGTTCTTCGCGGCCATGACCGTGCCGCCGGTCGCACCCTTCCCCGAGGCCTTTCACTTGCACAAGGCTTGCGCCGTGGTCTGGTGCTACACCGGAGATCCGGCACGGGCCGAGGAGGCGTTCGCGCCGGTCCGGCAGATGAAGCCGGCGTTCGATGGCCTCCATGAGGCCCCCTATCCGGTGCTGAATTCCGCGTTCGATGCCTTGTATCCCAAGGGATTGCAGTGGTATTGGCGTGGCGATTTCTTCCGCACCGTCGACGACGCCGCGGTGCAGGCCCACGCCCGGTTCACTGAGGAACTACCGACCATGCATTCCACCATGCACCTGTATCCGATCGACGGCGCGGTCCATCGTGTCGGGCAGACCGACAGCGCGTGGGCGTATCGGGACGTCAACTTCTCCCAGGTCATCGCCGGAGTCGATCCGGACCCTGCCAATGCGGCGGCATTGAAGCAGTGGACGGTGGACTATTGGGACGCCACACATCCGTACTCGGCGGGCGGAGCCTACGTCAACTTCATGATGGAGGAAGGCCAAGAACGCGTCCGCGCAACCTACGGTGCAAATTATCGCCGACTCACCGAGGTCAAGGCGGAATACGATCCGGACAACGTGTTCCACATCAACCAGAACATCTTGCCGGCCGAATCGCGCTGAGCACAAACGGATTCGGAGACGCGATGAAGGGTCTGCTGACGTTCGGATACGGCGTCGCCGGGTACCTGCTTGGCCTTACCGCTTTCGTCTATGGAATCTGTTTCGTCGGCAACATCGCGGTTCCGCGCAGCATCGACCGCGGCATCGCGGCGCCGATCGGGGATGCGGTCGTGGTCAATGCGCTGCTGGTTGGCGCGTTCGGGGCGCAGCACAGCGTGATGGCGCGGCCCGCGTTCAAACGTTGGTGGACGCGAATGGTGCCGCAGTCGGTCGAACGCAGCACCTACGTTCTGGCGACGGGCTTGGTGCTCTGGCTACTGTTCTGGCAATGGCGAACCCTTCCCGTGGTGATCTGGGAGGTGACGTGGTGGCCGGGGTGGTTTGGTCTGCACCTGCTGTTCTGGGTGGGCTGGGCAACGGCCTTGGTATCGACGTTCTTGATCAATCACTTCGATCTGATGGGCCTCAGGCAGGTCTACCTGGCCTGGCGCGGACAGCCCTACACCTATCTGGCATTTCGCTCGCCGCTGCTGTATCGGCTGGTGCGCCATCCCCTCATGGTGGGATTGCTGATCGCGTTCTGGGCAACCCCATCAATGACCGCCGGCCACTTGCTCTTCGCGGTCGCGATGACCGGCTACATCCTGGCGGCAGTGCGGTGGGAGGAACGTGACCTGGTCGCAGCGTTGGGGGAACAGTACCGCCGCTATCGCGGTGAAGTGCCCATGCTGTGTCCCCGGCCGCGGCGGCGACGCGCTACCGCCGCGCCCGGTGATTCCGATATCCACCCGGCCGCCGATCGGCGGTAGTGCTATCGAGCTGCCATGGGTGTGCGGCGACGAGGTGAGTGCGCTGGGTCCTGGCCCGCCGCCGGGGTAGCCAGCTGGATTCATCGGGTGCGCTAGGGCTCATGGTTCAGGCATCCCAGCTGCTGAGGTCGCGTGCGGCAATGCCGTTGGCGGCGCAGTAGCTGTTGTACCGCTCGATCGAGGTCTTGTGGTTCTCCTGCCAGAGGATCTTGTTCTCCTGGTCGAGGAACAGCAGCTCGCCCACCAGGAAGAAGAACACCTCGGTTTCCTCCATACTCTCCGGGGTGTGCGACGAGCCGGCCACTTCGTAGACGGTGTCTCCGGCCCGGGAAATCCAGTTGCTCTCCTGGTATCGCCACGCCCCACTGATGGTGTGTCCGACCACGATGCCGGTGTGGTAGTGAGTCGGAAGTATCAGTCCGGCAGCAAATTTCATCGATACGATGATCTCCGCGCGCACCGGGTCGACCTTCCAGTACTTCAAGAACACCTGGTCGCTAAGCGGGGTGAACGGGATCCAAGGGTTGTCGGCGCCGTTCATGTAGTTGACGTCGAGTTCTTGCAGTGTCTGCATGACTTCTCCTCGTGTGGGTGTTTGCTGCCGCGCTGCGGCTGATACCCAAAAGTAGGAGGGTGGTGGGTCCATCCGCTCGGACCGCGACCACAACGCTGCGAGCCGGGTTTGTTATCGCGTCACAGTTCGGTGGCGTGCCGCTGTGCCAGCCGGGGCAGGGCGGGCAGTAGCGCCAGCGCGACCGACAGCTCCAGGGTGTCGCTGTCGATGCGCCGGCCCAACACCGATTCGGCCTGGTTAACGCGGTAGCTGACGGTGTTTGGGTGCACGATGAGTCGACGGGCGGCCCGCGCGCGACTGCGGTTTTCCTGTAAGTACACCGCCAGCGTCGACGCCACCCGATACGTGTCCTCGTCTGTGGCGGCCAGCGGTCCCAGCACTCTGGTGACAAACGAGGCGGCGTGCTCGGTATCGGCGCTGGCCAGCGCCGCGACTGCGACGTCGTGATAGTGCGTGACGGCGCCACCGTGCGGTCCGATCAGCGATGCGACCCGGCGAGCGTGGGAGGCCTGCACATGGGTGCGGCGAAATCCCGGTAACCCGCCGTCCGGATCACCGAAGGCCAGTCGAACCCCGGACAGCTCACCAACTTTGGCCGCGGTCACCTCGGTCTGGGTGAAGGGCCGGCGGCGGCTCACCCAGCCCGCCACGGCGAGTGACCCCAGGGGGTGAATTACGTTGCTATCCGCCCCGACCGCCCGTGCGACCTCGGCAATGACGTTGCCGAGCAACGGTTGGGCGTCACCATCCTGCGGCACCTGCTCAACCCAGGCGGTGACACCGAGGTGTTGGCGGTTGACGTCGTAGCGCAGCCGTTTGGACGCATGCTGGGGGTCATGTTCACGCTTGGCCAGAATGTCGTCGATGGCCGCCGCCCGGGCCGCGGCGGCTCCGCGTAGCCAGGTCTCCCGCTCCTCGGAGTAGGCCTGTTCGGCGTGCACCAGCGCGGCGTCCACATAACCAAAGATCCAGCCGGTGGCCAGCTCGATTGCCTTGGCCAAATCCGCCGGATCGGACACGGCGGCGGTAATCCGCGCGTGGATCCACTGCCACACCAGTTCTTGGGCCAACCGATAGAAGCGCATCAAATCCGCTAAAACAACATGTCGCGGGACCGCCGCGCGCGCGATGGCCAGTGTCGACGGGGGCAACTCGACCCGACGTGGATCACCGCCGACTTCGATGAGGTGCGCCAGTTGGCGCAGGCTGGCCTCGGTGCTGACCAGGTTTTCATTGACGGTCTGCTGGTCCGGGAACAGCTGGGGCAGCTCCGATCGCATCCGGTCGACGGCCCGCTGGGCCAGGTCGGCGGCGCCGGCGCGCAGCTCGGCAGAGATCGGGACCAGCACCTGCTGCCAGACTCGCTGCGCGGCGGGCTCTCGAGCGGCTGGCCACTGAAGCTCCATGGCCGGAATCTAGTCCGATTGTCGCGCCATCACAATGAGGTGGATCCACGTTGGGATCCGGGCACGAGACCGCGTCGGCCGCCTGTACGTAGTTTGCCAGCATGTTCAACTTCCGATCAGCTATCAACATCTCAGACCTGTCCGGTGGCGTGGTTGCGATCACCGGAGCCGGCAGCGGCATGGGCCGCGAACTGGCCCTGCTGTGTGCGCGACGCGGCGCAAACCTGGCGTTGTGCGACATCAACGAATCGTCGGTGAGCGAAACCGGTATGGCCGCAAGGCAACTCGGTAGAGACGTGATGACGCGTCGGGTAGATGTCGCCGATCCCGAACAGATGTGCGCCTTCGCCGAAGCCACCTTTACTCACTTCGGCGGCGTGGACGTCGTGGTCAACAACGCCGGAGTGGGCCTCGTCGGCGGTTTCTTGGACACCAGCCGCAAGGACTGGGACTGGTTGGTATCGATCAACTTGATGGGGGTTGTTCACGGCTGCGACGCTTTCCTGCCGGCGATGATCAACTCCGGACGCGGCGGACAGGTGGTCAACGTGTCGTCGGCGGCGGGACTGCTTGCCAACCCTCAGCTTTCGGCCTACAGCGCCACGAAATTCGCCGTGCTGGGCCTGTCCGAGGCGCTGCGCATCGAACTTAGGCCCTACGGCATCGGTGTCACCGCCATCTGCCCCGGCGTCATCAACACGGCCATCGCCACCGCGAGCCCAATCCGGGGAGCCGGCGACGGTGACGCGCGCCGACAGCGTCTCACGGCGGCCTACAAACGGCGCGGGTACACCCCGGAGCGCGCGGCCCGCAACATTCTGCGCGCGATCGGGCGCAATCGCGCGGTGGCACCGATCGCCGCTGAGGCCCACCTCATGTATGTGCTATCCCGCGTCGCTCCGCCGCTCGCTCGCTGGATCGCCGCGCGAATGGCCGAAATAGCCAAGTGAACTGACCGCTGAATCAATCCATCAATCCGACAGCAATCCATCAACTCGATAAGGAAAACGCAATGCAACCCATCTCGCCACTTGACTCGATGTTCCTGCGTGCCGAGTCCCGTGAACATCCGCTACACGTGGCCGGCCTACAGCTGTTCACCCCACCGGCGGGCGCCGGCCCGTTGTTTGCGCAGGAGACCTACCAGGCCATGCGCGTATCGCACGACGTGACGGCCGCATTCCGCAAGCACCCCGCCAAGACCCTGGGCGGAATCACCAACCTGGCCTGGACATTCGATGACGATGTCGATCTGGATTACCACGTACGGCGGTCGGGCCTGCCGGCGCCCGGACGCGTCCGCGAATTGCTGGAGCTGACCTCTCGGCTGCACGGCACCCTGTTGGACCGCCATCGACCCCTGTGGGAGATGCATCTGATCGACGGCCTCAAGGATGGGCGCTTTGCGATCTACACCAAGATGCATCACGCCATCGTCGATGGGGTGTCCGCGCTCAATCTACTCCAGGGGTCGCTGAGTTCTGACCGCGATGATCAGCAGATTCAGGTTCCGTGGGCACTGCCGCCGCGCGCTACCGACCAGCCGACCGACCATGTGGGGCGCTGGGTAAAGGCCAGGGCCGCAATGCAATCGATGGCACGACACGCCACGTCACCGATCGCAGTGGGCCGTGCCGCGCTCGTTGAGCAGCAGCTGACTCTGCCATTTCGCGCACCCCGCACCATGCTCAACGTGCCCATCGGTGGTGCCCGCCGGTGCGCGGCCCAGTCCTGGTCACTGGGTCGCGTCAAGGACGTCAAGAACGCGGCCGGAGTGACGGTCAATGACGTGGTGCTGGCCATGTGCGCCGGCGCGCTGCGCCGCTATCTCACTGAACAGAACGCGATGCCGGCGGCGCCACTGGTGGCGATGGTTCCGGTGAACTTGCGCAACAAAAATGACGCTGACGGCGGTAATGTCGCCTCGGCGGTGTTGTGTAACCTGGCCACCCACCTTGACGATCCCGACCAGCGCCTGGCGACCATTCACTCGTCAATGCGCGACAACAAGGCCGTTCTCGCGCAGCTACCGCGGACGCAGGCGATAGCCTTGGGGATGTCCACCACTCTTGCCCCGACGCTGCTGGGCACACTTCCCGGGATCGGTACATCGATCGCGCCGTCGTTCAACGTGTGCATTTCCAACGTCCCAGGAGTGCGAGACCCGTTGTACCGCAATGGCGCCAGGCTCGACGGTAACTACCCGATGTCCATAGTGACCGATGGGCAGGCGCTGAACATCACCCTGGCGACCAGCGCCGACAGCTTGGATTTCGGTCTTGTCGGATGCCGCCGCGCGGTGCCGCATCTACAACGCCTGCTTGGGCATCTGGAGACTTCGTTGAAAGAGTTGGAATCCGCTGTGGGACTCTGATCGACCCAATCGCCGACATCCCAAGCGGGGAGCTGGCGCCCGTCTATCACGTTTAACAGCAATCCGATCAACTGGTCGAGAGACTTTCGACGGGTCCCTCCATATTTGGCCCAACGTGTGGCAGAGCGCATGTTTGACCAAGGTGTTCGCGGCTCGATCATCAACGTATGTTCGACGGCGACTTACTCCGCAGCTAGCGGCATGACGTCTCATTGTGCGGCTTAACGCGGGTCTGTTGATCGCCACGAAGGGCTTGGCCTACACGTTGGGTTCTTATGGCATCCGGGTAAATAGTGTGCCCCCGGGAGGAATAGCGACAGACGTGAGTCGTCATGCCTGGACGGATCCCATCGGGTGACCGGCTATCGAAAAGGGACTCCCCTTAGACAGTAGGGGACAGCCGGACGAAGTTGCGTGCGCCATCGTATATCTGGCGTCCGAACAAGCCAGCTACCCGGCCGGTGCCGATGTCATTGTCGATGGTGGCTGGATACTCAGAGCGGGTGGGGAAACGTGAACAGAGTTCAAGTTCGGCCGGGTCCGATGTGCTCGACACCGCCCACCACCGCCGGCGGATAGGGCAAATCGGTGCTGATATGCGGATCCACCTGCACCCGGTGGCCCAGGTATGGGAAAGCACGCTGCGGGCAGGTGGGTCGATCGCAGATCTTGCAGCCGGCCCCGATCGGCACGAACGCCTGGGTATCCGTCAGCTCGATCCCGACGGAGTAGATCAGCTTGTCGGCGTGGCCGATGTCGCATCCCAGTCCGATAGCGAAGCTCTTGTCCGGCCCTAGATAGCGGCCGGGGTCTGAGGTGGTGGTTCTGGCGATCCAGAAATAGGTTCGCTCGTCAGGCATCTGTGCCACCTGCGTCAGGAATTGGCCCGGCCGGGCAAAGGCGTGGTGCACCACCCAGAGGGGGCAGTTCCCGCCCACCCGTGAGAAGTGGAATGCGGTGGCGGACTGGCGTTTAGAGATGTTTCCGGCGCTGTCGGTGCGGACAAAGATGAACGGGACACCGCGTGCACTCGGGCGTTGCAGAGTCGACAGCCGATGGCAGATCGTTTCGAAACCCACCTCGAAACGTCGGCCAAGTTGGTCTATGTCATAGCGGACCCGCTCGGCGGCTTCCAGAAATTGCAGGTAGGGCAGGAGCAGCGCGCCGGCAAAGTAGTTGGCCAGGCCGATGCGGGCCACTGCGCGGGCGTCGTCGCTGAGCTGGTGATCGCGGGCGATGATGCCGGTGATCAGATCGTTCTGGGTGAGCAGCGCAATCTGGGTCGCCAGTTGAAAGGCGCGCTGGCCCGGATGCAACCATCGCGCTAGGTACAGCGTCTTGGAATCAACGTGAAAGCGCCTTTTGGAGTTCGGATTTAGCGTCTCGCCGTCGTCAATGACCACGGCGATACCGAGCTTGTCACCGAGCAGCAGTGCCAGTTGGCCGTCGAGTCCGCCAATCCGCAGCCCACTTCGGTTGAACAGCTCCTCGGCCGCGACATCCAAGTCGCCGATGTAGTTCTTTCGGTCGTAGAAGAAGTCCCGCACCTCCTCGAAGGGCATCGGCTGCTGCGGGTCGCCGGGCACGTCGACGTTGGCTCGACCGTGCAGTGCTTCGAGTTCAGTGGTGACATCGTGTATCCGCCGGTGCAGGTTGACCAGCATTTGACCAACCGCCGGCATGCGGGCGACGAGCTCGTCGATTTGGGCGGCCGTGGCGGGCCCTTCGGCGAACACCTCGCGTAGGTCCGAAATCAAACGGGCATCGGAATCCGGTGCGAAATATTGACCCGGCAGATCGAAACGTTCGGTCAGGGCCAACAACACCGAAACGGTGATCGGGCGCTGGTCGTTTTCGAGCTGATTGACGTAGCTCGTTGACAACCCCAAGGCACGGGCCAGCGCCACCTGGGTTAGCCCGTGCTCCTCGCGTAACCGCCGTAGCCGCGCGCCGGCGAAGGTTTTCGCCATCTGTCACACAGTACGCTCACCGGCTTTCACAAGATTTGCAAAATGGCACGGATCGGGACACAAAATTACGCTTTTACAGGGGATTTACCTAGCTCCGGCAGCTGCGTACTGTGCGGTTTATGCGGATCCATGACGTTCGAGCCCGGCGCAGCGCCGACGACTTTCCCCGCACTGAACACCTGGCGTGGAAGATTGCCGAGGTAGCCGCGGACCCGGTTGCGGTGCCCCCCGAAACCCAGGCGATGGTGATCAACCGCGTCATCGACAACGCGGCGGTGTCGGCCGCGTCGGTCATTCGTCGCCCGGTCGCCGTCGCGCGGGCACAAGCGCTCGCACATCGCCGCCCAGTAGCGGGAGCAAAGGTGTTCGGTGTCGACGGGGATTTCTCACCGGAGTGGGCGGCCTGGGCCAACGGCGTCGCGGTGCGCGAATTGGACTTCCACGACACCTTTCTCGCGGCGGACTACTCCCACCCGGGTGACAACATCCCCCCGCTGGTCGCGGTCGCCCAACACCTCGGCCTCGATGGTGCCAACCTCATCCGTGGCATCGCCACCGGCTACGAGATCCAGATGGACTTGGTTCGCGGAATCTGCTTGCACGAGCACAAGATCGACCACGTCGCACATCTCGGTCCGTCGGTCGCCGCCGGTCTGGGCACCATGCTTGGTTTGTCGCCGGAGACCATCTACGCCGCGATCGGTCAAGCGTTGCATCTGACCACGGCCACCCGGCAATCCCGCAAGGGCCTGATTTCGAGTTGGAAGGCATTCGCGCCCGCGTGGGCCGGCAAGGTCGCGATTGAGGCCGTCGACCGCGCCATGCGCGGGGAAGGCGCGCCGGCACCCTGCTGGGAGGGCGAGGACGGGGTGATCGCTTGGCTGCTGTCCGGCCCTGAGCACACCTATCACGTACCGCTACCCGAACCGGGCGAGCCCAAACGCGCCATCCTGGACAGCTACACCAAGGAGTATTCGGCGGAATACCAGAGTCAGGCTCTGATCGACCTCGCCGGTCGGATGCGTGCGCGCATCGGCGACCTGGCGCAGGTCGAGACGATCCTGCTGCACACGAGTCAGCACACCCACCAGGTGATCGGGACTGGCTCCAACGACCCGCAGAAGTTCGACCCGGATGCCTCACGCGAAACACTGGACCACTCGGTGATGTACATCTTCGCGGTCGCGTTGCAAGACGGCAGCTGGCACCACGAGCGGTCCTACGCGCCGGAGCGTATCCATCGGGCCGACACCATCGCGTTGTGGCGCAAGGTTTCCACCGTCGAGGATCCCGAGTGGACCCGGCGCTACCACTCAGCCGACCCGGCCGAGAAGGCGTTCGGCGCCCGCGCTGAGATCACCCTGAAAAGCGGCGAGGTGATCATCGACGAGCTTGCGGTTGCCGATGCGCATCCGATGGGCGCCAGGCCATTTCATCGAGAGCAGTACGTCGAGAAGTTCGTAAAGCTAGCCGACGGCGTCGTTACCGAGGCCGAGCAGCAACGGTTCCTGTCGGTGGCCGAAAATCTGGCCGGCCTGAAATCCGCAGCGTTGGGTGAACTTAACATCACCGTCGATACGCCCGTGCTCGACAAGGCGCCCACGATCTCGTCGGGCATCCTCGGATGAGCGCCCAGTTCGGTAGCGCGCTGCCCGCTGCCCAAAAGCGAATCGCCTTCCGGGAGGCACTGGAAAGCGGACTGTTGCAACGATTTCCGGGTGCCTTTTCACCATTGGTCGCCAAGCTGGTCGCCGAACTCGGGTTTGACGGGGTCTATCTGTCCGGTGCGGCTCTGTCGGCCGACCTCGGTCTGCCCGACATTGGCGTGACGACCCTGACCGAGGTCAGCGCGCGGGGCGCGCAGATAGCGGCGGTGACCGACCTGCCCACGTTGATCGACGCCGACACGGGCTTCGGCGAGCCGATGAGCGCGGCACGCACGGTGCGGGTGCTGGAAGACGCCGGTGTGGCGGGTTGCCATCTCGAGGACCAGGTAAACCCCAAACGTTGCGGGCATCTCGACGGCAAGGCGGTGGTGAGCACCTCCGAGATGGTCAGCCGGGTCCGGGCCGCGGTAACTGCTCGGCGTGATCCCAATTTCATCGTCTGTGCGCGCACCGACGCGGCCGCAGTGGAAGGGGTGCCCGCGGCGATCGATCGGGCCAAGGCCTACGCCGACGCGGGTGCCGACCTGATTTTCACCGAGGCCCTACGCACAGCGGCCGAGTTCGAGCGGTTCCGAGCCGCGTTGGACACCCCGTTGCTGGCCAACATGACCGAGTTCGGCAAGTCCGAGCTACTGACGGCTACGCAGTTGTCCGAACTCGGCTACAACATGGTGATCTACCCGGTGACCACCCTGCGGTTGGCCCTGTACGCCATCGAGGCCGGTCTGCGCGAAATTGCCTACACCGGAACACAATCCGGTCTCCTAGACCGCATGCAGCACCGGAGCCGACTTTACCAGCTGCTGCAATATGCCGATTACAACCAATTCGATTCCGAGATCTACAACTTCGCCCTGACGGGAGCTATGCCGTGAACGCGATCGACGACAAGCCACGCATATTCAAGGGGCTAGCCGGCGTCGTCGTCGACACCACGGCAATCTCCAAAGTTGTCCCCGAGACCAACTCGTTGACCTATCGCGGATATGCGGTGCAAGACCTCGCGGCGCACTGCAGTTTTGAGCAGGTCGCCTACTTGTTGTGGCACGGCGAACTCCCCAACGATCAGCAATTGGCGTTGTTCACCCAGCGCGAACGCGCTGCCCGAGCATTGAATCGATCCACGCTGTCGTTGCTGGCGAAGCTGCCCGATACCTGTCACCCGATGGACGTGGTGCGCACATTGATCAGCTATCTGGGCGCCGAAGACCCCGACGAGGACGACGGCGGTACGCGGGCCAATTACGCCAAGTCGCTGCGAATGTTCGCCATGCTGCCCACCGTGGTAGCCGCCGACATGCGCCGACGGCGCGGTCTGCCGCCGATTGCGCCGCACAGCCACATGAACTATGCACAGAACTTCCTACATATGTGCTTTGGTGATGTACCGGAACAGGTGGTGGTGGACGCCTTCGAACAGTCCATGGTCCTTTATGCCGAACACAGCTTCAACGCATCTACTTTCGCCGCCCGGGTGGTCACCTCCACCCAATCCGACATCTACAGCGCGGTCACAGC
The DNA here is from genome assembly GCF_900292015.1 of Mycobacterium basiliense. Classification (NCBI taxonomy): domain Bacteria; kingdom Bacillati; phylum Actinomycetota; class Actinomycetes; order Mycobacteriales; family Mycobacteriaceae; genus Mycobacterium; species Mycobacterium basiliense. The sequence goes on from NZ_LR130759.1 coordinate 1,459,971, forward strand.
GGCTATCGGTGCGCTCAAGGGGCCGCTACACGGTGGCGCCAACGAAATGGTTATGCGCGACATGTTGGACATCGGATCATCTGGCAGGGCATCGGAGTGGTTGCGCGCAAAGCTGGCCCGCAAAGATAAAGTCATGGGCTTCGGCCACCGCGTCTACCGCAACGGTGACTCACGTGTACCGACGATGAAGCAGGCCCTGACCCGCGTGGCCACGGCCCGCAATGGTCAGCGGTGGCTCGACATCTACCACATTCTGGAGCGCGATATGGCGGCGGCGACTGGAATCAGGCCGAATCTGGACTTCCCCACCGGGCCCGCCTATCACCTGATGGGCTTCGACATCGGTTGCTTTACGCCGATCTTCGTAATGAGCCGGATCACCGGGTGGACCGCCCACGTCATGGAACAAACCGCGTCCAATGCTTTGATCCGGCCGCTCAGCGAGTACGTCGGAACCGCACCTCGGGCGCTCAAGCTGACCCGTTGAGCAGTGGGTGTCAGCCTATCGGCATTTGCCGCTCTCGAGGAGGTGGTGCGGGCACCGGCTGTCGGGCATTGGTCGACGTCGCAAACTGCACCGTGGGGCCGACCAGGCGCCGTGGGGAGTGGGGTAGAGCACCGCATCGCTGTCGTCGCGAGCCTGTGGTTCTTGGCGGAAGACCGTCTTGGTGTATCGGCTTTCCCTTGATATTTCGAATCGGTGCGGTCGCGAGCTACGGGGTGTAGTGTCGGTGACGAGCTTTTTCGTAGCCATCGCGTGCCTCGTATGTGCAACCGCAACGCAAATGGTGGTCTGCTATTGGCTTGTGTCGATCCCCGCATTCGTGTGCCGGGTCAGCCCGAGGCGAAGGGATCGTCGATGAGTCATCGAGCGTTGGGTTCAGAGAAATCAATGAGTGAACCGCTCTCGTTATCGCCGGGCGCTTCGGTGCCTATGGCGCAGTTTCGTTTTGCTGGCGCGTCGCAGGGCGTGCCAGCCATCGCGGCAACGTCAGCGCCGTGACCACGGTAGCGCGTGGGCGGAGACTGGCGAGTCCGGTGCGACTTGCCTTGGCGCCTGAATTGGGCGCTCCCCTCGACGGGGCATGGTGGCCGCACTCGGCCTCGATAGCGCGCGAGCTACCCGAGCTCGTCGATGCCCTTGCCGGGCGTTTGGGCAATGTCCTCGCGATCAGTGTGAATTGGTCGTCGTTGGAGAGTTCGCCGGATCTCGACGCGCTGAATTGCCCGACGAAGGGCGACCATGGCCGGGTTTGTGGACATCAGCGGCTGATGATGATCACTGGCAGTCGCGCCTCGGCTACTCTCCTGGTGATACCGTCCAGAACCTCCGCTGTCCTGGCCAAGATGGTGCTGCGGAAGACTGCCGGCCTTTTTATCATGCCGACAGAACGGGAAACCAGAGAATTCCAGACCAGTGACGTCATCATGCATGCGGCATTCGCCGAAAGCAGATTGTGTGGCCAACGCTTGCAGGGGCCCGAACTTGCAGCTGCCGCTGTGGATCCAGCAATGACAAGATGACGGGCTGCCATCAGTATCGCCGAGCGCTCGGCAGCGCCAATGTTATTGGTCAATAAGGCATTCGGGGGCAGGATGGCGCCGTCGACGTCGCAACTGTGCCGAATCGGCAAGTACCTCGTTCGAGGAGGTCGGTGAGAAAGGATGGGCGGCATGGCTATTCAGGATTGGCGGGTAGCGCCCGAGATACATCCGTCGGAGATCCGCGTTGGTGACATCATCGGCACGATGCAACCAACCCATCTCCCCTTCAGGGTAAAGCTAATCACTGAGCCCCAGAGAAGTCCGAAACAGTGGACATTTTTTGGCCAGGACGATAATGGCCGCCAACACGTGAGTACGGTTTGTGAAGACCAGTTGGTCCGTAGGTACTCCCGACAGTCGTGACCGCCTCCCCAATGTGGCGAACCGAGTGCCCTGGGCGGTAGCTCCGCTCGACCGGAACCGCAGAACCGTCAGATCCGCTCATCGCCGCCGTACTGTTTGCGGTAGGGCATCGATGGCCGGATCGACCAACTGGACATGAGTCACTAAAATCTACGGCTCATGGCCATTCGTCGCGCCGTCCTCATCATCGCTGATATCGGCGGATACACGAACTTCATGAATTGGAACAGAATGCACCTGGCCCACGCGCAGTGGGCCGTGGCCGAGCTGCTCGAGTCGGTCATCGACGCCGGCAAGGGGCTGAAGCTAGCCAAGCTTGAGGGCGATGCCGCGTTTTTTTGGGCGCCGGGTGGCGACGCCAAAGTGGTTGTTTGCGAACGGGTATCGGCGATGCGGAACGCGTTTCTGAAGAAACGGGAGCGGATAAAGAAGGACGTCGCGTGCGAATGCGACAGCTGTGGGCAACTGGATGATCTGTCACTGAAGTTCGTCACTCACCAGGGTGAAGTTGCCGAGCAAAAGGTGAAGCGCCGGCTGGAGCTGGCCGGCGTCGACGTCATCTTGGTGCATCGAATGCTGAAGAACATCGTGCCTGTGGCCGAATATGTGCTGATGACCGAGGTCGTGGCGGATTGCCTCGACGACTCGACGCGCGTGCTGTCCATGCCGCTGACACACGATTTCGAAGGGCTCGGTCAAACGCCGACGTACTACATCGATCTCGCCGCATCCGAAATCCGGCCAGCAGTGCCGGAACGCGGCTTCTTCGGCCGATTGACCGAGAAGACGCGGTTCAAGATGCAGACGCTGCCATTTCTGGTGGGCGCCCGGGAGGCGTGCGCGGGGTTTCGCAACCTGGATCGTGCGGGAGAGCAGCCGGTCTGAGATAGCCCGGGCGTGGTCGAAATCGGAACTCCGAATTGCGGCTACGATCGCCGGATGTCGATTTCACTGCTGCGTGAGATGTTCGAGCACATGGTCGTCGCCAAACAGGCTGAACTGATCGAACGCTACTATCATCCGGACTTTCTGATGTACTCCGACGGGTTGTGTCAAGGCTTCACCGAATTCCGTGACAGTCACCGCAAGATCTACGCCAGCGCAATCGGCTACGCGGTCGAATACGACGAGCAGGCGTGGGTGGAGGCCACCGACAGGGTCGCGGGACGGCTCTGGATCACCACGTCTCGCCCAGGTGAGAAGCCGACTCGAATCGAAGTAGTGCTCATTGCCGCCTTCCGCGGGGGCCGAATCTACCGAATTTGGGAGACGACGTGGCCGAGTTGGCGCAACGTGGCCGCGCTCGAGACCTACTGACCATATTTTCACCGTGGATCCTGAACCAGCGGCGATCGCCCAGGATTTCATTTGGGCCTTCTCGGCTGCCGACTTTCCCGCGATGCGCAGGCTGTTGGCTGCAGACCTGGTTGCGCATGTCACCAACGCTGAGGGTGGGACGGACGAAATCAACGAGGACGAATACCTGCGCCGAATCGAGGCGATTGGTCGACACCAATCAGGTCTTGGTGATGGTTGACGTTCGCGCTCGCAAGGGCGATGGCACCCTGCACAACTACGCGGCGCACCTATTGCGGGTGGTGGCCGGACAGATCACGGTATGCCACATGGTTGACGCGAAACCCAATGAAAGCGCTTGGTTTTGGTCCTAGCCGACCACCTGCGTTCTGCCCAGTCTGCGGATCAGCCGAGCCGGCGCATCAACTCGGTAGCAGCAGATCGACCGCTGAGCAGCGCGCCGTGTACGGTGCCTGGGTTGTCCACAGCCACGGCTTCGCCGGCCAGATAGAGCCGGTCACCGATCGGCTCTTGCAGCCGACGACGATCATCGAGACCGGAACCCGTCGCATGGAACGAATACGAGCCAAGGGCATAAGGATCGATCGTCCATCTCGATGACCGGACCTCAACGGGTGCGATGTCGTCGCCGAACAGCTGCCTGGCGACCGGCAGCGCGCTGGCCATCAACTCGGCGGGGGAGCCGGACTCCACGGACCGACCACGGTGACCGGAATTGAAAGCCAACACGATCGGCCCGGCCGCGGCCGGCAAGGTCAACCATTGCGCCCACAATGTGTCGGAGCCCAGGTATTGATAGAACGCGTTCTCCACATCCCAGGTACGTCGCGGGAAGCGGAAGTAGCTCTTGGACAAGGCGCCGAATCCCAACGCGGTCACGGCTTGTCTGTGGCCATCGGGCAGGGGTGGATCGAAGGTGATCGAGCCGGCCTTGAGGACCCCAAGAGGCACCGTGACAATGGCGGCTGGTCCTTCAAACGACTGGTCGCCGGCCCGTACCAGCACCGAGTTGTCTTTTCGTACCACGGTATTGACCGCGGCGTTGAGGACGATCGAGAGCCCGTCGGCAAGTGACCGTGGCAGGGCGTCGTAGCCGGTGGTGACAACGACCTGTGGTCCATCCGAATAGTTGCCCCGATCGAAGGTGGTAGCGGAAAGCTGATCCGAATCTGCGGCGTACTCGTCTTCAATCACGGTGTTGACGTAGTAAGCCAACTCGGCGCGTTCCGCTTCGGAGAGTTCTTCGCGCGTCGCCGCGGCATCGATTGCCGCTCCCAGACTCCCGCCGTCGACCTCACCGCGAGCTTCGGCCACCAGCTGCCGCCAGGTGCTCTCGTCATAGGTGATCGGCTGCAGGCGAGGATCAATGGCAAGCTTTGCCGGTGAGTCATAGTCGGTGCTGGCCAGCTGCGCGGCCGCCTTGTGGGCCAAATCGACCAGGGGATTGTCGGTAGTGCCGTGAATCCAGGAGGCGCCCATTTCTACCGGTACACCCCAGTCCCGGTTCGTGTGAACCCGGCCGCCGATCCGAGCCCGGGCCTCAATGACCCGCACCGGCCATCCTGCGTCGACCAGGCCACGGGCGGCTGCCAGTCCGGCCATTCCGGCGCCGATGATCAGGACCGACTTTGTGTCGGACGACGGAGCGTTGCTGCTTCGCGCCGATCGCGGACCCGATGCACAACCGGCCGCCAGCCCAGCGCCGACGGTGCAGCTCAGGCCGGCTGTTGCCGCGAAGAACTTCCTACGGGATAGCCCGGACACGCGCTAAGGGTCTCATGCCGTGCCAGGCGTCGTTACCCGATTGTGTTCGGCGAAATGCGACCGGAGCGCCTTTACGGTCGGGTAAACTCGCGTCCATCCAGAGGGCGGCAATGGAGCCGCGTTGAAGGGGGAGCGGCGATGAGTGCTCGGAAGGCCACCCGTGGCAATGCGGCTGGCGAATTGCCGGACGCGCTTCCGCCGAGTCAGACCCTGACTGTTCGGGCATCCGACGGTACTCCACTGCACACCCAGGTCTTCGGGCCCGCCGATGGCTACCCGATCGTGCTGACGCACGGCTTTGTCTGCTCAATCCGGGCGTGGGCATACCAGATTGCTGATCTGGCCACCGATTACCGAGTGATCGCTTTCGACCATCGCGGACATGGGCAGAGCGGTATCCCGCGCCGCGACTGCTACACCCTCAAACACCTTGCATCCGACCTGGATTCGGTGTTGGACGCTACGTTGGCCTCGCATGAACGCGCATTGATCGCCGGACATTCGATGGGTGGCATCACCATTTCGGCTTGGTCGGAACGTTACCGCCACAAGGTGTCTCGGCGCGCCGACGCGGTCGCGTTGATCAACACCACCACCGGAGACCTGCTGCGTAAAGTCAAATTGTTGCCGGTACCGCGGGAACTCTCGGCGGCCCGGGTGCTGGCCGGCCGCGGCTTGGTCAACGCGTTCGGCGGATTCCCGCTTCCCGGAGTAGCCCGGATCCCCAGTCAATACGTTATTGCGATGATGGCCGTCGGCGCCGATGCCGACCCGAGTGCGGCGCGGTTGGTCTACGAGCTCTTTGCTCGCACGTCATCAGCCGGACGTGGGGGATGTGCGCGGATGCTGGTCGAAGAACTAGGGCGTCGCCACCTCAAATTGGACGGTCTGACGGTGCCAACCTTGGTTATCGGCAGCGAACGTGATCGGCTGACGCCGATCAGTCAGTCCCGCAAGATCGCCGGTAGCGCGCCCAATATCGTCGATCTCGTTGAGCTGCCCGGCGGCCACTGCTCGATGTTGGAACAGCATCAACAGGTCAACCGGCACCTGCGTGCGCTCGCCGAATCGGTCACCCGGCCTGCCGAGGTCCGGCGGATCAGTTCATAGTAGAGCGGAGACTTCGGCGGCCGCGCGTTGGCCGGATCTGACGGCACCGTCTAGATACCCCGTCCATTCGTCGGCGGTCTCGGTGCCGGCCCAGTGAATCGGGCCAACGGGCTTGCGCAGCAGCGGCCCGTATCGGGTCCAAGACCCCGGGGGTACCGCGGCAGTGGGTCCGCCAGGAGCGAATTGGTCAGTGCCCCAGCGATAATCGATGTAGTCGACCGGTTCGAGCGCTTCGTCTCCGAAAAGCGAGGCAAAGCAGTGCAACGCCTCGTGACGTCGGCGCTCGGGAGGTAGCGAGTCGAATGCGCGAGCATCTGCGAAACCCATCAGGACGCCCGGCCCATCATCGTTTGGGCTGACATCGAAGGTGATGAATACCGGGCCCCGGTCCGACAGCGTCTGCCCGGAGAACCCGTTGGCCCGCCAGAACGGCGTCTTGTATGCCGCGTAGGCCTTGCTCAACCGGCCCTGCGGCCAGTGCTGGGCGAGTTCCTGGTATTCCGGCGGCAGCGGAGGATTGAACTCGATGGCCACCCGATGAGCGGGCGGGATTGCCACGATGACGAACCCGGCCTCTGCCGCGCCCTGATCGGAGGTGACCGTCACGCCGGCCCCGTGTCTTTCGATGCGGCGAACCGGCGCGTCGAGTACCACGCGGGCACCGAGTTCGGCTGCGGCCAGCTCAGCGATTTGCTGGGTGCCGCCGGCAAATCTGTTTTGCTGCGCACCGTTGTCGACGTCGAGCAGCCGGTCCAGCCCGCCGGCCGCACGCACATAGCGGGCGGCGTGCAGCATGGACACACCATCGGGTTCGCAACCCCAGGTCACCCGGGACATGATGGCCATCAGATTGTGTGAGGAGGCCGAGGCCCGTACCGATCGCAACCACTCCTGCAGCGACACCCCGTCGAGGTCGCGCGCCCGCTGCGCATCCCAGGGCGCCGCGATCGGAACGCTTCGCGCCAGCCTCTCGAATTGCCAGCGCAGCCGTGCGATGTCAAGCAGCCCGGCCAACGAAAGCCTGGGGATGGTGCCGCTGTACGGACGGGCCCCGCCCCGCCAGAGGATCACGTTCTTGCCGTCGTGGTAGGTGGGGATGGTCGGAACTTGCAGTTCGGCGGCCAGGGCCAGGACCGCGTCTTGCGTGGGGCCTACGAACGTGCCGCCCATGTCCGCTGGTAGCCCGGCAACACTACCGGTGAGGGAGCGGCCACCCACGCGGTCGCGGCCCTCGAGTACCAGCACGTCATGGCCCTGTTGCGTCAGGTCGCGGGCTGCGGCCAGCCCGGCGAAGCCGGCGCCCACTATCACCACGTCGACAATCCACGGTGGGTTTGTCACGCCCTATAGTGAACCATTTTCAACGTTTTGTAGGCTAAATTTTGGTTGCCCGAATTCCAGTCAGGCGTTGGCACCGCACGCATCGTCGTCAGGCAGGCGCGATTGAGAGTATTCACCCCCCTTTATGGGCTGGCGGACGCGGCCCAGCGCGCACGCGAGCTGCGTGACGCGGGCGCCGGCGGGGTCGCCACCTTCGAGGGGCCGCACGACGTATTTGCTCCATTGACGGTGGCCGCCGCAGTGGGCGGTTTGGATCTGATGACCAATGTGGCGATCGCTTTTCCGCGAAATCCGATACACCTGGCCCATCAGGCCAACGACCACCAGCTGCTCAGCGGCGGGCGATTCTTCCTGGGCCTAGGGACCCAAATACGCGCGCAGATCGAGAAGCGGTTCGGAGCCCAGTTCGACAATCCGGTGGGTCGGATGACGGAGTTGATCGCCGCGTTGCGCGCGATTTTCGAGGCGTGGAATTCCGGTACCCGCTTAGATTTTCGCGGTGACTACTACCGGCACACCCTGATGACACCGACCTTCAGTCCCGGGCCCAACCCCTACGGTCCACCCCCGATCTACGTTGGTGCCCTGGGGCCCAAACTGACTCGGGCCACCGCCCAGCATGCCGACGGTCTGTTGGTGATGCCGTTCGGCACGAAGCGATTTCTGCACAACAGCACGCTGCCCGCCGTGCGTGACGGCCTGCAGGCCAGCGGGCGGCGACAGGACGAGTTCACGATCATTCCCGAGATCATCGTCTCGGCCGGGGACACCGACGCCGACCGGGAAAAAGCTGCCGTGGGTACCCGACGACTGCTGGCGTTCTACGGCTCTACCCCGGCCTACCGTCCGGTCCTGGCCGCACACGGTTGGGAGGACATGCAGCCCGAGCTCAACGCGATGTCCAAGCAAGGGCGCTGGCAGGAGATGGGCGCTCTCATCACCGACGAGATGCTGCACACTATCGCCGCCTGCGGCACCCCCGCGGACGTCGCGGCGCACATTCGCGATCGCGTCGACGGTATCGCTGACACAGTCTGCCTGTACCAGGCGGCGCCCCTCGCTCTTTCCGCACTTACCGCGATCATCGATGGACTACAGCCGAAAGCTTAGGCACTCAATCGGATTGGCACTGGTTCGGCCATGGCGGAGACGCCGGCGAAGGGGTTCAACGCGCCTTTGGTCGCTCAACCGGGGACATAGCAATAGTCCTGGCGTGCTGGCCGCACGGTGCGAACCGATGGTGGTCGCGCGCGACCTACCCGGAACAGCATCATCGGCAGCCGCCCCGGCGCCAACTGCGCCCAGCCTTCGGTGAGCTTCGCACGAGCGCTGGGCGACACCCATTCGCAATCTGGCAGAGCAAGCACGGCCGATCCCGCCAGCGGTTGCAGCGACATGCCGAGCACGGTCATGCGTAGCCAGATGCGCTCGAAGGCGGCACCGGCGGCAATCGGACCGGCTTCGGGGTCAAGCGATGTCGTCAAAACGCCGACGTGGGGAGCCAGCCGGCAGGGTAGATAGCCCGCGCGCAGACCCAGTAAATGGTGGATTCCCATGGCCCGTAGCGGACCGCTGACCTTCCAATGCCGAAGTGAACGAAACATCGGCCGCATCCAAGGCTCGATTTCGAGAGAGCCGGGCGGCAAACCATCATTGGCGCTGGTCTTCCAATCCAGGTCGAAGCGCACCGCAGAGAACAGCTCGTCGTGCAGCTCACGTAACCGGAACCGATCGGTTTCGGCGATTCGCACCAGCCGCAGGATCTGCTGCCGTTTCTCGGGCGAGTCGAACCAATGCAGATGGACTCCTTCGACTTCGTCTACTTCTGCCGCGAGAGCGGATAATTCGCTGCGCGATAGACCGGGTCCACGGAAAAATACTCGTCGGTTGGTGTGGCGTTGCCCAAGAGCGACCTCCAGAGGATCCGGCGTCGTCGAAGAAGTGCGTTGGAACACAAGCTCTGCGATCAGCTTCGACCTCTTTTCATCGGGAAACCACGTCACTTCCGAGTCGAAACCCAGACCGATCGCACGTACCCTCATGTTTTCTACCGCCGCGCCCACGGCAACTAGTCCAAGGATTCGGCGGTGTTTCGGTCCGGAAGTAAACGTTTCGTCCCCCCAGAGCCGCACCCCACTGTGGACGTGTTGGAGCCGAAATATCCGCTTGTTGTCCGCCGAAGGCGCCAACATCGCCGCGTCCAGCAGCGACATGAACTCGTGCGAATTCAGCTCTGTCATGTGTGGTGTCGCCCGCCGCTTGTTTGCTGGCTCACCACGGTGAGCAACCGGCGACGTTTCCACCTCTGTAGTGGATGGCGATTGCCTCCCCAGAGGTGCTTTCGCACGTATATGCCGCGATAGGCATCGAACTGGTGTGCATAGGGTGCCGGGTAAATGCGTCCACGGCCCAGCAGGATTTTCAGGACCTCGGCCGCAACCGCGCCCGACGCCAGGTGACAAGCGAAGCCCGCTGACGGGGCCGTCTGTTTCTCGACATTGACGTAGGACATATCCATGTAGGGTCGGTGTGTGGAAGCCGGCGCCGCGCCCGCCACGAATGCCGCAAATTTCTCCGCGGCAGTCATCTGGTCGGTCAGATCGTAATATCGATCGAACGTCATGCCCTTAGGGTCGAATACGAACCACCCGGTGCTGAAACCAAACGGGCCCGCCCCCAACGCGTAGATCCCGTTTTGCTGCGCTTTGCCATACAGTAGGCGGCGCAGGTCGATTTCGAAGGCGTCGATGGCGTCGACGAAAACATCTGCCCCGGCGAGAAAGCCGGCCGCGTTGTCGGGACCGATCGGTTCGCAAAACATGCGAATTTCGGCCTCGGGGTTGATATCGAGGACAACATCACGCATGACCTCGGCTTTGAAACGGCCTTCTGCCGATCGGGTAGCGCCATACTGCCGGTTGGTGTTACAGGGTTCAAACACATCTGGATCGGCAATGGTGAATTTCCCGATACCCAGTCTGGCAAGTGCAACCAAATCGATTCCGCCAACTCCTCCGAGGCCGGCGATCGCCACGCGGCTGCCGCGCAGGCGCTGTTGCTCGCTTGGATTGATCAATCCGAGATTTCGGGAAAACGCTTCCTCATAAGACCATTGGCCAGCCGGCTGGAGTTCTTGGCCGGTGGAAGAGACTGTGTCACTAGACATAAAGCCGATCCTTTCGTTGGCCTTCGGGCGGATTCCCCACGGAACTAGGCGATGTCGGCAGTCGCGCACCGGTCTCGGCTGGGCCGATGACCACCACGATGTCAAAGATCACAGGCCACCCCATTGCTGCAGCTGCTATGGAATTGCGCCGACTGTGCTGCCAGGATTCGCATTTCCTGCCGCGACTTGTTCAGCTGGCTGGCTTCGCTGACAGCGGCTAGGGTCTGGCGATCCCACCACAGCATTTTCGTGCGATGTTGCTCGTTGGGGTAGAAAGCCGCCGGAATATCCTCAGCCACAACGCCACCCGAAGAACGCCAACGGTCCAATACGTGAGCACCGGCGGTGGCTAGCATGAACCGAACACCCAGTAACGCCAGCGTCGGCAGTGCGGTTCGGGCCAGGGTTCTGGCAAGTCGGTGGGGATGATCGGTGTCGACCACCCAAGCCGTCCTCGTTTCGACGATGCCAAGTGATAACCGGTCGGCGATCATTTTGCGAACCGCCCGCTGAGCGGGATGGCCGGCCCATTCGACGACTGCGTGCGCATCGTTGGCGCTGCGCAATGGCCCCTTCATCCGGACGCCCCCGACCACCTGTCCGTAGTTGTCGACGGCGGAATAGAAGATTGTGGTGTCGTGTCCGTCGCACATCTGGTCAAAGTCGAGCGCGTCTTGGACGCCGTACTTGCGGTAGCTGCGCAACGCCCCCGTCACGTACTGCCTCCATAATTCGGGTTCGCGTTCGGGTTGCGATAGCACGATCGTGTGGCCGCTGTCGTCATCCGGCCAGCTGTAGGTTCGGGGTAAGAAAAACGGACTCGCGTCCGGGGCTTCCGGCGCTGAACCGTTCATGACTCGTCGTGCCTATGCGGGAGCGTGGACGGGGGAACCGCCTACCTGAGCCGGGGTTCGCCGTCCGGAGATCAGCAGCAGCGGCGAATCTGGGATCCGGCGGGCATCCTTATTGATCAGATCAAGCCCGTCGGCGATGGTGCGTGCGTCGTCCAGATCGATCGATCGACCCGCGACCCACGTTCGAAACATCGCCAGAATCGGGCCGTGCAGTAGTCGCGGAGCACGGTATTGCGACACGAATGTGTAGGCGGTGTCAAAGGTCATGCTGCGATCAACCTCGACGATCAGCAACGGCCCTTCGGGTTTGAGTACCCGGAGACATTCGGCGAGGCCGGCTTCGCGCGAGGTCCAGTGTTTGATGGACCCGTAACTAATCACCCCGTCAAATCTGCAATCGCCGAATTGGAGCCGGGTCGCGTCACCCCGTTGAAACTGCACCCGCTCGCCATAGCCGCGCATGCGCTTGTTGGCACGCTGGATCTGCGGGATCGAAAGGTCAATGCCAATGATGTTGATGTCGGGTCGACGATCGGCCAGGTACTGCGTAAATTGGGCGCCTCCCGAGCCGACGTCGAGGACGTGAGCACCTGATGGCAGGGCTTTGAGAAAGTGCTCGTCGATCACGTAGCGGGTGTGCAGGACCGCGGGCGCCACGACGTTTTCGTAGAACCATCCATGCAGCCACGAGTAGGTCGAGGTGTCGTCTCTGAAGGGTGGGAAGGGCAGCGGCATGGCAGTGCTCCTGTTGGTAACAAGGCGACGGAACGCCCAGTCGCCTACACTGGCAGGACGTGGCGATGCTCGATCCGGGCAGTACGACGATTGCGAATGCACCAACACAGCTTCAAGGGCAAATTCACTTGTCTGTGCTGCGCACGATTATGCACAGTGCACGGGGTGACCCGGGCGGCTGCTTGATGTGGCGTTATCGTCGCCGCTGATGCTGGCGGCTTGCGCGGCTCGTCAGGGCGCCACCGTTAACCAGTCGGCAAATCCCGACGGGTCGTGGCGCCCCAGCGCTCCGTGTTCGTAGAGACCCCAACCCTCAACCGGATCCGCATCGCCGTCTCGGCATACCGCCCGGCCCACGTGGTCGATGACGCCGAAACCCGACCGTGCGACGATCGCCGGGTCGGTCATGTTGTAGCTGAGCCGTTCGACGAACTTCTCGCCCTTCCACATGCCGTGCAGCCAGTCTGAATCGCCGCCGTAGCCGCCACCGACGTGAATGGGCACTGGCAGTTTTGATTCCACGTCGAAATGAATCGGCGTGCCGTCGGGGGCGGTCGCGTCGATGGTGGCCCCGGTTGGGATGCGGGTGCCGGAGCGGTAGTGGATTTCGACCCGGGGCCAGCCGAGCTGTTCGACACGGCCGTCACGCCAGATCCGGGTGCAGTCATTGAGCGAACGGAACCCGTCGGGCTCCTCCTGGATGATCAGCACGATGGCAAAGTCGTCGAAGGCCATTGGAACGTATAGCCACCACATGCCCTCGAAGGGTGGATCTGCCGGTCGTCCCGCCGGTTCCGGCTCGCCGACCGGCCGGATGCCCCAAGACCGGTCCCGGCTACCGATCCACGTTGCCGGGTCGACGACGATTTCCTCCCCGTCGATGGCAATCCGGCCGCTCCAGGTGCCCAGTTGCGCGAAGCGTTGTGCATCAAGGGTCACGCGGTTACCCGACCGCAGCAGGTGCGGTTGCTCCTGAACGACATCGAAGAGCCCCTCCCACGTGAGATCGGCTGCAATGCCCTCGGTTTCATCGAGTACGAGTCGCAGTTTGTGTAATGGCTCGATGATGTCGATCCGGTAGCCATTGACACGCTGGTGCAGCCGGTCCTGGTCGATGGCATCTGAAAGGTGCACCGCGGTCTGTGTGTCCCCACGCCTGATAAGCAGGTAGGCATCCTTCACCCCAAGATTGGGGTAGTAGCCGATGCCGCTGATCACAAAGATGTCCCCGGTGCGGTCGTGTGCGTTCAGGTAGGAGCGGTCGTAGAAATTGCGGTCCGAGGAACCTGGCCATGCGATCGGTTGGGGAACCTGATGTACCGGGTACTCGTCGAGTGGGCCTAGTGACTGCGGCATTAGCGCTCCTCTCCGATTAGGCGCTTGATCAATCCGGCGTGGTAGAACAGCGATTCGACTTCGTCGGGCTTCGACACTTCGCCAAAATGCACCCGTCGGGCACCTGTGCGCATGAAGACACACGCCCACATGACTCCCGCATATACGTAGAACCAATGCAGGTCACCAAGTTTCACACCGGTAAGTCGTTGATACGTGCTGCGGACGTCGTCCTCACGCATCACGTCAGGCAATCCAGGTAACGTGGCCAATCCGGCGAGTTCTTGAAAAACCATGTGGGCAAAGATCATCCACGCGACGTCGAGTTCACGCGGTCCCAACGTCACCATTTCCCAGTCCAGCACCGCAACCGGCGCAAAGTCTCGGTACAGGACGTTGCCCACTCGGGCGTCGCCCCATAGCAGCACCGATTTGCGCGAGGACACCTGATCCGGCCAGTGCCGTTCCAGCCACTCGAAAGTCCTTTCCAGCAACGGGGAGCGGCCGATGTCTGGCACTGCGAAGTCGTACCAGGAACGCACCCAGTTGAAATGGCGGCGCATTGCGTTGCCGCCGTCCTGCCCGGTGGACAGGAAGCCAAATTTGCTCTGTGCGTCGGGGATTGAGTGCAGTTTGGCCAGCACCGCGACGGTGGCGTCCTGCAATTCGCGCTGGCGTTCTACGGGTGCGTCGGCGAACCAATTGCTGCCGAAGGTGTAAGGCATGACATCGGGCGGAACCACGCCCTCGACATGATCCATCAGGAAGAATGGCGTTCCCAGCACGTCGCCGGTGGTCTCAATCCAGCGCACTCGAGGAACCGGGACATCGGTCAGCTCGCCGACCATCCGGATGACCTCGAATTGGTGGTCAAGTCGATAGGTCGGGAACACGGGCACGTCGCCGGCGGCCGGTGCCACCCGGGCGACCAGCCTCTGCTGCCTCGGTTGGCGGTTCTCCTGCCAACGCACGGTCAAGATGATGGTTTCCGACGACATTCCCGTGGAATCCACACCGCTTTCCACGGTCACCTCAGGCGCCGCGTCGCCGGGCAGTACGCTGGCCAGCCATCGCGACATCACCGCCGGCAGTGCGCTGACATCACGGCTTGAGCGCTGTAGGCGGCCCACATCTTCGAGCGCCGGTTCGTTGGCCACGGGTACTTCCTTCGTACGGTAATTACGATACGGTAGGTAGCGTTATGAAAGCAGACCTGTCTTCCCTTGACAAGGCCCCCGGCGCCGGACGACCGCGGGACCCTCGCATTGATTCGGCCATCTTGTTGGCGACAGCCGATCTGCTGGTGCAAATCGGCTATGCCAATCTCAGTTTGGCGGCCGTCGCAGAGCGCGCTGGAACCACAAAGTCGGCACTGTATCGCCGATGGTCGAGCAAGGCGGAACTGGTCCACGAGGCGGCGTTCCCCGCGGCCCCCACCGCGTTGGAGGCGCCGGCGGGAAATTTCGCCGCGGATATCCGGATGATGATTCAGGCCACGCGCGACGTGTTCACCACTCCGGTGGTCCGGGCCGCGCTGCCGGGGTTGGTGGCCGATATGACAGCCGATCCCGACTTGAACGCTCGGGTGTTGTCGCGGTTCGTCGACTTGTTCGCCACCGTGCGGATGCGGCTGCAAGAGGCCATCAACCGTGGTGAAGCCCATCCCGACGTGGACCCGAACCGGCTGATCGAGTTGATCGGCGGGGCAACGATGCTGCGGATGCTGCTGTATCCGGACCAAATGCTCGATGATAGCTGGGTGGATCAGACCACGGCGATCATCGTGCACGGCGTCACTCGGTGACTGGCGCACTTGCGGGACGGGTGGCAATCGTCACCGGCGCCAGCCGCGGGCTGGGCCGCGCGATCACGCTGGCATTCGCCGCGGAGGGCGCAGCGGTAGCAGTTGTCGGGAGCACCGAACGGGTGTGGGACGCCCGGTTGCCCGGAACGTTGGGTGAAACGGTCGGCCAGATTGCGGCGGCAGGCGGGCGGTGGCGGTGCGTGCCGATCTGACCGACCGAGACGACGTCACGTAGTTGGTGACGGCCGCCCGGGATGCTTTGGGCCCCATCACACTTCTGGTGAACAACGCCGCTTTTACCGCCCCGGGGCGCCCGCCGGCGCGCGGTGCCGAACCGCGCTCAAGGCCCGCGGAACCGGCCGCTGACAAGCCGGGCTGGCCGGGGTTTGTCGGGACGCCGTTGGCTGCGTATCGCCGCCGCCACTTCGATATCTGCGTGTTCGCCGCGTACGAGTTGATGTAATTGACCTGCCCGGACATGATTGCCGCGGGACAGGGCTCGATTATCAACATCACCTCGGTCGCATCCCGGCTGCCTGGCGACGGGCCGCACGCCGACCGCAGCGGTGGGGTATTGCCCGGCTACGGTGGATCCAAGGCGGCGCTAGAACATTTGACCCGGTGCGCGGCCTTCGATCTTGCCGACCACAACATTGCGGTCAACGCGTTGGCGCCGTCCAATCCGATTCTTACCCCGGGTTTGGCCTAATACGCTCGCGAATTCGTTGACACCGCAACCGCGGACGAATTCGCGCAGGCCGCGGTGGGATTGGCGTTGGTTGATCCCGCTACAGTCACGGGTCGCGCCGTCGGCCATCACGAGGCTCTCGACGGCAGCTACCGGGTGTTTCAGCCGGCCTAGGCGAGCCTACGGCAGCTAAATTGATTGCGCTATAGACTGTTTCATGATCGGCCATCGACTCGATGGTTGTGGCCCACCCACTTGAGTTGCCAAACGAAACCCGTCGGTCAGCCCGTCCGGCGTCCGGTGTGCCATCCGCCGGCCCACCCCGGGGTGGGCGTCCAACGAGCACCCGTGCCGAAGTTGGTGGCGACAGCAGCGCCTGGCGTGCCAGGATGAGACATGCCGCAAACGGGCGGCAGGCAGGTGTGCGAATGCCCGGAATTGACAAGCCAACGGGACGCGTTGTCGGCCTGATCGTGCTGCTGATCGTGGTCGCCGCGGCCCTGCGCGGCTATCTTCCAGCTCGCGATGGCGGGTCGGCGGTGGAGCCGGGAAGCGGTCGGGCAGCGCTGGTGTTCGTGATCGCCGTTCTCAGTGGCAGCGTGGCGCTGGTGGCGTTCGCGGTTATCGCGCGATTGCGTGATCCGCGCACGATGGCACCCAGCACGGGGAATCTGTCCGAATTACTCGGGCGTGGCAGGGGACAGACGAGTTGGCGGGTGCTGCTGATCGGGCTTGCGGTGCTAGTTGGCTGGCTGCTGATGGCGATGCTGCTATCGCACTTGGTGGCGCCCGATGATATTGCCCCAGCCCGGCCGGCATCGGATCCGAGCGCGGCGCCGTCAGCTGGCAGCAGCGGTGCGCCGCCCACACAACGCCCGGCCGACGATCCCGGAGACACTCTGACGATCCTGCTCGTCTTTGCGGCTCCGTTGCTCCTGTTGACCCTCGGATCTGCGGCGGTGCTCTCGCATCGGCGGGGGCGCGTGACGCGGCCGGGCGCCGTCTCCGAAGACCACATCGAGCCCCCGGTTCCGTCCGCGGGTTCGGAGTTGCTGGTGCGGGTAGCCGAAGTCGGGCTGGCCGAAATGGCTGACCTACACCGAGATCCGCGCGCGGCAATCATCGCGTGCTATGCGGCCATGGAACGTGAACTCGCCAATGTGCCCGCAGCCGTCCCACAGGACTTCGATACTCCGACGGAGGTGTTGGCCCGAGCCGTCGAACATCGTGCGCTGCAAGCTGATAACGCGGTGCAGCTGGTGAATTTGTTCGCCGAGGCAAGGTTCAGCTCACACGTGATGAACGAGCGGCACCGTGAGCTGGCGATGCGTGTTCTTCGGCTGGTGCTGGACGAGCTGGCAGCGCCGGCCGGTGCCGATGCCGTCGGAGGCCAGCGGGGTTCGGCATGAAAAAACTTATCGTGTTGGGTACTTGCCTGATCGTGGGTGTGGATCTGCTGGCGCTGATCGCGCATGATCGCCGGTTCGTGCTGGCGGCATCGGGTATTGCCTTGGCGCTGGTGCTACTCAATATCCGCCGGGTCTTGGGACACGGAACGCAACCGGAGGCCGACTCGGATCCCGACGATCTTGGGGATAGCTTGCGCCGCTGGCTGTCCAACACTGAGACGACCATTCGTCGGGCGGACTCCACGCGGGCCGATTGGGACCGGCATTTGCGCCCAATGCTGGCCCGACGATACGAGATCGCGACCGGGCAACGGCAGGCCAAAGACCCGGCATCGTTTCAGGCCACCGGACGAATGCTGTTCGGAGACGACCTGTGGGAATGGGTGAATCCGAATAACGTTGCGCCCACCGGCGGGCGTCTGCCTGGCCCCGGCCGTGCGACGCTCGAAGCGATACTGCATCGGCTGGAGTTGGTATGACTCGCATTGAGTCGGAGGTGATGCGGATATGAGTCGATCATGACGATTCCGGCGGCGGCGACGACCGCCCACTGCGAGGCTGTGCTGGACGAAATCGAACGCGTCGTGGTGGGCAAACGCGCCGCGCTCACCCTCATCCTGACCGCCGTGCTCGCCCGCGGCCATGTACTGATCGAGGATCTCCCCGGCTTGGGCAAGACACTCATCGCACGTTCCTTCGCCGCCGCGCTTGGGCTTGAATTCAAACGAGTGCAGTTCACCCCGGATCTGCTGCCCGCGGATCTGCTCGGCTCGACCATCTACGACATGCAGTCGGGGCGCTTCGAATTTCGGGCCGGTCCCATCTTCACCAACCTGCTGCTCGCCGATGAGATCAACCGCACGCCGCCCAAAACCCAGGCGGCATTGTTGGAGGCGATGGCCGAGGGTCAGGTCAGCATTGACGGTCAAACCCACAAGCTTCCTGTGCCGTTCATCGTGCTGGCCACCGACAACCCGATCGAATACGAAGGCACCTACCCGCTTCCGGAGGCGCAGCTGGATCGATTCGCGATTCGGCTGGAACTACGGTATCTCTCCGAGCGGGACGAGACCTCGATGCTGCGCCGCCGTCTCGAACGCGGATCGGTCGAGCCGAGGGTCAACCAGGTGGTCGACGTGCACGACCTGCTGGCCATGCGGGAATCGGTTGAGCAGGTGAGTGTCCATGAGGACGTCCTGCACTATGTGGTGTCGCTGGCCACCGCCACTCGCCACCACCCCCAAGTGGCTGTTGGCGCCAGCCCGCGAGCAGAACTCGACCTGGTCCAGCTCGCCCGGGCCCGAGCTCTGCTGCTCGGTCGCGACTACGTGATCCCCGAAGACATCAAGGCGCTTGCGACTGCTTCGATGGCACACCGGATTACCCTGCGGCCGGAGATGTGGGTGCGCAAAATACATGGTGCCGACATAATCGGAGAGTTGCTGCGGCGCTTGCCCGTCCCCAGGGCAAACGAGCCGAAACGGGCAGCCGATGAATGACGGTGCCGCGTGATCGAAACCCGTCAAGTCGAGTTGCGCTGGCGTGCTTCGCAACTGACCTTGACGCTCGCAACCTGCGCCGGCGTTGCGCTGGTGGTTGCGGTGATCGCCAACCAGTGGAAGCTAATAGCGTTCGCGGCGCCGCTGATTGGCGTGTTGTGCTCCGTGTACTGGCAGCGACCAGTCCCGATCATTCATGTGCACGGCGAGCCGGACTGCCAGCGGTGCTTCGAAGAAGAGCAGGCGCTGGTAAAAGTTTGGGCAACAAGCGGTTCCACGGCAACTTTCGGACCGGGATCCGTTGAACTTACCGTTTCGGCACACGACGAAATGCGTCTCGAAGTTCTCGATTCGGACCTCAGTCAGGCGAAAAATGTTGCGGTAGTGGCGCACCGTTGGGGGCGATACCCTATCCAGGTGCGGGTCGATGTCCTCGCGCGCGGCGGGTTGCTCGTCGGGACGGGAGGCGTCGACGCCGCCGAGGTCATCGTATTTCCTCTTACCCCGCCCCAGGCGACGACCATTCCGCAGACCGAGCTGCTGGACCGGTTGGGGGCCCACCTGACCCGGCACATCGGTCCCGGTGTCGAATATGCGGACATCCGTCCCTATGTTCCAGGCGACCAGTTGCGTGCCGTCAATTGGGCGGTCAGCGCCCGGCGTCACCGGTTGCACGTGACGCAGCGTTTGACCGATCGCGCCGCCGACGTGATTGTGCTGATCGACACCTATCGGCAGCCGCCGGGGCCGGCGACCGAGGCGACCGAGCGCATCGCGCGTGGCGCCGCCCAGGTGGTCCAGACCGCGCTGCGTCACGGCGATCGGGCCGGCATCGTCGCACTAGGAGGCAACCGCCCGCGGTGGCTGGGCGCCGACATCGGCCAACGCCAGTTCTATCGGGTTCTGGACACCGTGCTGGGTACCGGCGACCGGTTCGAAAAGACGACCGGCACGCTGGCGCCGCGGGCCGCCGTTCCGCCCGGGGCCATCGTCATCGCGTTCTCCACCCTGCTCGATACCGAATTTGCCCTGGCGCTGATTGACCTGCGCAAACGCGGCCACGTCGTGGTCGCTGTGGACGTTCTCGATAGCTCTCCCTTCGAGGGGGAACGGGACGCCCTGGTGGTGCGGATGTGGACGCTGCAGCGCTCCGCGATGTATCGCGACATGGCCACCGTCGGGGTCGATGTGCTGTCCTGGCCGGCCGACCTCTCGCTGGATCAGTCGATGAACGCCCTGCCCGACCGCCGACATCGAGTGCGCGGGCGGCTTCGGGGAGAGCGCTGAGATGCAACTGATTGCCCAGCCCGTGGCCCGCGCCATCGCATCGGTATTCGGTTACCTGATGGTGGCATTGGTCGCCGTCGATGGCCATGGGCCGGACATTGCGGCCGGGATTGCTGGCCTGATCGGCGTGGGGGTGGGGACGATTCTTCGCCGGGCCGCAACGATTGCGGTGCTGATGTCGGTGTTTGTGATCGTTGTGGCCGACCCGCCGCATCTGCTCGTCGCGCTGTCGGGTCTGTTCGCCGCCGCCTACCTGGTGTGTACCTACCATTGCGGCGCACCGGTCGGCGGCGTCGTGGGCAGCTGGCCGACAATCGTTGCCGCCGTGGGATTTAGCTTTGCCGGCGTGGTTGCGACGTCCTTCCCGCTACAGGTGCCATGGTTGCCGTTGGTGGCGCCGCTGGCGGTGCTGGCCATCTACGTGTTGGCTACTCGGCCGTTCCTGGGGTGATCCGATGGTCGCTGACGCGACGGCGGCGTTGCCGCGGTCAGCCGCACTACCGACCCGCGGATGACCCGCCGGCCGTGCCCTGGGCGGCGCATATTGGTACCGCCACATTTCGGCGTACCGAAAATCGGCCTCAGCGTAGCCAGGCGGGATTCTCAGGAATCGCCGGAAGCGTTGGCGGGCACCGTATCGCCCGACCCGGGCTGCGCCCTCTGGCGTGCATTGTCGAAGTTTCCCAGGTTTTGCGAAATCGCGGACTTTGTGCCACGAGTTTCCTAGAGTTGCTCAACAGGCCATGCGGTGGGGCCTGATCGACGCGAGCAGGTCGGTCAAGCGGATGAGTGAGTGACTCACTAGGGAAGGTGTGGGCTGATGAGCTTCTTCATGTTGGCGCCGGAGATCAATTCGATGCGGATGTTCACTGGTGCGGGGTCTGCTCCGATGCTGGAGGCGTCGGTCGCGTGGGGTTCCTTGGGTGATGAGCTGGCGACCGCCGCGGAGTCGTTTGCGTCGGTGACCTCAGGGTTGGCGGGTCAGGCGTGGCAGGGTCCGGCGGCGGCGGCGATGGCGGCTGCGGCGGCGCCGTATGCGAGCTGGTTGAGCGCGGCTGCGGCGCGGGCGGTGGGTGCGGCTGGGCAGGCCAAGGCGGTGGCCGGGGTCTTTGAGGCGGCCCGAGCGGCGATGGTGCATCCGCTGGCGGTGGCGGCGAATCGTAATGCGTTTGTGCAGTTGGTGATGTCGAACCTGTTTGGTCAGAATGCGCCGGCGATTGCTGCTGCGGAGGGCATTTACGAGGAGATGTGGGCCGCCGACGTGGCGGCGATGGTGGGTTATCACGGCGGGGTCTCGGCGGCGGCCGCGGCGTTACCGTCGTGGCAGCAGGCATTGTCGAGCCTGCCGGGTCTGGGTCAGGCCGCCGCCGCGGCCGCGGCGCCCGCGGCCAGCCTGCCGGGCCTCAACACGGGCCTGGGCAATATGGGTGACTGGAACCTGGGTGGCGGCAACATTGGCTCGTTCAACCTGGGCAGCGGGAACTTCGGCAGCCTGAACCTGGGTGGGGGCAACATTGGCAACCTCAACTTGGGCAGTGGGAACTTTGGCTTTGCCAACCTGGGCAATGGCAACATCGGTAACACCAACTTTGGCGGCGGCAACCAGGGCAATCTGAACTTTGGCGGCGGCAACAACGGCAGCGGAAACTTCGGTTTCGGCAACTTTGGTAACGGGAACCTGGGCAGCGGTAACTGGGGAACCGCGAACATCGGTTCCGGCAACTTTGGCTCGTTCAACTTGGGTAGTGGAAACCAGGGTTCGTCCAATATCGGGTTCGGTAACCAGGGCAGCACTAACTTTGGCTTCGGCAACAACGGCAACAACAACATCGGCTTCGGCCTCACCGGTGACAACCAGGTGGGTATCGGTGCGCTGAACTCGGGCAGCGGCAATATCGGTATCGGGAACTCGGGTAACAACAACGTCGGGTTCTTCAACTCCGGTGACGGCAACTGGGGTTTCTTGAACTCCGGGGATGGCAACACCGGCGGCGCTAACTCCGGCAACATCAACAGCGGCTTCTGGAACGGCGGCAATTCCAATACCGGCTTCGGAAATGCGGGTGCTTCGAACTTTGGTTTCAACAACGCGGGCTTCCGCAACGTCGGCTTCGACAATGCGGGTCAAGCCAACATGGGCGTCGGCAACGCGGGCGGTTACAACACCGGCAGTTTCAATGCGGGTGGTGCTGCAGGTGGGCTGGGCGGCAACACGGGTTGGTTCAACTCCGGCAGCGTGAACACTGGTTTGGGGAATGCGGGTGACACCAATACCGGGCTGTTGAACTCCGGAAATCTGAACACCGGTATTGGCAGTGCGACCACCCCGGCCGGGGTCACCTCATCGGGCTTTAACAACACCGGCGACGGCGCCTCGGGCTTCAACAACACCAATGACGTGGCTGCAGTTGGCGTGTCTGGCTTCGGAAACACGAACACGGCCGGTGCGGCAGCAGCGACATCAGGGTTCATGAACGTCGGCAGCGGGCTCGTCGGCCTCAACAATACGGGCGATTTCAACACGGGCATCAGCAACAGCGGCTTCGCTCTCGCTGGTATCAACAACTCGGGTTCAATCGGATCCGGCGCTGGGAACTCGGGTACCGGAGACTCGGGCTTCGGCAACTCTGGCAATGACTCCTCGGGCGCTTTCAACCAAGGTGACAATCAAGCGGGTTTCTTCGGCCAACCGTAAGCGAACTCCCGCGTGGGCGTTAACGTCGCCCACGCGGGATGGTCGCGGTTCGTTTGCGCCGCACAGTCGTTGTCCCTCACGAGTGACGCACCGGGGACTAGATCCCCGAGTTGGCTCAGTGCAGCAGTTGGGCGGCGCGATCGGCCAGATCGAGCACCGGCTGCGGAACAACGCCCAGCACGACGGTGACCGCCGCGCATACCGCAATAGCGGCCTTGCTCAGCACACCAGGTGCCACCACCTGCGGGGTGTCCTCGGATTCCTCGGTGAAGAACATCAGCACGATGACCCGGACATAGAAATACGCGGCCACCCCGCTGGAAATCACACCAATGACCACCAGCGGCACCGCGCCACCCTGGGCCGCGGCCCTGAACACCGAAAATTTGCTGATGAATCCGCTCGTCAGCGGAATGCCCGCGAACGCCAGCAGGAACATCGACAGCATCACTCCCACAATGGGTGACCGCTGACCCAACCCGGCCCAGTGGGACAGGTCGGCATCCTCGACACCGTCGCGGTTGCGTATCAGGCTGACGATGGCGAACGCGCCCACCGTGCTGAAACTGTAGGCGACCAAGTAGAACAGGGTCGCCGACAGGCCGGCCGAGTTGTCGGCGATCACGCCGGTGAGGATGAAGCCGACATGGGCGACCGACGAATACGCCAGCATCCGTTTGACATTCGTCTGGTTCACCGCGGTGATGGTGCCCACCGCCATGGTCAGGATCGAAATAGCCCACAGCACGGGCCGCCACTGCTCGTGGAGCGGCGGCAACGCGACATAGACCACGCGCAGCAACGCACCGAAGGCCGCGACCTTGGTGGCGGCCGCCATGAACCCCGTGATGGGGGTGGGCGCCCCTTGGTACACGTCGGGTATCCAGGAGTGGAAGGGAACGGCGCCGACCTTGAATAGCAGGCCGACCGAGAGCAGCCCGACACCGACCAACGCCATGGACGTATCGCCGTGTGCCGCCAGCGAATCCCGGATGCCGGTCAGGGTCAGTGTGCCGGTCGCGCCATACAACAACGCGACACCGTAGAGAAAGAACGCCGAGGAGAACGCACCCAGCAGGAAGTACTTCAACGCCGCTTCCTGCGACAGCAGACGGCGGTGCCGGGCCAACCCGCACGTCAGGTAGAGCGGCAGGGACAGGACTTCCAGGGCCACAAACATCGTCAGCAGATCGTTAGAGGCGGGAAACACCATCATGCCGCCGACGGAAAGCAGCACCAGCGGGAAGATCTCCGTTTGACCAGCCCCCAACCGGTCCGCATCGCGTTCGGATTCGCTGCCGGGCACCGCGGAAGCTTGCGGGGTGAAGGAGTCCAGTCCGCGGCCTCCTGCCGCGACCGCGGCCTTGCCGTGGGTCACAATTCGGTGTGCGCTGCGTTCGGCGATGAAGATGATGGCCATCACGGCGACGAGCACAATGGTGCCCTGCAGGAACAGCGTCGGTCGATCGATGGCCATCGAGCCCAGAACGGCTCGCTGCCCAGGCGCTGGAATTGCCTTGGCCACCGCGACAATCGCGATGAATGCGGCGACCAAGCCGGCCAGGGCCAGTGTCACCTGGGTGCGGTATCGCCACCGACGGGGCAGGAACGCTTCGGCCAATACGCCGACGACGGCGACGCCGAAGACGATGAGCATCGGACACAGCACGAAGTACTCGATGCTGGGGCTGGGCAGGATCATTGGTGTGGTCCTTCGGCTGTCCGGGGGGCCTTCGCGCTCGGCGCCTTGGGCGCGGGATCATGCTGGCCGATGGTGGTCATGGTGTTCTCGACGGCCGGGTTGATGACGTCGAGCACCGGCTTGGGATAGACGCCAAGCACCAGCAAGAGCGCGATCAGCGGTGCGACGACCACCACTTCGCGCGGCACCAGGTCGCCGATCTGCTCGTTGCCCTTGGCCAGCGGTCCGGTCATGACGCGCTGGTACAGCCACAGCATGTAGATGGCGGAGAGCACCAGTGCGGTAACACCGAAGGCCGCGGCCAGCCAATAGCGGTTGAAAGTGCCTAGCAGGACTAAAAATTCGCTGATGAAGGGGGCCAGGCCGGGCAGCGACAGGGTGGCCATCGCCGAAACCATAAAGGTACCGGCCAGCACCGGAGCCACCTTCTGTACGCCGCCGTAGTCGGCGATCGCGCGGCTGCCGTGCCGGGAAATCAGGAAACCGGCGATCAGGAAGACCGCGGCCGTCGATAGCCCGTGGTTGAGCATGTACAGCGTCGATCCGCTCTGCCCCTGGGTGGTCATCACGAAGATGCCCGCGATGATGAAACCGAAGTGCGAAATCGACGTGTAAGCGATCAGACGCATGATGTCGGTTTGACCGATGGCCACGATGGCGCCGTAGATCACGCCGATGATTGCCAGCGTCACAATCAGCGGACGGAAATATGTTGAGGCATCGGGAAACAGCTGCAGGCAGTAGCGCAGCATGCCAAAGGTGCCGACTTTGTCCATCACCGCCATCATCAGCACCGCGGTCGCGGGAGTCGATTCCACTGCCGCGTCTGGTAGCCAGCGGTGGAACGGCCACAGCGGAGCCTTGATCGCGAACGCGAACATGAAACCGCCGAAGAGGGCTTTCAATACCGCCGGGTCCACGCCGTACTGGCCGGCCTGCATGCCGGCCACGATCTCACGGAAATCGAAGGTTCCGGGGCCCTGTTGCGCGGTCACCACATACAACCCGATCACCGCCGCCAGCATGATCAGTCCGCCGAACAGGTTGTACAGCAAGAACTTCACCGCAGCACGGGACCGCCCGGGTCCCTGCCCGAAGCCGCCGATGAGGAAGTACATCGGGATCAGCATCGCTTCGAAGAACACGTAGAACAGCAGTACATCCAGTGCGATCACCGAGATCAGCACCATCGACTCGATGGCCAGCGTCAGGGCGACGTACGCGTGCACACCTCTGGTGCGCTCGCCACCGTCATCCCAGCCGGCAACCAGCAGCAACGGGATCAGTACCGTGGTCAACAGCACCAGAACCACCGCGATGCCGTCCACGCCGAGGGTGTAGCCGGCGCCGAACGCCGGTATCCAGGATCGGTTTTCGACGAATTGATACGGCTGGCCACCAGGCTCGAACCCGGTTGCGATGACGATCGAGACGGCCAGCGTCAGCACACTGACGGTCAGACCGGTCCACTTGGCGAGCTGGCGCAGCCCCGGGGGCAGCAAGATGATCAGCACCGAACCCGCCAGCGGTACCAGCCACAGCACCGTCAGCCACGGGATGTGTGAGTTCACCACAGCTGCACCGCCAACAGCACCGCGGCCACCAGGACCGCGCCGGCCAGCATCGACAGCGCATAGTTGCGGGCGAAGCCGGTTTGCATATGCCGCAAACGATTCGACGTCGCGCTCACCAGCGCCGCCAGCGCGTTGACTGAGCCGTCCACGCCGGCGTCGTCGATGGCGACCACTTCACGGGTCAGTTGCGCGCCGGGGCGCATGAACACCTCCTCGTTGAAGGCATCGCCGTAGAGATCGGCGCGGGCGGCCGCGGTGAGCACCGACACCTCGGCGGGGGCCACCCGTGGGATTGCGGCGGTGCCGTACATCCGATAGGCCACCGCGATGCCGATGGCCACGACGGAAAGCGCCACCGTGGTGCTGACCCAGGTGGGCAGGGCATGGGAGGTTTCTTCATGAGCACCGACAACGGGCTCGAGCCAGCGCTGCAGGGTGCCGCCAATGGCCAGCAGGCCACCGGAAAACACCGAACCCACCGCCAGCAGGATCATGGGCCACGTCATCAGGGCCGGCGCCTCGTGCGGGCGGGAGGCCGGGGCCCAGCGTTTGGCGCCGAAGAAGGTCATCAGCATCACCCGGGTCATGTAGAACGCGGTCACTCCGGCACCCAGCAGCGCGGCACCGCCGAGCAGGTAACCGCGAGTGTCACCGGTGCTCAGCGCCGCTTCGATGATCGCGTCCTTGGAGAAGAATCCGGCGAACGGCGGCACACCGATGATCGCTAGATAGCCCAGCCCGAACGTGACAAAGGTAACGGGTAGTGCGGCGCGCAACCCGCCGTAGCGGCGCATGTCCTGCTCCTCGTGCATGGCGTGGATAACCGAGCCGGACCCGAGGAACAGCCCGGCCTTGAAGAAGCCGTGGGTGAGCAGGTGCATGATCGCGAACGCGTATCCGGCCGGGCCCAGGCCGGCGGCCAGCACCATGTAGCCGATCTGGCTCATGGTCGAGGCCGCCAACGCACGCTTGATGTCGTCCTTGGCGCAGCCGATCACGGCCCCGAGCAGCAACGTGACGGTGCCGACGATGACAACCGCCAGTTGTGCGTCCGGTGCGAGGTTGTAGAGGGGATTGGACCGCACGATCAAATACACCCCGGCGGTCACCATGGTGGCGGCGTGGATCAGCGCCGACACCGGGGTGGGGCCCTCCATGGCGTCACCTAACCAGGCCTGCAGCGGAACCTGGGCGGATTTGGCGCAGGCGCCCAACAGCAGCAACAGACCCATCGCGGTCAACACACCGGTACTGGCCCCTGGTGCTGCGGCGAAGACTCCGCTGTACGACAGCGTGCCGAAGGTGCTGAACATCAAGAACATGCCCAGCGCCAAACCGGCGTCCCCCACTCGGTTCATCACGAATGCCTTCTTGGCCGCCGTCGCCGCTGTTGGCTTGTGATACCAGAAACCGATCAGCAGGTAGGACGCCAAACCCACGCCTTCCCACCCGACGTAGAGCAACACGTAGTTGTCGGCCACCACCAGCAGCAGCATCGATGCCAAAAACAGGTTCAGGTAGCCGAAAAACCTACGGCGGTCCGGGTCTTCGGCCATGTAGGCGACCGAATATATGTGGATCAGCGACCCGACCCCGGTGATCAGCAGCACAAAGCAGATCGACAGCTGGTCGATCTGCAGCCCAAAGTCCACCTGCAGTTGGGCCACCGGTATCCAGGTGAATACCGTCTGGTGGATGACGCGGTCCTCCGCAGGACGGCTGAGCAGCTCGGCAAGCAGCGTGGTGCCCACGCCAAACGCCGCCAGCGCCGCCGCACAACCCAACCAGTGACCCCACGCGTCGGTACGCCTACCGCCGAACAGCAAGATCGCGGCACCCGCCAGTGGCAGGGCCACCAGCAGCCAGGTGTAGTCAGTCATGTTGGCGGTTTTAGCCTTTGAGTAGGTTCGCGTCGTCGACCGACGCCGATTTACGGGTACGGAAAATGGTCATGATGATGGCCAGGCCGACGACCACTTCGCAGGCCGCCACGACCATGGTGAAGAACGCGATCATCTGCCCATCGAGGTGGCCGTGCATCCGGGCGAACGTGACGAAAGCCAGATTGACCGCATTGAGCATCAGTTCCACACACATGAACATGACGATCGCGTTGCGGCGCAACAGCACACCTGAGGCGCCGATGGTGAACAGCAGCGCGGATAGATAAAGATAATTGGCCGGATTCATGATGCACCGCTGTCCAGAGCTCCGGACACCGCTTCCGGTGAGGGTGTCTGCAGTCCGTCGGCGCCGCGGGTCCGCAGAATGCGCGAGACCGACAACTGCGAGTAGCTGCCGTCGGGGAGCAACGCGGCGACGTCCACCGCGTTATGCCGTGCATAGACGCCGGGGTTGGGCAGTGGGGTGGGATGGCCGCCGGGAAGGAAGCGCTCCTGCGACAGCTCCCGCTGGGTTTTGCGGCGCTCGAAACGCTCGCGGTGGGCCAGCACCATCGCCCCGATTGCTGCGGTGATCAGCAGCGCGCTGGTCAACTCGAACGCCCACAGGTATCGGGAAAAGATCAATGCGGCCAGGCCCTCGACGTTGCCATTGGCGTTGGCCGCGGTCAATCCGGCGAAGCCCCCGGTCGCCACGTTGCCGATGCCGGCGATGAGTAGCGCTCCGAACCCGACGCCGGTCACCACTGCTGCGATCCGCTGTCCGCGCAGCGTCTCCTTCAACGATTCCGCGGAGTCCACGCCGATGAGCATCAGCACGAACAAAAACAACATCATCACCGCGCCGGTATAGACCACGACCTGAACGACGCCCAGAAACAATGCGTCTTGGGCCATATAGAACACGGCCAGGATTATCATCGTCATCGCCAGGAACATCGCCGAATACACGGCGTTGACCGCCAGCACCACGCCGAGCGCACCGATCACCGCGAGCGTGCCCAACACCCAGAACATGACCGCCTCACCGGTGGAGGTGCGCACGATGGCGTCTTCGGCCAACGTCGGGGCCAGGTCCTGGGCGAGTGTGGCGATCACCGGGAACCACCGGCGTTCTGGCTCTCGCGCAACCCATGTGGGGTCACGTTGCCCAGGTAGTAATCCTTGTCGGTGGCGCCCGCGGCCCGGGGGTGCGGCGGCGCGGTCATGTCCGATAGCAGCGGTGCCAGCAACCGGTCCTTTTCATAGATCAGGTCAGCGCGGTTGTCGTCGGCCATCTCATAGTCATTGGTCATGGTCAGCGCCCGGGTTGGGCACGCTTCGATGCACAGGCCGCACCCGATACAACGCAGATAGTTGATTTGGTAGACCCGGCCGTAGCGTTCGCCCGGTGAAAACCGTTGCTCTTCAGTGTTGTCCGCGCCTTCGACATAGATCGCGTCAGCCGGGCAAGCCCAGGCGCACAACTCGCAGCCGATGCACTTCTCCAGACCGTCTGGGTACCGGTTGAGCTGATGACGGCCGTGGTATCGCGGCGCCACCGGTCCCGGCTTCTCCGGGTACTCCTCGGTGATCGTCTTTTTGAACATCGAACCTAGGGTCACGCCAAATCCGGCGATGGCGTCCAGGAATCTAGCCACGGGCGTTCTCCTTGCTCGCACCAACTGGCCCTGCCAGTGGCTTCATCGGTAGCGGCGGTGTCGGGAATGCGGGTTGGCGGCTACCGTGGTCCTCCACAGGTTCCGCGCGCTGCTCGCGGCGCCGCCGGGCCAGCGTCCGGGCGCTGGGGGCGCTAAACGGTTTTCGTAGCGACAGCACTAGCGCTACGGCCACCACAATGCTGCTGACCACCAACAGTGGCGTCCAATGCGGATAACCCTGATTGCGTAGCGCGCGGATGACCGCCGCGATCATCACCCACACCAGCGAGACCGGGATGAGCAACTTCCAACCCAGCGCCATGAACTGGTCGTAACGCAGCCGGGGCAGCGTGGCGCGTAGCCAGAAGTAGATGAACAGAAAGACCCACACCTTGGCCGTGAACCAGATCACCGGCCACCAGCCGGTATTGGCCCCGGCCCACATGTTCAGCGGCCACGGGGCATGCCAGCCACCAAGGAACATGGTCGCGGCCAATGCCGAAACCGTCGTCATGTTGACGTATTCGGCGAGCATGAACATCGCGAACTTCAACGAGGAGTACTCGGTGTGAAAGCCCGCGACCAGCTCACCTTCGGCTTCGGGCAAATCGAACGGCGCCCGGTTGGTCTCGCCCACCATGGAGATGAGGTAGATCACGAACGACGGCAGCAACAAGAAGAGGTACCACACATGGTCTTGCGCGGCGATGATCTGCGACGTCGACATCGTGCCGGCGTAGAGAAACACCGCGGCGAAGGACAATCCCATCGCGACTTCGTAGGAGATCACCTGAGCGGTCGAGCGTACCCCGCCCAGCAGCGGATAGGTAGACCCCGACGCCCAGCCGCCCAGCACGATGCCGTACACGCCGATCGCCGATAACCCCAGGATGAACAGTACCGCGACCGGCAGGTCGGTCAGCTGCAACGGGGTCCGGTGGCCGAATACCGACACCTCCGGGCCGAACGGGATGAACGCGAACGCGGTAAACGCGGGAATCACCGAGATGACCGGTGCCACAAAATAAACGAAACGGTCGATGCCGCCGGGCGTGATGCTTTCCTTCAGCGCCAGCTTGATCCCGTCGGCCAGGCTCTGCAGCGAGCCTTTTGGCCCCACCCGGTTGGGGCCGGGCCGAAGCTGCATCCGGCCCAGCAGCTTGCGCTCGGCCAGGATTGCCACCAGCACGGTCAGCATCAGGAACACGAAGATGGCGATCGCCTTCGCTCCCACCAGCCACCAGACGTCGTGTCCAAAGGCGGTCATCGGCGTCACTCCTCCTCACCGCTTCGCGCTGCGTCGTCGCTGAGGCGGGTCACGAGCTCGCTCCGATTTGCACGACGCTGCCAATGGTCGCACCCAGCTGGCGATACACGGCCGAACCGGGCGAGTTCAGCGGAAGCCAGACCACTCGGTCCGGCATATCGGTGACGTTGAGCGGCAAGGTGATCGAGCCGCGCGATGTGCTGACCGTGACCGGGTCACCGTCGGCGACACCGATTTCGGCTGCCGTATCAGCCGACAGCCGCACCACCGGTGACCGGGCGGTACCGGCCAGGTGCGGTTCCCCATCCTGCAACCGGCCATCGTCGAGCAGCATCCGCCAGCCGGTCAACACGGCCTCGCCCGCCGCGGGCTGGGCGGCAGCGCCGGCCGCAACGTGGGGGCCGGTGGCGTGCTTGCCATCCCAGCTACCCAGGGCGGCGAGCTCCTCACGGGCCGCCTCCACGGTGGACACTCCCAGGTAGACGCCCATTTCGTCGGCCAGTGCGTCAAGTACCCGGTGATCCGACTGGCGGGCTTGCTGGGTGGTTCCGCGCAGCGCCGGTTCGAATCCCCGGTAGCGGCCCTCCCAGTTGACGAAGGCGCCGGATTTCTGCGTCGTGGGTGCGACCGGGAAAACCACGTCGGCGCGCTCGGTGACGGCGCTGTGCCGCAGTTCCAGGCTGACCACGAAGCCCACGGCATCCAGGGCGGCCAGTACTGCGTCCGGGTCGGCGAAATCGTCAGGTTCGACGCCGCCGACCAACAGCGCACCCAGGGCACCGTCGTTGGCCGCGGCGAGAATGCCGTCGGTGTCGCGCCCGACCGTGGTGGGCAAGTCCGAAACGTGCCACGCGGCCAAGACCTGCGAGCGGGCGGTCTCGTCGGTGAGTGGACGGCCACCGGGCAGCAGCGCGGGCAGCGCGCCGGCCTCCAGCGCCCCGCGTTCACCGGCACGTCGCGGCACCCACGCCACCCGCGCGCCGGTGCTGTCGGCCAGTCGCGCGGTGGCGGACAACCCGCCGGGCACCGTGGCAAGGCGTTCCCCGACCAAGATGACTGCGCCCGGCGTGGCCAGCCGATCGCCAACCTCGCCGGTGGCCAGGCCGTCCAATATCGCGGGTTCGCCGCCGGGCACGGTCTTGATCAGTCGGCCGGACATTTTCTGCAGCCCGCGAGTGGCAAACGGGGCGATGGCGTACACCGGCAGACCGTGCTTGCGGGCCGCCTTACGCAATCGCAGGAACACGATCGGTGACTCGTCTTCCGGCTCGAAACCGACGAGCAAGACAACCGGCGCCGTTTCCAAGTCCGCATAGCTGACTGCGACCGGCCGGCCCGCGATGCGCGCCGCCAGAAAGTCGGCCTCCTCCGTCGAATGCGGACGAGCGCGAAAGTCGATATCGTTGGTGTCCAACGTGATTCGCGCAAACTTTGCGTAGGCGTAGGCGTCTTCCCAGGTGGCCCGGCCACCGACCAGCACACCGGCGCGACCGCGGTTGGCCTCGAGGCCCTGAGCCGCTGCGACCATGGCGTGTGACCACGAGGCCGGGACCAACTTGCCGGTGGCGTCGCGCAGCAGGGGAGTGGTGATCACGTCCGGCTGGGTCGCATAGGTGAAGGCCCACCGGCCCTTGTCGCAGTTCCACTCCTCGTTGACTTCGGGGTCGTCGCCGGCCAACCGGCGCAGCACTTTGCCGCGGCGGTGGTCGGTGCGCTGCGCGCAGCCTGACGCGCAGTGCTCGCAAACGCTGGGGCTAGAGACCAGGTCGAACGGGCGTGCTCGGAAGCGGTAGGCGGTTCCGGTCAGCGCGCCCACCGGACAGATCTGCACCGTGTTGCCCGAGAAGTAGGAGTCGAACGGTTGGTCGGCATAGATGCCGACCTGTTGTAGGGCACCGCGCTCCTGCATGTCGATAAACGGGTCACCGGCGATCTGGTCGGAGAAGCGGGTGCACCGGGCACACAAGATGCAGCGTTCGCGATCCAGCAACACTTGTGAGGAGATGTTGATCGGCTTGGCGAATGTGCGCTTGACGTCGGTAAACCGAGAATCGGGCCGCCCATTGGACATGGCCTGGTTCTGCAGCGGACATTCACCGCCCTTGTCGCACATCGGACAGTCCAGCGGATGGTTGATCAGCAGCAACTCCATCACGCCGTGCTGGGCTTTGTCGGCGGCCTCCGAAGTGAGTTGGGTACGCACCACCATGTCGTCGGTGGCGACGGTGGTGCACGACGCCAGCGGTTTGCGTTGGCCTTCGACCTCGACCAGACACTGCCGGCAGGCACCGACGGGCTCCAGCAGTGGGTGGTCGCAGAACCGGGGAATCTGGATGCCCATCAGCTCGGCCGCCCGAATCACCAGAGTTCCCTTGGGAACGCTGATTTCGACGCCGTCGATCGACAGCGTCACCATCTCGGGCTGGCTGACCCCCTCGCCAGCTTTGGTGTCGGCGGTACTTGTCATCGGGGCGTCAAGCCTTTCCGTCCAACGTGAGCATGGAGTCTCGGGGATCGAACGGGCAACCGCCCTGTTCGATGTGTGCGAGATATTCGTCGCGGAAGTGCTGGATCGAGGACATCACCGGGCTGGCGGCGCCATCGCCCAACGCGCAGAACGACTTTCCTAAGATCGAATCCGAGATGTCCTGCAGTTTGTCGATATCCTCGCGGGTGCCTTTGCCGGTTTCCAGCCGCTCGTAGATCTTGTCCAGCCAGAACGTACCCTCCCGGCACGGGGTGCACTTACCGCATGATTCGTGCTTGTAGAACTCGGTCCAACGGCGCACCGCACGCACCACGCACGTGGTCTCATCGAAGATTTCCAGCGCTTTGGTGCCTAGCATGGAGCCGACGCCACCCACACCTTCGTAGTCCAAGGGCACGTCGAGGTGCTCGTCGGTGAGTAGGGGCGTCGATGAGCCACCGGGCGTCCAAAATTTCAGCCGGTGCCCGGCGCGCACTCCGCCGGCGTAGGCGAGCAATTCGCGTAGCGTGATACCCAGCGGCGCCTCGTATTGTCCGGGGCGGGTTACGTGCCCGGACAGCGAATACAACGTGAAGCCAGGTGATTTCTCGCTGCCCATCGACCGGAACCAGTCGATGCCGTTGAGAATGATCGAGGGGACACTGGCGATCGTTTCGACGTTGTTGATCACCGTCGGGCAGCCATACAGCCCCGCCACGGCGGGGAAGGGCGGACGTAGCCGCGGCTGGCCGCGTCGACCCTCCAGCGAATCGAGCAGCGCGGTCTCCTCACCGCAGATGTAGGCGCCGGCGCCGGCGTGTACCACCAGTTCGAGGTCGAAGCCCGAACCATTGATGTTGCGCCCCAGATAGCCGGCCGCGTAGGCCTCGGCCACTGCGTTCTGCAGGCGGCGCAACACCGGCAGCACCTCGCCGCGCACATAGATGAACGCGTGGCTGGCCCGAATCGCGTACGCCGCGATGATGACGCCTTCGACCAACACATGCGGTGTCGCCAGCATGAGCGGAATGTCTTTGCAGGTACCGGGTTCGGACTCGTCGGCGTTGACCACCAGGTAATGCGGTTTTGCGGCCGGGCCGGTGTCGCCTTGCGGGATGAACGACCACTTGGTGCCGGTGGAAAAGCCGGCGCCCCCGCGGCCACGCAGCCCGGAGTCCTTGACCGTGCCGATCACGTCGTCGGGTGCCATGGCCAGGGCTTTCTGCATGGCCTGGTAGCCGCGATAGCGATCGTGGCGCAGGTAGGTTGCCAGCGACCATGACTCCGGGTCGTCCCAGTAGCGACTGATCACCGGGGTCAGCGGGGTCGCTTGTGCGCTGAAAGTGCTAGTCATCACTGGCCTTCCGCTGCCGGAGGCGTCGGCGCTTGCATGTCGTTCTGCTGCGCCACTCGCAACCCGGCCAAAGTGGCCGCACCGGCCCCGCCCTGGCCCTCATCGGGACGTTCGTCGCGCAAGCCGGCCAATACGCGTGACGTTTCGCGGAACTTGCACAGTGGCGCGCCGCGGGTGGGCGCCAACGGTTCACCCGAGCGCAGGGATTCGACCAGTGCGCGGGCAGACTCGGTGGTCTGGTTGTCGAAGAACTCCCAGTTGACCATCACCACGGGTGCGTAGTCGCACGCGGCATTGCATTCGATGTGTTGCAAGGTGATGGCACCGTCGGAGGTGGTCTCGTCGTTGCCGATGCCGAGATGCTCTTTGAGTGAGTCGAATATCGCGTCACCGCCCATCACCGCGCATAGCGTGTTGGTGCACACACCGACCAGATATTCGCCGGTCGGGCCGCGACGGTACATGGTGTAGAAGCTGGCCACCGCCGAAACCTCGGCCCCGGTCAGTCCCAACTGGTCGGCGCAGAACTGCAAACCTGCCGGTGTCAGGTAGGAGTCCTCACCTTGGACCAAGTGCAGCAACGGCAACAGCGCCGAGCGCTGGTTGGGGTAGCGGCCGATGATTTCCTTGGCGTCGACCTCCAGCCGGGCCACAACCTCAGGCGGGTAGGACTGGGGGGCACCGTCAACCAGAAATTGATTCGGCTCCTCCGGCGGTGGTCCGAGACGGAGGAACACCGGCTCACCTTGCGGACCGGTCATCGATCCACACCTCCCATGACAGGGTCGATACTGGCCACCGCGGTGATCAAGTCGGCGACCATGCCACCTTCACACATCGCGGCCACCGACTGCAGGTTGGTGAATGAGGGGTCGCGGTAGTGCACTCGATAGGGACGCGTGCCACCGTCACTGACCATGTGCACGCCCAGCTCACCGCGGGGCGATTCGACCGCGACGTAAACCTGCCCGGCCGGGACGCGGATGCCCTCGGTCACCAACTTGAAGTGGTGAATCAGGGCTTCCATCGAAGATCCCATGATCTTGGCGATGTGCTCGGGTGAGTTGCCCATGCCGTCTGGGCCAACCTTCAGGTCTGCCGGCCACGCGAGTTTGCGGTCTTCGATCATGGTGGGGCCGGGGCGCAACTTGTCCAGGCACTGCTCGACGATCTTGATCGATTCCCACATCTCCTTGACGCGAATAATGTAGCGCCCGTAGGCATCACAAGTGTCATCGGTGATGACGTCGAACTCGTAGTCCTGGTATCCGCAATAGGGTTCGCTCTTGCGCAGGTCATGGGGCAGCCCGGTGGAACGCAGGATCGGACCGGTCATTCCCAGCGCCATACAGCCGGCCAAGTCCAGATAGCCGACGCCCTCGGTGCGCGCCTTCCAGATGGCGTTTTCGTTGAGCAGATCGCCCATTTCGCGCAGCGGCTGGCGGAGCTTCTTGAGGGCTTCGGCGATCTCGGTGGCCGCGTTGGGGGGTAGGTCCTGGGCCACGCCGCCCGGCCGGATGTAGGCGCTGTTCATCCGTAGACCGGTGATCGATTCGAACAAGCTCAAGATGATCTCGCGGGCGCGAAAGCCGACGAACATCGGGGTCATGGCGCCGAGTTCCATGCCGCCGGTGGCCAATGCCACCAGATGCGACGAGATCCGGTTGAGCTCCATCATCATCACCCGAATGACATTGACTCGTTCCGGGATCTCGTCGGTGATGCCGAGTAGTTTCTCGACGCCGAGGCAGTAGGCGGTTTCGTTGAAGAACGGTGACAGGTAATCCATTCGGGTGACGAACGTGACGCCCTGAGCCCAGTACCGGTATTCGAGGTTTTTCTCGATTCCGGTGTGTAGGTAGCCGATTCCGCACCGGACTTCGGTGACCGTTTCGCCTTCGATCTCGAGGATCAGCCGCAAGACTCCGTGGGTGGACGGGTGCTGGGGCCCCATGTTGACGACGATGCGCTCGCCGGGATCCGCGCTGCGGGCGGCCTCGACGATCTCGTTCCAGTCCTGCCCGCCGGCGACCAGGACGGT
Organism: Mycobacterium basiliense; assembly: GCF_900292015.1. NCBI lineage: Bacteria > Bacillati > Actinomycetota > Actinomycetes > Mycobacteriales > Mycobacteriaceae > Mycobacterium > Mycobacterium basiliense. Next base: position 1,496,829 of record NZ_LR130759.1, read on the forward strand.
CTCGGTTTCGGTCATCTTCTCTCGTGTTTCGTCGTCATCTCGTTGTTGGTCACTAGTTGTAGCCCCTCCGCTCGTCGGGTGGAGGTATGTTCGCGCCCTTGTATTCGACTGGGATGCCGCCGAGCGGATAGTCCTTGCGTTGCGGATGCCCCTGCCAGTCGTCAGGCATCTCGATACGGGTCAGCGCTGGATGCCCGTCGAAGATGATGCCGAAGAAGTCGTACGTCTCACGTTCGTGCCAGTCGTTGGTCGGGTAGACGGCAAACATCGACGGAATGTGTGGATCGCTGTCGGGGACAGACACTTCCAACCGCAAGCGACGGTTGTGGGTGATCGATTGCAACGGATATACAGCGTGCAGTTCCCTGCCGGTTTCGTGCGGGTAGTGCACCCCGCTGACTCCCAAACACAATTCGAAGCGCAACTCTGGCTCGTCACGAAGCAGCTGGGCGACCTGCGTCAGCGACTCGCGGCGCACATGCAGAGTCAGCTCGTTGCGGTAGACCACGACCTTCTCGATGGCGTCCTCGAATTCGACACCGCCACGTTTGAGTGCTTCGGCCAGGTGGTCGGCGATGTCGTCGAAGTAGAAGCCGTAGGGTCGCGGGCTACTGCCCGGCAGCACCACCTCCCGGACCAGTCGCCCGTATCCGGAGGTGTCGCCGGTGCCTTTGACACCGAACATGCCACGGCGAACATCGACCACTTCTTCGGTGGCGGAGCCGTTGTCGCCGATTGCTTCTCGAGGGTCCTGCCCTGGCGAGCTCATCGCAGCAATCCACGCATCTCGACCGTGGGCCTGGCCAGCAGGGCCGCTTCCTCGGCTTCGGCGATGGCACGCTCCCGGTTGACGCCCAGCGGCATTTCCTGAATCTTCTCGTGCAGCTTGAGTATTGCGTGCAGCAGCATTTCTGGACGCGGCGGACAGCCGGGCAGATAGATGTCGACCGGAACCACGTGGTCAACGCCCTGCACGATGGCGTAGTTGTTGAACATCCCGCCGGATGACGCGCACACACCCATGGCCAGAACCCATTTCGGCTCGGCCATCTGGTCGTAGATCTGTCGTAGCACCGGGGCCATTTTCTGGCTGACCCGCCCGGCCACGATCATCAGATCGGCTTGCCGTGGGGTGGCGGAGAAACGTTCCATTCCGAAACGGGCGATGTCGAACCTCGGTCCGGCGGTCGCCATCATCTCGATTGCACAACATGCCAACCCGAAGGTCGCCGGCCACAGTGAGTTTTTGCGGACATACCCCGCTACCTTCTCGACTGTCGACAGCAGGATCCCGCCGGGTAGCTGTTCTTCCAGTCCCACGTCTTACCTCAATCCCACGTCAGGCCACCGCGGCGCCACACGTATGCGTAGGCCACGAAAACCGTCAGCATGAATATCACCATCTCGACGAGCGCGAACGTCCCCAGTGAATCGAAGCTGACCGCCCATGGGTAGAGGAACACGATTTCGATGTCGAAGACGATAAACAACATTGCGGTCAGGTAATACTTCACCGGGAACCGCTGGCCGCTGGTCGTTCCGGGGCCCATGGCTCCGGAACTGGCCCCGGTGTCGGTCGGTTCGATCCCACATTCGTAGGCGGCGCGTTTCGACCGATTGAAGCGTGACGGCCCGACCAGGCTGGCGATCACGACGGAGACCACAGCGAAGGCGGCGGCAAGCGTCGCCAGCACCAGGATGGGTATGTAGGCGTTCACGTTGCTCCATGATCCGTCGTACGGGCCGCCAGGGCTGCGGCCGGGCGGTGACCAGGCTGCTGTGACCGACCGGGCTTGTGGACCGTCACAGTGACCTTCAACATAGTCGCGCGGGGGCCGAAGCACATGCCCGGGGGTCAACCTGTGGAACATCCGAAACGAGCCCGTCGGTGTCCGATGTCGGCGCCCGATGTCGGTCCCCGATGTCGGATATGCCGACTTGGCCGCCGACGACGCACGTGGCGCGGTCATTGCCGCCGGTTCCCCCGGTGGCTTCAAGTTGTGAATGCACTCGCAGCGGCGGGGTCATCGAGCGGACTCGATGATCTGCACCACGATCAGCGCGACGGTGGGATTCTATGAATATCTGGCTAACCAGCGGATACGTAGATCGATTATTGTTACGCTATGCCGCCTTCGGTATTGGCCGGACTTCCTGAAAGTCAGCGCCAACCGGTCGGTGATCTGGGAGGATTAGAGCTGTGAGCTTTTTTACGCTGCCACCGGAGATTAATTCCCTGCGAATGTTCATCGGTGCGGGAACAGCGCCGATGCTGGAGGCGGCCGCGGCTTGGCAGGGGCTGGCCGAAGAGTTGGGCACCGCGGCGCAATCATTTGCCTCGGTGACGGCCGGGCTGGCCGGGCAGGCATGGCAGGGTTCGGCCGCAATGGCGATGGCCAACGCGGCGGCACCCTACGCCGGGTGGTTGGCTGCGGCTGCGGCTCAGTCCCTCGGGGCAGCGGGCAATGCCCGAGCCGTGGCCAGCATGTTTGAGGCGGCCCAGGCGGCGACGGTGCTTCCGGCGTCAATATCGGCCAACCGAAACGCCTTCGTCCAGCTGGTGATGTCGAATCTGTTCGGTCAGAACGCGCCGGCGATAGCCGCTGCCGAATCTATCTATGAAGAGATGTGGGCCGCTGACGTGGCCGCCATGTCCGGCTACTACTCCGGGGTGTCGGCGGTGGCCGCGCAGGTGGTGCCGTGGCAGAACGTGCTGAAAAGTCTCCCGGGTCTGGGTGGCGGTGCGCTCGGCGCGGGCGGTGGTGGCGCCACCGGCGGAGCCTATGTGGGCGGCCAAAACGGCGCCGGCTCGTCGGCCGGCAGCGGCACCGCGACCGCCGGGGCAGGCGGCGACGCCAGCGCCGGAACGGGCGGGGTTGGGGGCGGCGGCGGCGCTGTCGGCACTGGCGGTTACGCGGGTGCCGCCAGCGGTGGAAACACCGGAGCTGCATACCCGCAGGGCGATGCGACCTCCGCCGCGGCATATTCCGGGAATTCCGGTATCGGCGCTGGCGGCCATGTCGCTGCCAGCCCTGGTGTTGGGGGCCCCGCGATGGGGTTTGTGCCCGTTCCGATGATGGCTGGGGCCGGCGGCAGCAGTGCGAGTTCCGCCGGTGCTGAGCACGCTGCGCCGCCCAGCGCAAAGTCGACCGCCGAAACGGGCGCCGCTTCCGAGACGGCGCCCGAAGTGCCGGTCCCGAGGGCTGCGGAAGCCGAAAAGCCGGCCCCACAAATGAAGGTGTTGCCAACGGCGGCTCCCGAAATCGCGGCGACGGCGGCTCCGGACGCGAAACCACAGGCCGCGCGGGCGGGTGGTGCGGGAATTCCCGCGTCGAAACTGCGGCCGTCGCGAACGTCCGCAGCCACTGCCGAGGATCGGCAAGTTGCCGATGCTGAAGCGGCCGAGGAGATGGCGGTGCCGCTACGGCCGGATGCGGTGGCGGGAGAATTGCGGCCCAGGGCAACCCAAGAACCGAAAGTCCAAGTGCGGGGTGGCTGAGCCGCCGAAGCGTGCATTGATCAACCCGATTAACGCCGTCGCGAGTAATTGGAATGCGCGGTCGCGCCGAGGGTGCGCGCAGGCGTCGGACTTGAAATAAGCCACCCATCGTTGAATTGCCGGTCACGATGCGCATTGCTCGGCCGGCGTCCGAATCGGCCCGGCAAACCCCAGAATGGCCTTCGGAAACATTAATCGTCTGCCTGATTTCCAAACGGTAAACAGTACAAATTCGCGACGACACGCCAGTCTATGCCGCGAGGAGTTGTACCGCGGTCCCTTAGCTTGACGAGCAATACGTGAGAGGGGCTCATGGCGGTGAGTCGAACCGAACTCGACGACATGTCGCGTCGGGCATTTCTGGCAAAAGCCATCGCGGCCAGCACCGGGGCGATGATGTCCATCGCCGGCCCGGTTATAGAAAAGGCTTATGGCGCTGGTCCGTGCTCTGGTCATTTGACCGATATCGAGCACATCGTGTTGTTTCTGCAGGAGAACCGGTCGTTCGACCACTATTTTGGCACCCTCTCCGGCACCGATGGGTACAACACCGCGTCGCCGTTGTTCCAGCAAAAGGGCTGGAACCCGAAGACACAGGCACTCGATCCGGCGGGCATTACCTCGCCCTACCGCTTCGATACCACCCGTTTCGTGCTTGATGGCGAGTGTCTTAGCGACCCCGACCACTCGTGGAAGGCGATGCACGATTCCTGGAACGGCGGCGCCAACGACAACTGGCTGCCCGCACAGGTCGGCCACAGTCCGGTGCCGGGCTTCGCCAACGTCCCGGTGACCATGGGTTACTACACACGCAAAGACATCCCGATTCACTACCTGTTGGCCGACACGTTCACGGTGTGCGATCGGTACTATTCCTCGGTTTTGGGCCCCACCCTGCCGAACCGGTTGTACTGGCTAAGTGCCAACCTCGGTGCCGACGGTACTCAGGGTGGGCCGCAGCTGACTAGCCCCGCTACCGAACCGCTTGGCCAGTTCAGCTGGACCACCATGCCGGAGAACCTCAGCGCCGCCGGCGTCAGCTGGAAGCTGTACCGCAGCAAATCGCTTGGCGCCGTCGGCAGCAACTACTTCAACTACACCTACGACCGCATAATGATGTATTTCAGGCAGGCGCAGGACCCGCGTTCGGACTTGGCCCGTTTTGGCATCGCTCCGACCTATCCGTTGGACTTCGCCGCGGACGTCAAAGCCAATAGACTGCCCCAGGTTTCGTGGGTCGTGCCCAATACCCCCGAGTCCGAGCATCCCGCATTTCCGCCGGCCATCGGAGCCATCGGCATCGTCAATCTGCTCAGAATCCTGCTTTCCAACCCGGCGGTATGGGAAAAGACCGCGCTGATCGTCGCCTATGACGAAAACGGTGGCTTTTTCGACCATGTCGTTCCGCCCACCCCCCCGGCGGGGACGCCGGGTGAATATCTCACGGTGCCGGATATCAACGCCGTTTCGGGGTCCAGCGGCATACGCGGGCCGATCGGACTGGGCTTTCGTGTCCCGTGTTTCATCATTTCGCCCTACAGCCGGGGCCCGCTGATGGTCCATGACGTGTTCGACCATACCTCGCAGCTGAAGCTGGTCAGCAAGCGATTTGGAGTGCCCGTGCCCAACCTCACCGCCTGGCGCGACGGAACGGTTGGCGATATGACCTCGACCTTCAATTTCGCCGTCCCACCCAACTCATCGCGACCGAATTTGAGCCACCCCCTGCTCGAGGCCCTGCCGAAACTGCCGCAATGCGTGCCCAACGTGTGGTTGGGCACGGTAGGGTTGAACCCGAATCCTTTCACGGGGTCACCGCAGGGAATCCCCTATCGGGTGCCCTTCCCGCAGATCATGCCCTCCCAGGAAACCGGGCCTGCTCGCGGAATTCCGAGTGGCGCCTGTTGACCCGGCCGCTAGAGCGCGGGTGTGCGGAGCAGGCTCAGCACCGTCCGCCCCAGCACGATCGGGTCGATGGGATGAGGCACCGCGGCCTCGGCTCGTGACCAACTGGCGAGCCAGGCGTCGTCGGGGCGCCCGGTGAGCACCACGATCGGCGGGCAGCTGGTCAGTTCGTCCTTCAGTTGCTTGGCGATACCCATGCCCCCGGTGGGTGTTGCCTCCCCGTCGAGAATGGCCAAGTCGATGCCGCCTTCGTCCATCCGCCGCACCACCATGGGACCGGTGGCCACTTCGACGTAGGTCAATTGGGGCAAATCCGGATGCAGCCGTTTACCCAATGCTCGCATCACCTGTTCGCGGGTCTGGACGTTGTCGCTGTAGACGAGGATCCGCAGGTCCTGGCTGGAGTCGGGCACGGTCCAGATGGTACTGGTCCCGGGCCGTCAAGCGGCGGGTGGCACCACGGCCACCTCATCGCGGGACTCCGTGGTTTCCTGCCGGATCAGCCGGCCCGGGCCGGCGCGAAGACTAGTTCGGCGGACGCGGTGGCCGTCGCCGCCATCACACCGAATTTGTTCCAATCCAGACCAAACTGGGCTCGGTCGATGTCGGCCTGGCCCGATATCCGCACCGAGCCGTCGCCGAACTCGCTGATCGTGACCGGCAGTGGCACCGGGTCGGCGATGCCTTTGATAGTGAAGCTGGCGCGCAGGTCGGCGTTTTTGCCCTTGGTCGGGTGCAGCGTGGTGACCACCACCCGGATCTGGGGGAAATGCTCGACGTCGAAAAAGTCGGCCGAGCGCAGGTGCTTGTCGCGGCGGCCGATCCCGGTCTGCAGGGAGGCGGCCTCGATTTCCAGGTGTCCGGAGACCGCGCCGTCGCTAGCCAGCTCGCCGTAGCCGCTGAACTGGGTGAACTCGCCCTTGACGGTTAGCAAGCCCCACATGTTCTTGATCTTGAAGGTGACGGTCGATTGTTCTGGAACGAGGTGCCACGCTCCTTGCGCGTCGGGATCGCTTAGCAATGCTTCCAGGGTCGTCATCGTGGCTCCTCAATAGTTTTCCAGCTCCTCATGGCTATCGAGCTCGGTCGGGCTCATCCAGCAGGGGCGCGAGTTCGGCGGGGTCGAAGTACTCGTCGATGCGGTTGATCAGACCATCCATGTCCAGCTTGATCACGATGCACACCCGCACGGCGATCGACTGGCCGGCTTGGCCGGCCGCATGTAGCACATGCTGCTGGACAAAGCCCCTGTCGAATACCTGACGGTCCAGGATGCGGTAGCGACGTTCGGTGGTTGCCGCGACGAACCACTCGATCACCCGCAGTGCGCGATCCTTGTCGTTGTCCCGGTGGGCGCCGACACGCCACACCGCAATGTTGGCGCTCCACATTCGATTGACCGTGGCCAGGTCGCTGTTTTCGATGGCAGTGAACAGTCGATCGGCCACCTCGACGATGGACTCGGCGGGATAAGAGGGCATAGGCCCGGCTCCTATTCGCTGTCGTATCCGGGGTGGGCGACCGCCAACCGATCTCGTACCAGTGTGCGCAGGCAGGCAACCACCTCGGCGGCGCGGCCGTCCAGGTGCCCAGCCCGGATAGCGGCGGCCAGGCGGGCCTCGTCGGCGAAGCCCAGGCTGTTCACCGCCGCGCGGACGTCGGAATCACCGGGGCAGAGCAGTTCACGCTGCACGATGCGCAACGCGTTGGCGGCCACCCTGGCATGGAAATTGACCTGCCCGGTGGTTGTCGCCCGGACATCGCCCTCCAGGAACTCGGCAACGGCAGCGACGAGTTCGGCCGCGGTCGGACGGCCGTAGCGGGCGGTCATTATCTGGCTCCTTCGAGTAGGTCCAGCAGGTCCCATTCGTTCTCGCAGACCCGGCGGCCGATCGTGGCCAACTCCACCGATCTGGCCTGCCCGCTCAAATGTCGCTCCGCCTGGTATCGGCAGATGACGCCCCAACGTAGTGTGGCCAGCACCAGCCACCAGCGAAAGGCGGCTCGGTCGACGGCGGTCCCGCTGGCATCCTCATAGGTCCGCAGGAAATCTTCGATGCCGCCCAGGCCGCCGGCCGCGTGGCTGGCCGGAGCGCCAAACCGCCAGGCGCGCACGCAGAACCAGGCCAGGTCCTCGTATCCCGCACCGACATGCACCAGCTCCCAATCCAAAACGGCGGCAAGCCCGGATCCGTCGACGATGAGATTTCCCATCCGGTAGTCGCCGTGCACCAGAACCGCCGCCGGCTCGGCCGGCCGATGGGCGGCCAGCCAGCGGAAAGCCCATTCGAAGGTGGCGGTGGTGTCACCCATGGCGTCGAGTCGCTCGCGCCACTGTGCCACCGGGTCTTCGCGGGCCAAGCCGGCATCGGCCGAGTCGGCTCGGTGGATGGCGGCCAGCGCCTGCGCGCACTGGCGCAGCAGGCGCCGCCGGCCCGCTTCGTCGAGCTGGCGCTGGATGCGCCGGACAATGGTCTCGCCTTCGATCGCGTCGCAGACCAGGAACGGGTTGCCAAGTGCTGCAGCGGAATCGCTGGCGATCAGGATGCGGGGCACGGGCGCACCGGCAGCCGCGGCGGCGGCCTGGACGCGTGCCTCGAGTTCCATTCCGGCGTGTACATCGTCTGGTGGCCCGGTGCGCAGAATGAGCGACCTGCGTCCGCGGTCGGTGCTGGCGTCGAATGCCCAGGTGGTCCTGCTGGCTCCGCCGGTAAGCGTGCGCAGGTTGTCGACGGTCACCTCGGCGCCCAGGACCGGGCGCAACACGGCGGTCAAATTGTCGAGCAGTTGGGTCATTTCTTGCCAAACTTGAATAGCCGCTGGGCAACCCGGCGAATCTGTATTTCTTCGGCGCCCTCGGTGATCCGGTAGCGACGGTGATGGCGATAGATGTGCTCGAACGGTTCGTGACGGCTGTAACCGACACCGCCAAACACTTGCATGGCCCGGTCGGCTGCTTCGCACACCAGTCGATTGGCGCGGTAGTTGGCCATCGACACCTTGTCGGAAACCTCCATATGGTGGTTTCGGTCCAAATGCCAGGCGGCGTAGTACACCAGTAGCCGCACCATCTGCGCCTCGGTCTGCAGTTCGACAAGGGGCCACTGGACGGCCTGGTTCACCGACAGCGGCTTGCCGAACACCGTGCGGTCGCCCGCGTAGGCCACGGCCCGGTCAATGCAGTATTGGGCGGCACCCAGACTACTGGCCGCCTGGCGAATCCTGTTCTCGTGCAAGAAGGTCTGCCCGACCTCAAGGCCCCGGTCCACTTCGCCAAGCACCGCGCCGTCGGGGACTCGGACGTCATTGAGCTCCACCTCGCCGTGGTCGGTGGGCATGTTCAGCGTCCACCAGTAGTACGGCACGGTGAAGCCGGGGGCATCGGTCGGCACCAGAAACGCGGTGATGCCTCGAGCCTGGCCGGGTTCACCCGAGGTTCGAGCGAACACCAGATCGTGGGTGGCGCGGTGCACACCGGTGTTGAACCGCTTGGCGCCGTTGATAATCCAACTGTCACCGGTTCGTTCGGCGTGGGTCTGCATCCAGGTGGCATCCGACCCGTGCCGTGGCTCGGTCAGTCCGAACGCCATCGACCGTTCTCCAGTGATGAGCGCCTCGGTCCATTCCTTTTTTTGCGCCTCGGTGCCGAACCGGTCCATCATGATGACCTGCGGAAAGTTGCCGACGATCGAGGATTCGTTCTGCAGATCGTTATGCAGGCCGAGTCCCTTGTGCGCCAGGTGTTCGCGGATGACGGCCATATCGAGGTTGGTCCCGTCGCGGCCGCCGAACTGAGCGGGCAGCCCGTAGCGTAGCCAACCCGCTTTGTCGGCACGCCTTCGCATCTCACCCAGCAGGTCTTCCCATTCCCGGCGGGGAATACCGTCGTTGTCCCAGTCGGTGCGGGCGTGCTCCCGACGATGGTCGAAATAGTGAATGTGTTCGTGTTCCAGCGGCTTGATCTCGGCCTCGATGAACGCGTCCATCTCGGCGAGCAGTCCTGGCAGGTGTTCTGGCAAAGTGAAATCCACGGAAATCTCCTTAGCGGTCTCCCTACGCGCCGTACAAGGTCTTTTTCCAGACCGTTGACAGGGTCCTGATGGCATCCTCGTCGGTGACATCCATTCCCAGCCCGGACGGACCCACAAAGACGGTCGTAAAGTTCTCGAACAACAGCGCGATGGCCGCTGCGGTGTGGTCCGGGTTGAGTTCGGTTCCGAAGCCCTGGCCCTGCGCGTGGCGAACCGAGGCGGCGACGATTTCCATGCCGAAGCGCCGGAATTGGTTCTGGACGGCGGCGAAGCGCTGCTGGGTGGCCGCGAGCTGGGCAACCGCGATCATGATGCCGATGTTTTGTTTGAAGATATTCCAGTAGCCGGTGACCACCGAGGTGAAAAACGCGTCGTCGTCCGGAGATTCCGGCAGCTGCAGGCTCAGCCCGGACGGCGCCACTACGTCGTGCAAGAACGACTGTGCCAGCGCGGCCAACAGGTCTTCCTTGTCGGTGAAGTACCGATAAAACACCGCCGATGACTTTCCGGCGGCGGAGGTGATGTCGGCCAGGGTGGTCCCGTGGAAGCCGCGCTCGGCGAACAGCTTCCGCGCGGCTTGCTCGATGGCCTGCCGAGTCTGGCGGCCTTTGGAACTGAGTTCTCGTGCGGCTTCCGGAGCGGGCATCAGATTCGGATCCGGTCTCCTGCGCGTAGCAAAGCGCCCGGCAGATCATGGCCGACAATCGCTTTCGCAACCTCGGCGGCTGCGATGGCGGCGGGCAAGTCGACATCGACATGGTAGCCGCTGTCGGTAAGCAGATACACCAGATCCTCGGTGGCGATGTTGCCGGTGGCGCCCGGGGCGAAGGGGCAGCCGCCGAGCCCGCCGACCGAGGCGTCCAGTCGGGTAACACCGGAGCGCACGGCCGCATACGCGCTGGCCAGCCCCGCGCCACGGGTGTTGTGAAAGTGTCCACCCAGCCTAATGTCACCGATCACCGGACTGAGCTGTGCGACGAGGGAACTGACGCGGCCCGGGGTTGCGGTGCCGATGGTGTCGGCAATCGAGAAGCGGTGCGCACCCTGCTCCCGGGCGGCGGCAGCGATCTCAACGACTCGCTGCGGCGGGGTTGGCCCGTCGAACGGACAATCCCACGCGGTGGCCACGATGACCTCGACGGTGACATCGCTGTCGTGGGCGATGGCGAGGATCTCACCGATCTGACGGGTGGCCTCCGCGGTGGTACGCCCGACATTGGCCATGCTGAATGAATCGCTGGCCGATACCACATATTCGATGGCGCGCAGCCCCGCGGCGACCGCTCGTCGGGCGCCGTTGGGACTGGCCACCAACGCGGAGAATTCGATGTCCGGGTAGTTATCCAGTTCCGCGGCAAGCTCGGCGGCGTCGGCCATCGACGGCACCTTCGACGGCGACACGAATGCGGTTGCCTCGACCTCGAGAACTCCGGTGGCGGCCACCGCGGTCAGCAATTCCAGCTTGGCGGACAGCGGGATTGGGCGCTCGATCTGCAGGCCGTCGCGCAACGCTACCTCGCGGATGTCGACATGATTGGTCACAGCACCTTCTCGGCCCGCAATGCTTCGAGTTCCTCGGCGGCCTTGCCCAGCAGCCCGAGATACACATCGTCGTTGTGTTGTCCCGGGCGTGCCGGACCGGCGTTGCGGATGCTGCCCGGGGATTCTGACAGCACCGGCACGATTCCCGGCCCCAGTACCGGCCGCTCGAATCGTTCGTCGAAGTGTTCGACCAGCATGCGGCGCGCACGCAGTTGTGGATCGTCGACTACCTCTGCCACCGTGTTGATCGGCCCGGCTATCACGCCTGCGGCAGAAAGCGTTTCGATAATCTCGCTAGGCTTGCGTTGGGCGGCCCAGTCGCCGATGATCTTGTCGAGTTCATCTTGGTTGCGACCGCGAGCACCGTGGTTGGCGAAGCGGTCGTCGGTGGCCAATTCCGGGCATCCCATCGCGTGGCACAGGCGGGCAAACACAGTGTCCTGGTTGGCCGCGATCACCACCCACGATCCGTCGGCGCTGCGGTAGATGTTGGACGGCGCGATGCCCTCCAGCCTGGTGCCTGACGGCCCACGCACTATCCCGCCCACGTCATAGTCCGGAATGGTGGACTCCTGGACTGCCAAACAGGATTCGGTCAATGCGACATCGACCACCTGACCCTTGCCGGTGATGCTGCGGCGGTACAGCGCGGCCAGCGCACCCTGGGCGCCGAACATGCCCGCCAAGCTGTCACCCAAAGACAGCGCCAGCCGAGGTGGGGGTCCACCGGGGAAACCGTTGAGGTGACGCAGTCCGCTGGCCGCCTCGGCCACCGACGCGTAACCGGCCTTGTGGGCATCGGGTCCGGTCTGCCCGTAACCCGATACCCGAACCAGGATGATCCCGGAATTGCGGTCGGCCAGCACCTCATAACCCAGGTTCCACTTCTCCAGCGTTCCCGGGCGGAAGTTCTCCACCACGATGTCAGATTTCTCGACCAGCTCCAGGAACAACTCCCGGCCCCGCGGCCGGCGCAGGTCGAGTGTGATGGCGCGCTTGTTGCGCGCATGCACCGTCCAGAACACATGCTGCCCGTCCAGTTCGGCCTGCCCCCAGGTGCGCAATGGGTCCGGGGCTCCGGGCGGCTCCACCTTGATTACGTCGGCGCCCATGTCGCCGAGCAGCCGGCCCGCGAACGGCCCGGCGATCAGGGTGCCGAGCTCGAGCACCCGGATACCGTCCAGCGGCCCGGTCCCGCTCACCCGGCGCTCGCGAAGTCATGGCGGATCAGCCAGTCGGTGACAATCTCGACGGCCTGACCCAGCTTGTCGCGTTGGTCGGGGCCCGCGTAATAGTGAGTAGCACCAGGTATTTCGTACATCTCCTTATCGGCGTGTCCGATGGCATCGAAGAGTCGTCGGGCATGGCTGGGTGTGCAGGCGTCATCGGCCAGATTACCGATCACCAGCGCAGGAACAGCGAGGTCCTGCCCGCACGCCACGCCGTCGCCACGGGCGTCGTCGTAACTCCATTGCGACAACCAGCTGCGCAGCGTGCAGAACCGGGCCAACCCGACCGGGCTCATGTTCACCACGCGCGGATCACCCAGATAGCAGGTGCCCGGCGTGCGTTCGTTGGGGTCCACGCTCGGATCCAGCCAGCGTGGGTCGGCCATGGTGCCGTGTACGACGAAACAGAACTCATCCTGTGGGCGTCCCGCGCCCTGCAACTCGGCGAGCTTGTCTTTCACCCATGCGGTGATACGCCGGTTGCGGTCGATCTGCGCCTGCCGGTATCGGGTCAGGAACTGCGCGCTGTAGCGCGGTTGGTGTGCGACCGGGCGGCATCGGCGATCCACGCCCCGAACCGGTCCGCACCTGGGGATTTCGCTCCGACGCGGGCCGATGGCGGTAGCTGTCCTCTGAAACCATTCCACGGAGCTACATTTCGCCCCCAGGTCAACGCCGCCGAGCCGCGGCTACGGCGGCGGCGTGCGGTGTGCAACCAACCCCGCAGCGCCCGGAACTTCGACGGCGCGCCCGCAAACTGCTGCGGCAGACGAAAATGCTCGTTTACGAAGTCAATGCGCACTTCTGAGAGCGGCGCTCGGACATTATCGCAGCGACATTCGAGCCAAAACGCCAACCTGATTCGGCGGAATCGACTAACGTTCCCGCCATCCACTTATAGGTTGCGGTCATTACTCGGTGCGGTTGAACGGGGTGGGTTAGGTGAACTTTGCGGTCCTGTCGCCAGAGGCGAATTCGGCTCGAATTCTTAGCGGTCCGGGACCGGGGCCGCTTCTGGCCGCGGCAGCGGCCTGGGATGGCATCGGAGATGAGTTGTCCTCGGCGGCCAACGCGTTCTCGTCGCTGACGTCGGAGCTCACCGGGGTGGCGTGGCAGGGCCCGTCGGCGTTGGCGATGGCCAATGTTGCCGCCTCGTATGTGGGGTGGCTGGGATCCGCGGCGTCCGGCGCGGCCGCGACCGCGCGTCAAGCCGCGACGTCGGCCGCAGTGTTCGAGGCCGCGCGCACGGCCACGGTTCCGCTGGAAATGGTGGCGGCGAACCGGTCTGCGTTGATGTCGATGGTGGCGTCCAACATCTTTGGGCTCAACGCGCCGGCGATCGCGGCGATCGAGGCGCAGTACGAGCAGATGTGGGCACAGAATGTGGGCGCCATGTTTGGCTACCACGCCGGCGTCTCGGAGGCACTCTCGCAGCTCGCGCCATGGCAGGAAATGTTGTCGAGCGTGCCGCGGCAGGTGGCCGGGGCCCTGGAACGGACGTCGGCGGCCGCCGCGGCGGCGATCAGCCCCACCGCCGTGACAGCGGCGGATGCGGCGTTACCGGCGGCGGCAACCGACGTCACGTTGGTGATAGGTGGCAGCGGCTACCCGATACCTTCGCAAAGTTACGTCGAAAATGTCGTGAACAATTTCGTCACTCCCAATTTCCCCGCCTTTACTGTAAGCAACGCGATCTCCCTGTTTACCCCTGCCGAGTCGTATTGGATTACCGGTATTAAAACCATGACCGAGGACGCGTCGTGGGCGGAAGGCCTGACCATCCTGGACACCGCGATCAAGGAGCAATTGGCCGCCGGAAACAACGTTGTCGTTCAGGGCTACTCCCAGGGCGCTGGGATTGCATCGCTAGAAATGGAAAACCTCAAGGCGGCGGGTGTGTCGCCTAGCTCGGTAAGCTTTTCGTTGGTCGGTAATGCCATGAACCCCAACGGCGGCTTGTACGAGCGCTTCGCGGGTTTGGTTTCACCAAGTCTCGGCAAAACGTTTTGGGGCGCGACCCCGGATAATTACTATCCGACGGCGATGTACACCCTCGAATACGACGGTTTCGCCGACTTTCCCCAATACCCGCTCAATTTCGTGTCCGACCTCAACGCCATTATGGGCATCTACTACGTGCACACCCAGTATCCGACTCTCACCGCCGCGCAAGTCGCCACGGCTATCACCTTGCCGACGGAGGGATCAACGATGACCGACTACTACTTGATTCCGACCGAAAATCTGCCGCTGCTGGAGCCGTTGCGTGGGGTGCCGTTCATCGGGAACACCCTGGCGGACCTGGTCCAACCGAACCTGAAGGTGATCGTGAACCTGGGCTACGGCGACCCCAACTATGGCTATTCGACCGGACCGGCCAATGTGCCGACCCCGTTTGGTTTGTTCCCCGATGTCGACCCGGGCACGGTATTCGACGCGTTGGTTGCCGGCACTCAACAAGGCATTAACGATGCCGCCGCCGATATCAGTGCGTGGCAATTGCCGTCGGTGCCCGACATTTCGCTGTCGAGCATCTCGGACGCGCTTGGCTCAGATCCGTTGTCGGCACTTGGCGACGTGACCTTGCCGACGCTGTCGGTGTCATCGATCGAAAACGCCATTAAGGCGATCCAGACTGCGACAACCGACATCGCCAAAACCATCTCATTCGATGCCAGTACGGCGTACGCAACCTTGCTACCCACCGCAGATGTCGTGAACGCGATGGTCACGACCCTCCCCGCCTACGATCTCAAGCTATTCCTGGACGGGATTCTGCAGGTGCTCAATGGTGATCCCGCCGGCTTCATTTATGCACTCGGCGCCCCGGTCGCCGCCAATGTGGCGCTGCTCACACTGCTGGCCGGCTTTAACCTTTATGCCTACTTGTATGCCTTCAACCAGATTGTGCCCGGCGTCATTTGAGCCGCTCGAGGTCGCGCCTAGTCCCGGACCCGCAAAACCACCTTGCCCCGGGCGGAGCGATTCTCCAGCGATGCCACCGCGGCCGCCGCCCGCTGCAGCGGGTAGACCGCCGGTTTGGGTGGCGGTAGCTTGCCCGAACTCAGCAGCTCATTGAGGGCGGCCCATTGCTCGGCCAGCGCGCCCGGATGAGTTCCGGCCCAGGCACCCCAGCCGACGCCCACCACGTCAATGTTGTTCAGCAGCAGCCGGTTTACCTTGACCGTTGGTATCTCACCACCGGTGAAGCCAATGACCAGCAGTCGTCCGCCGGGGGCCAGTGAGCGCAGCGAATCGGTGAAGCGGTCACCGCCGACCGGGTCCACGACCACGTCAACGCCCCGACCGTTGGTGAGCTCCTTGACCGCGTCCTTGAAACCGTCGGCCAAGATCACGTCGGTGGCACCGGCGGCCGTCGCGATCGTGCCTTTGTCCTCGGTGCTCACCACCGCAATCGTGCGAGCGGCCCCGAGCACGGGCGCCAGCCGCAGCGCCGACGTTCCGATCCCACCGGCCGCGCCGTGCACCAGCACCGTCTCGCCGCGCTGTAGTCGGCCGCGGACGTTCAGGGCGAAATACACCGTAAGGTCGTTGAACAGCAATCCGGCCCCGGCTTCGAAGCTGACGTTGTCGGGCAGCTTGAATACCCGATCGGGGGAGAGCACCGCGACCTCGGCCATGCCGCCGGAAAGCATGGTCAGGCCAACAACTCGGTCGCCGGCGCCCACGTGACAACCATCCGGTGCGGACCGAACCACCCCGGCGATCTCGGCTCCGAGGACGAAGGGGAGCTGCGGTCTGTACTGATAGAGGCCGCGGGTGAGTAGCGCATCGGGGAAGGCCACGCCGGCAGCGTGCACTTCGACGACCACCCCGTCGCCGGTGGGTTCGTCGATCTCGGCCACCTCTACCGCGTCCGGACCATCGAGCCGAGTCACCCTTATCGCGCGCATGCCACCTCCAATGCCGACGGTTGTCAAAGTCGCGCCTCAATCTAGAACGCGCCGGCCACCCGCACTACAGCCCGGCCGGTGAATTCCCCTGCGCGCAGCTGATCGAGCACACCGACCACGTCTTTGATATCGACGTCGGTGGTGACTTCGGCCAGGTGAGGTGGTCGCAGCGCATCGCCGAGACGTGCCCACAGGTCTCGGCGGCGGTCGATAGGCATGAGCACCGAGTCCATCCCCAGCAACGCAACGCCGCGCAGGATGAACGGCATCACCGTGGTGTGTAGCGCGGCGCCACCAGTGAGGCCGCTGGCGGCCACGGCACCGCCGTAGTTGACGGCGCTGAGTAAGTCGGCCAGCGTCGCGCCGCCGACGCAGTCCACCCCCGCGGCCCAGCGTGATGCGGCCAATGGTCGCGCTTGCGCATCGGGATCCGCCGGCAAACGACCGATGACCTCGGTGGCCCCTAACGATTTCAGCAGCTCGGCCGCCTGGGGTTTTCCGGTCGAGGCCACCACCTGGTAGCCGGCGGCTGCCAACAGGTCGACGCCGATCGAGCCGACGCCGCCGGATGCGCCAGTGACGACGACGGGTCCGGCGTCTGCAGCAATACCCCAGTCGACCAGCGCCTGAACGCTCATCGCCGCGGTGAAGCCGGCCGTCCCGATCGCCGCGCCCTCGTGCGGGCTCAAGGTGCCCAGGGCGACCACCTGTTCGGCCGGCAGCCGGGCGTACTCGGCGTAGCCGCCGTGGTGGCCGGTGCCGATCTGGTAGCCGTGGGCCAGGACCTTGTCGCCGACGGCGAATTCCGGTGACTGGGATTCGACGACTTCGCCGGTCAGATCGATGCCGGGCACGACCGGGTATTTACGCACCACACCGCTTCCGGGCGTCAACGCCAACGCATCCTTGAAGTTGATGCTCGAGAAGAGCACACGGATCGTCACGTCGCCCGGTGGCAGGTCTGACGATGTCAGCGTCCGGATCGACGCGGTGATCTGATCCCCCTTCTGGTGCGCGACCAGCGCGTGAAACGTGTCCATAGCGTCTTACGCTAACCTCACCGCGCGCGGCCGAACGCAGTCGCATGGCAAAGCGTGCTCGCCGAGCGTGCAGTTATTGCGCGCAAATCGGGGCTGGCGCGTGGCCCCGGGCGTTCGCGGTTCGGACGTCCGCGCCGATGCGGGGTAGGGTCTGCCGTCCGGCGGCGAATCGCTTTCCGGCCGGCGCGAGTGCGAACCGCCAGTCGGGGCCGTCCTCCGACACCGTGGCAGCGGCTAGGACTACCCGAGGATTTTCTCGCAGTTATACGACTGAAATTGGCGGACGGGCATCGATCCCGCTACTTGAGTTCGGCCGAGGACAGACCAAGTAGTCGACGTGCGACCACCAACTGCTGGATCTGTTGGGTGCCCTCGAAGATATCCAAAATCTTGGAATCGCGACCCCACTTCTCCAGCAGGGTCTGCTCGGAATAGCCTGTGGTGCCTGCCAATTCGACAACCTTGAGGGTGACATCGCTGGCCATCCGGCCGGCCTTGGCCTTGCTCATCGACGCTTCTTTGGAGTTGGGGATGTTGTTGTCGGCCTGCCATGCCGCGCGCAGCGATAGCAGGTAGCTGGCCTCCCAGTCGGCTTCCATCCGCAGAAACTCGGCCGCGGCGGCGCTTTGCGCGTGTGCGGGTCTGTCATAGTCGATCTCGACGCCGGCGTCGGCCAGGATCTTGCGGATTTCCTCCAGGGCCGCGCGGCCGATGCCGACGGCCATGGCAGCAACGATCGGACGGGTGTTGTCAAAGGTTTCCATGACCCCGGAAAAGCCTTTGCCTTCTTCGATTTCCGGGTTGCCCAACAAGTTGTCTTTGGGAATGCGTGCGTTGTCGAAGCGGATCACCGCGGTATCAGAACCCTTGATGCCGAGCTTGTACTCAAGCCGTTCGACGATGACGCCGGGATGCTCGCGCGGCACGACGAACGACTTGATGGCCGCACGCCCCTTGGATTTGTCCAGCGTGGCCCACACCACGATGTGGGTAGCGCGTGAACCCGCGGTGACGAAGATCTTCTCGCCGTTGATCACATACTCGTCGCCGTCGAGGGTCGCGGTGGTCGACACGGCCGCCGAGTCCGACCCGAAACCCGGTTCGGTGATCGCCATGGCCGCCCATACCTTGCCGAGGCGTTCCAGCTGTTCATCGGTGGCGACCGCGGAGATGGCGGCATTGCCCAGTCCCTGATAGGGAATGGTCAGCATCATCGCGACATCGGCCCAGCTGGCCTCCAGCGTTTGCAGCAGGGCGGCCATGTTGGCACCGTTGTGGTTGTCCTTGATCTCCTCGGCGTCGCGGAGCGCATCGGCCCCGGCGAAGCTGTAGGACTCAGATGCCGCCTCGAACAGCGTGATCAGGGTGTCGAGCTCGACCGGGTAGGCGTGCTCTTTCAGGTCGTACTTGCGGGCGATTGGCCGAACCAACTCGGCGACGCCCTGATGGGTCTTGGTGAGGACTGCCTGCAGTTTGTGCGGTAGTTCCAGATTGATTGCCATGATTGATCTTTCGCTAGGGAAACCTGGGGGATGAGCTAGATGACAACCACGCCCTCGGCGACGCCGATGGCCCGCAGGTCGCGGTACCAGCGTTCAACCGGGTGCTCTTTGGTGAAACCGTGGCCGCCTAGCAGCTGGACGCCGTCCAGGCCGATTTGCATGCCCTTGTCCGAACCGAGCCGTTTGGCCAGCGCGGCTTCGCGGGTGAACGGCAGGCCCTGTTCGGCGCGGGATGCGCCGCGCCAGGTGATCAGCCGCAGCCCGTCCAGCTCGATGGCGATATTGGCGCACATGAACGCCACGGCTTGCCGACGGGCGATCGGCTCGCCAAAGGCTTGGCGTTCCTTGACATATGGGACGACGTAGTCAAGGACCGCGTGCGAGGTGCCGACGGCCAACGCGGCCCATCCCAGCCGAGCCAGGGCGATGGCCTCCGAGTAGTCGGCGTCGGTGGCTTGGTCTTCGCCCAGCCGGGCGCTCAACGGGACCGCTACCCCGGACAGTTCGACCTGGCCCAACGCCGCGGCACGAATGCCCATACTCGGGTCCGCCTTGACGGTGAGTCCTTTGCTCGAGGACTCGACAATGAACAGCGCCGGCTTGCCGTCCAGCTGCGCGCCGACGATGAACAGTTCGGCATCGGCCGCCGCGGGCACCAGTGACTTCACGCCGTCGAGCCGGTAGCCCGATGGTGTGCGCACCGCAGTGGTCTTCAGTCGGGTCGGGTCGAACAGAGGCTGGGGTTCGGCGATGGCAACGCAGGCCTGGGGGACATGCTCGCCGGCGAACTCGTTGAGGTAGGTCGCCTGCTGACCCGCGCTGCCCCAGTAGGTTAGCGCGGATGCCGCCCCGCCTGGAGCCAGGATCGGCAGTGCCAGGCCCATGTCTCCGTACGCCAGTGCCTCGGCCACCAGCACGTTGGTCACGCTGGAGCGATGTTCGGCGATGCCGTCGAACTGCTCGGGAATGTTGATGGCGGTGATGCCCAGTTCCGCAGCCTTGGCAATGAGATCGGGCGGGTAGGTCACCGCTTCGTCGGCGTCGTGAGCGGCGGGACGCAGTATCTCAGCGGCAAATTCATCGACGGTGTCGACGATCATCTTCTGATCGTCGTCGGGCGTTAGGTCGAAGTAGTCGCGGCCGCTGGACTTGAGTCGGGCCGGGGCGCCGCGCAGGCTTTGCACCCGCTTGAACTGACGGGTGGTGGCGCCGGCGGTGGAGAACATGGTCTTCACCCCGTAGCGCAGGGTCCGGTTCAGCGGATCGCGCAGGTTGTATTTGTCGAGGAATTCCTGGCCGACGATCGGGGTCAGGAACGCGATAGCGAAGTCGATCCCGGTTCGCTTGTGCGGCTGCATTCCGATTGCGGTCTGGCGACCGCGTCGCGGGTTGCGCGCGCGGGATCGCTTGGCGGTAGCAGCAGGAAGGGTGTCGGTCATGTGCAGGCCTCTGTCGTTGGGGCGGTGCGACAACCGTATCTTACTCCGGAGTAAGATAGATAGGGTCGTGTTAGCTAATTCACACGAGATCGGAGCGAATTCTGCGCAGCACCTGAGGGTGCAATAAGCCATTGGTTGCCACGGCGCTGCCGCCATGCGGGCCCGAGGTGCCATCCAGGCTGGTGAGCTGCCCGCCCGCCTCGCGCACCAGGATGTCGAGCGCGGCCAGATCCCACACCGAAACCTCCGGTTCGGCGGCGATATCTACGGCGCCCTCGGCGAGGAGGCAGTAAGACAAGAAGTCGCCGTAGGCGCGCACGCGCCACACGGCATCGGTCAAACCGAGGAAATTTTCTCGCAACCCCAGCGCGGTCCATCCCGATAGGCTGGAGAATGACAGACTCGCCGAATCCAGCTCCGTGACAGCGGAAACCGCGAGTCGTCGTGGCGTCGTCCCGTCGACCGACGCGAACGCGCCCTGGCCATGTGCCGCCCACCACCGCCGCTGCAGTGCGGGTGCACTCACCACACCGATGCGCGGAACCCCATCTTCAAGCAACGCGATCAAGCTGGCCCACACCGGCACCCCGCGAACAAAATTCTTGGTGCCGTCGATCGGGTCGATGATCCATTGCCGTCCGTGCCAGGCGGTTGTCCCACCGAACTCCTCGCCAAGGATGCTGTCACTGGGCCGCTCGCGCTGGAGAGTCTGACGGATTTCGGCTTCAACGGAGCGATCGGCGTCGGTCACCGGGGTCAGGTCGGGCTTGGTATCGACGTGCAGGTCGAGCGCCCCGAACCGGGCGCGCGTCACGGTGTCGGCGCGGTCGGCCAGCGCCAGCGCGAGGAGTAGGTCCGCCTGATTCATGCCAGCAGTCCTACCATGGCGGCGTGGGATGGGAATTTGGCGTACTGCTTGTACTCGTCGCGGTTGCCCTGGTGTTTCTTGCTCCCCGGTTCATCCCGGTCGGTCCGCGCGGTGCGCTGGCCAGCGGCACGCTATTGGTGACCGGAGTCAGCCCGCGGCCGGACGAGACCGGCGTGCAGTTTGTCACCATCTCCGGCGTCATCAACGGACCGACGGTCAACGAGCACGCCGTATATCGGCGGCTGGCTGTCCACGTCGACCAATGGCCGGTCACTGGGCAAGTGCTTCCGGTCGTGTACTCGCCCAAGAATCCGGACAATTGGAGCTTGGTGCCAGAGGAGTCCGCAGACGGCTAGCGCGCGGCATCAACCGGCCGCCGGCGGGTGTGCCATCACCGTGAGCCGGACCCCGTATCGGGGCAGCACGCCCGAGGCTCGCCCCGGCGCGGGCATGGCCATCCCCGGAATCCCGGGCGCCGCCGCCGCCTCCTCGGTGCCCGGGAGTGTGGTCAAACCCGCCGGTGACAACGCCGCTACGGTGCGCACCGAGGGCGCCGCCCAGCTCGGAGGCACCGACAGCTGGCCGATCGACCCCGCCCTACCCGCGCTCGCCAACACCGTGTTGCCCACTCCGCTGCCAAAGCTCGACGTCGTAGGTGCAGCGCTGGTGCTCGACGCGAACGAGCCGAGCCCAAAGTCGGTGGGCGCCACCTCGGCCGGATTTTCCGCACCGGCGCCGATAATGCCCAAGTTGTTTTCGGCTCCAATGATCCCGGCGCAGAACGACTCCAGATCCTGAGTGACGCCGATGGTCGCATAGACGCTGAATATGCCGTCCAGGACGGTGAAGTCGTCCGGAATGATGTTGGGTATTTGCTGCAGTGCCTGCACTGATTGGGTCACCGAAGAAATCAGCTGTGACACCGGATCGGCGGCGGCGGCGCTGGCATTGGCTTGGGTGACCGCACTGTTCTGCGCCGCCAGCCCGGCCGGGTTGGTGGGCTGCTGTGGGGAGGTGAACGGTGTCAGCTGCACCGCCGCCGCCGAGTTGGTCGCATAGCCGTACATTGCGGTGGCGTCCTGGACCCACATTTCGGCGTACTGTGCCTCGTTCGCTGCGATCGCGGCGGTGTTCTGGCCAAAGAAATTGGTGGCGATCAGCGACAGCAGCTGGATGCGGTTGGCCGCGATCACGGGCGGCGGCACGGTCATGGCGTAGGCCTGCTCGTAGGCCATCGCCGCCGCCCTGGCCTGAATCGCGACCTGCAGTGTCTGTTCGGCGGTCGCGTGCAACCAGCCCACGTAGGGGGTGGCGCTTGCCTCCATCGACGCGGCCGCCGGGCCATGCCAATTCAAACTGGTGAGGCCGGTAAGGATCGACCCACAGGTCTCGGCGGTGGTGGCTAACTCGGCGGCCAGTGCATCCCAGCTGGCCGCGGCGGCCAAAAGTGACCCCGAGCCGGG
This sequence comes from Mycobacterium basiliense, assembly GCF_900292015.1. Classification (NCBI taxonomy): domain Bacteria; kingdom Bacillati; phylum Actinomycetota; class Actinomycetes; order Mycobacteriales; family Mycobacteriaceae; genus Mycobacterium; species Mycobacterium basiliense. The sequence goes on from NZ_LR130759.1 coordinate 1,519,261, forward strand.
GCCGGCGTACATCCGAGCAGAGTTGACCTCCGGCGGAAATATGGCGAAGTCCATTGGTACACAGCTCCTTTAATCGGCGGATGTGGTGAAACCGCGCCGAAGTCGACACCTACGGTCGCTGCTTTGGCGCGGTCAGTAGAAATGTAGGATTTCTGATATTTGCGGTGGGAGGATTCAGATAAAAATTGTGTGAATCAGGTCATGTTTTGCCCGTTGCGGTAGTACGGGGACACGTGGCCGCACAGCGGTACCGGCGGCCGAAATCCGATGCGGCGCTGGCAGGTCACGCGAACAGGGTGCATGGCGGCCCTCGGTTGGGGCGGGTCCCTAAACGCGCAAGACCTAGCCGGCGGCTCCGCACAGCAAAGTAAATTCCTGGTAATGGTCCAGTGAATTCTCGATGGGCGACTACTTACCGCAAATTGTTGCCTTTGGATTGCCTACGGATTGCCTTCGGATAAAAGGATTGCCGAATCCATGGCCGAGAAAGTGGGAAACGCTTTTCGGTTTAGCGGAGCCACCGCTTGCCTAGTGGTATGTCACCCGGCCGCCGGCGGCCGCGACATCACGGTGAGCCGGACCCCGTATCGGGGGATCACGCTCGAGCTGCGCTTGCCGGTGCCAACTGGCATCCCGGGAACTCCCGGCGCGCCCTGGTCGGATACCTCGGTACCCGGGATCGTTGTCAAACCGGTGCCGGACATCGCCGTGACGGCGCCGGTCGAGGGAGCCGACCAGGATGGCGGTACGGACATCGGCCCGATCGAACCCGCCCGGCTCATGCTGACGGTGACGGCGTTGGGCGCTGCGCCGGCGCTGCCGGCCGCAGTCAATTGCGGTGCGAGCGCGGCCGGCAGCAATTCGGCCGGACTTACCGCGTTGCTACTGAAGAGACCCAGACTGCTTTCCGCCGAGATGATCCCAGCGGCAAAAGCCTCGACGTCCTGGCACATGCCGACCGTCGAATACAACGCGAATATGGCGTCAAGGACGGTGAAGTCATCTGGGATAATGCCCGGCCACCACGACTGGGTCGTCTTCAGGGCCTGGGGAATCGCAGCAGACAACTGCGACAACACCGACTGCGTCGGTGAGCCGCTTTCGGCCGGGCCGGGGGCAACGCTGTGAGCGGGTGATTCCGCTGGATTGATGATGTCCTGAGGGGAGGAGAAGGGTGTCAACATTGTCGCGGCCGCCGAGCTGGCTGCATAGCCGTACATCGCGGCGGCGTCCTGGGCCCACATCTCGGCGTACTGTGCCTCGGTGGCCGCGATGGCCGCCGTATTCTGCCCGAAGAAGTTTGATGCAATGAGGACCTGCAGCTGGGCCCGATTGGCGGTGACATCCGCGGGCGGAACCGTCATCGCATAAGCCTGTTCGAACGCAGCCGCGGCCGCTCTGGCCTGATTGGCCGATTCCTTGGCTTGCAAACCGGTCGCCTGCAGCCAGTCCACGAATGGTGTAGCGGTTGCCAACATCGCCGCGGATGCGGGGCCCCACCAGTACATGGCGGTCAGCGACGAGATCGTCGAGTCGTAGCCCTCGGCGGTCGACAATAATTCAACGGCTACCATATCCCAGCTGCCCGCGGCCGCCAAAAGCGAGGCAGGGCCGGGGCCGCTGTAAATTCTCGCCGAGTTGACTTCGGGTGGCAGGAATGCGTAATCCATTACTCCACAGCCCCTTTTGACTGTTGTGGCCTTATCGGCGTTTGGCGAAGGCACGAGTCGGCGCTGGCTCGCGTGATCGTCACAAGCGGCGGGAACCGCTGAGGGCCGCCCTCTTTGGTAAGCGTCAACAACTGTGGAATGTCGCGGCGGGCTTAGCGTATAGTCGCCCGCCGTTTGTCGCATGGTGAGAACCATGGCGACGTCGAGTGATTGGACAAGGAAACGGCTCGGCGGACAAGCTGCGTACCTGGTCAACACATTGCTGCGCGGTGTCCCCGGGCCGGTTGAGGTCAAATCCGCGACTTTGAGTCACGGCGATTCTAACTCATTTGTGCTGGCCTTCTTGAGAATTCATCGGCGGGTGGCTTCCTGGGGTTCGGTTCGCCGCCGTGGTCAAAGGTGTCTTCCCGGGCGTGGCGGCATTCCGCACTGCGTCCGGCCGCGGCAGGGAGGGCGTGATGATGTCAACCGGCACCGGGAATACCACTGTCGAATTCTGATCGGCTTCGAGTTCCAAAAGGGTTTGCAAGTAGCGCAACTGCAGCGATGCCGGACTCCTTGAGAGCGTCTCGGCGGCCTCCCGCAGCTCCTCTGATGCCTGCAGCTCTCCTCGGGCGTTGATGTCCTTGGCGCGACGTTCCCGCTCGGCTTCGGCCTCGCGGGCCATCGCTCGCTGCATTGATTCGGGGATCTCGACGTCCTTGATCTCCACCACCCGAACCTGCGCGCCACACGGTTCGGTCATGTTTTCGATTACCGCCCGCGGATCGTTGTTGAAGTCATCGCGTTGTGCCAGCAGCGTGTCCAGGTCAATGCGGTTGTCATGTTCCAGGTCACCGACCCCCTGAAAGCAATTATGGCGGTGGAGAATTACGCGGTCGCGACGTCACAGATCGCGCACCGCGTGTGGTCGGCGCGGTTGCCGGTCGCGCCATTGGGCGGCATCGGGATCATGTTCGCCAGCTATGACCGCTGGCGTCAGAAGGTCGGCTGGCACGGCGCCGAGGCGTCGTTGACTACTTTGTCCGGCAGCGGCATTGCCGCGGTGTAGGTGCGGTAGGCGAGGATCCCTATCACCAGAAAGCCGAAGAGCATCACCAGGGACTATCCCCTGAACATCCCTTGCCAACCAGCGGGCGCGCCGATTGCTGCGCTGAATCTGGTGGTAACGATGTCGGCTGAGCTGTCATTCCAGGACCTCTCGTGTGGGCGACGGGCGGTATCGCCATGTGCTCATGAACATCCAAATTGCGGTCCGGCGGCTGCGACGACAGGATTTCGCCATTTATCTGTAGGGACCAAAGACACCCGATTTGGGACCTAGGGCTCTGGGGGTTGCGGGTGCTCGGTCGATAGCGTGCTGACTGGCCGAAGGGCTCGATAGAGGAGACGCGAATGAGCAACGAGTCAGCCCCGGCAATCGTCGTCGGAATTGACGGGTCGCATGCGGCAACCTACGCGGCCCTTTGGGCGATCGACGAGGCTGTCAGTCGAGACATTCCACTGCGCCTGGTGTACGTCGTCGATCACCTGGAACCGGCGGGCAGCGGTGCTCATGTTGCGCAGGAAGGAGCGGCGCATGCAGCGTTGTACGACGTCTACCGCGCGGTCGACGCCACTGGGCGCCCGGTCAAGATCGAAACCGAGATTCTGTGGGGCAGGCCGCTCACCAAGCTGATGGCCGAGTCCCGGTCGGCGGTCATGGTCTGTGTTGGGTCCATCGGGCTTAACCACGCACGGCGAGGGGAAGGCTCGGTGGCGGGCACCCTGGCCGGATCGGCGCTATGTCCGGTGGCGGTGATCCAGGCGCCTGCCGGGGGAGCGGCGGTACCCGCCATCAGTGGTGTCGTGGCGGAGGTGGGAAACGGGTCGGTGTTGCGGCACGCTTTCGAGGAGGCGAGGTTACGGGATGTTCCACTGCTGGCCATCTCCTCAGGATTGACGACGGCGTCCGACGTTGATGACGGAAACCGTTTGGCGAAAAAGCAACTGGAGCGCCGGCTTGCCCGGTGGACGCGGCTGTATCCGGATGTGGAGGTTGACTCAGAAGTGATCCGTGGACATGCCTGCACCTATCTGGCCGCCAATGCAAAGCCGGACCAGCTGTATGTTGCTGACTCCCATGCAGCGCAGGTATGCAACGTCTACAGCGCGGCATGTTCGGTACTGACGGTACGCATCGGCAACCTGTAGGCAGCCAAAATCGGGAGTGGTGTCGTGGTAACGGTCTTTCTGGTCGACGATCACGAGGTGGTTCGGCGTGGCCTCATCGACCTGCTCGACGCGGACCCAGAACTTTCGGTGGTCGGTGAAGCGGGTTCGGTTTCCGAAGCGATGGCTAGGATTCCGGCGGCCAACCCCGACGTGGCGGTGCTCGACGTCCGGTTGCCCGACGGCAACGGCATAGAGCTGTGTCGTGATCTGTTGTCCCGCATGCCGGATCTGCGCTGTCTGATCCTGACGTCATACACTTCCGACGAGGCGATGCTGGATGCGATCCTCGCCGGTGCGAGCGGATATGTCGTTAAGGACATCAAGGGAATGGAATTGGCCCGCGCCGTCAAGGATGTGGGGGCGGGGCGGTCGTTGCTCGACAATCGGGCCGCGGCGGCGTTGATGTCCAAACTACGCGGCAACGTCGAGAAGCCGGATCCTCTGTCCGGTCTCACCGATCAGGAGCGCACATTGCTGAGCCTGCTCAGTGAGGGACTGACCAACAAGCAGATTGCCGACCGGATGTTCTTGGCCGAAAAGACGGTAAAGAACTACGTGTCGAGGCTGCTGGCCAAACTGGGAATGGAGCGGCGCACCCAGGCGGCCGTATTCGCAGCGGAACTGAAACGCTCACGGTCGCCCGATAATGCGCGATCATGATCGACGACGCTCGTCCCGTCAAAGCGGATGCCTCCGAGAACGAGGGCATGCGTCCGCTGCGCCATACCCTTTCCCAACTACGGCTGCGTGAGCTGCTGGCCGAGGTGCAAGACCGCGTCGAGCAGATTGTCGAGGGCCGTGATCGCCTGGACGGACTCGTGGAAGCCATGCTGGTGGTCACTTCCGGGCTGGAACTGGACGCTACCCTGCGCACGATCGTGCAATCGGCAACCAATCTCGTCGATGCCCGGTACGGCGCTCTAGAGGTGCACGATCGCGATAACCGTGTCCTGCATTTCGTATATGAGGGTGTCGACGAGGAGACCGTTCGGCGCATCGGCCACCTTCCCCAAGGCAAAGGCATCATCGGTTTGCTCATCGACGAACCCAAACCCCTACGGTTGGACGATATTTCGTTGCATCCGGGATCCGTTGGCTTTCCGTTGAACCATCCGCCGATGCGGACCTTCCTCGGGGTCCCGGTTCGAGTGCGAGACGTTTCGCTTGGCACGTTGTACCTGACCGACAAGACCAACGGACAGCCGTTCAGCGACGACGACGAACTGCTGGTTCAGGCCCTGGCCGCGGCCGCGGGCATCGCCATTGCGAACGCCCGGCTCTACCAGCAGGCCAAGGTGCGCCAGCTGTGGATGGAGGCGACACGCGACATTGCCACCGAACTGCTGTCCGGCACCGAACCCACCACTGTGTTCCGCCGTGTTGCCGAGGAGCCGTTGAAGTTGACCGGGGCGGACGCGGCTCTGGTTGCAGTTCCGTTGGATGAATCCGTCTCGGCGGCCGATGTGGCCGAGCTATTGGTGATCGAAACAGTGGGGAGCACTGTGGCTTCCGCTGAGGGGCAAACCATTCCGGTGACCGGCACCGCGCTCGAAGATGTCATTGTCAACAACACTCCGCGGCAGGTTGACGAGATCGATGTGGATGGTCTGGAGGTCTCGGGTACGGCGTTGTTGCTGCCGCTGCGCTCGGCCGATGCCGTCGCCGGCATCGTCGTGTTGGTGCACCACGACAGTCCAGGCTCGGCCAGCGACGAGCAACTCGAGATGATGGCGGCTTTCGCCGATCAGGCTGCGCTGGCTCTGCAACTGGCGGCTTCCCAGCGCCGGATGCGCGAACTGGATGTGGTGTCCGAGCGGGACCGCATCGCCCGCGATCTGCATGATCACGTGATCCAGCGTCTATTCGCGATTGGCCTGGCGCTGCAGGGTACCGTGCCACGAACACGCGAAGCCCAAGTGCAGAGGCGGCTTTCGGAAGCGATCGACGATTTGCAGGGTGTGATCCAGGAAATCCGGACAACCATCTTCGACCTGCACGGGGCATCGGGGGGCAGTACCCGGCTTCGGCAGCGAATCGATGCTGCCGTCGCCCAGTTTTCCGGGTCCGGCTTGCGTACCTCTGTCCAATTCATCGGGCCGCTCTCGGTGGTTGACAACACGCTCGCCGAGCACGCCGAGGCGGTGGTGCGCGAAGCGGTCAGCAATGCGGTTCGTCACGCGCACGCCACCACGTTGACGGTGCGCGTCATCGTCGACGACGATTTGTGTATCGAGGTCAGCGATGACGGCCGCGGGATGCCCGATGAGTTCACCGGCAGCGGCGTGGCAAACCTACGCCGCCGTGCCGATGAGGCGGGCGGTCGCTTCAGCATGCAACCCGCGGATTCCGGTCGCGGCACGTTGTTGCGCTGGTCAGCACCGCTACTCCAGTAGTTCCTCGGGCCACTGCACGACCCGGGACAGGTTGCGTCGCGGCGTTGCCGGCAGTGGGTCGGCGTTGATCGGTGCCCAACCCACCCGGAGCAGCATCTGGGGGTGGCCGCTACCGCCGAACACATCGGTTCTAATGGCCTCGCGTGTTTTCGTAATCTCCAAGGGCTCGCTGATCGGGCAGGAGGCCAGCCCCATAGCCGTCGCCGTCAACAGGACCGCACTGGTCGCTTCGCCGGCACGAAGCCGCGACAACCGGTCGTCCTCCTCGGTGCCCAACGCCAGGATCACCGCGCTGTCGTCCGAGGGGGATACCCCGGCGGGTTGGGTCAATCCCGGCCCGGCGAACACGCGACCCGGAATGGGGGAGTGGTGATCGGACGGTGGCGTGTTGCGGGCCGGAACCCCGGCCACGGCCCCGTACCGGCCACTCCAGGTGGTGAGTTCACGCATGTACTCGTCGTTGCTGGCGTGGTCCCAGACAGCTTGGGCCACAATGGCTCGCATCTTTTCCAGCGCATCGACCTGGCGGAGCATGACGCCACCGCGGGCCGCCCGGGCAGCCATTTGGGCAATGTCTCCTGCGGCCACCGGCCAGGAACTGTAGGCGCGGCGGTCGGTCCGCCGCCGCGGTATCGCCGCCGCGAGCGCGATGTCGGCCTGATCGGGAACGTGGGGCTGGACCTCGATGGTCGCGAGGTGGCAGGGGTCATCTGGGTGTGGAAGGCGACTCACCTTGGCCTGCCAGCCCAACGACGCCAAGGCGACCATGCAGTGATGCAGGGCACCGCCGCAGCTAATGATGAGGTCGCGCCCGTCCGGGTCGGTGCTGTGCAACTGCATATCAGGTTCGGAGAACAGGTCCAGCGTGGTGGTGCTCACCCGCCAGCGCCACGGTTGCGTGTTGTGGATGGAGGGTGCACGAGTTGCCAGCGTGAGTACCGTTCGGAGGGTGCCCACATCCGGGAATTGGGGTTCCATGGCTGCCTTTCCGGTCAGACAAGCCTTCCGGTGGACGACGCGCGTCATGAATTAAGGATCTGCGCGCACCGCGTTGTGGTGGCAGAGGACGAAGCCATCGGCAGCGAAGGACCTTCGGCCCTGCTCCGTCCGGCGATGCACGCCAATCCGCGCCATGGCCATCACGCAAAGGTGTCGAGACGGTCCGGTTCGGGTCCAAACCTGAAGCGTCGACCGGCAGTTCCGGACGGGATTACCCGCACGTAGTGGAGTTTCAACGTTGCAACCCATGGGATGAGGTGGGCTCGTTCGGCTTTCTGAATTTCCGCATCTGTTTCCAGAACCTGTGCCCGTCCTTTGACGATCACGCTCCTGCCCTCGACGGAGGTGTGGTCGTCGGCCTCGAAAGCGACAGGGCTGCTAGTCGCCGCGAGAAACAATTTCGTGCCCTCGGCGGTCCGGAATAGCACCGTACGGTCCTGCACCACGTAGTTGACCGGAAAGATCTCCGGCTCGCCGGCCATGCTGGTAACCAACCGGCCCAGCGCGGCACCGCTGCGTAGATCCCAACTCTGGTCGTCGGAGAGATACGTGACTGGCTCGTCGGCCACCTAATCAACTTTTCCTGGGGCATAGCGAATTTCGAAGACACTGTCTATGGATCTTCGCGGGGTTGGGGCCGGAATATCGTCGATCGACGGTGCGGTCCCGGCCCGGATCAAGACTTGTGGGTCGCCGCGGCGGCCGATGAGTTCTCGGACTGCCTCGCGGCTTTCCGCCGATTCGATCAAATGGCTCAACGTACACGTCGCCATGCCGGCCATAGTGCATTCCAGCAGCACGCGGGACAGCGCTTCTCCACATCGCAATACGTCATTGCGGGTGTTGGTGCGGGTCGACAGCACTAGGATTTTGGAGAAGTCCGCGCTGACTTCCGCTCGGCGATTCTGGTGGCCCCGGACCGGGAATTCGCGGCCGACGTCCACCCGGTGCCGCTCGGTGTCGGAGGGCAGCGAGCTTGGTGGTATGCCTTCGACTAGGGCGAATGGTGAAGTCCACCAATCGAGTTCGGCATGATACGTTGGATCGTCGCGCCGCAGAGCCGCACTGAGCTGTGATGCCTCCACCAACTGTGGTCGTTGGTGATCGGTCAGGACGTCAAGCATGGCAACGTCTTCGTCGACGATGCCGCGCAGGATCGGTTCGACGAGGTTCCAGTACCTGGGACGGTCAAACGCTAGCCGGTCGGTTCTGCGCCGCAGCATGGCATCGGCCCGCCTTCGTTCAGCTTCCGTAACGTGTTCGGTGGCGCCGAAATCGATGGTGGCCAGCTGCGCTGAGTCGTTCGGGTTCGGGAAACGGACGACGTTGGCGTACCAACCCGCGCTTGCCGCGGCGGTCCGGAAGTGGTCGAGTACTGCGCCGCAGCTGAGTAGCGCCTGTCGGCCGGACCGATCTGTGGCCGGGACGGTTCGGTTGCGATCAACGAACAACCGCAGGGTTATTTGCGCACCGTATTCGGCCACCCACCGCCAGGGTTGACTGTTGTGTACCGACGGCGCTCTGGACGCCAGCAGGACGGCGTTCTTGAGCGCCTCGATATCCACGACATCGACATTAGGGTGACCGCACAAGCCTCAATAGGGTCATTCGTCATCTGGTCCAAATGTATTGCGTGCGTGCGCTTTCAAAGTCGTGGCACGACGAGAACGGGATGAAATCACTTGTGCGCCATGGCTTCATGGGAATCCGCGGCGGCATTTTTGTCGGTGGCCCGGCATAGTATGCGAACATGAGTTCGAGTAGTCGTGAGGAGATTGCGGAGGCGTTTGCGGAGCTGGATGTGGTGGTCTCGCGGGTGCTGGGGCTGTCGTTCGAGGTGTTGACCACCCCGGAGCGGTTGGTGTACTTGGAGCGACTCGAACGGGAAGCTCGGCGGTTGCCGGTGGTGGGGCACTCGCTGATTAACCAGGCGAGCCAGCAGGCCGGTGAGGAAGAGCTCGGGGGCACGCTGCCCGCGGTGTTGGCGCGTCGGTTACGGATCACCCGTGCTCAGGCCGCTCGGCGTATCGCCGAGGCGGCCGATCTGGGGCCGCGGCGCGCGCTGAGCGGTGAGGCGCTGGCGCCGCGGTTGACCGCGACGGCGGCCGCCCAGCGCGACGGACGCCTCGGCGAGGGGCAGGTGCGGGTGATCCGGGACTTTTTCGGCATCTGCCCGCCGAGGTGGACATCGAAACCCAGGAGAAGGCCGAAGCCCATCTGGCGGGGTTGGCGGGCCGGTTCCGTCCCGATCAATTGGCCAAGCTGGCGGGTCGGTTGATGGATTGTGTCAATCCCGATGGCAGCTACAGCGACGAGGATCGAGCGCGGCGACGCGGACTGACGCTGGGCAAGCAGGGCCTCGATGGGATGTCGCGGATCAGTGGCTGGCTGAGCCCGGAAGCGCGCGCTGGGCTGGATGCGGTGCTGGCCAAACTGGCCGCCCCGGGCATGTGCAACCCCGACGACGAGTCCCCGGTCGTGGATGGCGCGGCCGGCGAACAAGCCGTCCAGCGTGACACCCGCTCGACCAGTCAGCGTAACCACGATGGGCTCAACTCCGCACTGCGGGCGCTCTTGGCTTCCGGAGACTTGGGCCAGCACAACGGATTACCGGCCACCATCATCGTTGCCACCACGCTCGGGGAGCTCGAAGCCGGCGCCGGTCGGTGATTGACCGGTGGGGGAACGCTGCTGCCCATGACTGATGTCCGGCTGGCCCGCCATGCTCACCACTACTTGGCGATCTTCGACCAGGGCAAAGCCGTGAGTCTGTACCACACCAAGCGGCTGGCGTCCCCCGGGCAGCGAATAGTGCTCTACGCCAAAGACCGTGGTTGTACGCGCCCGGGCTGCGACGTGCCCGGTTATCAATGCGAGGTCCATCACGTCACAGCGTGGGCCGCCAGCGGCCGTACCGACATCGACAATCTCACCCTGGCGTGCGGGCCCGACCACAAACTGCTCGACAACGGCTGGACCACCCGCAAGAACGCACACGGCACCACCGAATGGCTGCCACCCCCACACCAAGACCATGGCCAACCGAGAACCAACACCTACCACCACCCCGAAAAACTCCTACGCGACAGCGAAGACGGCGAGGGAGGTTGAACGCGCGATTGTCTGGCATCCTGAACTGATGGCAGGCAAGGAAATCGATCGGGTCCGGGCGACCAGTGCGCTCGACGTGATCAAGCAACACCCCGCAATGGTGCTTTTCGCGTTGTCGCCTGTGCTGGCGTTGTTGGCCGCCATTTGGTGGCTGGCGGGTGCCGGCTGGGCCATCGTGACAGCCTTGGTGGTGCTGGTTGTCGGCGGAGTACTCGTCGTCCGCAAACGCTGATCTGGCCGCATGCGGTCCTGGTGGGGTTGGGGCAACGTCGAGGACGCTCTGTCGGAGCAGGAAACCCACGCGCTGACGTCGCGTGTGGCCGCGCTGCTTCCCGGCCATGACCTGACAGACCACCCGCCGCCGGACCCGGCCGCGCTCGGGCTGGTGAGTGCGCGCATCACGCCGCCGGCGGCACTGGCCGGGCTGTGTTCGGCCGACCCGGTGGATCGGGCGGGGCACGCGCGCGGCAAGGCATTTCGTGACGTCGTGCGCAACCTGCAGGGCCAGTTGGATAGCGTGCCGGACCTGATCGTGCGACCGCGCCGCGAGCGGGACGTGGTCGATGTACTGGATTGGTGCACACGCGAGGGGATTCCGGTGATCCCATATGGCGGCGGTAGCTCGGTGGTCGGCGGTGTTGAGCCCCGCTTCGACCGGCCGGCCGTCACCATCGACGTCGGCACGATGGGCGCGGTGCTTGAAATCGACCGGATCAGCCGGGCCGCACGGATCCAGGCCGGGGCGCTCGGGCCGTCGATCGAAGATCAGCTGCGCCCGCACGATCTCACGCTGCGCCACTTCCCGCAGTCCTTCGCGTTTTCCAGCCTCGGCGGCTGGTTGGCGACCCGAGCCGGTGGCCATTTCGCCACGCTCTACACCCACATCGACGATCTGACCGAATCGATGCGGGTGATCACCCCAGCGGGAATCAGCGAGTCTCGCCGGCTGCCCGGCTCCGGCGCCGGACCGTCCCCGGACCGGCTGTTCCTTGGTTCTGAGGGGTCCCTGGGCATCATCACCGAGGCGTGGATGCGGCTGCAGGACCGTCCGCGCTGGCAGCTCACCACGTCGGTTGCATTCGACGATTGGGCCGCTGCGGTCAGCGCAACCAGGAGGATCGCGCAGGCGGGCCTTTACCCGGCCAACTGCCGCCTGCTAGACCCCGCCGAAGCGTTCCTCAACGCCGGTGCGACGGTCGGTGGCGGTCTGCTGGTGCTGGCCTTCGAGTCGGCCGATCACCCGATCGACGCCTGGCTGGAGCGTGCGGTGGCAATAGCAACCGATGTCGGCGGCGCCGTAACCGCGCGGCGTGCCCGCGAAACCGCAACCGAGACAACGCAGGACGGCAAGTCCGATGCTTCCCAAGCGTGGCGCTCGGCGTTCCTGCGGATGCCCTACCAACGAGACGCGCTGGCCCGTCGCGGCGTTATCGCCGAGACGTTTGAAACCGCGTGCACCTGGTCAGGATTCGACGAGCTGCATGACGCGGTGAGGACAGCTGCCCGGGCCGCGATTGAGCAGGTCTGCGGAACCGGCGTGGTGACTTGCCGGTTCACTCATGTCTACCCCGACGGCCCGGCCCCGTACTACGGCATCTATGCGGGCGGCCGGTGGGGTTCGCTGCACACGCAGTGGGATGAGATCAAAGCCGCTGTGTCCGAGGCGATCAGCACCACCGGCGGCACCATCACGCATCACCATGCCGTCGGCCGCGACCACCGGCCGTGGTACGACCGCCAGCGTCCGGACCCGTTCGCGGCGGCCCTGCGTGCGGCAAAGTCCGAACTCGACCCGGCCGGAATTCTCAATCCTGGGGTGCTGTTCGATCGCTGACTAGCCGTGCCCGATGCGCAATAGCTCGGCCACGTTGGGCAACTTGACGCGGGGCCGGCCGTGCGGTTGGCCGGCGGTCCGCTCGAAGTGGTCAATGATTTTCCAATGCGCGGTTGTGACCAGCTTCGGCTGGCGTGCGGCCAGCCAGCCGGCCAGCCGCTCGGCGTGGTCGGCCGGAAAATCAGCGAGCCCGCCAGCGGACAAGTCGGCGATCAGTGTGTCGACGGTGTCCTGCGAATCCTTCTTGTTCGTGCCGATCACTCCGGTCGGCCCGCGCTTGATCCAGCCGACGACGTAGTCGTTGCGGCGGCCTGTTACCCGTCCTTGGGTGTTGGGAATGGTCCCGCGCTTGTCGTCGAACGGCAGCCCGGGAGTGGGCACACCGCGATAGCCGACCGAGCGCACCACCAACTGGACCGGCAATTCGTCGCGCTCCCCGGTGTCCTTGGCCGACACCCACCCGTCCTCGTCGGCGACCAGCTCGTTGCGCCCGAGCACAATCTGCTCCACCCTGCCGTCGCCCTTGATCTCGATGGGGGAGGTCATGAACCGGAATACGATTCGCCGATGGTTGGGGCGAAGCGCGCGCTGGGCGTAGCCTCGCAGCACCTTGATGTTCTGCTTGATCGTCTTGCCGGCCGCCTCCGCATCCTCGTCGCTGATGACGTCCAGTTGAGCTGGATCGACCACCACGTCGACCCCTTCCAGCTCGCCTAGCTCACGTAACTCCAGCGTGGTGAATGCGGCCTGCAGCGGCCCGCGCCGGCCGATGATCACCACTTCTTCGACGCCGCACGGACGCAGGGACTCCAGCGCATGATCGGCGATATCGGTGAGGGCCAAAACCTCGGGATCGGTGACCAGGATGCGAGCGACATCGATCGCGACGTTGCCGTTGCCCACCACGACGGCGCGGGCACCCGATAAGTCGGGCGTTGCCTGTTCGAAATGGGGATGAGCGTTGTACCAGCCCACGAAATCGACGGCGGCGATGCTGCCGAGCAAATCTTCACCAGGAATATTCAGCGGCTTGTCCGACTGCGCGCCGACCGCATAGATCACCGCGTCGTAGCGCTCCGCCAGCTCGTCCGCCGCGACGTGCTCGCCCACCACCACGTTGCCGAAAAAGCGGAAGCGGGGATCTTCGGCCGTCTTCTCGAACTGCTTGCTGATCGACTTGATCTTCGGGTGGTCCGGCGCGACACCGGAGCGCACCAGCCCCCAGGGCGTCGGCAGCATCTCGAGCATGTCCACGGCCACGCCGATCTCGCCGGCGGAGTCCGCGGCCTTCAGCAGGGACGCGGCGGCAAAGAATCCGGATGGCCCGGAGCCGACAATAGCGATGTGGTACGGACGCATGCGTAAGCCTTCTGTTCGTGCCCGGCTGCAGCGTCAAAGGGCTGTCAACGGTATCGCCGCAGTCGCGCGGTGCACATGATGGTCACCTGATGCTAAACGCTGTCGCCAGCGACTCCCGGTAACGTGGTCGGCTGTGGAACCCGACCGACAAGCCGAGATAACAGCCCTCGACTCCACCCTGACCACGGTGGAGCGGGTCCTCGACGTCGAGGGTCTGAAGAGCCGGATCGAGAAGCTCGAGCACGAGGCATCCGACCCGAACCTGTGGGACGACCAGGCCCGTGCGCAAAAGGTGACCAGTGAGCTGTCCCACACTCAAGGGGAGTTGCGTCGGATCGAGGAATTGCGGCAACGCCTCGATGACCTACCTGTGCTCTACGAACTCGCGGCCGAAGAGGATGAGGCCGACGCCCTCGCCGAAGCCGACACCGAGCTCAAGGCGCTGCGCAGCGAGATCGAGGCCACCGAGGTGCGCACGCTGCTGTCGGGAGAATACGACGAGCGTGAGGCGCTGGTGACCATTCGTTCCGGCGCGGGCGGCGTGGATGCGGCCGACTGGGCCGAAATGCTGCTGCGGATGTACATCCGGTGGGCCGAACAACACAAATACCCGGTTGAGGTGTTCGACACCTCCTACGCGGAAGAGGCCGGCATCAAAAGCGCCACGTTCAGCGTGCGTGCGCCGTTCGCCTATGGCACCTTGTCGGTCGAACAAGGCACCCATCGGCTGGTGCGGATCAGCCCGTTCGACAACCAGAGCCGCCGGCAGACGTCGTTCGCCGAAGTCGAGGTACTCCCGGTGGTGGAGACCACCGATCACATCGATATCCCGGAGGGCGATGTGCGGGTCGACGTCTACCGCTCCAGCGGTCCCGGCGGCCAATCGGTGAACACCACCGACTCGGCGGTGCGACTTACCCACATCCCGACCGGCATCGTGGTCACCTGTCAGAACGAAAAGTCGCAGCTACAGAACAAGGTGGCGGCCATGCGGGTTCTTCAGGCAAAGTTGTTGGAACGCAAGCGCTTAGAGGAACGCGCCGAACTTGACGCGTTGAAGGGGGACGGGGGCAGTTCCTGGGGTAATCAGATGCGGTCCTATGTTCTGCACCCCTATCAGATGGTCAAGGATCTGCGGACCGAGTACGAGGTGGGCAATCCGGCAGCCGTCCTAGACGGAGACATCGACGGGTTCCTGGAAGCGGGGATCCGGTGGCGCAACCGAAAAGATGACGACTAACACGACACTTCTTGCCGTAGCTGCAGCTTCGCCGACCCAGCGCTGGCACGACTTTTGGCGCGGCCAGATCGGCGAATGGATCATTACCCGGGGTCTGCGCATCGTGATGGTGCTGATCGCGGCCGTGTTGGCGGCGCGGTTCGTGTCCTGGGTTGCCAAACGGGTGACCCGCCGCCTCGATCTGGGATTCACCGAAAGCGACGCCTTGGTGCGCTCGGAGGCGTCTAAGCATCAGCAGGCGGTCGCCTCGGTGATCTCCTGGGTCGCGATCGTCCTGATCTATGTCATCGTCCTCTACGAGATCGTCGATATCCTGCCCTTTCCGGTCGGGTCGCTGGTGGGGCCGGCGGCCGTGCTGGGAGCGGCGCTGGGCTTCGGCGCCCAGCGGCTGGTACAGGACCTGCTTGCCGGGTTTTTCATCATCGTCGAGAAGCAGTACGGCTTCGGTGACCTGGTCGAGCTGAGCATGATCGGGTCGCCGGAGAACGCGGCCGGCGCGGTAGAGGAGGTCACGCTGCGTGTGACCAAGCTGCGATCCAGCGAGGGCGAGGTGTACACCGTCCCGAACGGGAACATCGTCAAATCGATCAACCTGTCCAAGGACTGGGCGCGCGCGGTCGTGGATGTGCCCGTCCCCAGCGGGGCCGACCTGAGCCGGGTCAACGAGGTGCTGCACCAGGAATGCGAGCGGGCGCGCGACGATCGGGTGCTGGGCGAATTGTTGTTGGACGAGCCCACGGTGATGGGCGTGGAGCGCATCGAAGTCGATACCGTCACCCTCCGGTTGGTGGCCCGCACGCTGCCCGGCAAGCAGTTCGAGGCCGGACGACAGCTGCGGGTGCTGGTGATCCGCGCACTTGGGCGCGCCGGCATCGCCACCGCGGCCGATGACCAGTCCGGTGTGGGGGCCACCGTCCATGCGGTGCCGGCCGAGGCCGAGGGCCAAAGCCAGGGCTCGGGGCAGCAGTGATGAAGTTCACGTTCGCACGCACGCCGCGCGACGGCGACCGCCAGCGGGACACCCCACGGCACCTGTTCGGCGGGCGAATCCGCACGTCGACGCTGGTACTGATGGTGGCGTTCCTGGTGGTGTGGTGGCTGTATGACACCTATAGTCCGCAGCAGCCGGCCAGCAAGAACACACCACCCACCCAGGTGGTGCCGCCCGGTTTCGTGCCGGACCCGAACTACACCTGGGTGCCGCGCACCAGGGTGCAGCCACCCAGCACCAGCCCGCAACCAACGCCCACCACGACGCCACCGGCGGAGCCGACCACCACTGGGCCGGAGCCGTCGTCGCCGCCGTGTCTGTTGCCGCCGCCGTTCTGCCCGGCTCCCACGACTCCGTCGGCACCTTCGATCCCGTCGACCCCATCGGGGCCGACCTGGCCGTCGGAGCCAACGGGCCCGTCCCCGCAGTCACCCCGGCCGGGGCCGGGCCCAGCACCCATCGCGACACCACCGGCCAGTTGATTTTCGCCTGTAGGCGAACCCCACCGCTACACTGGCGTGCCGTGATGATCACCCTGGACCATGTCAGCAAGCAGTACAAGGCGTCGGCGCGCCCGGCGCTGGATGACATCAACGTCAAGATCGACAAGGGTGAGTTCGTCTTTCTGATCGGACCGTCGGGCTCGGGCAAGTCGACGTTCATGCGGCTGCTGCTGGCAGCGGAGGCGCCGACCTCCGGAGACGTGCGGGTGTCGAAGTTCCATGTCAACAAGCTGCGCGGCCGTCATGTGCCAAAGCTGCGTCAGGTGATCGGCTGCGTCTTCCAGGACTTCCGGTTGCTGCAGCAAAAGACGGTGTACGAAAACGTTGCCTTCGCCCTCGAGGTGATCGGCAAGCGCACCGACGCGATCAACCGGGTAGTGCCCGACGTACTTGAGACGGTGGGGCTGTCCGGTAAGGCCAACCGCATGCCGGGGGAGCTGTCTGGCGGCGAACAACAGCGGGTCGCGATCGCCCGCGCATTTGTCAACCGGCCGCTGGTACTGCTGGCCGACGAGCCCACCGGCAACCTCGACCCGGAGACCAGTAAGGACATCATGGATTTGTTGGAGCGGATCAACCGCACCGGAACGACGGTGCTGATGGCAACCCACGACCACCACATCGTCGACTCGATGCGGCAACGCGTGGTCGAGTTGTCGCTGGGCAGGCTGGTTCGTGACGAACAGCGCGGTGTCTACGGGATGGATCGCTAAGTGCGCTTCGGCTTCCTGCTCAACGAGGTCCTAACCGGCCTGCGTCGCAATGTCACCATGACCATCGCGATGATCCTGACGACCGCGATCTCGATCGGTCTGTTCGGCGGCGGTCTGCTGGTGGTCCGGTTGGCGGACAACTCCAGAGCCATCTACCTCGACCGGGTTGAGACCCAGGTGTTCCTCACCGACGACGTCTCGGCCAATGACCCGACCTGCGATGCCAACCCGTGCAAGGCGCTGCGCGAGAAGATCGAAAAACGATCGGACGTCAAGGCGGTGCGATTCCTCAACCGCCAACAGGCCTACGACGACGCCATCAAGAAGTTCCCCCAATACAAGGACGTCGCGGGCAAGGATTCCTTCCCTGCATCGTTCATCGTCAAGCTGGAAAACCCCGAGCAACACAAGGACTTCGACTCCGCGATGCAGGGCCAGCCGGGCGTGCTTTCCGTGCTCAATCAGAAAGACTTGATCGATCGGCTGTTCGCGGTGTTGGACGGCTTGAGCAATGCCGCGTTTGCGGTGGCGCTGGTTCAGGCCGTGGGCGCAATCTTGTTGATCGCCAACATGGTCCAGGTCGCCGCGTATACCCGACGCACCGAGATCGGCATCATGCGATTGGTCGGCGCCAGTCGCTGGTATACCCAGCTGCCGTTCCTGGTGGAGGCGATGCTGGCCGCGACGGTCGGCGTGGCCATCGCCGTTGGTGGCTTGATTTTGGTGCGAGCGATGTTCTTGGAAAACGCGCTGAACCAGTTCTACCAAGCCAATCTGATCGCCCGGGTCGACTACGCCGACATCTTGTATATCTCCCCGTGGCTCCTGGCGTTGGGGGTGGCGATGGCCGGGCTAACCGCATACGCGACGTTGCGCCTATACGTACGGCGGTAGCGGTGGCCGGGCAGTCAAAGCAGGCGGTCGGTAAGGGCGGCGGTAAGAAGATCATCGCCACCAACCGCAAGGCGCGGCACAACTACTCGATCCTGGAAGTGTTCGAGGCCGGCGTCGCGCTGCAGGGGACCGAGGTGAAGAGCCTGCGCGAAGGGCACGCCTCGCTGGTGGACGCCTTCGCCACCGTCGACGACGGCGAGATTTGGCTGCGCAACCTGCACATTCCGGAATATCAGCACGGCAGCTGGACCAACCACGAACCGCGGCGCACCCGCAAGTTGCTGCTGCACCGCCGCCAGATTGACACCCTGATCGGCAAGATTCGTGAGGGCAACTTTGCGCTGGTGCCGTTGTCGCTGTATTTCACCGACGGCAAGGTCAAGGTCGAACTCGCGCTGGCGCGCGGCAAGCACGCCCACGACAAGCGCCAGGACCTGGCCCGACGCGATGCCCAGCGCGAAGTGATTCGTGAGCTGGGTCGCCGGGCCAAAGGCATGGGCTGAACGAGGTCGGCCTCAGCGGTTGCCGCTGACCGGCCTAGGATCCGACCATGGCCGAACGTCCTCTGACCAAGCTCGACAAGTCCGACGTACTGGCAGGGCTATTCGCCGTGTGGGATTCGCTGGACGCCTTACTGAGCGGGCTGTCCGAGACGGACTGGCAGGCGATGAGTCCGCTGCCCGGCTGGAACGTGAAGGCCGTGGTAGCACACATCATCGGCACCGAGTCGTTTCTGCTCGGTGTGGCGCCACCCGAGCCCGACATCGACGTCTCGGCGCTGGGGCATGTACACAACCCCATCGCCGTGATGAACGAATGCTGGGTGCGGCACCTCAGCGAAGAATCGGGCAGTGGCCTGCTCGAGCGGTTCCGCGAGGTCGCCGCCAAGCGGCGCAAGGCCCTCACGGACCTTTCCGACGAGGAATGGAACGCGGCGACCACCACACCGACCGGTCCCGACACCTACGGGCGATTCATGCGGATCCGCGTCTTCGACTGCTGGATGCACGAGCAGGACATCCGTGCGGGGGTGCAGCGTCCGTCGTCCGACGACGAGCTGGTTGGACCGGCCTCGCGGCTGTCTCTCGACGAGATCTCGTCCACCATGGGATTCATCGTCGGCAAGCTCGCCAAAGCACCCGACGGTTCACGCGTCCTGTTCGAACTGACGGGCCCGGTGGCCCGCACCATGCGCGTCAGCGTCGACGGCCGGGCGCAGGTGGTCGACGACTTCGGCGGTCAGGATCCGACCGCGACGATCCGGATCGATGGGCTGCAGTTCACCAGGCTTGCCGGCGGGCGCCCAAAGTGCCCGACCCGTGCCCAGGATGTTGAACTGGGCGGTGACCAGGCCATGGCCGCCAACATCGTCGAGCACCTCAACTTCGTGATCTGATCGGGAAGTTAATTCGGTTGCCGCTTGTTGATAGCGGCGTACGATGGGTTGTCCTGCCGAAAGTCGGCGGGGATGTTCGAAGACATGGGGCTGAACGGTTTCGACTTCGCGCATCGAATCAAGGGAAGCGTGCCGGTGCAGGCAAGAGACCACCGTAAGCGTCGCTGCAACTAGATAAGCGCCGATTCACATCAGCGCGACTACGCTCTCGCTGCCTAAGCGACGGCTAGTCTGTCGGACCGGGAACGCCCTCGCCCCGGACCCCGGCATCAGCTAGAGGGATCCACCGATGAGTTCGGTCGCGGGACTCATCGGGACATCAACAGCGACTGGGATTGTCATCCTGGCTAGTTCGCGTGACCAGGAGATCCGAGCAGAGGCATAGCGGACTGCGCACGGAGAAGCCTTGAGGGAATGCCGTAGGACCCGGGTTCGATTCCCGGCAGCTCCACTGAAGAATGCTGTTCAAGCACCATATTGTGCAAGCGTTCGGTCACTCGACACTTTCTAGTCGAGACACATAGACGGAAAAGATTGCAGATCGGACCATATTTCAGAGCGGGTGAAGACCACTGGCAGCAGGCATCAATACCCGACCCTGCGTACTACACGGCCACGCTGGGTGACTGGGGCCGATTGCCGAGTTAATAACGCTCACGGCCGCCGTGGTGGCGTGAATGGCTGGCCGGATGCTGGCGGCAACGCTTCGGCGGCGAGTTGGGCGCCAAGGCCCTGCGATCGACGGGCCATAATCCGTAGCTGAGCAAGTACGACTTGCAGTTCATCCGATCCCACCCGCGCGGGTCTCAATCGACGACACGTGGGCGGACAGTCAGGCCCGATCCGCAACCGCTGAGGAAGCGACCCGTTGATAGCTGGCCAGCGCGGCAAGGTCCGGCCAAGTACTTTTTCTGTGCTAGCTCGGCAGCCGACATGCCGCCGGGGCGGCGGCGCAAGCCAATGCCGTTGTCGCAGTAAATACTTGGGACTAGGTGGGCCTGAAGCGCTTCCGTATGGACGCAAATCTGGCCGTACTCATTCACGGGAACACGCCGGCTATGAAGTGCCGGGGCCATGACGGGGCACCGGGCGCAGACGAGTTCGATTACAACGCCTGAAAGGGGTCCGCCGGGGGCGGACGGATCTCGGTCGGGTTGCTGGGGGCCGCGTGCATTGGCCGAAACGAACCGGGGAGTGTTTCGAACGATCAGGCGGATGGCACGCTGGGAACGTCAGCAGGGTGGAGCCGGACATTACCATCAAGGTCGCACTCCGGGAATAGCACTGCTCCGCTGCCAATCTGGGCTCCCAGCTGCTCGACCATAGCCACATTCGCCTCGTGTGTGAAGATGACCAATTCCTCGATCAGTTCGACACCCTCGGGTTGGGTCTCAAGGCCTTCGATCTCGTACTGTGCCGCGCTTACCATTTCGTAGATCTGGTCTTTGAGCTCCAGCGTTGCCGTGGCGGTCTCTTCGTGCCAAACGTATAGCTCTTGAAGCTGCCTTGTCAGCAACGCTATTCGCCTCATCCACCTCTGTAGCTCGCCGTCGGCTGCGTCGGCGGTCGCCCCCGACCAGACGCTAGGCTCGAAGATCCGCAACTGCAACAGCAGGCAGGTCTCGTACACGTGGCAAACCTGCGCGTGCATTTCCATCAATTCCCGTGACCGCTGATACAAGTGGTCCTCGTCAACGTCAGGCCACCCGCCAGGGTCGAGCATCAATTCAGCGTAGGGACCCATCGGCCTCATCAAGGTCATCGCCCACGGCCTTTCAACTGTTGGTACCTTTCGATTGGGCCTGCTGCGTTCTTAGGCGCGCCGGTCACATCGGCTCGGCCGCAGCGGGTTTCCGGGTCCATCGGCGGTCGCCGGAAAACTACTGGCGAGCGAGTTGAGTGCCTCGTCTCCGGTCGCTACTCGCGTATGCGAGCGCCGCAAACGCTATCTTCGAGGCTGTTTCCCCTAGACCTGCTCTGATGCTTGGCAGCAAGGTAAACACCGCTGAGTAGATGGTCGGCATCGCCACGTTGATCGCCGCCGACGCCGCATCCTCTCCGACCATGACCAATGGTGGTGGGGCTGGCGGCAAGCTACGCGCGTCGGCAGCCAGTTCTTCTGCTACGGACTCGAGAATGGACGGGTCGCATCTCAGTGGCGGTAAGGGCATTGCCGAATCCCTCCGTTGGGTAAGGCATCTCCGGTTGGGCGAACATCTTGACGGGGCACCCGCCGGTCGTGGTCACAGCCCCGCCTCGCGGCATCGAATGGGCGTCGTGCGGTACCAAAGAATGCCGCTGGATCAACGCGAGCACGCGTTCGCAGCGTGCTTGGTACCACCTGCCCGCCCACGGCGCTTCCGCATTCGTCGACCGGTGGCCCGCTGGCGCGCATGCCAGACAGGCAGGCCCGGGATCGTTAATTTGCCTCATCGTCACGAACGCGCGCCCGCAAATATGACGTCTTGAGTAGAAATCCACGGCGAAGTGTCGCACACTAGTTGTGCAATCATGCGCTCGATCCTTCTTTGCACCAGCACGCATTCGTTTCTTAATCCCTTGGTGGGACACATATACCGCAGTTGGTGCATTCATTCAAGGGGTTTGCTGTGGAATGAATTTCCTTATCAACTTTCGATGATTTTTGCCGATCGTAGCGGCGCTGCCGCGGTGGCAACCCTAAAGGCCGCCAACCGTGCCCGCCAGTCCGATTGCCGGCACGATCGTTTCAGCTCTACCGGCACTATTCGGAGCGATTCCGGGGTGCGCTGCAGCGGCTCCACCCATGGGGCTGGGCCGCTCGGTGTCCGCCCCCAGCCCTGCGAATTATGCAGCGGGCTGATGAATTATTTCAGCGGTCGTCGGTGAATAAATTCTGGCGACAAAACCAGTAGGTCGACCCCGATCGGTTGGGTCATGGTTTAAGGGGTCTGATGCCCACGTTGTGGCCGGAAGGCGCGACAAAGTCATGGCGAAAAGGGAAATAATTCACCCGATGCTGTTAGACACGGAGTGGGGTGCTAGTCGAGTGGGTTGGTCGTGATCAGACTGGCGAGTTTGTGGTCGAAGACGGACACAGCGGTAGCGCTACCCGGCTTGCGCGCGGCCTGATTTTCGAAGCACGTTAGGAACTCGTTGACGAAGTCTTGCCGCGGGTAGCGGGCAAGCACCTCGGCCCGGGTCTCGAGTGGGAATTCCTCCGGGCGCAGGCCAACGACATCCCAGGCTGTGGCCACCTGAAGAAGGTGTGACTCGGGATCGACGTCGGCCGCTACGGCGTCACGCATGTGCAGCACGATGATTTCCGCGGCCCTGGCGGCGCGTTCCGGGGTCCAGCCAGCCGCAATACCGAAAACCCAGGCCAGTTCACCACCGGCGTTCTCGAACGGCACTGTGTGGCTGTCGAACACGTCGGTGAGCGCCATGTCGTGAAGCATCGCCGAGACATACAACAGCTCGTCGTCGTAGTTGATGCGATGGGTCGCGGCGTAGTGCGCACCCCACAGGTAAGAGCGGATGCAGTGGTCGCGAAGCGAGGGTGTATAGCAGCGGTTTGCCACCGTCAGCGCGGCTGCGGCGGCCGGTGTGTTCGGAAACATCTTCGTGAAACGACGCAGCGTGCTATCGCATTCCGGTGAGCTGGGCAGCCGTCCCGTCTTTCCCCACGCATATTGGCTACCGAAGCTTCGGCGTCAGCGACGCCCAGTCGTGCCTATGGATGAGCGGTAAACGGCGCTGTGACAATGTTATTCACTCATGACCCGCGCCCGCTGGTGGCGGCACATCACGCCAGTCGGCCTTGACCTTCCCGTTGCCAACGGTGTCCACTCTAAAAAGGTTCCAGAAGGGGCGTGAATCATGGGCGCGGCCATCATGCTCGGCATGCTGTTTGGGCTGATTGCCCTGGTGTTCGTCGCGGTCTACTACTTCGACCCCGAAGCGCGTCCCGAAACGCGTGCAGGTCGGCGGCGATGAGCACCGAGCTGACGCCGTTGCTGACCGGGGCCGTGATCTTCGGTTGGGGCAGCGGCATCGTGTTCACCGCAATTGGGGCGTATCTGAGCATCCGCCGCGGCCGCCTGCACCCACTATTGTTGCTGTGCATCTCGGCAATTTCGTTCTCCTGGATCGAGGCGCCTTACGACTGGGCGATGTACGCGCAGTTCCCACCCGCTCTGCCCCGCATGCCACCGTGGTGGCCGTTGAACATGACGTGGGGTGGACTGCCGTCGTCGGTGCCGGTCGGCTACATCGGCTACTTCGTGCTACCCGCGGTGATCGGCGCCGCGCTCGGACGACGGTTGAGCGCGCGGTTCGGTTGGCGTCGACCGCTGACCCTGCTATCCGTCGGCCTTGTCGTGGGCTTTTGCTGGGCCTTCGTTTTCAACGCGTTTGTCGGCGCCCGGCTCGGCGTCTTTTTCTACGGCTACGTGATCCCCGGGCTGGCGGTCTTCGAGGGCACCAAGCACCAGTACCCGATCTATGACTCCTTGGCGTTGGGCTTTCAGATGATGGTGTTCACCTACTTGCTCGGCAGGACGGATTCCGACGGACGAAATGTCATCGAGATGTGGGCCGACAAGCGGTCAACGAGCCGTCTCCAGTTGTCGCTGCTGTCCGTCGGCGCCGTCGTTGTCATCGGAAACCTGCTCTACGGCGCGGTTTTTGCACCGCACCTCGCGACCAAGCTGGGCGGCTGGGTGACTTCGGGGCCGACGGAGCAGCTATTTCCCGGTGTACCGAACCAGCCCCGCTAGCGCGGCCTCGGTGACCAGGGGTGCGATCGGTGCGGCGATTCACTCACGGTGGTGCGGTGGAGCCTCATCGCGCAGCCATTCGTCGTTGGAGGCCCGCCGAATCAGATCCTCGTCGCCGAACCTGTCCAAGTCCTCGGGCGCGACGTGCACGCGCCGCGGTTTCGGCGCGCTCGGGGGCGGGGTTTCCGAATCCATGGCGGTGATTGTCTCCAATGTGCCCAACTCGGCCTTAAAAGCCCATCTTCTGGCATTTGATATTTCGATTCTGACAGACCATGCCGATACGGCCCTGGCCTTCAAGTACGCCCTCGGGGTGGCTCGCATGCTGTTCGCGCGGATCCTGCAGGGGTGGCTGGATGAGGATGAGCAAATCGTCGATTATCGGCGGCGTCGCATCTTCGGGGTCTGCATGAGCGATGCCACTGCCGCTCGCGAGAGCGGTCACCGCGATCAGGATGGCCGACGCTGCGTGGGCGATTCTGCGAAGTGGCATTGGTCAACCTCTCGGCGGCCTGCGACGGATTGCCGGCTGAGTCTGAAGCCTACTCGACAATCGCAGCCGTGAACGATCTGGCAAACGAACCGCTATCGGCCGCGCGGGTTGTGTCCAGAGTGACTTAGCTGCGTCGCAAACCAGCTACAAACGGGAAACAACTCAGATTTCATTAACCAGCAAAGGCGTCGGCGCAATCGGGTGGTGCTTAGCGTATCGGCTGTGATGCCGCTTTCCGCGGTCCTTCGACGGGCCGCGGTTCTGGCTGTGTGCCTCGTCGTGTCGGTCACCGCACCGTCGGCAGGTGCGCAACCGGACGCCCAACCCCCGCCCGGCGCTGTGCCGCCGGACGACGGGACAGTGCCTCCGGGCACACCCGCCAGGATCACCACTCCTGACGGCTGGAGCCTGGCTCTCGGCGCCAAGGACGAGAAGCACGTACCGGTGGCGCCGCTGACCACCGCGCTGTCCTCTCGCGAATACCTCTCCAGCGGGATCTTCGGCGCGTCGCTGACCGGGCCGGAAACTCCTCGGGGCATCCTCGAGGTCGGATACGAGATTGGCTGCGGTATCGACATGAGCACTTCCAACGGCTTCGTCATGGCAAACAGCGGCGGTGTCGCTCCATCGATCGGCGCCGAGCTTCCGTTGGGGCCGGGCCAGCCGCCGATTCTCATTCCACTGGTGACCGGGCAGTACAACAACCTGGTCAGCGTGGGGCTCAAGCCCGGATTCGTCGTCGTGGTGCCGGTGGTCAGAAAAGAATTCAAGGGAGCCAATCCCTGGATCATGATCAGCGCCTTCCATCTCAAGATCGACGGCTGCGTTGGCCAGTCGTTTGTCCGCTCGTATTCGACCTTGACCCGTATCACCGACGAATCCGACGTGGTCTTGTCCTACGTCGGCTCTACCAAGGCTGTCTGATCGCGTTGTGGAAGACCGCGGTCGATCTCGGTGCTACGCGGGGGTGGCGGGCTCGATCAGCAGCGTCGGCACGCCGCACGTACCGTTCTTCACGCTGACCACGCGCGTGCCAGGCCTGCGCCCCGGGCGAACGTCGGAGACGTCGAGCCCGGCTTCGGCAAGCCGCGTCCGCGCGGCGTCAGCGTTCGCAACGCGCCAGGACAACCCCCAGAGCTGATCGGTTCGAGCCGGGAGCTGCGCGTCGCTCAACGGCTCCGCGATCTCAACGGTGACTCCGCCCACCTGCAGGAACACCAGCCGCATGCCCCAGTCCACAAAACTGCGATCCAGCGCAAGACGCAGGCCCAGTCGATCGCGGTAGAGCGCAATCGCGGCATCCGCGTCGGAGGTCGTGAGCACTACGTGATCGATCCCGGTGATCACCGCCTCGTTGGATCCGGACGGTGGCGCCTCGGGAAGGCGATCGGGTGCCTCGTGCTCGATGGCGACCATTAACACGCCGCGGGTACGGGATTGCGGTAGCAGTGCGCTGCGCCAGCGCCGGACTTGCCCGGTTTCGGTGTCGCGGCCGAGACCGGGGGATACCGGCGAGGGCTCGAGACCGTTGGCCACGAGTTGTGCGTGTGCAAGGTCGAGATCAGCGGTGGCGAATGCGAGCCCGATCGGGCCCTCGCCTCGTTCATCCAACTGCGCCGCGACAGTGCGCCCGAGGGGACCATCGCCGTGCGGTGTGATCAGCTCGAGGTAGGTGTTGTTCAGCCGAAACAGTGCATTCGCCGTACCCCATCCGGGATGATCTCCGCGCCGCGACAGGCCGCGGGACAACAGCGTGGCGTAGCGCCGGGTGGCGTCACCGAGGTCGTGCACCGCGAGAATGACGTGGTCGAGAGCGTCGAACACGCACTCAGCATGCCTGATCGATCGGGTCGGGTGAACCCGGGTGAGGGTGGGCTCGCTAACCGTTGCTGGCGCGGGCCTTGATCGCGTCCTGGGAGATGTAAACGTCGAACTCGCCGGGCGCCGAGATGACCGCGTTGCCGTAGGCCGACCGCACGAACGGTCGGGTCCACCACTTGCCACCGCGCATGTCGGCGAAAAAGTCTCCGTCACCGCCGTTAAGAAAGATTTGGTGCTGTGTCGGCGAAACCCCGTCGAGGCGTTCACCAAAAAGCCGGGTCACCTTGTAACCGGAATGCATGCCCAGCACATTTACCCAGTGGTGCAGCTCGACAATGTCGGCCTGCAGCACCCACAGGTCGCCCTCGACCTGATAGGTGTGGCGGCTATATGCCTTGCCGTCATCGTCGTAGAGCGTGAGATCCACAGTGAGTTCATGCGCGGAGTTACTCACCGGGGTGGCCAGCACGTGGGCGGCTTTCACCTCGCCGGTCAGCCCCAAGTACGTCTGGACCACCGTGGCGAACCAGAGCACCAGAATCGAAACAACAAGCAGCGTAACGCCGGTGACCGCTCGTCCGGGCCGCAATCGCAGTCGGCGTCCCCGTGCCGTCGACTCCGGCGACCCGTCGCCGGAATGTACCTTCTGGCGTCGCCCGACCACCGACGACAACAACATCACCACTGCGGCAATGGCGACACCCGCCAGGACGATCTGCGCCAAGCCAAACTGGTGAGGATAGGTCATACCGGTAGCTGTACCCGCCGAACGTCAGTGCGAAGCGGATTCCCGCCGGTTCACCGCCGAATTGCACACAAAGCCGACTGAGGTAATTCGGGCAAACCGCCACGTGCATCGCCGACGCCGGCATACGCTCCGGCTACTCGGCGATCGGAATTGGTGGGCGGCTTGGGAGGCCGCCCTGATGTGGTGGGAGCGACGCTGTGTCCTATGTCTTTGCGTGGCCCGAGACGATGTCCGCGGTGGCCACCGACGTGGAGTCGATCGGTTTGGCGGTCGCGGCGGCAAACCAAAGCGTGACAGGTGCCACGACGCGGGTGCTAGCAGCTGCCGAGGACGAGGTGTCGGCGGCGATCGCGGCCCTGTTCTCCGCCCACGGCCAGGGCTATCAAGCGCTTAGCGCCCAGGCGGCGGCGTTTCAGCAGCGATTTGTCCAGACGTTGGTCGGCGCCGGCGAGGCCTATGCCGCCGCCGAGGCGGCCAACGTGTCGCCGTTGGTGGCCCTTGAGCAAGCGCTGTTAGGTATGCAGCTGGAAATTCAGCAGGCCCCAACGACGCTGGCCACCGGCTTTACCCAGATATCCAACACGATTATTACCGGAATCTTTGGTGCACCGGCCGATCCGCCCTTCCCGGCAACGCAGACTGGGACCTTCACCGGCACCCCGTCGCTGGCAACCAGACTTGAAATCGCTGCGTTGGCGCCGGTGAAACCCCTGCTGTCGTTATCCGGACTCGAAACTCAACTCGCCGTGCCGGGTAATCCGCTATTGGCGCTCATTGCCAGTGACATCCCGCCGCTGTCGTGGTTTATCGGCAACTCCCCGCCACCGTTGTTGAACTTGCTGCTCGGAGAAACGGTGCAATACACCACCTACAACGGGATGAGCGTGGTGCAGATTACGCCGGCTCACCCCACGGGGGAATACGTGGTCGCTATTCATGGGGGCGCGTTTATCATTCCGCCCTCGTTCCTCCATTGGATCAATTACTCGGTGATGGCTCACCAAACCGGCGCGACGGTTCAGGTGCCGATTTATCCATTGCTGCAAGAGGGAGGTACCGCCGCCACGGTGGTGCCCCAGATGGCCGGCCTTATCTCCTCCCAAATCGCCCAACACGGGTCCTCTAACGTCAGCGTGATCGGCGACTCCGCGGGTGGCAACCTCGCGCTCGCAGCTACCCAATATCTGGTGAGCCAGGCCCTACCCGTGCCAAGTTCGATGGTTCTGTTGTCTCCGTGGCTGGACGTCGGGATGACCAATCCCAATATTGCGTTCGTCCAGGACCCCTTGCTTCCGGTTGGCCCTGCGCAACAGATCGGCAAGGTGTGGGCAGGCAATCTTGCGGTGACCGACCCGCTGGTGAGTCCGCTGTATGGGTCACTCAACGGACTCCCGCCGACGTATGTCTACTCGGGCAACTTGGACATACTTTCGCCCGACGTGTTTGTCCTGCAGCACGAAGCCGCAGCGGTCGGGGCCCCGATCAATTTTGTGTTGGCCAACAGTCAAATTCATGACTGGATTCTGCTCACCCTGGACGGTCCGCGTTACTGGCCGCAGATCAACCGGGAACTCGGTATCGCGGCCTGACTGCAACGCAACTACGGAGTGCCGCCTAGCTTGCGGGCCGACTCGTTTCCGACGAGGACAAACACGGCTATTGGAACACCGACTTCGGCATCGGTAAACCACGGCAGCAACGACTCGGGCGCCGTCAACGACGGTACCGGGCAATCGGGCCTTTTCCGGGCCGCCTAGGGCCTACAGGTTCGGCTCGGTTTCCAACAGCCGCAGTGGGTGCAGGCCGTCGACCGCGCCGACAAACGGCGGATGGATGCTGTAGCCGAGCATGCGGCGAATGTCCTCGGAGACCGTTCGAGCGATCTCACGTGACACCGACAAGGAGAAGGCCTCCATCGGCCGCAACCACGGTTCACAGTACTGGGCGGTGACGGCGAGGCGCTCCCCGCTACTGGTGTTCGCGCCTCCGCCGTGCCACAGGGTGCCCACGAAAAAGACGCACGAGCCGGCGGGCATAACGACGGGTAGCGCGCGATCGTCGGGGCCCGGCCGGCGTTTGCCCCAGCGCTGGCTGCCGGGTATGACCACCGTGGCGCCATTGTTGGCGGTGAAGTCGTCGATCGCCCAGATCGTCGCCGCGGCCAGCGGTGCCCGGGGGCGCGGAACCGGGTAGAACCCGTCGTCATGGTGAGCCAGTTGCGCGGTCTCGCCGGGCAATATGTTGATGGCTTGCAATGCCGAAAGCAGGTAATTGGGCATCAGCAACCGGTCGAGCACCGCCAGCACCCGCGGATGGTCGACAAGCCGGTCGCACACCCGCGTGCGGCTCAGCACGCTGTAGATGCGCTGGGTATGCCGGCCCTCGAATGTGTTGCGCCCGGTATGCCCCAGCCAGGGTCGCACGATTTCGCGGATTTGCTGGCATTGCTCGTCACCGAGCAGGTTCTCCCAAATGACGTAGCCGTCGCGGTCCAGGGCCGCCATGTCGGCGTCGACGATTGCACCCTCAATCGAGCCGCCACCGCTGGGCGTCCACTTGAACCGTTGCGCCAGGTCGCCCTTGAGGTCCTCCAGCGTGGTGACGGCGTCGTCCTCGATGTTCATTGGCGCTTGTCCTTGTCCCGGCGTTCAGCAGCGTGGTCTTCCTCTGACCAGACTAGGCCGACGATGAAGAGAAAGTGGGTGACCCGAAAGCTGCTATCGAGGTGGTAGCTCCGGATGAAATGCCGCCTGATGCGTGCACGCATTGACGGCAACTAGCCCTGCAACGACTGTGCATGTGGTCAACTACTTGGACATCTAGGAATACCGTGAGAGACGTTCTAATGGATAATGACCAAAGCAGTTCTACTCCATCGCGATCTCCCGTTCCGCCGGACGAGCGGGCCGCCCTGCCGGATGGCCGCGGCGATACCGGCTTTTTAAAACGAATCGGTAAATGGTGGCGGGGGGAGCGCAGAGCGTTCCTTGCTGCTCACTTCGCGGTACACATTGCATCCGGCGAGTGGATGCTCAAAGGGCGCGTTAACGGCGGGACGGTTATCTTCTTTCGATCGGTACAGGTCGCGTTGACGGCTTGGCTGGTCGCCGTCTGGTTTCGATCCTTCTGCTACGCCGCTTGGCCCTTGCGTTTTGACGGTGTGCAATTCTTGCGCGATATGGGCAATCACCTCCCTTGGCTCGGAGCAACCTTTGGTGCGATTTACGTCGCGCTTTATACCAGGTTCTCCGCACAATGGAACTATCTCGCTGCCACCTATAACCAGCTGATGTCGACGCAAGCGCAGATCGAGGGACTGGCTCCGACTCTGGACCAGAGCCAGCCTGACCGCAACAAGAAGATCGTCGTCTGGAAGGCCGGCTTTATCGAAGATGCACAGGATCTGCATCTCGCCACCAAGCCCACCTTTGCGATGGCGATCCTGTACATGCTCAAGAACCAGGACATCGCTGACGTATTCGATGCCGGAGCCAAGGGCGGCGAGCAACGCCGGAAGAAGTTGGAGGCACTCCTGATAAAGAGCATCGGCGAAGACAACCTTCCAGCCCACTACATCCAGTACCAGGAAGGTTCGCTGGATACGCCAACTTCGACCCGGCCCGGGTAATGGATGGTCCTTGGTGGAAAACCTCACCAAGGGCGCTCGTGGCGGGTCGGCACATTTCTCTTGGTTGCAACGGCCGCTTCTCTTGGTTGCAACGGCGGCTTCTATTGGTCGCAACGGCGGCGAAAAGCCTCGCCTAGTTGTGCACCGGGAGTTTGGCGAAAGCGGGCGATACACCATGCGTCCACGGTTTCGTTACCGGTCAATAGGCGAGATTTATCGGACCATAACTAGTTGGTCATGGACAGCTTTGGCACCGCGGAGTGAAATGGGAACCAGACCTTGAATTCCCTTACAGCTCAATCCAGCACCCGATCCAGCAGAGGAGTTAGCCCATGCACGCCTCGTCGACGCCAGGGGCCGCAACCAGATCGACAGTGCCGCCAATCCAGACTTCCGCGTCAGTGCACCGCCGCCGTCGTTGGGGACGACGAATGGGCTCCGGGCTGCGGGTGGTCGCGCTCGCGGCGGCGGTGACCGCGGCGATAACCCTGACCGGCATCATCAACCGACCAGCGGTGACCCTGGCTGCGGGCGACGCGATCGACATCGGGGCCGGCATCTCGGTCACCCCCGCGCCGGGCTGGAGCATCGGTGACCAGGGTCCTGGCTGGGTGACACTGCACAACACCTACTCCACCGCCGAGATGGAGATCAGGGTCAAACCTGCCAACGGAACGGATGCGGTCGCGTTGCTCCAAGCCGATATCGATCAGTTGGCCACCGTGTCGGCGACGGGTCTGACCAACGTCCACGATATGGGTGCCCCCGATGCCGACACCCTGCAAGGCGGACGATTTCAGCAGGAAGCCTCGATCAACTACAGCGCGGACGGATCCTCACGGATGGGCGATATTCCCGTCATCGGCGCCTTCTACGAATTGCTGAGCACTTCAAGCCATCAGTCGGCGTTCATCGTGTTCACCCAAAATGGCGACTCCTCCACGCACTCGGACAACGACGCCGCAATGATGATCAACTCCATGTTGTAACCGTTGGCGGTAGCGGTTGCTAGGCCAACACGCGGACAGCGGCACCGCGGTGCTGGCGGGCCCTGGGCCGATGTGAGAGTTCGTCAGCGCTCATGCCTCGGCCGGTAGCCTGTCGGCCATGAAGAAACTGCTGTCAGCTATGGCGCTGATGATCGCGGTCATCGGCCCGGCCGCGATGTCGGGCATTGTCGCCACGGCTCAGGCTCAACCGATCGCCTTCGAGCCCGATTGGCCGGATCATCCGGACCAAACCCAACACACGATATGTGCTGCCCTCGCCCAGGGTTGGTCCCGCGCCCAGATTGTCGATGCTGCGGAATACGCGAACGATATGAATCTGACCGGTCTTAGTGTCGTTCAGGCTGCACAACGCGCCGACGCGATGATCGATGCGGCTCACGACGCGGTGTGTCCGACGCTGAACGTCGATTGATCCAGACAGCGGGCCGTTGCCCGCAACGGCGGTGGGTGGGCCAAATGTGTTGCGACGCTTCGGTTCAGGTGCAAAGGGTGGGAGCGTCGCACACATTGCCCGGGCAGTAAACCGAGTGTGCGGCGTTGACCATGGTCCCGACGTCCAGCAACGTAACGCCTCTCGCGTCCAGGTGGGCGTGAATATCGTCGGCAATCCGTTGCGGCGTCCAACCCCAGGTGAGGTCGTAACAGATGAGGTGCGCCTCCCCGATTAGTGCCTCTTCCTTCCCGGCCGGCCACGTGAGGCCGACCGCGCGCAGCTGTGCGAGGTAGTCGTCATCGGCCGGACTGGCAGTCGCAATCCCGGCGCTACCCATCAGGGCAACGCCAGCCATTACAGGGATGCTCAGGCCGGCCAGCCAGCGAGGTAAGGGCATTCGACTCGCCTCCATTCTTGGTGTTGGCACGAAGGGTAGCGAAGGGGTTGCCGCCGGTGCTCGCGATCGGTGGGTCGATCACCGGTCTCGGTGAGGTTACGAGCGGTATACGTGGGGATACCAGCGGCGGTGTTGTTGGTGGCTGGTCGTGGCAGCGGGGTGTGCGGCCACGTTCGCCACCCTGCAGCTGCGCATGAAGGTCGCCAAGGGCCCGGGATCGCGGGCAGCTGGGCTGGCGATGGCCTACAAGCTGATCGACGCCGCTCAGGACCGCTGGCGGGCCGTCAACGCCTCACACTTGGTCGTCCTCGTCGGTGCCGGTGCGGTCTTCCGCAAAGGCAAACTGCTCGAACGGCCACCGACATCACCCCACCGACGCCGCCATCAGGCGGCGATCAGCACACTGGGACGGAGGTCGCCTGAAACACACCCCGATCCACTGGTCTCGACGATTTCTCGGGTACGGCGGAATCGATTCCACCTACATGCCCGGCCAGATCGGCACGCCTCCGGTGAGGTTAACCTTGCCCCCAGAAGCGGGATCCATTATCGCCGAGCTTGAGCGGCCTCGCTGTAGCGGCGCACTGCCCCTCGACCACACCGCGGCGAACGCACATTCCGGAGATCGGTTCTCCCGGATCATAGCGCAGCATTGCTTGTGTGACTTCGTCTTTCGGGTTCGCTTGGCCGATCAGGACAGCTCGGTAAGCTCGGAACGTTTCGCCCTGGGCAGACAATGAAACTCAGGAAGCTCAAACATTCGTGTCCTTCCTGTCGTATTCTGCTCGGCTGTTGTCGTTGACTCCGGTAAGGATTACCCGCTGCTTCGGAGCGACCTGCGAGTGCGTCACCTGAGGGTAGGTGACCTGAGGCACCTGACTGAGTGGCTCGGCATTGGCCATGCCTGCTCCCAACCCGACCGTGGCAAGTCCCAGGGCACCCACCACGGCGGCAGCACCAGCGATCGTCCTGATGTTCATCGCGAGCTCCTATCCAGTGGTTGCACGGCACGGAACGGCACCGTCCTTCGGCAAGGTTAAGTGACAAGCCCGAAGCTCGGCCGTGCTACAGCTGTGAGGTTGCTGAATGCGCGTCAGCCCTGCGACGTTGTCACCGTCGTTGTCCACCCTGGCGTTCAGGCTCAGCCTCACCCTCGTTGGTCAGCTCAGGATGGGCGTCCGGCAGCTCCGTGTTGATCACTTCGGTGAGGGTGCACAGCGGGAAGAACCGCCGATCGTCATCAGGGGCACCATTGACTTCTGGCTAGCATTCTCAGAAGAACATCATCCACAAGTATTGACAATTGCTCCCGATCACCACCGTGCGGTACCAGTGGCAAAGTGACCATGTGGCGATGTTGGACCCCGCGCCACAGTGGTGGGCACAAACACCCACTCATCGAGGGATTCAATGTCTAGTGTTTTCGCAGCTCCAGACATGCTCCGAACATGTTGGTCGCCACCGGCGCAGGGATATGGCGAGTCGAGGAGCGCGCTAAACGTGGCCGCCGCCGCGTCTACCGGCGGGATGTTGTCCGCAGGCGCCGACGGATCGTCCTAGTTTGGGCAGGTCCGGTTTCAATCCTGCTTGGCTAGGCCCGCCAAATCGCGAATGGTTTGTATCTCGCCATCTCGATAGGGCCGCCCGTTGGGTTCCAACAGGTCGCTGAACCAGGGTTTCGGCGGCGACTGGTAGGGGTGATCCCACGAATCCCACGGCAGGTATGTCTGTGTCTTTCCGGCAACCAATCCCCAATTGAACGCACCGACGTTG
The DNA here is from genome assembly GCF_900292015.1 of Mycobacterium basiliense. Lineage (NCBI taxonomy): Bacteria > Bacillati > Actinomycetota > Actinomycetes > Mycobacteriales > Mycobacteriaceae > Mycobacterium > Mycobacterium basiliense. The sequence continues at coordinate 1,553,638 of NZ_LR130759.1, forward strand.
CGCCGCTTGGCAATTGGCAGGATGCCCTCAACGGTGCTGCCCTGATTCCGGGCCAGGTACTCGGTGCAAATGATCGGCCGTCCCCAGGGAGACAGTTCGTCGATCCGGGCCTCGAAGCCGGACGGCGCGGCGTAGCTGTGGAAGGTGATCACGTCGGCGTTGTCGAGCTGAATATTGGCGATCGCACTGCGGCTGCCGGGATCTCCCCAATTTCCCTGCCAGACACCACTTGTCAGGGGTTGGCTCGGATCGACGGTACGCGCCCACCGGAACACTTGGGGCAGCAGCTCTGCGACGCGCTCCAGCTTGTCCTTCCTCTCCACCTTGCGATACACCTTGGCGGGGTTGTCGGGTTCGTTCCACAGGTCCCAGCCCAAGACACGATCGTCGTTGCGGAATTGGCTCAACACTCCCGTGACGTAGTCGTACAGGATGCTGGTGTAGCGGCGGTCGCCGAGATGTTCGGCGCCCGGGCTCTGGACCCAGCCGGAATTGTGCACCCCTGGTACCGGCGGATGCTGCCGTCCCGGCCGCGGGAGAGGATCCCAGCAGGAGTCGAACAGGACAAAGAGTGGCTTGATGCGATAACGCGCCGCCATGGTCACGAACTGTGCGAGACGGCCTTGGAAGCCGCGCGGATCCTGGGCCCACAGCTGATCGTGCAGGAATACCCGGACGGTGTTGAACCCGAGCCAACGGGCCACGCCCAGCTCGCTGTCGATGCGCCGAGGATCGTAGGTGCCCCGCTGAAACATTTCGAGTTGGTTTATTGCCGTGGAGGTGATGAAGTTCGCGCCGACGAGCCAGCCCTGCGCTTGATACCAACGGTGGGCGCGGTCGGCCGGCCACCGGCCGGGCTCAGCGTTGGCGCGGGGCGCTTGACTCAGCGCCGTGCCCGCCGCCAGCAGCAGCGGCAGTTTCAGAGCGGTTCGACGGTGCACAGAGAGACCATAGATTCGTCGGCGGATGTGTATGGCGCTGCTAAGCAACGTGTTTCGCGTTGCTTATCGATTCGCAACAGCATGACGCTGGGATTGTTATGTTGTCGATCAATCCCATCGCCTTGACGGCCGGCTGTAACACCAATCGTACGCCGACGAATCCGCAACTGGGTGGTGCGACACGAGTCCTGACCCGTTGAGCGGGTTAGGGATTCCGTGCTGCCGCCGGCGGCACATCGGGTCGCCGCGTCGCGGTCACCGGTGTCCGAGCGACTCGTCGTGCGAGGCGGCGGGCGATGCCAAGTTGGTACCAACGCCGGGCCCGGGCTCGGGTGTCACATTGCGGGCGGTGATCTGATCGCCGCAGTGGGTGCAGATTAGGCGGGCATCGACGAACTGGCCGCAGGGATGATGGCGCAACACAATCGGCGGCCCGTCGGGGTGGGGTAAATGTTCGTCGCCCCAGCGCATCAGAACGACGATCGCGGCGAACAGTTCGTGGCCTGCCTCGGTGAGCCGATACTCGTGGCGCTGCGGATCCTGGGAATACGGCACCCGGTCAAGCAGGCCGACATCGACCAGCATCCGTAGTCGGGCGGACAGCGTGGGCCGCGGAATGTTGAGGTTGCGTGCGAGTTGACCAAAACGCGTCACGCCGAAGAACGCCTCGCGCAGGATAAGCAGAGTCCAGCGCTCGCCCACCAACTCCAGGGCGCGACCCACCGACTCCCCTGCGAAGCGGTGGGATAGATCGGCTTCGGTCATGGTTCATCTACTGTACCGGTTCAATAATTGAACCCTGGTGGTAATTTGACTGAACTGTCACTGTCACCAGGAGCGCCGATGAATCACCCGGACACCAGCGAGACCGAGCTTGAGGCCCTCGCCGCGAAAATCGCGCTGTCGGCTCGTGAGATGTCGGCGGAGATTGACCGCCACCGCAGACTCCCCGACGCGCTGGTCGCCCGGCTGGGCGACGCCGGGTTTTTGCGCGCCACCATGCCGCGCGAGGTCGAGGCCCTAGAGTTGGCCCCCGGTTTGGCATTGCGGTGCGCCGAAGCGCTCGCGCGCGGCGACGCATCGGCGGGCTGGTGCGTGTCGATCGCGATAACCAGCGCCCTGCTGGTCGCGTACCTGCCGGCGTCCAGCCGTGAGGAAATGTTCGGCGGCGGCCAAGGCGTCGCCGCGGGGGTGTGGGCGCCGCGCGGTACGGCGAGGTCGGTGGACGGCGGTGTGGTGGTGTCCGGTTGGTGGCCGTTCTGCAGCGGGATCAACCACGCCGACATGATGTTCGCGGGTTGCTTCGTCGACGCGGCCCAGGTGCCGTCCGTGGTCGCGCTGCCCAAGGCCGACCTGCAGATCCTCGACACCTGGCACACGCTGGGTCTGCGCGGCACCGGCAGCCACGACAGCGTCGCCGAGGAGGTGTTCGTGCCGGCCGGGCGGGTGTTTTCGGTGTTCGACGGACCGGTGATTGATCGACCGCTGTATCGCTTTCCGGTGTTCGGGTTCTTCGCGTTGTCGATCGGTGCCGCCGCATTGGGTAACGCGCGGGCCGCGGTCGACGACCTGGTCGAGCTGGCCGGCAGTAAGAAAGGCCTTGTCTCGACACGCACCTTGGCGGAACGCTCGGCGACCCAAGCGGCAGTGGCATCGGCCGAGGCGGCGCTGGGCGCGGCTCGGGCGCTGTACTACGAGACGATCGATGCGGCGTGGCGGGCCAGTCATGCCGGTGACGTGGTGCCACTGGCGATGCGCAACCAGCTACGCCTGGCGGCCACCCATGCGGTTCGGACCTCGGCGGATGTAGTGCGCAGCATGTACGACCTGGGCGGCGGCAGCGCCATCTACGACAATTCCCCGCTGCAGCGTCGGTTCCGTGACGCTTTCACAGCGACCGCCCATTTCCAGGTCAATGAGGCATCGCGCGAACTACCAGGCCGCATCCTGCTCCATCAGCCCGCCAACGCATCGACGCTGTGACCGGAATCGAAGTCGCTCTCCCGTTCTGGCTCGATCGGCCCGACCATGAGGCGATCGATGTTGCACTGGCGGCGTGCGACGCCGGCGTCGACGCGGTGTGGATCGGCGAAATGGCCACCTACGACGCGTTCGCCCTGGCGACCGCGGTCGGATTGAGTGCGCCGGCACTGACCCTAAAGATCGGCCCTCTAGCCGCCGCCGTCCGGAGTCCGGTGGCGCTGGCGCTGGGGACGAGGTCGGTCGGATCGCTCACCGGCTGCCGGGTGCATCTAGCGTTGGGTGCCTCCAGCCCGGTGATGGTGAATGGCTGGCATGACCGCCGATGGGAACACCACGTACCGGTGATGCGAGAAACCATTGCATGCCTGCGAACGATATTTAGTGGCGCGCGCGCCGACTACAGCGGCCGTCATGTCAGCAGCCGCGGCTTTCGGCTGCGCACTGCGTTACCCGATACCCGAATCGCGGTGGGGGCGTTCGGGCCCGGGATGATCCGTCTGGCCGCTCAGTATGCCGATGAGCTTGTGCTCAACCTTGCCACGCCGGCTCGAGTCGCCGAGGTACGAGACGTCCTCGACGCCGCCGCCGCGGTGGCCGGTCGTGCGGCGCCGCGCCTGACGGTATGGGTGCCGGTCGCCGTTGACGCCGGTGTTGCCGCGCACCGCCAACTGGCGGCCCAGATTTCGGTGTATCTCAGCCCGCCCGGCTACGGAGAAATGTTCAGCGCTCTTGGCTTCGACGACTTGGTGCGCCAGGCCCGGACCGGCGCGACTCGCCGTGAGTTGGCGGCCGTCGTGCCGGTCGAATTGCTCGATCAGGTAGGTGCGTTGGGGACCGCCGATCACATCGCGGCCAAGCTGAGCGCCTACCGGCAGGCCGGTGCCGACTGCATCGCCGTCGTGCCCTCCACAGCCGAAGACCCGGGCGGGCGGGCGGCGCTAGGCGCGGTCACACCACCGCTGGGGTAAGCAGGCCGAGATGGGGATGCTCGGGCCGGCCGGTCAGTGGGGTGGGGGCATTCGGTTCGCCTCGCTGCTGGTGCGCGGTGGGTCACCGGTCTCGGTGAGGTCACAAGCGGTATACGTGGGGATACCAGCGGCGGTGTTGTTGGTGGCTGGTCGTGGCAGTGGGGTGTGCGGGGGTGACACACTGCGAGTTGGTGGTGCCGAGCAGGAGGCAGTGTTTGGTATGGGCAGGGTTGGTTGGGTTGTTGTGGTGGTGCTGGTGGGTTGGGCGTTGAGTCCGTTGTGTGCGCCGGTGCGGGCGGCGCCGGCGTGTGGGCTTAATTTGCGTGCGCCGGAGATTCAAACTGCGGTCAAGTCGTTGCCTAGCTTGCCGCAAAGTTATCCGTGGGATTCCAATCCGCAAAGTTTTGACCCGAGTAGTAATTACGATCCGTGTGCGGTGTTGTCGGCGGTGATCATCTCGGTGGAGGGGGCTACCGGTAGTTCGCCGGAGTTGGCGGTGTTTTTTCACAATGGCAGTTATGTGGGAATAGCGACGTCTAAGGCGTATGCGTTCACGACGTTGAATGCGGCCAAGACAACCGATGACACTGTGGCGCTGGATTATAAGGACGGCAGAAACGTGTGCACGGCGTGTCCGGGACCGATCACCACCGTGCGGTACCAGTGGCAAAGTGACCATGTGGCGATGCTGGACCCCGCGCCACAGTGGTAAATGTGTGTTCGTGTTGCTCACCACTGGAAAAACACCTTCGCACCGTGGCATTGTCGCGCGTGCCGAACTCCAGGTAGTCGCGGCTGAATTGCGAGAACCGGCTTATCGACACAAGCCGCTCGATAGAATGAACCTCCCGATACACCTGCAATGCGTGTATTACCGGACGTAGTCGGAGGGGTTCTATGTCGTTTGTTTTCGCAGCTCCGGACATGTTGGCCTCGGCGGCGCAGAATGTGGCAGGCATCGGTGGATCGATGCGCGCGGCGAACGTGGCCGCGGCAGCGTCTACCACCGGGGTGTTGTCCGCCGGCGCTGACGAGGTGTCGGCGGCTGTGGCGTCGCTGTTTAGTGACTACGCGGTGCAGTATCAGTCGCTGAGTATGCGAGCCGCGGAGTTCCATCAAAGTTTTGTCCAAGCGTTGAATGCTGCCGGTGGGTCCTACGTTGGTGCGGAGGCGGCCAATGCTTCGCCGTTACAGACGTTGGGAAGCAGTGTCCTGGGTGCGCTGAACACGCCCACCGAGGCGATTTTCGGGCGTCCGCTGATCGGCAACGGCACGAATGGGACGGCGGCCAGTCCCGACGGTGGCGCCGGCGGGATCTTGTTCGGCAACGGCGGCAACGGCTATAGCTTCACCAGCGGATCCACGCAAAACGGCGGTAGCGGCGGGTCCGCGGGATTGGTCGGCAACGGCGGGGCCGGGGGCAGCGGCTTCCTGGGTGGGGCCGGCGGTGCCGGTGGCAATGGGGGCTGGCTGGCGGGTAGCGGCGGCACCGGCGGCAACGGAGGCGCGGTGACCGGTGCCGGCGAGCTCGGTGGCAATGGTGGGGCCGGAGGCGCCGCCCCGTCGCTGGGCTGGGGCGGCAACGGCGGGAACGGCGGTGACTCGCAACTCGGAACCGGTGGAACCGGCGGGGCCGGCGGGATGGGCGGCGCCCTCGGGGCCGTCGGCGGTGCCGGCGGTGCCGGCGGAACGGGCATGACCGGGGGCGACGGGGGTGTCGGCGGTCCCGGCGGCGGTCGGTTCTTCGGCGTGGGCGGTGCCGGCGGTGTCGGCGGGACGGGTGAGGTCGCCGGCGGTGACGGGGGTGACGGCGGCGTGGGCGGCGGCGGTCTGCTGTTCGGTGTGGGCGGCTCGGGTGGCGCCGGCGGGGCCGCCACCGATGTTGCTGGTATCGGCGGCGGTGGTGGCGACGGTGGGGCCAGCGGCGTTCTAGTCGGCTACGGCCAGGCGGGCGCCGGCGGCGTCGGCGGCTTTGGTGCCGGTGCCGGCGGGGACGGCGGCCAGGGCGGGGTCGGCGCTGCGCTGCTCGGCGCGGGTGTCGGCGGATTCGGCGGTGTGGGTGGTGCCGGCGGCGACGGTGGTGCCGGTGGCGCGGGCGGCCAGGGCGCCGCGATCGTGGGTCTGGGCACCGGTGGTGTCGGTGGTGTCGGCGGCTTCGGCACCAGCGTCGGCGGAGCCGGCGGCCAGGGCGGCCAAGGCGCTGGGGTCTGGACGGTGAGTGTCGGCGGCGTGGGCGGTTTTGGCGGCAACAGCTTCACCGGGACCGGTGGCGATGGTGGTGCCGGCGGCAATGCCGGCGGTTTGTTCAGCATCGGAATCGGTGGCGACGGTGGCAATGCCGGCAGCGGTGCCGGGGCGGCCAACGGCGGTGCCGGCGGCAATGTCGGGGTCACTGCCGACGGCACGTTTACCCAAACGTTCGTCGGCTTCGGCGGTAATGGCGGTAACGGTGTCAACGGCGGGACCGGCGGGACCGGTGGCAGTGGTGGCCTGCTTATCGGCGAAGACGGAACCAACGGTTCGGCTTAGCTGGGCGGTCCCGGCCTGGCGGGCCGGTCGAAATGCTCACCCCGGTAAGTGGGTAGCCGACTGCATCGGCGTGGGTGTCCGCCACCGTGGAAGACCCACGCGGGCGGCGCTAAACGTGGGCACACCGCTGGTGGGACAAGCGGGCCGTCATGGTAGCGGCCAGTCGTGGACCGGAGCCCCGGTGCGTGCGTTTTCGACATACCGTCGGGTCATCTCATGCAGCGCCGTGATGCGTTCCAATCCCCGCTCCTCGAGGCGGTACACCGTCTCGGTTTGCCAAACAGCGCCGGTCTGGCCGCTGCGCACCCGCGCTTCGATGACGCCCAGATAGCGGTCGCGGTCGCGCGCATCCACGCCCCACGCGTCGAGTCCGGCCGCGGCCGCGGGCAGGAGCACCTCCTGGGCGAGCCGCTTGGCCGGGTGGTCAGCGCCCTGCCAACTCAGCTGCGCGGCCAACCCGTGGCGTGCCGCGCGGTGCAGATCGCGCTCGGCGACCGCGAACGGGACCTGTTGCCACGGGGCCTGATCGCTATCGACGATCGCTCGGACCAGTCCGTAATAGAAGGCGGCGTTGGCGACCATGTCCACGGCGGTCGGTCCGCTTGGCAGCACCCGATTCTCGATGCGCAGTTGCGGGCGGCCGCCCTGGACGTCATAGACGGGGCGGTTCCAGCGCCAAACGGTGCCGTTGTGCAGCCGAAGCTCACGCAGCGCCGGCACGGATCCCGCCTCGAGAGCGGCGTCGGGATCCTCATCGTCCAGCGTCGGAAACAGTGGCGGATAAGCCCGGACCAGGTGGTCGAACAATTCCACCGGGCCGTCGATCCAGCCGTCCCCGAGCCGGACCCGGGCCGGCGCGCTGGCCAGCACCTCCTCGGGGCGCCGGGAGTCGAGCAGCTGCTCCAACAGCGTGATGCGGGTCTCCTGCCAGGTCCGACGGCCAAGCAGGAATGGTGCATTGGCGGCCACCGCGACCTGGGTGCCGGCGATCACCTGCGCGGCATTGAAGTAGGCCCCAAATCGATCCCACGGCACCCGCAGGTGCAGCTGCAGGCTGGTCGCGGAGGCCTCCGGAGCTACCGAATCGGTGGCAAATTCCACCGGCTCGGGCGCGTCGGTGATGCGCACGAGGAAAGGGCGGTGGCGAGCGGTGCGCATGCGCCGGCTCAATAGCGCGTAACGCGGGTTATCGGAGAGCCGCTCGGCGGTCATGTGTTCGGCACTGAGGGTGGGCAGCATGCCCACGGCGATGAGCCGAGCGCCCAGCGCTTCGGTCGGCGCCGCGGATCCGTTGAGTACGTCGGCAAGAACGTGTTCGTGGGTATGCAACACGCGACCCCGCAATGGGCGGGCAGGCACATTCAGTTCGACGTTGAATTGCCCCAGCTCACGCTGCATGTCGGCCCGGTCCAGGTATGCCAGCACCGCATTGTTGACCAGCCGGGGCTTGCCCAGCGGGTCCACCAGATCGAGTTCCACCTCCATACCCATGGTGTCCTCGTGGTCGGTGAACCAGCCGGCACTAGCCATCTGCTGCAGCACGCCAACGCTGCGCAACAGCCTGCGTTGCACCTCATCGTCCTGGCCCAGCACCAGTGCCGACGCATCGACGCGGTCTCCCACAGTGTTCCTCCCGGCGGCCCGGCTTGATCACGGCTACGGCAAGGACTACCCGCAAAGCAGGGCATCCTCACGCGGATTTCGCGAAGTCATGGCCCAATGCTGGGGATTGCGACGGTTTGCCCAGGTCATCGCAGCTGGATCGTGACCTCGTTGATGGTGCCGTTGAACGGGAAGCTGCCCCGATAGGTGTCCGCCGCGGGCGTGCCGCCGTCCAGACCGATGTCAACTCCTTCGTCGGCGCTGAACCCAAAAGGCACAGTGCGTTCGATACGTGACTCGCCGACATGGCGACCGTTGAGCACCAATCTGGCCACCCCGCCCTTGCCTAGACCGCCGCCGTCGTAGTCGAATTCGACCGCTACCGTGGCTTTGCCGGCGGGGAGGAGCTCAGCCGCGGTGACGGTGGTGTAGGTGGAGCCGAAATAGTTGTAGGTGAACCTGAGCAGCCCGTTCTGCACGTACAGCGAGAGCCCGGCGAAGTAGCCACCGGCGGCCAGCAAGACACCCGCCACGGGTGCGCCCCCGGGGGTGTCGATTGCCGCGGCGATCGAATACGACCGGTTGAACGTGCTGCGGATGATGTCTTCGGGCATGCGGATAGCGCCGCGGCCGAAGGAGATTGACGTCCGCTCGCCCAGAATGCTGGGTCGGGCACCGATTGCGCGGACGGGCCCGCGGTCGTCGAGCGGAAAGACGCCGTTGCGTTCGGCTTCGGTGTCGAACAGCGCCTGCAGTTCGGCGAGCTTGTCAGGGTGCTGAGCGGACAGATCCACGGCCTGGCTGTAATCGTGGGATAGGTCATAGAGCTCCCAGCGGTCATCGGAAAACGCCGGCAGTGGGCCCCTGCTCCATTTGATCTTGCTGTGGTAGGTGCACGCGATCCAATTCTCGTGATAGATACCGCGGGTTCCGGTGATCTCAAAGTACTGGGTGCGACGGCGATCCTGGGCGTCGGCATCATCGAACGTGTACGCCAAACTGATGCCGTCGTAAGGTTTTTGGGTCACACCGTTGACAATGGTCGGCGCCGGGATGCCGGCTGCCTCCAGGATTGTGGGGGCGATGTCGATGACGTGGTGGAACTGGGAGCGCAGCCCACCCCGGTCGGCGATTCGCTGCGGCCAGGTCACGATCATCGGGTTGCGGGTGCCGCCAAAGTGACTGGCGAACTGCTTGGTGAACTGAAACGGCGTGCACATCGACCAGGCGAATCCGACCGGATACTCGTTGCTGGCCTTGGGCCCGCCGAATTCGTCCATCTTCGACAGCACCACGGCGACGTCTTCATCGAGTCCGTTCAGCGCCATCATCTCGTTAAAGACACCGTAGATTCCGCCCGCGGGGGCCGCGCCGTTGTCACCGATGATGTAGAGGAACAGGGTGTTGTCCCACACCGATGCGTCCTTGAGAGCCGTGACGATCCGCCCGATTTCGTGGTCGGTGTGCGCCAGAAAGCCAGCGTAGATTTCCATCAGCCGGGACGCGATGCGCTGTCTATCCGCCGTGAGGCCGTCCCACGCCGGAATGGACTCATGGCGTGGCGTCAATTCGGCATCGGCGGGGATCACTCCGAGCCGCTTTTGATGAGCGAACGTTTCCTCGCGCAGCCTGTCCCAGCCTAGGTCGAAACGGCCGTGAAAGGGATCGCTCCAGCGCGGCGCGACGTGGTGCGGCGCGTGGGTCGCGCCGGGTGCCCAATAGACGAAAAACGGCCGGTCCGGCGAGATCGAGCGCTGTCGATGTAACCAGTCGATCATCCGGTCGGCGAGATCGGTGGTCAGGTGGTAGTCCGCCATGTGTTCGGGACGCTCGATTGGCGTCGTACCGTGATAGAGACCGGGATTGTATTGGTGGGCTTCACCGCCCATGAAGCCGTAGAACTCCTCGAAGCCCATATGCGTGGGCCAGCGGTCGAAGGGGCCGGCCGGGCTTACCTCCCACATCGGGGTGTTGTGCCATTTGCCGAATGCCGCGGTGCTGTAGCCGTTGAGCCGCAACGTTTCGGCGATGGTGGCGGCCGATTTGGGGATGATGCTGTTGTAGCCGTCGTATCCGGTGGCCCAGTCGATGACGTTGCCGGTGTTGACCGCATGGTGGTTGCGGCCGGTGAGCAATGCGGCGCGCGTGGGAGAGCACAGGGCGGTGGTGTGAAATCTGTTATACCGCAAACCTTCCTGTGCCAACCCATCGCCGGTCGGTGACGGAACCGGACCACCGAATGTCGCGGTTGCCCCGAACCCCACATCATCGAGCAACACGACCACCACATTGGGGGCGTTCAGCGGTGGCCGGATGGTAGTGATGGTCGGCATCACCGACTCAGCAACCGTTCGTCCCGCCTTACCGCCGGTCGAGGTGTCGGGCAGTGGCAGTGTGGTGCGATCGAACGTGCGTGTCGCTTCTGGCGTCATGGTTACGTCACCTTGCTGCCGATAAAGACCGTGGGTGCCCAGTATGCCTGTGCCGCCCGTACGGTGGATGTCGATGCCGCTTTCCAATTCGTATCCCGAACCGGCGCCGCGTCCAAGGTCTGGCACCCGCTGACCGTCGGTGTGGACAGCACCGACGGCCAGCGAACGGCGGTGCGTCCTTGGTCCAGGGATAGTAGAGATGGAAGGTAGCTTCCTATGCCGTGGGGGAGAGGCGATGAGCGCAGGGCTGTTCGGACTCCTGGACGACGTCGCGGCACTGGCGCGGCTGGCCGCGGCATCGGTCGACGACATCGGTTCGGCCGCCGGCCGAGCGACCGCCAAGGCGGCCGGAGTGGTCATCGACGACACCGCGGTAACGCCACAATTCGTGCGCGGCATCACCGCCGAGCGCGAGTTGCCCATCATCGAACGCATTGCGTGCGGATCGCTGCGCAACAAGCTCGTGTTCATCCTGCCCGGCGCGATGCTGCTCAGTCAGTTCGCGCCATGGCTGCTGAGCCCAATCTTGATGCTCGGCGCTACCTATCTGTGCTACGAAGGCGCGGAGAAGCTGTGGGACGCCATCGCCGGACATGGGCCCGGCGTTGTGCGGCCGCAAGCCGAACAGCAGGTTGTCACCGGGGCTATCCGCACGGACTTCATCCTGTCGGCCGAGATCATGGTGATCGCCCTCAGCGAGGTGGTCGACGTGGCTTTCCTGCCCCGGCTGGTCGTTCTCATCGTGGTCGCGCTGGTGATCACCGCTGCGGTCTACGGGGTCGTGGCCGCGATCGTCAAGATGGACGATGTCGGGCTGCGGCTCGCCCAGACGTCGTCCCGGTTGGGGCGGAAGCTGGGCCGCGCACTGGTCGCCGGGATGCCCGGCTTGCTGTCCGCTATCTCAGCGGTGGGAACCGTGGCGATGCTCTGGGTGGGTGGCCACATCCTGTTGGTGGGCAGCGATCAGGTCGGCTGGCATACCCCCTACAGCATGGTTCATCATCTCGAGGAGCTGGTGCGCCACGCTGTCGGCTCTGGCGGGGCAGTGTTGGCCTGGCTGGTCAACACCGGCGTATCGGCGGTGCTTGGCGCGGTAGTTGGTGTGGCGCTCGTCGCGTGCGTGCGTCTATTGTCGTTGCGCCGGTGATGGTCCTGCGCCGCCGCGCTCTTCATCTCGACCGTGCTCGCTTGGATGGTCGGCGGTGTCGCCGGGTCCGGCACCGGCGGACGGCCAGAAAGCCCGCCACTCTTGCTCGGTGATCGCGCCAAGCGGAGTCCGTCCTTGGGTGTCATCGGGTCGGTGGCGGCTGGCGTTGATGGCCCCCTCGATACGGCGGACCGTATCCATGAACTCCAAAACCGCGGTGCGCAGCTGGCTTTCCGCATCGACGTCGGGTGACATCACGATGGAGGTGATCGTGGCCGGGATCAAGTCCATGGGCAGGCCGGCTCGACCGGCTCGTTCAATCACCTTCTGCGCTAGAGCTAATGCGGGTTGATGGTGAAATAGGCCCTGCATCACCGAGCTTCGCGGCTTTTCTGCGGTCTTGCCTTTCACCCACTGACCTAGCTGTTCTTCGAATGAGAGCGATTCACCAGCGAGGACGCCCGCGCGCCGGTTGCCCAGCTTCCGCATCAGCGCGTCGGCGACGTCGTCGATGGTGAATGGCGGTCGTAGGGAGTCCTCGGCAATCCGAGCATGAAACAGCACGTGCAGTAGGAGGTTGGCGAGCTCTTCGCGCATCTGGTCTGAATCGCCGCTGCTTATGGCATCCAGCAGTGCATAGGTCTCCGTCAGCAGATAGCGGCGAAACGAGTCGTTGGTCTGCTCTGCCTCCCACCGGCCCGCTGTGCGCAGTTGGTCAATCACCGCAACTGCGTTGAGAAGCCGCTGACCGCAGCGCGGGTGTGGCGCCGAGATCAGCCGGTCCCCGGCGGCCAGCCGAGCGGTAACCGCGGGATGTGTGGGATCGGACGACAACAACACGGTAGCGTCGTTCCCAGAGTGGACGGGGCGCCCCGCGGGTAGCAGCCGAGCCACGGCGGCCGGCAATTCCTCGGTGTACTGCACTTCGTCGCGCAACAGTTTGATGGCTTCCATCGGCACCAGTGAAGGGTGACGTGGATCGACCAGGACGACAGTCATCGCGCACCTGGTTTCGGGCTCGACGGTGACATGGCAGTGGTTATACCAATCTCGATACGGGGTCTTGCCGAGGGCGTCATGCAAACCGGCGCGGTTACCTTGCCTGCTAGACAGCGCGCGAGCGAACCCGATTGATCCCGGTTTCGCTTGCGACCATTGATCGGGTTCCGGACGTTGACGTCACAGACCGGCTGCCGCAAACCCGGGGGGCGGCAGCGGCCGGGTTAAACCCGCGTGGGGAACCGTCACTCTGCCTGCTGCCACACGGCCAATGCAGCGTCGGCGGTGGCCGCACGGTGAGCAGGTGTGGCGGCGGTGACGTCGAGCCAGCGCACCCTGTGATCTCGACGAAACCAGGACCGCTGCCGTCGGACGTAGCGGCGGGTGGCCAGACAGGTCTTATGTCGCGCGTCCTCCAGTGCCTGGGCGCTGCCACCGGCTTTGAGCGCCGCGATGACTTGGGCGTAGCCCAGCGCACGCGAAGCGGTCACCCCCTTGGCCAAGCCGCGTGCGAGCAGTGCGATCACCTCTTCGACTAGGCCGTCATTGAACATGGCCCTTGTTCGTCGCGCCAGTCTTTCATCAAGAACCTTTGTGTCACACTCCAATCCGATGATCGCGGTGTTCCAGCGGGGCTTGCCGATGCGTGGCGAGGAGGCGGCAAAAGGGCGGCCGGTAACTTCGATCACTTCCAGCGCGCGCACCGTTCGCCTGGCGTCGGTGATCGGGATGGCCGCGGCCGCGGCCGGGTCCCGGCGAACCAGCTCCGCGTGCAGCCTGACCGCCCCGACCTCGGCAAGACGTTGCTCCCATCGGGCCCGTATCGCTGGATCCTTCGCTGGAAATGCCCAGTCATCGAGCAGCGATTGAATGTAGAGCATCGAACCCCCCACCAAGATCGGCAGTGCCTCGCGGGCGGCAATCGCCTCGATATCGGCGGCGGCAGCCTGCTGATAGCCTGCGACAGTGGCGGTTTCGGTGACGTCAAGGACGTCGAGTTGGTGGTGTGGTATGCCTTGGCGTTGTCCCTCGGGCACCTTTCCAGTACCGATATTCATGCCACGGTAGAGCTGGTATGCGTCGGCATTCACTATTTCCACTCTGATCTTGCCGCTGAGCCGGTCTGCGATCTCGAGCGCCAAGTTCGATTTGCCGGTTCCCGTTGGTCCGATGATCGTTAGTGGTCTCATCTTCCTTTTGCCTGCTGATTTCACCTCGGTGACGTCTGGGCGGGCCCATGATCCGCTCCGAGTGGGTGTGTTGGACGGCCTACGGCGGGACGCTTGCGGTGACATGTCAAGAGTTGCGTTCGGCGAACTTGCCGGGATCAGTCAAATGGCTTAATAGTGTGCTGGCATCCACCCCGCTACCGGCCGCTCGGGATCCTTTTCCATTGAAGGGCTGGATTTCCGGATCTCGTTTCGAATGGATCGCAAGTCGGCCGGCCACTGCTATCCCGATGGTTCAGTGCGCGATTCGGTACCGGCATGATCTGGCGGTGCCGATACTGGTGGGGCTCATCGTTGATGGCGCGGCTTCAGCAGTGGCTACGCCAGCTGGCCGCCTGGGGATCTGGATCGTGCGATGTTGGTGGCCAGTCGGCGGGCTTTGGGACGGCTTCCACGAGTTCGGGAACTTGTTCGCGGTACCGTCGTGATATCGCAAATGACCCTCGAGTTACGCTCTGCACAAACGAGGTTCGAGTTACGTTTTGCACAAGTCGACTCCATTCGGGCAACGCAAGGGTGTTCGTTTCGGCGGAGATAGGTCCGGGGACGCACGTCGTTGTCGCCGAAAATGCCTGGCAAATCTTATTTTCGACGATCCCGTTGCTCATGACGGTTTGGTACCGGAACGCAGGCAAGGTCAGATTCACGTGGTCCAACCTACCAAGTTCCTGAGGAATCCGACGCATTACGACATGATTGGATGATCTCGTGCGGAGCGGGCTATCCATCGGAGGATCGCCCGCTGCGTAGAAATGGCCGCCCGAGTGAAAGATATTAGGGGACTACGCGAGGCCCACCCAGCGCGGTTCGATTGTGCTGGGCCGACCCCTTTTCGGTCATATGAAAACATATCGCTTTCGAACGCCGCGTGGGCGATACCAGAGCAGTGCAATTACTTTGGGGAATGCACTTCCTCGTGCGGTAACCGAGCACCGACCGGGGAGGTATCGCACGTCCGGTGAGCCGTGGTGGTCGATCGTGGTGTTGGGCAGAGGTTCTCGAATGCGTTGTCGACGTCCGTGGTGACGACGAGGCGGTCGATTGCGGAGGCCCGCACGAAGCCACGTTGTCGGAGCTCCTCGAGCCAGTCGAGTAATCCACGGTAATGACCAGCGGGATCGAGCAGGACTACGGGCTTGTGATGGATGCCCAGGCTGGCCGCGGTCCAGCTTTCGAGCAGTTCCTCTAGGGTTCCCAGTCCGCCGGGCAAGGTGAGAAACGCATCAGCGCGTTCGCCCATCAGGTGCTTACGTTGCGTGAGTGTGTCGGTGACGACCAGTTCGTCGGCGTCGAGGTCGGCGAGTTCGGACTGCAGGAAAATTTTTGGAATTACACCTGTGGTGTGAGCTCCTGCGCTTCTGGCCGCGCGCGCCACCGCGCCCATCATGGCGACGGTGCCGCCACCAGAGATCAATCGCCATCCGCGTCTGCCGATTTCGGTGCCGACGGTGGCCGCCAGACTCAAGTCGGCGGGATTGTCAGCGCCGGACGCGCAGTAGACACAGATCGTCGGACGACCATCCGTGGGGGTGTTGAAGGTAGGGCTGTGAGCTGCCGTGACAAGTCCGGCGTTCTCGAGCAAGCAAGCCATTCGCTCGGATTCCTCGGTGTCGGTCCCAGAGCAATGGGTGTGCAAATCGTAGATGCGGGTGGCGGTGTGTCCTACCGGCTCGGCTAGGTCTCGAGTCACAGTTGATCCTCCAGCACCTTCCTCGAACGGACCAGAAGTTGTCCGTGGACCCGGGTCAGCTCGTCTTCGATCACGCAACTTTGGGCGATCGTCGGTTTGGTCCCGGGGCGAACATTGATCTCGATCAGATACGCAGAGGCCTCGATCACGTCGGCGCGGAGCGATACCACGTCGATCATCGATAGCCAGTGCCTGCGTTGGATCGTATCCCGGTGTTTGCCGTCCCACTTGAGAAGCGATTTTTCGATTGCTGCGCGCGTCGCTACCGGGCCGCCGCCCGGAATGTGCTCGAACGTCGCGTCCTCGGTAAATGTCTGCGCATGGGACGTGATGTCGTGGGAGTCCAGTAGCCGCATCTGCCGCGCGTAGAACTGCTGCACCTCCGTGTACAAGCGGGGGCGCACCACGTCTTCCCTCGCCCGGGAGAATATTCGGAAGCGGCGCGGCGGTGTGATCACGCCGCCGCCACCGCTTTTAGGTGCACCAGAGCAGGCAACACGATATTGGAGTGGCGGTGTAGTGCCAAGCTCTCGGTCAGCGCTAGGTGTGGCAGACGACGCATGAGAGTTGCTACCGCGATCTGACATTCCAGACGGGCCAAGCGCGCCCCCAGGCAGTAATGGATCCCGGCGCCGAACACGATCGCCGCGCCGTGGTCACGTGTGATGTCGAATCGGTCCGGTTCCTCGAATACCTCGGGGTCCCTGTTGGCTGCGCCCACGAATGCGATCAGCGGTTGTCCGGCACGAATGTGCGCTCCACCCAGCACGATGTCTTCGACTGGTTTGCGGGCCGCGGTTGACTGAACCGAGCCGTTGAAACGCAGACTTTCGTTCACCGCATCGGCCATCAACTCCGGATGCTCCCGTAGCAAGGCAAGCTGGTCGGGGTGCGTCCATAGGTCGGCGATCATATTGCCGACCTGTGCGACCGTCGTGCCGTGCCCGGCGAACATTATCTGGACACATAGGACCAGCAGCTCCTCGTGGGTTAGCCGGCCTTGATCGCGGTCGGTGATCAAGGTGCTTATCAGACCCGGCCGCGTCCGATCATGACCGGCGACGGCGGCATCGAAGTAGCGCAACATGTTCGTGGCGGCATCGTTGGCTCCCGCCATGGTCGCCGGCTCCTTGCGGAGGTCGAATCCGCCACCGAACTCGGCGACCCACTGCGGCAGATCTGGGTGCAACTCGTCGGCGGTCAGACCGAGGATCGCTGCTATCAATGTCATCGACAGCGGAGCGGCGTAGTCGTCGATCACGTCGAATGCCTCTCCGGCATCGAGTTCGTCGATCAGTCGATCCGCGGTCTCGGTCGTGACAGTTCGGTAAGCCTCAATGGCTGAAGGTGTGAACGCGGGCGCCACGGTAGAGCGCAGACGTTCATGATCGGGCGGATCGAGGGAGAGCAACAGCCGGCCCGACAGCTCCGCGAAACCGACGCGAACATCGGAAATCCGTTCGGATGTTATCGGGCCGGTTGGCACCAACTTGCGCCGAAGTCGCCGATCCCTGAGCATCGACGCCACATGATTGTGTCGAAACAGGTACCAACATCCGTCGTCGCTGGGCTTGAAAGACCGTCCCCAATGCACAGGATCCGTTTGGCGGTACTTGGCGTATACCGCGTAGGGGTCGTCGCGCAGACCCTCGTCGTGTGGGTCGAAACGTGGCAGCACGGTATTTGTCATCTACCGTCGGCCGAATCATGCTGTTGGCGTGACAGTTTAGGTCTTGTCCGGTGGCGCTGGACAATCAGCTCGTGGTAGATCTTCATCGGCGTCCACGGGGAAGCGGCCGATGTGCCGTCTCGTGAGAGCTTCGCCATCTTGCCGACGTGTGAGCCGGCCGGTCCACCAGATCGAGCCTCTCGATCACCGCTCACCCGGCGTAGCCAACGACCACAGCTCGTACGTCATCAGGCGTTGCGCAAACGACGAATACATCAACTCTTCGGTGCCCGTCACGTGCGCGGACTCAAGCCGGGTCTTCCAGTAGGGTGCCGTGTAACCGGTCAAATCCACTCGGTCACAAGTGATTAACCCCGCTTCGCGGGCCGCATGGTCGTAGTCGGCCGGCTCATGAATATTCGTACAGTAATGTTCATCGACGAGCTCTTTGACGCGTCCGGCATCAACACCCTTGCCGGCGCACCACGCGATTACTACGATGCGTCCCCCGGGCACCAGCACCCGGCTAAACGCCGCGAACATTGACGCCAAATCATCGACGTGCTCGGTGCTCTCGCACGCCCACACCGCTCGATAGCGGTCCTTGTCCGCGGCCAAGTCGTGGTCAACCTCAAGCATGTCGCCGACCCTGAAGCTGACGCGGTCGTCCAGTCCGCGTACCAGGGCCGTTGCGGCGGCGAACCGGGCTTGCTCGGGAGACACCGTCACTCCCTCCACCGCACACCCGAACCGCTCGTGAATCATGATCGCTCCACCGCCGGCCCCGCAGCCGGCGTCCAGGACAGTGCCGTCCGAAGGTGGCTCGCCAAGGAATTTCAGGCCGAAATTGACCAATTCGGTCTCCGACCGATGCAACCAGTCGAGCCGATCCGCCTCCCGTGCCGGCGGCTGACTGTCCAACAAGTCAATGCCGTTGTGATTGAAAAACAATCCATCACGTGATGCGAGCATCGCGTTGAGTCCGTTGGCATCGCGCGTCTTTTGGTCATAGAGCGCAGCAATAGACATTCGGCGCTCATCGATTAGGCCGGCTACTACCTCACCAGTACTCAAGTCGATCACCCTCCTTGTTTGAAAACGCAACTTGCCCATCGCTTCTCAGCTCGCGGAGAACTTGATCCGACATTGACATCCGATGGTCGCCAGCTGTGGTCTTGGATCTGGTTACCGTCGATTGCGGCGCCACGAAAACCGGGGATGCGGGAGTGGCCGCCGGCGCGGGTGCGGTAGGCGCAGGTCGTTTCATTGGTCCGTCCGGGTCCCTAGCGGGAAACGGGATCGGGATGCCTACAGGAACTAGCGGGTTCGGGCTGCGGCGGGGTGATGCGGGGTAGGCCGAGCCCTACGCCGCGAGTTGTCGGAGTCTGGCCACGTTCCGCGGCATCACCTGCTTGGGTCCGGCGATGCTGCAGCAGTGGTCCGTCTGCGATCAGATGGTGTGGTGCGGCGCCGGTGATTTCGACATTCACCACATCGCCGGGCCGCACCGAACCGTCGGCTTGATCCGGGCGGAAGTGGACCAGTCGGCCGTCGCGGGCGCGCCCGCTGATTCGCGAGGTGGCGGCGTTCTTGCGGCCTTCGCCGGCAACGACCAACAGCTCCTGCCGGGTTCCGATCAGGGCTCGGTTGCCCTCGAGTGAGATTCGCTCTTGCAGCGCTACCAGCCGTTCGAAGCGTTGCTGGACGACGTCCTTGGGAATCTGGTCGGGCATGTCCGCCGCGGGTGTTCCTGGCCGGGGCGAGTATTGGAAGGTGAACGCACTGGTGAACCGCGCTTGTGCCACCAGGTCGAGGGTTTGCTCGAAGTCATCTTCGGATTCGCCCGGAAATCCAACGATGATGTCGGTGGTGATGGCCGCATCCGGTATCGCGGCGCGGACCTTGTCGATGATGCCGAGGTAGCGATCGCGTCGGTAGGAGCGGCGCATCGCTTTGAGGATTCGGTCGGAGCCCGATTGCAGGGGCATATGCAAATGCGGGCACACGGCGGGCGTCTCGGCCATCGCCGTGATGACATCGTCAGTGAATTCGGCCGGGTGCGGTGAGGTGAACCTGATTCGTTCAAGACCCTCAATGCGGCCGCAAGCACGTAGCAGCTGCGCGAACGCACCGCGGTCCCGCGGTAGGGGCTCTTGACCCGGCGAGGGGTCCAGGTCGGTGAAGTTGACGCCGTAAGAGTTGACGTTTTGGCCGAGCAAGGTTATTTCCAACACGCCTTGGTCCACCAAAGCCTGCACTTCGGCGAGGATGTCGCCTGGGCGGCGGTCGGCCTCCTTGCCCCGAAGCGACGGCACAATGCAAAAGGTGCAGCTGTTGTTGCACCCGACCGAGATTGACACCCATGCGGCATAGGCAGAATCCCGCGTCGCTGGAAGGGCTGAGGGGAATGTCTGCAGTGATTCGAGAATCTCGACCTGCGCGTCTTGGTTGTGTCGCGAGCGTTCCAACAGGACTGGCAGCGAACCGATGTTGTGTGTGCCGAAAACAACGTCCACCCAGGGCGCCCGGTCGAGCACGATATTGCGGTCCTTCTGCGCCAGACATCCGCCGACCGCGATTTGCATGCCCGGCCGACTCGCCTTGATGGGGGCAAGATGCGCGAGCGAACCGTAAAGCTTGTTGTCGGCGTTCTCACGCACCGCGCAGGTGTTGAAGACCACCAGATCCGCGGGCGCGCCCGGTTCGGCTTTGATGTAGCCCGCGTCTTCGAGCAACCCCGCCATGCGCTCGGAGTCGTGAGAATTCATCAGACATCCGAAGGTGCGCACCTCGTAGGTGCGGGCGGTCGGGTTGTCGTCCGGCCCGCCTGCACCCATATTCGGTTGCGCGGGTACAACGTGGTCTCGAGTCACTATTCCTCCGGCGTTTACTCGACTGGAGGGCGACACTTTTCATCGCACACCCAAAGGGTTCGGAAATAGCTCATACCCAAAAATTGGACCAATCGAATTCCCCCGAATGGGGGAATTCGACAAGTCGCATCGTGAATCGAGCTATATACGTTGTCCGAACCCCCTTTTGAGGGGGGTGCGGGGGTGCCCGGTCCTTCTTTTGAGGAAGGTGCGGGTTTGCTGAGTCCGAGCCCCCTTTTGAGGGGGGTGCGGGGGTGCCCGGTCCTTCTTTTGAGGAAGGTGCGGGTTTGCTGAGTCCGAGCCCCCTTTTGAGGGGGGTGCGGGGGTGCCCGGTCCTTCTTTTGAGGAAGGTGCGGGTTTGCTGAGTCCGAGCCCCCTTTTGAGGGGGGTGCGGGGGTGCCCGGTCCTTCTTTTGAGGAAGGTGCGGGTTTGCTGAGTCCGAGCCCCCTTTTGAGGGGGGTGCGGGGGTGCCCGGTCCTTCTTTTGAGGAAGGTGCGGGTTTGCTGAGTCCGAGCCCCCTTTTGAGGGGGGTGCGGGGGTGCCCGGTCCTTCTTTTGAGGAAGGTGCGGGTTTGCTGAGTCCGAGCCCCCTTTTGAGGGGGGTGCGGGGGTGCCCGGTCCTTCTTTTGAGGAAGGTGCAGGCTGGCTCAATCCGGGCCCCCTTTTGAGGGGGGTGCGGGGCGCTTCCATTTGAATTTCCGAGAAGCGGTGCCGATATGTACTGTAAACCCCAGCGTCCTAGCTGCACAAGTCCTATGCGCGAATTCATCGGGAAATTCTCGCCCCGGCCCATACGCCGTGCGCCCCCGCGTCGCAGGTGCGTCGTCTGGACATTCAGTACTCACTCGTACCCAAACGCTGATCGCCACGTGGCGATGGTCGGCGGCGGCGTCGGGTCGAACAGGAGGACTGCGGAGTTGCTGTTGTGCCGGTGGCTCGCTTTCCGGCCGGCCGGCTAGATGAAGTCTGAGCCGCCGTCGACGTTCACCGTCGCACCGGTGACGTAGCCGTTGCGTCGGGAGACCAGGTACGCCGTGATGGAGGCGATCTCCTCAGGAAGCCCTGCGCGGCCGAGATCGCAGGGTTGATGAAAGTGCTTGTCAATCCAGGTCATCACGTCGTGCGGATCGGTGGCATCCAGACCATCGGCGGCCAGGATGTCTTTGAGCCGTTCGGTGAAGCTGGCGGTCACGATGGTTCCCGGGCATACGCAGTTCACCAAGATGCCGTCTTTGGCGAGACTTTTTGACAGGTTCTTGGTGACGCTGGACAGTGCCGCCTTGGCGGCTGTGTAGCCGACGATGCGTGGATTCTGCCGCTGGATGGAGTGTGCGGAAAGGGTCACAACGCGGGCCCAGTCCGCGGCGCGGAGCAAGGGTAATGCGGCGCGAATCGACCGCACGCCCGACATGGTGCCCAGCGTGAACGCCTCGTCCCAGGCCGCGTCGTCCATCGCTTCGAAATAACCGTCGCCCGGCCCGATCGTGTGTACCAAGCAATTCAGCTGTTCCCAGCGCTCGCAGACGGTATCGAAGGCGGCGGTGATGGAGGCGGCATCGGCCATATCCGCGCTGATTCCCACCGCATCCGGAGCACCGGCGCGCAACAGCTTCGCTACCGCCGTGTCCAGCGCCGCCTGGCCCCGGGCCATGACCGTGATGCTGGCACCTTCGGCGGCCAGGGTTTCCGCTATTGCCAGACCCATGCCCTTGCTGCCCCCGGTCACGACGGCTTTCGATCCGGCAAGGCCCAGGTCCATCGTGTCTCCCACTCAATTGGACGCCGTGATTTGCGCGATCGTCTCGGGCGCGACCCCCAGCCCTCGCAGGCAGAAGCGAACCGTGCGTTCGCGAACATCATCGCGATCGCAGTCGCCCCTCGTCCACTGCCGCTCGGTGCTGGCCCACACCGCACCCTGGATGGACCGTGCCTCGATTGCCGGATCAATATCGTGGAACACGTCTTGATCCAAGCCGAGTTGAAGCTGCTCGACGAGTGGCTCCAGCGTTTCGGCGTACGCGGGCTCAACCAGTTCCGGGCTATTGAGAAGCTGCGATTGAGCATCCATGGACAGGTGGCGCAGATCGGCCTTGACCGCGTCGTCGAAGGCCAAGTCGAGTCGGGTGTCGATCCACGCGGCGACGGCCTCGACCGGAGTGCTGGCTGAGGCCATGTTCGTCCGTAGTCGTAACGCCTCAACGCGCGCCACCTCCAAGAACACCGCTGCAACCAATTGATCCTTCGATTCGAAATGCCGGTAGAACGCTCGGGTGCTCAGCTGAGCCCGGTCCAGGACGGTGGCCACGCTGAGCCCTCGAACCCCATGTTCACGAACCGACATCGATGCGGCCACCAGAATGGCACGCCGAATGCCCGGGTCCGGGGCAAGCTTGTGTCGTCGGCGGGTGTAGCGGCTGGTGAGGTCTGCCGGCCGCCGGGCACCCGGATCGCTGGGATGCGTCATAACTGCGTAGATACCCAGCGGACGCGTCGCAGACACCCATGGGCGCTGGTGCGGTCGGCCGCGTCATGCTTACCGCAACCTTTACGGGCAGTATGTGCGCATCGATATGTCCACGTAGGCGTCGGCGTGATTGGCAAGGGCGGGATTGCTGGACCGGAACGCCGCGACTATCTGTTCTCTGGTCAGTCCGCGACGGAAATTCAGGCACACCAGCTTGCCGTTATATATCGCTGCATCGGGATTGGCGAACGAGATGCCGCGGTCGTTGAGTGCCTTGATGTAACCGCTGTCTTGATCCGGGGTGGATGCAATGGTCGTCGTGGGCGGTGCGGTGGTGGCGGTCGCCGTGGGCGGTGCCGCTGACGCTCGCACCACGGTCTTGTCGGGCGACTTCTCCCTGGTCAGCGCCCAACCCCCGACCACGATGAGTGCCGCAAACCCCAGACCGATCATCAGTAGCGCGATAGCTCTGGCCACCGTGGTGCGCCAGGATTGGACGGCGGCCGCCGGCTCGTCCGGGACTGCGTTTTCTCGGTCCATCTCCAGGCCGTCCACCGGGCCGTCCGCCAGGCCGACCGGGTCGTTGGTGCCTAAGGCGGCATCGCGGTCGTCGATGCGCGACCATGCGGTTTCGACGGCGGCGGTGGGTGTGGGATTCGGAACTGCCGCGGTCTCATCACCATCGAGTGCGGCGGTTTCGTCAGAAGCCGGGACCGGCTCGGCCATGAAGGCCATGGTAGCCATCGCCGGGGTTTGCCGGTGGTCTTCGTCGGGCCGGGTCTCACGTCAGGTGCCGGTTTCGCCACCTGGCGACGCGGCCCGTGGGTGAGTGAATCGCCGCCATCACCGAGCTCATCGACGACGCCACCGACTTCGCGCCAAGGTGGGGTTCGGCGGCCGGCGGACCGTCGCCTTCCCACCAGGTGGGCTGCAACAGCGCCGACGTGACCGGCATCGCCTCCTCGACGCTGCTGCGTCCCCATTCGCATGCGCGGTCGATGGCGGCGGCGGAGGGCGCCAGATTGATCGGTGACAGGGTCGGTTGGAATCTGACCAGGTGATCCACGTAGGGGAGATTGCGCACCATCTGCAGCTGGATCGCCTGGGTGATGGGAGCCAACCACATGTGTCGGGAGTCCCATTGCGGATGGAAACAGTCGAACGCCAGATAGCACGCGTTGCGGGTGCCCAGCACGCCGTCGCGGACTCGCTTCCAGGCCAGTTCGATCGGTACATTGCTGGCCGCACCGCCGTCGACGAGCGCCGCGATGTCCTGGTCGGCGCACAGCGCATCGAGGAGCGAGAGCATGCGGTGATCGCTGGTTTCGTGGTGCAGCACGCCGGGGACGGCCGATGAGAACGACGCGGCGTCGACGACGTCGAAGTCTCGGGCCGGATCGTCACCGCTGATCACGATGGGCTTGACCACTCGCAGGTCGATGAACGCGGACACCTGCCACAGTCGAGCCGCCAGCAGCGGCCCGATGCCGATCGGGCGGAAGGGCAGCGACCGCAACTCGAGGGCCGCCAATTCCGGACGGCGAAATCGGGACGGCAGCGCGGCGTAAGGCTGCCTCCGCACTCCGGCAATGACGATGTCGAACGGGATCGCCAGGTCCGACATGCGCATCCGAACGCCGTCTTCCCGGCTGAGCATGGGAAGGGCGAACTGGTCGAAACGCAGCGCGAATGCGCCGGCCAAGCCGTGCCGGCGGCGCAGACGCTCGGGGCCGAGGATGGCGCGGTAGGAGACCGTCTTCGCCCAGGCCATGTAATCCTCGATCGGCACCGGCAGGGCGCGAGCCACCAGACTGCCGATGATCGACCCGAACGACGAGCCGATCATGTAGTCGGGAACTTGGCCGGCCGCCAGCAATCGCTGCATGCCACCGATGTAGACGAAACCTGCCCCGCCGCCGCCCCCGAGGATGGTGACAAGTTTCTTGTAGCCGACCTCGGAATCGAGATCGGCAGCGGAAAAGTCATTGCCGTGGCGTTCGATGAGCACTTGGCGCTGATCCTTTTGATCGGCCGCCAGGCTGTCCAGCGCATCGCGGGCAGCCTTGAGCGCCGTCACCGGATCTGGCTCCTCACGCAACGGCCCATACAGCCGGTCGGTGACCCTGGACCGCCAGGGCGCGATCTCGGCTCCCACCGACACGTCACCGCGACCACGGCTGCCGCCAGGACCCGCGGCACCTGGCTCGAAGTCGGTGAGTCTGGCGAAGTTGAGCAGGTAGCGCAGTTTGCGCAATTCCTCGATAGCCAACACGTCCGGGTTCGCGAGGTGTTGTCGAACCAGCCGGTTCTCCATCTTTTGCAGCAGCTGCGTCGGCTCGGCCGACGGCAAGTCGACGGTGTCCAGAGAATTGTCGATGTCCTGGGTCTCAACGTCGATCTCGTCGATCAGGTCAAACGTGGCCGCGTGGCGCCCGAAGCGGCGAAGTAGCGCATCGGCAAACGGGATCTGCATCAGATCAACCTTCTCATGTTGATCGTGTGCTCTCGCCGCTACCGTACAGGCGGCACCGAGACGGTCGGCAGCGCCGAGCTGCCCGGCCAGCAACCTAGCGGACTGATGCCCTTGTTGATCGCGGCCGTAATGCAGTTCTGCACCACCACGTTCGGATCGTTGCTGATCGAGCGGGACAGGATCTCGTTGGCTTTGGCCTGGGCCTCCGCGGTGCGCTGGGCCTCCACCGCGATGGAGGTCTGTGCGCGCTGTTGGTTGAGCTGGTTGATCTTGTCTTCCGTGCCTTGGTCGTACTGGATGGTGGGCACATTCACGTCGAAGATGTCGACCTGGCCGCCCACGTCCTGGCGCATGATGTCGGCGGCTCGCTTGGCCAAGTTGGGCAGCGGGGACACGTCGAGGTTCTGTGGGTCCAAGGGGTTGAACGCGGCGAACACCTCGTTGAGCGCGACCGATAGATTGCGCTCGATCAGATTCACCCGCACGTTGTCGAAGGTCTTGTACTGCTGGAAGAGTTCGGGTGCGGCGGCCTGCTTGAGCTGCCAGCGGATGCTGACGTCGGCTAGGGCGGTGGATTGATTGCCCAGCCGCACGGTGATGCGTTGGTCGCTATTGCCTTCCTTGACGTACTTGTCGATCTGCACCGCGCCATCCATCTGGTGGGTCATCTGCCAGGGCCACTTGCCGTGAAAGCCGTTGTTCAGGCTGACTCCGGTAGGGCGGCCGAAGGTAGTGACGATCGCGATTTGACGGGTCCCCACGATGGTGAAACAACCCAGCAGGAAAAACAGGACCGCAGCCGCCAGCGCGGCTATCGTCACGAATTTGCCCCGGCCACGCGCTTTCTCATCGCCGGTGAACCTCCATAGCAGCGCCGCCACGCCCGCGACGATCAAGCACATGGTGAACAGCACAATCTCCCATGTCATCGGTTAGCTCCTTCGATCCCTCGGTGCCGTTTTGTCCAGCCGGGTAGGGAGAACACTAGGCGGGCATACCATGTCCCGTCCCTGCACGCCCCGCCATAATCGTCCAGCGCAACTGACTACTGCGGATCGACGCCGTCTGCCCGGCAATCAACACCGCGGCCGGGGCCTCTGGCCCATCGGTCAGGGCGTGGATCTTCGTCGCACACCCGCACCGCATCGCCCCTCGCGGGAGCGTCCCGTGAACTTCGCCTTGGCTGAACGAGTTCTCCTGTAATTCAACGTCTTTCGGGGAATCGCGATGATGACCGGATGCCGGTCTGAGCGGATGGGCGGACCGTGAGCAGGGAATCGGCCCCCATGGACCTGGACAGAATTTGTCAAAGATGGGTCCGGCGTGCTCTGTGTGCCGATACGCTGTGCCTACAGTGGGAGGGAGGGCAGATGTCGTATCTGATCGCCGCGCCACAGCTGCTGACGGAGGCGGCCAGGGACTTGGCGAACATTGCCTTGTCAGTGAATGCCGCGAACGCAGCGTCGGTGGCCCTGACAACGAACGTGATGGCGCCCGGTTTCGATGAGGTATCGGCGGCGATCGCGTCGTTGGTCAGCGAGCACGCGCAGGAGTATCAAGCGTTCAGCGCCCGAGCGGCGTTGTTCCATGAGCAATTTGTGCGGTCCTTGAATGCCGCTGCCGGTTCGTATGCCTACGCCGAGGCGGCCGCGGCTCAGCAACTCCTCAGCGTGATCAACGCGCCAACAGAGGCGTTGATTGGGCGTCCGCTGATCGGCAACGGCGCCAACGGGACACCAGGCACCGGGCAGAACGGCGGGGACGGTGGGTTGCTATACGGAAACGGCGGATCCGGCGGCTCCGGCGCCGCCGGATCCGGCTCGGATCCCGGCCAGCCCGGGGGTCGCGGCGGCAATGCCGGGTTGATCGGCTACGGAGGTGCAGGTGGTGCCGGCGGCGCCGCCACCGCTTTTGGTGCCAACGGCGGAGTCGGCGGGGCCGGCGGCAACGGAGGGTGGCTGTACGGCGGTGGCGGCCCCGGCGGAACCGGTGGTGCGAACACCGGGCTCAGCGGGTTCGGGGGGGCCGGCGGGGACGGCGGGAACGGTGGGTTGATCGGCAACGGGGGTGTCGGCGGAGCCGGCGGGACCGTCAACGCCGGCAATGGCGGAGCCGGTGGCAGTGGCGGCAATGGTGGTGTGTTCGGCAATGGGGGCGCTGGCGGCAACGGCAGCGGGGTGGTGTCGGGGGGTACCGGCGGTGCCGGCGGTGCCGGCGGGAACGCGACGTTGTTTGGCGCTGGCGGCCACGGCGGTACCGGCGGTGCCGGCTTGTCCCTCGGCGAGGCCGGCGGGGCTGGCGGTGTCGGCGGAGCGGGCGGACTCGTGTTCGGCGATGGTGGGCTCGGTGGTGATGGTGGTGCCGGCGCTGGTGGTGCCAAAGCGGGAGCCGCTGGGATCGGTGGTGACGCCATCGGGCTGGTCGGCACCGGTGGCACCGGCGGCCACGGCGGCAACAATCTCAACACTGGGGACGGTGGAGCGGGCGGTGCGGGCGGAGCGGGCGGTTGGTTTGGCAACGGCGGCAACGGCGGGGCAGGCGGAAACGGCGGCAACAGTGCCAACTTCGGCGGCAGCGGTGGGAATGGCGGTGCCGGTGGTAACGCCAAGCTGGTTGGCGCTGGCGGATTCGGCGGCGCCGGTGGATCCGGCCAAAATGGCAGCCTAGGTACCGGGCGCATCGCCGGGTCCGGCGGTGACGGCGGGGTCGGCGGGTTGGTATTCGGTAGCGGCGGGTTCGGCGGCAACGGCGGTACCGGTGCCGGTGGCGCCAACGGCGGCAATGGCGGCGACGGCGGCAGCGCCATAGGTCAGATTGGCGACGGCGGCAATGGGGGTAGCGGCGGCAACGTCACGCTCGGCATTCCCGCTAGTCCCGGAACTGGTGGTACTGGCGGTACTGGCGGACGGTTGCTGGGCAACCACGGCGTTGCCGGCGCCGATGGGACCGCGACGTAGAGGCCAGGCAGGCCTACTTCGTTGTTGACACGGGCGACAGCCCGATGTTGGCAGTAGCGCCGGGCACGCATTTGCTGGGGCCGGTCAGGTTCCGCAGAAGGTGCGATAGCTGCCGAAATCCTCCGGGGCAGGGCTGGCGTAGCGCTCGAGGCCCGCTCGTTCCAGGTAGGGAGACGTGACGGCCGTCAGGAGCCGCTGCACGAGATCGAGATCGCCCTCCGTCGCCGCCGTCAGGGCCTCTTCGACGAGATGGTTGCGGGGGATATAAATCGGATTGACCTCATCGATCACTTCGGCGTCCGGGCCCAGCGCCTGCCATCGCGACAGCCAGCAGTCGAAGCTCGCCGGGTCGGCGAACAAACTTCGGGCCGGTTCGACGTCGCAACGGGCTGCCTTGCCGAGGTGACGAAAAAAGGAGGTGTAGTCGACGCGGCCCTCCTGCAGAAGCTCGAGCAACTCGTCCGCCAACGGCTTGACCGTTTCAGCGTCGACAACACCAGGCAGTCCGAGCTTGGCGAGCATACCGGTCGACCAGACCCTGTCGTACTGGGTGTGGAACGCCCGGAACGACTGCTCCGCGAGGGCGATCGCCTCCTGTGTGTCGTCGGATAGCAACGGAAGAAGCGCCTCGGCGAACCGGGCGAGGTTCCACCCCGCGATGACCGGCTGGTTGCCGTAGGCGTAGCGCCCCCAGTGATCGATCGAGCTGAAGACGGTGTCGGGGTGGTAGGCCTCCATGAAGGCGCACGGTCCGTAGTCGATGGTTTCGCCGGAGATCGTCATGTTGTCGGTGTTCATCACGCCGTGAACAAACCCGACGAGCATCCATTGCGCCAGCAGCGAGCCCTGCACCGCGGCTACCGACTCGAACAGGGCAAGGTATGGGCGCTCCGCCCGGGCAGCGCTGGGATAGTGGCGGGCAATGGCATGGTCGGCCAGCCGCCGCAGCAGCTCGACGTTGCCGGTGATCGCCGCATACTGAAAGCTCCCCACCCGCAGATGGCTGCCCGCGACGCGGACCAATAGTGCACCGGGCTGCACCGTGTCTCGCTGCACCGGCCGACCGGTGGCCACCACGGCCAGGGATCGTGTGGTCGGGATACCCAGGGCGTGCATCGCTTCGCTGATGACGTACTCGCGCAGCATCGGTCCGACCACCGCCAGGCCGTCGCCGCCACGGGCGAACGGCGTGCGCCCGGACCCTTTGAGGTGGATGTCATGCACGCGCCCGTTGGCGTCGACGAGCTCGCCAAGCAGCAGGGCGCGGCCATCTCCCAGGCGCGGGACGAACCCGCCGAACTGATGCCCCGCGTAGGCCTGGGCTACCGGAGCGGCCCCGCTGGGCAGCAGGTTGCCCACCAGGAACCGCACCCCATCGGTACCGCGTAGCCACCTGGGGTCGAGGCCGAGGTTTTTGCTCAGCGGCTCATTGAGCACCAATAGCCGTGCGTCGGGAGGTGCGTCGGCCTGCCAGCGCACCGCCATCTCGGGCAGCTCACGGGAGAACCGGTCCTGCAGTGCGACGGCCATATCTGGTGCAAGGCTCACTTCACCCAGATTACGGAGCGATCGGCGCCATCCCCATTCCCTGCCGAAACATTTCCCCCTAGGCTGCCCGTCATGTCGATCGACCGTGCCGCGCTGGTCGCGGGCAGCATCCGACTCGCTTCTGGCATCTCCTTTTTGGTCGACCCGGTTCGGGCAAACAGGTTGTGGGGCGACGATGCGCAGGAGTCCTCGCCGACGGCGCGGCTGCTGTTGCGATCGATGGGATATCGCGACGCGTTGATCGGCGGACTGCTGGCAACAGCAGCACTGCGCAGCAAGAACACCCGTGGCTGGTTTCTTGCGTCGGCCGGCGCGGACGCAGCCGACCTGCTCGGCGGGATGAGCGTGCACGACGAGATGAAGCGCTCGCAACAGCTCATCGGGCTCGGCGGAGCGCTGATCGGCGTCGGCGTTGGGCTTTGGGGTGCCGCGCGACGGAGCACCGGGGCGGGCACGCCGGACCTTGACGTCGATTAGTTGCGTGGGGGAGAAGGCATGCGTTTCGGCGTTCTGAGCTTTGTCACCGACCAGGGAATCGGCCCTGCGGAGCTGGGTGCGGCGCTCGAGGAGCGCGGGTTTGAGTCACTCTTTCTGGCCGAGCACACCCACATCCCGGTGAACACGCGAAGTCCTTATCCAGGTGGTGGGCCGATTCCGCCGAAGTACTACCGCACGATGGATCCGTTCGTGGCGTTGACCGCGGCGGCGGGGGCCACCGAGACGCTGGCCCTAGGCACCGGGATCGCATTGATCCCGGAACGGGATCCGATCCTGATGGCCAAAGAGGTTGCCTCGCTGGACCTGGTGTCGCAGGGACGATTTCTTTTGGGCGTCGGTGTGGGCTGGTTGCGCGAAGAAATTGCCAATCATGGTGTCGATCCGGCGGTGCGTGGACGGGTCGCCGACGAACGCCTGGGCGCGATGATCGAGATCTGGACGCAGGACGAGGCGGAGTTTCATGGCAAATATGTCGACTTCGAACCGATCTACTGTTGGCCGAAACCGCTGACAAAGCCGCATCCGCCGCTGTACGTGGGCGGCGGACCGGCGAACTTCCAGCGCATCACCCGACTCAATGCCGGGTGGATGGCGATAACCCCGTCAGCGGAGGTCCTATCCGGCGCGCTCGCCGAACTGCGCGCCATGGCGGGTGGTTACGTGCCGGTGACCGTGTGCCAGTGGGGCGAGGTGACACCGAAGGATCTTGCCGGCTATCTGCCCCTCGGGGTCGAGCGAATCCTGCTGGAGTTGCCCACTGAGCCGCGCGACGACACCCTTCGGTATCTGGACCGGCTTGTTACCGAACTCGACCAGCTGACCCAGACCCCGACGGCCCCGACGAGCCCGACGGCACGGTGAATTTTGCGCCAAACCACCCGGCGTAATCGAAAGTCGTTCGCGTTCTAGGAGTTAGAGTGGGGTGTGGCCTTACACCTGACAGCCGACTTGGAGCTGCGTTATCAGCGCTTTGTCGACTGCGTGCGCGAGACGAGCAAAGTCTGGGTGCTGGTAAGCCCCGACTTGCGGGGAGCGTGGGTGCAGTCGAATCAGTACGTGACCGAAGACGATCAGCCAGTCCGCGTACATCTGATCTACTCTGCGGCCGCGTACGCGCGTCAGCACGCCACCGCGGAATGGGCCGACTGGGAGGCGGCGTCGCTGGACCTTGAGGAATTCATCGCCGGGCCCCTAAAGACGATGCACGAAAGCGGTGACCTGCTGGGGCCCGATTTCAACGCCGATCTCGCCGGCATCGAGATCGAGCCCATCGAGCTGGCCCGGGTGCTGCTCGCCGAGCCGGTGCCATAACCGGTCATGTGCGCGCCCGTCACAGGCTGATTAGCGCCCGAACCGACCCCACAGACGACGGACGACGCGCCGTGACGGCTCAGCCTGCGGTGGCTGTCGATTGGCGTACGGCCAAGGTTGATTTCGCTCCGGTACCGATGCCGCGCGCGCCTGCTTGAGCTGCATCCGTAGCTGCTGTCGCAGCTCGTGCAATTCGGGGTCGGTCCATCGGTTGTCGGATTCGGTGGGATCGACGGTGAGGTTGTAGAGCTCCCATTGGTCGTCGATCGGATCGGTGCGATACGCCTCGCCGCCGATGCCATTGCTGGCCAGATGACGTACGCCGGGTTCGGTCCAGGTGCCCGGGTCGTCGAAGGTACGCACCAGCTTCCACAAGTGGCCCCCACCGCCGACCGCGTCGGAATCGTCGACCCGCAGAACCAGCCCCTCGAAGTTGGCGGCGACATGCGCGGGCAGCTTGATGCGCAGCGGCGCCGGTGGATTCACGGTGCGGCCCAGTTGGCGAGATAGCGCTGATGCTCCGGTGTCGCCTTCGAGCACGTTGTCGCGCGTCATCAAATAGACCGCCCGACCGTCGTCGGCCGAAGCCCCGTCCACCACCGGCATCAGGTCGCGGCCGGGCAGCGGATGCACCTCGGTGAACGACCTCGCGAGGGCTGCGGCCACACCATCCACATCTATGCCGGCCGCGCCGAGCAGCGTCGGCACCAGGTCGACATGTGATGTCGGCGCGGAAACGGTACGGGCCGTGGTGGCGTTGTCGCCAATCCGGGCGATGACAAAAGGCACCCGGGTGGCCTCGTCGTACAGGTTGAACCACTTCTGATGCAGCCCGCCGTGCGCCCCGAGTAGATCGCCGTGGTCCGAGGTGCGGACCAAGATCGCGTTGTCGGATCCGCCTTCGGTGACGGCCCGGCGCACCCGGTCGATCGGTCCGTCGACCTCGGCGTGCAGGCGGTAATAGAGGTCGCGGTAACGCTGCTCGTTGCGTTCGTAGGTGCGTCGGATAAGGCGGGCCGGACCGTACCCCGAGTAGTACGACTCTCGGAAGGCGATCTGTGCGGCCGGCTTAGTCGCCAGATTTTCGTCGGCGGTAGGTGGGGCAGGCACATGCGGCGGGTCCAGCGGAGAAGGTCGTAGCGGATTGCGTCGGACCCATGCGGGGAACAGCACGACGTCGTGCGGGTTGACGAAGCTGGCCACCAGCAGGAAGGGGCGCATTGCCGCCTGGTCACCGGCGCGACGACGGGCATAGCGGTCTGTCAACCACGCCACCACCCGGTCGGCGACTAGCGGATCGCGGCGCAGACCGCAATTGGCCATACCCGCGCCATGTGGTTCCGGGCCCACCCAGCCCGAAAAACCATAGGAATCCAGCGGATCGGCGTCGAGGTAGCGCTGCACAGCGGCCGGGTCGATGATGCCGTCATCGTCGTTGGTGGCCAGTGAGCCACCCGTCGCCGGGTCCTCGAGGTCGGCATGCGAGATGTGCCACTTGCCGTCGTAGTGGGTGTCGTAGCCCGCCGCGCGAAACCAGTTACCCAGCGTCGGCACCTCGCCGGGGCGTAGCCAGCGCAATCGCGAATCGTCGTACCTTTTGCCGATGCCATCGGTCTGGGTAACTCCGTGCAGGTCCGGATATTGACCGGTAAATATCGTCGGGCGGCTGGGCACGCACGCCAACGAACCGGTGTAATGCCGGGTGAAACTCACTCCATGCTCGTCGAACCACCGTCGGCCGGTCAGGGTGCGCTGCCTCCAGGCCA
Source organism: Mycobacterium basiliense (assembly GCF_900292015.1). NCBI lineage: Bacteria > Bacillati > Actinomycetota > Actinomycetes > Mycobacteriales > Mycobacteriaceae > Mycobacterium > Mycobacterium basiliense. The sequence continues at coordinate 1,586,716 of NZ_LR130759.1, forward strand.
AGACACCGGCCGACTCATAGGGCGGCACCGCCCGCTCCTCGTCGGTCATCACAATGACGATGTCGGGGCGCTCAGGCATGTGTCTGCTCCAATCGGTTCGCCAGTCCCGCGAGCATCGCGTCGGACTGTTTGGCCAGGGCACGCAGGGCCACCCACTGCAGCATCTGCGCCGGCCGGCCGGTGCCGACCTCGATTGTGCTGGTCAAACGCACCACCGTGGCGTCGCCGTCGGGCTGCAATGTCCAGCGATTGGCTACGTTGCGTAGCCGTGTCGGTAGACCCTCGATGTCGTAGGCCAAAGTGGTGGGTGCGTCGAACTCGGTGATGCGTTCGATTAGCGCGTTGCCGCCTACTTGCACGCGGCGGGTGGTGCCTAGGAGCGCACCGTTGGGGCCATGGTTCAACACGCACGAGTGGTCGACGCCGTCCGCCCACGAACTCAAGGCTCCGAAGTCGGCAAGGATGTCCCAGATCTCCCGCGGCTGGGCGGCTATGGTCCGGCTGCGGCTGATGTCTGCCACTCCGCCATCCAACACCATGACGCGCAGCTTTATGATGCGGTCGCGGTTATTGGGTTAGCGCCCGCCGATATCGGCGCAGGTGGGGCCGGCCCTACTGCCCTCTGGCGGATATCGCGATGATGGCCGGCAACCGGATGCGTCGCCACCGGCCACCGCCGATGGGCCCGGTCGCTTTGCGCGGTAGCGACAGCAAGAAAGGGCAGGCGGCCTGATCACCGGCCTTGCGGTGTCGCTACCGTTAAGCACTACTAGCTCCTACGGCAATGAACAGGCGGCCGAGTACGCAATGTATGACCACGTCAACTCCGACACCGTGGATCCCGCGGAGATTGGCTCGCGTATCGATCCGGTGCTGGCTCGTAGCTGGTTGCTGGTCAATGGCACGCATGCCGACCGGTTCGAGGCCGCGTCGCATTCGCGCGCCGACATCGTGGTCCTCGACATCGAAGATGCGGTGGCGCCCAAAGACAAGGCCAGCGCCCGCGACAACGTGATGCGTTGGCTCGGTGGCGGCAACAACGACTGGGTTCGTATCAATGGCTTCGGCACCCCGTGGTGGGCCGATGACATTGCCACCCTGGCCGGGGGATCGGTCGGTGGGGTGATGCTGGCGATGGTCGAATCGGTGGACCATGTCACCGAGACCGCGCGACGCCTGCCCAACGTGCCGATCGTGGCGCTGGTGGAGACGGCGCGAGGGCTGGAGCGCATCACCGAGATCGCCGCGGCCAAAGGCACCTTCCGGCTCGCGTTCGGGATCGGCGACTTTCGCCGGGACACCGGATTCGGCGAGGATCCCACCACCCTGGCCTATGCGCGGTCACGCTTTACCATCGCTGCCAAGGCGGCTGGCCTGCCCAGCGCGATCGACGGCCCCACCATTGGCTCCAACCCGCTGAAACTCATCGAGGCCACCGCGGTCTCCGTCGAGTTCGGCATGACCGGAAAGATCTGCCTTTCCCCGGAACAGTGTTCGGTGGTCAACGAAGGACTGTCGCCCTCACAGGACGAAATCGGCTGGGCCAAGGAGTTTTTCGCTGAGTTCGAACGTGACGGGGGACAGATCCGCAACGGGTCCGACTTGCCACGGATCGCCCGGGCCACCAAGATCCTCGATCTGGCCCGCTCCTACGGGATTGAAGCGTCGGACTTCGAGGACGAGCCGGTGCACTCGCCCGCTCCGTCGGACACCTACCACTACTGAACCGGTAACCGGGTCGAACGGTACCTGCCGACCTGTACGGCCAGATTGACGTTTTGCAGACAAAGTGCGAGAGCAGACCTGCAAAACGTCCATCTCGGCGAGCGGGCTCGGCGATACCCTCGCGGTATGAGCCGCACAACGGGGATCCGGATGGCTCGGGTCTATGACGACATCGACCCAGACGAAGGCCAGCGCGTTCTGGTCGACCGCATCTGGCCGCGCGGCATCCGCAAGGACGACCCGCGGGTGGGCACCTGGTGCAAGGGTGTCGCACCATCGACGGAATTACGTCAGTGGTATCAACACCAACCCGAGCGCTTCGACGAATTCGCGGCACGCTACGAGGCGGAGCTCTGCGGCAGCCCAGAGCTAGCCGAACTGCGTACGCAGGCCAAGCGCGGTGTCGTCACCCTGGTCACCGCCACCCGCGAAGTGGCAGGCAGCCATGTCGCGGTGCTGGCGAACCTGCTGGCACGTCGCTGAGCATCACCGATCCGGTGGTGCGGCGGCGTGAGACGATCGTCGGGTGCAACTGGGATTGCATGCGCTTGGAATCGGAGTCGGCGCCGATCGGGCGGTGATCGATGCGGTCGCATCCGCCGCCGACGAGGCCGGTTTTGCCACCCTGTGGGCGGGCGAACATGTGGTGATGGTGGATCGTCCGACTTCGCGGTACCCGTACTCCGACGACGGCGCCATCGCGGTTCCGGCTGACGCCGATTGGCTGGATCCAATGATCACGCTGGGTTTCGCCGCCGCAGCATCGTCCCGGATCGAGGTGGCGACCGGCGTCTTACTGCTGCCCGAACACAACCCGGTGGTGGTGGCCAAGCAGTCAGCGAGTCTGGATCGGCTCAGTGGTGGGCGCTTGACCCTCGGTGTGGGCATTGGGTGGGCCAGGGAAGAATTTGCGGCGCTGGGGGTGCCATTCGAGCAGCGCGCCGCGCGCACCACCGAGTATGTCGCCGCGATGCGCACGTTGTGGCGTGAGGACGTCGCCTCCTTCACCGGAAAGTTCGTCGCGTTCGACTCCGTGCGCGTCAACCCGAAGCCGGTGCGCGATCGTCACCTGCCGGTCATGGTCGGGGGCAACAGCGATGCGGCGTTGGCGAGAGTGGCGGCCTGGGGAGACGGGTGGTACGGGTTCAACCTAGACGGTGTCGCCGGGGTGTGCGAACGGGTCGGCACGCTGGAACGTTTGTGTGCCGAATCGGGGCGCGATCGTCAGGAGCTACGGCTGTCAGTGGCTCTGCGGAACCCGCAGGCCAGTGATGTCGCGGTGCTGGCCAATCTCGGCGTTGACGAGTTGGTACTGGTCGAGTCGCCGCCGGAGGATGCCGACGCGGTAGCGCACTGGGCTTCGGCACTGGCCGATTACTGGTTGCCCGCGGTGCAGGTTAGGTAAGGTCCCAGCTGACATGAGTGACGCCGACGTGCTGTTTCCACGGGAACTGACCGACCTCAGCGACGAGGTCCGTAACGTGCCACCGCCGCCAACGCCAGAGGTGCCCAGCCCGTATGCGTTTCGTCTGGCCGATCCGGGCGCCGACGTTGAGATGATCGCCGAGTGGATGAGAAGGCCGCATCTGGCCCGAGCATGGGAATCTGCATGGCCGGCATCGCGATGGCGTCGATACCTGCAGGCTCAGCTTGACGGCAACTACTCGCGACCGTACGTCGGCGGCCTGCACGGCCAATATCACGGTTACCTCGAATTATACCGGGCTGCAAGGGATGTCATCTCTACCCGATACGAGTCGGATCCTTTTGATCTAGGCATCCACGCCGCAAACGCCGACCCGGACATCATCAACATGGGAATCGCTCAGCTGCTCCTACCGCACTTTGTAGCCAGCGTGCTGAATGCCGAGTCGCAATGTCGCCGAATCATTTTCGCCCCCGATCATCGAAGCAAGGGCACCAGGCAGTTTTTCGACAACGTCGGTTGCGTCTTTCTCGGCGAGCACGATGTGGCAAATCGGCGGGTAGCACTTTACGTACTGCCACGGACGCTCGACGACGTGCCCGGTGTGCGCGAGACCTAGCCGGCGGCGGATCAATAATTGTACTGCGCCAGCGGGGTTTCGCTCGTGCCTTGCCGCCCGTCCTGAAACTCGGTGAATGCCATTGCCGCAGGCACCATTTCGCTGGTTACCAGGCCGTGTCTGGTGGTCAGCTCGTCGACGATGTCGAAGCTGCGGGCGATGGCTTCGGGCGTGTCCACAATAATCGTGGTTACTGGCACCCCGCGTGCGATCTGAAACAGCTTGTCCCCATGGGGTTTACGATCGCCGCGAAATCCCCAGATGCCGCGTAGCGCCGTCGCGCCGCGGGCAGCCTCGGATTGCATCAATCGGTGCACCAGTACGCGATGTATCGGGACTCCGTCAAAGTGGGCTGCTTCGTCGGTATGCACCATCAGTTTCTGCCACAGGTTTCGGCCCTGGCCGTCGGTAGCCGGTAGCCGGTGGGGGCGGCCGAGCAACACACCGTCGCGTTTGCACAGCCGCACCCGCTCGACGGTCAGCAGCGGGTTGCGCAACAAGGTGGTCAGTTCGGCAGCAGCGGCGGAAACCCGCGGAGCCGACCCGACAGCGATGATCATCAGCGGAACGTTGACGTTGCGACCGAAAAACCGGGCTCGAAAACGCTCACCGTATGCGGTGCCGTCGACGCCGAGAAATGCTGTGGTCCCATCGAATCCGTGTGCGCGTACGATCTCGCAGACAGCGCGTTCGGCCGGGACTCCACCGATCCGCGCCTGGCGGCCGGTGTACACGGTCAGCTTTGCGGCGTCTTCGATGCCGTTGTCGATGGTGCTCAAAGCGTCGCTGGCGTTGTGACGGGTAACCAACCGAGCGCGCTCTAGTGTCAATAGCCCCTGACAGGTCATTGCCGTCGCGTCATCCACCAGTGCTCGGATCTTGGACTCGACGTCGACGGCCGCAATAACCGCCGGCGGGTCCTCGGACAAGCTCAGAGAACGGTCGCAGCGCAGTTGATGACTGGGCCCAAAACCGGTGGTTCCACGCATCATTACGCTGGTGGCAACGCCGCGATCGCCGAACAGATCCAACATCGCATCGGCCAGAAACCGCTTGCTGCCCAACGCGAGTTGGCGCTCGCCAAAATACGCGGTCAACTTCAAGCTTTGGTCGTTCATAGTTGCTCGGCGATCCATTGCCCCAGGAGTGCCGCCCCCATCCCGAGCGTCACGCTGAGGGCAATATTGACGAATGCGGTCGCCAGCTGACGTTCTTCACCGAGCCGCTGGGTTTCCAGCATCCAGGTGGAAAAGGTGGTGTAAGCACCAACGAACGCGGTGCCGGCCAATAGAGCAGCGTCTCGCGGCAGCGCCAGGCCCGCGACGAACCCCAGTAGCGCTGCGCCGCTGACGTTTACCGTCAATGTGCCAAGCGGGAATGTCCGGGCCATCCGGCGCCCAATGGCGCGATCCACCAGAAAGCGCAGCACCGAGCCGACACCCCCGACGAGCATGACGCCCACCCAGACAGCCGCCGTGCCCGCCGTCATCCGCGCACCCGCACACGGCGGACCATGACCGTGGCCAGGTGTACCGCCAGCAGCCCGAGCGCAATGCTGACGATCGTGTAGAGCGTCGCCAAAGCCCAATGGCCATGCTCGATCATTTTCAGCGTTTCCACTTGCATTGTCGAGAAAGTCGTTAGCCCGCCACATAATCCGGTGCCAAGCAGCGGTCGTCGATAGCTCGACAAGGGCAACCGCTCCAGCAGTCGCGTGGTGAAGTAACCCACCAGGAACGCGCCCACGATGTTGACGGTGAATGTTGGCCATGGCCAACGAGCCGGATCGGGAACGGCCAGCGTACCCAGGGTGGCGCGAGCCAGGGCGCCCAACGCTCCACCGGCGAAGATCGCGGTCAGCTCCCGGTAGTCGCGGCGTGCCACTGATCGAATCCCTCCCGCATACGACTTGGTGTGCGTTTGCAGCCTAGGGCGGGACTTTCCGGTGGTAAACCCTGGGCGGTACCTGGGAAGTTCTGAGGCGGTGGGGTGAGGGCAGAATTGGTAACCATGGTCAACCCCCGAGCCGGCCAGCTGGCCCAGCCAGAGGACCTTGTCGATCTGCCCCATTTGGTGACGGCGTATTACTCGATAGCCCCTGATCCCGACGACATCGCCCAACAGGTGGTGTTCGGCACGTCGGGACACCGGGGCTCGGCGCTGACCGGCGCCTTTAACGAGGCCCATATTCTGGCGATCACACAGGCCATCGTCGAATATCGGCGTGCGCGGGGGATCACCGGACCGTTGTTCGTTGGTCGTGACACGCACGGACTTTCGGAGCCGGCCTGGGTCTCGGCGCTGGAAGTCCTGGCCGCCAATGACGTGGTTGCCATGATCGACGCTGCCAACCGCTACACGCCGACCCCGGCGATCAGTCACGCCATCCTGACTTACAACCGTGGCCGCACCGCGGCGTTGGCCGACGGTATCGTCGTGACGCCGTCGCACAACCCGCCATCCGACGGCGGCTTCAAGTACAACCCGCCCAACGGCGGGCCCGCCGACACCGACGTGACCAACGTGATAGCCCAGCGGGCCAACGAAATTCTGCGTGACGCCTCGGCGGTGCGACGCATTCCCCTTGCCCGTGCGCTGCGCACCACCCAGCGCCACGATTACCTGGGCAACTACGTCGACGACTTGCCGAACGTCGTCGATGTCGCCGCGATCCGACAGGCCGACGTACGGGTCGGCGCCGACCCGCTCGGCGGGGCCAGCGTGGACTACTGGGGCGAGATCGCGCAGCGGCACAGCCTGGATCTGACCGTGGTCAATCCGTTGGTCGACGCGACGTGGCGGTTTATGACGCTAGACCACGACGGCAAGATTCGGATGGATTGCAGTTCGCCGGACGCGATGGCTGGGCTCATCCGGACGATGGAGGGCGACCCGAACCGCTATCAGATCGCCACCGGCAACGACGCCGACGCCGACCGGCACGGCATTGTCACGCCCGACATGGGGCTGCTGAATCCCAATCACTATCTGGCGGTGGCCATCGACTACCTCTATACCCATCGGCCGTCCTGGCCGGCGGGCATCGCGGTGGGCAAGACCGCGGTCAGCTCGTCGATCATCGACCGGGTGGTAGCCGGTATCGGACGTCAACTTGTCGAGGTGCCGGTCGGCTTCAAGTGGTTCGTCGACGGTCTGATCGATGGCACCATCGGCTTCGGCGGCGAGGAGTCCGCGGGGGCGTCGTTCTTGCGGCGCGACGGATCGGTGTGGACCACCGACAAAGACGGCATCATCATGGCGTTGCTGGCCGCTGAGATCCTGGCGGTCACCGGAGCCACACCCTCGCAGCGGTATCACGCGCTGGCCGACAAATACGGTGCGCCCACCTACGCCCGGGTGGACGCACCGGCTAACCGGGAGCAGAAGGCCCGGCTGTCTCGGTTGTCCGCGGACCAGGTCAGCGCCACCGAGCTCGCGGGGGAGCCGATTGTGGCGAAGTTGACCCAAGCGCCGGGAAATGGTGCGCCGCTGGGTGGGCTCAAGGTGACCACGGCCAACGCCTGGTTCGCCGCTCGTCCATCCGGCACCGAGGACGTGTACAAGATCTATGCCGAATCCTTCCGAGGGCCCCAGCATCTAGCCGAGGTGCAACAGACCGCGCGGGAAGTCGTCAACCAGGTCATTGGGTAGTGGCTACGACCGGCGGCTTTGAACCGGTCTTGCCAGTGGTGTAGCTTCGATGAGCACAACTTCTCGGGGCTATGGCGCAGCTGGTAGCGCACCACACTGGCAGTGTGGGGGTCAGGGGTTCGAGTCCCCTTAGCTCCACCAGGTAAAACTCGTTGACCGGCGCTGGGCAGATTTTCGGCGTGCTTGTCGCGGGCATTCGGTGGTACGGCGCCCGGTTGACTATCCGGTTGACGGCTGTGACCCCGATGAGCGTCGCGAGCGTTAGCACGCATCAGTCGGCCAGCTTCCCCAGGAGAAGTTGGAGCCGTCCTACGGGGTTGTGTGCCCATGGGGGAAGTGGCCCGAGCTGTACCGTCGGGATCGGCGCGGTCCCAATCGGGCTTTCAACCACTTCGTTGGGGACGACGGCAGCTCCCGGTGTGCTTCGACGGTTACCGGCCAAAACGACGCAATAGCGACATGACCAGTCGCGCCGAGACCCGATCGGCCCCGGTGTGCCGCCGGCCGATTGACAGATTGATCTACCACCTGGTACGCCTAACTCCAGCAATATTGGCCTACCAGATGGTAGATCTAAATTGGAACCGGCCGGTACGTGGAAGTGAGGACAAACGCGATGGCGTCCAACGAGCGCAGAGGTCAACGCGTGGATGGGCGGCGGCTGCGGTATCAGAACAGGCGCGGCGAAATCCTCGACGCGGTCATGGCCCATTTGTTGGATCACGGGATCAACGGGATGTCGTTTCGCACACTTGCGGCGGCAGTGGGCGTTTCGCACGTCACGTTGCGCCACCACTTCGGCACCAAGGACGAACTGTTAGTCGAAATCTTTGGCGCGATCGGGTCGCGGGCGCAGATCCCTGATCACCTCGCCGCTGACGATGTCGAGGCGCTAGTTCGGCAGATGTGGCAGCGATGGACCGAGCCACAGACTGACCGCCGGGCTCGACTGGTCTTCGAGGCCTACGGGCAAGCAGTGCGCAACCCAGAGGAGTACCGCGCTTTCCTTGACCGGATTGTCAGCGGCTGGGTCGAAGTCATTCGCCACCATGCTGTGGAAGCTGGGTGCCCCAGCGACGAGGCCGGTACCTTCGCAACGCTGTTGCTTGCCCAAATGCGCGGACTTCAATTCGACCTTCTTGCAACCGGTGACAGCGCACGCATCGGGACGGCGATCGAAAGCGTCATCGACGGCATCCGGCTTCACCGCACCCGATGGGCCAAGGCCGTCAACCGCTGACATCTGACAGGCGCACCATGGACCTCGACTTTGCACTGATTGTGGCCTTGCTTTACCACGACGGGTCGGCCCTACCGGCTACGGTTCAGTCGAAACACCCACTGTGCCAACGCCGGTCAACATCGCCGTCGTTACCGAATGGCAACCCAACAACCTCCCCGCCCGGGTGAATCTCCAAGGCGTCGAGGCTGCCCTCACAGGCTGGCACATCTGGGCGCGCCTCACCGACAACACAGCCGAACCACCAGTCATCCGGCAGCGCATTCGCGACGCCGGCCGTGGCTGACAGTTCTCGATTGGATGGTGTGCATCGTGGGTCAAGAATCTCAAATAAACCCTAGCTCAGTCGATTGGGGTCAGGCCAGTAGCAGCCCGCCCGCGTGGAGGCTCGATAGGATCGTGGCGACCAGGAAGCGGCACAGTCCCGAGCAGGTTGTGCACAAGTTGGTGACGGCTGATCGGCTGCTGGCTGAGGGTAAGGACACGGCGGCGGTGTGCCGGGAGCTGGGTGTCTCGCAGGCGACATATCACCGATGGCGCAACCAGTTTGGTGGTTTGAAGTCTGATGATGCCAAACGGCTCAAGAACCTCGAGCGGGAAAACGCCAGGCTCAAGCGATTGTTGGCCGACGCCGAATTGGAGAAGATCGCGCTGAAGGAGATCGGGAAGGGAAACTTCTAAGCCCGGAACGCCGGCGGGCGGCCGTCCGTCATCTCCAGCAGGTGCTGGGGGTCAGTGAGCGGTTCGCCTGCCGGGTTACCGGGCAGCCCCGTTCTACTCAGCGACACCAACCCACGGCCACCACATCCGACTCCGATGCGACGTTGCGGGCCTGGCTGCGCGACTACGCGAAGGATCATCCCGGACGCGGGTTCCGGCCGGCCTATCGCGACGCGGTTGCTGAGGGTTGGATGGTCAACCACAAGAAGATTCAACGACTCTGGCGCGAGGAAGGCCTGCGGGTGCCGCAACGGCGGCGTCTCGATCGGCACTCCAACTCGACGGCACCCCGTTGGACCGCGGCCGACCGACCCAACCGGGTGTGGGCGGCGGGGTTCCTGTCCTGCATCACTATCGACGGCCGGCCGATCAAGATCATGTCTATTGTCGATGAGCACACCCGCGAATGCCTGGGCGGACTGATTGTCCGCAGTGTCACCGCCGAAGGCCTCATCACGGTACTCGAAAGACTTGCCGCTGGCCGCGGAACCTATCCGGCGGTGTTGCGTTGTCACAACGGACCTGAATTAGCCCGGCTGGCAATGGCCGAGTGGGCTGGCCAACATAAAGGTATGCATTTCATCTCGCCTGGTCAGCCCTGGCGCGATGGCTACGTCGAATGGTTCAACTCCCGCGTTCGCGACGAGTGCCTCAGCGTCAACAGCTTCTGGTCGCTGAACCAGGCCCGGATGGCCATCAACGACTGGAAACACCATTACAACCACCACCGACGTCATGCGGTACTTGGCCACTTGCCGCCCGCCCGGTACGCCGCCGCCTGTACCCACCGATAGACGGTCGTTGAGGCCCAGTCGTTTTGCCTCGTGGTTTTACCGGCAAGCTGCCATTCGGCTCAACAGCGTCATGCATGGGTGCAGAATGATTGCGTGCACCCGACCCGGACGCCGCACGGTTCGAAAAAGGGCCTGCGCAAAGCCGAGTTGCTGGCGGCCATATCGCTGGCGATCGACCTCGGTCTTGGCCAACCGATGGAACACATGCTTCGGTCTTCCCTGATCGCGACTCGCATCGCCGAGAAGATGGGTCTGGACGCGGCACAGTGCGCAACGGTGTACTACGCCAACCTGGTGGGATGGATCGGATGTCATGCCGATTCCCACGAGCTTTCGGCACTGTTCGGCGACGATATCGCCTTCCGCGCCGACACCTACGGGGTGGATATGGCCGGGCTGCCGTTCCTGCGTCTCATGGTCAGTCACGTGGGGCGTGGATTGCCGGGTTGGCAGCGCGGCATGCGTTCGGCGGCCTTTGTGCTCACCGCACGCAACCAGGTTGCCAACCTCATCAGCTCGCATTGCGCTTCTGCCGGGGTGCTATCCGATCGGATCGGTCTGGCCGAACAGGTCGGAAAGGCATTGGCGTATATCTTCGAGCGCTGGGACGGCCGGGGGATGCCGAATGGCGCTCGCGGAGAGGATATTCCGATCGAAATCCACATCGTTCACCTGTCCGACGTCATCGAGGTGCACCTGCGGACGGGTGGCCTGGCGCAGGCGGTCGAGGTCGCCCGGTCCCGGCGTGGCACGCAGTTCAGCCCGGCCGTGGTCGACGTGTTCGAACGCGATGCCGCCGCAATCGTCGAGGGGCTGCTCGACATTGATGTTTGGACTGCGGCTTTGGCGCAGGCGCCGGATCGCGACCGTACTCTCGTCGGCGATGAGATCGACGAGTTGCTCAGGGCAATAGCGGATTTCGTTGATCTCAAGTGTCCGTGTTCGCCGGGCTACTCGAGGAGCATAGCGGACTTGGCGGCCGCCGCGGCCCGACGCCGGGGTATGCCCTCGGCGGACATTGACTGTTTGTATCGCGCGGGCCTGGTCCACGGCCTCGGCCGGCTAGGCGTATCCACTCAGATCTGGGAGAAGAAGGGGCCGCTCAGTCCCGCTGAATGGGAGCGGGTACGGATATACCCCTATCTGACCGGACGAATACTGAGCGGCGTCGATGGTCTGGAGTCGGTGGTGTCCGTCGCTACTAAGCAGGAGGAGCGCATCGATGGGTCCGGGTTTCCCCGGGGGCTCGCCGGGGCCGAATTGACTGCGCACGACCGCTTGCTTGCCGCGGCGGTGGCCTATCGCCAACTTCTCGAGCAGCATCCACAACGGACCGTTCTCGATCCGCGCCAGGCCGCCGATCAGCTGCGCCGCGAGGCGCGTGACGGACGCCTCGACGCCGAGTCGGTGGAAGCCGTCTTGGCGGCGGCTGGGCATCCGGCGAGGCGAATGTCCTGGTCAGCTGGGCTCACCGCCCGGGAGGTCGAAGTCCTCCGACTTGTCGCGCAGGGCCGGTCGAACCGTGACATCGCCGCTGAGTTATTTATCGCCGAGAAGACAGCGCGCAACCACATCGAGCGCGTCTATGCGAAGTTGGGCGTCAACAACCGCACGCAGGCCAGTCTCGCGGCTATCGATCGGGGTTTGGCAGGCTTTCCGGTCAACGCGGAGGCGGTCCGCTGACGCGCAGCAAAGCCTTACCCGCCGACTGCCGCGCGCTAAGACATGTGGCGCCCGCGACTTTGAGGCAAACGCCTCATGCAATCAGTGCGGCCACCGACCGATGATCAGGTCCTGACAACGCGATTCAGGAATCACGGAGGGTTACCCACATGACCGAATTGGTGGTTCACCCACCGGCAATCGAGAACTTCGCGGCGATGTCGTCGGGCCTGCCCGCAGCGCCAGTCAGCGGGCGGGTCGATGCAGTCAACGTGAGCCGGCGGGTCGGTGGGCGGCAGATCGTGCACCCGCTGTCACTCTCGATAGAACCGGGCGAGTTGGTTGCAGTAGCTGGCGGCAGTGGCGCCGGGAAAACCACATTGCTGGAGATCCTGGCGGGATTGCAGCCACCGTCGGCCGGGAAGGTTCGGCACCATGGCATCGCTATTGGTGCCCGAGCGGATGCGGATACCCGTATCGGCTTTGTGCCACAGGACGACATCATCCACCTCGAAATGCCCCTGCGTCGCACGCTGCGTTACGCGGCCCGGCTACGGCTCCCCGCCGGCACATCTGCGGCCGAGGCCGATCGTGTGGTCGAAGAGACCATGCGTGACCTCGATCTAGCTGATCGGGCCGAGGCTCCCATTAGGGAACTGTCCGGCGGCCAGCGCAAGCGCGCCAGCATCGCCGTCGAACTACTCACCCGGCCGCGGCTCTTCTTCCTCGACGAACCCACCTCCGGGCTGGACCCATCGACCGCGGCCGATGTGATGCGGTTGCTGCGCAGGCTTAGCGAGCGCGGGGTCACTGTCGTGCTCACCACGCACGAACCGGAGGGCATCGATCGGTGTGACCGAGTGGTGTTCCTGGCGCGCGACGGCCACCTGGCATTCAGCGGAAGCCCGGCCGAGGCCCGGCGCTACTTCGGTGTGGACACCCTCGCGGGCGTGTACGAGCGGCTGGCTGGTGAGCACACCCCGGTCATCTGGGCGGAGCGATTTGCGATCAGTTCGGCACGACACCAGCCCGACGCGGCGCCGCCGCGCCCGGCAGCCCGAGTCACCCGGTCGCGCGTCCAGCGCACCGGCATGGTGCGGCAGTGGTGGTTGCTCACCCGCCGCAATGTTGATGTGCTGTGCCGCAACCGGCTGACTGTGGCCGTCCTGCTCGGTTCGCCGGTGCTGGTCACGGCGATGATGGCGACGCTGTTCGAACGCGGCGCGTTCGATCCGGGTGGCGCTGCCGACATCGGCCCGGCCCAAATGGTTTTCTGGGTCGCGTTCGACGGCTTTTTCTTCGGCCTTACCTACGGTCTACTCCAGATCGTCGGAGAGATCGCCGTCTTCCGGCGGGAGCGTCTGGCCGGGCTCGGCGTGGGCGCCTACGTGGCGTCCAAGATCACCGCCCTGCTTCCGGTGCTGGCCGCGATGAATGCGGTGTTGCTCGCGGTGTTGCGGGTGCTCGGCCGGCTGCCCGCGGCCGGTTGGCACGTCTATGCTTTGCTGTTCGCCACGATGGTCATCGAAGCGACCTCGGCGCTGGCGCTGGGCCTGCTCGCCTCGGCCGCCGTGCACAACGCCGCCCAGGCCGCCCTGGCTCTGCCCATGCTTTGCTTCCCGCAGGTCTTGTTCGGTGGCGCCATCGTCCCCGTTGACAAGATGGCTTTCCCGGGACGGTTGATCAGTCTTGGCCTCGCCAACCGCCACGCCTTCGAAGCACTGGGGCGCGACCTGGATCTAGACCGGTTTGCTGCCGCGCTGCCGGCCATCTCCGTCTACCGCGAGTCATTCACCGGCGGCACCGGCCCGAATCTCGTTGCGCTGGCGTCGTTTGCCGTTGTCCTCACGCTGGCAACGGTGTGGGTCCTGGACCGGCGTTCCCGTTACAACGGATCCAGGCGATGACGATACCGCGCAATCCGCCCGGTGGCCTTCCCGCGGGTTTACGAGGCGAACGGCGCCATCCGAACTGGCCGCCGGTGCGACGGGCCCAGGCGAGCCCCCGAGGCGTTGTGGATCGGGGTGTGGTCAATCCTCATTGGAGACATCCTTCCAGCGCACCGGACATCAATAGTGAACCGTTGTGCCGCAAACCAAGTGGGATCAGGGCAGAGAATATTTCAGCGCGGAATGCGACCGGTGGGCCAGCGGTGGTCAGACAAGTCGGATCGGCGAGCAGTGCCATGGTCTTACCTTCCAATAGCTGGCAATATCGTTCGAACACGTTCGTTGACTTGATCGTCAAGCCGAGCTGCTTTGCCCGAAGGAGGCGGTGACCGTGACCGAACGGGTGGTGCTCGCCGGGGGACGACGTCAGCTCTTGGCGATGTCGGCCGCGGCCGTCGGCGGGTTGGTCCTGTCGGCATGTGCGGGGTCCAAGCCGGCACCCCATCAGCCGGGTGGGACGGGCGCGCAGGAGCAGGAAGTGCCAGTCACGCCGCCGGAAGACTTGATGCGCGAGCACGGGGTGCTCAAGCGGGTTTTGCTGGTCTACCGCGAGGGGATCGGCCGCCTGCAGGCAGGCGATCAAGGGTCGGCTCCAGCGCTGAACGCCGCCGCCGGCATCATTCGAAGCTTCATCGAGGACTATCACGAAGGCCTCGAGGAACAATACGTGTTTCCCACGCTCGAAAAGGTGGGCAAGCTGGCCGATATCACCGCGGTATTGCGCACTCAGCATCAGCGCGGCCGTGCGCTCACCGATCGGATCCTTTCCGCGACCGGAGCGTCGGCGCTCAATCGGCGTGCATTACAAGACTCGGTGCAAGACATGATGGCGTTCGTCCGAATGTATGAGCCGCACGAAGCTCGCGAAGACACGGTCGTCTTTCCTGCCCTACGCGCTGTGGTGGCCGCACCGGAGCTTTGGGCGATGGCCGAGACTTTCGAAGAGGAAGAGCACAGGCGATTTGGCGCGCGCGGATTTGACGATGTGGTTGATCAAGTCGCCGACATCGAAAAGACGCTGGGCATATACGATCTGGCCCAATTCACGCCCACCTAGCAGCGAGCGATCTGGGCGCTGACTTCGGCCGTTCGCGATTTGTGCGCGTTACATTTCGCAGCGTTCGTGGGGCTCGGGGTCGTAGCAAGTCACCGTCCCGTGCGGGCAGCGGGGAAGCGGGGCTCGGTCGGTTTTCCGCCAGCCCCGCCGCAGTAGCCTGCGGGCCAGGTAACGTGCCGCTACCACCCCCTGCTCGCGGTCATACCGCGGGCCGGAGTGCTCGATGCCGTAATAGATGTCGTACACGTCGTAGGCGAGCGCATCGATGAGTTCACTAACTTCACGTGGCGTGCTCATGTCCTAGGAGTTCCCGATCCGACCGGACGGGAATCTTCTCGTTGGGCCGGAAAATGAGCTCTCAGGCGGCGCCTTCGCGGACGGCACCAGGAGTAGGCAGCGACGAAACCGACATCAACATACATATATATAGACTAATGTATGGTGATAGCACGGCCGGGGCTCGGGCGTGGCGGCTGCGGGTCGTTGTGGGGCGCGCCTACGCGCCGACCCGCGCCTACGTGGGTTGGGTCGGCCCGGCGTCGGCGGACAGCCTGGCTATAGCATCGATGAGCGCATCGATGCTCAACGGGGTATCGGTGATCAGCGCGTGCACCGTGGCACCGTCGAGGAATATGGTGACGGCCTGGGCGGCCCGTGGGCCGATGTGTGGTTCCAGCAGCGAGATGAGGCCCTGCGACCACAACTGGGCCAGGGATTGCAACTCCGGTCGATGGCTTGCCGCGACGTACAGCTCGTTGAGCGTGCGATAGCTGTCCAAGTCCGTCAGGTACTCGGCGCTGAGTCGGGCCAGGGTGGCCGGTAGGTCGGCGCTCCGGTCGAGTTCGCGCCGCCACTGTTCTAACCAGTCGGTGGTGCTCGTCGCGACGTGTGCGAGAGCGGCTTCCCGCAGCGCATCAAGGTCACTGAAGTAATAGGTCGTCGAGCCGACCGGCACGTCGGCCTCCGCCGCGACCCGGCGGTGCGTGAGTTCGCCGAGGCCATGCCGGGCGATCAGGCGTCCGGCCGCCTCGATGATGGCCTGCCGCCGACCGGCCGGGTCGCGGGGACGGCGCTCGGCCTCCCCGGTCAATGGGCACCGGCAAAGTTCAAGGTGAGAACCCCGCCGACGATCAGGCCCACCCCGACGACCTTGGTCACCGACATCGACGAGCCGAGGAACAGCACGGCAATCAGCACGATCGCGGCCGTGCCGATCGCGGACCACAGGGCATAGGCGACGTCGGTCTGCATGCCGCGTGCGATCGACAAGGCGAGCAGTGCAAAGGAGATGCCGTAGCCGACCAGGCAGATCAGGGTCGGCCATAGCCGAGCGAAGCCCTCGGTACTCTTCAGCAGGCTGGTGGCGGCCACCTCGGCAGAGATTGCGCACAACAGCAACAGATAAGCCACGACTCCTCCTATGTGTACAAATGTACATGTACAAATGTACATCACTGGCGCGCCTCGGCCTACCGGCGCGGCTGGGCCGAGGTGTGGGATAGGAGACACTGGACCACATCGGCGACACCGGGAGGTTGGCATGACGACGAATCTCAGCGACCGTCTGGCTCGGTATTCGCCGGCCGTGCTGAGTCTGTTTCGGTTCGTCTACGGGTTGCTGTTCGCGGGGTTCGGCTCGACGATCCTCTTCGGCTGGCCCACCCACCTGCCGCATCCGGTCTCGGCCGGATCCTGGCCGACTTGGTATTCGGGTGTGATCGAACTCGTCACCGGATTGCTCGTCGCGGTCGGCCTGTGTACCCGCGCCGCGGCGTTTCTTGCCTCCGGAGTGATGGCGGTCGCGTATTTCTGGATCCATCAACCACGCACGCTCTGGCCTATCGGTGATCCCCCGGAAGGCAATGGTGGAGCTCTGGCCATCCTGTTTTGCTTCGGGTTCTTCCTGTTGGTCTTCGCTGGACCGGGTAGGTATGCGCTCGACGCCCGGCGGCGTCGCGGCCGAACGTGACAAGAGGCCCGCGGGACGGCGTCCTTCGGGTCGAAGCTGGTACCGGCGGTGAACCTTTCCCATTGGGCCATCGCGCTCGCGTGCCGCGAGGCGATGTAGTGGTGCCGCGCCCGCCTCGGCCGGATCGCTGAGCCCAGCCCGGTCGAACAACCCGTGATAGGCCAACTGGGCATGGCGGAGTCTGCTTCGGATCGCTGGCCTTGCCGAACCGCGTCAACACTCAAAACGCCGGGCCGTCGAACCTTCCGCGGGTCACGAAGTCGGCGACCGGGCGACGGCGCAGCGTGGTCAGCTGCCGCACGGGCTTGCCCAGCGGCACAATCGCGGCTACCGCGTGCGTGTCGGGGATGCCCAGCAATTGGCGCACTTGCTCCTCCCGCGCGATCGCCATGGTGGTGATCGTGCCGCCATAACCCTCGTTTCGCGCGGCCAGCAGGATGTTCCACACCAGCGGGTACACCGATGCGCCACTAGCAACACCGGTGCGCCCCAGCTCTTGATCCAGCGCGGCCACCACGCTCAAGTCCACCGACACAACCAGGACGACCGACGCCTGCGTCAGGGCCGCAATGAATGGCTCGGGAACGTGTGTCTCATCGACGACGTCCTGCGGAACTTTACTGGGATGCGTTGGATTCCAAGGGCTTTCACCGGCTTTGAGCTGGGCCATATAGCGACGGACGGCTGGCACGCCGAGTTCGGCGAGCCGGCCACGAACGGTGGGGTCACGCACCACGATGATGTGGGCCCCCTGCCGGTTTCCGCCGCTGGGGGCAAAGCGCGCGTTGTCGAAAATGCGTCGCAGCACATCGTCGGGCAATGTTTCGTCGGTGAAGTCACGTGCGGCGAACGTCGTTCGCATGACGTCATAGAGCTCCATGTCGCTGCCTCACCACCGTGCCGGCGCGCCGTTCGAGCCGGAACGTGCGATTAAACCCGCTCGGCTGGGTCGTCAGCGTCACTTCCACCGCTCCGCTGGGGGCGACGACGTAGCTCTCCTCGACGTCCGGTCCTTCGTCGCATCGCCCCACGGGTTGACGTCTGAGGTCCCCTCGGTCGCAAAGCTCCGGGTCGAAAGGAAAATACACCGGATCGTAGGGGGTTACGTCACCATCGGGTCGACCATTGACCAGACGGCTGCACTCCACGAATCGGAAATGCCCGATGTTGTGGGCCGCTCGGTAGGTTCGTTTGACGATCAGCGGAGTAAGCCCGTCGGCGGGCAGCGCGACGTCCTTGGGCACGATCGGATCGAAGACGACGTCGGCGCCGGCCTGCGCCTCGCGGAAAACCCCAAAGTGGCGCGAGAACTGTTCCGACAATTCGAAATCCGCTTCGTTGTTGAGGTAGACCGCCAACCCGATGGCCGTTGCCGCGAACGGGTGCGGCGAGCGTTTCACTCGCTTGTCGCCGAAGGTCGTGCGCAGCATTCGGGAGATGAGTGGGAAGCTCCCCGTCCCGCCCACCAGGTAGATGCCCGCGACCTTGGACCACGCCACCCCGCCGCCGGCCGCGGTCGGATCGCGCAGGATGCGAGCGAGCACCTCGATGGTCTTGTCGACCAGCGGGGCGCATGCGGTATAGACCTCGTCGATATCGCAGGAAAAGGGTGGCCGGTCCACGGCCGTCAAGTCCATCAGGAAGCGGCGGGTCTGCGGCCCGACCGCCTCCTTGCGGGCTGCGCATTCCTCGCGCAGCACGTCGTATGTAGTGGCATCGGCGTGTGCGACGGCGGGCATCCGGGACGCGATCAGTTCGAGGATGGCCTCGTCGAAATCGTCGCCGCCGAGGCGCTGAATGCCCTCACTGGTGACGACGTCGTTGACGTGGCCGGTCATTTTCAGGAGGGAACCGTCGAACGTGCCGCCACCGAGGTCATAGATCAGGACATGTTCGCGTGTGGTGGTGATGGTGGAGCGATACCGATGGGCGTATTCAAGGCTGGCGGCAGACGGTTCGTTGAGCAGCGCGACCACGTGGAAACCCGCAGCAACAAAGGCGTCCAGCGTCAGGAAACGCTGGGCGCTCGACGCGTTGGCCGGCACGCTGATCGCGGCCTCGACAGTTTCACCCGCCGTCAGGCCGGCATTCGAGCGGTGCATGAGCTCGTCTTTGAGCGCAACGAGAAACCGGGTGAGCAGCTCGGCCAACCGATAATTGCGTCCGGCCAGATGTACTTCGGTGTGCGGTCCGGCGTCGTTGAGCAGACGTTTGAACGAGCGCAGTACCGACCATCCCGGTTCGCGTCGCACGGCGACGGCGTCCGCGCCGAAGCGCAACTCTCCGGACCCGTTCGCCGCGATGACCGATGGCCAGGCATCCACTCCGTCGAAGGACACGACGGGGTAGTTGCCTCTGTCGACGACCGCCGCCACCGTGTGGGTGGTGCCGAAGTCGATACCGACTTTCATTCCGCACAATTCTAGTGCGGTGCAAGGTGGTTCGGCATCATCTGCTTACCCGGCGCGCCGTGGTTGCTACCCCCGTAGTGCGGACCACTGCCTTTGCACCCGCCGCTCCACTGCCGACGGGACCAAGCCCGAGGGGGCAAACAATGTCGATGCCACCGGGGAGTCTTCGGTCAAGGGACTGCCGCGTCCTCGAATTGCTTTGTAGGACATGACTATCCCAGCGGCGAACACGATGAGGACGACGGCGGCGAAGACAATGGATAGAGAGCCCTGGACCAGGGTATTGCGGATAACATCGTTGAGCTGATCGGCATTGGTGGCCGAACCAAACGCGGTTTTGCCCGCCTCCTGGGCCGCCCGGTAGCGCGCGTGCTCGGCCCAGTAACCGACGGCAGGGTCGGCGGAAAAAATTTTCTGCCACGACGCGGTCAGCGTGACCACGAGGTCCCACAGCAGCGGGACGCCCGGGATCCACGCCCACTTGAGGTGGCCTTTTTTGATGACGACGACGGTGATGACCGTCAGCGAGATCCCGGCAAGCAGCTGGTTGGCAATGCCAAACAGCGGAAACAGTGTGTTGATACCGCCCAGCGGATCGGTGACACCCAGCAGCAGGGTGCTGCCCCAGGCCGCGACCACGACGAAGCTGCACATCCAGGCGCCCGGGCGCCAACTCGGATTCTCCAGCTTGCGCAGTGGGCCGCCGAGGTTGCTCAGCGCGTCGGCCACCATGAAGCGGGCCGCACGGGTCCCGGCGTCCACGGTGGTCAGGATGAACAGCGCTTCGAACATGATCGCGAAGTGGTACCAGAATGATTTGAGGCCAACGTCGGCGAACGCTCGGTCCATTATTTCGGACATGCCAAAGGCCAGCGTCGGGGCGCCGCCGGTGCGCGACACGATGGAGCGCTCGCCCACGCTGGCAGCGGCCTGGCCGATCTGTTCCGCGGTGGCCGGGGCGCCCCCCAGTCGCAGTCCGTTGACGTACTGTGCGGCAGTGGCGGCGGTGCCGCCGGTCCGCGCTGCCGGGGCGTTGAGGACGAAATAGAGATGCTGATCCAGAATCGACGCGGTGAGCAGCGCGATGACTGCCACAAACGACTCGGTGAGCATGCCGCCGTAGCCGATCAGGCGCATCTGGCCTTCCTTCTCAAGCATTTTCGGCGTCGTTCCCGAGGAGATCAGCGCGTGGAATCCCGACAGCGCACCGCACGCAATGGTGATGAACAGAAACGGAAACAACGAACCCGCGAACACCGGCCCGTCGCCGGCACCGGCGAACCGCGAGACGGCCGGTGCGACTACGACCGGTTGGGCGATGAGCGCCCCGATGGCGAGCAGCCCGATGGTGCCGACCTTCATGAAGGTAGACAGGTAATCACGCGGTGCGAGCAGCAACCACACCGGCAGCACCGACGCCGCGAAACCGTAGATGATGAGCAGCCAAGACAGAGCCACCGGAGACAGGCTGAACCAGCTTTCGCCCCATGATGTTTCAGCGACCCAGCCGCCAGAGACGACCGCGAGCAACAACAATGCCACGCCGATCAGTGACACTTCGGCAACCCGGCCCGGCCGCAGGAATCTCAGGTAGAAGCCCATGAA
The DNA here is from genome assembly GCF_900292015.1 of Mycobacterium basiliense. Taxonomy (NCBI): domain Bacteria; kingdom Bacillati; phylum Actinomycetota; class Actinomycetes; order Mycobacteriales; family Mycobacteriaceae; genus Mycobacterium; species Mycobacterium basiliense. Next base: position 1,607,544 of record NZ_LR130759.1, read on the forward strand.
CACGGCGATGGGGATGGTCATGGCGATTGAGAACACTCCCCAGGGACTTTGCGCCAGGGCGCGCACCACCACCAGCGCCAGCACCGCGATAACAATGGTGATGATGGCCGGGATGCCAATGAGCGCGGCCGCGCCGGCGGTGGCGCTCAGCTCGTCGCGAACCATCTGCCCCAGGGACCGCCCCCGGCGCCGGGTGGAGATCCACAACACCAGGTAGTCGTGCACACAGCCGGCGAACACCGCGCCCAGCACGATCCACATCGTGCAGGGCAGGTAACCCATCTGCGTGGCCAGCACCGGTCCCACGAGCGGGCCGGCTCCTGCGATCGCGGCGAAGTGATGTCCGAACACCACTCGCCGATCGGTCGGCACGTAATCCATACCGTCTTCAAGAAATTCGGCAGGAGTGGCGTGATCATCGCGAGGCTGAACGATCTTCATTTCGACCAGCCGCGCATAGAACCGGAAGGCGATGACATAGGTGCAGCCCGCCGCCACCACGAGCCAGACCGCATTGACGGTCTCGCCGCGGATGACCGCGATGATCGCCCAGGCGATCGCGCCGATCAGCGCAACCACAGCGAAAAGGATCCTGTGTCGCAGGGTGATCGGGGAGCGATCGACGATCGCCACGGGCGGCAGGTCGGCGTCGGTTCGGATGTAGCTGACACTTCCGGACGGCTGGGCCACCGGCGCCTCCCTTACTGACGCATGGTCTGCGTTCCCGGTGATCCTTGCACCACGACGCGGATGTGCCCAAACCCAGCGTTTGCGTGACGATGCCGACGAGCTGTCGGCCCATGGTGTGGTCAGTACAGCGCGCGCACGGTGTCGATGGTGTCGGCCTCGGTCGGCGCCTTGTCATCGCGGTAACGCACCACTCGGGCAAACCGCAACGCGAGTCCGCCGGGGTAGCGGGACGACGCCTGCACGCCGTCGAACGCGATTTCGACCACCTGCTCCGGTCGCACCCGAACGACATACCCGTCGGTGCCGCCGATGGCGAGTTCGCTAAATCGGGCAGTCTGCCAATCCAACATCGCGTCGGTCATGCCCTTGAACGTCTTGCCCAGCATCACGAACCCGCCGGTCGCCGGATCGCGGGCACCCAGGTGGATGTTGGATAGCTTGCCGCGTCGCCGTCCCGAGCCCCATTCCACGGCGAGCACCACCAGGTCCAGCGTGTGGACCGGCTTGACCTTCAGCCATCCCGCGCCGCGACGGCCCGCCTGGTAGGGCGCGTCCGGCGCCTTGGCCATCACCCCTTCGTGACCGGCGGCCAAGGTCGTGTCCAGAAAGCTCGCAGCGGCCGCCTCGTCGGCGGTGATCAGCCGATCGACTCGCTGGCCCCGCGGCACCAGCCCATCCAGGGCGGCCAACCGCTCGGTGGTGGGTGCGTCGAGCAGGTTTTGACCGTCGCAGTGCAATATGTCGAAGAAAAACACCGAAAGCGGCTGCGTGGCACGAGCGGTCGCGACATCGACCGATCGGCCGAACCGCGACGCGGTGACCTGAAAGCGGTGCGGTCGGTTGTCCGGCCGTAGGGCGATCGCTTCACCGTCGGCGACCAGTTGGCGCACCGGCAGGGCCAAGGTCGCGGCCACGACCTCGGGCAGTCGTGCGGTGACATCGTCGAGGCTTCGGGTATAGACGGTGACTTCCTCGCCGAGCCGGTGAATCTGCACCCGAGCGCCGTCCAGCTTCGCTTCGAAAATTGTTGTACCACCGTGGCGTTCGAGTGCATCGGCCACGTTGGCCGCCGTCTGGGCCAGCATCGGGCCGACTGGCCGACCCACCCGCAGGGTGAACTCTGCCAGGGCCGCCGCGCCACCGGACAGACCTGCTGCCGCGACGGCGGGTAGGTCACCACCCAGCATCGCGGCGCGTTGCACCGCGGTGGCGGGAATGGCGGCTGCCTTGGCGACGGCGTCGGTCATGATTCCGGCCAGCGCGCCCTGGCGGAGTTCGCCGCCAAGCAGCCGTACCAGGAAAACTTGCTCGGTTTCGGTTGCAGCGGAGAACAATCCCGAGAGAAGCTCGGCGCGGCGCGACTGGGAACCCTTGCCCGACACGGCGCCGATCTCGCCGAAGGTGGTGTCTACAGCGGTGACGGCCAACGAGGGGTGCGCCGCCGGCGGCGGTAGCGACCGCAGCGACGCCCAGCCAACCCCGATTTGACGCTGGCGCAGCTCGCCGGACAGCCACGACACGATGATGGCGACGAGCTGGGGGTCGGGGGCGGCGCGGTGTAGCAGGTCGGCGATGCACGCCACCTTGGTCAGGCGCGACGAGGTGCCGCCCACGTTGAGCGAAGTGTTTGCTACGTCATTAAGGAGCACGGTTCCTCAGCTTGGCACGACTCGCCGACACCTTCGCCGAGCGGACACGCTAGCGTGCGTACATAACGTTACAAATTGTTGGGATTCTGACAAGCCGACACAGGACAACGTAGGGAGGTCCGGATGGAGATCAGCGGGAAGAAGGTCGTCGTCATCGGCGGTGCGTCGGGGATGGGTCGTGCCACGGCGGAGTTGTTGGCGCAACGTGGCGCGCACGTCGCCGTGCTCGATCGCGAGAACTCCGATGGCAAAGTCGTTGCCGAAGGGGTGGGTGGTGCGTTCTATCCGGTTGACGTCACCGACTTCGCCGGCACCGAAGAGACCCTGCAGCGCGCGGTCGACAACCTCGATGGCCTGCATGTCACGGTGACTACCGCGGGCGGCGGTATCGCCAAGCGGACCTTGACCAAGTCCGGTCCGCACGACCTGCAATCCTTCCAATCCGTCATCGACCTCAACCTGATCGCCACGTTCAACATCAGCCGGTTGGCGGCCGCGCACATGGCCAACAACGAGCCCGAAGATGAAGAACGCGGCGTCATCATCAACACCGCCTCGATCGCGGCCTTCGAGGGCCAGATTGGGCAGGTCGCCTATACGGCTGCCAAGGCCGCGATTGCCGGCATGTGTCTGACCATGGCCCGTGATCTGGGATCGATGGGAATTCGCGTTCTGGCCATCGCGCCGAGCCTGTTCCTGACCGGGCTGACCGCCATGGTTCCCGACGAGATGGCGGTCCAACTGGTCAAAGACGCGGCCTTCCCGAAGCGGATGGGCCGCCCGATCGAGTACGCCAAGCTGGCAGCGGCCATCGTGGACAACCCGATGCTCAACGGCCAGTGCCTCCGGCTGGACGCGGGGCAGAGGTTCGCGCCCAAATGACGCCCAAAGTGTCGACCCCGCCAACTACCCCTCGACCATTTGAGTACACTCTTTAGATAATCAGCCAAGTCCGCGACGGTGTGGGCTGGGCAGTGCCGCGAGGAGGGCCCTGATGGGTATCGCACTGACTGACGACCATCGCGAACTTGCCGAGGTGGCCCGCGCGTTTTTGACCACCCAGAAGGCGCGTTGGGCGGCACGGTCGCTGCTCGATGCGTCCGATGAGCAGCGGCCGCCGTTCTGGCAGGACCTGGTGGAACTCGGCTGGCTCGGTCTGCACATCGACGAAGAGCACGGCGGCTCTGGCTATGGGTTGCCCGAACTGGTGGTGGTGATCGAGGAGCTCGGCCGTGCGGTGGCCCCCGGACCATTTGTGCCGACCGTTATCGCTTCGTCGGTGATTGTCAAGGAGGGCGGCGACGAACAGCAGGCGCGGCTGCTGCCGGGCCTGATCGACGGGACGATCACCGCGGGCATCGGCCTCGACGGCCAGGTTCAGGTCGCCGATGGTGTCGCCAACGGCGACGCCGGGATCGTATTGGGCGCCGGTCTGGCCGAGCTGCTTTTGGTCACCGCCGGGGATGACGTGCTGGTGTTGGACCGCGGCCGCGAGGGTTTGTCGGTTGACGTACCGGACAACCTCGATCCCACCCGGCGGTCCGGGCGCGTGCGGTTGCACAACGTGAAAGTCACCACCGGTGACCTCTTGCCCGGGGCGCGACCGTCGGCGTTGGCGCGCGCACGCACATTGTTGGCCGCCGAAGCGGTCGGTGGTGCGACCGACTGCCTCGACGCCGCCGTCGCTTACGCCAAGGTGCGTCAACAATTCGGCCGTACCATCGCCACGTTCCAAGCGGTGAAACATCATTGCGCCAACATGCTGGTGGCCGCGGAGTCGGGCATCGCCGCTGTGTGGGATGCCTCGCGCGCGGCAGCCGAGGATGAGGAACAGTTCCGCCTCATCGCAGCGGTGGCGGCGATCCTGGCGTTCCCGGCCTATGCGCGCAATGCCGAGCTCAACATCCAGGTGCACGGGGGCATCGGATTCACCTGGGAGCATGATGCACATCTGCATCTTCGGCGGGCGCTGGTGGATGCGGCCTTGTTGGGTGGTGACGCACCGGCGCGTGATGTCTTCGAGCGCACCGCCGCGGGTGCGACCCGGGAGAACAGCCTAGACCTGCCCGCCGAGGCCGAAGAGTTACGCATCGGGATCCGGGCCGACGCCGTCGAGATCGCCGCCTTGGACAAGAACGCCCAGCTGGACAAGTTGATCGAGACCGGCTACGTGACGCCGCACTGGCCCAAACCGTGGGGTCGCGCCGCGGATGCGGTGGAGCAGTTGGTGATTGAGGAGGAGTTCCGCAAGGCCGGTATCAAGCGCCCGGACTACTCGATCACCGGCTGGGTGATCTTGACGCTAATTCAGCATGGAACTCCGTGGCAAATAGAAAGATTCGTGGAGAAGGCGCTGCGTCAGGAGGAGGTTTGGTGCCAGCTGTTCTCCGAGCCGGAGGCCGGGTCGGATGCGGCGTCGGTGAAGACCCGGGCCACTCGGGTGGACGGCGGCTGGAAGATCAACGGGCAGAAGGTATGGACCAGCGGCGCGCAGTACTGTGCCCGCGGGCTGGCCACCGTGCGTACCGATCCCGACGTCCCTAAACACGCCGGCATCACCACCGTGATCATCGACATGAAGTCGCCCGGAGTGGAGGTACGGCCGCTGCGGCAGATCACCGGCGGCTCGGAATTCAACGAGGTGTTCTTCAACGATGTGTTCGTGCCCGACGAAGACGTCGTCGGCGCGCCCAACTCCGGGTGGACGGTCGCGCGGGCGACGCTGGGCAACGAGCGAGTCAGCATCGGCGGCAGTGGAGGTTACTACGAGGGTCTGGCCGCCAGGCTGGTGCAGCTGGCGCAACGGGGAGCGGGCCGGTTGGCCGGGGCCGAGATCCGGGTTGGTGCATTTCTGGCCGAAGATCACGCGTTGCGGCTGCTGAACCTGCGTCGTGCCGCGCGCAGTGTCGAGGGAGCGGGCCCGGGTCCGGAAGGCAACGTCACCAAGCTCAAACTGGCCGAGCACATGGTGGAGGGGGCGGCCATCTCGGCGGCCTCGTTGGGGCCGGAGATCGCGGTGCTCGACGGGCCCGGCGTAGCGGTCGGCCGGATGGTCATGGGCGCCCGCGGCATGGCGATCGCGGGTGGTACCTCGGAAGTGACGCGCAACCAGATTGCCGAGCGGATTCTCGGCATGCCACGCGACCCGCTGATCAACTAGGTTCCGGCCCGGCGAGCAGACACAGAATCGCATCAGAAGTGCCAATCAGATGCGATTCTGTGTCTGCTCGCCAGTGGCCCGCAAGCCGGTGATCAACGCGTGGCCGGCGCGAACAATGGCGCCCCGCCACCACCCCGGTCTCCACGGAGCACGACGGGCATTCCACACCGCACCGCATCGGGCTCGCAATCGACGATGTTGGCGGCCACCCGCAGCCCGCGCTGTTCATCGAGTTCCACCAGGGCGATCACATAGGGCGTCGGGATGTCCGGGTTATACGGGTGGTAGTTGACCGTGAAGGTGAACACGATGCCCTGCCCGGACACCGGCCGTACCACCAGCGGTGCGCCGCAGTCCGGGCATTCTCCGGTCGCGGGATGCGCCCAGCGGGCGCAAGCCTCGCAGCGCTCGACGAGCAACGGCGAGGTCGGCTCGGCGGACACGATCAATACAGTACACTCTATTGATTCTGGTGGACCTGGTCTGGTGGGCGGTGCGGATGAAGTATTTCGAGCAGGACGCGATCCTGTCCGGCATCGGCATCTCGCGGATCGGCCGTCGCACCGGCATACCGGGGCTCGAGCTGACCATGGCGGCGGTGCGGGCCGCCATCGATGATGCGGGCCTGACCGCGGCCGACATCGACGGGATCGCGACGTTGGGCGACACCCCGGCCGGCGAGGTCAACGCCGAACTGCGGATCGATGCCGTGGACTGCGGGAGCGGGTTCGGCACCGGTGGTCTGCTGAGCCCGGTGATGTCGGCGTGCCGGGCTGTCGCCGAGCGGCGTGCTCGTCATGTGATCGTCTACCGGACCATCCAAATGCTCGGCGGCACCGTGCCGGTAACACCTCAGCAGGACGCACCGGCCCCACCGCTTGCGCGCATGCTGGAAGTCCCCGAAGGGGCTCCGCGTCCCGCCGTCGGGCCGATGGACGACATCACCGATCTCATTGCGGCCCAGGCCTACTCCGCCGCGAATTGGTTGGCGCTGAACTGTCGCCGGCACATGGAGCTGTACGGCACCACCAAGCAGCAGTTGGGCTGGGTCGCGCTCAACGGCCGGCGGAATGCGGCATTGAATCCCCTTGCCGTCTACCGCGAACCGATAACGATGGCTGATTATCTGGGTGCGCGACCGGTTTCGACGCCGTTCGGACTGCTGGACTGTGATGTGCCGATCGATGGCTCCATCGCGGTGGTGGTGTCCGGTGCGGAGTATGCGCGCGATTGTCCGCACCGCGCCGTGGCCGTTGCGGCGATCGGCGGATCCGACGGCGCCGGCGGTTGGTTTCATCGCGACGATTACCCCAAGATGGCGATGTCGGACGCGGCGGCGCAGATGTGGTCCCGGACGGATTTCACTCCGGCCGACCTCGACGTGGCGCAGCTCTACGACGGCTTCACGTTTCTGACCATCGCCTGGTTGGAGGCCCTCGGCATATGTGCCGACGGCGACGGCGGACCGTTCGTCGAGGACGGGACGCGGATAGCGCGTGACGGCGAGCTACCGCTCAACACTTACGGGGGGCAGCTTTCGGCGGGGCGCATGCACGGCTACTGGGCGCTGCATGAAGGGTGTCTGCAGCTACGGGGTGAGGCCGGACCGCGGCAGCTAGCGAAACGCCCAGAGGTCGGCGTGGTCTCGGTGGGTGGTGGTCCCGTCGCGGGATGCATGCTGCTCACATGTTGACTCAGCCGGGCGCCGCTGACGTGAATCTGCAGCCGGACACGGTTCGGACGGACAAGCGAGCGGCGAAGATCGCCCGTTGCATCGAGGCCGACATTGTCCGTCGCGGTTGGACGGTTGGGGAATCGCTGGGTTCGGAAAGAGCCCTGCAACAACGCTATGGGGCAAGTCGATCGGTGCTGCGCGAAGCGGTTCGGCTGGTCGAGCACCACCAGGTCGCGCGGATGCGCCGCGGGCCCAACGGTGGGCTGCTGATCTGTGCCCCCGACGCCGGGCCTGCCACCCGCGCTGTCGTCATCTACCTCGAGTATGTGGGCACCACGTTGAGTGACCTGCTCGATGCCCGTCTGGTACTCGAGCCGCTCGCGGCGTCGCTGGCAGCGGAGCATATCGACGAGGCCGGCATCGATCGGTTGCGAGCCGTTTTACTCGCCGAGGAACAGCAGAAGCCGGGTCTCCCCGCGGCGCGCGACGAGTTTCACGTCGCGCTCGCCCAGCAATCGAAAAATCCTGTCCTGCAACTGTTTATCGAAGTACTGATGAGGATGACCAGGAGATACGCTGCACGCACCGACTCGGCAACCGTGGCCAACGAGACGGCGCGGGTGGCGGTCGATCACGTGCACCACGACCACTCGGAAATAGCGGCGGCCGTGACCGCGGGCGATTCGGCGCGCGCCAAGACGCTGAGCGAGCGACACGCGCAAGCGGTGACCAGTTGGTTGCGGGATCACCAGGACGGCGCCGGGTCCAGGCCGGCGCGGGCGCCGGGCCGGGCGCCCAGGCTTGATCACGAGGCGCCCCGTGGCAAGCTCGCCGAGGTACTGGCGGCCACGATCGGCGACGACATCGCGGCCAGCGGCTGGCAGGTCGGTTCGGTCTTTGGGACCGAGACCGGGCTGCTGGAACGTTACCGAGTGAGCCGTGCCGCGTTGCGTGAGGCGGTGCGGCTGCTGGAATATCACGAGATTGCCCAGATGCGCCGCGGGCCTGGCGGTGGGCTGGTGGTGACACGGCCCCGGGCGCAAGCCAGCATCGACACCATTGCGCTGTACTTGCAGTACCGCAAGCCGAGCCGGGAAGACCTACGCGGTGTGCGCGAGGTCATCGAGATTGCCAACGTGGCCAACCTTGTCCAGCTCCGCGCCGAACCGCGGGTGCAGACCGTGCTCGACGAGTTGCGGCCGCCCAGGGATTTCATCTCCGTCGATGCCGGAGATGTCGTCGATGCCCGTAAGGCCGCGGTCGAGGAATTTCGGTTTCATATCGGACTGGCCCACCTAGCCGGCAATGCGCTGCTGGACCTGTTCCTGCGGATAATCGTCGAGCTGTTTCACCGTCATTGGTCCAGCACCGGGCAAGAGCAGCCGACCTGGAGCGACGTCGTCGCCGTCGAACACGCCCACCTACGGATTCTCGACGCGATCAACCACGGTGACGACAGCCTGGCCCGATACCGCATCCGTCGTCACCTCGACGCGGCAGCTTCATGGTGGTTGTAGCGCCAAACCGCAGCTTCCAGAATTTGCACAGCTCACGCATATCCACCGCACTGGGCGGGTATGTAGGTATCCAACGGGGTAGTCGGCCCAGCGGAGTGCCGGCACAGGTTGGAGCGCTGACATGACAATGAGCGTGCAGAGCACGGGGGGCACGGAGACCGAGCACGGTGGTTTCGTCCACTCCGCGCTGCTGTATCACTCCCAACGGGAGTATCTGGAGTGCGTCGCAACGTTCATCGGCGACGGAATCGCAATGGGGGAGCCGGTTCTGGTCGCGGTTCCGGGGGATCGGCTTGAATTGGTGCGCGCGTTGCCACGGCGCGTGTTCCCGCCTTCGGTCGCCCAACTGCGGATGGTCGACATCACGGAGGTAGCTCGTAATCCAAGCCGGTTTCTGGCGATAGCGAATTCCTTCCTGGCGAAATACGCCGATCGGCGGGTGCGGATCGTCGGCCAGCTTGTCTGGCCGGGGCGCACGGCCGACGAGTGTCTGGCTTGTGTGCAGCATGAGGCGCTGGTCAATGGGGCGCTGGCAAATAAGCGTGTGACGGCCCTGTGTCTCTACGACGCGGAGCGGATGCAGGACGATGTGCTGGCGGCCGCACGCGCGACCCACCCATTGTTATGGAAGTGCGGGTCGGTGCACCGAAGCGCCGACTATGCGCCGGAGGAGGTTTTGGCGCGGTGCAATCAGCCGCTGCCGTCGAATCCGGGAGCGGTGACTTACCTGGTGCGCGGGGGCGCAGACCTGCGGCCCGCACGGTCGTTTGCCATCGACTACGCGGGATGGGTCGGCTTGTCGCAGGAGGGCCTCAAAGATCTACAGCTGATCGCTACCGAGTTGGCCACCAACAGCTTGCAGCATGCCGGTGGTGCCTGCCGGCTGGCCTTCTGGCGACACGATGAGCATCTGGTCTGTGAAGCGCGCGACGACGGACAACTCAACGATCCGCTGGTGGGCCGTCGGCCGCCCGGTGGCACCGGAACCGCTAGCCGGGGCCTGTTTCTGGTCAACGCGATGGCGGATCTGGTGCGTACCCACACCACCGCAAAAGGAACGACCATCCAGGCATATCTGCGGCTAAGCCCAATGCCGAAGCAGATGGGCTAGCGCAGCGCGGTGGCAAGCAACCCGTCCGACGGGAATGTGGTTATCGCGGGAACGAACTCGTCATCGTGGGAGCGGGTGGTTCGTTGACCTCGGAGGAGCAGCCGACGGCGAATAGCGCACAGGCCGCAAAGAGCGCAGCTGCCACTAGTCGGAAGGTTTTGGTCTTTGCCATGGCGGTACCTTTCTGTTGCCGTTCATGAGCGTGGCCGAACATTCTCCGTGCAGTGTTGCGATGCTATAGCCGGTAGTCCTCGCCGATGCGTCGTTTCCGACTATCGGCGAGGAGTTCCGCGGCGCGAAGCTGGTGAGTCGCCGGCGCGACGCGGACCGACCGCCAACGCGGTCGTCCGGTTACCTGTCCAAGCCAACGCGGCCGGGTCCGTCGGACCGCTCGCCGAATTGGCGTACTAACCCTCTTGCCCTGTTGGTTCGGTAAACGTCGGCTCCACGGGGACCTCCCGCTGTGCGGTGCAGCCCGCCGCCGCGACCGCTAATGCCGCGGATAGCACCACGACCACCATCCGAACCGCTTGCATTCCTTTGCTGGCTTTTCTCGCACTCATTGACCGCCCCCTTCGTTTGGCCAGATCACCGGAGTCTGCGATTTCTACCGCCAACAGATGCTATCGCCATCAATTGACGCTGTGAGCGGTTTTGGCATCTTCCCTCGGTGCCGCGGCTTGATATACGGGCAAACGGGTGAGGCGGCCAAAAAAACGGGTTGCGCGGCCGGTATGCGGCGTCTAGTGTCACCGTTCGTGCGTCTTCTTGAGCGTGCCGTAGTAGCCAGCACCCGCAGCGGGGTCTGATCCAGACCGACTCCCCGCTGTGGGTCGGAGGCTACTACCCGTCGGTCGCTCCTGCGAATCAGAGAAGACCGGCACATGTACTCCCCCTCCCTCGATCTGAATTCCAGCGGTGGTTCGCCGCACCAGCCGACTGCCGACGCATGGTTTTCGGGCCATTTCGGTGTCGGGTTGCCGCGCGGGCTGCGGGAGCAATCCGCCGCGATGTCATGGGATCGCTTCGTCGCGGCCTACGGCCACAACGCAGGTCCGGTCCGGTTGGGGCACTGGGAGTGCACCGACGCGCGTCGACCTGCCGGGCGGTTGGGTCCGCAGGCCCGCCACTTCCGCGCCATGATCGCAGTGGGAGACCGGATGTGCGCGTCGACCGCTGCCGCCGGTGGACCAGTCGCGGCTCTCACCGCGATGCTGCACGGCCGCGGAATTGCGGTGGAGACGCTGAAGTTCCATCAGATGCAGGCCGGCGGTTGCACGGCAACCTTCATCCGGGGAACCAACGGAATTCGCGTCGAGTGGGCAATGGGTTGGTCGGTCGATCCGACTCAGTCCGCGCTGCGCGCGCTGATCGCCTGCGTTAACCGGCTACACGACTGACGCCCGGCGAAATGAGCCGATCAGAGGGGACGCAACATGATCGGCATCCCGTCCATCGGGACCGGCATGCCGCTGTAGTCCCAGCACGCCCGGTAATCCGGTCGGGCGAGTTCGAGTCGGTAGCGACGCAACAGCCGGTGCAGGATCGTCTTGATCTCCAGCTGGCCGAACACCATCCCGAGACACTTGTGCGCGCCGCCACCAAATGGCGTGAACGCGTAGCGGTGTCGCTTGTGCTCATTGCGCGGCTCGGTAAATCGTTCCGGGTCAAAGGTCATCGGATCGGTCCAGAATTCCGGTAAGCGATGATTCATCCCCGGATATGCGACGACGTTGGTGCCTTTGGGTAGGTAGTAGCCAAGCAGATCGGTGTCGCGCACTGTCTGCCGCATCGCCCATTGGACCGGCGTCACCAACCGAATCGATTCGTTCATGACCAGGTCGAGCGATTCCAGCTTCTCCAGGGATTCAATGTCCAGTGGCCCGTCGCCGAGGCGATCCGATTCGTCGCGGCAGCGCTGCTGCCAGTGCGGATGGGCGGCCAGCTGGTAGGCCATCGTGGTGGCCGTCGAGGTCGATGTGTCGTGGGCGGCCATCATCAAAAAGATCATGTGGTTGATGATGTCCTGGTCGGAAAATCGGTTTCCGTCGTCGTCCTCGGTCTGGCACAAGACCGTCAGCAGGTCGTTGCCGTCCTTGCCGCGCTGTTCCTTGACCCGCTCGGCGAAGTACTTCTCCAGCAATTCTCGTGCCTTGAGGCCTCGCCACCAGGTAAATGGGGGCACGCTGGTGCGGATGATGGCGTTGCCCGCCCGGGTGGTCGTGGTAAACGCCTTGTTCACCCGGGTGACCAGCTCTCGGTCGGTGCCCGGCTGATGGCCCATGAACACCATCGACGCGATGTCGAGGGTGAGTTCTTTCATCGCCGGGTAGAGCAGAAAGCGCGCGTCGTTGACCACCCAATCGTTTGCGATCACCTGCGATACCACCTGGTCCATGTGCTCGACATAGCCGACCAGCCGGGACCGCACGAAAGCTTCCTGCATGATCCGCCGGTGAAACATGTGTTCTTCGAAGTCAAGCAGCATGAGTCCGCGATTGAAGAAAGGCCCGATCACGGGGACCCAGCCCTGCTGTGAGTAGTCCTTGTTTCGGTTGGAATAGATCACTTGGGCGGCGTCGGGGCCCAGTGCAACGACGGCCGGCAGCACTGGTGAGTCGCCGAAGATCACCGGACCCTTGCTCTCGTAGAGGAACATCAGATAGTCCGGTCCGCCGCGCAACATCTCGATGAAGTGGCCGAGGATCGGTAACCCCGCATCGCCCACCACCGGCTTGAGCCCGCTACCCGGCGGCGGGTCGGCCAGTTTCTTCTCCGGAAATTGCGTGTTCAGCAGCCAGCGTTCGACAAGACCCATACCGGGAAAGTTGTTGAACGAGGGGGTGAGCCGGCGCTGGGCTTGGTCAAGGAGGTAAGCCGGGGTGCTGATAGTGGCCATTGACGCTCCTTACCGGTTGTGGCGGCCGCCACTATCCACCTATCCTCAGGACGAACTTGACGGCTGTCAAGTTCCCTTTTCGCCTGGCTTGGTGCAAGGTCGGGTGGTGATCGAACGGTGAACGGCCATGCCACCGGTGAGCAGCAGCGCGAGCCCGCGTTGCGGCGACGCGGGGACAAACATCGACAAGCGATCCTGCAGGCGGTGCGTGAGCTCTTGCAGGAGCGGCCATTTGCCGAGCTGTCGGTCAGCGCCATCAGTAATCGGGCGGGGTTAGCCCGCTCCGGCTTCTACTTCTACTTCGATTCCAAATATGCCGTGCTCGCCCAGATCTTGGCGGAAGCCGCCGAGGAACTCGAAGAACTTACCCAATACTTCGCCCCCCGGCAGCCGGGGGAATCACCGGAAGAGTTCGCCCGGCGGATGGTCGGTAGCGCCGCCGTTGTCTATGCCCACAACGACCCCGTGATGATGGCCTGCAACGCCGCCCGCCATAGCGACATTGAGATCCGCAACATTCTCGAGCAGCAGTTCGAAGTGGTGCTAGGCCAGATTGTCGGGGTGGTTGATGCCGAGATGAAGGCCGGTACGGCGAACCCGATCAGTGACGACCTGCCGACGCTGATTCGCACGTTGGCGGCCACGACCGCACTGATGCTGACCGGCGACCCGCTGCTGGTAGGTCGCGACAGCGACTTGGACCGCCTGGTGCGGGTGCTCGAGCAGATGTGGCTCAACGCGCTGTGGGGGGGTCCGGCCACGGTCTAAGTGGTCGGGGCCGGCTTTGTCATCGCGTTACCGCCGGTATCGTCACCGCCATGGTGCAGGGGCGGTATTTCGCGGGCAAGCGGTGTCTGGTGACTGGTGCGGCCAGTGGTATCGGCCGCGCCACCGCGTTGCGGCTTGCGGCGCAGGGCGCCGAACTCTATCTGACCGACCGCGATGACGCCGGCTTGGCGCAGACCGTGTCCGACGCCGTAGCGCTGGGCGCGCAGGTGAGCGCACACCGTGTTCTCGACATCTCCGACTACGAAGCGGTCGCCGCGTTCGCGGCGGACGTCCACGCCGGTAACCCCAGTATGGACGTCGTGCTGAACATTGCTGGCGTATCGGCATGGGGGACCGTCGACCGGTTGACGCACGATCAATGGAGCAAGATGATCGCGATCAATCTGATGGGTCCCATCCACGTCATCGAGACCTTCGTCCCGCCGATGATCGCCGCGGGCCGCGGTGGGCATGTGGTCAACGTGTCCTCGGCGGCGGGCCTGGTCGCGCTGCCCTGGCATGCTGCCTACAGCGCCAGCAAGTATGGACTGCGGGGACTATCCGAGGTGCTGCGTTTCGATCTGGCCCGGCACCGTATCGGGGTGTCGGTCGTGGTACCGGGTGCGGTGCGGACTCCGTTGGTCGACACGGTGGAAATCGCCGGTGTCGACCGCGATGACCCCCAGGTCGGCCGCTGGGTCGACCGCTTCAGCGGTCACGCCGTGTCGCCGGAAAGGGTGGCCGAGAAGATCCTGGCCGGGGTGGCCAAGAACAGATACCTGATCTATACGTCGTCGGATATCCGTGCGCTGTACGCCTTCAAGCGGCTGGCGTGGTGGCCCTATAGCGTGGCGATGCGCCAGGTCAATGTGATCTTTACCCGCGCGCTACGGCCAAAGCCGGTGACCGGCGCGAGCGCGGAGTGAGTTGGCCTCACATCCCGGGCGGTCCACCAAAGGGCACACCAGAGGGCAGGAATCATCGGCCGCACAGCTTGCGTGCCAGGGTTTCCCATGCGTCGCCCAGCGTATCCAGGGTATGACCGCGCTCGCTGAGCTGATGTTCGACGTAATCGGCGTCCAGGAGGGCTAGCAGCGCATCGGTTTGGGCATCAAGATTCCCGCTGGTGTCGGCCGACTGTAGTAGTGCGCGCACATGGGTACGGTGCACCGAGGTCGCGGGGCCGTAGCGGGTCCGCGGATTGCGGTTGGCCTCCGACAACAGCTCGTGGTGCGTATGGACGAAACAGATCCGCTCACGACCGAACGCGATCAGGCGATCCAGCGGTGGGGCGTCTGGGCCCAGCGGTGGCGGACCGAACAGGAAAGCCTGCTGACTCGTGCGCTCGTCCTCGTCGAGCAGCACCATCATGAGGCCGGCCCGACTACCGAACCGGCGGAACAGTGTGCCCTTGCCGACACCGGCGGCAGTGGCAATCTCGTCGGTGGTGATCGCGTCGGCGCCTCGTTTGGCGACGAGGCGACGCGCGGCTTCCAGCAGCAGCGCGCGGTTGCGCGCTGCGTCGCCGCGTTCGGTGGGCGGTTCCTGCCGAGCGGACACGGACAACTCGCCCAACTTCTGGACACCGCTCATTTCTGCACTCTAACCCGGATGGAATAAAGCGGACCATAGTCCGGTTCGATCGTGCGAAGATGTAGACCAGCGAGGGAAGGGAACACGCCCGTGTCAACGATGAAGTCCGATATCCAGATACTGGCTTTGGTGGGAAGCCTGCGTGCGGCGTCGATCAACCGCCAGATCGCCGAGCTCGCTACCGATGTTGCACCGGATAGCGTCCACGTGAACCTATTCGATGGACTGGGCGAGTTGCCGTTCTACAACGAGGACATCGATACAGCCGGCGCCGTTCCCGCGGCGGTCACCGCATTGCGCACCGCGGCGGCAAACGCGGACGCGGCCCTGGTGGTCACTCCCGAGTACAACGGCACCATTCCCGCGGTGGTCAAGAACGCGATCGACTGGCTGTCCCGGCCGTTCGGGGACGGCGCATTGAAAGGCAAGCCACTCGCGGTCATCGGCGGAGCCATGGGCCGATACGGCGGGGTGTGGGCCCACGACGAAACCCGCAAATCGTTTGCCATCGCCGGCACCCGCGTGATCGACACGATAAAACTCTCAGTGCCGTTGCAGAGTCTGGGTGCCACCCCGCTCACAGATAACGCCGAGCTGTCGGCGAATGTGCGCGACGTAGTGGGCAAGCTCGCCGCCGAAGTTAGCTGATCTGGGAACGTGGTCGTTTATATCGGATTGCGCGAATAAGCACGCGAAGTTCCGATCAACTCCGAATTATATTCGGATTCTATTAGGTCGGGCTGCGCAATTATCTCCGCTCAAATGCGACGATGCGCCATGCACATCTTAGCTCGCCATGTTTTGCCGAATCGCAGCATCCGTTGTGCGTTTGTCTTAGCATTTTCGCGAACGGAAGATCATCTGCAAATTGCCGATTCGAAACGGCGCGACGGCACCATGGCGCAACGCCACAATGGCGCAGGAGGCATGGCTATTGATTTGCGTCGCGGGGTGGTCGCGAGAATGTGCGGCGGCCGGTGGCCAGGAAGTCGGGAGACCATGGCGCTTGGGGTCGTGCCCAACGACCAACTCGAGGCCGGGGGTAGATGAACTTCGCGACCCTACCGCCAGAGGTTAATTCCGAGCGGCTGTTCGGTGGTCCGGGACCCGGGCCGGTGTTGGCCGCGGCCACGGGCTGGGCCGAGTTGGCAACCGAGCTGCGATCTGGCGCCTCAGGGTTCTTGTCGGTGGTTTCAGGGCTGGCGGACAGGGCCTGGCAGGGTTCGGCGTCGATGGCGATGACGGCCGCGGCGGCGAGGCATATCGACTGGCTAAGCGTGGCCGGGGCGCACGCAGAACAAGCTGCGGAGCAGGCCAACGCCGCGGCGCGAGCCTTCGAAGCGGCCCGGGCGGCGACGGTACATCCGGGACTGGTGGCATCCAATCGAGGACAGCTGGTGTCGCTGGCTCGGTCCAACCTCTTCGGGCAAAACGCGCCGGCCATCGCGGCTGCCGAAGCTCAATACGAGCAGATGTGGGCGCAGGACGTGGCGGCGATGCTGGATTACCATGCCGGGGCGTCGGCGATCGCCGCGGCGCTGACGCCCCTTCGGCTGACGGCTCTTAGCCCAGCCGGTGCACGCGCCGCGGCAGAAACTGTTCTCGGCAGCAGCTCGATCAACCTGAATTTGGGCTTTGCCAACATCGGCAACGGAAACGTGGGTGCGGCAAATCGGGGTGACTTCAATCTGGGGTTGGGCAATGTGGGTGGCGGCAATGTGGGTCACGGCAATGTTGGTGGTTTCAATGTTGGTTCGGCGAACCTGGGTAGTTTTAACGTGGGGCCGGGCAATGTGGGTGATTACCATATTGGTGCGGCCAATGTGGGCCGTTATATGGTGTGAGCGTTGCCAATGTGGGGGAGGAGAACCTGGGGTGGGACAATACCGGTGCCGGCAATGTGGGGTTGGCCAATACCGGTAGTCACAACGTGGGGGCCGCATTCGCGGCGGTCGGTGTCGTGGACATTTCCGTGCACATACCGTTCACCGGTGTGGTCAGCGACATGACCCTCAACGAATTCACCATAAATAGCCCACCCTTCGAGGCCTACCTAGCATTTGCGCCGTACTACATCTTCTACGATTTCGGACCGGTCACCATTGACACCACCACTTTCGACCCGATCCCGTTGAACTTCTTGTGGGACAACACCTATCACTATGACATTGGACCGGGAACATTCGGCCCATACGAAATCCCGATCACCGACTTCTCGCAACAGCGGTGGTGGCAATTCGGGCTTCCTCAACTTCTCGGTTGCCGGCCCTGGTAGCTCCGGCTTGCTCAACGTCGGTGCGTTGCAGTCCGGCATCCTCAACTTGGGTGGCACTATCTCCGGCCTGGTAATACGGGTTTGGTGACGCCGGCATTCGTCTCGGGCGTCTCAAATACCGGCGGCACGCTGGCGGGCTTCTTCTTTGTCGGAACCAGGCCGTAGCTGCGCCGGTGAAGACGTTGCCGGCGTCGGCCAGCTCCGCTTGTTTTTCGTCGTCGTGCTCGGATCCCGGGTCCGTGGAGGGGTTCGGGAAAGGTTTGCTGCCGATCCAGCTGGCGCGACCGGACCGCGGAGTTGTCGGTGGTCGGTGGTAGGAAGACCGGCATGTGGGCCGCCGACGGATGTTGTGACCTGCGACACGCCGAGGCTGGGCCCGATGCGGCCTCACGACCAGGGAATTTCAGAAATGTTATTCAGAACATCTTGTATCTCTTCTCGTTGTCACCCCCTAGGTGTAGTGTTTCGAGCACCGGCAGAACCCAGGTTCATCAGGCCCCGCCAGGTTTCACGGGGCCCAATGAGCAGCTCGGCATCAGCATCGCCAAGTCGACGGACATGGTGGTCGTATGACGGGAATCTGGGGGCTCGCCGGGCCGCTGAACATAGCGAAGATGCACCACCAGAGTCGTTGCCAGTTCCTGTCACGTTCCCCGATTTCCGCAAAGGAGCGGTACACCCATGACCATCACCGTTTACACCAAGCCCGCATGCGTGCAGTGCAGCGCCACCTACAAGGCGCTGGACAAGCAAGGCACCGCCTACGAGAAGGTCGACATCAGCCTGGACTCTGAGGCGCGGGACTACGTCATGGCCCTGGGCTATCTGCAAGCGCCCGTGGTGGTGGCCGGAGATGACCACTGGTCCGGCTTCCGGCCCGATCGCATCAAGGCGCTCGCCAAGTCTGCGTTGAGCGCCTAGCGGGTAGACGACGAGTAAGGAGGTTGCGGTGCCATGGACGTTGCGGGGCGCAACCTGGTCTATTTCTCCAGCGTGTCGGAGAACACCCACCGCTTCGTCCAGAAGCTGGGTGTCCCCGCCACCCGGATACCGCTGCGCGGCCGAATCGAGGTCGACGAGCCGTACGTGCTGATACTGCCCACCTACGGCGGCGGTCGTGCCACCCCGGACCTCAACGCTGGCGGCTATGTCCCCAAGCAGGTCATCGCCTTTTTGAACGACGAGCGCAACCGCTCGTTGATCCGCGGCGTCATCGCCGCGGGTAACAACAATTTCGGCGCCGAATTCGCCTACGCGGGCAATGTGATCTCGCGCAAGTGCGGCGTCCCCTACCTCTACCGTTTCGAACTGATGGGCACCGAGGACGACGTGGAAGCCGTCCGCGCGGGCTTAGCCAATTTCTGGGCCGAATTCTGGAAGGAACAGACGTGCCACCAACCGTCACTGCAGAGCCTGTAACCGCTGGCGCGCACGCGCACTTTTCCGGGGCACCGGCCGAAGTGGATTACCACGCGCTGAACGCCATGCTGAATCTGTACGACGCGGACGGCAAGATCCAGTTCGACAAGGATCGGGAAGCCGCCCACCAGTACTTTCTGCAGCACGTCAACCAGAACACGGTGTTCTTCCACAACCAGGACGAGAAGCTTGACTACCTGATCCGCGAGAACTACTACGAGCGTGAGGTGCTCGACCAGTACTCGCGGAACTTCGTCAAGACCCTGCTCGACCGCGCTTACGCCAAGAAGTTCCGATTCCCGACATTCCTTGGCGCTTTCAAGTACTACACCTCGTACACGCTGAAGACCTTCGACGGGAAGCGCTACCTCGAACGTTTCGAGGATCGCGTGGTCATGGTGTCGCTAACCCTCGCCGCCGGCGACACCGTGCTGGCCGAGAAGCTGGTTGACGAGATCATCGACGGCCGATTCCAGCCGGCCACCCCGACGTTCTTGAATTCCGGCAAGAAGCAGCGCGGCGAACCGGTGAGCTGCTTCTTGCTGCGCATCGAAGACAACATGGAGTCCATCGGGCGGTCAATCAACTCCGCGCTGCAGCTGTCCAAGCGCGGTGGGGGAGTTGCCCTGCTGCTGACCAATATTCGCGAGCACGGCGCCCCGATCAAGAACATCGAAAACCAGTCATCGGGCGTCATCCCCATCATGAAGCTGCTCGAGGATTCGTTCTCCTACGCCAACCAGCTGGGTGCGCGCCAAGGTGCCGGCGCGGTGTACCTGCACGCGCATCACCCCGACATCTACCGCTTCCTAGACACCAAGCGGGAGAACGCCGACGAGAAGATCCGGATCAAGACGCTAAGCCTGGGCGTGGTGATTCCCGACATCACCTTCGAGCTGGCCAAGAAGAACGAGGACATGTACCTGTTCTCGCCCTATGACGTGGAACGGGTCTATGGCGTGCCGTTCGCCGATGTCTCGGTAACCGAGAAGTACTACGAGATGGTCGACGACGCGCGCATCCGCAAGAACAAGATCAAGGCGCGCGAGTTCTTCCAGACGCTGGCCGAGCTGCAGTTCGAGTCCGGCTATCCCTACATTATGTTCGAGGACACCGTCAATCGCGCCAATCCGATCGAGGGCAAGATCACGCACTCGAACCTGTGCTCGGAGATCCTGCAGGTGTCCACGCCGTCGTTGTTCAACGACGACTTGTCCTATGCCAAAGTCGGCAAAGACATTTCATGCAACCTTGGGTCGCTGAACATCGCCAAGACGATGGATTCGCCGGACTTCGCCCAGAGTATCGAGGTGGCGATCCGAGCGCTGACCGCGGTAAGCGACCAGACCCACATCAGCTCCGTACCCTCAATCGAGCAGGGCAACAACGATTCCCACGCCATCGGGCTGGGGCAGATGAACTTGCACGGCTACCTGGCCCGCGAGCGGATTTTCTACGGTTCTGAAGAAGGCATCGACTTCACCAACATGTACTTCTATACGGTGCTGTATCACGCATTGCGGGCATCGAACCGGATCGCGATTGAACGTGGCACGCATTTCAAAGGGTTCGAGCGGTCGAAGTATGCGTCGGGGGAGTTCTTCGACAAATACACCGACCAGATCTGGGAGCCCAAAACCGAACGGGTGCGCCAGCTTTTCGCCGATGCAGGAATCCGCATCCCGGCGCAGGACGACTGGCAGCGGCTGAAGGAATCGGTGCAAGCGCACGGTATCTACAACCAGAACCTGCAGGCGGTGCCGCCGACCGGGTCGATCTCCTACATCAACCATTCGACATCGTCGATCCACCCGATTGTGTCGAAGGTCGAGATCCGTAAGGAAGGCAAGATCGGCCGCGTTTACTATCCGGCGCCGTATATGACCAACGACAACCTGGAGTACTACCAGGACGCCTACGAAATCGGCTACGAGAAGATCATCGACACCTATGCGGCGGCCACGCAGCATGTGGATCAAGGGCTTTCGCTGACGTTGTTCTTCAAGGACACCGCCACTACCCGCGAGGTGAACCAGGCGCAGATCTACGCCTGGCGCAAGGGGATCAAGACCCTGTACTACATCCGGCTGCGCCAGATGGCGTTGGAAGGAACCGAGGTCGAGGGCTGCGTCTCCTGCATGCTGTAGGGCGCCCGCGGTGTAGTGCCGAGTCTGCCCAGGTCAACGGCTGCAACGCGGTAAGGTGCTTGACGTGGTGAGAATGCCTCGAGCTGCTAGACCCCATCCCAGCGCGAAACCTGGGGTCAAAGTCGACGCGCGCAGCGAGCGTTGGCGCGAGCACCGCAAGAAGGTGCGCAGCGAAATCGTCGAAGCGGCCTTCCGCGCCATCGACCGCTTGGGGCCCGAGCTGAGCGTGCGCGAGATCGCCGAAGAGGCCGGCACCGCCAAGCCCAAGATCTACCGTCATTTCGCCGATAAGTCCGATCTGTTCGTGGCGATCGGAGAACGTCTGCGCGACATGCTGTGGGCGGCGATATTCCCGTCTATCAATCTGGCCACCGACTCGGCGCGCGAGGTGATCCGGCGCAGTGTCGACGAGTACGTCACCTTAGTGGACAAGCATCCCAACGTGCTGCGGGTCTTTATTCAGGGCCGCTCGGCAAAGCAGTCCGAGGCGACGGTGCGCACCCTCAACGAGGGTCGCGAGATCACGCTGACCTTCGCGGAGCTGTTCAACAACGAACTGCGCGAAATGGACTTGAACCGCGCGGCGCTCGAGCTTGCCGCACACAGCGCATTCGGAGCCGCCGCGTCGGCCACCGAATGGTGGCTGGGTCCCGAGCCGGAGAGCCCGCGACGGATGTCGCATGATCAGTTCGTCGCCCACCTGACGACGATCATGATGGGAGTCATCGTGGGCACTGCCGAGACGCTGGGCATTGCGATGGACCCCGACAAGCCGATCCACGACGCGGTGCCCAGCAAATCCGCCGCCAGCTGAGCGCCGTTGACATCGTTGCGGCAATCGACAACACTCGTGGTATCCGATACCCGGGGTACTGGGTATTTGCGCACAGTTAGGCGCCTATCGTGGTAGTTGCGCGCGCTCTCACAACAGGAAAGACCCACCATGACTGATGTCGTGATCCCCACTACCGAAACAGCTGAATCCGGGGAATCGCCGGCACCCAAGCCGCCGGTTCATACCCGCGCCGTCATCATCGGGACCGGGTTCTCCGGTCTGGGCATGGCCATCGCGCTGCAGAAGCAGGGCGTGGACTTCGTCATCTTGGAGAAGGCCGACGACGTCGGCGGTACCTGGCGAGACAACAGCTACCCGGGCTGCGCCTGCGACATCCCGTCGCATTTGTACTCGTTCTCGTTCGAGCCCAAGCCGGACTGGCGCAACCCGTTCTCCTATCAACCCGAAATTTGGGACTACCTCAAGGGAGTCACCGAAAAGTACGGATTACACCGCTACATCGAATTCAATTCCCTGGTCGATCGCGGCTACTGGGACGACGAGGAGTGTCGCTGGCACGTCTTCACCGCCGATGGCCGCGAATACGTTGCCCAGTTCTTGGTCTCGGGGGCCGGCGCACTGCATATCCCATCCCTCCCGGACATCGAGGGCCGTGATGAATTTGCCGGGCCCGCGTTCCACTCCGCGGAGTGGGATCACAGCGTCGATCTCACCGGCAAGCGGGTGGCCATCATCGGCACCGGCGCCAGCGCGATCCAGATCGTGCCGGAGATCGTTGACAAAGTGGCCGAACTTCATCTCTACCAACGCACTCCGCCCTGGGTGGTGCCGCGCTCCAACCCCGAACTCCCGCCAGCACTGCGCCGGGCCATGGAGAACGTCCCGGGGCTACGCGCCCTGGTGCGCCTGGGCCTGTACTGGGCGCAGGAGGCGCTGGCCTACGGCATGACCAAGCGGCCGAACATGCTGAAAGTTGTTGAGGCTTACGGTAAGTACAACATTCGCCGCTCGGTGAAGGATGGTGAGTTGCGCCGCAAGCTGACCCCGCACTATCGCATCGGTTGCAAACGCATCCTGAATTCGTCCAGCTACTACCCGGCCGTCGCGAACCCGAAGACCGAGCTGATCATCGACGGCATCCGCCGAATCACGCGCAACGGGATTGTCACCGCCGATGACACCGAACGCCCGGTCGACGTGATCGTCTATGCCACCGGGTTCCACGTCACCGACTCCTACACCTATGTGCAGATCAAGGGTCGGCACGGTGAGGATCTGGTGGATCGGTGGAACCGCGAGGGCATCGGGGCGCACCGCGGTATCACCGTGGCCGATGTCCCCAACCTGTTTTTCCTGCTGGGTCCCAACACCGGCCTGGGACACAACTCGGTGGTGTTCATGATCGAGTCCCAGATCCACTACGTCGCCGATGCGATCGCCAAGTGCGACAAGAGGGGGGCCCAGGCGCTGGCGCCGACCCGCGAAGCGCAGGACCGATTCAACGAGGAACTGCAACGAAAGCTGGCCGGCTCGGTGTGGAACAGCGGTGGTTGCCGCAGCTGGTACCTCGACGAGCACGGTAGGAACACCGTGCTATGGGGCGGCTACACCTGGCAGTACTGGATGGGCACCCGGTCGGTCAAGCCGCAGGAGTACCAGTTCTTCGGGGTCGGCAGCAAGCCCCGCCGGGCTGCGGCGTCAGCGGCTGAGTAGCTCCGCGAAGGCCGTTGCGGCCGCGTCTACCCCGGCATCGTCGTCGGTGGCGACCAGGTCCAGCAACAGACCACGGATCACCGCCAGCCCGAGGCGCACCATAGCCGCATCGACCGCGCCTTGGGCGACGGCGTCGGCTTCGGCCAGCCAGTTGTTGACCGCGCCGGGGACCATTTGAGCGAACGGCTTTTCGCCTTGTGCGGCGCGGGAGTAACACTCGAAGAAGAGACGTTCTAGCTGGCGCAGTTCGGGCCGGCGAACATCGGCCCACATGGCGGCGAAGCTGTGCGCGGGGCTCGTCGGCAAATCAGGCATCAGGCCCATCTGTCGGCGCTCGACCTCGTCGACCACCGCCACCAGCAGATTCTCTCGAGATCCGAAGTGGTGCAGCAGCATTCGATGGCTGGTGCCGACCGCGGTCGCGACGTCGCGCAGCGATCGGTCACCGACGCCATGTGCGGCGAAGTTCGCAACCAGCGCGTCCAGTAGTTGCCGACGCCGCTGCAGGTCAGGCGTGCGCGCCACCGGCGCGCCTGAGCTCTTCGGCCCTGTCCTTGAGGCCGTTGGCTTCCAGGTCGAGGTAGCGCTTGGTCATGTTGGCCATCAGCCGGCCGACGAGGGCGCCGAGTATGCCGCGCTGGTCGAGTCGCTGGCGCACCAGCGTGCGGCCGCCAGGCTGCGGGATGACGTCGTGGCGAGCGCGCGCCAGCGCGCCCGGGGAGCGCTGTTCCCACGTCCAGGAGACACCCGGATCGATCTCGGTGACCGTCCAGACCAGTTTGGCCATGCGGGGTTGCTTGATTTCGAACCGTTTGCCAGACGCCAGGGCCGGCCCGTCCAGCCCAACCAGCGAGGTCACCGATGCGGTCCATTCGGGCCACCGTTCAACGTCGCTGAAAACCGCCCAGACGGTTTCCGGTGGCGCATCGATCTCAACACTGTGCCCGGTAATCATGTACCAAATGGTACATATCGCATGGGGTTCTGCCTAGACCTCACCGGCGGCCGTCGGATGCTGGGCACGCTGGCATACTCGACCGAACCGGCGCAGCAGGATATTCCCCGCCGGGGCATGGCCCAGGACGCCGACCGCGAGCCGATCGCGGATCCCTTGATGTGCCGGTGCGGTCGCGCGGGCACCTTTGAGGTCGCGGTACCCGGCCCCGGCCCGCAGGCGGCGATGACGGCGTCGCTGACGCCGGCGCGGGCGCGTCCTGAATCGACCACCGCCAGCCCGCGCGGTCGCTGCGAGGGCGGCGTCCACCAGACTCCCATCGCCAGCACTTCGGGGCTCGAGCGGTAACCGGACAATGTGGCCTGGGTGAGATGGCGGGCGCCGAGGATGCGCGCGATGAAGCGGCTTCTGGAGTCGACCTGTATCCCAGGTATGGGGCCGAGCACGCGGTGCGGGGCGGCCACCAACGCGGCGCCCCATGCCCCCCGGAGCACTTCGATGCTGCGGTGCCGTGTGGCCGGACGTGTCGTCATCGTCGTTGTGTCCTCCGCCTACGGCGCCTTCCGGTATTGTTCTGCCCCCGCGGCCACGGTCATGCCGTGGCCGGGTCGGGACAGATCTAGCCGAAGCTGTCCGTCAGCGGCGCGGGGTACACCGTTGAAAAGCCTTGGTTCCAACCGGGTGTGGTCGATGAAGTATTCGATGTGGCGCAGGTGTGGGATCGCGGCGGCGACCGGCGCGTGCAAGGCCGGTGCACAGTGCGCCGAAACCTCGAGATTGTGGGCGGCCGCGATAGACGCGGCGGCCAGCCACCCGCTGTAGCCGCCGCAGCGGGTGACGTCGAGTTGGAGGCAGTCGACCACGGGTGCCAGGCGCCGGGCGTCGTGGCTGTCGGCGACGTACTCGCCTGCGGCGATGTCGCAGCCCAGGCAATCGCGCAGCCTACCCAGGCCATCGGCGTCGTCGCTGCTGACGGGCTCTTCGAACCAGGACACACCGAGGTCGTCCAGGGCGGCGCCGATACGCCTGGCCTGAGCGCATGTGAAGGCGCCGTTGGCGTCCACCATGAGCTGCACCCCGTCGCCGGCCATGTCGCGGAGCTGGTTGACCCGCTTGAGGTCTCGTTCAATTTTGCTACCCCAGTCCTGGCCGATCTTGATTTTCATCGCGGTACACCCGATTTGTTGCCAAAAGTGGACCTGTTCGGCCAGCCGCTGGTATTCGAGGTCGACGAAGCCTCCGGACCCGTAGATAGGTACCGCGGACCGGCAGCGGCCGAAGAGGATAGCAAGGGGCGTGTCCAGCAGGCGGGCTTTGAGGTCCCACAGCGCGATGTCGACGGCGCTGAGCGCCTGCATGATCAGTCCGCGAGTGCCGTAGTTTCGGCAGGCCCGATGCATGGCCGCCCATGCGCCGCCGACGTCGGCGGGGTCACGGCCGGTGACGACATCGCACAGGTTTCCGTTGACAACCTCCGCGGCCGCCGGCGAGCTGTAGGTCCAGCCCAGCCCCGTGGCCTCTGCGGCGTGTACCCGAACAACCACCGCTGTGGTGGCGTCCCACTGCAGCGTGCCGTCGGCCTCGGGTTGGGCGGTGGGCACCGTGTAGGTCTCCACATCGACCTGATCTATTGTGCGCGAATTCATAACGCCCTATTCAAGATCGGCTGGCGTGGCGGGTCATTAGGTCGGCGGCTCGGGCCGCCAGCGCCATGATGGTCAGGGCCGGGTTGGCGGCACCCTGAGTGGGCATCACGCTGCCGTCGACGACATAGAGTCGGTCCACCCCAAACACTCGGTGGTGGGCGTCAATGACGCCGTCTTCGGGGCGCAGCGCCATCCGGGCCCCTCCGACGAGGTGGGCGTACCGCTCGATGGCGATGACCTCCTGAGCGCCGGCGGCGCGAAGGATGTCCGACATGACGTCGCGTGCCGCGGCGATAATTCGTTTGTCGTTGTCGCACTGGCTGTATGTGAAATGCGCGACGGGCAGGCAGTGGCGATCGGCCTCGTCGGCCAGGGTGACGCGATTGCCGGGCAGGGGCAGCAGTTCGCACAGTGCGCCCAGGGTGGCCCAATGAATGTAGTCGCGCATGTACTCGCGCAGCGTCTCCCCCCAATGTCCCTGGGCGCCAACATGTTCGGCCCAGGTAATCGGCAGCGGGCTCACCGTCTGGATGGAATAGCCACGACGATATGCTTTGGTGGTGTCGGTTTCGTAGAACTGCTCGCTGCTGACTTCCGGCGGTGGCGACTTGTACATCCGCACCTCGTCGTCGAAACGCCCGGCAACCTGCGGGGCGCCTTGCACCATCAGGTGGCGGCCGAGCTGGTCGTGGTCATTGCCCAACCCATCGCGGTAACGATCTGTGGCCGACAACAACAACAGCCGCGGCGTCTCGATCGAATAGCCGGCCACCACCACCGACCGGGCCCGTTGCCGGTAGGCCACTCCACTGCGCAGATACTCGACTCCAGTGGCGCGCCCGGCGTCGTCGTCCACCAGGACGCGGGTGACATGCGAGTCCGCGCGGATCTCCGCGCCGTGGGCCAGGGCATCGGGGATGTGGGTGATCAGCGGGCTGGCCTTGGCGTTGACTTTGCAGCCCTGCAGGCAAAATCCGCGGTAGATGCAGTGCGGCCGGTTGCCGAAGCGCCCGTTCGGGATCGCGACGGGGCCGACGCGCATGTCGATACCGAGTGCCTCGGCGCCGCGCAGCGCAACTAGGCCGTTGCCGCTGACCGGATGGGGGCTGTGGGGATACCGGTGTGGCTCGCCCCACGGCCAATCCTGGCCGGCGACCGGCAGTTCGGCTTCGATCTGGGCGTAGTACGGGCGCAGGTGGGCGTATTCGATCGGCCAGTCCGCACCGACCCCATCGGCGCTCGACGTGTGGAAGTCCGACGGGTGAAAACGCGGAGTGTAGCCCGCGTAATGCACCATGGAACCGCCGACACCTCGCCCGGAATTGTTGGATCCCAGCGGGACGGGATTGGCGCCGCCGATTTGGCGCGGATCGGTCCAGTACAGACCGTGTGACCCGCGTTCGTCGCTCACCCAGTCGGTGTCGGGGTCCCAGAAAGGCCCGGCATCGAGGATGACCACCGACCAGCCGGCGCGGGCCAGCCGCTGGCCAAGGGTCGCCCCTCCGGCACCGGCGCCGACGATGACCACGTCGACCTCGTCTTGCGGTCGGTACCTGCGCATGTCGGCGCGCAGCCGGTGGTTGGCGCGCGATCCGTCATTGGGGATCAGCCAGGCGGATTCGTTGCGCGAACGTAAGGTTGTTGCCGTCTCACGCATTAGCGTTGGGTAGGTCGTCGTCGGCCCGCCGGGCCTGTTCCACGCGTGCTGCGAACGGGACCGGATCCGCGCCGTTGCGATCCGGTATCTCGAAGCTTTCCCGGGCGTTGATGCCCGGATTGAGATATCCGCGAGGATAGGCGGGTCCGGTAAAGCCGATCTCGTTCCACGCCCACGGGTGCGAGTAGAAGGCGGTGCAGGCGTAGCGGGTCCACAGACTCCAGACGTGCGCGGCAGCGAAGTCGTGCCAGGAACGGCCGGCGTCGGCAAGGTGCTGGACGTCCTGCAACAGTCTGGCCTGCCGAGGTCTGGCGAGCTCGGCATAGCCGACGCCGTAGCGATCGCGCGCATCGTTGTCCAGGCCCGCCAGGGTCGCGCGCCAGGCCTGTCCGTCTTCGGGCATGTCGTCGTAGTGCCAGCCGTCGGTTTCCCCGATCGATAGGCGGTCGTCGATGAGCGCGAGGACCGGCACTCGGGGATCTCGGTCCTGCGCGAGCAGCAGATCGAGCATCGGGGCCGCCACCGCCACTTCGGTCGGTGTGAAAAATGACAGCATCTTGGGCAGCGCCAGGCGCGCCAGTATCACTCCGGCGGTCACCTGATCCCACGACTCGACGCGAT
Source organism: Mycobacterium basiliense (assembly GCF_900292015.1). Lineage (NCBI taxonomy): Bacteria > Bacillati > Actinomycetota > Actinomycetes > Mycobacteriales > Mycobacteriaceae > Mycobacterium > Mycobacterium basiliense. The sequence continues at coordinate 1,635,835 of NZ_LR130759.1, forward strand.
CCAGGACGTCGAATCCGGGAAATCTGCCCCGATCCTGAGGTGTGATCGCGTGCCGGCCCGGCGGGTGAAACGGCATCAGTGCGTTGCTCCCGTCTTGAGCAGCTCGAGATCCTCGCGACGCAGCAACGCGGCCAGTAGCCCCATGCCGCCGACGAGGGACGCCAGCAGGGGTGCGAATGCGGGCGGACCGGATTCCATGTTGTATTTGGTCAGGCCGCCCGGACGCTGGCGGACTCCCCGCAGGTGTAGGTAGGTGCCTTGGAGGCCGTTGGCGACAATCAGGGCGCTGGCGGCGGGCAGGATGGTGTGCGCCGCACGCCGGGAGAAGAACCCGGCAAGGCCAGCGGGCACGGCCGTGGGCACGATAACGACCGGCCAGTACATCATCTTGTTGCCGAAGCTGGCCGCGTCGTGGGACAGATAGATCTCCGCGGTGGTCACCGCGGCTCCGGCGGCGGTCAGCGCCGCAAGGGTGCGTTCGAATTTGCCGGTGCGGATCGCATGGACCGCGGCGCTGAGCGGTTTCATGAACTCTCCTTTTTTTCGCCGGGCAGGAACTGCTGCAGTTTCTGCTTGACGCCCTGCTTGATGAACCCCTTCGAGTCCTCGTCGCCTCCCAGTACCGCCTCGACAAGCGACTTGGCCTGTTCGAAGGTGGCGTGCGGCGGTATGGGCGGTACGTCGGGATCGCAACGGACGTCCAGCACCGTGGGGCGGTCGGCGGCCAGCGCGCGGTCCCAGGCGGCGCCCAAAGCTGCGGCGTCGTCCAGGTTGTCCCCGTGCAGACCCAGGCTGCGCGCGAACGCGGCGTAGTCCACATCCGGAAGTTCCTGTGAAGCAACGAATTTTGGTGAATTCTCCATGGCTCGCATCTCCCAGGTGACCTGGTTGAGGTCGTTGTTGTGCAAGACGGCGACGATCAATCTCGGGTCCGACCATTGCCGCCAGTATTTCGCGATGGTGATCAGCTCGGCCATCCCGTTCATCTGCATCGCGCCATCCCCGACGAAGGCGATCGCGGGCCGTTCGGGATGGGCCCATTTCGCGCCGATCACATACGGCACCCCGGGGCCCATCGTGGCCAGCGTGCCTGACAGTGAACCACGCACTCCCGCAGGGAATTTTAAATGTCTTGCGTACCAGTTGGCCGAGGACCCGGAGTCCGCGGCGATGATGGCGTTGGTGGGCAGGCGCTCGGACAGCTCCCAGAAGAGCCGCATGGGGTTCAGTGGGTCCGCGTCGGTCATTGCGGTGCGTTGTACGGTGGTCCACCAGCGGTCCACATGTGCTTCGACCTGCTCGCGCCAGGACCGGTCAGACTTGCGCTTCAGCAGCGGAATCAGCGCTCGCAGAGTGGCTTTAGCGTCCCCGACGAGATTGAGCTCGTAGGGATAGCGCATCCCGATCCACTTACCGGAGCGGTCGATCTGCACGGCGCGGGCCTGGTCGAGGTCGGGCAGGAACTGCGTGTAGGGAAAGTTCGAGCCGATGGTGAGCAGGGTGTCGCAGTCTTGCATCAGATGCCAGCTGGCGGTGGTGCCCAGCAGCCCGATCGAGCCCGTCACCCATGGCAGATCGTCGGGCAGGACGTCTTTACCCAGCAGCGCTTTGGCTGCCCCGGCGCCGAGCAATTCGGCGACTTCGGTCAGTTCGGCGACGCAGCCGCGGGCGCCCTGACCGACCAGCATGGCGACCCTGTTGCCCTCATTGAGCAGCTCGGCGGCCTGGCGCACGGCGTCATCGTCGGGTACCACGCGGGCCCGTGAGATGCCCAGGCTGGACGGCACCTGCTTGAATGCGTGGGCAGGCGGCTCATACTTCAGCTCGAACACGTCCGAGGGCACGATGATCGCGGTCGGGGCACCCTCGCTGAGGGCCACCCGGATCGCGCGGTCGATCAGGTTGGGCAGCTGCTGCGGCACGGTGCACATGTGTACGTAGTCGCTACAGACATCCTTGAACAGGCTGAGCAGGTCTATCTCCTGCTGATAGGAACCGCCCATCGCCGAACGCTCGGTCTGCCCGACGATCGCCACCACCGGCACGTGGTCGAGCTTGGCGTCGTAGAGGCCGTTGAGCAGGTGCACCGCCCCCGGGCCGCTGGTAGCTACGCAGACTCCGACCTGCCCGGAGAACTTGGCGAAACCGACGGCCTCAAAAGCCGACATCTCCTCGTGGCGAGCCTGTACGAACTGAGGTTTGTCATCGGCGCGTTGCCACGCCGCCAACAAGCCGTTGATGCCGTCTCCGGGAAAGCCGAAGACCTGATGCACCCCCCACTCCCGCAGCCGGGCCAATAGAATATCGCTAACGGTATCGGGCATATCTCCTCCAAAGATGGTCATTCATAGGCATTTTCGATTGGTGAAATCAATTGCGGCGGAGTGTCCATGCCGCACCTCCGGCGGTAGCCGCCGCGCCGGCCACCGCCAAAGACATCGCACGTGGGTGTCGTGCCAGCCATAGCTGCGGGGAGTGGCTGCGTGACCTGTCGTCGAAATCGCCGTGGGCGCCGTGATCTTGGTCGACGTCGTCATCCCGCGGCTCCCAGAGGTTGCCCGAGCGGTCGGCGCTCGCCGGCTGGTCGGTCTGCTGCGAGGAATAGCCGGTCTTAGCCAGGTAGCGGTCCAGCAGTGCTGGCACCGCGCGCTGGCCCAGGATGGTGCCGACGGTGCTGGCGCCCACCCAATACTGCTTGCGTCGCGGGTGGTCGGCCGCGAATACCACCGCACGGGCGGCGATTTCGGGCTGATAGATCGGCGGCACTGGCTGTGGCCGGTGCGGCAGGCGCGACCGTACCCACGAGAACTGCGGGGTGTTCAGCGCCGGCATCTGCACGACGGTGAGGCGGATGTTGCTCTTTTCGTGGATTAGTTCGGTGCGCACCGATTCGGTGAACCCGTTGATGGCGTGTTTGGCACCGCAGTAGGCCGACTGCAGGGGAATGGCCCTGATGCCCAGTGCCGATCCGACCTGCACGACGGTGCCGGCATTGCGCGGCCGCATTCGAGAAAGTGCGGCCATGGTGCCGTAGACGAAGCCGAGGTAGCTGACCTCGGTGACTCGTTTGAACTCTTCGGGTGTGATCTCGGCGAACGGGGCGAACACCGAAGTGAAGGCGTCGTTGACCCACACGTCGATGGGGCCGAATCGCTCTTCGACCTGGGTCGCGGCCGAATCGACCTGGGTGTGGTCGGCGATGTCTACCGAGATGTAGGTGGCTTCGCCGCCAGCGGCCGTGACATCTGCTGCGGCGCCCCGCAGGCCGGCTTCGCCGCGGGCGAGCAAAGCGACGCGGTCGCCGCGAGCGCCGAATTCCCTTGCAGCGGCTCGTCCGATGCCTGCGCTGGCTCCGGTGATTACCACCGTGCGTGGTGCGGTCATGGATAACTCCTCCTGCGGTGATCGGCCAGTTGCGAGTCCGCACTGGCGGGTTGATGCGGCAGACGCAGCGAGCTTTCGATGAGCAGTGCGTGCACAAAGGCCTGTGGGATATTGCCGCGAAGCTGGCGTTGCACCTCGTCGTACTCTTCGCAATACAGGCCGGGTGGCCCGCAGGCCGCGCGGTGGCGCTCGAAATACCGTGTGGCCGAGATCATGTCGCCTTGTTGCTGATAGGCCAGGGCGGTCCAGAATCCGCACAGCAAAAACGCGCCTTCGGCCTGGTCCAGCGGTCGGTCGGCATGCCGGAACCGATGCACGTAGCCGTCATGTACCAGATCTGCGCATACCGCATCGAGCGTGGCGATGCTGCGCGGGTCATCGGCGGGCACTGCGCCCCGGATTGCCGGAATGAGCAGCGCGGCATCGACGCGCGGGTCGTCGGGTGCCCGCTGCCACCGGCCGCTCGGGTGCTGGCACTCTCTGGTGTCGGCCAGGATGGTGTCGGCCAGGGAACTCCAGGTGGCCGCATCGTGGTGGGCGGCATGTGCCGCGATGGCGCGCAGGCCCGCAACGCAGGTGAGTCGTGAGTGTGCCCAGCGCCGGGTGTCGAGTTCCCAGATCCCGGCGTCGGAATCCTGCCAGCGTTCGACGATGGCCGCGACGGCAGTGGTAACGGCCTGGTAGGCCTCGCTGTCGAGGTGGTCGTGGCGGCCGGCGGCGGCGAACAGCAGCAGTGCCTCACCGAGCGTGTCGAGCTGAAATTGGTCGCGGGCGTGGTTGCCGACCATGTCGCCGCCCCCCGGGTAGCCGGGGAGCCGCAGTGATCTTTCTTTGGGCACCGGACCTTCGTCAACGGTGTAGGCCGGCCGCAACTTCGGTCCGTCGGCCAGCAGCCGGCGCGACACGAATCCGACTGCGGAGTCTAGTAATTCGTGGGGCTCATCGACGGCGACCGCCTGCCCCGCGTAGCATTGATCGCGAATCCAGACGTACCGGTAGTCGTAGTTGCGGCCCTGCTCGGCCCGCTCCGGAAGGCTCATCGTCGCCGCGGCGACCATGCCCCCGCTGGGGCTGGTCAACCCCCGCAGGACGGCGTAGGAGTGCCGGGCATCACGGACCGCGATGCTCGAGCTCATCGGCGGGATGGCTCGTCTCCAATTGTCTTCGGTTCTGTCCCATAATGTTTGGGCGTCGAGTGGCCGCTCTTGCGACGGGGAGTCCGACAGTTCGGCGACGATGTCGTGGAAACCGCCCTCGGGTGCTTTCAGGCTGGCTTGCAGCGATTGGATGCCGCTGGACAGGCGGGTGGCCGTGGCGTCCGCGGCGCCGCGCAGCCGCATGCGTAGGTTGCCCACGTCCGCGTGCCAGCAACCCCGGTCATCGAGGGTGACCGCGGCCATGCCGTGGTGGCCGAATCCGGCGGCTGGGGCGAACAGTAACTCAGCGTGCGCGTCGCCCTGTACCGCCAGCAGGCGGCGCAGCAAGACCAATCGGCCCTGATCGCCCGGGTAGGCCAGCGCCTCGCGGCATTCGATGATGCTGTCGGTCGTCACCCAGCGGGAACGCCAGATCAGCGTGCCCTCCTCGTAGTGGCCGCCCCAGACATAGCGGTTGGACGGCGTGATGGAGAACACGCCGCGACCGCCCAACAGGGTGCTGAATACCGCGTCGTCGTCCCAGCGCGGTGCGCACATCCAGCTGATCTCGCCGCGCGGGCCGATCAGGGCACCGCGCGCGCCGTCGGCCAGCAGTGCGTACTCGCGTAACACGTGGGTAGTGCCGGCGGCAGCACCCATCAGGTGTGCTCCCGCTCCGGGGAAGTGTCTCGGGAACGTTGACCTGTTGGAACCCAGTCCGGACCCTCGAGATGGTCGGGAATCAGCCACATGCCGAGGCCGAAGTTGTAGCAGAACAGCACACCCCACAACACGATGGCGGCGGGGTCAAATCCCAGTGGTCCGGGACCGCTGCGGGTGCTGGCAATGGCATCGACGAACATCAACGACACCGCGCAGACGCTCGCTGCCGCCGTGAACAGCAGAGCGAGCCGGCGCCTCGAGGCGGCGACGGCGGCGGTCACCGCGATGCCGAGCAAGACCCAGCACAGGCCGGGTGTCACGGAGAGCCCGGCGACCGGGAACTGGGTGCGGGTGGGGGCGGCGACGTAGAACGCGATGAGTCCGGCCGCGCCGCAACTACTGGCCGCCACCGCTTCGGCGCCCAAAAACCACCGCACCTGGTGCCAGTGGTGTGGGTCGAGACTGACCCTGCGCAGGCTATAGGTTGCGGCCGGTGGTGGCCCCTTGGTGTCTCGTGCCATTGGTGGTGTCCTGTCTGAGTGCTGCGACGTCGATGTAGTAGGCATTTCCACTCGGACGATGCGCAAACATAAAATTGCTATCTGCATGATTTGCAAAACGGATGTAATCTGTTGGCTTCATGGAGGAGGATCCGACCGCGGCAACAACGCCATCGGACTTCGAGGGAGACGACTCGGACGGCGAATACGCGGCCGATTTGGAGCGCGCGACACGGGGGCTGTTGGCACTCAACGTCGTGGTCCTCGAGCAGATGGAGAAGCGGATCGGGCTGGCGCCGCTGCGCGCGCTGCAGTCTTTGCAACGCCTGGGGCCGAGCCTGGTCACCGAGCTGGGTGCGGACCTGGATCTGGTTCCATCGACTGCTAGCCGACTTAGCGATCGCCTGGCCGAAGCTGGCCTGATCACCCGCTCCGTTTCGCCGCGTAATAGGCGTGCCACCATCCTGGAGCTCACGGAGCTGGGGCGCTCGATTCTCGACGACCTCGTCTGCCAGCGGGTCAGCCTGATTCGGGCCGTTGCCGAGCAGATGACCACGGCGGAACGCGACGCGCTGCTAACCGCCGCCGCGGCGTTCAGCTCCGCCTACTACCACCTGACCGACACCTGACTGATACCTGACCGAGACCTGACCGATCAGCAATTCGCGGCCACGGGTGGCCGATAGGTCAAGGCCGACGTCGCGTCCCGGAGGCGCAATTGGCGACACGCGAACACAACTTGTTGTGTTGCGCCGCCTTGTCGGCCCCTAGGGGTAGTGTTTGTGGCCTAAGCAACACCGCCCATTAGTCCTGGTGAAGTGGAGTTCCTGTGACTGGAAATGCAAAGCTGATCGACCGCGTCTCAGCGATCAACTGGAACCGACTCCAAGACGAAAAGGACGCCGAGGTCTGGGATCGGTTGACCGGAAATTTCTGGCTACCCGAGAAGGTGCCGGTGTCCAACGACATCCCCTCATGGGGCACGCTGACCGCCAGTGAGAAGCAACTCACCATGCGGGTCTTCACCGGCCTGACCATGCTGGACACCATCCAGGGCACCGTCGGTGCGGTCAGCCTGATCCCCGACGCGCTGACTCCGCATGAGGAGGCGGTGCTCACCAACATCGCCTTCATGGAGTCGGTGCACGCCAAGAGCTACAGCCAGATCTTCTCCACCCTGTGCTCGACCGCCGAGATCGATGACGCGTTCCGGTGGTCGGAGGAAAACCCCAATCTTCAGCGCAAGGCCGAGATTGTGCTCGAGTACTACCGGGGCGATGATCCGCTCAAGCGCAAGGTGGCCTCGACGCTGCTGGAGAGCTTCCTGTTCTACTCGGGCTTCTACCTGCCGATGTATTGGTCGAGCCGGGCCAAGCTGACCAACACCGCCGACATGATCCGGCTGATCATTCGTGATGAGGCCGTCCACGGTTACTACATCGGCTACAAATTCCAGCGCGGACTGGCGTTGGTTGACGAGGTCAAGCGCGCCGAGCTCAAGGAGTACACCTACGAGCTGCTTTTTGAGCTGTACGACAACGAGGTTGAGTACACGCAGGATCTCTACGACGAGGTGGGGTTGACCGAGGACGTCAAGAAGTTCTTGCGTTACAACGCCAATAAGGCGCTGATGAACCTCGGCTATGAGGCGCTGTTCCCGCGTGATGAGACCGAAGTCAATCCGGCGATCCTCTCGGCATTGTCGCCCAACGCCGACGAGAACCACGACTTCTTCTCCGGCTCGGGGTCGAGCTACGTGATCGGCAAGGCCGTCGTCACCGAGGATGAGGACTGGGACTTCTAGGGCAACGAGGGCCGCGACTACGTGTGCGGACCGTGAACGGCGCATGAATTGTCCGCACGGTACGACGCCACGGTGGCGCGGGCGCGGTGCCTAACGTGACACTGGTGGGGTGGCGAAATTCCCCCCCTCTCACCCCCACTTTCTCCGGTCGGTGGTTCAGTGGCTGCAGGTCGGCTACCCCAACGGCGTTCCGGGTCCCGACCGGGTCCCGCTGCTCGCATTGCTGCGCAGCACACCGCTGACCGAGGAACAGATCCGGCAGGTGGTGCGCGACATCACCGCGGAGGGGTCAGCGGCCACGGCCAATGGCGTGATCAACCGCGATGAGATCGCGGAATTCATCACGGGCGTAACACACCACGACGCCGGGCCGGAGAACATCCAACGGGTTGCCGGCACGCTGGCCGCCGCCGGCTGGCCGCTGGCGGGCATCGACGTCAGCGCCGAGCCTCCCGATGAGGATGACGCCGAGGCGGCCGATCGGGTTGCCTCACAGCTGTGAGATGTCGATGACGAAGCGGTAGCGCACGTCGCTGGCCAGCACCCGCTCATAGGCTTCGTTGATGTAATTCGGCTCGATCAACTCGATCTCGGGAGTGACGCCGTGTTCGGCGCAGAAATTCAGCATCTCCTGGGTCTCGGCGATCCCGCCGATGTTCGACCCGGACAGGCTGCGTCGCATCAGCGCCAGGGCGAATGCCGGCACGTCCATGGGGTGCTCGGGGATGCCCAGCTCGACCAGTGTGCCGTCGACGTCGAGCAGATTCAGGTAATCGCCCATGTTCAGGTTCGCTGACACGGTATTGAGAATCAGGTCGAAGCTGCCGCGCAGCTTGCGGAAGGTGTCCGGGTCGGAGGTGGCGTAGTAGTGGTTGGCGCCCAGTCGTAACCCGTCTTCCATTTTCTTCAACGACTGGGACAGCACGGTCACCTCGGCGCCCATCGCCGCGCCCAACTTGACGCCCATGTGGCCCAGACCGCCCAGACCGATGATCGCGAGCCGGGTGTTGGGCCCGGCATTCCAGTGCCGTAGCGGCGAGTAGAGCGTGATGCCCGCGCACAGCAGCGGTGCTGCGGCGTCCAGCGGCAGGGCGTCGGGGATGCGTAAGACGTAGTTCTCGTCGACGACGATTGCCTGGCTGTAGCCACCCTGGGTGGGCTGGCCATCTTTGCCGACCGCGTTGTAGGTGAAGTTGGCTCCTGGCTTGCAATATTGCTCGATGCCGGCCAGGCAGCTGCTGCACTCGCGACAGGAATCCACGAAACAGCCGACGCCGACCCGATCGCCGACCTGGTATTTGGTTACGTCGGATCCCACCGCGGTCACCACGCCGGCGATCTCGTGGCCGGGCACCACGGGGTAATTCGGTGGCCCCCACTCCGCTTTGACGGTGTGGATGTCCGAGTGGCAGATCCCCGCGAATTTGATGTCAATCGCCACGTCATGCGGGCCGGGCTCGCGACGGTCAATCGTGGTTTTGGTCAGCGGCTCGGTCGCCGACGTGGCGGCGTATGCCGAAACAGTGCTCATAAGCGAATCCCTCTGAGGTTGGGTGGGCATGCAAAGCCATTGTAAAGATTAGCTAAGTTAAGTTCTTGGGTCAGCGTGGGCTCGGTCACCCACTGCTTAAGACCCGCTCACAGCGACCCCAGAGGCGAAGGGGTCGACGCTTCAGTTTATCGGCGCGTTGATCCAGCGCAGGTCGTTGACGATGCCCCGGGCGGCGATCAAACCCTCGCCGGTCTGCCATATCTCGTCGTTGACCACGAAGACCCGGTTATCGCGATTGGCCGATAGCTTGCGCCAGGGGGCACTGTCGAGGACGGCTGCCGCGCGCTCGGCGGCCGCAGTCGATGCGCAGGACACATAGATGATGTCGGCGTCGGCAGCGGAGAAGTCCGGCTCCTTGGCGAGGTCGGCATCGGTGGTGCCGATCTCGAGGTACGGCTTGTCGGTGAACCGCTGCGATGCCGGGCGATCCACGCCAACCGCGTTCAGCACGCTGGCCGGGAAGTTACTGGCCCCGTAAACCCGCATCGTGGTGGCGGTGAGCCGCACGATCGACGCCTGGAAATGGGTCGCGTCATGCTTGGTCCCCACCTGTCTGGCCCGCTGGGTGAATCCACTGAGCAAGGCCTCTACCGCGCCGCTGCGGGCGGTGGCGGCGCCGACACTGCGGAAGTTGTCCTCCCATGCGGCGCCGGGCGCGGCGGTGAACACCGTGGGGGCGATCGCTGCCAGCTGAGGGTACAGATTCGGCGTCAACGCCACCGAACCCAGGATCAGATCGGGATGAGCCGCCGCAACGGCGTTCAGGTCGGGGGCATTGCGGTTGCCCAGCCCGCGCAGGTCGTACACGGTCTGGCCCAGGTAGGACGGCTGGGTCGAGGAGCCGGCCGGCAGGGCCGCGCCGACTATCCGCGCTTGCAGGCCCAGCGCGCACAGCGCGTCCAGCTGGTCGCCGGAGAGCACCACGATGCGCTGCGGCTCGGCTGGCACTTGGGCCGTGTCCGGTTCGACGCCCGCGACGTTGCGCGCCGGCCGAGTAGCGGGCCCCGGATCGGCCGCGGCCGCATCGCGCGCGCACGACTCGTCGGGCTTGCGATCGTTTCCCAAAACCCCGGCCCCCGCGATTTGGGTGGTGGGGGTCACCACCGTGCGAGCCGATTTCGCGGCGGGCCGACTGCCGCCGCAGCCGGCGCACGTGAGGATCAAGACGGCCAGCGATGCGACCGCCAAAGCCCGTCGCATCCGGTTCCTTTGCACGCGTTCGACGTTAACATCCGCCCAGTTGCAGGCGGTCTGCCCGAGCGGCCGGGCACCACCCGCCCGGCATTTACGACAGTTTGTAGGACCAGCCCTGACGGCCGCCTGATCGGGGGCTAAGATTCCACTCAGTGTTGCGTACTGCGGCCCTGCCCGTCGTGGATGTTTGGAGGAGCTGTTGACAGCCGAAGCGCCCCCTTTGGGAGAACTCGAGGCCATCCGCCCGTATCCGGCCCGCATGGGACCCAAGGGGAACCTGGTCTACAAGCTGCTCACCACCACCGATCACAAGGTGATCGGCATCATGTACACCGTCACCTGCTTCGTCTTCTTCTTTGTGGGCGGCCTGCTGGCGTTGTTGATGCGGACCGAGCTGGCCGCGCCCGGCCTGCAGTTCCTGTCCAATGAGCAGTTCAACCAGCTGTTCACCATGCACGGCACGATCATGCTGTTGTTCTACGCAACGCCAATCGTGTTCGGCTTTGCCAACCTGGTGCTGCCGCTGCAGATCGGCGCCCCCGACGTGGCGTTCCCGCGGTTGAACGCCTTCTCGTATTGGCTGTTCCTATTCGGCGCCACGCTGGGTATGGCCGGCTTCATCACCCCGGGTGGGGCCGCCGATTTCGGCTGGACCGCCTATACCCCGCTGACCGACGCCATCCACTCACCCGGCCCCGGCGGCGACCTGTGGATCATCGGCTTGATCGTCGCCGGTCTGGGCACCATCCTCGGCGCCGTCAACATGATCACCACCGTGGTCTGTATGCGTGCGCCCGGCATGACGATGTTTCGGATGCCGATCTTCACCTGGAACATCATGGTGACATCCATCCTGATTCTGATCGCGTTCCCGCTGCTGACAGCGGCGCTGTTCGGGCTGGCCGCCGACCGTCACTTGGGCGCCCACATCTATGACCCGGCCAACGGCGGTGTGCTGCTGTGGCAGCACCTGTTCTGGTTCTTCGGCCATCCCGAGGTCTACATCATTGCGTTGCCGTTCTTCGGGATTGTCAGCGAGATTTTCCCGGTGTTCTCGCGTAAGCCGATCTTTGGCTACACCACGCTGGTCTATGCGACGTTGTCCATCGCCGCGCTGTCGGTGGCGGTGTGGGCACACCACATGTTCGCGACAGGTGCAGTTCTGCTGCCGTTCTTTTCGTTCATGACCTATCTGATCGCGGTGCCGACCGGGATCAAGTTCTTCAACTGGATCGGCACGATGTGGAAGGGGCAGTTGACCTTCGAGACGCCGATGCTGTTTTCCATCGGCTTCTTGGTCACCTTCCTGCTGGGTGGCCTGACCGGTGTGCTGCTGGCCAGCCCGCCGTTGGACTTCCACGTGACCGATAGCTATTTCGTGGTCGCGCACTTCCACTACGTGCTGTTCGGCACCATCGTGTTCGCTACCTTCGCCGGCACCTACTTCTGGTTCCCCAAGATGACCGGCCGGCTGCTCGACGAACGTTTGGGCAAGCTGCACTTCTGGCTGACGTTCATCGGGTTCCACACCACCTTCCTGGTGCAGCACTGGCTCGGTGACATGGGTATGCCCCGTCGCTACGCGGACTACTTATCCACCGACGGCTTCCAGCCACTCAACGTCGTCTCGACGATCGGGGCATTCATCCTGGGAGTGTCGATGTTCCCGTTCGTCTGGAATGTGTTCAAGAGCTGGCGTTACGGCGAGGTCGTCACCGTCGACGACCCATGGGGCTACGGCAACTCGCTGGAGTGGGCGACCAGTTGCCCGCCGCCGCGGCACAACTTCACCGAGCTGCCACGCATTCGCTCGGAGCGCCCGGCCTTCGAGTTGCACTACCCGCACATGGTGGAGCGGCTTCGCGCCGAGGCTCACGTGGGTCGTGACCACGGTCCGAAGGGCAGCGACGTCGCCAAGGTGGACGACGTAGGCGTTTCCTCCTGATGGCTTGGATGGGCGGCAGCCGCGGGTGACCGCGTCACCCAAAGTGTCGGTGCTGATCACGGTCACCGGCATCGATCAGCCGGGTGTGACATCTGCGCTTTTCGAGGTGCTCGCCAAGCACGGTGTCGAGCTGCTCAACGTCGAACAGGTCGTGATCCGTGGCCGTCTCACGCTGGGTGTCCTGGTGTCCTGTCCGCCGGAGGTCGCCGACGGTCCCGGGTTGCGTGGCGATGTCGAGTCCGCCATCCACGAGGTGGGACTGGATGTGACGGTCGAGCGCAGCGCCGACGTGCCCGTCATCCGGCAGCCGTCGACTCACACCATTTTCGTGCTGGGCCGCCCGGTCACCGCCCGCGCTTTCGGCGCGGTGGCCAAGGAAGCGGCCTCATTGGGCGTCAACATCGACTTCATCCGCGGCGTCTCCGACTATCCGGTGACCGGCCTGGAACTACGGGTCTCGGTGCCCGACGGGGTCTACGATCCGTTGCAGGTGGCCCTGACGCGGGTGGCCGCCGATGAGGGCGTCGATGTAGCCGTCGAGGACTACGGCTTGGCCTGGCGCACCAAACGACTCATCGTGTTCGACGTCGACTCGACGTTGGTTCAGGGAGAGGTCATCGAAATGCTGGCGGCTCGAGCGGGCGCCGAGGGTGCGGTCGCGGCGATTACCGAGGCAGCGATGCGCGGCGAGTTGGATTTCGCGGAGTCGCTACACCAGCGGGTGGCCACGTTGGCCGGATTGCCCGCCACGGTGGTCGACGATGTCGCCGCCCAGCTGCAACTTATGCCCGGTGCCCGGACCACCCTTCGTACCTTGCAGCGGTTGGGTTTTCGCTGCGGGGTCGTCTCCGGTGGCTTCCGGCGGATCATCGAGCCCCTCGCGCAGGAGCTGAACCTGGACTTCGTCGCCGCCAACGAGCTGGAGATCGTCGACGGGATTCTCACCGGTCGCGTCGTTGGCCCCATTGTTGATCGGCCGGGTAAAGCGGCGGCGCTGCGTGACTTCGCGGAGCTTTTTGCGGTGCCGATGGAGCAAACCGTCGCGGTTGGCGACGGTGCCAACGACATCGACATGCTCGCCGCCGCGGGCCTGGGCATCGCGTTCAACGCCAAGCCCGCGTTGCGCGCGGTGGCCGACGCGTCCTTAAGCCATCCCTACCTGGATACCGTGCTGTTTCTCCTTGGCGTCACCCGCGGTGAGATCGAAGCCGCCGACACCGTCGACGGTGTAATGCGCCGCGTCGAAATTCCCGAGGAATAGCCCCCACCTGAGCCGGGGTGCCGCGCGGCGGCCGAGCAGACGCAGAATCGCATCAAAATCTTCGATTTTGTGCGATTCTGCGTCTGCTCGCGGGGGGCGCGCGAGCACAATGCCTGATAAAGTTTTCAATTGCTAAATTGATGGAACTTTAAGCGAGGTCGGGTGTCGGAGCCGCTGTACAAGCTCAAGGCCGAGTTCTTCAAGACTCTCGGGCACCCGGCTCGGGTGCGGATTCTCGAGCTGCTGTCCGAGCGCGACCACACGGTTGCCGAGCTGTTGCCCGAAGTGGGGTTGGAGTCGTCGAACCTGTCCCAGCAGCTGGGCGTGCTGCGCCGGGCGGGGGTGGTGACGGCGAGCAAGGACGGCAATACGGTGATCTACTCGATCACGTCGCCCCTGATCGCTGAACTAATGGCCGTCGCGCGCCGCGTGCTGACCGGAATGCTCAGCGGCCAGGTCGCGATGCTCGAGGATCTGCGCGCCGGCCGCGCGGGCGCGGACAACTAGGGACGCACTCATGGGGTGGATCAGCAGAATCGTGCGGATGGGTCGGCTGGCCGAACCGCTGGGGGAGGGTCCGGCACCGGCGGTCGCACCGCCGACAGGAGTGCACGGGTCGTTGCAGGTGCGCCACGTCGATGCGGGTTCCTGCAACGGCTGCGAGGTGGAAATCTCCGGGGCATTCGGGCCGGTTTATGACGCCGAGCGATTCGGTGCCCGCCTGGTGGCCTCGCCGCGGCACGCGGACGCGCTGCTCGTCACCGGCGTGGTAACCCGGAATATGGCCCAACCACTGCGCAATACCTTGGCGGCTACGCCGCAACCGTGCGTGGTCATCGCCTGCGGTGACTGCGCGTTGAACCGCGGCGTGTTTGCCGACGCGTACGGGGTGGTGGGTGCGGTCCGCGAGGTGGTTCCAGTTGACGTCGAGGTTTCCGGTTGTCCGCCCACGCCCGACCAGGTGGTTGCTGCCCTGCGGTCGGTGACAGGGCGGTGACGCCAAGTCCGGCTGGGGTGCCTTCGGCCCGCAATATTGCGTTGTCCCGCAATGATATTGGCGCTGTAGCTAGTGGCGCAGTGACCACCGCTATCGGTGTATGCGGTGTACTGCTGGGGCTCACTGCGGTCTTTGGGGTGCTGCCGCAGGTTCGCCTATCCTGGTTGGTGCCGCTGATCGGGGTGGATCTCGATGTCGGCCGACTCGGCGGCTTCTTCATCGCCGTTACCGGTGCCGTGGCCGTCGCCGCGGGCATCTATGGCATCGGATACGCGCGCCGCGAGCGCTTGGGTGCCGCCCCGTTGATAACCCTCCCGGTGTTTGTCGCGGCCATGCTTTTGGTACCCGCCGCGGGTTCGGTGACCACCTTTCTGCTGGTCTGGGAGGTAATGGCGATTACCTCACTCCTCCTGGTGGCAACGAATCATTCCCGTGCCGAGGTTCGTTCGGCCGCGGGATATTACGCGGTCATGACGCAGCTGGGCTTCGCCACCATCTTGTTGGGAATGACGGTGCTGGCCGCAGCGGCAGGGACGAATCGCTTCGCCGAGATGACCGTGTCATCGGATGGAGTTCGCGGCTTCGTATTCGTGTCGACACTGCTGGGGTTCGGCTCCAAAGCGGGCCTGTTGCCTCTGCACGCCTGGCTGCCGCGGGCACACCCGGA
This sequence comes from Mycobacterium basiliense, assembly GCF_900292015.1. Classification (NCBI taxonomy): domain Bacteria; kingdom Bacillati; phylum Actinomycetota; class Actinomycetes; order Mycobacteriales; family Mycobacteriaceae; genus Mycobacterium; species Mycobacterium basiliense. The sequence goes on from NZ_LR130759.1 coordinate 1,650,938, forward strand.
ATCGCCAAGTCCGGTATCGGCATTGATGAGTGCCGCCATGGTCAACCTCGGTATTTATGGTGTCATCAAAGTCGATCTGCAGCTGCTCGGGCCGGGGCCACAGTGGTGGGGCGTGACACTGCTGGCGGTCGGCGCCGTCTCCGCCGTGTATGGCGTGCTGCAGGCGTCGGTGGCCACCGACCTCAAGCGGCTGCTGGGATATTCGACGATTGAAAACATGGGGCTGGTAACCCTTGCCCTGGGGGCGGGCACGCTGCTGTCCGCGGCCGGCGCCGGGGCGGCCGCCATCATCGCGATGACCGCCGCACTGTTGCACCTGGTCGCCCACGCCGCATTCAAAAGCCTCGGATTTCTGGCCGCCGGATCGGTTCTTTTGGCCACCGAACAGCGCGACCTGGATCGGCTAGGTGGTCTGGCCCGCCGGATGCCATACACCACAGTACTTTTCGGAATTGCCGCGCTGGGCGCGTCCGGGTTGCCGCTGGGTGCGGGATTTGTCAGCGAATGGCTGCTGGTGCAGTCGCTGATTCACGCGCGACCCGAACACAACACCATCGTCGGCCTGGTGACGCCGCTGGGGGTCGGTGCGGTCGCACTGACCACGGGTCTGGGCGTGGCCGCGATGGTGAAGGCATTCGGTACCGGCTTCTTGGCGCGGCCACGGTCGGAGGCAGCGCAGCTGGCGCGCGAAGCTCCGGTCAGCATGCTCATCGGTATGGCCGTGGCCGCCATCGGCTGTGCCGTCGTCGCAATAGCGCCGTTCGTCACCACCGCAACCCTGCAGTCGGTGCTGGATACCCTGCCCGCATCCAGCAATGCCGAACTCACCGATTTGGGCGTGGTGCTGCGGTTGCCCGGTATCGACGGATCCATCTCGCCCACCTTGCTGGCCGCGGCCCTGGCCGCAGCCATGCTGATCGTGGTCGTCCTGGCCCGTTGGGGCGTACGTCATCGACCGAGCACGGTGACCGCGCCGCTATGGGCTTGCGGTGCAGACGAACTCACGCCACGCATGCAGTACACGGCGACGTCCTTTGCCCAGCCGCTGCAACGCGTTTTCGATGACCTGCTGCGGCCCGACACCGGCATCGAGGTAACCCATTTGGAGGGAACCCGCTATCACATAGACAAGATTGCTTATCGCGCCGAGGTGACCGACGCCGTCGAGCAACGCCTCTACGCGCCGGCATTGCGCGCCCTGTCGTGGTGCGCCCAAGCCATCAGATTCGCGCACAACGGAAGTGTGCATCTCTACCTCGGCTATGGAGCGCTCGGTGTGCTCATCGTGTTGGTGGTCGCACGATGAACGTCATGTCCGCCGCGGCCGGTGCTGCACAGATCGGTGGCGTCATGTTCGGAGCGCCGCTGGTGATCGGCTTGATGCGGCAAGTTCGTGCGCGATCTGAAGGACGTTGCGGTGCGGGAGTTTTACAGCCTTGGCGAGACTTGCGCAAGCAGCTGCGCAAGCAACATGTCGTCCCCGAAGGAACCACATCGGTATTTGCGATCGCACCGACGGTGCTGGCGGCCACCACTTTGCTGACAGCCGCGATCGCACCGCTGGTTGCCACCGGTTCACCGCTGGACCCGGTCGGCGATCTGTTCGTGGTGGTGGGGCTGCTGTTCCTGGGCACCGTCGCGCTGACGCTGGCCGGAATCGACACCGGCACATCCTTCGGCGGCATGGGTGCCAGTCGGGAGATCGCCATCGCCGCCCTGGTGGAACCAACGATTCTGTTGGCGGTCTTCGCGTTGTCCATTCCGGCGAGGTCAGCCAATCTAGGGGCCATCGTTGCTTTTAGCGTTGACAACCCCGCGGAGGTGGTATCGATCGCGGGGATCCTGGCCTTCGTCGCCTTGGTGATCGTCGTGGTCGCGGAGACCGGACGGCTTCCGGTGGACAATCCGGCGACCCACTTGGAATTGACTATGGTGCACGAGGCGATGGTGCTCGAGTACACCGGACCACGACTGGCCGTCATCGAGTGGGCCAGCGGGATGCGGCTTACCGTTCTGCTGGCGTTGTTAGCGAATCTTTTTGTGCCATGGGGCATTGCGGGTGAGCGGCCAAGTCTGATCGGCATCGGGGTCGGTATCGCGGTGATCGGAATCAAGGTGGCCGTTGCTGCCGTCGCGTTGGCGGGCGCGGAAGTCTTCATCGCCAAGCTGCGGCTATTCCGGGTGCCCGAGTTACTGGCCGGGTCCTTCCTGCTGGCGCTGTTGGCCGTCACGTCGGCCAATTTCTTTACGGCCCAGGTGTGATGCGATGACCGATGTCAATTACGCGGGTGTCCTCGATCTGGCGCCGGGCGGTCTGCTGCTGGCCGCGGTGTTGATCGTCTGGCGCCGCGATTTGGGATCCATTGTACGGTTGCTCGCGGCCCAAGGCGTCGCGCTGGCCGCGATACCGATAATTCTTGGCGTTCACTTTCGTGATTGGGAACTCGTCGGTATCGGCGTCGCACTCTTCGCGCTACGCGCCGGGCTGCTGCCGTGGCTGCTAGCCCGTGCGCTCGGGGCCGAAGAGGACCTGCCGCGGGAGGCGACGCCGCTGGTCAACACAACCGCGTCGCTACTGGTCGCGGCGGTTTTGACGGTCGTCGCGCTCGCGGTCACCCGATCCGTTGTAGAGCTGGATTCCAGTGCGGCCGTCAGCGCCGCTCCGGGTGGCCTGGCGGTGGTGTTGATTGCCCTGTTCGTCATGGTGACCAGGCGGCACGCCATCTCCCAGGCGGCGGGATTTCTTATGCTGGACAACGGGATCGCGGCTACAGCGTTCCTACTCACCGCCGGGGTGCCGTTGATCGTCGAAATGGGGGCCTCGTTGGACATCCTCTTCGCGCTGATCGTGCTGGGTGTACTCACCGGACGGCTGCGGCGGGAGTTCGGCGGCACCGATTTGGACCGGCTGCAGAGATTGCGAGACTGATGTCTTTTCTGATTGTGGTCCCGATATTGGCCCCGTCGCTCGCGGCGGTACTGGCGCTGGTGGGTGGCTGGCGCCGCTGGACCGCGGCGCTGACCGTGCTGTCTGCAGTGGCTGTGCTGGGATCTGGGATTGCTCTTGGTGTTCAGACGGCAGCACGACCGCACCTGGCAGCGAGCGGTCTGCTGCGCGTTGATGCGTTGTCGGTGATCATGCTCGTCGTCATCGGTGTCGTCGGCACCCTGGCAACTTGGGCCAGCATCGGATACCTCGATGCGGAACTCGAACACGGTCATACCGATCGTCACGACGCGCGACTCTACGGAGCTCTGACACCGGCGTTCCTGGCGGCCATGGCTGTTGCGGTGTCCGCCAACAACATCGGGATAATCTGGGTCGCCGTCGAGGCCACCACGGTGATTACCGCCTTTTTGGTTGGCCATCGACGCACCCGCACCGCATTGGAGGCGACCTGGAAGTACGTGGTGATCTGCTCGGTCGGTATCGCGGTGGCATTTCTGGGTACGGTGATGCTGTATTTCGCGGCTCGACATGCCGGCCCCGCCGGTGCTAGCGCGCTCAACCTCGATGTCTTGCTCGCCCGCGCGTCGCATCTCGACCCGGCCGTTACCCGACTGGCCGCGGGTCTGCTGTTGGTCGGATACGGGGCGAAGGTGGGTCTGGTTCCGTTCCACGGCTGGTTGGCGGACGCGCACAGCCAGGCGCCGGCGCCCGTCTCCGCGATGCTGAGCGGCGTGTTGCTCTCGGTGGCATTCTCGGTACTAATCCGGCTCCGGCCGATCATCGACGCCGCGGTCGGACCCGGCTTCTTGCGCTCCGGACTGCTGACCGTTGGGCTCGCGACGGTGCTCATTGCGGCGTTATTGCTCAGTGTCGTCACGGATCTCAAACGCATGCTGGCGTACTCGTCGATGGAGAATATGGGCCTCATCGCGATCGCGGCGGCCGCGGGCACCAGGCTGGCGATCGCGGCCTTGCTACTGCATGTGCTTGCACATGGCATCGGTAAGACGGTGCTGTTTCTGGCCGGCGGGCAGCTGCAGGCCGCGCATGACTCGACGGCCATCGCCGATATCACGGCGGTGCTGTCGCGGTCCCGATTGGTCGGTGTCTCGTTCGCCGTCGGCGTCATCGTGCTGCTCGGGTTGCCACCCTTCGCGATGTTCGCCAGCGAGGTGTCGATCGCTCGGTCCCTGGCCGATGCCGGCCTGGCCTGGGCGCTTGGCATCGCGTTGTTGTTGATGGTGGTGGCTTTCGCCGCCTTGGTCGCCAACGCGCGGCGGATCCTGCTGGGCGCACCGACCGTCGGTGCCCCGCGGATCGCGGCGCCCGCCACCGTGGCGACGGCGCTGGTGGCGGGTGTATTGGCATGCATCGTATTGGGGGTGACGGCCGGCCCGCTCGCCGGCTGGTTCGGGGCGGCCGCCGGTCAGCTCGGGGCGGGCTGATGGGGAGCAAGACGGTCCGCCACCCGGTATCCGGCGATGAACTCGCCGATTCGGTGCAGGAGCTGTTCGCCGCCGGCTATCGGTTAGCCCTGGTGGCCGCCCACGACGACGTCGGCGCGCTGCGAATCGTGTACCTGCTGGTGGCCGGACATCCGGACCGTCGAGTCGAGCTGACGCTGACCATCGGCGCGGGAAGTCCGTCGATCCCGTCGCTGGCGCATCTGTCCATCCCGGCGGGCCGCTTCGAGCGGGAAATGATGGACCTGTACGGCGTTGAGCCAGTTGGACATCCACAACCACGCCGGTTGGTGCGGCACGCCCATTGGCCGCAAGATTGGCATCCGATGCGCCAGAACGCCGGTCAGCCGCCGCCGTTCGCCACCGTGGGACGGTTTCCGTTCGTCACCGTCGAGGGACCCGGGGTGTACGAAATCCCGGTGGGACCGGTCCATGCCGGTTTGATCGAGCCGGGGCATTTCCGCTTCTCGGTCATCGGCGAATCGGTGCTGCGCCTTAAGGCGCGATTGTGGTTCGTGCACCGCGGTATCGAGAAGCTCTTCGAGGGGCGAAATGCCTTCAGCGCCACCGATGCCGTGGCGCTCGCCGAACGAATCAGCGGTGACAGCTCGGCCGCACACTGTCTCGCCTACAGCCTGGCCGTCGAAGATGCCTTGGGATTCGATGCGCCCGACCCGGTGCACCGGCTGCGGGCTCTGCTGGTCGAACTGGAACGGCTCTACAACCATGTGACCGATCTGGGTGCGCTAGCCAACGATGTGGGGTTTGGCTTGGCCAACGCCCATGCGCAGGGCGTGCGGGAACGAGTGTTGCGGATCAATCACCGGGTCACCGGACATCGCCTGCTGCGTGGCGCTATCCGGCCTGGCGGCGTTGTGCTGCAACAGCTTCCGGATCCCGACGAGCTGCGGGCGTTGGCTGCCGACGTTGCCGAGATCAGCGAACTCACGCTGCGAAATTCGGTGGTCTATGACCGGTTCGCCGACACCGCGGTGTTGGGTCGCGACGACGCGCATGCTCTTGGGTGTCTGGGTTACGTGGCGCGTTCCAGTGGCATCCCCACCGATGCCCGTCTCGATCACCCGACGACCACGTTGCCGGTCGCCGCGATGCGTGCTGCAAAGGGGGACGTACTCGCCCGCTACACGATTCGGCGTGACGAATTTGCGGCGTCGGTCGATCTGGCTTGCGACTTGATCGAGAATCACCGCGGCTCCCTGCGGTGGGTGGCCCCGCCACCACCGCCGTCGGGTGCGCAGTCGGGGGTAGGAATCGTCGAAGGTTGGCGCGGTGCGGTGGTGCAGCGGGTGGAAGTGGACGCATCCGGGATGATCACCCGATGCAAGGTCGTCGACCCGTCATGGTTCAACTGGCCCGCATTGCCGGTCGCGATGGCCGACACGATCGTCCCGGACTTTCCGCTGGCGAATAAGAGCTTCAACCTCTCCTATGCCGGTAATGACCTGTAACGGCCGAGCAGACGCAGAATCGCACAAGATCGTCGATCTTGATGCGATTCTGCGTCTGCTGGCGGCAGGTTCGCGGGATATTGCGACCCGAGGGCCGTAACGGTGGCGGGGTACGGCACGATGGTCGGGTGCCCGACGATGCGGCCGACCCCGACCTCCTGATCGACTTCAAAAGTGTTGCCCTGCGCCGTGCCGGCCGCACCTTGGTGGGTCCGCTGGATTGGGCCGTCGAACTTGACGAACGCTGGGTGATCATCGGCCCCAACGGAGCCGGCAAGACGTCGTTATTGCGCATCGCCGCGGCATCCGAGCACCCATCGTCGGGTGTCGCCTTCGTGCTCGGCGAACGACTGGGCCGGGTGGACGTTGCCGAGTTGCGGTCGCGGATCGGGCTAAGTTCGTCGGCGCTGGCGCAACGGATACCCACCGACGAAGTGGTGCGTGACCTGGTCGTCTCGGCTGGCTATTCGGTGTTGGGCCGATGGCGAGAGCGATACGAGGACATGGACTATCGCCGCGCGCTCGACATGCTTGAAAGCCTGGGCGCCGAACACCTGGCCGGCCGCACCTACGGCACCCTGTCGGAGGGGGAGCGCAAGCGGGTGCTCATCGCCCGGGCATTGATGACCGATCCGGAATTGCTGCTGCTCGATGAGCCCGCTGCCGGCCTGGACCTGGGTGGACGGGAGGAATTGGTGGCGCGGCTGGCCGATCTGGCGGCCGACCCCGACGCACCCGCCCTAGTTCTGGTCACCCACCACGTGGAGGAGGTTCCGCCCGGGTTCAGTCACTGCCTGCTGTTGTCGGAGGGCGCGGTGGTGGCATCGGGCCTGTTGCCCGACGTGCTGACCGCCGAGAACCTGTCCATCGCGTTCGGTCAACAGATCGCAGTGGAGTTCGTCGATGGGCGATATTTCGCTCGGCGGGTCCGTAGCCGCGCAGCCCATCGGAGGCAGCTATGAATGCAACGCAAGAACACCCGCCGTTGGTGCCGCGCCCGGCCGCAACGGTGATGCTGGTTCGAGACGCGGAGCCCGATTCGGCGGCCGGCTTGTCGGTGTTCCTGATGCGACGGCACGCTGGCATGGAATTCGCCGCCGGCGTGATGGTGTTTCCTGGCGGCGGCGTCGATGACCGCGACCGCGACGCCGAACTGGGCCGGTTGGGGGCTTGGGCCGGCCCGCCGCCGCTGTGGTGGGCGCAACGTTTCGGTATCAAACCCGACCTGGCCGAAGCGCTGGTCTGCGCCGCGGCTCGGGAGACGTTCGAGGAGTCCGGGGTGCTGTTCGCCGGGCCGGCCGGTGACCCCGACAGCATCGTCCGCGACGCGTCGGTCTACCGCGATGCCCGGGCGGCACTGGCCGATCACAGCTTGTCTTTTGCCGACTTTCTGCGGCGCGAAAGCCTGGTGTTGCGCTCGGATCTGCTACGGCCCTGGGCGAACTGGGTCACCCCCGAAGCCGAACGGACCCGCCGCTACGACACCTTTTTCTTTGTGGGAGCGCTGCCGGAGGGTCAGCGTGCCGACGGCGAGAACACCGAATCAGACCGCGCGGATTGGATATCGCCGCGGCAAGCCATCGAAGACTTCGCCGCCGGCCACACCTTCCTGCTGCCGCCGACCTGGACCCAGCTGGACGCGCTGAGCGGCCGCACCGTGGCTGACGTGCTGGCCGTCGAGCGCACGATCGTGCCGGTCCAGCCCAACCTGGAGTTGAAGGGCGACAACTGGGAGATCGAGTTTTTTGACTCCGACCGCTACAACCAGGCGCGAATCGCAGGCGGCTCGACCGTATGGCCGCTGTGAGCGAGTTCGTCAGCGTCGTCGGCCCGGCCGGCCCAGCCGGACCCGCCGGTGTGGCCACGGTGATCGTCGCGCGACCGCCGACCAACGCGATGACCCGTCAGGTCTACCGGGAAATCGTCGCCGCGGCCGAGGAGGTAGGCCGTCGTGACGACATCGTCGCGGTGATCCTGTTCGGTGGTCACGAAATCTTCTCCGCCGGCGATGACATGCCCGAACTGCGGACTCTTGATGTATCGGAGGCCCAAACCGCGGCCCGGCTGCGTCATGCGGCCATCGAGGCGGTGGCGGCGATCCCGAAGCCCACGGTGGCCGCAATCACCGGCTACGCGCTCGGCGCCGGCCTCACGCTGGCGTTGGCGGCCGATTGGCGGGTCAGTGGTGACAACGTGCGGTTCGGTGCGACCGAGATCCTGGCCGGGCTGATCCCCGGCGGGGGAGGCATGGCGCGCCTGACTCAGGTGGTGGGTGCCAGCCGGGCCAAGGAGCTGGTGTTCAGCGGGCGGTTCTTTGACGCGGAGGAAGCGTTGTCGCTGGGCCTGATCGACCACATGGTGGCTCCCGACGACGTGTACGACGCCGCCGTGGCATGGGCGCGTCGCTTTCTCGATGGCCCGCCCACGGCCCTGGCCGCGGCCAAGGCCGTCATCAACAGCGTCGTACACGCCGAACCGGACGCCGAACAGCGTCGCTATATCGAAGTGTTCGCCGCTGCTCAAGGCGGTGCCGGCAGGGACGACCACGACGGCGGTTAGGCTGCCCTCCATGACGAGCACTACGCAAATTCCCGGCAACGAGGCCGTAGCGAAGCCCGATGTCGCCGCTGACGCGGCTCCGAAGTCGGAAGTCGCCGCTGACGCGGCTCCGAAGTCGGAAGTCGCCGCTGACGCGGCTCCGAAGTCGGAAGTCGCCGCTGACGCGGCTCCGATGCCACATGCCACCGCCGAACAGGTGGAGGCCGCGCGGCACGACAGCAAGCTTGCTCAGGTGCTCTACCACGATTGGGAGGCCGAGTCCTACGACGAGAAGTGGTCGATCTCCTACGACCAAAGATGCGTCGAATACGCCCGCGGCCGGTTCGACGCCATCGTGCCCGAGGAGGTCAGCGCCGAACTGCCGTATGACCGTGCGCTCGAACTTGGCTGCGGGACCGGCTTTTTTCTGCTCAACCTGATCCAGGCGGGTGTGGCCCGGCGTGGCTCGGTCACTGATCTGTCACCGGGCATGGTCAAGGTCGCCACCCGAAATGGGCAGTCACTGGGCCTCGACATCGATGGTCGGGTGGCCGACGCCGAGGGCATCCCGTATGACGACGACACCTTCGACCTGGTGGTGGGGCATGCGGTGTTACATCACATCCCAGACGTCGAGCTATCGCTGCGCGAGGTGATGCGGGTGTTGAAGCCGGGCGGCCGGTTCGTGTTCGCCGGCGAGCCGACTACGGTCGGCAACGAATATGCCCGCACGCTGTCCACCCTGACCTGGCGCATCGCCACCACCGTCACCAAACTCCCTGGCCTGGGCGGTTGGCGGCGACCGCAGGCCGAGCTCGACGAATCCTCGCGGGCCGCGGCGTTGGAGGCGGTCGTCGACCTGCACACCTTCACCCCGGCCGAGCTGGAGCGGATGGCCACCAACGCGGGCGCCGTTGCCGTGGAGACCGCCAGCGAAGAATTCAGCGCCGCCATGTTCGGCTGGCCCGTGCGCACCTTCGAATCCTCGGTGCCGCCCGGGCGGCTGGGCTGGGGTTGGGCGCAGTTCGCGTTCAATGGATGGAAGGCGCTGAGCTGGCTGGACGCCAACGTGTGGCGGCACATTGCGCCTAAGGGTTGGTTCTACAACGTGATGATCACCGGGGTTAAACCCTCCTGAGCGGGGACTGCACAGGGCTGGAATTCAGCACCGACGACGTCGGCTACCTGCGGTCGGAATCTGGTGCCGCGGCCTTGCGAGAGGTCGCCGAGTTAGCACTGACCGATGACACCCGCATTGCCGATATCGCTGCGATCCGTGCCCGATTCGGCAATCGCGCCGCCGTCCTGGTAGAAACGACGCTGCTGCGGCGACGTGCCCCCGAGAAGCTCGGCCAACTGGGCGAGTTCGACGATGTAGCGGACTGGCTCTTCACTGACACGGCGCTGCAGCAGGCCACGGTGGCGGTCGTGGCGCGCCACCGCGCCGAGCGGCTGGCCGGCCAGGTGGTGCACGACGTGACCTGTTCCATCGGCACCGAGGTGGCCGCGCTGCGCCGGGTATCGGCTCGGGTGCTCGGCAGCGACCTCGACCCGGTACGGCTGCTGATGGCGCGCCACAATCTGGGCCCCGACGCCGATCTGTGCCGCGCCGACGCGTTACGCCCGGTGACGCGGGATGCGGTCGTCGTCGCCGATCCCGCGCGTCGCAGCGACGGCCGGCGGCGCTTCAGCCCCGCCGATTACCGGCCCGCGCTGGGCCCGCTGCTGGATACCTACCGCGGCCGGCAACTCGTGGTGAAATGTGCTCCCGGACTAGCATTCGACCAGTTGAGCGGCTTGGGCTTCGACGGCGAAATCGAGGTGACGTCATACCGCGGTTCGGTTCGGGAGGCATGCCTGTGGTCGCTCGGGCTGGCCGAACCGGGGGTGCGCCGCCGAGCCAGCATTCTCGATCGCGGCGAGCAGATCACCGATACCGAGCCCGATGATTGCGGGGTGCGGCCGGCCGGGCGATGGATCGTCGATCCCGACGGCGCGGTGGTCCGAGCCGGCCTGGTGCGCCAGTACGCGAGGCGGCACGGGCTGTGGCAACTCGATCCCGACATCGCCTATCTCTCCGGTGACCGGCTGCCAGCGGGGGTGCGGGGCTTCGAGGTACTCGAGCAGCTGGCCTTCGAGGAGCGTCGGTTGCGTCGGGTCCTGTCCGCACTCGATTGCGGAGCGTTGGAGATCCTGGTTCGAGGCGTATCGGTGGACCCCGACGCTCTGCGCAGACGGCTGCGGCCGCGTGGCAGCCGACCGCTGTCGGTGGTCATCACCCGTATCGGTTCGGGGCGCGCCAGTCACGCAGCGGTATTCGTTTGCTGCCCCTCGCGGTAGCGTCCGGGTACGCTGGCGGCGGTCAACCCTTTGCGACGCCACTGCCCCTTTGGTCTGCGAGGAATTCGACGATGCGTCTTCTGATTGCGACCGCAGTCCTTGCTGCTGCGGTCCTGCTAGCGTGGCCGGCGAACGCGGCCCCGCCGTCGTGTGCCAGCCTCGGCGGTTCACTCGAGGCTTCCCAGATTTGCCATATTCATGCCTCGGGATCCACTTACACCCTGGACATTACGTTTCCGGTGGACTACCCCGATCAGCAGGTGCTGACCGACTACATCACGCAGAACCGCGATGGCTTCATCAATGTGGCAAAGGCGTCCGGACGGCGTGACCATCCTTACCAAATGGACGCCACCACCGAACAACACAGCGCCGGCCAGCCACCGCACAACACCCGCAGCGTGGTGCTCAAGTTCTTTCAGGATCTCGGCGGTGCACACCCATTTACCTGGTACAAGGCATTCAACTACAACATTGGGGCCAAGCAGCCCATCACCTTCGACACGCTGTTCGTCCCCGGCACCTCGCCGCTGGACACCATCTTTCCGATCGTGCAGCGAGAGCTAGAGCATCAGACCGGGCTGGGCGTGGTGATATTGCCGTCCAACGGTCTCGACCCGACCCACTATCAGAATTTCGCCATCACCGACGACGACCTGATCTTCTACTTCGCTCAGGGTGAGCTGCTGCCGTCGTTTGCCGGCGCGACTCAGGTCCAGGTGCCGCGCAGCGCCATCCCGAAACTGGCCATCTGAGCATCTACACCGGACCGGCCATCGACTCCATCGCGGCCGCGCCGAGGCCCAGCGCCACCTGCGCCACACACCCGCCCACCGGTACCACAAACGCCACCACGTGCCGCGTGAGACGGAACACGGTGATGATGAGGTCGGCGAGAAAGATCACGATGCCGGCCCAAAACCCGAGCGCCAGGGCGCGGTCGACCCAGGACGGATCACCACAGGTCTGCGAACCGCACGGGTCGGTACCCATCACGAGCACTCCCAGCACCAACATGGTCAACACGAACAAGAAGGCGTGTGCGATCAGGAAGATGATGGTGAGGGCGACGTCGAGCGCTCGGCTGGGTCGGCCGCGCGCGCTGTCTTTGGTCGACCTCACAACCGCCTGATCGTCGCTCGACATCCAACAAGTATGGCCGTTAAGCCGGCGCGAAACTGTAGACCTGGCCGTCGCTGGTGGTCGCCACCACGCGGCGATCAAGGCCGATCGACACCCCCACCGGATAGCCAGTGGCCGCGGGAAGCGGATAGCTGTTGACTGTTTGGCCGTTGGCCGGGTCGAAGACCAGCAGCGACAAGCCGGGTCCGCCGTCATGGGGGGGACCCGGAACCACGGTGTAGCCGACCTCGCCGGCGGCCAGGCTGGACGTCGACAACGGTGTGACGTCATCGCGGCGCCAGGCCTGGTCGGCGTGGTCGCCGATGTCTCGGAACGCGGCCAGTCGGGTGTCGGGGCCCCCGCCGGACACGATCAGGCCCCCCGGGGTGACTGCGGGTGGCGTCTGGGCCAGGAAGCCCAGCGGTATCGACCACTTCACCTTGCCGTCGGCGGCGCGCAGCGCCCATAACCGTTGGTCGCGGCCGTTGACGTAGACCGTCGCCCCATCGGCGGACAGCACCGGGCTGGCGAGCACACCGTCTCTGACGGCGTCACTGGTCCACTCTCGGACCAGCTGTCCGGAGTGGTATTTCAGGCCAACCAGACCGGCCGCCGGCGCGCCGGGTTGCCAGACACCAACCACCACGGTGCCGGTCACCTCGGAAAATGCGGGGGCGGCCGCCACCGGGCAACCCGGCCGGGCCGGAGCGCAATCGGCCAAGCCGCGCGTCGAATCGGTCGGGTCGACGCCATCCACCAAATCCACCGGACTGCCGATCACCATGCCGCGGTGGGCGTCGAAAACCACCATCTGACCCAAATGCGTGGTGACGAGCAGGTGGCCATGTCCCAGGAATCTTGGGGTGGCAGGCATCCCGATCACCGGCTGCCGCCACCGTGTCCATTGAGTGACGGGAAAGGAGACGATGGCCCCGGGCTGTCCGACGTAGAGGTTGTCGAACCCGTCGAACAGCGGACCGGCGAAGCCGCCGCCCTGGACCAGCCGGACACACCATCGCTGCCGGCCGTGGTCGTCGTTTTCCCATTCCATCAGCGAACACCCGGCCGGCGTCTGCCCATTGAGAGCAAGGTATCCGCGCCCGCTCAGCGCTGGCCCGGCGCCCAGGCTTCCCTTGACCGACCGTGTCCAGCGCAGCGCGAGCTTGGTGGCCCCACCGGTGGTGGTGTAACTGCTGTTGGCCGCGTCGCCGTACTGGGCCGGCCAGCCCTGCGCGGGCGCGGCGTCCACCCACGAGTCGGTATTGCCGCAGCCGCCGAGACCGACGGTGACCACGGCTGCGAGAACGGTTGTCAGGAGACCTCGGACAGGCGCCAGATGATTTCGCAGGGTTCCCCAATCCTTCCGCTACGCGGGTCGCTGACGGGCTGGTCCGACCGATCGGCATCAACAGCGATCGAGTACAGGTGAGGGTAACCCGTGCCGACTCGCGGGTGGCTGATCGCCCGACCGCTTCTCGGGTGGCATGCATCCAGCTCGATAGGTTTCTGGCCGTCAGGCTAGGCTTTCCGGCCATGACGAGCATGTGGGGCGCGCCGCTTCATCGCCGTTGGCGTGGCTCGCGGTTGCGGGATCCGCGCCAGGCAAGATTCCTGACGCTGGCATCGCTGAAATGGGTGCTGGCCAATCGCGCCTACACCCCGTGGTACCTGGTGCGCTACTGGCGGCTGCTGAAGTTCAAGCTCGCCAACCCCCACATCATCACCCGCGGCCTGGTCTTTCTCGGTAAGGGTGTGGAGATCCACGCGACCCCTGAGCTGGCGCAGCTGGAGATCGGCCGCTGGGTGCACATCGGGGACAAGAACACCATCCGCGCCCACGAAGGGTCACTGCGGTTCGGGGACAAGGTGGTGCTCGGCCGCGACAACGTCATCAACTGTTACCTCGATATCGAACTGGGTGACTCGGCGTTGATGGCCGACTGGTGTTACGTCTGCGATTTCGATCACCGGATGGACGACATCAACGTCCCGATCAAGGACCAGGGCATTGTCAAGTCGCCGGTGCGGATCGGGCCCGACACCTGGGTCGGTGTCAAGGTGACGGTGCTGCGCGGCACCTCCGTGGGACGGGGTTGTGTGCTGGGGGCGCACGCGGTGGTCCGCGGCGTGATCCCGGACTATTCGATTGCCGTTGGTTCGCCCGCCAAGGTAGTCAAGAACCGTCAGCTGTCTTGGGAGACGTCGGCAGCTCAGCGCGCCGAACTGGCCGCCGCGCTGGCCGACATCGAACGTAAGAAGACTGCCCACTAGGCCACCCCCGGGTCCACCGGATCGGCGTGGGTCGTGAGATTCCGGGGCACCCCTGATGGCCCGCCGCTATTCGGGGTGGTCGTCAACCTTGAAGTCGAAGCTGACATCACCCGCGTCGACGCTGGTGACGATGACGCTGATGCCGTACTTCTTGCTGCCGTCGGTGAGTTGGCAACGCAGTGTTGCGCCCTCGACGCCCTTGAGATTGTCGGGGCAGGTCAGCGCATCGGGCCGTTCGCCGACCTGCTGATACAGCTTGTCGCTGATAATGCGGGCGACCTTATCCTTGTCGACGGTCTCCACCATGTCGAACTTGACGTCACTGCCGTTGACGCTGGTCACCGTAACGTTCACGTTGTACGTCGAGCCTTTGACCTGCATTTCGCAGTTCAGCTGCGCCCCGACCTTGGCCGGTAGATTGCCCGGACACGTCACCGATTCGGGCTTGTTGCCGGCGGCGTCGGTCATCTTGGCGGTGATCTGTTGGACCACATCTTCCTTACTCACCGAATGCGACGAACCGATCGAACACGAGCAGGCCCCAGCGCTGGCCATCACCCCCAACGCAGCACCTGAGACCAGCAATGTCCGAACGATCGAATAAGCCATATCGCCTCCCTGGCAGTGAAATCTGGGTCAACTGAGAATCGGCTGATAATGACATGTCAGACGGCCCCCTGGAAAGCGAATCCGACAATCGCTCATCCTCCGCTGATGCTGCGATAGCGGCGCAGCGCTTCGGAGCGCTCGGCGTCATGATCGACGATTGGCGGGGGATATCCCGGCGGTCGTCGACCTTTACGCAGGTGAACGTCGTCGACGTCGCGCAGTTCGGGGATCCAACGCCGAATGTAATCCCCTGAGGGATCGAACCTTTCGGCCTGCGTGATGGGGTTGAACACGCGAAAATAGGGGGCGGCGTCGGTGCCGCTGCCGGCACACCACTGCCAGCCGTGCTGATTGCTCGCAATATCGCCATCGGTTAGTTGGTCCAGGAACCATGCCGCACCCCACTGCCACGGCAGATGTAGGTCCTTGATCAAGAACGACGAGGCGATCATCCGGACCCGGTTGTGCATGAACCCGGTCTCACGCAGCTGCCGCATCCCCGCGTCGACCAGTGGAAACCCCGTTTCGCCCGCCTTCCACGATTCGAAGAGGCGCTCAGCTTCGGCGCCGGTGTCGGTCTGGATGGCGTCGAAGTCGGTGTTCCAGTTGCGCCACACGCTGTCCGGCCAGTGCCACAATACCGTGGCATAGAAGTCTCGAAATGCCAACTCCCGCAAATAACTTCGTTCTCCGTCGGCACGCAAGTCCATGTTGGCAACCATGGTTCTGGGATGGATGGTGCCGAACTTCAGGTGCGCTGACATCCTGCTGGTGCCGTTGAGGTCGGGTCTGTCGCGCTCCTGCGGGTAGCGGCTTATCCCGTCGTCGACGAACGCCGCCCACTCCAGCAGCGCCGCGGACTCGCCGGCCGCAAGCTCAAGGGTGGCACCGGGGTCGGGGATTTCGCACTGGTGCACGGCCACCTGCGCCGGATCCAGCCAGTGCGCGGAATTGGGGCCCGATTTTGCCGGTGGCCGCCAACCGATTTCGTGCCATTTGCGGAAAAACGGTGTGAACACTCTGTAGGGGCCGCCGTTATTCTTGGTGACGCGGCCCGGCGAAACCAGGTACGGCGAGCCGGTCGCGACCAGTGGCACCGATCCCAGTGCTGAGCGCACTCGGTCATCACGGCGTCTGCCGAACGGTGAGAAATCGTTGGAAATATGCACCGAGGTGGCGCCGATATCCTTGACAATGTGGGGAATTCGCTCCTCGGGCCGCCCGCGGGTGACCAACAATCGGCCATCCAGCCCGTCGCGCAGCTGCCTTAGCGAGTCTGCCAGGAACTGCAGGCGACGGCGTCCCGCCGAAGCCTCCAGACGTGGATCGAGCACAAAGCAGGCGAGCACATCATCGCTGCCGCCGGCAGCGGCCAACGCGGGGTGATCGCGCAACCGCAGGTCGCGACGAAACCACAACAGCGCCGGTGCCATCGGGGGCTCAGCGGTTGAGTCGCCAGACGTGGGTCGCCAGCACGGCGGCGAAGGCACACCACAGGGCATAGGGGAGCATCGCCAGTCCGGCTTGGCGGTCCGCGTCGGTGGTCCGCCGCACCAGGTCGCCGCTGCTGGTCGCCAGTACGGCGGCGCCCAACGCGGAAATCCCGAGTCGATGGAACCGGAAGAACAGCCAACTCCATCCGGCGTTGAGAACCAGGTTGATCGCCAACGCGCCGATGTAGCGGCGCGCCTTATCGCGTTGTCCCGTGCCACGGAATCGGTCGATCGCCACCGCCGAGCTGGTGGCGATGTCGCCGTAGAGCGCGGTCCACACCACGGGGAAAGCGACGCTGGGCGGTTGGTAGCAGGGCTTACGCAGCCGTAGATACCAGTCGCCGGTACTTCCCGGGCTCGCGATGGCTCCACTGCCTGCCGCGATGGCGACGGCCAGTCCGGTGCCGGCCAGTATCGACTTGTTCATGAGCTGCTCCGTTCGGATGCCGTGCGCTGAATAGGGTTAATGGCTAACAGGTTTAGGGATGCGGGGCCACCAGATACGGTCACCGATCAAGGTGAACAGCGCTGGAATGACAAGGGTGCGCACGACGAACGTGTCCAGCAGGATGCCAAGGCCGACGATGATGCCCAACTGGGTTAGCACGATCAACGGCAGCACACCCAGCACGCAGAAGACGGCCGCCAACACAATTCCCGCGCTGGTGATAACGCCGCCGGTGGCCGACACCGCCCGGATCATGCCCTCGGAGGTCCCTCGGACGCCCTTGTGCGCCACCTCTTCTCGTGCTCGGGTAACCAGGAAGATGGTGTAGTCCACGCCCAGGGCCGCCAGAAAGAGAAAGGCATACAACGGCGTGCTGTTATCCAGGGCGGGGAAGCCAAACAGGTGCCGGCTGGCCCAGCCGCCGAGACCGAGCGCTGCCAACGCCCCAAGAATCGTGATCGCCAAGAGAGTCGGCGGCGCCACTACGGATCGCAACAGCACGTACAGCACGACCACGATGA
The DNA here is from genome assembly GCF_900292015.1 of Mycobacterium basiliense. Taxonomy (NCBI): domain Bacteria; kingdom Bacillati; phylum Actinomycetota; class Actinomycetes; order Mycobacteriales; family Mycobacteriaceae; genus Mycobacterium; species Mycobacterium basiliense. The sequence goes on from NZ_LR130759.1 coordinate 1,668,162, forward strand.
CGACCAGGATTGCCGGAATCAGCAGCGCTCGGTCACGAACCGCGGCGTTGCGCACATCCAGCGCCTGCGCGTCCGGGCCGCCCACCAGGGCGTCGGTGGTGACCTTTCGCGTTGAATCACGAAGTGCTGCAATCGTTGTGAACGCTTGCTCCGACGACGGCGGCGCATCGATCACTACCGACCACTGGGTCAACCCGCCCTCGGACTGATCCGCCGTGGTTACCGATACCACACCGGAGGTCGCGCCGATGGCGTCGCGCACCTGCCGAGCCCGTGTGGTGGGAGCGATGACCACCGTCGGGTTGACCAGACCGGCGGGAAAATGCTGGGACACGATGTCGAATCCGGAAACCGAATCGGCATCTACCCGGAATTGCTCGGTCTGCGACAACCCGATCCGGGTACCCAGCAGCCCGGAGGCCAGCCAGATCAACAGTGCGATGGCGACCACCGCGACCGTGGCCGGACGGCGCGCGACCTGTTGGGCGACCCGAAGCCACCATCCCGAATCGGGATTGGCGCCCGCGTCGGCGTGCGGGATGAACGGCCAGAAGAGCCGCCGCCCGCACAACGCCAGCAACGGCGGCAACACCACCAGAACCGACGCCGCGGCAACCACAAGCCCACACGCCGCCAACGCGCCCAGACTGCGGGTGCTCGGCGTCGAGGCGAAGATCAGTGTGAGCAGCGCCAGCACCACTGTGGCGTTGCTGGCGACGATTGTTGGCCCCGCCATCCGGACCGCCCGGCGCAATGCGTCGCGGTGGTCGGCGTAACGGGGAAGTTCTTGGCGATACCGGGAAATCAACAACAGTGCGTAGTTGGTGCCGGCGCCGAACACCAGCACGCTGGTGATTCCGGAGGTGGACCCGTCGAAATTCAAGCCGGTCAGCGACGCGACCGCGGTGCCGACCGACGCCGCGACCCGATCGGCGAACCCGATTACCAGGAGTGGTAGCAGCCACAGCACCGGCGAGCGGTAGGTGACGATCAACAGCAGGGCGACCACCGATGCCGTGACCGCCAGCAAGGTGATGTTGGCATCCCTGAACGCGTTGGCGATATCGGCGCCGAACGCCGGTCCGCCCGTGACGTGGGCTTGCAGGCTCGCCGGCAGGTCGCGGTGGGCGGCACTGCGCAACGCGGTGACGGTGTCGTTGAGGGCCAAACCCGAGAGGTCGGCGCTGATCGGGACCACGGTGACGGCTGCCCTGCCGTCGACCGACACCATCGTCGGCGTCGGGGGTTCGGCGGGGTCGGCGATCGCTTGCATCCGGCTGCGGGCTTGCGCGGTGGCGCTGAGCTCGGCAGCGGCCAGCGGCGCCGCGTCGGCGCGGCTGACCACCAGTACCAGCGGAGCGCGATCGCCGCCGAAGAACCGGGCGGACACCGCATCGGCCCTCGCGGAGCCCGAGTCGGTCGGCACCGTCCGTGGCGCCTCACCCGCTGCCGAGTTTCCCCCGATGAGCACCATGAACCCGGTAGCTGCTACCGCAGTGCCCAATGTGACGAGCCAGGACCGCCGGCCCGTGACTACGGCGGCCAGCCAGTCCCACGGCACATGCCAAGTATTTCAGTTATTTAAGTATTAATCAATCCGAGGGGCGGCGACCGTATCACCGAGGGCGCCGCACCTGGCCGATGGGTCGCCGCGAATAGTCAATTACGCCAGGATTATTCGACTACTAGCCGGCACCTGCGACAGCGGCCGGTTCGATTTCACTCCGACGGGAAGGCGCGCCCCGGCCGCGATGGCAGAGTTGCGGCGTCTGATCGTGTCGGCGCACTGCGAACACTGCTGCGAACCGAATTGGCTTTCGCCAAAGGCAAACGCACGGGAATCGGGTGCGCTAGTCGATGCCCTTGAGCGCGGTGACCAGACCGTCGGGGTCTGCCACGGTCACGGTCACAGCCGAGTGGTCACGCAGTCCCAGCACGCGATGCACGCGCGGTTCGAAATGTACACACACCCCGGCCTGTGCATTGGTTCCAAAAGTGAGCCCGTCGTCGACCAGGGACAATCGAGGGCCGACCGCGGTCCACCACCGGTACGGGCCGGTGATGTGCGCGTCGTCGACGCTCGACAACGGCACGTCGACACGAAACGGGCCGTAGCGGGCAACGAAACGCCCGTCGTCGGTCAGCAGCACTCCCTGGTGGCCCGGCCATCGAAACGGTAGCCACATCGGGGCCAGCCGAGCGTCGTAGCGGTATGGGAAGTACCGGCCCGTGTCCTGCGACATTAGATGGCTCCGTTCGGTGGCTTCCGATCTGGCTTGCTACCCCTAGAGGCTACTGGCAGGGCAGTTCGACTCGGTTAATCAATCCGGCCAATCCCGCGAATCCGTGAATACTCATGCGGCCGCAAAACTAAAGTGCATCCATCATGGTTTGTCCGGGCCAAGAACGGGTAATCGGCTCTAGCCGGACGTCATGTGCAGCCTTGGATTAGCGGGAGTGGATACGCCCTAACGGACGCGAAGGGTGGTTGGGGCCAGATGGGAACCATGTTCGGCGGATCTTGCCGTTCAGCGGTCGCCACCGCGCTCGCGCTGGTGTCCCTGGGCGCACCGGCGGCCGCTGAGGCCAAGACTGGCCTCACGGTATTTCCGGGTATGCAGATCCGCCAGGGCAGTGTCGCGTGCACGGTGGGGTTTGTGGAGACGAAGATGCGGATTGCGCTCAGTGCCGGTCAGTGCAACGGCGGGCCGACAGTGACCGACAGCGAACGCCGTGTGGTCGGTGAGGTGTTGCTCGCCCGCCGCAACATCGTCGGCGAGGTCGCGCTGGATGGCGCCACGGCCGGAATCGAGTATGAAGTCATCAGGCTTAGCCCCGAGGTGACCGCCACCGACCGGCTGCCCTCTGGACGTCAATTGCAGTCCAGTCCGGGATTTCGCGTGCGGCCGGCCTTGCCGGTGTGCCATTTCGGAGCGACGACCGGGCAAGTCTGCGGCGGCCGGGTCGGTTCCGTCAGCGGCAACCGGTTTAGCATTGCCGACTTGGCTGCAGACAAACGAGACCTCGGCGGCCCGGTGTATGCGCTGGGCGATGACAACCAAGCCGTGATTGTCGGATTGCTCGACGGTACGCGCGGATCGCTGCTCGAAGCGCAATCCTGGCATGTGGTCATGCGGCAGCTCTACCTCGATTCGAGTTCGCTGAACTCACCGCAGCCACCGCTGGGCGGACTAACGACGGGCCGGTAGACCGAGGCGGTCAGCGGTGGCGGCCGAGCAGATGGCGCAGGGCCGAATCGAGTGCAGGTTGGCGAAACCGGTGCTGGGCCTGGACGAGTCGGCGGGGTGCGACGCGCTGACTGGCATAGGCGAGTTCGCGCGCGCCTTGCTCGCCTAGCAATAGTCGCGGGCCCAGGGCCGGAACGGGCAGGGTGGCTGGTCGACGCAACACGTGGGCCAGGGTTCGGGTGTACTCGGCATTGCGGATCGGTTGTGGTGCAACGGCGTTGATCGCACCCGAGAGTGCGGTGTCCCAGAGTGCGCGGTGATAGACGTCGACGAGGTCGTCGATCCCGATCCAGGACAACCAGTGGTGCCCGTCGCCGAGGCGGCCGCCCAGCCCAGCACCAAACAGCGGACGCAGCAACCGCAGGGTGCCGCCGCGCGGGGATTGCACGACTCCGGTGCGTACTCGTATCACCCGCACCCCGCACTGCTCCGCCGGGATGGTCGCGTCTTCCCAGTTGGACACGACATCGGCGAGAAACCCTTCACCGCGATCACTTTCCTCGGTGAGCCATTCGTCGCCGCGGTCGTATCCGTAGTACCCGATCGCCGAAGCCGAGATCAGCACCGAAGGCCCGTCGATGGTGTCGGCCATGAGCTGCGCCAAGCGACGCGTCGGTCCAATTCGGCTATCGAGGATGGCGTTTCGATGACTACCGGTGAATCTCCCCGCGATCGAGGCACCGGCCAGGTGAACGACGGCGTCTACCCCGCTAAGCAATCCCCGGTCGGGGTCGTCGGGGTTCCACCGGCGCTCGTGCGAGCCACGGGGGGTGCCACGGACCAGGCGGATCACCCGGTGCCCGCCGGTGCTCAAAAATGCCGTCAACGCCGAACCCACAAGTCCCGACGATCCGGTCACGGCCACCGTGGTCGGTACCAAACCATGGGCGGCGGCCAACCGGTGCGCCGCCAAGTCATCGGCGAGCTGACGGTGCCGGTAGACGAACATCGGGCGCAACATCGATTCGGGCACCGGCGTATCGACCCGGTCGATCATTCTGCTGCGGCCTTCGCCGGCATCTTCGAATTCGTGGGTGTGCCGCCACCGCACCATGATCCGGGTCGGCAGCGAGGCCGGTCCAGCGATGCCGATGGTGTCGACGAAGCGTCGTGGTGGGTCGTAGCAGTCCGCCTGGTGGACGGCTACCCAGCGCAGGCCACCAGGCAGCGCGAGTGTGGCGCGGCCATCCTTTAGTGATTCGGCCTCGGCCACCAACCTCATGGGTTGCCACGGTGGCGACAGCCGGTCGAAGGCGCCCGGCCGGGCGTGCCACTCGAACACCTGGTCACGCGGCGCATCCAGCACGCTCGCATACCTCAACCCCATCACTTGACGTTACCGTCCAAATGGTGGGTAGGCCGCCGCGGATAGGCGATCAGCGGAATAGTGTTTGGTATGAGCGTTTTGGACGGCATTCGTCCCTTGCTTGACACCACACTCGATCGTGCGGTCCTCCCGGGCTATACCCGCATCGGCTATCAGCTCCGTCGATTCGGTTGGCCGCAGGATCCGCCGTCGACGGCCCTTCGCGGTCAGACCGCGCTGGTTACCGGCGCCAATCGCGGCCTGGGCAAGGCCATCGCGTCGGGCTTGGCCCGCCTGGGCGCTACCGTCCTGTTGACCGTGCGGGACCGCGACAGCGGCGAACAGGCACGCGCCGAGATCGCTGCCGAATCTGCCGCCGAGGTGCGGGTCGAGGTGTGTGACGTGTCCGACCTGACCGCGGTACGCGCCTTCGCCACCGACCTGCGCGGCCGAGTTCCTCGACTGGACGTGCTGATCCACAATGCCGGCTTGCTGCCCGCTACCCGTACCGAGTCCATTGACGGTCACGAAATCAGTTTGGCCACACATATTTTAGGGCCGATCCTGATGAGCGAGCTATTGCTTCCAATCCTGGCCGACTCGGACCAGCCGCGAGTCATCCTGATCTCCTCGGGCGGCATGTACACCCAATCGCTGCCCGTCGAGGACCCCGAGTACCGGCGTGGCCGGTACCGAGGTGCGGTCGCCTACGCCCGCACCAAACGGATGCAGGTGGCCTTCACACCGATCCTGGCGCGCCGCTGGGCGAGCCGCGGCATCGGTGCGTACAGCATGCACCCGGGCTGGGCCGATACGCCCGGTGTGGCTTCGTCGCTGCCTGGGTTTCGCGCCGTGACCGGCCCGCTGCTGCGCACGCCTGCCGAGGGCGCAGACACCGCCGTGTGGTTAGCCGCGACCAGACCCGCACCGCCCACCGGCACCTTCTGGCACGACCGGCGCACCCGCCCGGAGCACTATGTGCCGTGGACCCGATACAGCGACCATGAGCTCGAGCTGCTTTGGCGCTATTGCGCAGCGGCTATCGGTATCGACTAGCGATCGGGCAAGGCGTGCTCGATGATCGGCAATCGGGGCAGTGGCTGTCGTTCGCTACGTTTGGCCGCCAGGTATAGCTGAGTCGTTTCCTCGGCCACTGTCCGCCAATCGAAGTCCGACGTCAGGCGCTCCCGGGCGGCATTGGCGCGCCGTTGTGCCGCGGTGGGATCATCGAGCACCGAGCACACCGCGGCGGCCAGCGCCGCCACGTCGCGGGGTGGACACGATACTCCGGTCAGTCCGTTGATGACCGCTTCACCTAGGCCACCGATGTTGGAGGTCACCAGCGGGGTGCCGGCCGCGGCGGCCTCCAGCGCAACCAGCCCAAACGGCTCGTAGTGGCTTGGTAATACGGCGACGTCGGCTCGATGCAACAAGGCCAGCAGTTCGTCGTGCTCGAGGTGGCCGACAAACGTGGTCGCCTTGAGCACCCGGTGCTTGCGGGCTTGCTCGATCAGCCAATCTTGTTGTGTTCCTTCGCCGGCAATCGTCAGTGTGGTACCGGGGTGGTTGCGTCTGATCCGCGGTAGCGCAGCGATGGCGTTGTGCACGCCCTTCTCGTACTCCAGTCGCCCGACGTAGAGCAGCTCTGGTGGTCTGGTGCGCGGGCGGCGCGGTGCGAACGGCCAGCGTGCTGCATCGATACCGTTGCGAATAACCGTGATTTCCGGAAGTCCGGGACCGAACAGCTCGGTGATCTCATCAGTCATCGACGCCGAACAGGTGATGAGCGAATCGGATTCACGTACCAGCCAGGACTCTACCGCGTGCACTTGACGGCTGAGGTCTCCAGAAACCCACCCGGAATGGCGCCCGGCCTCTGTTGCGTGAATGGTGGAAATCATTGGCACGTCGTAGAACTGGGCGAGGGCAATGGCTGGATGTGCCACCAGCCAGTCGTGTGCATGCACGATGTCGGGTTGCCAAGCCTGGTCGGCGCCGTGGCGCTTAAGCGTCAGCCCGGCGCGGATCATGGCATGACCCATGGCAAGCGTCCACGCCATCATGTCGCTGCCGAAGGTGAATTCGTGCGGATCTTGGGCGGCGGCGATCACCCGAACTCCCTCGCTGACCACGTCGGAGGAGGGGTGCGTGCTGGGATCGGTGCCGGACGGCCGCCGCGACAGCACAACGACCTCGTGACCTGCCGCGGCCAATGCGGTGGAGAGGTGGTGCACATGACGACCGAGCCCGCCGATCACCACCGGCGGGTACTCCCACGACACCATCAGGATCTTCATGCCCCCCCATTTCGCCTTAGTCGCTGAGACTGCGGCCAGGGCGCGAATCCAACCGGCTCCCACGCCCTCGCCGCAGGATGGATGCCGGTACCGCAGTCTCGGTTGTCCAGCTGCCCCGACACGGGGGTCATTTGGGCAACCTTCTTGCATCCAGGGCGCCGAACAGACCGTCGGCGCGGTTCCAGCCATCAGCGAGCCGCTGCGCGGTGTCGCGCCGCCCCGACGCCAGCGCGCCGGCGATTTCTCGGGTGGCGTGGGCATGCAGGTGCGCGCGATACCGCGCGTAATCTGCGGCCGAGTCCTTACTCACCATGAAGGGCCAGTCGCTGGAGACGGTGAGCAGGGTCTCGCGCAGGATCTGATCGGCCACACGATCGCGGGGGATGGGCCCGTCCAGCGAGGCCCGCTGGGTCAGCGCTTTGTCGACGGTGGTCAATGCGGTGTCAACAATCTCGCTGTTGAGCTGGACCAGATCGGCCACCTGCTCGCCGCTCCAGACCTGCCAGTCTTTGCCTGAACCCCAAGAGCTGGGCGGCAATTCGACCGGTGTGCCGAGGTAGCCGCGATTCATCGCATCGCGCAGTGTTCCCACCCGTACGCCGGCGGCCGGCAATGCCCGCAGCACCCGCTGCAGCCAGGTCGGCCCCTCGTACCACCAGTGTCCGAACAACTCGGTGTCGAAGGCGGCGACCACATGGGCGGGTCGCCCGATGCGCTCGGATTCGGCGATCAGCCGGGCTCGTACCACGTCGACGAAGTCGGCGACGTGGACGTCGACCGCGCGGTCGGCGCGCTCCGGGTCGTAGGGTGCCTTGGCTTCGGAAGCCACATTGCGGCCCGTGACCCGGGCGGGTTTGAGGCCGGTCAGGTGGTCATAGGTGTGGAAATCGCGATAGGCGGTGTGGCCGGGATACCCCGATTTTGGTGACCACACCCGGTAGCTGACCTGGAGGTCACGCCCGAACGCCACCACATCGCTGTCCCCGACGGGCCGGCCCAGCGCGGTGTCACCGTGCAGCGACGGGCCGTCCACCATGAAGTGGGTGACCCCCGCCGCGGCGTAGTCGTTCTCCAAGCCCGGCGCGTAGGCACATTCAGGTGCCCAGATACCGCTCGGGCTTTCCCGATTTCGCGGCCCGAGCCGCAGCTGTGCGTCGGCGAGGCCCTCGCGCAGCGCGAATTCGCGTAGCCGGGGATGCAGCAGTGGCTGGAATGGGTGGGCGAGAGGACCGCCGAGCAGTTCCACTGTGTCGGCGTCCACCAGGCTGCGCAGCAGGGGGCTGCCACCGTGTCGCCACCAGGTGCCGAACTCGTCAAGCGCTTCCTCGGCTTGTGCGGACTCGCGAATTCCGAAGGCGCGCAACGCTTCCGGTGTACACGATAGGTAATTCGCCGATTTCGACAATGGTGTGTGGCGCACGCTGGCGGCCTCGGCGGCGCGCAGCCGCCAGTTGGCCAGCCAGTGGTGCATTCCGTCCAGGCAATACGGGTCGTCAAGTTGGGCGTTGACCACCGGTGTCATGCCGAGAGTGATCAGCCCGCGGCGATCCTCGTCGGCCAGGGTGCGCAGCACCCGCAGCAGCGGCAGGTAAGCGGCCGACCACGATTGATAGAGCCACTCTTCACCGACCGGCCAGCGGCCGTGATGGGCCAGCCAGGGCAAGTGGGTGTGCAGCACCAGGGTGAACATGCCAGGCACCCGATCTGGCGAATTGGTCGCTGCCCGACTGGTCAATGCCGCACCGCGATCGCAATCAGATCCAAGCTGTCGTCGATGTCGTGGGCCTGGTCCAGGTCGGCCGGGACAATGTCGAAGTCAGCGGTGGTAACCGCGGCGACGTCGGCCGCCAGTTGCGGTGACCACGGCGCGTCGGCCACTGCGCGTGCGATCTGTGCGTCGATGATCGAGCCGCCATGGCGCGCATCCATCTCACGTAACCGCGTCCCGTGAAAGAGACCGCACATTTCCACCTCAGGAAAACCGGCGTCGACTAACAGCTCGGTGAGTTCGTCGGCGTTGAGTTCGCGGGTGTGAAACGGGTTGATCGGGGTTTCGCGGCCGGGGGAGAAGGTGATCCGGTTCGGGGTGGACACCATCACCAAACCCGAGGGGCGCAGCACCCGGGCGCACTCGCGCAGGAATTGGCCTTGGTCCCACAGGTGCTCGATGACCTGGAAGTTGACCACCACGTCCATTGAGGCGTCGGGTAGCGGTAGCTCGGCCAGGTTGGCTTGCCTGACGTGTACACGCGGGTAGCGGGCGCGCACATGGTCCACCGCGGCCTGGTCGTAGTCCACGGCGACCACCCGACGAGCCACACCGGCGATCAGGTCCGCCCCGTAGCCCTCGCCGCAGCCGGCCTCGAGTACCTCCCTGCCCGCGCAGCGCGGCGCCAGTCGTTCGTAGGCGACCTCATGGCGGCGAAACCAGTAATTCTCGATGTCGAGGTTGGGGATGGTGCGTTCACCGGTCAGCATCAACTCCGCACCGACCGCCGGCTGGCTGTCGGCCGGGGACTGGGGGCGAACCTCGGGAATGAATGCGCTCATTGCTAAGGCAGGCTAACCCGTACCGCCCGATTCGCGAACCGGGCACCGGACACGTGTGCAGCAACGAGGCGGTCCACGCCCACGGCGTCCGGCGTGGCTGACGGGGGGAGGAGCGGGCAATTAGCCCAGTACCACCCGCTAAGGTGTGAGGGCAGACCGCAAAAAGTTACCGTCTAGTAACATGCCTGTGCGGTTTTGAAACGCGTGACAGAGTCCGGTAGCCCGACGCCGCCGGACGCCTTCGAGGAGGACGAGCCACACCTATGACGAACATTGTGGTCCTGATCAAGCAGGTCCCGGACACCTGGTCGGAGCGCAAGCTGACCGAGGGTGACTGGACGCTCGACCGCGAGGCCGCAGACGCGGTCCTGGACGAGATCAACGAGCGCGCGGTGGAAGAGGCGCTGCAGATCCGGGAGCGGGAGGGCGGCGAGGGGTCGGTCACCGTGCTGACCGCGGGCCCCGAGCGCGCCACCGAGGCGATCCGCAAGGCGTTGTCCATGGGCGCCGACAAGGCCGTCCATCTCAAAGACGATGGCATGCACGGCTCGGATGTCATTCAGACCGGCTGGGCGCTAGCCCGTGCGCTGGGCACCATCGAAGGCACCGAGCTGGTGATTGCCGGTAACGAATCCACCGACGGGGTGGGCGGCGCGGTGCCGGCCATTATCGCCGAGTACCTGGGTCTGCCGCAGCTGACCCACTTGCGCAAGCTGTCCGTGGAGGGCGGCAAAGTCACCGGCGAGCGGGAGACCGACGAGGGCGTATTCACTCTCGAAGCCACGCTTCCGGCGGTGGTCAGCGTCAACGAGAAGATCAACGAGCCGCGCTTCCCGTCGTTCAAGGGCATCATGGCCGCCAAGAAGAAGGAAGTCACCGTGCTGACCCTGGCCGAGATCGGTGTCGAGGCCGACGAGGTCGGGCTGGCCAACGCCGGGTCGACGGTGCTGTCTTCAACACCCAAGCCGCCGAAAACGGCCGGTGAGAAGGTCACCGACGAGGGCGAAGGCGGCAACCAGATCGTGCAGTATCTGGTGGCCCAGAAAATCATCTGACGAGCGCTACCCACAGACGTAGAGAGCGATATAACCCATGGCTGAAGTACTGGTGCTCGTTGAGCACGCTGAAGGGGCGTTGAAGAAGGTCAGCGCCGAATTGATTACCGCCGCGCGTGTGTTGGGCGAGCCGGCGGCCGTCGTTGTCGGTGCTCCGGGCGCCGCCGGGCCGCTGATCGACGGGCTCAAGGCGGCCGGTGCCGCCAAGATCTACGTCGCCGAGTCCGACGTGGTCGATCAGTACCTGGTGGCACCGTTTGTCGACGTGCTGGCGGGGCTGGCGGAGTCCTCGGCGCCGGCTGCCGTGCTGGTGGCCGCGACCGCCGATGGCAAGGAGATCGCCGGCCGTCTCGCGGCCCGGATCGGATCCGGCCTGCTCGTCGACGTGGTCGAGGTCAAAGCCGGTGCAGTGGGCATCCACAGCATCTTCGGTGGTGCCTTCACCGTCGAGGCTCAGGCCAACGGCGACACCCCGGTGATTTCCGTGCGCGCCGGAGCGATCGAGGCGGAGCCGGCCGACGGTGCTGGGGAGCGGGTCAGCGTGGACGTGCCGGCACCCGCCGAAAATGCGACCAAGATCACCTCACGCGAACCGGCGGTCGCCGGTGACCGTCCCGAGCTGACGGAGGCCACCGTGGTGGTGTCCGGTGGCCGTGGTGTGGGCAGCGCGGAGAATTTCAGCGTGGTCGAGGCGCTGGCCGACTCGTTGGGCGGCGCCGTCGGTGCCTCGCGTGCGGCGGTCGACTCCGGCTACTACCCGGGCCAGTTCCAGGTGGGTCAGACGGGCAAGACGGTGTCACCGCAGCTCTACATCGCGCTGGGCATCTCCGGAGCGATCCAGCACCGCGCCGGCATGCAGACGTCGAAGACCATCGTCGCGGTCAACAAAGACGAAGAGGCGCCGATCTTCGAGATCGCTGACTACGGCGTGGTCGGTGATCTGTTCAAGGTTGCACCTCAACTAACCGAGGGAGTCAAGGCTCGCAAGGGCTGACACTTCTCCGGTACGGCAGCCAACGGCCCCGCGGTAGGCGGGGCCGTTGCATTTTGTGGGTGCGTCGTTAGCCGTAACGCAGCCCGCTCTTGCCGTCGACGCCATCGAGCCCGTCTTCTCCGCTGTTCCCTGGATTGACCGGTGCGGCGGCGGCTCCACCGGTGGCCCCGGCACCGCCGGCGCCACCGCTACCGATCAGCTGGGCGGACCCGCCGCTGCCACCGCTGCCGCCATTGCCTCCGGAAACACGTTGGGTGTAGGTGATGCCGCCGGCGCCGCCCGCTCCGCCGGCGCCGCCCTCGCCATACAGCCGTCCGCTGGCGCCGCCCGCTCCGCCGTTGCCGCCCGGTCCACCCATTCCTGAGGGAGGGCCGACGTCGGGGTCGTTGACCCCGATACCGCCCACACCGCCGTGGCCGCCCGCCCCGCCGTTGCCGACTATCCACCCAGCGCCGCCGCCGTTGCCGCCGGCTCCGCCGGCACCGGCATTCAACGAACCGCTCAGACCGCCGGCCCCACCGGCCGCACCGGCGCCACCGGAACCGAACAGGCCCGCGGCGCCACCGCTGCCCCCCGCTCCGCCACTGCCACCAAAGTCGCCCTCGATAATGGAACTGGCGTTGAATACCACGCGACCATCTCCGCCGGCCCCGCCCTGGCCGCCATCCCCGGCGTTGCCGAACAGTCGTCCGCCGGCTCCGCCGTCGCCGCCGTGGCCGCCGACGCCGGCGCCGAATCCGCCGAGCCCGGCGGCCCCGCCGGCGGCGCCGTCACCGCCGACGCCGAACAGTCCGGCCGCACCCCCGTTGCCCCCGGCACCGCCGGCGCCCCCGTTGAACGAGTTGTTCACAAACGTGTTGCCGGCGAACACAGAAATGAAGCTCCCGTCTCCGCCAACCCCACCCTGGCCGCCATCCCCGGCGTTGCCGTACAGCCAGCCGCCGGCACCGCCGTTGCCGCCGTCGCCGCCGTTGCCGGTGGCATCATTGCCCGCAACACCGCCGGCCCCACCGACCGCACCGGCCCCGCCGGCGCCGAACAGGCCGGCGGCGCCCCCGGCGCCTCCGGCGCCACCACTACCGCTGAACGCACCGGAAACGGTGTTGGCGCCGATGGCGGTGTAGTTTCCGGCCCCGCCGCTTCCGCCTTGCCCGCCGGTTCCGCCGTCGCCGTACAGCCAGCCGCCGCGGCCACCGTCGCCGCCGTTGCCGCCGTTGCCGGAGCCCCCGTTGGAGTCCCCGGTGATCCCGCCGGCCCCGCCGGCTGCGCCGTCGCCACCGGCGCCGAACAGACCCGCAGCGCCACCGGTGCCACCGGCGCCACCGCTACCACCGAAGAGACCGCCGGAGGCGGCGTTTCCGCTTCCGCCGGACCCACCTTGCCCGCCGGCGCCGGCCGCGCCGGCCACCCAGCCGCCGTCGCCGCCGGCACCGCCGGCGCCGCCGCTGCCGGCGGAGGCACCGGTCAGTCCGGCCGGGTCGGCCGGGTCGATTCCGCCGGCGGTTCCGCCGGTTCCGCCGGCCCCGCCGGCCCCGCCGGCACCCCACCATCCGGCGGTTCCGCCGGCGCCGCCGGCACCGGCGTTGCCGCCGTTGAACCCGAACGCACCGGCAACGCCCGCTCCGCCGGCACCACCGATTCCGCCATTGCCGAATAGCCAGCCGCCGGCCCCGCCGGCCCCACCGACTGCTCCGGCCCCGCCGGCACCGCCGTTGCCGCCGTCGCCGATCAATCCCGCCGCGCCGCCGGCGCCACCGGCCTGGCCGGCACCGCCGGGCGCGCCGTCGCCACCATTGCCGTAGAGCCATCCGCCGGCGCCGCCGGACTGTCCCGGCGATGTCGCGTCTGCCCCGTCACCGATGAGCGGGCGGCCCAGCAGCGACTGGTCGGACAGGGCCCCGTCCGCGCCCGCGGCGCCGCCGACCCCAGTCAGCCCGTCATTGCCTGGGATTGCGGCACCGGGTGCGGCTCCGCCGCCGCCCCCGGTCCCGCCGATGCCGCCGCTACCGAACATTTGCGCCGCTCCGCCGCCGCCGCCGTTTCCGCCGTTGCCCCCGGACACGCCATCGGAGTAGGTGAGGCCGCCGCTGCCGCCGTTGCCGCCGGCGCCGCCGTTTCCGTAGAGCCACCCGCTGGTGCCGCCGGTGCCGCCGGCCCCGCCGGCGCCGCCGATGCCGTCGACGAAGCCGATGTCGGTGTCGTTGACTCCCGATCCGCCGGCCCCGCCTCGCCCGCCGGCCCCGCCGTCACCGAGCAGCTGTCCGCCGGCCCCGCCGGCGCCGCCCGCGCCTCCGCTGCCGCCGTTGTCGGCTCCGCTGAGCCCGCCGGATCCGCCTGTCCCACCGGCACCCCCGGTACCGATCAGGCCAGCGGCGCCGCCGCCGCCGCCGGCCCCGCCGGCGCCGCCCACGTCACCAAAGTCCACAAGGCCGTCGCCGTAGGTGAAGTAGCTGTCTCCACCCGCACCGCCCTGTCCGCCATCCCCGGCGTTGCCGAACAGCCGCCCACCGGCTCCGCCATGGCCGCCGACACCCCCGCTGCCTGCTGTGATCCCCCCGATCCCGGCGGATCCACCGGCACCGCCGACCCCGCCGGTCCCGAAGAGCCCGGCGGCGCCGCCGCTACCTCCGGAGCCGCCCGCGCCGCCGACCGCGGCGAGGGCGTAGTGGCTACTCAGGAATAGCCGCCCTTCGCCGCCGATCCCGCCCGCACCGCCGGCCCCAGCGTCGCCGAACAGCCATCCGCCGCTACCGCCATCACCACCGGTGCCGCCGGCGCCGGTGGTGTCGAGCCCGAAGAGCCCACCCGTTCCGCCGGTTCCACCGGCGCCGCCGGCGCCGATCAATCCCGCGGTGCCCCCGGCGCCCCCGGCGCCCCCCTGACCGCTGGAGTAGGTCTGAACAGAGCTGCCCGTGGAGTCGATGTAGCCGCCGGCGCCGCCGCTTCCGCCGTGCCCGCCGGCCCCGGCGTTGCCGTAGAGCCACCCACCCCGGCCACCGTCACCGCCGCCACCGCCGTTGCCGCCACCACCGACGTTCCCGGTGAGCCCGCCGTCCCCGCCGGCACCACCGAGCCCGCCGGCCCCGAACAGTCCGGCCGCACCTCCGGTGCCACCGGTGCCGCCGCTGCCCCCAAACAGACCCTGCGCGCTGGCGTTTCCGTCACCACCAGCACCACCTTGTCCGCCGGAACCGGCGTCGCCGAACAGCCATCCGCCGGCTCCGCCACTGCCGCCGTTGCCGCCGCTACCAGCGGAGATGCCGATGACGTTGTTTCCGTCAATGCCGCCGGCGGCGCCGCCGGTTCCGCCGGCCCCGCCGGCTCCGCCTTCGCCCCACCACGCGGCGGCACCACCTGCGCCGCCGGCCCCGGCATTGCCGCCGTTGAAGCCGGGCGCGCCGGCTAGGCCGGACCCGCCGGCCCCGCCGGCACCGCCGTTGCCAAGGAGCCACCCGCCGGCCCCGCCGGCACCGCCGGTGGCGCCGGCCCCACCGGCGCCACCGATACCGCCATTGCCGATTAGCCCCGCAGCGCCACCGGCGCCCCCGGTGACGCCGGGGTTTGTGCCGGCTGCACCGTTGCCACCGTTGCCAAACAGCAACCCGCCCGCCCCGCCGGCTTGGCCGGGAGCCGTCCCGTCGGCACCGTTGCCGATCAGCTTGCGCCCTAGCAATGCCTGCGTGGGCGCGTTGATCAGGGCCAGCATGGCTTCCAGCGGCGATGCGTTGACCGCCTCGGCGGCGGCGTACTGACCTTCCGCGTTGGCTAGCGTCTGCACGAACTGTCGATGAAACGCGCTCATCTGAGCGCTGAGGCTTTGATACTCCTGGGCATGGGTGCCGAGCACCGCCGCGATCGCCGCCGATACCTCGTCGGCGGCCGCGGCCGCCAGCGTTGTGGTCGGGACTGCTGCCGCGGCATTGGCCACGTTGATTGCTGAGCCAATGCCCGCCAAATCCGTAGCGGCCGAAGCCAGCATTTCTGGGACTGTCACCAGATACGACATCGCTTTCCTCCCACGCGGTTGTCGTCGGCCCATCAGGCAGAAACTCAGCGTATCGGCAATCCAACCCTATGTTTATTGTTTTCTCTGGATTGTTCGCCGGCCCGCCGCTGCAGGCCGGCGTCAGGCCCGCGTGGATCTCGAATTATGCCGTGAGACAACGACATAACGTTCGATCGGTCGGTGAGGTGCAGAGGCCACAGGATATTCGGATGCCGGCGTATGAATCGAGAAATGGTTCCGGTCTTTGGCGGCGTCGTGCAGCCGCATTCGAGGCGGATAATGCCTCGTAGCTTGTTGCTGGGCGCAACTCAATGCCAAATTCAGCTAGCGCACATGGGCCGTTCCGGGATTCTTCGCGGCGTTCGATCGTTGTTCACGATCCGGCAAGGTTTCTGCGCACCACGCGACCGCGGTGATCGAGCTGCGACGTTTTGTCATCTGACGTGCACCGACATGTCATAGCGCCGACGCCAATTCGCTGACCGATTACGCCACGTTGTTGGCATGAGCAACGCTTCGGTACTCATTCCAAGTGACAAACCGCGCGATCCGACGAGGGCCACCAGCGGACCGCACTATTCGTTATTGCTCTCCACCGATCCCGGCCTGATCGAGGCGGCGCAGCGGCTCCGGTACGACGTGTTCACCAACACCCCGGGCTTCGCGCTGCCGACAACTGGCGAGGCCTGCCGCGACGTGGACCCGTTCGACGAATACTGCGACCACCTGCTGGTCCGCGACGACGACACCGAGGAACTGGTCGGCTGCTACCGGATGCTGCCGCCGGCGGGGGCCATCGCCGCCGGCGGGCTCTATACCGCGACGGAGTTCGACGTGCGGGCGTTGGATCCGCTGCGACCGTCGTTGGTGGAGATGGGCCGTGCCGTGGTCCGCGAAGGTCACCGCAATGGTGGGGTGGTGTTGCTGATGTGGGCGGGCATCCTGGCCTACCTGGACCGCTACGGCTACGACTATGTGACCGGCTGTGTGTCGGTGCCGATCTGTGGCGAGTCAGATCCACCGGGAAGCCAGATCCGCGGCGTGCGCGACTTCGTGCGCACTCGCCACATGGCGCCCTACCGGGTGCGCCCGTACCGGCCGGTGCGGGTGGACGGGCGATCCCTCGAGGACATCCCACCGCCGTCCCGCCCCGCGGTTCCGCCGCTGATGCGCGGCTACCTGCGGTTGGGTGCGCGCGTGTGCGGTGAGCCCGCCCATGACCCCGACTTCGGCGTGGGCGACTTTTGTGTGCTGCTGGACAAGCGTGACGCCGATACCCGGTATCTGCGCCGACTGCGGTCGGTGTCGGCGGCTTCGACGATGAGCCCGGACATGGCGGGTGGCGAGATCCGGTGAACAGCCCGATGCGCGCACCCGAGCACTCCTGGCTGCCGCGCACATCATGCAGCGTCGGCTGCGTGGGTGTCGGCGACGCTGGGCAGTTGCGGGGGCCGAGGGTGGTGCCGCGGGTGGCGCTGCGCGTCATGTTGGCCCTGCTGTTGGCGCCCGGGGTGCCACTGCTGGTCATGCCATTGCCGGGCCGGACGCGGGCACAGCGGATCTACTGCCGGTTGGTGCTGCGCTGTTTCGGGGTCCGGATCGCGATATCGGGCAGTCCGATTCGCAACCTGCGGGGCGTGCTGGTGGTGAGCAGCCACATGTCCTGGTTGGACGTCTTCGCGATCGGTTCGGTATTGCCGGGATCTTTCGTCGCCCGAGCCGACATGTTCACCGGGGGCGTGGTCGGGATGGTGGCCCGCATCCTGCGGATCATCCCGATCGAGCGGGCGAGCCTGCGGCGGTTGCCGGCTGTGGTGGACACCGTCGCGCGCCGGCTGCGCGCCGGTCAGACGGTGGTGGCCTTCCCTGAGGGCACCACGTGGTGCGGTCTGGCCCACGACGATGCAGGTCTTGGGCGGCCTCGAGGCAGGGGCTCCGCCGGCGGTGCGGCGGCCGGCGCCAGCCCCGGGCAGCACTTGGGGCCCGGGCCCTTTTATCCGGCGATGTTTCAGGCGGCGATCGATGCCGGCCGGCCCGTGCAGCCGCTGCGATTGACCTATCACCACGTCGACGGCAGCGTATCGACGGCTCCCGCCTACGTCGGCGACGATACGTTGTGGCGGTCGATCCGCCGGTTGCTCCGCGTGCGCCGTACCATCGCGCGGGTCCACGTCGAATCGTTGCAGCTGCCCGGTACCGATCGGCGAACCCTGGCCGGCCGCTGTCAAACCGCCGTGCAGGCGGGCTCCCCGGCGGACCGCACGCCGCACCGGGGTCACGGTTACCCGGTGGCGGTCTAGGCGCCCAGGGGTCCGCGACCCGGATGCCGCCGACCCCGGGCAACAACTCGTCGGCCGGACCGGCCCTGCTTGCAAGTTTGGGGTCGCTGAGCTGGCCGGTATCCTTGGCGGGTCATGGTCTACCTCGATCACGCCGCCACCACCCCGACGCACCCCGCCGCCGTCGAGGCGATGATGGCCGTGCTCGGCACGGTCGGCAACGCGTCGTCGCTGCACACCAGCGGCAGAACGGCGCGCCGCCGAATCGAGGAATCCCGTGAGCTGATCGCGGACAAATTGGGCGCGCGTCCATCAGAGGTGCTCTTCACCGCGGGCGGCACCGAGAGCGACAATCTGGCTGTAAAAGGAATCTACTGGGCCCGCCGTGACGCGGAGCCAGGCCGCCGGCGCATCGTCACCACCGCGGTGGAGCACCATGCCGTGTTGGATTCGGTCAATTGGCTCGTCGAACACGAAGGTGCCCAGGTCACTTGGCTGCCCACCGCTGCTGACGGCTCGGTGTCGGCCGCCGCGCTGCGCGAAGCGCTGCAGAGCCATGACGACGTCGCGCTGGTGTCGGTGATGTGGGCCAACAACGAGGTCGGCACCATCATGCCGATCTCCGAACTCTCCGCCGTCGCCACCGAGTTCGGCGTCCCGATGCACAGTGACGCCATTCAGGCAGTCGGACAGTTGCCGGTCGACTTCGGCGCCAGCGAGCTGGCGGCGATCAGTGTGGCCGCGCACAAGTTCGGCGGTCCGCCAGGCGTGGGTGCGTTGGTGCTAGGGCGTGACGCCAGCTGTGTGCCGCTACTGCACGGAGGCGGTCAGGAGCGCGATATTCGCTCCGGCACCCCCGATGTTGCCAGCGCGGTCGGAATGGCGACAGCGGTACAGATCGCGGTCGATGGGCTGGAAGTCAACACCGCTCGGCTGCGAGTGATGCGGGACCGTCTGGTTGACGGTGTGCTCACCGAGATCGACGACGTTCGTCTCAACGGTGCCCGCGGCCCGTTGCGGCTTGCGGGCAACGCGCACTTCACCTTCCGCGGCTGCGAAGGGGATGCGTTGTTGATGCTGTTGGATGCCAACGGGATCGAATGCTCTACCGGTTCGGCCTGCACCGCAGGCGTGGCCCAGCCGTCGCATGTGTTGACCGCGATGGGCGCCGACCCAGCCAGCGCTCGCGGATCGCTGCGTCTTTCCCTGGGGCACAGCACTGTTGAGGCCGATATCGACTCGGCTCTGCAAGTGCTGCCCAACGCGGTCGCGCGTGCCCGACGGGCCGCCCTGGCCGCCATGGGGGCACCCGGATGAGAGTTCTCGCCGCGATGAGTGGCGGCGTCGACTCGTCGGTGGCCGCCGCCCGCATGGTTGACGCCGGGCACGACGTGGTCGGTGTGCACCTGGCGCTGTCGAAGGCGCCCGGTACGTTGCGCACCGGCTCACGGGGGTGCTGCTCCAAAGAAGACGCGGGCGACGCGCGTCGCGTCGCGGACGTGCTCGGAATTCCGTTTTATGTGTGGGATTTCGCCGAAAAATTCAACGAGGACGTGATCGACGACTTTGTGTCCTCATACGCCCGCGGGGAAACCCCCAACCCCTGTGTGCGATGCAACCAGCGGATCAAATTCTCGGCATTGTCGGCCAAAGCGCTAGCCTTGGGCTTTGACGCGGTGGCAACCGGTCACTATGCCCGGCTAGCCGATGGCCGTCTGCGGCGCGCCGTCGACCACGACAAGGACCAGTCGTATGTGCTGGCCGTGCTAACCGCCGAGCAACTGCGCCACGCGGTGTTCCCGATCGGAGACACGCCCAAGCCGCTGATCCGGGCCGAGGCGGCCCGTCGTGGCCTGGCGGTGGCCACCAAGCCGGACAGCCACGACATCTGCTTCATACCTTCGGGAAACACCCAGGCGTTTCTCGGTGAGCGCATCGGCGTTCGTCGGGGGAGCGTGGTCGATGCGGACGGCGCGATCCTGGCCACCCACGACGGCGTGCACGGTTTCACCATCGGCCAGCGCAAGGGCCTAGGTATTCCCGGGCCCGGCCCGGATGGTCGCCCGCGCTACGTCACGGCCATCGATGCGGACACCGGGACGGTTCGCGTCGGTGGTGCCGCCGATCTTGACGTGCGCGCATTGTCCGGACGATCACCCGTCTTCACTTCGGGAGTGGCACCTTCGGCTCGGATCGAATGCGCCGTCCAGGTACGTGCGCACGGCGAAATCGCTAGCGCGGTAGCGGAATTGGTTGGTGAGGAGCTTTTAGTACAGTTGCATGCCCCGCTGCGCGGTGTGGCCCGTGGTCAGACCCTGGTGATGTACCGCCCGGATCCGGCCGGTGACGAGGTATTAGGCAGCGCCACCATCGCCAGCGCGTCGGCCCGCTCGCCCGCGGTGCCCTAGCCCGGCACGTTGGCGGCGATATTCGTCAAGACGATGTCGGAGACCGATTCCGGAAACCCGCAGAAGGTGACTTCTAGCAGGGCGACCGAAACCACCCGGTAGTCGCGACCGCAGTCACCGGGCCGGATTTGTAGCGAATCGTCGTCGGCCTGCCAGGTGTCGATGAACAGCCAGCCGGTTGAGGTGTCTGCGCAACTGTCCACCGTGGCCACCAGGGCGTCAAAGGCGCGCCGGGCGGTCTCGGCGTCCCGATAGACCGCGGCGGCCTCGGAGATCAGGCTGCGATCCGGAGGATCCTGGAAGGTGGTCTTGTGAAACGCCTCGATATCCGGACCGAAGGTTGCAGTTTCGGCAAAGACGAACCGGCATGGGTGCGGTGCGGTCTCGGCGAGGTCGTCGATGTCGACCGGATAGCTACCGTCCATGGCGGGCACGATGGTCAGGTTCTCGCCGGCACCGGTGATCGCGCGCATGCGCGACTGATCCAACAGCAGCGAGTTGGCGTCGAGCATGCCGAGGGGGGAACGTCCGAACGCGGGTAGCGCTTCGCCATCCACCACTCGCGTACACCCCGCTGTCAGCAGCATCGCGCAACACACCAGCAGTCGCCGGATCCGCATCGCCATCTGTCACCCTTCTGTGGTTGCAACCTACCCCCGCAGCCCACCTGGAAACACCCCTGGTGAAGCAGTCCCGATGTGATGTCCAATACGGTTGGCGGGTGAGTGTTTTCGCGCCACCTGTCGCTTCGCCATTTGTCTCGCCATTCGTCAATGCCACCGGCATAGGATCCTGGCCCGGCACCGCAGCGCGGTCGGCCGCCGAGATCGTTGTCGGCGAGCTTGCGGACGCCGTGGCGCATCTTGTCGAGCTGCCCGCCCGAGGCGTGGGGGCCGACATGATCGGGCGGACCGGCGCACTGCTGATCGATCTGGCCGTTGACACGGTGCCGCGCGGCTACCGGGTGGTCTCCCGGCCCGGCGCGGTGACCCGCCGAGCCGTCAGCATGCTCAACGAGGACATGGATGCCCTGGAAGAGGCATGGGAGAAGGCAGGTCTTCGTGGTGGGGGGCGGCTGGTCAAAGTACAGGCATGCGGGCCAATCACGCTGGCGGCTGGCTTGGAGCTGGCCAATGGCCACCGGGCAATCACCGACCTCGGTGCCGTGCGTGACCTGGCCGCCTCGTTGGCCGAAGGTGTCGCCGTTCACCGCGCGGCCCTGGCCCGGCGGCTCGATACACCGGTGGTGGTGCAGTTCGACGAGCCCTTGCTGCCGGATGCGTTGGGTGGACGGTTGACCGGGGTGAGCGCGCTGAGCCCGGTCGCCGCCCTGGACGAGGCGGTGGCCGGTGCGTTGCTTGAGACCTGCGTCGAGAGGGCCGGCGCCGACGTGCTGCTGCATAGCTGCGCGGCGGAGTTGCCATGGGATCTGTTGCGACGCAGCGGCATGAGAGCAGTCGCGGTGGATGCCCACACGCTGCGCGCCGCGGATTTGGACCAGATGGCGGCGTTCGTCGACTCCGGCCGCGGCATTGGGCTCGGGGTCGTCCCGGCCAGCGCGCCGGAGCGGCAGCCGTCGGCCGAAGAGATCGCTGCCGACGTGGTGGCGGTGACCGATCGCCTTGGCTTTTCCCGAGGGCAGCTGGTGGACCGCATCTGGGTGACACCGGTATGCGGGCTGGCATCCGCGACGCCGCGCTGGGCGCGGGGCGCAATCGGGCTGGCTTGCAAAGCCGCAAAGCTGCTCGCCGAAGACCCGGACCGCTGAAATGCGCACAGATTACCGCCCCGGTCGTGTTCGAGCGCAGCGGACAACCCCACGGCAATCTGGACGCTCATGGTGCTCAGCTAGCCTGCCAGAGTGAGTTCACCCGAAGCTGACCCCACACCGCCTGATGTGTTGCGGCAGTGGCAGGAACTGGCCGAGAAGGTACGTGAACACCAATTCCGCTACTACGTGCGAAACGCGCCCACCGTCACCGACGCGGAATTCGACAAGCTGCTGCGCAATCTCGAAGCGCTCGAAGCGCAATATCCCGAGCTGCGCAGCCCGGACTCGCCCACGCAGTTGGTCGGCGGCGCCGGATTCGCGACAGACTTCCAGCCGGTTGACCATCTGGAGAGAATGCTCAGCCTCGACAACGCATTCAGCGCCGATGAACTCGGCGCCTGGGCCAACCGCATCCATGCCGAGGTCGGCGACGCGGCACGGTATTTGTGTGAGCTCAAGATCGATGGCGTGGCGTTGTCGTTGGTCTACCGGGAGGGCCGGCTGAGTCGTGCGTCGACGCGGGGAGATGGACGCACCGGCGAGGATGTGACCCTCAATGCCCGCACCATCGAGGACGTCCCCGAACGGCTACACCTCAGTGACGAGTACCCGATGCCCGCCGTGCTCGAAGTCCGCGGTGAGGTGTTTTTTCGGGTGGCCGATTTTCAGGCGCTCAACGCCAGCCTGGTGGAAGAGGGCAAGGCACCGTTTGCCAACCCGCGAAACAGCGCGGCGGGGTCGTTGCGCCAGAAAGACCCGGCGGTCACCGCCCGTCGGCGGCTGCGGATGATTTGCCATGGGCTGGGTCATAGCGAGGGTTTTCGCCCGGTCAGCTTGCACGAGGCCTACCTGGCGTTGCGAACCTGGGGCTTGCCGGTGTCCGTGCACACCAGGTTGGTCGACGACATGTCAGCCGTGCAGGAACGCATCGACTTTTGGGGCGAGCATCGCCATGAGGTGGACCACGAAATCGACGGCGTGGTTATCAAGATCGACGACGTCGCCCTACAGCGCAGGCTCGGCTCCACCTCGCGGGCACCGCGCTGGGCCATCGCGTACAAGTATCCGCCCGAGGAAGCGCAGACCAAGCTGCTCGACATCAAGGTGAACGTTGGGCGCACCGGACGGATTACCCCATTTGCATTCATGACCCCGGTCAAGGTGGCCGGGTCGACGGTGAGCCAGGCCACCCTGCACAACGCCGCTGAGGTCAAGCGCAAAGGTGTGCTGATCGGAGACACCGTGGTGATCCGCAAGGCCGGCGACGTAATCCCTGAGGTGTTGGGCCCCGTGGTCGACCTGCGCGATCGCTCCGAACACGAATTCGTCATGCCCACAACATGTCCCGAATGCGGCACCCCGTTGGCGCCGGAGAAGGAAGGCGACGCCGACATTCGTTGTCCCAACGCCCAGCGCTGTCCGGCCCAGTTGCGAGAGCGAGTGTTTCACGTTGCCAGCCGAAGTGCCCTGGACATCGAGGTGCTGGGATATGAAGCGGCGGTCGCGCTGCTGCAAGCCGGAGTGATCGCCAGCGAGGGCGACCTGTTCACGCTCACCGAAGACGACCTCTTGCGCACCGACCTGTTCCGCACCAAGGCCGGCGACCTGTCGGCCAACGGTAAACGGTTGCTGGCCAACCTCGACAAGGCAAAGACCGCGCCGCTGTGGCGCGTGCTGGTGGCGTTGTCCATCCGGCACGTCGGGCCGACCGCGGCCCGCGCGCTGGCCACCGAATTCGGCAGGCTGGACGCTATCGCCGAAGCGTCCACCGAGCAGCTCGCCGCCGTGGAGGGTGTGGGACCCACCATTGCCTCGGCGGTTTCGGAGTGGTTCACCGTCGACTGGCACCGCGAGATCGTGGACAACTGGCGGGCGGCTGGGGTGCGGATGGCCGACGACCGTGACGAGAGCGTGCCGCGCAACCTCGCCGGGTTGACCGTGGTGGTCACCGGCTCGTTGACCGGGTTTTCCCGGGACGAGGCCAAGGAGGCCATTGTCGCGCGTGGCGGCAAGGCCGCTGGTTCGGTCTCGAAGAAGACGTCCTACGTCGTCGCGGGCGACTCGCCGGGATCGAAGTACGACAAGGCCGTTGAGCTGGGGGTACCAATCCTCGATGAGGACGGGTTTGCAAAGCTGCTGACCGAAGGACCCCCTGACACCGAGCAGCCAGCGTGAAATAGTAATGAATGCCGTTCTATCAATGCTTCGTCCCGCAAGGATCGCTCAGCGCTGACACCCGTGCCACGCTGGCCGATGCGATCACCGAAATCCATTGCACCGTCACGGGTGCGCCTCGCGGATTTGTTCACGTCGTGTTTGTCGAATACGACCCGACGGCCTACTTCACCGGGGGTAGACCCAACAGCTGTTCGGTCATCAGTGGGACCATTCGCGCCGGCAGAGATCGCCAGACGCGCGCTCGGCTGCTTACCGAGCTGTCGCAATCTTGGGTGGCGATCACCGGCGAGGACCCTCGCTCGCTGTTGATCGGCCTCAATGAGGTTGACTCCACGTCGGTGATGGAGGCCGGGTTGATCATGCCGGCCCCCGGTGAGGAGGCCGAGTGGCTGCAACGCAACCAGCAGGTGCTCGGCAAGCTGCTCGCCAGCCAGTAGGAGAAAGTTGACGATGAAAGCAATTGTGGTCGAATGGTATTCGGCCGTCAGGGCGAACTGTGGGCCGGTGGGGCATTACCGGTAGCGCCCCGGTGGCCCTATGGTATGCGCTATGACCCAGACTGCCGACCGGCCCGCGGACGCATCGCCGTGGTCACCCCGCGAGGCCGAGTTGCTTGCGGTGACGCTGCAGCTGTTGCAGGAACACGGCTATGACCGGTTAACGGTGGACGCGGTGGCCAATACCGCCCGAGCCAGCAAGGCCACGGTGTACCGTCGCTGGCGTTCGAAAGCCGAATTGGTGCTGGCCGCATTCATCGAAGGGGTACGTCAGGTCGCGGTGCCACCGAATACCGGCACGCTGCGGGGTGATCTAGTCAAGCTTGGCGAAATCATCTGCCAGCAGGCACACCAACAGGCCTCCACCATCCGTGCGGTGCTCGTTGAGGTGTCGCGCCACCCGGCCCTCGGCGACGCCATGCAGCATCAGTTTGTCGATCAACGCAGGGCCTTGATTCAGCACATTCTGCAACAGGCCGTCGACCGCGGTGAGATCGCTGAGGCGGCCGTTACCGACGAACTCTGGGACCTGTTGCCCGGGTACCTGATCTTTCGCTCCATCATCCCCAACCGGCCGCCCACCCGTCGTACCGTGCAGCTTCTGGTCGACGACTTCCTCTTGCCGGGGTTGTGCCGATGCAACGGGTAGGGATTGCCCGGACCTTTGCCGGAACGGCGGAAAGTGTACGCGCACGTCTCTTGTATAGTACGGTCCGGTACCGTACTCTCGTAACAATCGAGCGCACTCCAAGCAGGGCTGCCACCAGTGCGGCCATCGCGGACGGTCATCGAAAGGCCAATGGGTGAAGGAGATTTCGGTATCGACCCTTGTCAAGCGGGGGTGGATGGTGGTAGTCGCGGTGGCTGTGGTCGCGATCGCGGGATTTGCGATCTATCGCCTGCACGGCATCTTCGGTTCGCGCAACGATGCTTCGGGCGCCGACGGCATTTCCAATGAGATCGTCCCGTTCAATCCCAAGCACGTGGTTCTGGAGGTCTTCGGCGCACCGGGTGCGGTGGCAACCATCAACTACCTCGATGTGAACGCCCAGCCGCAGAAAGTCGTCGACGCGCCGCTGCCCTGGTCGTTCACCATCACCACCACGCAACCGGCGGTCGTCGGCAATGTGGTGGCCCAGGGCAACGGCGACACCATCGGCTGCCGCATCACTGTCAACGGAGAAGTCAAGGACGAACGCACGGTGAACACGCCGTCGGCCTACACCTTCTGTCTGGACAAGTCCGGATGAGTGATCAGCAATCCGCGCCGCCTCGGATCCCGCGCACGATCCGCCGGCTTGCGGTGCCCATCCTGCTGTTGTGGATCGCGATGGCCGCGGTTACCAACGCGTTGGTACCGCAACTGGAGGAGGTCGGCAGAACCCACAATGTGGCGATGAATTCGCCCGATGCCCCGTCGTTGCAGGCGACCAAGCGTATCGGGCAGGTGTTCGGCGAATTTGACTCCGACAGCGCGGCCATGGTTGTGCTCGAAGGTGACAAGCCACTGGAAGCCGACGCCCACCGGTTCTACGACACCTTGATCCACCAGCTCGAGCGGGATACCAAGCACGTCGAGCACATTCAGGATTTCTGGGGTGACACGTTGACCGCCGCCGGAGCGCAGAGCGCCGACGGCAAGGCCGCCTATGTTCAGGTGTACCTGCGCGGCAACCTGGGTTCGGCGCAGGCCAACGAGTCCGTCGAGGCCGTCCGCAACATCGTCGAACATACGCAAGCCCCGCCGGGCATCAAGGCCTATGTCACCGGGCCCGCACCCATCATCGCCGATCAGTTCGAGGTGGGTAGCAACGGGACGGCCAGGGTCACCTCGATAACGGTCGGGGTGATCGCATTGATGCTGCTGTTCGTCTACCGCTCGTTTTTCACCATGATCTTGGTGCTCGTCACGGTTCTCATCGAGATGGCCACCGCTCGAGGAATCGTCGCGTATCTGGGCAATGCCGGGATCATCGGGCTGTCAACGTACGCAACGAATCTGCTCACGTTGCTGGTTATCGCCGCCGGAACTGACTACGCGATATTCGTCGTCGGCCGCTATCAAGAAGCGCGCGGTGCCGGCGAGGAACGAGAAACGGCCTTCTACACGATGTTTCGCGGAACCGCCCACGTCGTGCTGGGTTCGGGGCTGACGGTTGCCGGTGCGGTGGCATGTCTGAGCTTTACTCGATTGCCGTACTTCCACAGCCTGGGTGTGCCGGCAGCACTGGGCATTCTGGTGGCGTTGCTAGCCGCGCTCACCCTGGGTCCGGCGGTGCTGACCTTGGGCTCGGCGTTTGGGCTCTTCGAGCCCAAACGCGCGATGAGAACCCGCGGATGGCGGCGGATCGGAACCGCTATCGTCCGCTGGCCCGGACCGGTTCTCACGGTCGCGTGCGGGTTGGCCCTGGTGGGTTTGCTGGCTCTGCCGGGATACAAGACGAGTTATGACACCCGCCCCTACATGCCGGCAAGTGCGCCCGCCAATGTTGGGTATGCGGCCGCGGAGCGGCACTTCTCTCGGTCCCGGTTGGAGCCCGAGCTGCTGATGATCGAAACGGATCGCGACCTGCGCAACCCAGCCGACATGCTCATCCTGGACAGGGTGGCCAGAGCGGTCTTTCACGTGCCCGGCATCGCGCAGGTGCAGTCGATCACCAGGCCACTGGGCACCCCGCTCGACCACAGTTCGCTGGCTTTTCAGATCAGCGCGCAAAGCGCCAATCAGATCGAAAACCTGACCTACCAACGAGATCGCGCGAACGACTTGCAAACGCAGGCCCGCGAATTGTCGAAGACGATCGACATTCTGCAACAGCAATACGCTCTCCAACAGGAGCTGGCGGCCACCACCCACAGTGAGGCCGAGGGTTTTCACGACACGATCGCCACCATGAAAGATCTGCGCGACAAGATCGCCAATTTCGACGACTTCTTCCGGCCGATTCGCAGCTATTTCTATTGGGAAAAGCATTGTTACGACATACCGGTCTGCTTTGCGCTGCGATCGATCTACGACGCGCTCGACGGTATCGACCAGCTCACAGCGAAGTTCGAAGACCTCACCGCGACCCTGGACAGACTCGACGCCCTCCAACCCAGACTGGTCGGGTTGATCCCGCCCCAGATCGCCAGCCAAGAGACCAACCGGGACCTGATCATGGCGAACTACGCGACCCTGTCCGGCATCTATGCCCAGACCGCTGCGGCGATCGAGAACGCGACGGCGCTGGGACGCGCCTTCGACACCGCAAAAAACGACGACACCTTCTACCTGCCGCCCGAGGTGTTCAACAACCCCGATTTCAAACGCGGTCTGAAATTGTTCCTGTCGCCGGACGGCAAGGCGGCTCGTATGATCATCACCCACGAAGGGGATCCGGCGACCCCTGAGGGGATCTCACACATCGAGCCGATTAAAAAGGCCGCCCACGAAGCCGTCAAGGGCACCCCCATGAGCGACGCGCGGTTTTATCTCGGGGGCACCGCGGCAACCTACTACGACATCCAAGATGGCGCCAAGTACGACCTGATGATCGTCGCAATAGCCGCACTCGGCCTGATCTTGCTGATCATGATGATCCTCACGCGAAGCCTGGTTGCCGCACTTGTCATCGTGGGCACGGTAGCGCTGTCACTGGGCGCTTCGTTCGGGCTTTCGGTGCTGGTCTGGCAGTACATCTTTGGCATCAAGCTGTACTGGGTGGTGCTGGCGCTGGCCGTGATCCTACTTTTGGCGGTGGGGTCCGACTACAACCTGCTCTTGGTCTCCCGGTTCCGGGAGGAAATCGGCGCCGGACTCAAGACCGGCATCATTCGTGCCATGGCCGGCTCGGGCTCGGTCGTCACGTCGGCCGGCCTGGTGTTCGCCGTGACCATGTGCGCCTTCGTGTTCAGTGGTTTTCAGGTGCTTGGTCAGATAGGAACCACCATCGGACTGGGCCTGCTGTTCGACACGCTGATCGTGCGTTCATTCATGACACCGTCGGTGGCAACGCTTCTCGGTCGCTGGTTCTGGTGGCCCCAGCGGGTGCGCCCCCGTCCCGCCAGCCAAATGCTTCGTCCCTACGGGCCGCGGCCGGCCGTTCGTCAACTGTTGCTGTGGGAAGACGACGACCCGGCCGTGACCTCCGCGAACTAGCGCAGCATGGTCGCCACGATCCCGGCCAGATAGCCCAGCCGGGCCACCTCCGAG
Organism: Mycobacterium basiliense; assembly: GCF_900292015.1. Classification (NCBI taxonomy): domain Bacteria; kingdom Bacillati; phylum Actinomycetota; class Actinomycetes; order Mycobacteriales; family Mycobacteriaceae; genus Mycobacterium; species Mycobacterium basiliense. The sequence goes on from NZ_LR130759.1 coordinate 1,696,946, forward strand.
GGCCGGAATTCCGGGCCGGTACGTCCCAGCACCACCGCCGTGTGCGGGTCGCCCAGCGGCGCGGCCACCATGGTGGTGTCCATATCCCGCCACGCTTGCGGCACCCAGTCGGCGCCGCCATCGAGTGGGGCGGCGCGCTCGATCGGTAGCCAGGGCGCGGAGTCGGCGCGGGTTTCCGGCGCGCCCGGGCTGCCGGCCAGACGGAGCAAGGTGCCTTCCGAGCTGCGCAATATGGTGCACCAGCTCACGCGCAGCACCCTGGGAGCCTCGTTGGCCAGAACCTGCAGCCGCGACGTGTTATCGCGAGCCGCTGCGACATGATCAAGCAGCTCGAGCTCGCGGTGTGCTTCCAGCAGCCCGGTGTGCGGACGCACGCTGTCCACTCGGACGCCGTTGAGTGACTCCGCGGCGGTGATCAGGGTGTCCGGCATCGCTCCCGGGGGCAGCTCGACCACCAGATCGTCAATGGCGTATCCATTGCTGCGCTCGACCACGTCGAGCGACAGAATGTCGGCGCCCACCGAGCCGAGCGCGACCGCCAGCGAACCCAAGCTGCCGGGTCGGTCGACCAGCTCGATGCGCAACAGATACGAAGGCACGGCCAACACTGTTACACAGTGATGCACCGGTGGCATTTCGGCGGGGCCTGATAAAGGCCACACCAGGGTCGGGTTGGCGGCACACGCGCGCCGCCGGCAGCCCAATGAGTGACGGGCGTGAAGCCGGCCCCAAGCGCGCGGTTAGGCTTTTCGCTCGTGTCCCAGATCTCCCGCGATGAGGTGGCCCATCTAGCCCGACTTGCCCGTCTAGCCTTGACCGAAAGCGAGCTGGACAGCTTTGCCGGCCAACTGGACGCCATCCTGACCCACGTCAGCCAGATCCAGGCCGTCGATGTCACCGGCGTCGAAGCCACCGATAATCCGCTCAAGGACGTCAACGTTATGCGCGTGGACGAGATCGCTGCGTGCCTGACACAGGAAGAAGCGCTGGCCGCGGCCCCGGCGACGGCCGAAGGCCGGTTCGCGGTCCCGCAGATCTTGGGGGACAGCGAGTGAACGAGATCATCCGATCCGACGCTGCCACGTTGGCCGCCAAGATCGCCGGCCGAGAGTTGTCGTCCGTCGAGGTCACCCAGGCGTGCCTGGACCAGATCGCGGCAACCGACGACAGGTACAGCGCCTTTCTGCATGTGGCGGCCCATGAGGCGCTGGCGGCGGCAGCCGTGGTCGACGAGGCGGTGGCCGCGGGTGAGCGGTTGCCATCCGCATTGGCCGGAGTGCCGCTGGCCCTCAAGGACGTCTTCACCACGATCGACATGCCCACCACCTGCGGATCCAAGATCCTGGAGGGCTGGCGATCGCCTTATGACGCCACCGTCACCGTGCGCTTGCGGGCGGCCGGGATCCCGATCTTGGGCAAGACCAATATGGACGAATTCGCGATGGGCTCGTCGACCGAAAACTCTGCCTTCGGCCCGACCCGCAACCCGTGGAACGTCGAACGGGTACCCGGAGGCTCCGGCGGCGGCAGCGCCGCGGCGCTGGCCGCATATCAGGCACCGCTGGCCATCGGATCCGATACGGGGGGCTCGATCCGCCAGCCGGCCGCGCTCACCGCAACCGTCGGAGTCAAACCCACCTACGGCACCGTGTCCCGCTATGGGCTGGTGGCGTGTGCATCCTCCCTGGATCAGGGTGGCCCCTGTGCGCGCACCGTCCTGGACACCGCGCTGCTGCACCAGGTGATCGCCGGCCACGACCCACGCGACTCCACGTCCATAGCCGCCGCGATACCAGATGTGGTCGGTGCGGCCCAGGCCGGTGCCGCCGGCAATCTGCGGGGGGTGCGGATCGGGGTGGTCAAGCAGCTCCGGGGTGAGGGCTACCAATCCGGCGTGCTGGCGTCGTTTCAGGCCGCCGTGGAACAACTGACCACGCTCGGTGCCGAAGTGAGCGAAGTCGACTGTCCGCACTTCGATCACGCGCTGGCCGCCTACTACCTCATCTTGCCGTCGGAGGTGTCGAGCAACCTGGCGCGCTTCGACGCGATGCGCTACGGGCTTCGGGTCGGCGATGACGGAACCCATAGTGCCGAAGAAGTGATGGCGCTGACGCGGGCAGCCGGTTTCGGTCCGGAGGTCAAGCGGCGCATCATGATCGGCGCGTACGCGTTATCGGCAGGCTATTACGACGCCTACTACAACCAGGCGCAGAAGGTGCGCACCCTGATCGCGCGCGATCTGGACGAGGCCTATCAATCGGTCGACGTGTTGGTCTCGCCGGCGACCCCGACCACCGCGTTCCCGCTTGGGGAAAAGGTCGACGATCCGCTGGCGATGTACTTGTTCGACCTGTGCACCTTGCCGCTCAACCTGGCCGGTCACTGCGGCATGTCGGTGCCATCGGGATTGTCTCCGGATGACGGGCTGCCGGTGGGGCTGCAGATCATGGCGCCCGCCATGGCCGACGACCGGCTCTACCGGGTGGGCGCTGCCTACGAGACCGCCCGCGGCCCGCTCCCGAGCGCACTCTAGTTGCGCGAGCTAGTTGCGCGAGCAGACGCAAAATCGCACAAAAGGCTCGGCCTTGATGCGATTTTGCGTCTGCTCGCGCCATTGGGCGTCGCCCCAGGCAAGATGAGGGCATGCGGATTGGAGTTCTCACGGGAGGCGGCGACTGTCCAGGGCTGAATGCGGTAATCCGGGCGGTGGTGCGCACCTGCGACGCCCGGTACGGCTCATCGGTGGTCGGATTTCAAGACGGGTGGCGCGGGTTGCTGGAGAATCGGCGGCTGCAGCTACGCAACGACGACCGTAATGACCGGCTGCTGGCCAAGGGCGGAACGATGTTGGGAACCGCCCGTGTGCACCCCGATAAATTGCGGGCCGGGTTGCCGCAGATCAAACAGACGTTGGATGACAACGGCATTGACGTGCTCATACCGATCGGCGGCGAGGGCACGCTGACCGCCGCGCACTGGCTGTCGGAGGAGAACGTACCCGTGGTCGGGGTCCCCAAGACCATCGACAACGACATCGACTGCACCGACGTGACTTTCGGCCACGACACCGCGTTGACCGTGGCAACCGAGGCGATCGACCGGCTGCACAGCACCGCCGAGTCCCACCAGCGGGTGATGCTGGTGGAAGTGATGGGCAGGCATGCGGGCTGGATAGCGTTGAACTCCGGGCTGGCATCGGGCGCGCACATGACGCTGATCCCCGAGCAGCCCTTCGACATCGAAGAGGTATGCCGGCTCGTCAAACAGCGGTTCCAGCGTGGCGATTCGCACTTCATTTGCGTGGTGGCCGAAGGAGCCAAGCCCGTCTCGGGTTCGATGCAGTTGCGCGAGGGCGGACTTGATGAGTTCGGACACGAGCGTTTCACCGGTGTCGCCGCCCAACTCGGCTGGGAGGTGGAAAAGCGGATCAACAAGGACGTCCGAGTTACTGTGCTGGGCCATGTGCAGCGGGGTGGGACGCCCACGGCTTACGACCGGGTGCTGGCCACCCGGTTCGGGGTCAACGCCGCTGACGCCGCGCATGCCGGCGAGTACGGCCAGATGGTGTCGCTGCGCGGACAGGACATCGGCCGCGTTGCGCTGGCAGATGCCGTCCGTCAGCTCAAACTGGTGCCCCAAAGCCGCTACGACGACGCGGCCGCCTTCTTCGGCTGACCGGCCCGCTTCGCCCGGCTTCGCCGGTCTGGCGACCACCACGGGCCTGGTTGGTGGTGGCCCGCTTCGCCCGGCTTCGCCGGTCTGGCGACCACCACGGGCCTGGTTGGTGGTGGCCCGCTTCGCCCGGCTTCGCCGGTCTGGCGACCACCACGGGCCTGGTTGGTGGTGGCCCGCTTCGCCCGGCTTCGCCGGTCTGGCGACCACCACTAGGATCGGACGGCATGACGGTTGCTAGGGCTGACCTGCTGGATTATGACGAGGTCATCGAACGTTTCGATCCGGTGCTGGGCCTCGAGGTACACGTTGAGCTGTCCACCGCGACCAAGATGTTCTGCGGCTGCGCCACCGCATTCGGTGCCAAGCCCAACACGCAGGTATGCCCGGTTTGCCTGGGCCTGCCCGGTTCGCTGCCGGTACTCAATCGGGTCGCAGTCGAGTCCGCCATCCGCATCGGGTTGGCACTGAACTGTGAGATCGTTCCCTGGTGTCGCTTCGCCCGGAAGAACTACTTCTACCCGGACATGCCGAAGAACTACCAGATTTCGCAATACGACGAGCCGATCGCGATCAACGGGTACCTGGAAGCGCCGCTGGAGGATGGCACCACGTGGCGGGTCGAGATCGAGCGCGCGCACATGGAGGAAGACACCGGCAAACTTACTCACATCGGCAGCGAAACCGGCCGTATCCATGGCGCGACGACGTCGCTGATCGATTACAACCGTGCCGGCGTGCCGCTGATCGAAATCGTCACCAAGCCCATCGAAGGCGCTGGCGCGAGGGCACCGCAGGTAGCCCGGGCCTATGTGACGGCGTTGCGGGACTTGTTGCGCGCCCTGGACGTCTCCGATGTGCGGATGGACCAGGGTTCGCTGCGCTGCGACGCTAACGTGTCCCTAAAGCCCACCGGAGCAACGGAATTCGGCACTCGAACGGAGACCAAGAACGTCAACTCGCTCAAGAGCGTCGAGGTGGCGGTCCGTTACGAAATGCAGCGTCAAGCCGCGATCTTGGTCTCCGGCGGACAAATCACCCAGGAGACCAGACACTTTCACGAGGCGGGTTACACGAGCCCCGGTCGCGCCAAGGAAACCGCACAAGACTATCGATACTTCCCCGAGCCGGACCTCGAGCCCGTCGCACCCAGCCGTGAGTTGGTCGACGAACTTCGCCGCACCATCCCCGAGTTGCCGTGGTTGAGCCGCAAGCGGATTCAGCAAGAATGGGGCATTTCCGACGAGGTGATGCGTGACCTGGTCAATGCGGGTGCGGTCGAATTGGTGGCTGCGACGGTCAAACACGGCGCGTCCAGCAAGGAGGCGCGCTCCTGGTGGGGAAATTTTCTGGTGCAAAAGGCCAACGAGGCCGGCATCGGACTGGACGAACTGGCCATCACCCCTGCCCAGGTCGCGGCCGTGGTGGCATTGGTCGACAGCGGCAAGCTGTCGAACAAGCTGGCCCGTGAGGTGGTGGAGGGTGTGCTGACCGGCGAAGGTGAACCCGAGCAGGTGATGACCGCTCGCGGCCTGGCACTGGTCCGCGACGACTCGCTGACCCAGGCGGCGGTTGATGAGGCCCTGGCCGCCAATCCGGATGTGGCGGAAAAGATTCGCGGCGGCAAGGTCGCGGCTGCGGGCGCCATCGTCGGTGCGGTGATGAAGGCCACCCGTGGCCAGGCTGACGCGGCCCGGGTGCGCGAATTGGTGTTGGCGGCCTGCGGTCAAGACTAGCGGCGGCCACCCGGCGAGCGGTTAGAGCGCGCAGCGGTCGCGTCCAGGATGGTGCGGTTCACGTGTGAACTTGCTGAGTGATCGTGCGGAAATGGCGGCGCGGGGCGTCATGTCGATTCATGATGTTGATGTGATCGATGAGCTATTCGATGACCTGATGACGATGCTGGACTCACCGGTGTTCGTGGTGACAACTCAGGCCGACGCTCAGCCAGCCGGCTGCCTGGTCAGTTTCGCCACCCAAACGAGCGTGCAGCCCCCGAGTTTCATGGTTGGCATGCTCAGAAGCGACCACGTTGTCGAGGTAGCCAGTCGTTCCGAGCACGTCGCGGTGCACGTCTTGTCGCGCCGCCAGCGCGCCCTGGCTGAGCTATTCGGCGGCCACACGGATGACCAAATCAGCAAGTTCACGCGCTGCACCTGGCGCGCCGGCCCCTACGGAATGCCGATCCTCGACGACGCGCTCGCCTGGTTCGTCGGCAAGGTAGTCAGTCGCAGTGATGTCGGGGACCATGTGTGCTACCTGCTGCAGCCCATCAGCGTCTGGGCCCCCGAAAGCTCCGAAGAACTGCTCTACCTCTCCGACGTTGACGATCTCGACTCGAGCCACGAGGCGCCACCTCCGGTCGCCGACCACGAGCAGCGTGACCGGTTGCGCCGATACGGCGTATTGCGGTTCACCCTCGACGTGCCGTGACCCCCGGAACGGCGGGACACAACCAGCCGAAACCAGCCACGGCCGGCCACGGCGAGGTCAAGTCTTGTCGTCGTTGTTGCGCGGGAATCCGCCGCCCTGCGGGAACAACGGAAACACCACGTCGTCGAGCTTTTCCGCATCACCCGCGGTCCGGTTGACCGTTGCACCCCAGACATTGCCGTCGGGTGACATCTTCAACGCCCAGGCATGGGCATGCGTGTCTTTGCGGACAACGTCGGGTTCACCGGTGACCGCACCGGTCGACGGCGCCAGCCGCACCGCCACCGTCAACTTGGTGTTGATCAAGTTGACCAGCACGGTGCCGTCCATCGCCGCACACCCGGCCACGCCCGGCTTGTCCGGCCAGGTCCAAACCGTGGAAACCTCCGATTTCCTGGTGATGCGCTGCAACCGGTCGGCGCTGGGCGTGCGGTCGGCCACATACAGGGAGCCGTCAACGGGATCGATACACAAACCACCGCCGGCGCCGATGCCGGTGAGTGCCGTCGTCGGTGGCGCTTGCCCGATGGTGGTGGGCTGTTCGATCCGCAGGACCTTCCCGGCCAGCGAATTGGGATCGGCTGCTAGCGCAGGATTGCCGGCATCGCCGGTCATCACGACCAACGTGGTGGGGCTGGTGAAGATCAATGCGCCGGCGTTTCCGGTGGCGCCCTTGGGAATCCCGGTCAAGATGTCCTTCGGGACGTCGTCGTCGGCAATGCGGATGACCCGGTTATCGGTGGGCGTACTGATGTAGGCGTACATCAGTCGGTCCTGTGAGTAGGTGGGCGACAACACGATGTCCAGCAGGCCACCATCACCGGCCGGGTCGACGGGGATGACGGTTTTGACCTTGGGCTCGGCGCTGACCGAGATCTCCTTGACGGCACCCGTAGTGCGCTCGGCTACCAGCGCCGACTTGCTGTCGAGCCCCATGATCAGACCGCTGGTGCTTTCCAGGCAGCCCTGCATCACGCCCGGGGCCGGGCACACCTTGGGAAATGGCGTCGGCGGCAGCGGTGGTGGCGGGGGTGGTGTCGAGCTGGGCATGGGACGAAGCTCGGGATTGGTGGTAAAGGGCTGCGACTGGGCGTCGTTGAACCGTGCGCAGCCGCTCGATACCAGCACCGCTGCACACACACCAGCGAGCGCGCATCGAACCGACCGCCGTATCCGCATGACCGACAGGCTACGGACATTGTCGCTACCGCCGCCACCGGCCACCACGACGCGCCCTCTCCGCACGCGGGGGGAGCCCATCGAAGGTGCCGCGATCACTGCCGGCGGCTCAGCAGAGGGCCGATTTGGCGCGTTTGGCGGGCCAGTAGGGGCGAAGTGCGGATTTAAACAGGCGAAAGCGCCGCTCAAATCCCCAATTCAGGTCTAAATGCCCTTACCCTGACACGAGTGACCAGTTCGAATGACTCACATTGGCAGCGGCCCGACGATTCCCCTGGGCCTACGCCGGGACGGCCCGTCTCGGCGAGCCTGGTCGACCCCGAAGACGACTTGACCCCGGCCGGGTATTCGGGCGACTTTGGGAACACCGGAACCACCACCGTCATCCCGCCGTACGATCCGGCCAACTCCGGCGCGATCAGCTCGGGATACAACCTGGTCGACGCGCAGGAACCATTGCCTTACGTCCAGCCCCATGCGGCGGGGCGGCAGATTCCGGCGGCATCTGGCGTGATCGACATCGACGAGGACGACGAGCGAGCGCGCACCACCGGCCGGCGCGGCACCCAGAATCTGGGTTTGTTGATCTTGCGTGTCGGGCTGGGCGTGGTACTGATCGCCCACGGACTGCAGAAGCTATTCGGTTGGTGGGGCGGATCGGGTGTCAATGGATTCAAGAACTCGCTATCCGATGTCGGTTACCAGCACGCGGACATCCTGGCCTACGTGAGTGCCGGCGGTGAGATCGTCGCTGGAGTGCTGCTGGTGCTGGGGCTGTTCACCCCGCTGGCCGCCGCGGGTGCGCTGGCTTTCCTGATCAATGGTCTGCTGGCCGAGGTCTCGGCTCGACCGCGATCGCACTTCAGCTACTTTCTGCCGGATGGCCATGAGTACCAGATCACCCTGGTCGTGCTGGCCATTGCCGTCATCTTGTGCGGGCCCGGCCGGTACGGTCTCGACGCGAGCCGGGGCTGGGCCCACCGACCCTTTATCGGGTCATTTGTCGCGTTGTTGGCCGGCGTCGCCGCCGGAATTGCGGTCTGGGTGTTGCTCAACGGCGTGAACCCGCTCGGCTGAACGTCCTCAGCGGTAGGGATTGGGGACCCGCCCTGAGCTGGCCTCGGTCAGCTGCGGCAAGGTGGCGAAGGTGACCGCTGGCAATCGCAGTTCAGACCCGTTTTTGAGCCGAGCGCGCGCCCACGAGCCACGCTGGAACCGCAGGCCCTCGATGTCATCCCAGCTCACCGTCTGACTCCCCAAGAGCGTCCGCACCCGCACTCCGTGGTCGTCGGCAACCGTGCGCAGCCTGATGATGAGGGCTGATAGCGCGACCGGGATGAGCAGCAAAGGGGCGCTTGGCGGCCAGAGCAGCACGGGTATGAGCAGACCCAGAGTGGTGAATCCGACGGCCAAGTGCGCCATCGGCGACACCTTGATCACCAGCGATGATCCGGCAGGGGTTGGGTCAGACGAACCGGTAGCCACCCGAGCATCATTCCACCGTCGCATCGCGGGGCGCCTCGGTGCCGGGTTGCGGGGCCGCGCCGTTGAACGCCCGGCAAGGCTGTGGACACACGTCCGCAGCACCGGATTTGACGGTTGAGCTGTGCGAAGGCTACCGTCAGACGCTATGGATACCGCCGGAAAGCCCGGAATGCTCGTAGTACTTGGTCGGCGCGTTGGTGCCTGACTAGGTCAATCGAGCACCAACGCGCAACCCTCGTGCAGCAGCTGAGCTGACGGGGGTTTTTTGTTGCCTACATCGAGACTTCCAGAGCAATGAGGACTAAGAGGACAGTGAGCGCACCAGCGAAGCCACACTCACCGACATCAAAGCCGGAGCCGCGCGGCGTGGCCAACGGCGCAAAGCCGCCAACGGCAGAGTCGAAACGCATTGCACCCCAGCAACTTACCGGTGCACAGTCGGTCATCCGATCGCTGGAGGAACTTGGGGTTGAGGTCATCTTCGGGATTCCGGGCGGTGCCGTGCTGCCGGTGTATGACCCGCTGTTCGACTCGCAGAAGCTGCGCCATGTGCTGGTCCGCCATGAGCAGGGCGCCGGTCACGCCGCCAGCGGCTACGCGCACGTCACCGGCCGGGTGGGGGTGTGCATGGCGACCTCGGGTCCGGGCGCAACCAATCTGGTGACGCCGCTAGCCGATGCGCAAATGGACTCGATACCGGTGGTCGCGATCACTGGCCAGGTTGGTCGGGGGTTGATCGGGACCGATGCGTTCCAGGAAGCCGATATCTCCGGTATCACGATGCCGATCACCAAGCACAACTTCCTGGTCCGCTCCGGTGACGAGATTCCCCGCGTGCTGGCCGAGGCCTTCCATATTGCAGCGTCGGGACGCCCGGGTGCCGTGCTGGTCGATATCCCCAAGGACGTCCTACAAGGCCCATGCACGTTCAGTTGGCCACCGCAGCTGGATCTGCCCGGCTATAAGCCGAACACCAAGCCGCATAATCGGCAGATCCGCGAGGCCGCCAAGCTGATTGCGGCCGCGCGAAAGCCGGTGCTGTACGTGGGCGGCGGCGTGATCCGCGGCGCGGCGACCGAGCAGCTTCGGGAGTTGGCCGAACTGACCGGAATCCCGGTGGTCACCACCTTGATGGCTCGCGGGGCGTTTCCCGACAGCCATCGACAGAACCTGGGCATGCCCGGCATGCACGGCACCGTGACTGCGGTGGCGGCGCTGCAGCGCAGTGACCTGCTGATCGCGCTGGGCACTCGCTTCGACGATCGGGTGACCGGCAAGCTCGACTCCTTCGCGCCGGAGGCCAAGGTCATTCACGCCGACATCGACCCGGCCGAGATCGGCAAGAACCGGCACGCCGACGTGCCGATCGTGGGTGACGTGCAGGCCGTCATCACCGAGATCATCGCCATGCTGCACCACTACGACATTCCCGGCAGCATCGAGATGACCGACTGGTGGGCATATCTGGACGGCGTGCGGGCCACCTATCCGCTCAGCTACGGCCCGCAAAGCGACGGCAGCCTGAGCCCGGAGTACGTGATCGAGAAGCTGGGCGAGATCGCCGGCCCGGAGGCGGTCTACGTCGCCGGCGTCGGCCAGCACCAGATGTGGGCCGCGCAGTTCATCAAGTACGAGCGACCACGCACCTGGCTCAACTCTGGTGGCCTGGGCACCATGGGGTTTGCCATCCCGGCGGCCATGGGCGCCAAGTTCGGGTTGCCCGACACCGAGGTCTGGGCCATCGACGGCGACGGATGCTTCCAGATGACCAACCAGGAGCTGGCCACCTGCGCCATCGAGGGCATACCGATCAAGGTCGCGCTGATCAACAACGGCAACCTGGGCATGGTTCGGCAGTGGCAGAGCCTGTTCTATGCAGAGCGCTACTCGCAGACTGACCTCGCAACTCACTCACACCGGATTCCGGACTTCGTGAAGCTGGCCGAGGCGCTCGGTTGTGTCGGAATCCGTTGTGAGCGCGAAGAGGACGTCGCAGACGCGATCAACCAGGCCCGGGCCATCACCGACCGCCCGGTCGTGATCGACTTCATCGTCGGCGCCGACGCGCAGGTCTGGCCGATGGTTGCCGCGGGCACCAGCAACGACGAGATCCAGGCCGCTCGCGGTATTCGCCCGCTGTTTGACGACATTAGTGAGGGGCACGCCTGATGAGCAGCGGAAACGCACCAAGAACGCACACTTTGTCGGTGTTGGTCGAAGACAAACCCGGCGTGCTCGCGCGGGTGGCGGCGCTGTTTTCGCGGCGCGGTTTCAACATCGAGTCGTTGGCTGTCGGGGCTACCGAGCAGAAGGATATGTCGCGGATGACCATCGTGGTGTCGGCCGAGGAGACGCCGCTCGAGCAGATCACCAAGCAGCTCAACAAGTTGATCAACGTCATCAAGATCGTCGAGCAGGAGGATGACAACTCGGTGTCGCGGGAGTTGGCCCTGATCAAGGTTCGGGCCGACGCGGGTACCCGAAGTCAGGTAATCGAGGCGGTGAATCTATTCCGTGCCAACGTCATTGACGTATCTCCGGAGTCGTTGACCGTCGAGGCCACCGGAAACCACGGCAAGCTCGAGGCTCTACTGCGGGTGTTGGAGCCGTTCGGGATCCGGGAAATCGCCCAATCGGGGATGGTGTCGTTGTCCCGCGGCCCGCGCGGTATCGGGACGGCCAAGTAGCTAGCAAGCAGAAAAAGGAGATATTCACGTGCCAGTTGAGGCATTAGAGATGTTCTACGACGACGATGCGGACCTGTCTATCATTCAGGGGCGCAGAGTTGGTGTGATCGGCTATGGCAGCCAGGGCCATGCCCACTCGCTGAGCCTGCGCGACTCTGGCGTGCAAGTCCGGGTCGGGCTGAAGGAAGGATCGAAGTCCCGGGTCAAGGTCGAAGAGCAGGGCTTGGAGGTCGACACGCCGGCGAAAGTGGCCGAGTGGGCTGACGTGATCATGTTGTTGGCTCCCGACACCGCCCAGGCCGAAATCTTCACCAACGACATCGAGCCGAACCTGAATTCCGGCGATGCGCTATTTTTCGGTCACGGACTCAACGTCCACTTCGACCTGATCAAGCCGCCAGCCGAGGTCACCGTCGCGATGGTCGCGCCCAAGGGGCCCGGCCACCTGGTGCGTCGCCAGTTCGTCGATGGCAAGGGTGTGCCCTGCCTGATCGCCGTCGACCAGGACCCGACCGGCAAGGGCGAGGCGCTGGCATTGTCCTACGCCAAGGCCATCGGTGGCACCCGCGCCGGCGTCATCAAGACCACGTTCAAGGATGAGACCGAAACCGACCTCTTCGGTGAGCAGGCCGTGTTGTGTGGTGGCACCGAGGAATTGGTGAAGGCCGGGTTCGACGTGATGGTCGAGGCCGGCTACCCGCCGGAGATGGCGTACTTCGAGGTGCTGCACGAACTCAAGCTGATCGTCGACCTCATGTATGAGGGCGGCATCGCGCGGATGAACTACTCGGTGTCTGACACCGCGGAATTCGGTGGCTACCTGTCGGGTCCGCGCGTCATCGACGCCCACACCAAAGAGCGGATGCGCGAAATCTTGCGGGAAATCCAGGACGGCACCTTCGTCAAGAAGCTGGTCGCCAACGTCGAGGGTGGCAACAAGGAACTCGAGCAGTTGCGCAAGCAGAACGCCGAGCACCCCATCGAGGTCACCGGCAAGAGGTTGCGCGACCTGATGAGCTGGGTCGACCGCCCGATCACCGAAACGGCGTAGTCCGGACACCGGGCGGGCCCGGCGCGCCGAAATATAATTTGCGGCACAAAGTTTCGGCGTGTCGCGTACGTAGATTATGTGTCGCGGAGACGGCCGGCCGTCTCGACCACCCGGCGAGCCAGGTGGTCGAGCGCGGCCGCCGTCGCGTCCCCGAAATCGTTGATGTTATCGCGCGTGGCGACCAGGCTCACGCCGTAGGGGTTGCCGTCGACGAACTTCAGCGGATCGGTATATCCAGGCGGCACGATGATGCCGCCCCAATGCATCAGCGAGACATACAGGCTCATCAGGGTGGTCTCCTGACCCCCGTGCGGTGATTCGGTCGACGTCCACGCCGCGTAGACCTTGTCGGCCAGCTTGCCCTGTGCCCAGAGGCCGCCAAGCGAGTCCATGAATGTCTGGAATTGTGATGTGGTGGAACCGAATCGAGTCGGTGACCCGAAAATCACCGCATCCGCCCACACGATGTCCTCGCCGGTGGCCGCGGGTAGGTCCTTGGTCGCCTCGTAGTTCGCCGTCCAGGCCGGGTTCTGCGCGAACGATTCCGGGTCTCGGGTCTCGGCAATATGGCGCACCCGGACATCGGCGCCGGCGGCCTCGGCTGCCGCGGCGACGCGTTTCGCCATCGCGGTGCCGTGTCCGGTGGCCGAGTAGTAGATGATCGCGAGTTTCGTCATGGCGACAGCATAGGCATTTCGGTGATACCGAATTCGCGGCGCAATACGGTGCGCGCGGCGTAATAGCCGCACATGCCGTGCACGCCGGCGCCGGGTGGGGTAGCCGCCGAGCACAGGTAGACCTTGGGAATCGGGGTGCGCCAAGGGTTTAGACGCGCGGTAGGCCCGGCCACGGCACGCCAGACCGTGTTTGCGCCCACCGCGATGTCGCCGCCGACGTAGTTGGCGTTGTGCTCGCTCATCCGGGCCGCGGGCAGGCTGCGCGCCGCAACCACGACGTCGCGGAAGCCCGGTGCGAATCGCTCGACGACCCGGGTCACGGTCTCCGTCGCGTCAACGTCGGACCCTGATGGCACATGGGCGTAGGTCCAAAACGGTCGGCGGCCGTGGTCGTCTACCCGCCGTGGATCAACGATGTGTGAGCTGGCGGCCAGCACCATCGGCCACTGTGTGTGCCGCCCGGCTGCGATTTCGGCTTCGGCGTGCGCCATCTGCGCCCGGGTGCCGCCGAGATGAAGCGTCGGCGCCCGCTGCAGCCGCGGATCCGACCACGGGATATCGCCGTTGAGCACAAAGTCGACTTTGGCTGCACCCGATCCAAAGCTGTAGTGGCGCAACGCTTTAGCATACCCATGTGGTAGCGCGCCACCGTAAATTCGCAGCAGCGCGGTCGGGGCCGTGTCGAAAACGACCACGTCGCCCGGGGGCTCGGTGATCTCGACTCCCGCCGTAAGGGTGCCGCCATGTGCGCGCAGATCGGCGATCATCGCCTCGGCGACAACTCGGCTGCCGCCCACCGGAATCGGCCAGCCAACCGAATGGGCCAAAGTGGCCAGCATCAGCCCCGCGCCCGCCGACACCAGTGACGGCAAAGGCGAAATCGCATGGGCTGCGACGCCGGTGAACAGCGCACGGGCATCCTCGCCGGCCAGTGACCGCCAAACCGGGGTCCCCTGTGCGAGTATCCGCAGTCCCAACCGCACGGCGGTCAGCAGCGAATCGGGTACCGAACGCTTGTCGCCCAGCATGAACGTGACGACGGCATCGGAGTTATCGACCAGCGGGCCGAGCAGGCGTCGCCAGGAGGCTCCATTTTCCAACTCCGCGCTGGTGCGCCCCAGATCGTGGTATGCGATGGCGGCGGGCCGGTTGGGCAGCGGGTTGGCATACGCAACCTCCGGTACGGCCAGTGTGACACCGCGGGCCGGCAGGTCGAATTCGGCGAAAAACGGCGACGCCAGCGCCAACGGGTGCACCGCCGAGCACACGTCGTGTTCGACTCCGGGAAATTCGAAATCGGCCTGGGTGCGGGTGCCGCCACCAAAGGTCGGTTGGGCTTCGACGACCTGCACCTTCAGACCCGCACGGGCACAGATTACGGCGGCCGCGAGTCCGTTGGGTCCGCTGCCGACGACGGTGACGTCCACCTGTTGATTACAGCCGACTACGCCGATGACGGCGACCCCGCGGCGCCCGGCTCGGCCGCGCTGGCGATCCCCGCTACGCTGGCCGCGTGAACCTGCCTGTTGTTTTAATTGCCGACAAACTTGCCCAGTCAACGGTCGCTGCCCTGGGAGACCAGGTCGAGGTGCGCTGGGTAGACGGTCCTGACCGAGAGAAGCTGCTGGCCGCGGTGCCCGAAGCCGACGCGCTGTTGGTGCGGTCGGCCACCACTGTCGATGCCGAGGTGCTGGCGGCCGCGTCCAAGCTCAAGATCGTCGCTCGTGCCGGTGTCGGGCTGGACAACGTGGACGTGGACGCGGCCACGGCACGCGGTGTGTTGGTGGTCAACGCTCCGACATCGAACATTCACAGTGCTGCCGAGCACGCGCTTGCGCTGCTGCTGGCGGCGTCCCGCCAGATTCCGGCCGCGGACGCGTCGTTGCGGGAGCGCACCTGGAAGCGCTCCTCGTTCTCCGGCACCGAAATCTTCGGCAAGACCGTCGGTGTGGTGGGCTTGGGCCGGATTGGGCAACTAGTCGCCCAGCGGGTTGCCGCTTTTGGCGCCCACGTCGTTGCCTACGACCCGTATGTATCGCCGGCCCGGGCCGCGCAGCTGGGCATCGAACTGCTATCCCTAGACGACTTGCTGGGCCGCGCCGACTTCATCTCGGTGCACCTGCCGAAGACGCCCGAGACCGCGGGCTTGATCGACAAGGACGCGCTGGCCAAGACCAAGCCAGGCGTCATCCTCGTCAACGCCGCCCGTGGTGGCTTGGTGGACGAGGCCGCGTTGGCCGACGCGATCAACAGCGGCCACGTGCGCGGGGCCGGCATCGACGTGTTCGCCACCGAACCCTGCACGGACAGCCCGCTGTTCGAGCTGCCCCAGGTGGTCGTCACGCCACACCTGGGTGCGTCCACCGCGGAGGCTCAGGACCGGGCCGGGACCGACGTGGCCGCAAGCGTTCGGTTGGCGCTGGCCGGGGAGTTCGTACCCGACGCGGTCAACATTGGCGGGGGAGCGGTCAACGAAGAGGTGGCGCCCTGGCTCGATCTGGTGCGCAAGCTCGGTGTGCTGGCGGCGGCGCTATCGGACAAAGCGCCGGTATCGCTGTCGGTCCAGGTGCGTGGCGAGCTGGCCGCCGAAGACGTCGAGGTGCTGAAGCTTTCGGCGCTGCGCGGCCTGTTCTCGGCGGTCATCGAGGATCCGGTGACCTTCGTCAACGCGCCTGCACTGGCCGCCGAACGAGGGGTTTCCGCCGAGATCACCAAAGCCTCGGAGAGCCCCAACCACCGCAGCGTCATCGATGTTCGGGTGGTCGGTTCGGACGGTTCGGCCGTCAACGTTTCGGGCACGCTGTACGGTCCGCAACTGACGCACAAGATTGTGCAGATCAACGGCCGCCACTTTGACCTGCGAGCCGAGGGCACCAACCTGGTCATCAACTACGTTGACCAGCCCGGCGCGCTGGGCAAGATCGGCACCTTGCTCGGGGCCGCGGGGGTAAATATCCATGCGGCTCAGCTTTCCGAGGATGTTGAGGGCCCCGGAGCGACCATATTGCTGCGACTGGACCAGGCCGTACCTGACGACGTGCTGTCCACGATCGCGGCCGCGGTCGGCGCCAACAAGCTTGAGGTGGTTGATCTGTCGTGATCACCGGCGCCGATGCAGTGGGGGCGCCGCTCGCTTGCCGGGGAGGGCGACGCTCATGAAGTTGGCGGTGATTGCCGGCGACGGGATTGGGCCGGAGGTGGTGGCCGAAGCGGTCAAAGTCCTCGACGCGGTGCTGCCCGGAGTGCAGAAAACCAACTATGACCTCGGCGCTCGACGGTTTCATGCCACAGGGGAAACCCTGCCAGATTCGGTCATCGACGAGCTGCGCGCGCACGACGCCATACTGCTGGGAGCAATCGGTGACCCGTCGGTACCCAGCGGCATTCTGGAGCGCGGCCTGTTGCTAAGACTGCGCTTCGCGCTGGACCACCATGTGAATCTGCGACCCGCGCGACTGTATCCGGGCGTAGCCAGCCCGCTGTCGGGCAATCCGGACATCGACTTCGTGGTAGTGCGGGAGGGTACGGAGGGTCCCTACACCGGAAATGGTGGCGCGATTCGGGTCGGCACGCCCAACGAGGTGGCCACCGAGGTGAGCGTCAATACTGCTTTCGGCGTGCGAAGGGTGGTGCAGGACGCATTCGAACGAGCCCAGCGGCGTCGCAACCTGCTGACCCTGGTGCACAAGACCAACGTGCTGAGCTTCGCCGGCGGATTGTGGTTGCGCACCGTGGAGGAGATCGGCGGCAAATACCCCGACGTCGAGGTGGCCTACCAGCATGTCGACGCGGCCACCATCCATATGATCACCGATCCGGGTCGCTTTGACGTGATCGTCACCGACAACCTCTTCGGCGACATCATCACCGACCTCGCCGCGGCGGTGTGCGGCGGTATCGGCTTGGCCGCCAGCGGCAATATCGATGCGACCGGGGCAAACCCGTCGATGTTCGAGCCGGTGCACGGCAGCGCGCCAGATATCGCCGGTCAGGGGATCGCCGATCCGACCGCGGCCATCATGTCGGTGGCGATGCTGCTTTCCCACCTGGGTCACGCCGACGCCGCTGCGCGGGTGGACCGGGCCGTCGCGGATTACCTGGCAAGTCGAGGGAACGAACGGCGTGCCACCGCCGATGTCGGCGAACGGATCGCGTCCGCGCTCTGATCTCCAAGCCGGGCGGAAGCAAACGGGTTGGTACCAGCGGCACGGCGGCCAGCGGGAACAGACCGCACAGAAACCATGCCTGCGGATAGGCAGCGGTCATGATCAGCGCGCCGAATAGTGGGGGACCGGCGGCCGCCATCAGCCGCTGGGTGGTGTTCTGCGTGCCCAGCGCGCGCCCACTCCAATAGGGCCCGGCGTACTCCGTGATCGCGGTCGCCTGCAAACCGTTGTCGAGGACCGCGATCACCGAGATCGCGATCATCAGCGCCACGTCATAGCGTGAACCCTGGTTGTCGATGAGTGCGAGTAGGAACAGGCTCGCGGCAGCGGCGATAGCGATAATGCGGACCGGCCGCATTCGTGAGCCGACATGATCCGACCAGCGACCGACCGCGATGCGGCCCAGCGCACCCAGCAGCTGCGACACCGTGACCAGAATTCCGGCCGCGGCCACCGACCAGCCATGGTGATTCATCAGCCAGACCAGCATGAAGGTCACTGTCACCGTCTGAGGCATCATCAACAGCGCCGATGCCGCGTGTATTCGCCACAACACGAACGATCCGCGGTACGGATTGGCCAGTTCCTGGCGGGTAGCGCTCTTCCGGGACTTGTGTGGCGGATCGATCACGCCCAGGGCGCTGGCCACCGCCGCCATCGTGCATACCACCGCGGGAAACATCAGTCCGTGATGGATGCTGCGTTCGGCCAGCTCGGGGATCACCAACGCGCCTAACGCAATTCCGAGCGGCTGAGCGGTCTGCCGGATTCCCATCGCCAGACCGCGTTGGTGTGGTGGGAACCAACCCGAGACCAGCCGGCCACCGGCGCTGTTACAGCTGGCGGCCGCCATGCCCCCAAGGAACAGATAGATACCCATCAGGAAAAGCGAATGCACCGATGCCGCGGCATAAGCCGCCATTGCGGTCAATGCAGAGCCCACGGTCAGCACAATCCGTTCGCCAACGTGGTCCAGCACATAGCCCCACGCGACCAGCGTTACCACCATGCCCCAGCTGGGCATGGACGCCAACAACGCCGCCGTGGCGAGAGGGGTTGCGTGCTCGTTTTGCAACCGGGGGATCAGGAAGGCTACGCCGTTGATGAAGAGAAACGAGCTCGCCGTGGCAACCAGCGAGACGAGCACAATCCACCAGCGCGCGGACAGAGTCAATTCCTGCACGCCGCTTGGTTCGTCTGGCATCAGCTCATGCTTGCACACCCCCGCGCCCGCTCGCGGGGTGTATGACCAGGCGGCCGGCTAGGTGCGATGGTGACGGCCCGCAGCGCCCGGCTGCGCCGCGCTCGCGACCGTCACTAGGCTCATCCGAATGCGCCTTGGTCGAATCGCCAGCCCAGACGGTGTCGCCTTCGTGAGCATCGAAGGCGAGCTGGACGATCCGGACGGAATGACCGTCCGTGAAATCGCAGAACACCCGTTTGGCACGCCAAACTTCACCGGCCGCTCATGGCCGCTGGCCGACGTCCGGTTGTTGGCCCCGATACTTGCAAGCAAGGTGGTCTGCGTTGGGAAGAATTACACCGACCACATCGCTGAGATGGGCCACCACACCGGGCCCGTGCCCGCGGACCCGGTGATATTCCTTAAGCCCAGCACCGCGATTATCGGTCCGAATGTTCCGATTCGCTTGCCGCACACAGCATCACCGGTTCACTTCGAGGGCGAGCTGGCGATAGTGATCGGTCGGCCGTGCAAGGACGTCCCCGCCGCACAAGCCGCCGACAACATCCTCGGCTTCACCATCGGCAACGACGTGTCGGCACGCGACCAGCAGAAATCCGACGGCCAATGGACCCGGGCAAAAGGGCACGACACATTCTGTCCGGTTGGGCCATGGATCGTCACCGATCTGGATCCGCTAGACCCCGCCGATCTCGACCTGTGCACCGAGGTGAACGGCGAGGTCAAACAACATGCCCGCACTTCGCTGATGATCCACGACATCGGTTCGATCGTGGAATGGATCTCGGGCGTAATGACGTTGTTGCCGGGTGATCTCATCCTCACCGGAACACCGGCCGGAGTCGGCCCCATCGAGGACGGTGACAACGTCTCCATCACCATCGAGGGAATCGGCACGTTGACCAATCCCGTAGTCCGCAAAGGAAAGTCGTGAACTCATCGAGCGTCCGGGTCCGATTCTGCCCGTCGCCCACCGGTATTCCTCACGTCGGTATGATCCGTACCGCGCTGTTCAACTGGGCGTATGCCCGGCATACCGGCGGGACTTTCGTTTTCCGCATCGAAGACACCGATGCCCAGCGCGATAGCGAGGAAAGCTATCTGTCTCTGCTGGACGCCTTGCGTTGGCTCGGCCTGGACTGGGACGAGGGGCCTGAGGTGGGCGGACCCTACGGCCCCTATCGGCAGTCGGAGCGCACCGACATCTACCGCGACGTGGTTGCCAAGTTGCTGGCGGCCGGCGAAGCCTACGAAGCCTTCTCTACGCCGGAAGAGGTTGAAGCTCGCCACATTGCCGCCGGCCGCAACCCGAAGCTGGGCTACGACAATCACGACCGTGATCTGACCGACGAGCAGCGCGCGGCATACTTAGCCGAGGGCCGCCGGCCGGTGGTGCGGCTGCGGATGCCCGATACCGAAATCAGTTGGCACGACCTAGTGCGCGGTCCCACCACGTTCGCGGTGGGATCGGTGCCTGATTTCGCGTTGACCCGGGCAAACGGTGATCCGTTGTACACCTTGGTCAACCCCTGCGACGACGCGCTGATGAAGATCACACACGTGCTGCGGGGCGAGGACCTGCTGCCATCGACTCCGCGACAGATCGCGTTGTATCAGTCGTTGATTCGCATCGGCGTAGCCGAGTATGTTCCGCAATTCGCGCACCTGCCATCGGTGTTGGGGGACGGGACAAAGAAGCTCTCAAAGCGCGACCCGCAGTCGAATCTGTTTGCCCACCGCGACCGGGGCTTCATTCCGGAAGGATTGCTGAACTATCTTGCGCTGCTGGGTTGGGCCATCGCCGACGACCACGACTTGTTTAGCCTCGAGGAGATGGTGGCCGCCTTCGACGTTGCCGATGTAAACGCCAATCCAGCCAGATTCGACCAGAAGAAGGCCGACGCGATCAACGCCGAACATATCCGGATGCTAGCCGCGAACGACTTCACCGTCAGGTTGCGCGCCTATCTGGATACACACGGGCATCGCCTCGATTTGACCGAACCGGCATTCGCCACCGCCGCGAACTTGGTGCAGACCCGAATAGTCGTGCTGGGTGATGCTTGGGACCTGTTGAAGTTCTTGAATGACGATCAGTACGCGATTGATCCCAAGGCCGCCGCCAAGGAGCTGGGTCCTGACGCCGCCGCGGTACTCGACGCGGCGGTTGCGGCGCTGGAGGGTGTGACCGAATGGACTACCGCTCACATCGAGGACGCCTTGAAAGCAGCGCTGATCGAGGGGCTGGCACTCAAACCACGCAAGGCGTTCGGCCCGGTCCGGGTCGCCGCGACTGGAACAACGATCAGTCCGCCGTTGTTCGAATCGTTGGAACTGCTCGGCTCTGGCCGCAGTCTGCAGCGGCTGCGCGATGCCCGCGAGCGGGTGGGCTCGCCGTAGTGGAGTACCGAGTGACCGCAGAATCGAGCCGGCTTGCGGATTGGCGGCGAACTCTTTGGTAGTCTGCACGTCGGTCGACAACGGCTGGCCACAGCGTGTCAGGATGCGGGTTAAGTTCGCAAAATGGCGCTGACCAGCGGTTTTAGGCAGCCAATGGGGTATGGTGTAATTGGCAACACAGCTGATTCTGGTTCAGCCATTCTAGGTTCGAGTCCTGGTACCCCAGCAAAGCTCCACCACCGCAAGCGATTAGGTGGGCTTACCGGGTTGAGCTATGCTGACAGCTCGGATCGGTTCTGGCCCCGTCGTCTAGCGGCCTAGGACGCCGCCCTCTCACGGCGGTAGCGTGGGTTCGAATCCCATCGGGGCTACAACTTAGCGAGAGTGTCATTCGCTACTGGTCGGTTTGGCCGATCCCAGCACGGTCGGTGCGGTGGTTCCGCCCACCGGCATGCTGGGCAACCCGAGCTTGCGGTGATCCCAGGAGCGGGTGCGGCGCGTGACGATGCGGACGCCGACGCGTTTGTTCATCATCTGATCGACCATGGGCTTCACATCGTCGCTGTAGGGGCCGGTGTAGCGCTCCCACACGCTGACCCCGACCCGGAATAGGGCGTCGGCGTCGTCGACGATCTCGGCGATGCCTTCGAAAGATACCCCCCGCAGGGTGTCGTAGGTGTCTCCGTCTTCGAGCAGAAAACTGACGCGCGGATCCCGCCTGACGTTGACGGCTTTTTGTGACTTGGCTTTGGTCTCGAGCCAGACCTCGCCGTCGACCAAGGCGTACCACATCGCGGTCAGGTGAGGCTGTCCGTCGGCGCCGATGGTGGCCAGTGTGCCGGTGCGGCTGTTGGTGACGAAGTCGGCTATTTCAGCCTCGGACATGACGATGTCGGCGCGCTGCTTTGTTCCCATGGCGTCAGTCTGTCAGGCGGCGGCGGCCGGCGGGCCGGCGGACGGTTGCGCACCGCGCCAGCGTCACCTGGTGTCGTCAACCGGGCGTGTGCAGCGGACAGGGACTCGGCGTGGCCACCAGAACCAGCGGCCTAGTAGGGCTGCGACGGCGGGCATCATGAAGGCGCGGACGACCAGGGTGTCGTAGAGCAGTCCGATCATGATGGTGGTGCCGACTTGGCCGACGACGCGTAGGTCGCTGGTGATCATGGAGCCCATGGTGAAGGCGAAGACGAGGCCGGCGATGGTGACGACGCGGCCGGTGTTGGCCATGGCGCGGATCATGCCGGTGTTGAGGCCGGCGGTGATTTCTTCTTGGAAGCGGGCCACTAGGAGCAGGTTGTAGTCGGATCCGACGGCGAGCATGACGATGATGGCCATGGGTAGGACCAGCCAGTGCAGGGGCATGTGGAGGAGGTGTTGCCAGATCAGCACGGACAGTCCGAAGGCCGCACCGAGTGAGAGGGCGACGGTGCCGACGATGACGGCGGCGGCGACGATGCTTCGGGTGATGGCGAGCATGACCATGAAGACCAGGCATAGGGAGGCCACGATGGCGATCATGAGGTCGTAGGTGGCGCCTTGGTGGATGTCTTTGTAGGTGGCTGCGGTGCCGGCGAGGTAGAGGTTGGCGGCTGCTAGGGGGGTTCCTTTGATGGCTTCGCTGGCGGCTTGCAGGATCGGGTCGATGTGGGCGATGCCGGTGGCGGTGGCGGGGTCGCCTTGGTGGGTGATGAGGAAGCGGGCGGCGGTGCCGGTGGGGGATAGGAACAGGGTGAGGCCGCGTTGGAAGTCGGGGTTGTCGAAGGCTTCGGGGGGTAGGTAGAAGGAGTCGTCGTTGTGGGAGGCATCGAGTGCTTGTCCCATGGCGGTGGCGTTGTGGGTGAGGTCTTGCATTTGGGTGATTAGTGCCGAGAAGGTGCTGGCGGTGGTTTGGGTGAGGTCTTTGACGGTTTGCATGGTGAGGATGGTGGGGTGGATGAGGGCCAGCAGTTGGGGTTGGAGGGTGTCGATGTGGTCGAGGTCGGTGGTGAGGGTGGCGATGTCTTGGCTGAGTTTGTCGACGCCGTCGACGGCGTCGAGCAGTGCGCGCAGGGAGGCGCAGATGGGGATGTCGAAGCAGTGGTGTTCCCAGTAGAAGTAGCTTCGGATGGGGCGCCAGTAGTCGTCGAAGTTGGCGAGTTGGTCGCGCAGTTGGTTGGTGGTGGCTTGCATGTGTCGGGTGTGGGTGAGCATGTCGTGGTTGGTGTTGGTGAGTTCTCGGGTCAGGGTTTCTTGGCGTTGGGCGAGTTCGATCATGGTTTGGAGTTGGTCGGTCATGCGGTACATGTCGGCGACGCGGTTTTTGAGGTAGCCGATGTTTTCGAGGGTGATGGTGTTTTGCATGTTGAGTTGGAAGGGGATGGAGCTGTGTTCGATCGGTGAGCCCAGGGGGCGGGTGATGCTTTGGACGCGGGCGATGCCGGGTAGGTGGAAGACGGCTTTGGTGATGCGGTCGAGCAGCATCATGTCGGTGGGGTTGCGTAGGTCGTGGTCGGTTTCGATCATCAGGACTTCGGGTTCCATCCGGGCCGGGGGGAAGTGGCGGTCGGAGGCGCGGTAGCCGATGCTGGAGGGTGCGTTGGTGGGGATGTAGTGGCGTTCGTCGTAGTTGGTTTGGTATTTGGGTAGGGCCAGCAGGCCGATCAGTGAGATTAGTGCGGTGGCGACTAGGACGGGGCCGGGCCAGCGCACCACGATGGTGCCGATGCGTCGCCAGCGGCGGGTGGTGGTGTTGCGTTTGGGGTCAAAGATTGTCCATCGGCTGCTGATGGCGATGACCGCCGGTGCCAGGGTCAGTGAGGCCGCGACGACCACCAGCAGTCCGATTGAGCAGGGTGCGCCGAGGGTCTGAAAGTAGGGCAGGCGGGTAAAGCTGAGGCAGTACATGGCCCCGGCCACGGTTAGGCCCGAGCCCAGGACCACATGAGCCGTGCCACCGAACATGCTGTAATACGCCAGTTCTCGGTTCTGACCGGCGGTGCGGGCCTCCTGATACCGACCAACCAAAAAAATGATGTAGTCCGTCGACGCCGCAATCGTCAGCGTGGTAAGCACATTGATGGCGAAGGTCGACAGTCCGATGATTTCGTTGACGGCCAGACTGGCAATGGCGCCCCGGGCCGCAAGCAGTTCGATCCCAACGGTCAGCAGCATCGTAAGAACTGTGGACAGTGACCGGTAGGCAATCAACAGCACGATCGTGATCACCGCAATCGTTACGGCGGTGAGCTTTTGCAGGCTACTGTTACCGGAAGCGTCTTGATCGGCGCCCAGCGCGCCGGGACCCGTTACGTAGGCCTTGAGGCCGGGCGGTGGCGGCACACTCTGCACGATCCGTTGCACCGCAGCGACGGCATCGTTGGCCCGCGCGCTACCTAGCCCACCGGTGAGGTAGAGCTGGACGTAGGCGGCTTTGCCGTCAACGCTTTGCGAGCCCGCCGCGGTCAGCCTGTCGCCCCAGAAATCGTCGATGTGCTCGACATGAGCCGTGTCCCGCGACAACCGGGCAATCAGGGCGTCGTAATACCGGTGCGCCTCATCACCGAGCGCGGACTGACCCTCCAGAACCACCATTACGGTGTTATCGGAGTCGAACTGCTGAAAGTCCTTGCCGATCCGCTTCATCGCGACCAGCGAGGGAGCGTCATTGGGGCTTAACGACACGGAGTGCGCTTTGGCTACCGCCTCGATCTGTGGTGCGGCAATGTTCGCGCCGACGGTAAACACAACCCAGAGGACAATGACCGGTATCGGTAATTTTTGGACGATCCGGGCGATGGATGCCCACCCGGCAGCGTGTTCGGTCCTCACGCAGATTTCGCTAGGTAGCTGGTTTCGACGGTGCCGCGACGTCCGATGGCCTGTCCGTCACCCTGGGCGGCCCGGCGGGCGACCGCGTGCGGCCGAGTGCACTTCGGGTTCCCGGTTCTGGCCACCACAAGAACGATCATCACAATCGGCACCTCTATGCGCCTCACGAAGCGGATCATCGAACTCCCGTTCAGCATTGTCCGGTTGCAACGGTCGCTGTGCGCCTAACCCATCGCGACCGTGGAGATTCTCGGCCGCGCCGCGAGTCGGTGAAATTCTTGCACCAAGGCTGGGCTGTTCGCTTATGAATGGCCGAAACCACGAAAGAATTTGCGGCGCTGCGGCTTTCCTTTGGGGGTGCGCCTTGCGCGGCACTATCCAAGCTATTGCCCGGTCGACTCGTGGTAGACGCTGGTGATCGCGCTGACGGTCGGACCCACGTCGCCTATGTCGTGGTCCGCAGTTGAAATCAGGCGCAGTTGAACAATCCCCGGCGGCACCACCGGATAGGTCACCGCTGAGCAGAAAATTCCGTACTCGTGGCGTAGTCGAGTCAGGAAGGTGAGTGCGGCCAGCGGGTCCATGGGCAGGTACACCGGCGTGATCAGACTATTCGTTTTGCCGATACTCAGGCCGCTGCTCGTCAACGATGTTTGCAGTTCGCCGGCAACCGTGTGTGCCCGCTCGCGCAGCTCGGGCCGGGTACGCATCAGCTGCAGGCGCACTCTGTTTCCCGCGACTATCGGACCGGGCAGGCCCCTGGAGAAGATTTGGGACCGCATCGTGTACCGAAGCTGCCAAATTACGTCGGCTTGTGATGCGACGAATGCGCCGACGCCCGCCGCCGCCTTGGTGAATGTCCCGAAGTAGAGGTCGATTCCGTCCTGTACGTCCTGTTCTTCCCCGGTACCGCCGCCGTTGGCGCCCAGCACGCCGAAGCCGTGGGCATCGTCGACGAGGAGCCGGAAGTCGTACTTTTTCTTCAGCTCCACTATTTCGCGTAGTGCGCCCTGGTCTCCGGACATTCCGAAGACACCCTCGGTGACCACCAACACCCCGGCGTCGGCGGCACGCACCCGGTCGATTTCGATGAGGTACGACTCCAGCTGGTCGATGTTGTTATGGGAGAACATTCGGATTTGATCGCGACCTTTCCGATGCAATCGAATCCCGTCAATGATGCACGCGTGATTTTCCGCATCCGACACGATCCAGTCCGCGGCCGTCGTCAGCGAATCGATGAGTGAGACCATGCCCTGGTAGCCGTAGTTGAGGAACAGTGCTGCCGGCTTCTTCGTGTAGTCGGCCAGCTCTTGTTCGAGCTGTTCGACATCATCCGTTTCACCTGACATCATTCTCGAGCCCATGGGGGTCGCAAGCCCATACCGACTGGCGAATTCGGCATCGGCTGACCGGACTTCCGGGTGATTTGCGAGACCAAGATAATTGTTGAGGTTCCATACGATGTATTCGCGTTCCCGCCACACCATGCGTGACCCGATGGCGGCACTCAACTTGGGAAAGGTAGCGATGCCATGCACGGCGTGCGAAATTTGCACTAGCGGATCATGGTGGTCCGCGACAAGTTTGGCGAATAGGTCCATGTCTCCCATCACTTAGTTGGCCCCGAGGGCATTAGCGGGGCGATCGAGTGGTTGCGGTGGCAGCCGGGGATGGGGGTGACAGCCGAATCGCGACGAACGCTGCACGGCGGTGAACCCCGAGATGGCCGCGGAGTTGGTTGCGGTAGTCGACAGCGTTGGCGGAGCTTCTAGCCCGGTGACCGCGGGCGGTAGGCAAAGCGGCGTGCGACAGATCGCACTGCGGGTAGCACCCTTCGAGTGGGGTCGGCGTTGCGCTGATCATGGTGCCGGTCGGGCGTTGAGGGTCGTTGTTGGCCTAATAACCCGCTGATGAATAAATGACGGCCGTGCCGGGCTCTGATGATCAGCGCTCCTTCCGTACCCCCGTTGGCAGAATGGTACGCATTTCGGGGCTCGTCAGCTGTACTACAGCCAAAAAGAAGTGCGCCTGGCGGATCATTCGGCGGGTTTGACAATGAGTCCGCGGCCCGGTGTGGTCATCGGCGAGCAGGAAGGCGAGCAGGACGGGCATTTGTGACCAAGTGCACCTAAAGTCGCCGGTTGAGTTCGTCGGCAGCTGCCAGTAGGTCAGCCGCCCAGCGCGCTCCCGGGCGTCGGCCCATCCGGTCGATGGGCCCTGATACCGAGATGGCGGCGATCACCACACCGCGACCGTCGCGCACCGGCGCCGAAACGCTTGCCACGCCGGGCTCGCGTTCGGCCACGCTCTGCGCCCAACCGCGGCGGCGCACTTCGGCCAGCACCCGATCGGTGAATTGCGCATCCGGCAACACCGCTTGTTGGGTGGCGGCGTCACTGTGGGCCAGCAGCACTTTGGCTCCCGAGCCGGCAGTCAGCGGCAACCGGGCGCCTACCGGCACCGTATCGCGAAGGCCTGCAGACGGTTCCAAGGCGGCCACGCAGACCCGGGACATGCCCTCGCGGCGATACAACTGCACGCTTTCTCCGGTGGTCTCCCGCAATCGAGGCAGTATCGTCGCGCTCGCCGCCAGCAAGGGATCGTTGACCCGGGCGGCGAGTTCGGAGACTGCGGCCCCGAGGTGCCAACGGCCGCCGTCGTCGCGTCCGAGCAGGCGATGCGCTTCCAAGGCCGCCGCCAGCCGGTATGCGGTGGCCCTGGGCAGTCCCGTCCGCTCACACAGTTCGGCTAGTCCGCACGGAGATTCGGCGACCGTATGTAGCAGGCCCACCGCTTTGTCGAGAACACCGATGCCGCTATGCTGTCTCACAAAGGGATACTAGCGTCTCGCATTCTGAGATACCAGTTCGGACTGACTGAGCCGCGCAGAAGCGAATCGAGGAGATTCGAGATGGCGTTCGATAGCGACAGGCCGCGCACGCTGGCGGAAAAGGTCTGGGACGACCACGTTGTGGTCGCTGGCCAGAACGGCGAGCCCGATCTGATCTATATCGATCTGCATTTGGTGCACGAGGTCACCAGCCCGCAGGCCTTCGACGGCCTGCGCCTGGCTGGTCGCCGGGTGCGCCGTCCCGATCTGACGATCGCCACCGAGGATCACAATGTGCCCACCATCGACATCGACAAGCCCATCGCCGACCTCGTGTCGCGTGCTCAGGTGGAGACGTTGCGGCGCAACTGTTCAGAATTCGGCATCCGGCTACATCCGATGGGCGACATCGAGCAGGGCATCGTGCATGTCGTGGGACCCCAGCTGGGCCTCACCCAGCCCGGAATGACGATTGTGTGTGGCGACAGCCACACTTCCACCCACGGCGCTTTTGGCGCGTTGGCAATGGGAATCGGCACTTCCGAAGTCGAACATGTGCTCGCGACCCAGACGTTGCCGTTGCGGCCGTTCAAGACGATGGCCGTCAACGTCGACGGGCGCCTGCCCGCGGGGGTATCCGCCAAGGACATCATCCTTGCGCTGATTGCCAAGATCGGCACCGGTGGTGGCCAAGGTCATGTCATCGAATACCGGGGCAGCGCCATTGAATCGCTGTCCATGGAAGGCCGGATGACGATCTGCAACATGAGCATCGAAGCCGGCGCCCGCGCGGGCATGGTGGCGCCGGACGAGACCACGTACGAATTTTTGTGTGATCGCTCACACGCGCCAACCGGAGCCCAGTGGGACGCCGCCCTGCGGTATTGGCAACAACTGCGGACTGATTCCGGTGCCGTGTTCGACACCGAGGTTCACCTCGATGCCGCCGAGTTGAGCCCCTTCGTCACCTGGGGAACCAATCCGGGGCAGGGTGTGCCGCTGTCGGCGGCGGTGCCGGATCCCGAGCTGATAACCGGCGATGCGGAGCGCCAGGCCGCCGAGAAAGCATTGGCGTACATGGATCTTCGGCCGGGAATGGCCATGCGCGACATCGGCGTCGATACCGTGTTCGTGGGGTCATGCACCAACGGTCGTATCGAAGATCTGCGGGTGGTGGCTGACGTGTTACGGGGCCGCAAGCTGGCCCGGGGGGTTCGGATGCTCGTTGTTCCGGGATCGATGCGGGTTCGTGAGCAGGCAGATCGGGAGGGACTCGGCGAAGTCTTCACCGCCGCGGGCGCCGAATGGCGGCAGGCGGGATGCTCTATGTGCCTGGGGATGAACCCCGATCAACTTGCGCCCGGGGAGCGGTGCGCCGCGACATCCAACCGCAATTTTGAAGGGCGGCAGGGCAAGGGCGGCCGGACTCACCTGGTTTCGCCGGCGGTGGCCGCCGCGACCGCGGTGCGTGGCACCCTGTCCGCGCCGTCGGATTTGGATTGAATCGAAAGAGGTAAGCGCCATGGAAGCCTTTGTCACCCATACCGGCATCGGTGTGCCGCTGCGTCGGTCCAACGTCGACACCGATCAGATCATCCCTGCGGTCTTTCTGAAGCGTGTCACCCGAACCGGTTTCGAAGACGGTTTGTTCGCGAGCTGGCGCTCGGATCCCGCATTCATCCTAAACCTCAGCCCCTTTGACCGGGGCTCGGTGTTGGTCGCCGGACCCGATTTCGGCACCGGATCTTCCCGGGAGCACGCTGTCTGGGCGCTCATGGACTACGGATTCAGAGTGGTTATCTCATCTCGGTTCGGAGACATTTTCCGCGGCAACGCGGGCAAGGCGGGGCTGTTGGCGGCCGAAGTTGACCAAGATGGCGTCGAACTTCTTTGGAAGCTCATCGAGCAGAGTCCGGGTTTGGAAATCACTGTCAATCTTCAAGATCGAATTGTCACCGCCGGAACAGTGGTGCTGCCGTTCAAGATTGACGACCACACCGCGTGGCGACTCCTTGAAGGACTTGACGATATAGCCCTTACGCTGCGGAAACTCGACGAAATCGAGTCTTACGAGGCGGCTTACCCGGCCTGGAAACCACGCACTTTACCGGCTCAATGAACGGTCGACTGACGCGCAATTCAGACTCCGGCAAGCCTGGGTAACACGGTCGAGCCGAACCCATTTTGAGGCCGCGCCACCGGTCAAGGGCGGCAATCGGATTGCGAAAATGGCGTTCAGCGGGGTCTGAAATTGCGCGTGGCTCTTGGAAATCAGGCGGGTAAGGGTTTACCGTGTTCGCTAGTCGGTCCATAAACGAGGACCGCTAGCTTCGGAGGGTTGGATGAACAAAGCAGAGCTCATTGACGTGCTCACACAGAAATTGGGCTCGGACCGTAAGCAGGCGACTGCTGCCGTCGAGAATGTCGTCGACACCATTGTGCGCGCCGTGCACAAGGGCGACAGCGTCACGATTACCGGATTCGGTGTGTTCGAACAGCGTCGCCGCGCGGCTCGCGTGGCACGCAATCCGCGTACCGGTGAGACGGTGAAGGTTAAGCCGACGTCCGTTCCGGCATTTCGTCCCGGTGCCCAATTCAAAGCGGTTGTGGCTGGCGCGCAGCGTCTCCCATCGGAAGGTCCCGCTGTGAAGCGTGGTGTGATGGCCAGTGCTGCCGCCAAGAAGGCGGCAAAGAAAGCTCCGGCCAGGAAGGCCGCGGCGAAGGCTACCGCCAAGAGGGCCGCGACCAAGGCACCGGCCAAGAAGGCCGCGACCAAGGCACCGGCCAAGAAGGCCGCGACCAAGGCACCGGCCAAGAAGCCGCCAAGAAGGCGACCAAGGCTGTGGTGAAGAAGACCGCCGCCAAGGCACCCGTGCGTAAGGCGGCGACCAAGGCTCCGGTCAAGAAGGCGGCGGCAAAGAGGCCGGCCACCAAGGCTCCCGCCAAGAAGGCGACGAGCACCAGGCGCGGTCGCAAGTAGATCGGTATAGGCGCAGATACCCTTCGGGTGGTAGCACAATGCCGCCCGGGGGGTATTCGCGTGTTATGCCTGCACGTTGGCGGCCAGCGCGCCGCCGATGTGGTCAGCCGCGATGAGCCGGTCGCCGGCTAGCGAGAGCACCCACGTGCTGCCCTTGTGGTTGCGCGATTTGTCGGATCGTACGCCGTCGCGTTCGCACCACCATGCGATCAGATGCGGAATTACCTTGCCCTGCGAGCAGATCACCGGCGTGCCCTCGTGCGCAGCGATTCGCAGCAGCCGTTGCCGGGCTCGTTTGGGGTTCTTTGCGTAGGCCTCCTCGGTGAGGGCGGGCTCGTTGTGGATGGCCACTTCCAGTTCCTCGGCTAGTGGCTGCACCGTCTGATGGCAGCGCACCCGGTCGGCCGCGTACACCTCGGTAGCGCCGAAAGCCAATAGCTGCGCGACGAGCGCCTCCGCCTGAGCGCGTCCCTTCTTATCCAACGGCCGCTTGGCGTCATCGCCGGCAAATCGTGACCTGCTGCCCGCGCTCCCGTGCCGGACCACCAACACGGTTTTGGTCTCGGCGGGCTGTTTGACGAATCTCCGCATGACCTTTCGATCCTGTGCATAGTCAAGTTTTTTCATGGCATCGGCGGGTGGTAGCCAGATGAGGTTGTCGACCTCGCTGCCGGCGACAAACGCCCCGCTCAGGCAGCGCGCGGCCCAGTAGTAAACCTTCTTGACGCCCTGGTCGACCGAATAGCTCACCGTGACCAGACGCCTGCCCAGGTGGGCGTGGTAGCCGGTCTCCTCGAGCACCTCACGCACCGCGGCCACCGGCGCGGTCTCTCCGGGATCCACCTTGCCCTTGGGCAGCGACCAATCGTCGTACCGGGGTCGGTGAATGACAGCGATCTCAACTGCCCCCTTGGCATTGCCGGGGCGCCACAGCACCGCGCCGGCGGCATAAACAGTCTTGCCTCCCGACCGCCGGCGGACCGACGAGCTGGGGATCGACACTTTAACTCCTGCAGGTCAATTCGGTCTGGGCCGCGCACGGTCGAGAATTTGGCAGATTATCAGCCGGAGTTGTCCAGTGTTACGGACTGCGGTGCCGCTCCATCAGCGATAACTGGTGGTCCCGCACGGTATGGCCCTCCTGGGGCGACGCGGTCCACTGCCCGTCGGGTCGAAGTTCCCAGCAGCGGGTGGACGGGTCCAGCGCCGACTCGTACAACTCATCCAGCTGCGCGGTAAGTCTTGGGTCCTTGACCTGAACCATCACCTCAACACGTCGGTCAAGATTACGGTGCATCATGTCGGCGCTGCCGATCCAGAACTCGTCGATAGCGCGGAAGTGGATGATCCGCGAGTGTTCCAGGAACCGACCCAGAATCGACCGGACAAAGATGTTTTCGGAAAAGCCTTCCGCACCCGGCCGCAATGCGCAGATGCCGCGCACCACTACCTCGACTCGTACGCCCTCTTGCGACGCCCGATACAGCGCATCGATGACTTGTTCGTCAACAAGGGCATTCATCTTGAGCCGGATACGGCCGTCACCACTTTCGCGGTGAGCGGCCACTTCACGTTCGACGCGCTCGATAATGCCGCGGCGAATCCCATGGGGGGCCACCAGCAGATTGCGGTAGGACAACTTCCGCGAGTAGCCGGTCAGTGAATTGAACAAATCGGTCAGGTCCGCGCCGATATCCGGAGCCGCCGTCAGCAGACCGACGTCCTCATACAGCCGCGCGGTTTTGCTGTTGTAGTTGCCGGTCCCGATGTGGCAATAGCGCCGGATCAGCGGCCCTTCACGACGGACCACCAAGGCTGTCTTGCAGTGTGTTTTGAGTCCGACGATCCCGTAGGCCACGTGTACGCCCGCCTGCTCTAGGGCACGCGCCCAGCGGATATTGGCCTGCTCGTCGAAGCGCGCCTTGATCTCAACCAGTGCCACCACTTGCTTTCCGGCCTCGGCGGCGTCGATGAGGGCTCGAACAATCGGCGAATCCCCGGACGTGCGGTAGAGCGTTTGCTTGATTGCCAACACGTTGGGGTCCGCGGCGGCCTGCTCGATGAACCGCTGCACGCTGGTGGAGAACGAATCGTATGGATGATGCACCAACACATCACCTTCGCGCAGGGTCGCGAAGATGCTCTTGGGCGTTTCCCGCTCAGCGAAGGCGGGGTGGGTGGCCGGAACGAAAGTCCGATCTTTGAGCGCCGGCAGGTCCACACCGTAGATTTGCCACAACGACGACAGGTCGAGCAGTCCGGGCACCTCGATGACGTCACCGGGATGCACATCGAGTTCGCGCAGCAACAACTCCAGCATGCCTTCGGTCATGTCGTCGGCAACTTCAAGTCGTACCGGCGAGCCGAATCGGCGGCGGGCCAGTTCCCGCTCGAGTGCCTGAAGCAGATCCTCGTCGCGATCCTCTTCAACTTCGAAGTCGGCGTTGCGGGTGATCCGAAATGCGTGATGCTCGACGATGTCCATGCCCGGGAACAGCACCGGCAGAAACGCCGCAATGAGTTCCTCCACCGGCAAGAATCGGTGTACCGCCTGGCCTTCGGTGCCATCACTGTCTTGGCCGCCCAGCTCGACAAAGCGATCGACGTTGTCGGGAACCTTGACCCGGGCAAAATGCTGACCACCGTCATCGGGTTGCTTGACGGTGACTGCCAGATTCAGGCTCAGCCCGCTGACAAACGGAAACGGGTGCGCGGGATCCACCGCGAGCGGAGTGAGCACCGGGAACACCTGGTCGTTGAAATATGTTGACAGTTGTTCGCGTTCGGACTGATTCAGGTCAGCCCAGGTGATGATGTGGATGCCCTCCTCGACGAGCGCCGGGAGCACCGAATCGAGGAACACCCGTGCGTGCCGGCTGGCGATCTGCTGAGTCTGCTCACCGATTCGGCGCAGTTGCTCGCGCGGCGTCAGACCGTCGGCGGACAGTGCGGAGAGCCCCATTTCGTCGCGACGCTTAAGACCGGCAACCCGCACCATGTAGAACTCGTCGAGGTTAGAAGCGAAAATTGCCAGAAACTTGGCGCGCTCCAACAGCGGCATGGAGTTGTCGGCGGCCAGCGCCAGCACCCGAGCGTTGAAGTCCAGCCAACTCAGTTCCCGATTGAGGTAGCGGTCCTCGGGCAGCTGGTCGTTGGTGGCAGCCGGTGTCGCGGCCGGGGGAGCGGTCAGGGTCGAGTCACCCGGATCCCACTCGGTGTCATCTGGCCGCGCCTGCGTGACTGGGCTGGTTTCGATTTCGGTCACCCAGCGATCATTGCCTATCAACCGTTACGGTGCCAGCACACGAGTCAGATCTACGTCCCGTTAGTGCGCCATTCACTCCCCGGCCAACCTGGGCAGCGTGCTGGCGTTGGTGACGGCGCGCGCGGTCGCCGCTCCCACCCCGAGCCGCCGGGCGGTGGCCAGATCCGCCGGTGTGTCGACGTCGCATCGCAGGCCGGGCCACGCGCCGGTGAGCTCGATGGCACCCGAACGGCGATGTCGTGCGCAGGAATCGGTGCCGAAGTGCGGGCGCAGCGGGCTGCCGAAAGCGAACAGCGCGGCCGTTCCGGTGCCCAGCCGGTCGGCTACGAAGCTGCGCTGATATTGGCGTGCGGCGCGGATCGCCTCGTCCAGTTCCTGGGTCTGCATCGCTGGCAAATCACCTTGCAACACAACGATATTTGCAAAGGAGCCGGCCATCGCGCGTTCGGCGGCGGTGATCGCGTTGTTCAACGGATCGATGTCGCCCTCCGGCGTCGGGTCGGCCAGCACCCTGGCACCGAGTTCGGCCGCCGCGGCCGCAGCCACGTCATCGGGGGTGATGACCGTGATCGAACGCAATGCGCGTACCCGCGCCGCCGCGGTCAGTGTGTCGACCAGCATGGCGAGTACCACTCGCTCCCGGGTCGGTGCCGCGAACACCGGAGCCAGCCTGGTCTTGGCAGCGGCCAACCGCTTCACGGCGATGATCAGGCCGACATCACCCGTACCGCCGGCCGGTGTGCCGCTCATGAAGGTCATCCTGCCAGCGTTGGTTTGTGTCTGTCTTCTGTGTCACCCGCGAGCAGCCCGCCGCGCATCGGCGTGACGCCACCCCCGCGCGGGGTCTAATGTGTAGCGGCTATAGCTGCGGTAGCAGACTACTTACACGACAACCAGGGGTGTGTGGATGGCCAGCACGGGAACCGTCACGGTGATGGGCGCCGGTGCCTGGGGCACCGCCCTGGCCAAGGTGATGGCCGATGCCGGCGGAACGGTCGTGCTGTGGGCTCGCCGAGCGGATGTGGCCGACCGGATCAACACGACGCGATACAACCCCGACTATCTTCCGGGGACGTTGCTGCCCGAAGGCATTCGAGCCACCACCGATGCCGAAGAGGCGCTAAGCGGTGCAGACACCGTCCTGCTGGGAGTGCCCGCGCAGACACTGCGGACCAACCTCGAACAATGGTCCGCCCTGCTGCCGGCGGGGGCGACGCTGGCCAGTCTGGCCAAAGGCATCGAGCTGGGCACGCTCATGCGGATGAGTCAGGTGATCGTATCGGTGACCGGTGCCGATCCGGCACAGGTCGCGGTGATCTCCGGGCCCAACCTGGCCAGCGAGATCGCCGAGTGCCAGCCCGCCGCCACCGTCGTCGCGTGCAGTGACTCCGGGCGCGCGGTGGCGCTGCAGCGGGCATTGAACAGTGGTTATTTCCGTCCGTACACCAATACCGACGTGGTCGGCACCGAGATCGGCGGCGCGTGCAAGAACGTCATTGCGTTGGCGTGTGGGATGGCCGTCGGCGTCGGCCTGGGCGAAAACACCGCGGCGGCCATCATCACCCGGGGGCTGGCGGAAATCATCCGGCTCGGTATCGCGCTGGGCGCCAAAGGAGCCACGCTGGCCGGGCTGGCGGGCGTGGGCGACTTGGTGGCCACCTGCACCTCTCCGCACTCCCGCAATCGGTCGTTGGGTGAGCGCCTGGGTCGCGGCGAGAGCTTGGCATCGGCCTTGCACAGCAGGGACGGCCACGTCGTCGAGGGGGTGACGTCGTGCCAATCGGTGCTCGCGTTGGCCAGCAGCTACGACGTGGAAATGCCGCTCACCGACGCCGTGCACGGCGTCTGCCACAAGGGATTGTCGGTGGACGAGGCGATCGCGCTTCTGCTGGGCCGCAGCACCAAGCCCGAATAGGTGCTGCTGTGATCGTGATGCCGCACCACGTCACCCCCCGTCTGCCGGGCCCGGATGCTAAAACCGCAGCTTGGAGCGCTGGTTCGGGCTAGGTCGAGCCGGACCCGGTAACGTCTCCAGGTTGTGAGTGCCACCGACCGGCGTGAAAAGCGTGTCCGGGTCGCCGTTGTCTTCGGCGGGCGCAGCAACGAGCACGCCATCTCGTGCGTGTCCGCCGGCAGCATTCTGCGAAACCTCGACCCGCGGCGATTCGACGTGATCGCGATTGGGATCACCCCACAAGGGTCATGGGTGCTCACCGATGCCAACCCCGACGCATTGACGATCGCCAACCGGCAACTTCCCCAGGTGAGCCTGCAATCGGGTCCCGAGCTGGCCCTGCCGGCGGATCCACGGTGGGGCGGGCGGTTGGTGTCGTTGCCACCGGGTGTCGGTGAGGTGTTGACCTCCGTCGATGTGGTTTTTCCGGTGCTACACGGTCCCTACGGCGAGGACGGCACGATCCAGGGTTTGCTTGAGCTGGCCGGCGTGCCCTACGTCGGGGCCGGTGTGCTGGCCAGTGCGGCCGGTATGGACAAGGAATTCACCAAGAAACTGCTGGCCGCCGCGGGGCTCCCGACCGGGCCGCACGCCGTGTTGCGCCCGTCCCAACCCACGCTGGATCAGCCCGAACGCCAACGGCTGGGGCTGCCGGTCTACGTCAAACCCGCTCGCGGGGGCTCGTCGATCGGGGTGAGCCGGGTGTCGAGCTGGGATGAGCTGCCCGCCGCGGTTGCCGAGGCCCGCCGGCATGATCCAAAGGTGCTGATCGAGGCCGCGATCAACGGCCGCGAACTGGAATGCGGTGTGTTGGAATTGCCGGACGGCACGCTGCAGGCCAGCACCCTCGGGGAAATCCGGGTGGCCGGGGTGCGTGGACGCGAGGATTCGTTCTATGACTTTGCCACCAAATACCTCGACGACGCGGCGGAGTTGGACGTGCCGGCCAAGGTCGATGACGACATCGCTAACGCGGTGCGACAACTGGCGATTCGGGCGTTTATGGCCATCGACTGTCAGGGTCTGGCCCGGGTCGACTTTTTCCTCACCGACGACGGCCCGGTGATCAACGAGATCAACACGATGCCGGGCTTTACCACGATCTCGATGTACCCGCGGATGTGGGCGGCCAGCGGCGTCGACTATCCCACCTTGCTTGCGACCATGGTGGACACGGCGCTGGCGCGCGGCGTCGGGTTGCGCTAACGAGCCGGTGCCGGGTCGATCCGAACGGCCGCAACGGTGCGGTCGATCAGCTCGGACAACTGTTGGATCGGTGTTGGCCCGGACCCCGCCGGCAAGGTCAGCGCCACATACACCGGACGATCCACGGTGTACCAGGTCGATCTGCCCGAATCCGGTGACTGGGGTCCGCCGGGTTGCGGGTCGTCGCTGACCCGGAACCACTGCACCTTGTCGACGATCTGGATCGGCGAGCCAATCACGAAGTCGACCGGGCGGTCCAGCCCGCAGCGCAGGATGATCGGCTCGTGGTTGGGTCCCGAACTCCACGCGGTGGCGCCTTCGGGAGCGGGTTGCGCAATGGGGACGCGCCGGTAGTCGCCAAGATCCGACGGCAGATCCGTCAGGAGCGCATGGCATGCGGGACTGGCGGCCTGCGGTGCCGGCACCGCAGGGACGGTCACCGGCAGTTGTGGCGTGCTCCGGGTGGCGGCAAGCGCCAGGATCGTTACGGTCGCCGCCACGGCCAACACCACGGCGGCAACCATCACGACGCGTGACGGACCGTCCGAGTCGGCCTCGGGATTGGCAAGGGCATCGCCCGTCACCTGGCCGGCCACCTCCGATCTCATACACTGACTCGGTCCGCCCGGGCGGGCAGGACCCAACGTACCGCAGTCGCGCTGGTGCTCAGCGGTCCTCGAATGGGCCCGGCGGAGATCCTCGGCTTGGAGGAGGTGGGGTGCGCGACGATCAATCCGCGGAGTCGTTGACGCTGCAGCAGCTCGGTGAGTTCGCCGTCATCGACCGATTGGTGCTGGGTCGTCGTCAACCGGCGATGGTTGAGCTGGGGCCGGGTGATGACGCCGCAGTGGTGTCGGCTCGTGACGGCCGCGTTGTGCTGTCGACCGACATGCTGGTGCAGGATCGGCACTTTCGGTTGGACTGGTCAACGCCTCATGATGTCGGTCGTAAGGCCATCGCCCAGAACGCCGCCGACATCGCCGCGATGGGGGCGCGGCCCACCGCCTTCGTGGTGGGCTTCGGGGCTCCCGCCGATACCCTGGCGGGCCAGGTGAGCGCGCTCGCCGACGGGATGTGGGAGGAAGCGGGAAAAATCGGTGCCGGCATCGTCGGTGGTGACCTGGTCCGGTGCCCGCAGTGGGTGGTGTCGGTGACCGTGCTGGGTGATCTCGACGGACGCCCGCCGGTGCTGCGCTCGGGTGCCACACCCGGCGCATCGGTCGCGGTCGCCGGTGAACTGGGTCGCTCGTCTGCCGGATATGAACTGTGGCACAGCGCGATTGATGGATTCGACGAACTGCGGCGTCGTCACCTGGTGCCGCTGCCGCCCTACGGCCAGGGCGGGGTAGCCGCGGCCGCGGGGGCCCAGGCGATGATCGACATATCCGATGGTCTGGTGGCCGACCTGCGACACATTGCCGAGGCATCCGCGGTGGGCATCGAGCTGTCCACCGAGGCGATGGCCGACGATCATGATGCGCTGACCGCGGCCGCCGATGCGCTGGGCGCTGAGCCCTGGCGATGGGTGTTGGGCGGCGGTGAAGACCATGCTCTGGTGGCCTGTTTCGGCGGTGCGGTGCCGGACGGCTGGCGCGTCATTGGACGGGTGTGCGACGGGCCGGCCCGAGTGCTCGTCGACGGCCAAGAGTGGGCTGGATACCCGGGTTGGCAGTCGTTCGAGTAGTACGGCAATTGAGTAGGGTGGCGCGGTGACCGTCTACGCGATTGCCCAGCTGAGATTCACCGACCGCGCAGCATATGACCGCTACCAGGCAAAGTTCTTCGATGTCTTTCGTCGTCATTCGGGAACGTTGCTGGCGGCGGACGAGGCGCCGCAGGTAGTCGAGGGACAGTCCGACAGCGAAAAGGTGGTACTGATGTCGTTCCCCGACGAAGCCGCATTCCGTGCTTGGGCGCAATCGCCTGAGTACCAAGAGATCTCGAAAGATCGTCACGCCGGCGCCGATACGGTGGTGCTCCTGGTGAAGGGATTGCAGTGACCGCACGTCCGTTGACCGAGTTGGTCGAGCAGGGCTGGGCCGCCGCGCTCGAACCGGTGACCGACCAGGTAACTCAGGTGGGTCAGTTTCTGCGAGCCGAGATCGCGGCCGGTCGTCGGTATCTACCCGCTGGGTCGAATGTGCTGCGCGCCTTCACCTTTCCGTTCGACAAGGTTCGAGTATTGATCGTGGGGCAAGATCCCTACCCGACGCCCGGGCATGCCGTGGGTCTCAGCTTCTCGGTGGCGCCCGAGGTGCGTCCGCTGCCCCGCAGTTTGGCCAACATTTTCGAGGAGTATGGCGCCGATTTGGGTTATCCACCGCCGTCGTGCGGCGATCTGACACCCTGGGCGCAGCGCGGTGTGTTGTTGTTGAACAGGGTGCTGACCGTACGTCCCAGTAACCCGGCGTCGCATCGGGGCAAGGGCTGGGAAGCGGTGACGGAGTGCGCGATCCGCGCGCTGGTGGCGCGCTCTCAACCGATGGTGGCGATCCTGTGGGGGCGCGACGCGTCGACACTCAAACCGATGCTTGCCGCCGACAGCTGCGTTGCCATCGAGTCACCGCACCCCTCGCCGCTGTCGGCGTCGCGCGGGTTCTTTGGCTCGCGGCCGTTCAGTCGTACCAACGAATTGCTCGCGCAGTTGGGTGCCGACCCGATCGATTGGCGGCTGCCCTGATCGAAATGACCGCGCCGTCAATGGTCAGCCATACCCGTGGCGGCGGCGTTGCCGCTGTCGGGATTGACCGCGCTGCGGGAGTTGGTGGACCACGCCGCGGCGCAAGCCGGTAAGGCGCTAACTCGTGGCGAGTCGGACGACGGCATGAACACGCATGTGGTGTTTCTGGGCGAATGAATGGCTCACGCCGGACCCACCGGCCGGCCCAGCATCCGCGAGCCGGTCGCTATCCCGTCGGGTACGCGCTGGTCAGCCGCGGGTGACCTTGCCCGCCTTGAGGCACGAGGTGCACACGTTGAGCCGTTTCTTGTTGCCGCCGGGGCGAGTCACGGCGCGCACGGTTTGGACGTTGGGGTCCCACCGGCGGCTGGTGCGGCGGTGGGAGTGCGACACCGACTTGCCGAAGCCGGGGCCTTTCCCGCAGATATCGCACACAGCGGCCATTGTTCAACTCCTCAAGTCTGTTGGGGTCCGGCGATCTTCCGGGAGCGCACGCCGAGACAGCCCAGGCTAGCCGGGCCGTCCCAGGATAGCTGGGGTTCTCCGCAAGCGCCAAAACGACCCAGTGCCCGGGGATGCGTCGTGACCAGTGCTGTCGGTCCGGCTGGCTAGGCTCGATGCGCCGGGTCGCCCCGCCGCCGGCCGTGCCCGAGGACCGAAACCGCCGCAAACTGTCGGTGTCGTCGCCGGGCTACGCTGGCCCCCACTGGGTGGCGCCAGCAAAGTGCAGCAAAGGAGGTGGGGTCGGGTGGGCACACGACGTCTACTTGACGCCTCTGCTCTGCGGGATTGGGCGCAGACGGTGGTCAGCGACCTGATTTCCCACATCGATGAGATCAACCGGCTCAATGTGTTCCC
Source organism: Mycobacterium basiliense (assembly GCF_900292015.1). NCBI lineage: Bacteria > Bacillati > Actinomycetota > Actinomycetes > Mycobacteriales > Mycobacteriaceae > Mycobacterium > Mycobacterium basiliense. Next base: position 1,737,483 of record NZ_LR130759.1, read on the forward strand.
CGTCGCCGATTCCGATACCGGCGCAAACATGCTGTTCACGATGCGTTCCGCAGTTGCCGAGGCCGAGTCGAAAGCTGGCGCGGGCGCTGGCGACGCCGACGTCTCCCAGGTTGCGGCCGCCCTGGCGGCCGGCGCCCTCAACGGGGCGCGCGGCAACTCCGGTGTGATCTTGTCTCAGATCTTGCGAGGCATCGCCGACGTGACCGCGAATTCTGCGGTCGACTCCGCCGGCGCTTTGCCCACGATTGAGGCCGCGATGCTGGCCGCCGCGCTGTGGCGAGGGGTCGAGCTGGTCGTCGTCTCGATGGGTGGGGAAGAGGTCCCCGGAACCATCGTTTCGGTGTTGCGCGCCGCCGCCGCCGGCGCCGAGCGGTGCGCCGACGGGGGTGAGGGGCTAACGGCCGCCATCACTGCCGCCGGTGACGCGGCGGTCCGCGCGCTGGAGAAAACCCCCGAGCAGCTCGATGTGCTCGGCGCCGCCGGGGTGGTGGATGCCGGTGGGCGGGGTTTGCTGGTCATGCTCGATGCACTGCAATCGACAATCACCGGCCAGGCGCCCGCCCGGCCGGTCTACGAGCCGTCGCCACGACAGTCCATCGCCCCGGTCGTGCAGGGGCCGGCGCCGCAATTTGAGGTGATGTATCTGCTGTCCGATTGTGATGCCGCCGCGGCCGACGCGCTGCGCGCTCGGCTCGGCCAAGTGGGAGATTCGGTGGCGATCGCGGCCGCGTCCGCACACAGCTACTCGGTGCATGTCCACACCGATGACGCGGGCGCAGCCGTAGAAGCCGGACTGGCGGCCGGGCGGCCGAGCAGGATCGTGATCTCGGCGCTTAGCTCCGGCGTCAATGGGCGTCCGGGAGGCAGCTGGACGCGGGAACGCGCCGTGCTGGCCGTTGTCGACGGTGACGGTGCCGCCGAGTTGTTCGCCGGGGAGGGCGCTTGTGTGCTGCGCCCCGGCCCGGACGCCGCCCTTCCCGCCGCCGATATCAGCGCCCATCAGTTGGTACGTGCGGTGGTGGACACCGGCGCGTCGCAGGTGATCTTGCTGCCCAACGGGTATGTGGCCGCCGAGGAACTGGTGGCGGGCTGTACCGCGGCCATCGGCTGGGGAGTCGAAGTGGTTCCCGTGCCGACCGGATCGATGGTCCAGGGGTTGGCGGCGCTGGCGGTGCACGACCCGGGCAGCCAGGCGGTCGATGACGGCTACACCATGGCTCGCGCCGCAGGCGCGGCCCGGCACGGGTCGGTACGCAATGCCACCGAGAAGGCTTTGACGTGGGCCGGCGCCTGTAAGCCGGGCGACGGTCTGGGTATCGCGGGTGACGAGGTGCTGATTGTCGCCGATGATGTCGCCGCGGCGGCGACCGGACTGCTCGACTTGCTGCTGGCATCGGGGGGCGACTTGGTAACCGTGCTGCTGGGGGCCGAACTTGACGACGACGATGCCGCCGCACTGGGTGGCATCCTGGAAAAGCACATGCATGATCATCATCCGGGCTCCGAGCTGGTGACCTACCGCACCGGTCATCGCGGTGATGCGCTGCTGATTGGGGTGGAGTAGCCGTGGTGGCACTGGGCGATCGGCTCGATTTCATTCTGGGCGCCAAGGCCGCCGACGCTCTAGAGGAAGAATTCGGCATTCGAACCGTCGACGACCTGCTGCGGCACTACCCACGTAGCTATGTCGAGGGTGGGGCCAGGCGCGGCGCGGACGACCAGCGGCCCGAAGAGGGCGAGCACATCACGATTGTTGACGTCATCACCGAAACAAAGTCGTTTCCGATGAAGAAGACCCCCAAACGGTTGTGTCTGCGGATCACGCTCGGCTCCGGCCGCGAGAAGGTGACTGCCACGTTCTTCAACGCGGACTACATCAAGAAGGGTCTCACCCAGCACACTCGGGTGATGCTGTCCGGGGAGGTCGGGTATTTCAAGGGCGTCATGCAGCTCACCCATCCGGCGTTTCTGATCCTGGACTCGCCGGACGGCAAGAACCATGGCACCAGATCGTTGAAGAGCATCGCCGATGCCTCCCAAGCCATCAGCGGCGAGCTGGCGATGGAGGAATTCGAACGGCGGTTCTTCCCGATCTATCCGGCCAGCACCAAGGTGCAGAGCTGGGACATCTTCAAGTGTGTGCGTCAGGTCCTCGAAGTCCTTGACCCGGTAGATGATCCGTTGCCTGCGGCGCTGCGTGCCGAGCACGGCCTGATTTCCGAAGACACCGCACTGCGTGCTATTCATCTGGCCGAGAACGAGTCCGAACGGGAGCGGGCGCGCCAGCGACTGACCTTCGATGAAGCGATCGGCCTGCAGTGGGCGCTCGTCTCCCGGCGGCACGGCGAGCTGTCCGAATCGGGGCCCCGGGCGCCCCGGCAATCCCACGGTTTGGTGGCAGCACTGCTGCGTCGGTTGCCCTTCGAACTGACGGCGGGACAGCGTGAGGTGCTCGATGAGCTCTCCGACGGGCTGGCGGCTACTCGGCCGTTGAACCGGCTGTTGCAAGGAGAGGTTGGCTCGGGCAAGACGATTGTTGCGGTGCTGGCGATGTTGCAGATGGTTGATGCCGACTACCAGTGCGCGCTGTTGGCGCCGACGGAAGTACTTGCTGCGCAACACCTGCTATCGATCAACGATGTTCTGGGTCCGTTGGGCATGGGTGGACAGCTGGGTGGGGCCGACAGCGACGGCGGAGTGGCTACCCGGGTGGCCCTGTTGACCGGGTCCATGACGGCGGGCCAGAAAAAGCAGGTGCGAGCCGAGATTTCCAGCGGCCAAGTCGGCATCGTGATCGGAACCCATGCGCTGCTTCAGGATGCGGTGGAATTCCACAACCTTGGCATGGTCGTGGTGGACGAACAGCATAGATTCGGCGTCGAACAGCGAGACCAGTTGCGCGCCAAAGCGCCGGCCGGCATCACCCCGCACCTGTTGGTGATGACGGCTACTCCCATACCGCGCACCGTTGCCCTCACCGTCTACGGCGATCTGGAGACCTCAACGCTGCGCGAACTTCCGCGCGGACGCCAGCCGATTACCACCAACGTCATCTTCGTCAAGGACAAGCCCGCCTGGCTCGAGCGGGCTTGGCAGCGCATCATCGAGGAAGTCGCCGCCGGGCGCCAGGCCTACGTGGTCGCGCCGCGGATCGACGAGGACGATGAGTCCGACAAAGCGGAGCAGGGTGGCCGTCCTTCGGCAACCGCCGAGGGACTGTTCGCTCGGTTGCGTGCCGGCGAGCTGAAGGATCTGCGACTGGCGCTCATGCACGGACGGTTGTCGGCCGACGACAAGGAAGCCGCGATGGCGGCCTTTCGGGCCGGTGAGGTCGACGTGCTGGTGTGTACCACCGTCATCGAGGTAGGCGTCGATGTCCCCAACGCCACCGTCATGTTGGTCATGGACGCCGACCGGTTCGGCATCAGCCAGTTACATCAACTGCGCGGCCGCATCGGCCGCGGCGAACATCCGAGTCTGTGTCTGCTGGCCAGCTGGGTCCCGACGGGCTCTCCGGCGGGACGGCGGCTGCGCGCAGTCGCCGAGACCATGGACGGGTTCGCGCTGGCCGATCTGGACCTCAAGGAACGCAAGGAAGGAGATGTGCTGGGCCGCAACCAGTCCGGCCGGGCCATCACCTTGCGGTTGCTGTCTTTGGCCGAGCACCAGCAGTTCATCGAGTCCGCCCGGGATTTCTGCAACCAAACGTACCAAGACCGGGCACCGGGCCCAGACGCCGGCGCGCACCCCGGTTTGGCGTTGATGGCAGCACGATTCACCAACACCGATCGCATCGAGTACCTGGACAAGTCGTGAATCGCAGGCTGTTGTTGTGGCTTTCGGTGCTTGCCGCGTTGGCGCTGGTGGTTGCCTATCAGACGCTGACGTCCTCACGGGCCAGGCAGGCCGACGAGTTCGCCACGCGCGCCGACGTCCCGACTGTGCAACCCGGTACCGATGTGCTCGCGGGTATTGCGGTGCTGCCGCAGCGGATCCACCGCTACGACTACCGCCGGGATGCGTTCGGCGCGGCCTGGGACGACGACAACGATGCGGTGGGCGGGCACAACGGGTGCGACACCCGCGACGACATCCTCGATAGGGATCTGGTGGACAAGACTTACGTGGCGACGAAGCGGTGCCCGAACGCGGTGGCCACCGGGACGTTGCATGATCCGTACACCAACGCCATTGTTGCCTTCCAACGCGGAGCCCACGTCGGCCAATCCGTCCAGATCGACCACATAGTCCCGCTGTCCTACGCCTGGGATATGGGAGCGTATAGCTGGTCGGATCCGCTACGGGTACGGTTCGCCAACGATCCGGCCAACCTACTGGCCGTGCAGGGCCAGGCCAACCAGGACAAGGGCGATTCGGCGCCCGCGGAGTGGATGCCGCCCAACGCCTCGTTTGCGTGTCAGTACGCCATGCAGTTCATCGCGGTGCTGCGCGGGTACTCGTTACCGATAGACGAGGCGTCGACCGGCGTTTTGCGCCGGGCGGCGACCACCTGTCCAACCCGATAGGGCGGTGCCAGGCTGGATCGGCAACTACACGCCGCTGAAGGTCAGGGGGTCTTCACGAACGCGGGTGCCGTCGTCCAGGCCATTCATGGCATCGATGTGCTCGCTGGCCAATTCGAAATCAAACACGTCCAGGTTGGTGGCCAGGTGCTCGGCATTTGCCGAACGAAAGACCACGGCGTTACCCAATTGCAGGTTCCACCGGAGCAGCACCTGTGCGGGGGTCTTGCCATACTCGCCCGCGATCGATGTCACGGTGGGGTTGTCCATCAACCGGCCGAGCACCAACGGCGTGTAGGACTGCGTGACGACGTTGTGCTGCGCATTGACTTTGCGCAGCTCGTCTTGGTTGAGCAGGGGGTGCAGCTCGATCTGGTTGACCGCCGGGGTGACGAACGTGAGGTCGATCACGTTCGACAAGTGCTCGTCGGTGAAATTGGATACGCCGATCGAACGGGCATGGCCTTCGCCGCGAGATTGGATCATGCCCCCGAAAGCGTCCACATACTTTCCGACCGCCGGCGCCGGCCAGTGCACCAGATACAGGTCCACGTAGTCCATGCCGAGACGCTCCAAGCTGGCGCTGCAGGCTTCCTGCGCAAGGGTGAAGCCGTGGTCGGCGGTGGCCAGCTTGGTGGTGACGAACACCTCCGCGCGCGGAAGGCCGGATGCGGCGATCGCCCGGCCGACTGCGGCCTCGTTGCCGTAGGCCGCGGCGGTGTCGATGAGCCGGCAGCCCATCTCCAACGCCGTCGATACCGCACGCTCGGTTTCGTCTTCCGACAATTCCGCGACGCCGAGACCGAGCACCGGCATGGTGTTCTCGTCATTGAGGGTTATTGAGGGGATAGCGGCGCCGCCCGATTCGCCAGTCAACGTATCTCACCTGCCTGTGAAATTGAGGTTCTCCGATTAGGGCCAAGCCGGGGTCCGTGGTCCAGCGACGTGATCGACGCGAGCGACGAGATCGACGAGGTCAGAAAGGTCAACGCCAGTTCACCGGCGTTGCGTTCGAAGTCGAACACGTCGAAGTTGCTCACAATCCGTTTCGGGGTCCGCGACCTGGGGACCACGATATTACCGAGTTGTATATGCGACCTAATCAACGCCCGCGTCGATGGCGTCCGGCTGGGCCCGGGAGTGAGCATTGCGAGGCGGTCCGGTCACGTCGTGCAGGCGGCCATGGCCTGCCACCCGGCTGGGGTCAGCCGGTGCTGGTGCTCGATCGCCCAGCCTTGCGGCCCTGGTCGGGGTTGGTCAATTCGGCGACCACTAGAGTTGGTTACCGGGGCACGTCGGAATCGGCGACCAGTCGCCGATTGGTGTCCGCCGACTCGATTCGGAAGATGTCGAGCCCGACGGCGGGTACCCGATGACCGTCGTTGAGCGTGAAGGGTTTTCGAGGGAGCAGCCCATGACCAAGAGCCTGCCAGGTGTGCCGAACCTGCAGCCCGGAACAACGGGCGAGTCGATGCGGTGGACCAGTCGCATCCAAAATGGCGTGACCAACGTCGGCGTAAAAGTCATTCCGTGGCTCCCGGACGCCGCCAAACGGCTTCTTACCCGAGGTCGTTCGGTGGTCATCGACGGCAACACCCTTGATCCCACGCTGCAGCTGATGCTCTCGGGTATGCGGGCCGTAGGAATCGACGGCCTGGTCGTCGACGACGACGCGGCGATCTCCCGTGCCTACATGCGAGAAGTCACGATGGGATTCGCCGGTCCGCAAATTCACGTTGAGGTCCAACACCTGGCGCTGCCCGGACCCGCTGGTGAGATCGGGGCCCGACACTACCGTCCGCCAGGTGGTGCAGCAGCGCCGCTGCTGGTCTTCTATCACGGCGGCGGCTGGGTCATCGGGGACCTGGACACTCATGATGCGGTGTGCCGGTTGATCTGCCGTGATGCCGGCATCCATGTGCTGTCGATCGACTACCGACTGGCGCCCGAGCATCGTGCGCCGGCGGCGATCGATGACGCCTTTGCAGCCTTCCAATGGGCGTACGCGCACGCCGGCGAACTCGGTGCGACCCCGGGAAGCGTTGCGGTTGGTGGCGACAGCGCGGGCGGGAACCTGGCCACCGTGGTGTGCCAGCTGGCACGTGACGGTGGCGGCCCGGCTCCGGTGTTTCAGTGGCTGATCTATCCCAGGACCGACTTCGGCGGGCAGACCCGATCGATAAGCCTGTTCGCCCGTGGTTTCTTGCTGACCAAGAGAGACATCGACTGGTTCCATTCGCAGTACTTGAAGGGTTCCGGCGTCGAGATCACCGATCCTCGGGTGTCCCCGTTGCGAGCCGACTCGCTGGCGGGCCTGGCGCCGGCACTGATCGCCGTCGCCGGGTTCGACCCGCTTCGCGATGAAGGCCAGGAGTACGCGACGGCTTTGCGGGCCGCCGGAAACCCGGTGGACCTGCGCTACATGGGGTCGCTGACGCACGGCTTTATCAATCTTTTTCCGCTCGGGGGCGATAGTGCCGCCGCGACGAGCGAGCTGATCTCCGCGCTGCGCGCGCACCTGAGCCGGATGTGAGCTGCGGGTGTCGGCCGCCGTCGGTTTGGCGCCGGTACTCTAGAGGCGCCCCACCACCGGAGGTCAAGCGCACCGCAAGGGGAGCAAAGCCGACAATTCGAACATGTGAGGATGAGCGAGCCCGTGGCCGACAAAAATAAGCGCCCCCCGCGGATCGATCTGAAGTCGCCCGACGGCAAATTCGGCCGGCTCATCCAGATCGGTGGCACCGCGTTCATCGTGCTGTTCGCCGTCGCCTTGGTCTTCTACATCGTGACGTCGCACCACAAGAAGGCCGGTGTGGCCGGTCCAAACGACGCGATCCGGGTGACGTCGAGCAAGCTGGTCACCGCGCCGGGTACCGACCAGCCCAAGGCCGTGGTGTCCTTCTACGAGGATTTCCTCTGCCCTGCCTGCGGCAATTTTGAGCGCGCATTCGGTCCGGCGGTCTCCAAGCTCATCGATATCGGCGCGATCGCGGCCGACTACACGATGGTGGCGATCCTTTCCAGCCCGCACAACGACAACTATTCGGCGCGGGCCGCCGCCGCCGCCTATTGCGTCGCTGATGAATCCCTCGACGCGTTCCGCCGCTTCCACGCCGCACTATTCAGCAAGGACATCCAGCCTCCCGAAGTGGGCAAGAACTTCCCGGACAACGCCAAACTGATTGAAATCGCCCGCGAAGCCGGTGTCGTGGGCAAAGTGCCGGACTGCATCAACAGCGGAAAGTACCTCGACAAGGTTGAAGGGTTGGCTGCGGCCGCAAATGTGCACGCGACGCCGACCGTCAAGATCAACGGCGAGGAATATGAATGGTCGACGCCGGATGCGTTCGTGGCCAAGATCAAGGAAATTGTGGGAAACGTTCCGGGCATAGACTCCGCGGCAGCGGCCGAGACATCCTGACCACTGTCGTGTCAGCCGAACCTGCCGAGCGTTCCAGCGGTCTGGCACCGGGCGAAGCGAGCGGTGTGCACGTGCCCGCGCTCAGCGCATGGTGGGTACTGATCGCCGGTGTCCTCGGCTTGCTGGCTTCGGGTGCGTTGACGGTGGAGAAAATCAGGAGCCTGCTGGATCCGACCTATGTGCCGGTGTGCAACATCAACCCGATCGTGTCGTGCGGCTCGGTGATGTCGACGCCGCAAGCGTCGATTCTGGGTTTTCCCAATCCGCTTGTCGGCATCGCCAGCTTCACCGTGGTGGTGGTCACCGGTGTGCTCTCGGTGGCGAAAGTGCCTCTGCCCCGTTGGTATTGGCACGGACTGACAGTCGGGATGCTTACCGGTGCGCTGTTCGTGCACTGGCTGATCTTCCAAAGCTTGTACCGCATTGGGTCCCTGTGCCCGTATTGCATGGTGATCTGGGCGATCACCGTCACACTGCTGGTGGTCGTCGCTTCGATGGCGTTCCGCCCGACGGACGGGCAAAATGGCGTTACCGCGCGCCTGCTTTTTCAGTGGCGATGGTCGCTCGTCGTGCTGTGGTTCACCGCGGTGTTTCTGCTGATCATGATCCGTTTCTGGAACTACTGGGCGACACTCATCTGAGTGATCGGCAACTGACTGGGCTGGGCTAGGTAAGGGGTCGAGCATGATCTCCAAAGTGTTAGTGGCAAACCGCGGTGAGATCGCGATACGAGCGTTCCGCGCCGCCTACGAACTGGGTGTCGGCACCGTCGCCGTCTATGCCCATGAAGACCGCAATTCGCTGCATCGATCCAAGGCCGATGAGTCCTATCAGATTGGTGAGGTCGGTCACCCGGTGCGGGCGTACCTCTCCGTGGACGAGATCGTCGAAACGGCCCGCCGCGCGGGCGCCGACGCGATCTATCCCGGCTATGGATTCTTGTCCGAGAATCCGGACCTGGCCGCGGCGTGCGCGGCGGCGGGCATCACCTTCGTGGGTCCAGGCGCCGAAGTGCTTGAGCTGACTGGAAATAAGTCGCGTGCCATCGCCGCCGCCCGAGCGGCCGGCCTGCCCGTGCTGACGTCCTCGGCACCGTCGGCCTCGGTGGAGGAGCTGGTCGCGGCCGCTGCTGGCATGCGGTTTCCGCTATTCGTCAAGGCGGTTGCCGGCGGTGGTGGCCGTGGCATGCGACGGGTCAACGAGGCTGCCGCGTTGCCGGAAGCGGTCGAGGCGGCCAGCCGAGAAGCCGAGTCCGCGTTCGGCGACCCGACCGTCTATCTCGAACAGGCGGTGCTGCACCCCCGCCACATCGAGGTGCAGATCCTGGCGGACACACACGGCGACGTGATCCATCTCTACGAGCGCGACTGCAGCGTGCAGCGCCGTCATCAGAAGGTCATCGAGCTGGCACCGGCGCCCAATCTGCCGGCCGAGCTACGCGACAGGATTTGCGCCGACGCGGTGGCCTTTGCCCGTCACATCGGATACAGCTGCGCTGGCACCGTCGAGTTCTTGCTGGATCGAAGCGGTGACTACGTCTTCATCGAGATGAATCCCCGGATTCAGGTGGAGCACACCGTAACCGAGGAGATCACCGACGTCGACCTGGTGTCCAGCCAGCTGCGGATTGCCGCGGGGGAGACGCTTCGCGACTTGGGCTTGGGGCAGGATGCGATCCGGCCCCACGGGGCCGCACTGCAGTGCCGGATCACCACCGAGGACCCGGCCAACGGCTTCCGCCCGGACACCGGGCGGATCAGCGCACTCCGTAATCCCGGCGGTGCCGGCATCCGGTTGGACGGCAGCACCAACCTGGGCGCCGAGATCAGCGCTCATTTCGACTCCATGTTGGTCAAGCTGACTTGCCGAGGCCGGGATTTTGCGACGGCGGTGAACCGGGCGCGCCGGGCGATGGCGGAGTTCCGAATTCGTGGGGTATCGACCAACATCCCCTTCGTGCAAGCGGTACTGGATGATCCCGATTTCCAGGCCGGCCGCATCACCACGGCGTTCATTGACGAGCGGCCCCAGCTGCTGACCGCGCGTACCTCGGCCGACCGAGGCACCAAGATCCTCAACTACCTGGCCGATGTCACGGTGAACAAGCCGCACGGCAGCCGCCCGTCCAAGGTGTACCCGAACGACAAGCTGCCTGCGGTGGATCTGGACGTCCCGCCGCCGGCCGGCTCCAAGCAGCGGCTGGTCGAGTTGGGTCCGGAGGGTTTCGCGCGCTGGCTCAGGGAATCGCCCGCGGTGGGTGTCACCGACACCACCTTCCGAGACGCCCACCAGTCGTTGCTGGCGACTCGGCTGCGCACCAGCGGACTGAGCCGGGTGGCGCCCTATCTGGCGCGGACCATGCCGCAGTTGTTGTCGGTGGAGTGTTGGGGCGGTGCAACTTACGACGTGGCGCTGCGCTTCCTCAAAGAGGACCCGTGGGAGCGGCTGGCCACGCTGCGTGCGGCGATGCCCAACATTTGTTTGCAGATGCTGCTGCGTGGCCGGAACACCGTGGGATACACGCCCTATCCCGAGGTGGTTACGTCGGCCTTCATCGAGGAAGCGACCGCGACCGGAATCGACATTTTCCGAATCTTCGATGCGCTCAACAATCTAGAGTCCATGCGGCCAGCGATCGACGCGGTGCGCGAAACCGGCTCCGCGGTAGCCGAAGTCGCGATGTGCTATACCGGCGACTTGGCCAATCCCGCGGAGCGGCTCTACACCCTGGACTACTACTTGCGGCTGGCCGAACAGATCGTGGACGCGGGTGCCCACGTGTTGGCCATCAAGGACATGGCCGGGTTGTTGCGGGCCCCGGCCGCGCATCAGCTGGTCAGCGCGTTGCGCAGTCGTTTCGATCTGCCGGTGCATGTGCACACCCACGACACCCCGGGCGGTCAGCTGGCCAGCTATGTTGCCGCCTGGCAGGCGGGTGCCGACGCCGTCGACGGTGCGGCCGCTCCGTTGGCGGGCACCACCAGTCAGCCCGCGTTGAGTTCGATCGTTGCCGCTGCCGCTCACACCGAATACGACACCGGGCTGTCGTTGTCAGCGGTATGCGCGCTGGAGCCGTACTGGGAAGCGGTACGAAAGGTCTACGCGCCCTTTGAATCCGGTTTGCCCGGCCCGACGGGTCGGGTGTATCACCACGAGATCCCTGGTGGCCAGTTGTCGAACCTGCGACAGCAGGCGATTGCGCTGGGATTGGGGGACCGGTTCGAAGAAGTCGAAGAGGCCTATGCCGGGGCGGACCGGGTGCTGGGGCGTTTGATCAAGGTCACCCCGTCCTCGAAGGTGGTCGGCGATCTGGCCCTGGCGCTGGTGGGTGCGGGCGTAAGCGCAGACGAATTCGCCGCGGAGCCAGCGCGATTCGATATTCCAGACTCGGTCTTGGGGTTCCTGCGTGGCGAGCTGGGTGATCCGGTCGGAGGGTGGCCCGAGCCACTGCGCAGCGCGGCCCTGGCCGGGCGCGCGCCGGCGAAGCCCGTCGGTCAGCTCACCGGTGAGGACCAGAGCGCACTGGCGGCGCCGGGACCCAAACGACAGGCGACCTTGAACCGGTTGCTGTTCCCAGCTCCGACAAAGGAATTCGAGGAGCACCGGGAAACCTACGGCGACACCTCCCAGATGTCGGCCAACCAATTCTTCTACGGCTTGCGCCAGGGTGAGGAGCACCGGGTAAAGCTGGAGCGCGGGGTGGAACTGTTAATCGGCCTGGAGGCTATCTCCGAACCCGACGAGCGCGGAATGCGAACGGTCATGTGCATCATGAACGGCCAACTGCGGCCGGTATTGGTGCGCGACCGCAGCATCGCCAGCGTGGTCCCGGCCGCCGAGAAGGCCGAGCGCGGTAATCCCGGACACATCGCCGCACCGTTCGCCGGGGTTGTCACGGTCGCGGTATCGACCGGGGATCAGGTAAGCGCCGGACAGACCATTGCCACCATCGAGGCCATGAAGATGGAGGCACCGATCACCGCTCCCAACGACGGCACCGTCGCCCGAGTGGCGGTGTCGGATACCGCCCAGGTCGAGGGCGGGGACCTGTTGGTGGTGGTGAGCTGACCCGGATCATCGGCGGCGTCGCCGGGGGCCGGCGCCTGGCCGTGCCCCCGCGGGGCACCAGACCGACCACCGACCGGGTGCGCGAGTCATTGTTCAACATCTTGAGCGCCCGCCGGGATCTGACCGGCCTGGCGGTGCTGGACTTGTACGCCGGCTCGGGCGCGCTCGGGCTGGAGGCGCTATCGCGTGGGGCGGCGTCAGCGATGTTCGTCGAATCCGATCAACGCTCTGCAGCCGTCATCGCTGGCAACATCGAGACACTCGGGCTGACCGGCGCGACGGTGCGCCGTGCCGCGGTGGCTACCGTGCTGGCGGCCGGACCCGAGTCGCCAGTGGATCTGGTATTGGCCGACCCCCCTTACGATGTCGACAACGCCGAGGTCGAGGCCGTGCTGGACGCGTTGGGCTCGCACGGCTGGGCGCGCGAGGGAACGATCGCAGCAGTCGAGCGAGCGGCCACCGGTGTTCCCCTGGTCTGGCCGCAGGGCTGGTGCGGGTGGCCGCAGCGGGTTTACGGCGACACCCGACTAGAGCTGGCGGAACTGGGTGCAAAGCCCTGCTAGCGTCATCGGTCATGACCGCAGCCGGCGATGCAGTGGGTAACGCCGGCTGCGGGGTCGAGGCGATGAGGAGGAGCGGCGCGTATGAGCGGCGCGGTATGCCCGGGTTCCTTTGACCCGGTGACGTTGGGCCATATCGATGTGTTTGAACGCGCCGCGGCCCAGTTCGACGAGGTGGTGGTGGCCATCTTGATCAACCCCGCAAAAAGGGGGATGTTCGATCTTGACGAGCGGATCGCAATGATCACGGAATCGACAACGCACCTGCCCAACTTGCGGGTGCAGGCCGGCCAAGGGCTGGTCGTCGATTTCGTCAGGGCCCAGGGTATGAACGCCATCGTCAAGGGTCTGCGCACCGGCACCGACTTCGAATACGAGTTGCAGATGGCCCAGATGAATAAGCACATCGCCGGCGTCGACACCTTTTTCGTCGCAACCGCGCCGCGGTACTCGTTTGTGTCGTCCTCGCTGGCCAAGGAAGTGGCGATGTTGGGCGGCGATGTTTCGGAGTTGCTGCCAGAACCGGTCAACCGGCGGCTGCGCTTACGGATCGATGGTGAACGGGCCTAGCCCGTGCCGGGCTAGGTCGGCTCGTTCCAGGTCGTCAGCTCGGTTTCGCCGAAACTAGCTGGGGTCGAAGCATTCGTAGAACGTTTGTGTTGCGTAGTCATAGCAGGTGTAGGTGCCGTATTCGGGCTGGTGGTTGGGGGTGGCGTTGGCGGCGCCAACCGCGCCGACAGCTGCCAAACCCATGGCCGCCGCCAGCAGCGACATGCTGGCCAGGGCGCGGATGCGGGTAGTGAACATGGGTACCTCTCGTGGTCATCGTTGGTGATGGCGGGTGGGCGGTTGCCGTTGATCGAAGGCTGCGGCCCGGCGTTTGGTGAAAGCTTGGGACATTCTTGGTGACGGAGGGCACCCGGCGTCGGTGCCAACTGCAGAACTCCGCCGCACCCGTGCACGAGGACTACTTGTTCGCTGGGCCGGCGGGGTAGTGCCTGGCCCTGCCCGGTAGTCGGCTACGAGTGGAAGAAACCGGACACGTTATTGAGGGCGTTGGATAGCCCGGAGCTGTTCGTGCCGGAGTTGAACAGGCCCGTGGTTGCGGTGACGACCACGGTGACCGGGTTGGGCGGGACGATGGTGATTTGAATCGCATTGTCCCCGCTGTTTCCGACGCCGGAGTTGTTGAAGCCAGTATTCGATATGCCGGAATTGAAACCGATACCGGAATTGCCGATCCCTACATTTGCCTGGCCGGAATTAAAGATTCCGGAATTGCCGTTGTTGAAAATGATGGTGCCGCCCGGGGAGCCATTCACGAATACGGGCGCGTTGGTGGACGACTGGGTGTTGAAGAAACCGGAAGTGTTTTCGCCTGAATTATTGAATCCTGAGTTGTTGCTACCGGTGTTCCAGAAGCCCGAATTTGGACCGCTTTGAGTGGCGATACTGCCGATTCCAGTGTTTAGATTTCCGGAGTTGAATATGCCGGTATTGGTGTCTCCGGAATTTCCCCATCCGGTGTTAAAAATACCCGCGTTGGAGAATCCCGTGTTGCCGCCGCCGGGCACCCCGGCGGCGCCGCCCGAGTTCAAGGCGCCAGTGTTGAAGGTGCCCGAGTTCCCGAAGCCGAAGTTGCCGGCACCCGCGTTACCGAAACCGGCATTCTTGTTGCCTCCGTTCTCGAATCCAAAGTTGGAGTTGCCCGCATTGGCGAAGCCCGTGTTGATGTCACCCGCGTTCACCGAGCCCGTATTGGTGTCTCCCGAGTTCGAGAAGCCGAAGTTGCCGTGGCCGGAGTTGAAGATGCCAACGTTATTATCGCCGGAGTTGAAGAAGCCGACGTTGTTGTTACCCGAGTTCCCGAAGCCAAAGTTGCCGAGCCCGGTGTTCAGCGCGCCGACACCCATTTGGTTATCGCCGGTGAGCCCAAATCCGATGTTGTTGTTGCCGCTGTTTCCAAATCCGATGTTGCCGCTACCGAGATTGGCGAATCCGAAGTTTTCGTTCCCGAGGTTCCCAAATCCTCTATTGGCGTCGCCCATGTTTGCGTTGCCGATGTTGTTACTGCCGGTGTTACCGGCACCGACGTTCATATCGCCGATATTCCCATGGCCGATGTTTTGGCTGCCGATATTCCCATTGCCGATGTTCTGTGTGCTGCCGGCACCGGTCATTGTCTGGATCCCGTTACCGCTACCCAGATTCGAATTTCCGTAGTTGCCGTTACCCACGTTTCCATGGCCGGTGTTTCCGCCGCCGAAGTTGGAGTCTCCGGTGTTTCCGCCGCCCAGGTTGGTGTTGCCGATGTTTCCGTTGCCGAGGTTGCCGTCGCCGGTGTTTCCGTTGCCCAGGTTGAGGTTGCCGATGTTTCCCAAGCCTGTATTGATCGCCGGGATACCCGCCGCTTGCGCGGCGGCGGTTAGCTGACTCACACCCGGCAGCCCCGACAGCGCCTGCATCAGTCCTGTCTGCCATGACGGTAACGCCGCCGCCGCCGCGGAGGCCCCGCCGTGATAACCCACCATCGCCGCCACATCAGCGGCCCACATCTGCTCGTAAATGCCCTCCGCAGCAGCAATCGCCGGCGCATTCTGACCAAACAAGTTCGACATCACCAACTGCACAAACGCATCACGATTCGCCGCCACCGCCAACGGATGCACCATCGCCGCCCGCGCCGCCTCAAAAACCCCGGCCACCGCCTTGGCCTGCCCAGCCGCACCCACCGCCCGCGCCGCCGCCGCACTCAACCAACGCGCATACGGCGCCGCCGCAGCCGCCATCGCCGCCGCCGCCGGACCCTGCCACGCCTGACCCGCCAACCCCGAGGTCACCGACGCAAACGCCTCCGCCGCCGTACCCAACTCCTCAGCCAAACCACCCCACGCCGCCGCCGCCCCCAACATCGGCGCCGACCCCGCACCAGAAAACATCCGCAACGAATTGATCTCCGGCGGCAACATCGCAAAATTCATCAGAACCACCCGTCCAACAAGGGCTGTAGGAGTTATGCGCCCGTTTGCCAGCGGTGAGCGCCGGTAACTCACGTATTGGGTATGACCCCGACCCTACGAAATTCTGCGCCGCCCCAATGCCCAGTTCGCGAAATTCATTTGTATTCGGCTACCGCGCCGACCGGGTAGCGCTACCGCCGAGCGCCCGGGGGAGGGTGGAACTCCCAGGGGGCATGGCGCGACGGCAACCACTAAGCGCCGGGTTCGTCAGAAGACGATGGTCTGGTTGTGGTGAACGATCACTCGGTCCTGACAGTGCCAGAGCACGGCGCGAGAAAGTACGGCGCGTTCGACATCGGCGCCCACCCGCACCAGATCCTCGACGGTGTCATTGTGGTCGACACGAACAACGTCTTGCTCGATGATCGGTCCTTCGTCGAGCACTTCGGTCACGTAGTGCGCGGTTGCACCGATCAGCTTGACGCCACGCTCGCGTGCCCGCTTGTAGGGCGATGCGCCAGTGAAAGCGGGAAGAAACGAATGGTGAATATTGATCAGGGGGCAGCCGATCGCGTCGAGAAATTCGGGGGTGAGGATCTGCATGTAGCGGGCAAGAACCACCAAATCGACGTTACCGCAGAGCAACTCACGCTGGCGCCGCTCGGCCTCTGCGCGGGTGTCACGGGTTGCCGGGATGTGGACGAACGGCACACCGAAGGGTCGTACCTGTTCAGCCAGCTCCGGATGGTTGGCGATCACCATTACAACGGACATCTCGAGCTCGCCGCGCCGGTTGCGCCACAGCAGATCCAACAAGCAGTGGTCTTCTTTGGAGGCCATGATCGCCACCCGTTTGGGCTTGGCGGCCTCGGCAAATCGGTAATCGATGTCGAACTTGTCGGCCACGGCGGCCCCGAATTCGCGTTGCAGTCCGTCGATGGCGGCGGTGAGGCCCGGCAGGTGAAAGATGGCGCGCTGCAAGAAGGTTCCGCCCTCCGGGGCGGTGGAGTGCTGGTCCAGCGAAATGATGTTCGCGCCGGCCTGGGCCAGAAAGCTACTGACGGCGGCGATGATTCCGGGGCGGTCGTGGCAGCGGAGCAGTAGCCGGCCGATATCGGCCGGGGGAGGCGGTGCGCCGCCAATGAGCGGGTGGTTGTCAGGCATTGTCGCGCAGGATGATGCCGCTGCCCAGCGAGCTATTGGCCATGTTGCCCGTGCTCTTGGTGGCCGTGACCGTGGCCTTCCGCGCCGGGAGAGCCGCCCATCATGCGCAGCATCGGCATTCCGCCACTGGTGAGGAACCGGGCCACCAGCAACGCAGCGACGGCGAGAAAGAATATGTTGAGCCAGGTGGTGTAGTTCCACGACATCTCGGCGTGCAGGACCGTGGCGTTGCGCTGGCTTGGGATGAGATGAGTTGCGCCAAAAAGCAGTTCGATGAGATAGCCGGCGACGACCATCGATGCGTAGAAGGTGGCGAGCAGCGTCAGCATCATCTTCGTGCCGTAGTACTTCCGATAGATGTTCAAGATCGGCAGGATCAGCAGGTCGGCGAAGATGAAAGCGATGACACCGCCGAAGCTGATGCCGCCGTTCCACAGCACCGCGGCCAGCGGCACATTGCCGATCGAGCAGACGAAAGAGACGATCGCAACTATCGGTCCCACGATCGGGCCCCACAGTGCCGACAGGCTTGGGTGGTTGGCTAAAAAGAAGCTCTGCCAGAATGTTTCGGGCACCCATGCGGCGATGGCCCCGGCAATGAGCAGGCCAAGGATCAGGTCGCGCAGAATCGCCGCCCACTCCATGACGAACACGTGCGAGACCGAGGTAAACGCCCGTCGGGAAAACATTCGCTGCCAAAAAGAACCGTCGCCGCCGACCGACATGTCCATGGCGGCATGGCCTTCCATCGAACCGGCGACGCCTTTTTCGGCTTGTTCGCGGGCGGCGTCGATGAGTCGGGTGCGCACGAACAGCCGGAACAAGACGGCCAATACGATGATCATCAGTGGGCCACCGACAAACTCCGCGGCGGTGAACTGCCAGCCCATCAGTAGGGCCAGAATGATGCCCAACTCCACCACCAGGTTGGTCGAGCCGATCTCGAAGGCCATTGCGGCGACAAAATTGGCACCTTTACGGAATAGCGACCGTGCCAACGCCACCGCGGCGTAGGAACACGAGGACGACGCTGCGCCCAACCCGGCAGCGACGGCCAGGGTGCGTGGCCGAGCATCACCCATCAGCGCCACAATCGTCGAGCGGCGCACCACGGCCTGCACCACCGCCGACAACGTGAAGCCGAGAATGAGTGCCCACAAAATTTCCCACGTCATCGACCCGGTTATGGCCAACGCGTGTCCGATCGCTCCCAATACGGTGCCCGCCACTCGGTCCTCCGCTCCGGTTGCAAATCTCGGGCGATCATCACAGTTTGGGCAGATGCCCCCTCGGGGGGGCAAGTTATACCCAGTGGAGGTACATGTCAAGGCCGCGATCCCCGTCCAGGCTAACGAAAAACAGCTGGTAAGCGGGTGAAAATTGGCTAACGACCACGCTATTGGGTCGGCGGCCTAGCGCGCGACTGCCGGCACCGGCCAGGTCCGTTCGTCGTCCGTTTGCCGTCCCCATTTCCGCAGACTTCCTCGAACCGGCGCGGTAGGAGGGTACGCTACGGCCTCTGGGTGGGGTCTAACGATTGGCGTTGGCCTGCGACGTGTGAAGGGACGCCGGGATGAGCAACGCATTCAACGCGCCCGGGCCGCCCACTCGCCGACGACGGATCCTGTTCATCGCCGAGGCGGTGACCCTGGCGCACGTGGTGCGACCGTTCGTCCTGGCGCAATCGCTTGACCCGAAGCGCTACGAAGTCCACTTCGCCTGCGACCCGCGGTTCAACGACCTGCTGGGCGCGCTCCCGTTTCCACACCACCCGATCCGGACCATCCCAAGCGAGCGGTTTCTGGGCAATCTGGGTCAGGGCCGCTTCTACACCATGCGGACGTTGCGTGAGTACGTCGAGGAGGACCGCAAGGTTCTGGCCGCGGTCGAACCGGACCTGGTCGTCGGCGACCTTCGGATCTCGCTCTCGGTCAGCGCCCGGCTG
The DNA here is from genome assembly GCF_900292015.1 of Mycobacterium basiliense. Taxonomy (NCBI): domain Bacteria; kingdom Bacillati; phylum Actinomycetota; class Actinomycetes; order Mycobacteriales; family Mycobacteriaceae; genus Mycobacterium; species Mycobacterium basiliense. The sequence goes on from NZ_LR130759.1 coordinate 1,756,124, forward strand.
GCCGGCATCCCTTATGTCGCCATCGCCAACGCCTACTGGAGTCCCTACGCTCGCCGCCGCTTTCCGCTGCCCGAGGTGTTATGGACCCATTTGTTTGGCGTGCGGCTGGTCAAATTGCTGTATCGATTGGAACGCCCGCTGTTTTTCGCCCTGCAGTGCCTGCCCCTCAATTGGGTGCGGCGAAAGCACGGGTTGCCGAGTCTGGGGTTCAATCTATGTCGCATTTTCACCGATGGGGACTACACGCTGTATGCCGACGTACCCGAGTTGATGCCGACGTATGACCTACCGGCAAATCACCGGTATTTAGGCCCGCTGCTCTGGTCGCCCGCCGGCGGGCCCCCGGCGTGGTGGGACTCGGTGCCGACGGATCGGCCGATCGTGTATGCGACCCTCGGTACGTCCGGCGGGCGCAACCTGTTGCAGGTGGTGTTGAATGCCCTGGCCGATTTGCCGGTGACGGTGATCGCCGCCACCGCGCACCGAAGTGATCTGACCCACGTGCCGGCCAACGCCTTCGTCGCGGACTACTTGCCCGGGGAGGAGGCCGCAGCGCGCTCGGCCGTGGTGGTCTGCAACGGCGGCAGCCTATCGACGCAGCAGGCCCTGGTGGCCGGGGTGCCGGTGGTTGGGATCGCCAGCAACCTGGATCAGCACCTGAACATGGAGGCCATCGAGCGGGCCGGCGCGGGCGTGCTGTTGCGAACCGAGCGTCTGAGCAGCCGACGGGTAGCAGCGGCTGTCACTCGGGTGCTCGGTCGGCCCGACTACCGACACTCCGCCGACGGCTTGGCCGAGGCCTTCGGGCGAGATTTCGCTCGGTTTTCCCAGCATGTGGACAGCGCGTTGCGCGCCGCGGCGGAAGAGCTGCCCACCGCGGCAGCTGCTGGGTAGCGGCACGGTCCTGAAAGGGTCGTTTGCCACCAATAAGCGCTCCGCTGTGCGGGATAAGGAAGCCAAACAGCTTGTCGAGCAGTAAGTTTGGGAACGCTGCCGGCTTGCGGGCGGTGGCGTCCGGCCACTGTCGACGGATCGCGCCATGCGAACAATAGTTCGATGGCGCCTGAAGGCTAACGTTTTCCCTCTCGGCGAAAGGAAACCCGTCATGCGAGCATCCGAAGCTGCCAAGGCGTTCGTGTGGCGCGCCAGCGAAGAGCTCTGGAACAACGGTCAGTACTACCTCGGCAGGGATCGTCGGGTGAACCGCATCAGGGTCACGCAGCGGGCCCTTGCGGGGATCGCGGCGCCGGCCTACCTCGAGATCGGTGTCTCGCACGGATTCGCCTTCCGGCGGATCAGCGCTGACGAGAAGATCGCCGTTGACCCGCAGTTCCTGCTCTCGGCCCGCTCCCGCAAGCTCGCTGGCGCTAAGGCGCGCGCCACCCACTATTTCGACACAACCAGCGATGACTTCTTTGCCAACGAGACGGCGTTGCTCGAGCGGCGTGGCATCGACGTCGCCCTGATCGACGGGCTGCATACCTACCAACAGGTGGTGTGTGACGTCGAGAACACCCTGCGCTATCTGCGGGACGACGGCGTCATCGTGCTGCACGATTGCAACCCGGCACGTGCCTCGATCGGCTTCCCCGCGACCTCCTATGCCGATTTTCGTGCGCACAACCGTGCGTGGGATGTGTTCTGGAGTGGCGACGTTTGGAAAGCGATTGTCCACCTGCGCAGCACCCGGCCGGATCTGCGGGTCGCGGTGCTGAATTGTGATTTTGGTGTCGGGATCATTCGAAAGGGAGCGGCGGAGTCGCGATTGCCCTACTCGGCGGCGGAGGTCGAAGCGCTGACCTACGCCGATCTCGCCGCCGACCGTGAGCGCTTACTGAACCTGAAGCCGCCCGCCTACCTAGACGAATTTCTGTCGTCGGAACAGCGAATCAGCCCCAAGATTTGATCGGGAGCTGAGGGTATACGGCAGCAATTGGGTCGGCGCTACTTGCGCCATAGGGCCCCGGTCCCATCGATATCGACGATCTGCGCGGATACGCCATGTGTCTCGCGGTAGTCGGTGACCGCTCGTCGACACGGTTTGAGTATGTAGTCATCGACGATGCAGAAGCCCCCGGGGGACAACCGTGGGTACAGCGCGTCAAGCGCTTGGATGGTCGACTCGTAGAGATCGCCGTCGAGCCGCAATACCGCGATGCGATCGATCGGGGCGTCATGCAGCGTGTCCTTGAACCAACCGGATAGAAAGCGGACCTGCTCATCGAGCAGCCCGTAGCGCGCGAAATTCGCCCTGACCTCGGTCTCCGGTACCGCCAGCAGAGTGCCAAAGAGGTCGAATCTCATCCGAATGCCTCTGTCTGCCTTGTAGTTTGCCGTGTCCGGACGCGGCAATCCCGCGAACGAGTCGGCCAGCCATACGCACCTGGTCCGATTCCCGTGGGCCGCCAGCACCGCGCGCATCAGGATGGAAGCTCCGCCGCGCCAGACGCCGCATTCGACAAGATCGCCGGGGACGTTGTCGGCCAGCACCGTCTCAACGCAGTGCTGCAGACTGGTTAGTCTGCGCATGCCGATCATCGTCTCGGCCTGCGCCGGCCAGTCCAGGCCGAAGTCGCGTTTGTGTTGACCCAGCGGACTTTTCCCCAAGAACACCGGTTGCAGCGCGTTGATGGTCTTGAGCAAGAGCCGGCGCCGCAGTGGCCACGTCGCGGGCATTTGTTCGTGTATCCCATAGCTGGTGAGGTTGCGTCGAATCAGGTCGAGATACAGCGATCGGACATTGGTATCAGTCGTGGTCACGACCGCCCCCAATCTGGAATGCCAATACTTGCGGCGCCGAATTGAGACCGTCGGCGGCGACGTTCGAGTCCAGAGTATGGGAAGTTTTGAAGTCGTGTTCGTGGCTAACTCGGCCGCGGCCGGCCACGGCCGTGCGGGCCTTGTCCGGGTTCGTCGAAAACCGCCTGAACAGGACAAAGACGAGCACGTGCGGCGTCTGCGGCGCCGCTCGTTTTCGGAAATTCGACCGCCCGCTACCTGAGTCGGACCGCCTCCAGGGTGACTCCGACGTCCGGCAGGCGTGCCAGTAGCGCATCGCCCATCGCCGCTGCCGGAGTCAGCGCACCACGCAACTCGGAGAGCCGGTCGCGGTCGAGCGCCAGCGCCAGACCGCTTTCGCCGAGCAACACCGCCGTCGAGCTGTATGCATCAATATCGTGAGCAAAGACGGCCCGGTAGCGGGCGCCGGTGGTGGTCGTGGTGTACGTCTCGAATGTGTAATGGCCGCGTTCGCGGGTTTTCCGGCTTGGACCGGTGCCCGGTTTGGGCGTGACGCGCTCCACCAGTCGCTGGGGTAGGCGGCTGAAGTACTTATTGCCTAAACCAATCGCGCCCGCGACAGCGCCGGTTACGGCGGCGGAGGCTACCGGCGCCGCCAGCGACTTACCCAGACTCATCGTCTCCGAGTAGCGGAATCGTCTGCCGTAAGCCCAATCCTGTAACGCGTTGCTACGACGGACAATTCGAGTGTTGAACGGGCCCTGAACAAATCCGCCCGTCCAGAAGCCGGCTAGCTCGGGGGCCAGGTCGCGTCCGCGGCGCCAGGGGAAATCCGGCTGCGGGCCGAGGTCGGGTTCGGCACCTCGATCCGTGGTGAGGGTATAGGGATCTTTGACCAGCCGATGGGCCTCGGGGTCGCTGGACGCGGTGCGCATCGCATCGGAATACGTCGCGACCGAGCCGCCGGAGACCCAGCGCTGGGAGAACGAGCGCAGCACCAGGTCGGTGTCGCACAGTTCACCGGTGTTGTCTTCGGTCGCGCGGCGATACAGTTGATAGACGTTCAGATCCGAAGGGATCGAGTCGAATCCGCACGAAAGTACTATCCGCGCCCCGGTATCGGCGGCCTGCTTGTGGTACTGGTCGATGGCGTTTCGGCAGAACATCAATTCGCCGGTCAGATCGGCGTAGTCGGTGCCGGCCTGGGCGCACGCCGCTACCAGAGGCAGGCCATAGCGCGTGTAGGGTCCGACGGTGGTCAGCACGACCTGGGTGCGGATGGCCATCGCCTCGAGCGTGGACGGTTGTGAGGTGTCGGCGACGATCAGCTGCCAGTCCTGGGCGGTGGGGCCCAGCAGGTCCTGCACGGCGCGCAGCCGTTCGCTCGAGCGGCCGGCCAACGCGATCCGTGCTGGTGCCCCTCGGTGCGCGAGATGTGCGGCGGTCAACTTGCCGGAGTAGCCGGTGGCGCCGTACAAGACGATGTCGAATTCCCGCTCAGCTGGGCTCATCGGGCTGACACTACCCGAGCGGCCCCCACGATTATTTGGCTGTTTCGGTGGGTGCGGAGTGGTCCCGTGTCAGTCCTTGATGAAGCAGTACATCCGATACGAGATATCCCCGCTTTCCAGGTAACGGAACAGCTGGGTGCCTTCCACGCCGATGTATTCGCGACCCGCGAAACGCAGGAAGGCCGGTAGATTGCGATCGACCAGGTCCCGCGACTTCTGGGTATTTTTCTCGATGCCGCGCAGCACCTCCGCATTGATTTCCTTCTGGGAAAGCTGTCTCAGCGAACTCTCGGCCAGGGCCGCCTCCCACTCGGCGACCTCGTTGCTAGGGCGCAGGTCCGCGTAGGGAAAGTAACCTCCTGGGCGCAACACGCGCTCGACCTCGGCCAGGAAACGCGGAAAGTGTGGATAGCAGTGCGAGGCTTCGACATTGAGAACCACGTCGAAGGATTCGTCGTCGAAGGGCAGATTTTCGGCGTCGCCTCGCACAAATTCCAGTCCGGGCAGATTGTGCCGCTTTTGGCAGAGCTTGATGCCGGCACCATTCAAGTCGAGTCCCGTGTAGGAGGCAGGTTTCAAGGTTCGCGTCAGGTATGAGGCCCCGCCGCCGTGGCCGCAACTAACCTCGAGCACCCGCTTGCCGGTCAGATCCGCCTGGGTCGCGGTGCGGTGGTACAGGTTGATGTGGGCGCGGTTGGGCTCGTCGGGCGCTTCCAACGGAAGGTTCATCGGCGGGTCCTCCTCATAGGCCCAGTTGATGAACACGATTTCGTCCGAACCGAGTCCCCGGGTCATCAGCGGGTACCAGAACCGCCAAACTCGCTTGTAGATAGAGGTACTGCCCACACGGGCGAGGAGGCGGTGCACGCGACTGAAGGCCATGGGCAAGGAGTATGGCAGACAGGAAACGTGCGCGATCCCCCCGCAGGAAAAATGGCGACTCGGGGGCTGGGTAAGCCGCCAGACACTGATGGCTCCGGGTGTCCGACCGCGGCCCGGGGCCGGCTGAGGTAGCGTGCCCGGGGTGACAGTGATCGACGGCGCGGTACGCGGGCGGTGACGATGGGCGGATTTCGCTTTGGGTTTGTCGATGCGCTTGTGCATTCGCGCTTTCCACCGAGCATGTTGCCGAGGGCGAGTTCGGTGGCCGCCGCTGCCATGGGTGCCGATTCGTACTGGGTTGGCGACCACCTGAACGCCCTAGTGCCGCGCTCGGTCGCGACACCGGAATACCTGGGAATCGCGGCTCGGCTGGTACCCAAGATCGACGCCAACTATGAGCCGTGGACGATGCTCGGAAACCTGGCCGCTGGCAACCGGGTCAATCGCTTGCGACTTGGCGTGTGCGTGACCGACGTCGGTCGGCGCAATCCTGCGGTTACCGCGCAGGCCGCCGCGACCTTGCATTTGCTTACCCGGGGCCGCGCCATCCTCGGCATCGGTGTCGGGGAGCGGGAAGGCAACGAGCCCTACGGCGTGGAGTGGACCAAACCGGTCGCGCGGTTCGAAGAAGGCCTCGCCACGATTCGCGCGTTGTGGGATTCCAACGGGCAGCTTGTCTCGCGCGAATCACCGTATTTTCCGCTGCATAATGCCCTGTTCGACCTGCCGCCGTACCGGGGGAAATGGCCCGAAATCTGGGTGGCGGCGCATGGGCCGCGGATGCTGCGGGCTACCGGACGCTACGCCGACGCCTGGGTTCCCATTGTCGTGGTTCGTCCCGCTGACTACAGTCGCGCGCTCGAAGCCGTGCGCACCGCGGCGTCGGATGCCGGTCGCGATCCCATGTCGATCACCCCTTCGGCGGTGCGTGGTGTGATCACCGGCTGGAACCGCGACGACGTCGATGAGGCGCTGGATTCCGTCATCGTGAAAATGACCGCGCTGGGCGTGCCCGGGGAGGCCTGGGCACGTCACGGCGTCGAGCACCCGATGGGAGCCGACTTCTCCGGCGTGCAGGACTTGATTCCACAGACCATGGACAAAGAGACGGTGCTGTCCTATACGGCCAAAGTTCCGCCGGCCCTGATGAGAGAGGTCGTCTTCAGCGGGACGCCGGACGAGGTCATTGATCAGGTAGCGGAGTGGCGCGATCACGGCCTGAAGTATCTGCTTGTTATCAACGGCAGTCTGGTTAATCCGAGTCTGCGAAAGACGGTCGCGGCGAGCCTGCCGCACGCCAAGGTCCTGCGCGGACTCAAGAAGCTGTAACCCGGCGCCTGCCCGCAGATTCCGGACCGCCGGCCCGGCGAGTGGTGTACGAACAGTTCTGAGCGACAGGCTATTTCGCTCTGTACGGCCCAGCGCTACTGGCGAATGACTCAAAGTCATTATCGGACTTCAAGACTCGCGTCCCGGCCGATAGGGACGTTGGTGCTTGTCGGCGGTTGCGTCGCTGGCGGGTCGACCCCCAAAGTGCACCCATTGAAATCTGTGTGTATAGGTCGGAGTTTGCTCGCGGGTTCAGCGGAGCACAGCATCCGTGCGGCTGCCGACGTTAAACGCAAAATGCCGTGTGCCAACTTATCTAGAGGTTCTTATGAAATTCAATCGTGCGAACCTTGGGCGACATGCCGGCCTAACCGAGCGTTGCCGACACGCCGCGGGAACGACTCTTCCAGGGATATTTCAGGGACGTTTCAGGAACACCAGTAACAATGGCCCCGGCACGCCAACTGGACACGCTGCTGAGTACCCTCAAACCTCGTGTCTGCCAAACGGGTTCCGGCCAGAGCGGAGGTCGCATGTGACGGCCAGGTTAATTCTCGCACCGGGCGCCCTCGCCGGGCGTCGCTATGGCCGTGGGGCCTCATCGATTTCGCGTTCCGGCCCGCCGGGGCGTCGCAGGTTAACGCGCTGATTCGGATTCGACTGACACGGCAGCTAAACGGTCGTAGTCTCATCGGTCGAGGGCAAGGATAAACATGGACGTCAACGCTGTTTCATTTCATGCCGGGGGCGAGGTGACGACGCGGCCGGCATCTAGGACGGATAGGCAAGCACCACAACCGCCGGATGCGATGAGAACGAGATTCGCGATGAGCGAGTCTACGCTTACCGATCTGCTGCACAAGGCGGCTACCCAGTACCCCAATCGCGCGGCGTACAAGTTCATCGACTATGAGGTAGATCCGGCGGGCTTCACCGAAACCCTCACCTGGTGGCAGGTCTACCGACGCACAATGATCGTCGCGGACGAGCTCCGGATTTACGGGGCGAGCGGTGATCGGGTCGCGGTACTGGCCCCGCAGGGGTTGGACTACATCATTGCTTTCCTGGGTGTGCTGCAGGCCGGTCTCATCGCGGTACCGCTGCCGGTGCCGCAGTTCGGTATTCATGATGAGCGAATTTCCGCGGCACTGCAGGATTCCTTGCCGACGATCATTCTCACGACCTCGTCGGCGATGGATGAGGTCACCAAATATGCGCCGCACGCGCGTGGCGTGCAAGGCCGTGCACCGATTGTGGTGGCGGTGGACTCGCTGGACCTGGACTCCCCGCGGGAACTCGAGGCAACTCCGCAAACCCATCCCGGCACGGCGTATCTCCAGTACACATCGGGGTCCACCCGCTCGCCGGCCGGCGTGATCCTTTCGCACAAGAACGTCATCACCAACTGCGTACAGCTGATGTCCGACTACCTCGGGGATACCGAGAAGGTGCCGTCAACTGCGGTGTCGTGGCTGCCGTTCTATCACGACATGGGCCTGATGCTGGGCGTGATTCTTCCGATGGTCAATCAAGACACCGGGGTGTTGCTGAGCCCGATGGCATTTTTGCAACGACCGGCCCGCTGGATGCAATTGCTGGGCAAATATCGTGGGCAGATTTCCAGTGCGCCCAACTTCGGTTTCGAATTGGCGGTACGCCGAACCTCCGATGACGACATGGCCGGCCTTGACCTGGGGCACGTCCGGGCAATCGCCACTGGTGCCGAACGCGTCAACCCCGCGACACTCAGACGCTTCATCGACCGGTTCGCCAGCTTTAACCTCAGTGAGACGGCAATCCGACCGTCCTACGGGCTCGCGGAGGCGACCGTGTACGTTGCTACCGCTGGACCTGGATGTTCACCGAAGAGTGTCTGTTTCGACTACCAACAGTTGTCGGCGGGTCGGGCACAGCGTTGTGACAGCGAAACGGGCGAAGGCGCCAAGCTGGTCAGCTACGGTGCCACGCGGGCGTCGACGGTGCGGATCGTCGATCCGGAAACCAGCACGGAGAACCCGGAGGGAACGGTCGGTGAGATATGGGTGCAAGGGGACAATGTTGCCATGGGTTATTGGCGAAACCCCGAGCTTACCGCGCGCACGTTCGATGCGAAGCTCGTCGATCCGTCGCCGGGCACATCGGTAGGTCCGTGGCTGAGGACGGGAGACCTTGGCGTCGTGTTTGAAGGCGACCTGTACATCACGGGTCGCATCAAGGACTTGCTCATCGTCGATGGGTCCAACCACTACCCGGACGATATCGAGGCGACGATCCAGGAAATCACCGGCGGCCGGGTCGTGGCGATAGCCGTACCGGGTGATGGCACTGAGCAGCTGGTCACCATCATCGAACACGCCAATTGGGGCTACACCGATGAGGTGGCGCGAGACAAGCTGCGCACGGCCAAACGTGAAGTCACCTCCGCAATATCGAGATCGCACCGGGTGCGCGTCGCGGACGTAGTCTTGGTGGCGCCCGGTTCCATCCCGGTTACCACCAGCGGTAAGGTTCGACGCTCAGCCTGCGTCGAGCGATACCTGAACAAAGAATTCACCCGCTTGGACCGCCCGGCATGACGGCGGGTCGGTTGAGTTACCTGAGAAACAAGAAATGACCGATTGTATTCTGTCCGATGAAGAAATCCGAAAGTTCAGCCGAGACCTTCGGATACTTATAGCTACAAATGGCACCCTCACCCGGATTCTCAACGTCGTCACCGACGATGAGATCGTCGTACAGATTATCAAGCAGCAGATTCACGATGTGCCACCGAAAATGACGGCAACGGAGGAATTTGGGGCCGGCCGTGTTCTTCAGCGTGACATCTTGCTCAAGGGTCGGAATTCCGGGACCCCATTTGTGGCCGCGGAATCGTTGATTGCCATTGATTTACTGCCCCCCGCGATCACGACAAGCTTGACCGAGACCGATCGCCCTATCGGTGAAATCATGGCGGCCAGTTGCATCGAGACTTTCAAAGAGGAAGCTACAGTCTGGGAAGGAGATCTACCGGTTTGGCTCGCGTTGGACGGGCATCGGAACGAACGCAAGAAAACCGTTGCCCGCCGGTATCGCATCATTGCCAGTGGCAAACCGGTACTTATTATCACCGAGTATTTCCTGCGAAGCGTATTTGAGGACGCTCGGTGTGAAGAACCCCGTCGTTGCCAGCATTCAATCGACATCGACACAAGGAGTGGAGATCGATTTGTACTTAATGATCGGATCCCCGGCAGTCTCTAGCCGTGACGATGTCAGGTCGCAGACGTCATACCCGTGGATCGCATTCGATCGCCAAGCCAGAAAAGTGTCGGCCAGGGCGGTCACCCAATAATGTGGAATGGGAATTTAGCCGAAATACTTGCTCAGCGCGCAGCGGCGGCGGGCTGGCGGGACAACCCCGCCTACTACGCGCCGGAGATAGTTACTCATGGCCAAATCCATGACGGGGCCGCGCGCCTAGGGCAGGTGCTTGGTGAACGCGGCTTGTCCAGGGGAGATCGTGTCCTGCTGTGTCTGCCGGATTCGCCCGACCTGGTGCAGCTGTTGTTGGCGTGTCTGGCTCGCGGGATTGTGGCGTTCCTAGCGAATCCAGAACTACATCGTGACGACCACGCATTTCAGGAGCGCGACACCGAGCCGGCGCTCGTCGTCACCACCGGTGCGCTGTGCGATCGGTTCCGGCCCTCGGGCGTCGTCGAAGCCGCAGAGCTGTTGTCCGAGGCGACTCGAGTCGAGCCGGCAGAGTACGAATCGCTCGACGGCGACGCGCTCGCATACGCCACCTACACCTCCGGCACCACCGGTCCACCGAAAGCCGCGATCCATCGTCATGCCGACCCGTTGACGTTCGTCGAGGCCATGTGTCACCAAGCCTTACGGCTTACTGCTCAAGACGTCGGGCTGTGCAGCGCGCGCATGTACTTCGCCTATGGCCTGGGTAATTCGGTCTGGTTTCCACTGGCGACCGGGGGATGCGCGGTCATTAGTCCGTCGCCGGTGGGGGCGGAGGCCGCCGCCATGCTCAGCGCACGATTTGAGCCGTCTGTGCTCTACGGCGTGCCGAATTTCTTCGCCAGGGTGGTCGACGCATGTTCGGCCGACTCCTTCCGTTCACTGCGCTGCGTGGTATCGGCGGGGGAGGCGCTCGAGGTGGGTCTGGCCGAACGGCTCACCGAATTCTTTGGCGGTATCCCGGTCCTTGACGGCATCGGATCGACCGAGGTTGGGCAGACATTCGTGTCCAACAGCGTCGACGAATGGCGTCCGGGGACGCTGGGCAAGGTTCTTCCCCCTTATGAAATTCGGGTCACGACATCGGATGGCGCAACCGCCGGTCCCGGTGTGGAGGGAGACCTGTGGGTGCGCGGGCCAGCGATTGCATCGGCATATTGGAATTGGTCGGATCCGCTGCTGGGCAACGACGGTTGGCTCGACACGCGGGATCGGGTTTGCGTCGATGGCGATGGTTGGGTTACCTACAACTGCCGGGCGGACGATACCGAAGTTGTCGGGGCGGTCAACGTCAATCCGCGCGAGATCGAGCGGCTTGTCGTCGAGGACGACGCTGTGGCCGAGGCCGCGGTTGTCGGCGTCCGAGAGTCCACCGGCGCGTCCACACTGCAGGCATTCCTGGTACCGGCGAGCGGCGCAGTCATCGATGAATCGATCATGCGCAACATTCACCGGCGGTTGCTTGGCCGACTGTCCGCGTTCAAGGTGCCGCACCGATTTGCCGTTGTTGAGCGGCTCCCACGAACACCGAACGGGAAACTGCTGCGCGGCGAGCTTCGCGCCCAGAGCCCGGTCAAACCGATATGGGAACTCTCACCGGTTGAGCCGCGGGCCGGCTCCGGGGCCCAGCGAGGCGGACGGGCGGCCCCGAACATGCAGTTCGACGTCGGAAAAGTCGGTGAAGTGACACTCAAAGAGCGGTTGGCCGCCCTGCAGCAAGAGCGCCACCGGTTGGTGTCCGAGGCGGTATCGGCCGAGGCCGCCAAGATGCTGGGCGAGCCGGACCCGCGCGCGGTCAATCGGGATCTCGCGTTTTCGGAGCTGGGTTTCGACTCGCAGATGACGGTCGAACTCTGCAATCGATTGGCCACCGCCACGGGGCTCCGGCTGCCGGAGACGGTCGGCTGGGACTACGGCTCGATATCGGGGCTGGCCCAATATCTGGAAGCCGAACTGTCCGGCGGGGACCGGCGGGCGGCCCAAGTAGTGACGCCTGGTCCAGCGGATAGCGGCGGCAGAGGCCTGGCGCAACTCGACGAGGAGTTGAAAAAGGTCGAACGGCTGGTGGGGGCGATAGCGGATAGCGAGAAGCAGCGCGTCGCCGAGCGGTTGCGCGCCCTTCTTGGCGCGGTGACCGACGGCGAGGATCACCTGGGCAAGCGAATCCAGGATGCTGCGACCCCCGATGAAATTTTCAAGCTAATCGATTCGGAGTTTGGCGAGTCATGAAGAGGAGCAACTGAGAATGACGACGAGCGTTGAAGGCGCCGACCCGCAGAGCGAAAAGCTCTTCCGCTATCTGAAGAAGGTCGCTGTCGAGCTCGACGAGGCGCGCGCACGGCTGCGGGAATACGAACAACGCGAGACCGAGCCGGTGGCGGTGGTGGGGATCGGATGCCGGTTTCCGGGCGGAGTGGATAGCCCCGAAGCGTTGTGGGACGTGGTGGCGGAGGGTCGCGACCTGGTGTCGGAATTTCCGACCGACCGCGGGTGGGATGTGGACGGCCTGTACGACCCGGACCCCGACGCGGAGGGTAAGACCTACACGCGCTGGGGTGCGTTCCTAGACGACGCGGCCGGTTTCGACGCCGGATTTTTCGGGATCGCCCCCGGTGAGGTGCTGGCGATGGACCCTCAGCAGCGGTTGATGCTGGAGGTGTCGTGGGAGGCGCTGGAGCATGCGGGGATTGACCCGATGTCGCTGCGTGGCTCGTCGACGGGGGTGTTCACCGGGATTTTCGCGCCCAGTTACGGCAGCAGGGAGACCGGGGGCCTGCAGGGTTACGGCCTGACCGGCACGGCGGTGAGCGTCGCCTCCGGGCGGGTGTCCTACGTATTGGGGCTGGAGGGCCCGGCGGTGTCGGTGGACACCGCGTGCTCGTCGTCCTTGGTGGCGATCCATTGGGCGATGGCGTCGTTGCGTTCGGGGGAATGCGATTTGGCGCTCGCCGGTGGCGTGACGGTGATGGGGTTGCCGTCGATCTTCGTGGGGTTCAGTCGACAGCGTGGGTTGGCCGCCGACGGGCGGTGCAAGGCGTTTGCGGCCGCGGCCGACGGGACCGGCTGGGGTGAAGGCGCCGGTGTGGTGGTGCTCGAGCGGCTATCGGATGCGCGTCGGTTGGGGCACAAGGTGCTGGCGGTGGTGCGCGGTAGCGCGGTCAACCAGGACGGGGCCTCCAACGGGTTGACCGCGCCCAACGGGCTCGCCCAGCAGCGGGTGATTCAGGCGTCGTTGGCCAGCGCGGGTTTGACATCGGCCGACGTGGATGTGGTCGAGGCCCACGGGACCGCCACTACCCTGGGCGATCCGATCGAAGCGCAGGCATTGCTGGCCACCTATGGGCAGGGCCGGCCGGCCACGCAGCCGCTGTGGGTGGGCTCGATCAAGTCGAACATGGGGCACACCCAGGCCGCCGCGGGGGTGGCCGGGGTGATCAAGATGGTGCAGGCGATGCGACACGGCGTGATGCCGGCATCGTTGCATGTCGATGAGCCATCTCCCCGGGTGGATTGGGACAGCGGGGCGGTGTCGGTGTTGACCGAGGCCCGAGGCTGGTCGGTGGATGGCCGCCCGCGCCGTGCCGGAGTGTCCTCGTTCGGAATCAGCGGCACCAACGCGCACGTGATCCTGGAACAAGCTCCCGAGCCGGCCCCTGACGAGGGGTCCGACGGCCCCTCGGACGCCCGCACATTGGCGGTGGTGCCGTGGGTGGTTTCGGGGCGATCTGCCGAGGCGTTGACGGCACAGGCCGGCCGATTGTTGTCCTACCTGCAGGCCGATTCGGGGCTGGACCCGGTCGATGTGGGGTCTACGTTGGCGGGCCGGTCGGTGTTCGAGCATCGCGCGGTGATAGTCGGCGCTGATCGGGAGGCCTTGATCGCGGGGCTGACGGGGTTGGCCAGCGGCGAGCCAGGTGCGGGCGTGGCCATGGGTCACGCCGGGTCGGTAGGCAAGACGGTGGTCGTGTTTCCCGGACAGGGCTCGCAGCGGATCGGGATGGGCCGCGAGCTACATGCCCAGTTGCCGGTGTTCGCCGAGGCGTTCGACGCGGTGGCCGACGAATTGGATCAGCATCTGCGATTGCCGCTGCGCGACGTTGTCTGGGGCGCCGACGCTGCCCTGCTGGACACCACCGAGTTCGCTCAGCCGGCGTTGTTCGCGGTGGAGGTGGCGTCCTTTGCGGTGTTGCAGCGCTGGGGCGTGCAGCCCGATTTTGTGATGGGTCACTCGGTTGGGGAGCTGTCCGCGGCCTACGTCGCCGGCGTGTTGACGCTGACCGAAGCTGCGATGCTGGTGGTGGCTCGGGGTCGGTTGATGCAGGCGCTGCCTGCCGGCGGGGCGATGGCGGCGGTGGCGGCTCGCGAAGACGAGGTGGCGCCACTGCTGGGTGATGCGGTGGGGATCGCTGCGATCAATGCGCCCGAATCGGTGGTGGTTTCCGGTGCGGAGGCCGCGGTGAGTGCCATCGCGGACAGCTTCGCCGCGCAAGGCCGGCGAGTGCACCGGTTGGCGGTCTCGCATGCGTTCCACTCGCCGTTGATGGAGCCGATGCTCGAGGAGTTCGCGGGGGTCGCGGCCCAGGTCGACGCGCGCGAACCGCAGATTGGGCTGGTGTCCAACGTAACCGGCGAATTGGCCGGCCCCGAGGTCGGTTTCGGATCGACCCAATACTGGGTGGACCACGTGCGGCGCCCGGTTCGTTTTGCCGACAGTGTGCGGCACTTGCAGACGCTGGGGGCAACCCACTTCATCGAAGCCGGCCCCGGCAGTGGGTTGACCGGCTCCATCGAACAGTCGTTGGCGCCTGCCGAGGCGGTGGTGGTGTCGATGCTGGGTAAGGATCGGCCGGAGCTGTCGTCGGCGCTGGGTGCGGTCGGTCAACTGTTCACCACCGGTGTGCCGGTGGACTGGTGCGCGGTGTTTGCCGGCTCGGGTGGACACCGGGTGGACCTGCCGACCTATGCCTTCCAGCGACGCAGGTTTTGGGAAACGCCGGGCGCCGATGGGCCCGCGGATGCGGCCGGTCTGGGTCTCGGCGGTGCCGAGCATGCGTTGCTGGGCGCGGTGATCGAACGACCCGATTCCGATGGGGTGGTGCTGACCGGCCGGTTGTCGCTGGCCGATCAGCCGTGGTTGGCCGATCACGTGGTAGGCGGGGTGGTGTTGTTCCCCGGTGCGGGCTTTGTGGAATTGGTGATCCGCGCCGCCGATGAGGTGGGTTGTGCGGTCATCGAGGAATTGGTGCTGGCCGCACCCCTGATATTGCACCCCGGTGTGGGCGCGCAAGTGCAGGTGGTCGTGGGTGCTGCCGATGATTCCGGGCATCGCGCGGTGTCGGTCTATTCCCGGGGTGACCAAGCCGAGGGTTGGTTGCTCAATGCCGAGGGCATGCTGGGCATGGATGCCGCAAAGCCCGACGCCAACTTGTCGGTGTGGCCGCCGGAGGGTGCGGAGAGTGTTGACATCTCCGATGGTTACGCGCAATTGGCCGACCGCGGCTATGCCTACGGCCCCACGTTCCACGGGTTGGTGGCCGCCTGGCGACGCGAGACCGAGCTGTTCGCCGAGGTGGTCGCTCCCACCGGCGTGGACGTCGACGGGATGGGGATGCACCCGGCCGTGTTGGACGCGGTGCTGCATGCCCTAGGTCTCGCGATCGAGACCACCGAAACCCGGCTGCCATTTTGCTGGCGTGGGGTGTCGCTACACGCCGGCGGTGCCGGACGGGTGCGGGCGCGCTTTGCCTCGGCGGGGGCCGACGCGATCTCGGTGGAGATCGCCGACGCCGCCGGGTTGCCGGTGATGACGGTGGGGTCACTGGTTACCCGCTCGATTACCGCCGAGCAGTTGCGCGCCGCGATGGCCGCCGCCGGCGGTGCGCCGGAGCAGGGTCCGTTGGACGTTCTGTGGTCGCCAATACCGTTGAGCGGCAGCGGTACCAACGGTTCTGGTCAGCCGGCCGTGGTCTCTTGGGCGGACTATTGCGCCGGCGGTGACGGTGCGACCGCAGCCGATGTGGTGGTGTGGGAATGTGGGTCTACCGGCGACGACGTGGTGGGCTCGGTCTATCAGGCCACCCACTCCGCCCTGGAGGTGCTGCAGTCCTGGCTCGACGGGGACCGGGCGGGCACATTGGTGGTACTGACCCGCGGTGCCGTGGCGTTAGCTGGCGAGGACGTCAGCGATCTGGCCGCCGCCGCCGTCTGGGGCATGGTGCGGTCGGCGCAGGCCGAAAACCCCGGTCGGATCGTGCTGATCGACTCCGATGCGCCGATCGATGCGGCGGCGTTGGTCGGCGTCGGGGAACCCCAACTTCTGGTGCGCGCCGGCGCCGTACACGCCGCCCGACTCGGTCCGGCCGCGCCGCTGCTGGCGCTGCCGGCAGGGGAGTCGGCGTGGCGGTTGGCCGCAGGTGGCGGCGGAACGTTGGAGGACCTGGTTATCCAGCCCTGCCCGGAGGCCCAAGCACCATTGCAGGCAGGACAGGTCCGGGTTGCGGTGGCGGCGGTCGGTGTCAATTTCCGCGACGTGGTGGCCGCGTTGGGGATGTATCCGGGCCAGGCCCCGCCGCTGGGTGCCGAAGGCTCCGGGGAAGTCATCGAGGTCGGGCCCGAGGTGACCGGTGTGGCCGTCGGTGACTCGGTCATGGGATTTCTTGGCGGGGCCGGTCCACTGGCGGTGGTGGATCAGCAACTGATTGCCCAGATGCCACGGGATTGGTCGTTCGCCCAGGCCGCCGCGGTGCCGGTGGTGTTCCTGACCGCGCTGTTCGGGTTGAAAGACCTGGCCGAGATCAAGCCGGGCGAATCCGTGTTGATACACGCCGGGACCGGTGGCGTGGGCATGGCTGCCGTGCAGCTGGCTCGCCACTGGGGGGTCGAGATTTTCGTCACTGCCAGCCGCGGCAAGTGGGACACGTTGCGCGCCATGGGATTTGACGACGACCACATTGGTGACTCTCGCACGCTCGAGTTCGAGGAGAAGTTCCTGGAGGTCACCGAAGGCCGCGGGGTGGATGTGGTGCTGGACTCCCTGGCCGGTGATTTCGTGGATGCGTCGCTGCGCCTCCTGGTCCGTGGCGGGCGTTTCCTGGAGATGGGTAAGACCGATATCCGCGAAGCGCAGAAGATCGCCGCGAACTATCCCGGTGTGTGGTACCGGGCGTTTGACCTGTCCGAGGCCGGTCCGGTGCGGATGAAGGAGATGCTGGACGAGGTAAGGGAGCTGTTCGACAACCAGGTGCTGCGCCGGCTTCCGGTCACCACCTGGGATGTGCGCTGCGCGCCGGCGGCCTTCCGATTCATGAGCCAGGCCCGTCATATCGGCAAGGTGGTGTTGACCATGCCCTCGGCGCTGGCCGATGGTCTTGCTGACGGCACGATGTTGATCACCGGTGCCACCGGGGCGGTCGGCGCCGTCCTGGCGCGACATATGGTCAACGCCTACGGGGTGCGCCACGTGGTGTTGGCCAGCCGTCGAGGCGACCAAGCCGAGGGGGCCGCTGAACTGGCCGCCGAGTTGTCCGAGGCCGGAGCCAACGTCGCGGTGTTAGCCTGCGACGTGGCCGATCGCGATGCGGTTGAGGCGATGCTGGCCCAGCTCTCCCGCGAGTATCCGCCGGTACGTGGATTGATTCACGCCGCCGGGGTGCTCGACGACGCGGTGATCACCTCGCTGACCCCCGATCGAGTCGACACGGTGTTGCGGGCCAAGGTGGACGCGGCATGGAATCTGCACGAGGCCACCCTGGACCTGGATTTGTCGATGTTCATGTTGTGCTCCTCGATCGCGGCCACGGTCGGCTCGCCCGGACAGGGCAATTATTCGGCCGCCAACGCGTTTCTCGATGGGTTGGCGGCTCACCGGCAGGCCGCCGGGTTGGCCGGGCTATCGGTGGCATGGGGCCTCTGGGAGCAGCCTGGCGGCATGGCCGCGCATTTGAGCAGTCGCGATCTGGCTCGAATGAGCCGCAGCGGGTTGGCTCCGATGAACCCCGAGCAGGCGCTGGAGTTGCTCGACGCCACCCTAGCGATCAATCACCCGCTCATGGTGGCCACTCGACTGGACCGCGGCGCCCTGGACGCCCGTGCCCAGGGCGGTGGTCTGCCGCCACTGTTCAGTGGGTTGGCACGCCGCCCGCGACGCCGGCAAATCGAGGACACCGGTGATGCCGCCCAGTCGAAGTCGGCGCTGGCCGAGCGCCTGCATGGACTGGCCTCGGATGAACGACGCGACCTATTGGTTGGGTTGGTGTGCCTGCAGGCCGCCGCGGTGTTGGGCCGGCCGTCTCCCGAGGACATCGACTCCGAGGCCGGGTTCCAAGACCTCGGGTTCGACTCGCTGACCGCGGTCGAATTGCGCAACCGCCTCAAGACAGCTACCGGACTGACCCTGCCACCCACCCTGATCTTCGACCACCCAACCCCTGCCGCGGTCGCCGATTATGTGGACCAGCAAATCCCCGAGGGCCATGCTCACCAATCCAATGGGGAAAAGCTGCCCGAACCTGACGATGAGAAAGTCACCGTGCAGGTATAGGGCGAGTTCGGTCTCGTGCGGCGGTGACAACGCGACGCGACAAAGTCCTGGAAAGGCCTGACGCGCTTCCAAATTCGCCAGCCGGGCGGGACCTACGGCGGCCATGCCGGGCGCACGATACGATCGTGAACGCCAGCGGGCTCATGGTGTTTGCAGCCACCGTGGGGCGCACTGAATGTTTTGTTGGCCAGTTTGATGAGATTTGGTGAGAAAGGACACAGCGCAGCGCGCCGAAGCGGTGAACGTGGTCGCTGTTAATTCCGTTCTCGACGGCTCATGCCCGGCGTTCGATGCCGCTTGCGGTGCAACGGGTACGGGCGACTAGCAGCGAGGTGGTAAGCAATGAATGAGCGGAAACCGGCGGTCATTTCCGCCCTTGTGCTAGCGCTGGGAGCCTGCCTGGCGTTGTGGCTGTCCGGATGTTCCTCCGACAAACCCGATGCCGAAGCGCCCAGCACGTCCAGCGTGCCCGCCGACCCGGCCCTGGTGGCCGAGATCAAGCAGTCACTGGACGCGACCAAGGCATTGACCAGCGCGCATCTGGCAATCCGCACCACCGGCAAGGTCGACAGCATGCTCGGCATCAGCAGTGCGGACGTCGATATCAGGGCTAATCCGCTGGCGGCCAAGGGGGAGTGCACCTATAACGGCCAGGCGGGCGTCCCATTCCGGATCAAGGGCGACAACATCTCGGTGAAATTGTTCGACGACTGGAGCAATCTCGGCTCGGTGTCGGACCTGTCCGCCTCACGCGTCCTCGACCCCATCAACGGGGTGACGAAGTTGCTGTCAGGAGTTACCAATCTGCAAGCCCAGGGCAGCGAGGTCATCGACGGAATCCCCACCAAGAAGATCAGTGGAACCCTGCCAACGGACAGCGTCAAGATCCTGGATCCCGGCGCCAGGAGCCCCCGGCCGGCCACAGTGTGGATTGCCCAGGACGGTTCGCACCGCTTGGTGCGGGCAGACGTGGACCTGGGTTCCGGTTCGGTCGAGGTCACGTTGTCCAAATGGAATGAACCGGTGACTATCGACTAGCTAGCTGGCGCTATCCGCCGATCGGTCCGCTTGGATCCCCCGCGTCCGGTCCTGCATCGCGGCGGGAACACACACGTGTGCCACCGCCATCAGCGCACCCACCCCGGCGACGAGAACGGTACCGACTTGACTTAGGGCGCTGATCGAACCGCCCGACACCAGCACCAGTCCCACGCCGAACACCGCGGACAACGCCGCAAGCGGCGCGAACGCGCGCCGAACCGGAGTTGCGCCCGCCGCCCCTTCGTCGGTGGCGACGAGGCCGGCTATCAGGTACGGGATACCGCACGTCAGCAGGGCGGCGAACGACACCAGTGGGACCGAGGCCTGCAGTGGGCTACCCACCAGGTCTTGCCACAGCGCGATCGAGATCCCTAGCGCAGCGAGGTAGGCCAAGAGCATGCCGACGCCGACCACAACGCCACCGAGCGCGCCGCGCCACATGCTGACCGCAAGCACGACGGCCAGCAGTACAAGCGCCAGCAGCACGGCATCGTGAGTCAACGCACCGCGGACGTCGGCGGCCATTTGGGCGGCTCCGCTCACCGTGACCTTGCCGTCGACCAGGCTTCCGTACTTCATCGCCTTGCCCGCGGCGATTTCGAGCTGCTGCGCGCGTGTCGCCGCGCCCAGATCCAGTTTGTCGCGGTCGGAATAGACCAATAGGCGGGTCACCGTTCCCTGCGAGGAAAACATTGTCTGCCGCACGTGCTGGTACGACGGATCGGCGATGGCCTTCCCGGACAAATAGAAACCGCCCTCGCCGGTGCTGGCGAAATCGAGCCGCAGGTTCCTCAAAAAAGCCGACACCTGCACAAGTTGCGGGAGGGTGTCCTGGATGGTGGTTTCCAGGTTGGGAACAAAGGACTGCAGTTGTGCCAGTGCTGACCGCATTTGCGCCATCACCTGAGGTGCCGTCGCGAAGGCGCCCACCGTCCTGCGTGATACCGCGGCGATGCGGTCCGCACCATCCGACAGCAACGTCACGTCGTCGACCACCCTGTCGACGGGATCCACGACCTTGCGCGCGGCCGTACACAGCATGTCGGCGGGACAGTTCTCGACGCCACCCACATAGCCGCGGACCGGGTCGAGGTAGCCGGACAGCTCCACGGTCAAGCCCTTGATGTTCCGGGTACCGGACAGCAGCAACTCCACGTTCTGCTGTATCTGGGCCGCCCCGGCGAGACCAGCCTGCACGCTGGTGTCCAACTGATCGACCGCGCCGCTCATCTGATTGACGATGGATCCCAGCGTCTTGATCGCGGTCACCTGCGGCATAAACGATCCGGCCCCGCGGTCCAGCTGATCGCTGAGCTTTCCCGCGGCGGCGGTGAGCGAGGCGTCCTGCCACGGGACACCGGCCGGCCATGCCGCCGACTCCACCTTCCGGACGCCGGGAATCTCCATCAGGCGGTGGCTAACCTGGTCGATGGCGATAAGGCCGGCCGGGTCTCGCAGGTCGTTCGCGGCCTCGATCACCACCACGTCGGGCAGGGGATTCCAGGGCAGGGACCGCGTGGTGCTGGTTGCGGCCGGGCCTGCCGGGTTCTCGGCAAGAGCGAACCGCATCCCGATGACGGGTACCGCACAGATCGCCAGTACGACGGCGGTGACGACGGCCGCGCGCGGGATCGACGACGCACGGGTCGGGGCGGCATCGTCGGATTGCGAGGAGGACGGCTGCCCCGCGAGACCGAGCAGGGCGGGCAGCAGCGTCACCGAAGCCGCAAGCGCCACAACGACTCCCAGCGTAGCCATGCCAACGCTGTGCAGTGCCGGTGTGCGGGCAAGTAGCAACGGACCGGTGAGCAACGCGACGCACGCCGCGGGCAGCGCCAAGGCGGGCAGGCTGTCACGATATGCCCGCCGGCCCAGCGGTACCAACGCCGGAGCGCCGGTGTCGGAGCGGAGCCGGGAGACCAGCACGACGGAAGCGGTGATGGTGCCGATCGCAAGAACGGCGGCCAGGGTCGTGGAGAACACTGCGAAGGCCGACAGGGTCGCGCCATGGTCGCGCCGCGCCAAGGCGGCGAGCGGCCACGTCACCGCGAGGGAGAGCGCAGCGGTCAGCAGGGCGATCCCGACGGTAAGCCGGGACCGTCGCGCTCGCAGCAACAGTAGGCCGGCGATGAGCGCCGCGGCGGTGACGAGCACCGCGCCCTGCCACGCGGTCATGTGCACGGGCATACCAACGGTGGTTGCCGGAACGACAATGCGGGCGCGAAGCCCCACACTCGGTGGCAGGTCGCGCACCACCGTTCGTGCGGCAGCCAGCGATTCTCGCGCCTGGTCGGTGCCCGCCTGGCCCACCAGCCAAACCACCGCGATCGCGGAGCGGTCGTCGGGTCCGGTGCCCAGCGGCGCGGTGAGGGGATCTGCCCACCAGTCGAGCACGGAGCCGACGTGGCGGGTGTCGGCGCGCAGGGCGCTGACGGCGGCGTCATAGTACTGCTGATCCGCCGGTCCGAGAGCGTCGCGGCCGTCCAACATCAGATATGCGATGGCGTTGGTGCCGGTGCCGGGAAATGCCTCCGCTATCCGCTTGGTGGCGGTCGAATTCCTGGCATCCTGGGGCAGCAGCGCCGAGCTGGTATTGCCCGAGGCCCCTGGCGTTAGCGCCACAAGAGAATTCGCGATCACCGCCACCGCGATCCAGGCGGCGATGACGAGGAGGTTGGCGAGTCGCGACGACCTATGAGTACCGTCGGTTGACACGCTAAACGTCCAGGCGGGCGAACTGATCCTGTCGATACTGTTCGACACAGGCCGCTCGCCTCACCTTGCCGCTTGTGGTGGTCGGGATCGAGCCCGGCGCCACCAGAACCAGGTCGGCGACGCTAAGACCGTGCGAATTCGACAACGCGGAGGTGACTTCCCGCTTGATATCGACCAGCGTGTCCAACAGATCCTTGTCCGAGTCGCCACGCTTTCTGAATTCGATGATGGCGACCAGCTTCTCGGTGCTGCGATCACCCGGAACCGATATTGCCGCACAGCGGCTCCGGGTGATCTCCTGGATCGTGGCCTCGATGTCATCGGGAGAGTGATTGCGCCCGTAGACGATCAACAGATCCTTGATCCGGCCAATGATGAACATCTTGCCGTCGGCGATGAAGCCCGAGTCGCCCGTTCGCAACCAGGGACCTACCGGAGTGCCTTCCGAAGGAGAAGCCATCTTTCCGCCGAAGGTGCGTTCGCTTTCGTCCGGCTTATGCCAGTAGCCGATGGCGACATTATCGCCGTGCACCCAGATTTCGCCGACCGTTCCATCCGGGCACTCGGTGCAGGTATCGGGGTCGACGACCCGCACGATGGGTGAGCGTGGCAATACATAGCTGACTAATGGTGTGCCGGAACCGCTTTCGCACCGCTTCGCCTGTCCGGCAGACAGACTCTCCGCCTCGAAGTCGAGGACCTCCGGTGGCTGACCCGGTCTGCTGGTTGCCACGTACACGGTTGCTTCCGCCAGGCCGTACGACGGGCGGATCACCTTCTCCGCCAGATTGAAGCGGGCGAAGCGGTCAGCGAAGCGTTTGAGAGTCGCCGGCTGCACCCGCTCGCTGCCGCTGAGGATGGTCAACACGTTGCCAAGATCGAGCCCGGTCATGTCGTCGTCGGACACCTTCTTGGCCGTTAGTTCGAAGGCGAAGTTCGGTGCTGCCGAAAATGCGTGAGAACTGTTGGCCAGCATGTGCATCCACCGGGCGGGGCGCTGCAGGAAAGACACCGGGCTGGTAAGCACCGCCTGATATCCACCCAGAATCGGCGCACAAACGCCTAGAACCAACCCCATGTCGTGGTAGAAGGGCAACCAGGACACCAGTGTTGAATCCGCCGGCGCGATGCCATCGGTCTCGGCGAAGTAGCCCGCCATCAGCTGTTCGAAATTGGTCCGAAGGTTCTGATGGGAAAGCATGACGCCGGCCGGTTCCCGGGTTGACCCGGACGTGTATTGCAAATACGCCGTGGTTGGGTAGTTCTCGTCCGCGCCGCCAGATCCGTTGGGAGAGTCCAGGTCTAGTCGGTCGAGTTCGATGATCGAAGGTGCAGTTTCATTCGGCCCCGCCGTAACATGCTGGGCGACATCGTCTATTACAGGTGATGTCGTGAGAATGGCAACTGGCGAGGCGTCGCGGAGCACGGAATCGGCGCGTTCATCGCTGGCGCCACCCTGGGGAACCGAAAGCGGCACCGCGACCCGCGCCGCCTGCAGCGCGCCCAGGAAGCCGACGATGTATTCGAGTCCCTGCGGGGCCAAGATCACCACGCGATCACCAGCCGAGCCGCATCGGCTCAGCTCCTGTGCCACGTTCAGGGTTCGCCTGTACAGCTGCGACCACGTCAGCGTTTCCGCCACGCCGCCCCAGTCCTGTTCGTAGTTCATGAAGGTGAAGGCGGGGTCATTGGGCTGTAGCCGGGCGCACGCGCGCAGCGCGGCAGGAAGGGAACGCACACTCATGGGCATCACGTTACCGGCCTGGCTCAAACGTTGTCCCAGCCTTGCCCCGAATCCGGGCGGCGGCCACCGCGGGGCGTCGCAAAAGTCACATTTCACCAGCTCAGCGGCGATTTGATGGCACCATTGCAAAATTCTCGCGCGGTGCGGGCCCACCCGACGCCGGGGTGAACCGGGAGTCGCGAGGGGCGGATCCGATACGGACTTGTGGCCGCCGTCGGGCCCCCTTTCCGGTGCTTCGTTCCGGCCGCGCCGACATCGCGGCGTCCGGACCTGGAACTAGCTCGAAAATTGTTGCACTGCAATAGGTCTATGGCGGCCACCGACGCCCACCGCTCTTTGGCGGTCGCACAGCATCAGCTGGCGCAGCTGGCCCGGGGGCCCGCCTGCACGGCCGGCACTCGCGGGCATGGCGGGCGCCGGCGGCATAGGTGGGAACCCCGCGCTCCCGGCCTGCCTTTGAATTGTCGAAGTTCGCCGCGATGGCATCGTCGCACCGGACTGGGCGCTGGTGCCGGCTGGGCGTCCGCTTCCCCGCCGGACCTGAGCGTGACCTGGGAATTTGGCGCTTTGTTACTCCGCCTCCCGAATGCCGTCTAAGCTTGTGGCGCCGTGACCTGCCTTCGGTGTCGCCCATCCCGGTTGGCTCGGTTTTGGGGTTGTGTGAGCGGTGCTGCGGGATTTTCGTTCCCGCATCAAAATTCGGTGACGTTGTCGGGTAATCCCGGTTGAGCTGAGACGAGGTTGGAAGAGCGATGGAAACACCTGTCACTCCCGTTGCGATCATCGGAATGGGATGTCGGCTTCCCGGGGGGATTGATTCGCCCGACCTGCTGTGGGAGGCCCTGCTGCGCGGTGATGACCTGGTCACCGAGATTCCGGCCGAGCGCTGGGATGCCGACAACTACTACGACCCCGAGCCAGGGGTGCCCGGTCGCACGGTGTCGCGATGGGGCGGGTTTATCGATGACATTGCGGGCTTCGACGCCGAGTTCTTCGGGATCAGTGAGCGCGAGGCGACCTCGATCGACCCGCAGCACCGGATACTGCTCGAGACCTCGTGGGAGGCCATCGAGCACGCCGGCCTGGATCCGGCGTCACTGAGCGGGTCTGCGACGTCGGTGTACACCGGTCTCACGCACGAGGACTACCTGGTGCTGACCAAGGGGGCGGGTGGTTTGGCCAGCCCCTACGTGGTCACCGGGCTCAACAACAGCGTGGCCTCCGGGCGTATCTCCTATGCCCTGGGCTTGCACGGTCCGGCGATGACGTTTGACACCGCGTGCTCCTCGGGTCTGATGGCGGTGCACCTGGCCTGCCGCAGCCTGCAGGACGGTGAAAGCGACCTCGCGTTGGCCGGCGGCTGCGCGGTGCTGTTGGAGCCGGACGGCAGCGTCGCCACCTCCGCTCAGGGCATGCTTTCCTCAACCGGCCGCTGCCAGAGCTTTGACGCCGACGCCGACGGTTTTGTGCGCTCCGAGGGCTGCGCGATGGTGCTGCTCAAACGCCTGCCGGACGCGCTGCGCGACGGTAACCGAATCCTCGCCGTGGTGCGCGGCACGGCCACCAATCAGGACGGCCGTACCGAGACGCTGACGATGCCGTCCGAAGACGCGCAGGTCGCCGTGTACCGCGCGGCCCTGGCCGCCGCGGGGGTGGCGCCGGAAACGGTCGGTGCGGTGGAAGCACACGGCACCGGCACCCCGGTCGGTGACCCAATCGAGTTCCGAAGTTTGGCACGGGTCTAT
Organism: Mycobacterium basiliense; assembly: GCF_900292015.1. Taxonomy (NCBI): domain Bacteria; kingdom Bacillati; phylum Actinomycetota; class Actinomycetes; order Mycobacteriales; family Mycobacteriaceae; genus Mycobacterium; species Mycobacterium basiliense. The sequence continues at coordinate 1,781,603 of NZ_LR130759.1, forward strand.
GGCGGCGCTGGCAGCCGCTGCGCGCTGGGCTCGGCCAAGAGCAACATGGGGCACAGCGAGTCCGCGGCCGGCGCGGTCGGTCTGATCAAGGCCGTGCTGTCGCTTCGTCACGGGGTGGTGCCGCCCTTGCTGCACTTCAACCGGTTGCCTGATGAACTCGCTGAGATCGAGACGGGCATTTTTGTGCCGCAGACGGTTACGCCTTGGCCGAGTAACGGAGACGGCACGCCGAAGCGGATTGCGGTGTCCTCGTTCGGGATGTCGGGAACCAATGTGCACGCCATTCTGGAACAGGCGCCCGCCGAAGTTTCCGAACCGGCCCCCGCGCCCGTGGGCCCGCAGCTATTCGCATTGTCATCCAGTTCCGCCGACGGATTGCGAGCGACCGCAACCCGGCTCGCCGAGTGGGTGGAACAGCATCCCGATGTCGCCCTTTCGGATCTGGCCTACACGTTGGCGCGGCGGCGTGCGCACCGGCCGGTGCGCACCACCGTCGTGGCGGCCAGCTCGGGCGAGCTGGTCGAGCGGTTGCGCGAGGTCGCCGAGGGTGACGGTTTCTTTGACGCCGCGGTGGGGCAAAACGATCGGGGACCGGTCTGGGTGTTTTCCGGGCAGGGTTCGCAGTGGGCCGCCATGGGCGCAGACCTACTGGCGAACGAGCCGGTATTCGCCGAGACGGTCGCCGAGCTGGAGCCGGTGATCGCCGCGGAGTCGGGTTTCTCGGTCACCGAGGCGATGACGGCGCCGCAGACGGTGACTGGGATCGATCGCGTGCAGCCGACCCTGTTTGCCATGCAGGTCGCGCTGGCCGCCACGGCGGACAAGACCTACGGGATCCGGCCTGGCGCGGTCGTCGGACACTCGCTGGGCGAGGCGGCCGCGGCCGTTGTCGCGGGGGCGCTGTCGCTGGAGGACGGGGCTCGCGTTATTTGCCGCCGCTCGCGGTTGATGTCCCGGATCGCCGGTTCGGGCGCCATGGCGTCGGTGGAGTTGCCCGCCAAGCAAGTGAATTCGGAGCTCATGGCCCGCGGCATCGATGACGTCGCGGTGTCGGTGGTGGCCTCGCCCCAGTCCACAGTGATCGGCGGCGCCACCGACGTGGTGCGCGAACTTGTCGCGCGCTGGGAGCAGCGTGATGTGATGGCGCGCGAGGTGGCCGTCGACGTCGCGTCGCACTCACCGCAGGTTGACCCGATCCTCGACGACTTGGCCGCCGCACTGACCGACATTGCCCCGACGGCGCCCAAGGTTCCGTACTACTCGGCGACCCTGTTCGACCCGCGCGAGCAGCCATTGTGCGATGGCCGCTACTGGGTGGACAACCTGCGCAACACCGTGCAGTTCGCCGCGGCGGTGCAGGCCGCGATGGAAGACGGCTTTCGGGTCTTTGCCGAGCTGTCGCCACATCCGCTGCTGACCCACGCGGTCGACCAGACGGCACGGAACCTGGACATGTCGGTGGCCGCTCTGGCCGGCATGCGGCGTGAGCAGCCGCTGCCGCTGGGGTTGCGCGGGCTGCTGTCGGATGTGCACAGCGCGGGCGCCGCAGTCGACTTCTCGGTGCTCTATCCGGCCGGAAGGCTAGTGGACACCCCATTGCCGGCCTGGACCCACCCGCGGTTGTTCATCGACGACGACGGGCAAGCGCAGAAGGCGCAGGGTGCGTGCACCATCACCGTGCACCCGCTGCTGGGTTCGCATGTGCGGCTGACCGAGGAGCCCGAACGCCACGTGTGGCAGACCGATGTCGGTACTTCGACGTTGACCTGGCTCGACGACCATCAGGTGCGCAACGTGGCCGCCCTGCCCGGGGCCGCTTACTGCGAGATGGCGCTGGCCGCCGCCGGCGAGGTTTTCGGGCAGACAACGCAGTCGTGGGAGGTTCGCGACATCGCGTTTGAGCAGATGCTGTTGCTCGACGAGGAGACTTCGGTCGAGGGCATCGCGACGGCGGAGGCGTCAGGTGTCTTCACCTTCGCGGTGGAGACCCATGTGGAGGGCGAAAACACCCGGCACGCCGTCGCGGCGCTGTCCGCCCTAGCAGGCGCCCAAGAAGGGAGTGCCGCGCCACCGGCCTACGACATCGCCGCGTTGCTCGAGGCGCATCCGGTCTCGGTGAACGGTGCGCAGTTGCGTGAGTCATTCGTCGAGCGCGGTATTCAGCACGGTCCTGCGTTCAGCGGCCTCACGACCGCGCGCACCGCGGAGACCGGCGGTAGCACCGTGCTGGCTGAGGTGGCGCTGCCCGCGTCGATCCGATTCCAGCAGGCCGCCTACCAGGTGCACCCGGCGCTGCTTGATGCTTGCTTCCAATCCGTCGCCGCGGGCGTTGTCGACTCTGGCGGCAGCGGACTGCTGTTGCCGTTGGGCGTGCGTAGCCTGCGTGTCTACGGCCCGACCCGCAATACCCACTACTGCTACACCCGGGTGACCAAGGTCGAGGCCACCGGCGGCGAGGCCGACCTCGATCTGCTGGCCGAGGATGGCACCGTGCTGCTGGCCGTGCGAGGGCTGCAAATGGGGACCGGGACCTCCGAAAGCGGTGAGCGCACTCGCGTACTCAGCGAGCGGTTGTTGACCCTGGCGTGGCAGCAGCGATCGCTGCCCGAGGTCGTCGAGAGCGAGGCGGCGTCGGTGTTGCTGATCGACACCTCGGACGCCGCGGACCTACTGGTCACTGCGTTGGCGGATGCGCTGAAAGCCCAGGGGGCCGAATGCGCAAACCTGCACTGGCCGATTCAGGCCGGCGCGCTTCAAAGCCCGGCCAGCGCGGAAAGCGTCGGCAGGCTGCACAGCCAGCTGCGCGCGCGCCCGGCGGACACGGTGGTGATCCTTTGCGGGCCGAGCGCCGGGGCACCGGACGAGGCGGGTCTGCTGCAGGGGCGTGAGCAGGTGCGTCATCTGGTCCGGATCAGCCGGGAGCTGGCCGAACTGGAGGGCGAGTTGCCGCGTCTGTTCGTCGTGACCAGGCAAGCCCAAGTTGTTCGACCCGAAGACGAGATCAACCTGGAGCAGGCCGGGTTGCGTGGTCTGTTGCGCGTGATCGGCAGCGAGCATCCGCTGCTGCGGACCACCCAGATCGACGTGGACGAACACACTCAGGCCGAGCAGCTGGCCCAGCAGCTGCTGTGCGGGTCGGAGGAGGACGAGACCGCCTGGCGCAACGGTGAGTGGCACGTGGCGCGCCTGTGCCCCAGCCCGCTGAGCCATGAGGAGCGGCACACCGCCACGGTGGACCCCGAACGTGACGGCCTGCGGATGCAGGTCCGCACGCCGGGCGACCTGCAAACGCTGGAGCTGGCCGCATGCGACCGCATTCCGCCCGGGCCGGGGCAGATCGAGGTCGCGGTCGCCATGTCCAGCATCAACTTCGCCGACGTCCTCATTGCGTTTGGCAAGTTCCCCATCATTGATGACCGCGAGCCGCAGTTGGGTATGGATTTCGTGGGCGTGGTGACCGCGGTCGGTGAGGGTGTTACCGACCACAACGTCGGCGACCGGGTTGGCGGCTTTTCCGAAGGCGGCTGTTGGCGCACGTTCTTGACCTGCCAGGCCAACCTGGCCGTCACGCTTCCGCCCGCCCTGACCGATGAGCAGGCGATTTCGGCTGCCACCGCGAATGCCACCGCCTGGTACGGGCTCAACGACCTGGCCGGCATCAAGGCCGGTGACAAGGTGCTGATTCACTCCGCGACCGGCGGCGTGGGGCAGGCGGCCATCGCGATTGCGCGTGCTGCGGGTGCGGAGATATTCGCGACGGCCGGCAACCCGCGCAAGCGAGCGCTGCTGCACGACATGGGCATCGAACACGTCTACGACTCGCGCAGCGTGGCGTTTGCGGAGCAGATCCGGCGAGACACCGACGGGTACGGCGTGGACATCGTGCTGAACTCTCTGACCGGTGCTGCGCAGCGAGCCGGACTTGAACTGCTGGCCTTCGGTGGGCGGTTCATCGAGATCGGTAAGGCCGATGTGTACGGCAATACCCGGATGGGTCTGTATCCGTTCCGCCGCGGCCTGACGTTCTACTACCTGGACCTCGCGCTGATGACGGTCATCCAGCCCGACCGCGTCCGCGAATTGCTGGCCACGGTGTTCCAGCTGACCGCCGACGGTGTGCTGGCGGCACCGGAGCGCACGCACTACCCGTTGGCCGATGCGGCGAGCGCAATCCGGGCGATGAGCAACGCCGAACACACCGGCAAGCTGCTGCTCGACATACCGCGCAGCGGGCGCGCCGGCGTGGTGGTGCCACCGGAGCAGGCGCCAGTGTTCCGCCGCGATGGCGCCTACATCATCACCGGTGGGTTGGGTGGCCTTGGTCTTTACTTCGCATCGAAGTTGGCCGCCGGCGGCTGCGGCCGGATCGTGCTGACCGCACGTAACCAGCCCAACCCCAAAGCGCGGCAGACCATTGAGCGGCTGCGTAAGGCCGGTACCGACATCGTCGTCGAGTGCGGAAACATCGCCGAACCCGACACCGCTGAGCGGTTGGTGAGTGCGGCAACGGCAGATGGTGTTCCGCTGCGCGGTGTGCTGCACGCGGCGGCGGTGGTCGAGGATGCCACGTTGACCAACATCAGCGACGAACTGATCGACCGCGACTGGGCGCCAAAGGTTTACGGGTCTTGGAACCTGCATCGCGCCACCGTCGGACAGCCGCTGGACTGGTTCTGCTTGTTCTCCTCGGGCGCGGCCCTGCTGGGTTCGCCGGGTCAGGGTGCCTACGCGGCGGCCAACAGCTGGGTCGACGCCTTTGCCCAATGGCGCCGCGCGCAGAACCTGCCGGCCGACGCCATCGCCTGGGGTGCGTGGGGCGAGGTAGGCCGCGCTACCTTCCTGGCCGAGGGCGGTGAAATCATGATCGCCCCGGAGGAGGGTGCCTACGCCTTCGAGACGTTGCTGCGCTATGACCGCACCTACACCGGCTACATCCCGATCATCGGGGCGCCATGGCTGGCCGATCTGGTCCGGCGCAGCCCATGGGGTGAGATGTTCGCGTCCACCGGGCAAAGCGCAAGGGGCCCAAGCAAGTTCCGCGCCGAGCTGATCGCCCAGCCGCAAGATGAGTGGCCGGCCCTGCTGCGCCGCATGATCGTTGAGCAGGCCAGCATCATCCTGCGCCGCACGGTCGACGCCGACCGTCCGTTCATCGAGTACGGGCTGGACTCGCTGGGCATGCTCGAGATGCGTACCCACATCGAAACCGAAACCGGAATACGGCTGACACCCAAGGTCCTTGCCACCCACAACACCGGGCGGTCACTGGCCCAGCACCTAGCTGACACCTTGGCCGAGGAGGAGACTGCGCACGCGGCATCTTAGATCCGGATTCTGTTGCACTGCACCCATCGCCTGCGGGCCGCTGCGGCATGCGGGAAGTCCGGGTGTCAGGCGCTGACCAGCGCCCCGTCGTGTTTCGGGGTCAGCAGGAACGCGAATAGATAGAGCACCCCGACGACGATGAGCAGGTTGCGGTAGCCGGTCAGCAGCGCCCCGTATTCGAGGCACCCGCCGAGAATGGAGCCGAGCAGGTTGATGGCGAACGCGGACTGGGCGTGGTCGGTGGCGGCGAAGCGCTTGGCAAAGGCGATATTGGCCAGGTACACCGGCAGGAAGCCGATCACGCAGGCCAGGATCAGCCGGGGCCAGAACGGCAAGCCCAGCAACCAGGCCGGGTCTATCACGTAGGCGATCGCCAGGGACGTGACGATCGCCCCCCACACCACGGGTAGTGGCGGAGTGCGGAATTTCCGGGTGGTCTCGACGGCCGCCAGGACGATCACCAGCACCCCGCCGAACACCAGCGCGTTCACTAGCCAGGTGGTGCCGAACAACAGCGCGAAGGTGGCAATGTTGCTGGTCTCCAGCAGCAGAAACGCGGCGCCCATGAAGAACAGGTCGAAGTAGGAGCGCATCGAACGGAACGGACCGGCCAGTACGCGGACCGCAAGCAACGTGAACAGCATGATGCCGGCCAGCGTCCACAGATACAGGGCCGGGATCCCGCCGCCTTTGTAGTAGAGAAACGGGCGGTCATCGGTGGACGGTGCGACGACGTTGTTCGGCGGCGAGTAGCGGGTGGCGCATTTCTGGTTGGCGGGATCGACCGCGACGGTGATCACCGCACGGTGACTGGCCGTCTGGTCGACGCACGGCTGATGCCCGAAGGCGGCGGCCGTGGTCTCGGCCAGTCGGTCGATCAGCCAACCCTGGCGATAGGCGTTGTACATCGCGAAGACGCCGCCCGGCTTGAGGTGATGGTGGGCGGTACGCAGCGCGCGGTCGGTGAACAGAAACGATTCCAGGCGGATCTGCGACGCGCCGTTGACCAGGGCCAGCGAGTCCGGCAGTGCGAAGAGAATCAGGTCGTACTTGGTGTCGGTCGATTGCAAGAAAGCCCGGCCGTCGTTGATGTACACGGTGACACGCGGATCCGAGTAGGCATGATCGGGGTTCTTTTCCGCGCCGATCTGTACCAGCCGCGGGTCGATGTCGACCGCGTCGACGTGCTTGGCTCCCTTGGACAGCGCGATACCCACATCGGATCCTGACCCCGCCCCGACAATAAGCACGTTGTCCAGGCTGAGGGTGTTCGTCCGCTCATACGGCGCGCTGTATTGCTGATAGGCCGGTTCGGATTGGGTGAGGAGCCAGTCCGCCGGGGCCATCAGCTGGTGCGGGATGCCATTGACCGAGATCATCACCTTCGTCGCACCGGTCCACGATGTGTGTTCCCAGGTCTGCACCTTGTAATACGGCGACCAGGAGATGCCGGCCGTGGTGGACTCCGCCAGCAGGACCAGAATCAGCCCGGCCCCCGAGAGCGCCGTTACCAGCTTGAATCCGCGCCGATTCAGCAGCACCAGCAGGACGGCCGCAATCGCCCCCCACACCACCGACGGTGCCCGCAGGAAAGATATCAGCGTGAAGGTCCCGATGCCGAGCAGCGAGCCGATCAGGTCCCAGCGGTAGGACCTAAGCGGGTCGAGCTGCCCGAAGCAGCGGCCGACTACCTCGCCGGGCCCGGCCAGCAGCACTGCCACGATGACGAAGATCGCCGGCAGCGCGATCCAAGCCGGCAGGCCGCTGGGCTTGACGGACGTGAAGTAGATGATGGCGTTGCCGCCGCGATTCAGCAATCTGACCGGAAACAGATGCACGGCGATCGCCAACAGCATCAGCAGCACGCTCGATAGCGGCAGGATCGACCAGCTCTTCCGGGAGATCAGGAAGCCCATGCCAATGCCCAGAAACGAGCCGAGCAGCACGAAGTTGGTGAAGTACGACAAATGCAGCACATTGGACCCCAGCCAACGGATCAGGGCGAGTTCGATGAACAGCATTGCCGAGCTGCCCAGCACCAGCCGCACGATGACGGCGCGGGCGCCGCGCCCGGTCACCGGTTCGGACACCGGGGTGAGTTGCGCCGGCTGGGTCGCGGTCCCGACTTCAAGTGAGGAACTCACCGCCGCATCATGACATGTCGGACCGTCGTCGAGGCGATGAACAAATCGGGTTTCGCCTGGGCTGACAAATTCCGGGCGGTCGGCTCACTGCCGGCGGCGGCGGCACCGCGCGCGTGCGGAGCCTGTCAACCGTTCGCGACCCTTTCTGGGGCGGCAGGCGTGGCCGAGGCGGCAGTGGCTGGCCGCTCCGAGGGTGTCACTCCATGACCCAGCCATATTCCGACGGAACAGTGCACAGCAGGGAACGGATGGCATCGAGGACTTCCTGCGCCGGTATGTGTCCGTGATGTTCGATGACGATCTTTCCGTCCTGCACCCCACAGCCATAAAAGTCGAGAGGCACGGTGATGGAGCAGAAGAATTGGCCCTGAAATTCTCCGAGCTGCAATCCCGTCGGTGTCGGCACTTCGAACGCGCTGACATCGGTGCAGAAGACGAGCGGCGGTAGGCCTGGGGGAGTGCCCTCGAAAGCCACGCCGAAATTCAGCGCTGACTGTTGAATCAGACCGTCGGCCAGGTCGGTCCGAAAGGACGCCCCGATGTCGGCGGCCAGATCGACTATGTCGGTGTCCGCGCCGATCTCGGCGAGGTATGTTGCCACTCCCACCAGGTTGGTGCTCTCGGTCGGCCTTACCGGTGGATTGAGGAAGTAACGCAAATCGACCGGATAGGCGTAGGGAATCGGGACGTGTGGGGTTTGGCGGACTTGCCACTCGGTCAGCAAGATGGCCGCGGCCACCACGGTATTGACACTGAGGCGGTTTTCTCGGCTGAACTCCACCACGTCCGCTGTCTCCTGCTCGGTGAGCCGGATTCTGGTGACGGGCACAGCTTTGGGCGATCCGGGGGTCGCGATGAGGGTCGGTTTCTCCGCGGGAGGAATGTCATAGGCGAACATCACCGGCATGAAGCGCTCGACGCCGGTTACACCCAGCTTTTTCACGCCGCGCTGCTCCAGCACGACCTCGAGCGGTGCGGGAGCCGGCTCCGGCACAATCGGGCCGGGGTCGCCGGTATTTACCACTGCGGTGTAACGGGTGAAGAGCTCTTCGAGCAGGCCGGCCCCATGGTGGCCGTCGGCGATGCTGTGGTGCAGCCACACCGTCAGCTCTGAAGCTCCCTCGCCAAGGGTTAGTCGCATGTTCAACAACGACTCGGCCTGACTGAGTCGAACGTCGGCCGGCAATTCGTCGGCGCCCGACGGTGCCCCGTTGCTGCGGTCGACAACGCGTATCCCGGAGTGAAGCAGGTCGTCGGCAACGAGGTTCCACCCGCCGTCGGGGCCGGGCTCGAGGTGACTGGCCAACACCGGGTGGGCCTCCACCAGGGCGTCGAGCGCTTCTGACAGTGCGTCGACGTCCACCGCACCGCGCAGCTGCATGGTCATGGATGTGAAGACCTCGTATTGTGCGAAGACTTCCTCACTGTGCGACAGCTTTCGGATCACGGATCCGGGAAACACCTCAAGACTCCCGTCTTCTCGCTCCGGATGGGAGCATTACGTGCCGGGTCAATGCGTGCTGGCCCGTCGGTAGCCGATGGCCATGGGCACCGCGCAGGCGGCCACAATGCCCACACTCCACAACACCGTCGCGATCATCGGCCACAAAACCGGGCCGCCCGCCGACAATCCGCGCATGGCCGCAACGGCATAGCTCACCGGCTGATGCGCGACCACCGGCTGAACCCAGTGCGGGTATTGGTCCAGCGGCAACATGCCGGTAGAAAAGAAGATCGCCAGCGCTTGTGCCACCTCAACGGCCTCTACCACCAATACCTCCGCGGCGTAGAACGCCACGGTGGTGACAATGACGGCGAATGCGATGCCCAAAATCACTGGCACACAGAGCCATACGAGGCTCGCGAGCGCACCTTCGCGAAACCGAAAGCCCATAATCATTCCCACGCCGAGCATTACCACGGTGGTGAACAGAATGCGGACCGCGTCGGCCAGGATTCGGGCGAGCAGGCCCGATGCGCGGTGCACCGGCAACACCCATAAGCGGGTAAGCAGTCCACTGGTGCGCTCACGCATCAGGTCGATCGCGACGAACGTCGAGCCGGTGATCGCGGCGCCCAACGCAATGAGCGGCACGATGCTGTAGAGCGCGTTGTCGTGGGTCATGGCATAGATCAAGTTGCCGAGCACGATGTACAACGTCAGCAGGAACAGGATCGGTAACACGAGGGCCTCAACGACGGTGATGAGGTCGCGGGCCCACCGGGTGAGGATCCGTTTGGTCTGTACCAAGGTATTCGAGACGAGCAGCCGAACCGAATTGTCCGGGTGACGCAAACTTACCGGTGCAAACCCGACTTCTTGCGTTGTCATGGTGGTCACGGCCGCCTCGACAAAATGATGATGGATGTGGGCACCAAAAGCACCACGAAGCCGACCAGCCAGGCCAGCGTCGGAGCCATGACCGGCCATGTCACCGGGACGGCCGACTTGGTGGTGTCCCCGGCCAGCGCCCGCAGCGCCGTCACGAACTGGGAGATCGGTTGATTGCGGACGATGGGCTGGATCCAGTGCGGAAACAACTTGACCGGCATCAGACCGACTGACAGCAGCCCGAAGATCAAGATGGGCAACGTCAGCAACGGCAGCATCGCCTCGGGGTTTTTGGTAGCGGTGCCGACCAGATCCGCGGCGAAGGACAACAAGGTCCCGATGACGATCACCAGTGCGCAAAAGCCGGCGAAATACAGCGGCCCGTGATGGAACCGGAACCCGATCGCGTAGCCACAGAGCAGCGACACCGTCAAACCAACGCAGCATCGGTACACGGCGGCCGACACCCGCGCCAGCACCGGCGTCAACGGCGCGATCGGCATGGACCTGAAGCGCCGATTGACGCCGTCCAGCGAATCGGTCGCCGCCCGGAAAGCCGACGAAATGGCGGCGAACGAGACGGCCTGCAGCGTGATCAGCGGGGTGACGTATTGCCCCAAGCTGCTGCTGATTCCCGAGCCACCCACGTAGTGATTCCACGGTATGGAAAACGGTATATAGAAGCCGGCGGTGAAACCCACCGATGCGCCGATGGCGGTGATCAGCTCGCCGTTGGTCAGGGCGGGCGCGATGAAGCGCACCGTAAGCACCCACCACTGCGTGCGCGTCGACGGGCGCGGGTTCCCGACACCCGACCCGGACCCATTGGAGGTCAGGGCCGCGGTCGGATCCAAAGCCGGCGCGCTCATCGCATCGCCCCGGACTCAATGTGGCTCAGAGCGTGGGCTTCACTGGGATCGGCTGTCAGCGCAAGGAATACGTCGTCGAGCGACGGACGGCGCAGCGCAATGTCGGCCAGCTCGATGTTCGCTTCATCGATCCTGCGTGCGGCCTCGATGAGGATCCTCGTCCCGTCCGGCGCCGGCATGGTGATGCGGTCTGACTCCGGGGTGAGGATGGCCCGGCTTTGCTCGGGCAGCAGCGAACCGAGCGCGGCAACGATGGCGTCCAGATTCTTCAGATCCCGCGGCACTATTTCGCAGAAGGTGTCGCCGGCGCGGTGTTTGAGCTCGTTGGCGGTGCCTTCGGCGATGATCGTGCCGTGGTCGATCAAGATGATCCGGTCACTGAGCGCGTCCGCCTCCTCCAGATACTGCGTGGTCAACAAGGTGGCCACGCCGAGCTTCTTGAAACTGGCCACCAGATCCCAAATTGCTTGCCGGCTACGCGGATCCAATCCGGTGGTGGGCTCGTCTAAGAACGCAACCTGCGGTTGAACCACCAGTCCGCATGCGATGTCTATCCGCCGGCGCATCCCGCCCGAGTAGGTACTCACCCGGCGTTTGGCGGCGTTGACGAGGTCGAATTGCTTGAGCAGTTCCTGCGCTCGGGTGCGCGCGCTGGACTTGCTCAGCCCGTACAGACGACCGAACATCACCAGGTTCTGCTCGCCGGTCAGCATGTCATCGACGGCCGCTTGTTGTCCGGTGACCATGATCGAGCGGCGTACACCGGCCGGTTCGGACACCACGTCGTGGCCGGCGACCGTCGCCGACCCACGATCGGGCCTGGTCAGCGTTGACAAGATGTCCACCATGGTGGTCTTGCCCGCTCCGTTGGGGCCGAGCAGGCCGATGACTTCACCGCGCCCGACATCGAAACTGATATCCGTCAGGGCCACTACGTCGCCGTAGGTCTTGCGAATCTCGCTGACTACCACAGCCTTATTGCTATTGGGCATCTGAATCTCCTCAGTCGAGGCTCGACAGGTCGACCAGCGCACCCACCTCGGTAACGCCGACGGTTTCGCTCTCTTCGTGCTCTGCGGCGATACCCTCCTGGATCAGCTCGGTCAGCGCGCCCGGGAAGTTTTGCATCAACGCTTCCGCGGTTGTCGCCGGGATTCGCCGGGTGTCGTACCACCAATCCAGGTGCAGCGAGCCGCCGGCGCGATACGCCCGAAGTTCGATGGCGTGGCCCAGCCCGGGGACCGTTTCACGCACCGGCGCGGTGATATCGGAGTCGAACTGCACCGGAGCGTCGACGGACGGTAGCTCGGGGAGCACGCCCGCATACCGGAAGTGGATGTCAGGAGTGCGTTGCGCACCCAGGACTCGGCCGGTAGCTGCGTAGATGTATCGCAGCAGCCCGTATCCAATTCCGTAGTGCGGTACGGATTTAAGGGTGTCGTGTACGGCATCCAGCTCCTGAAGCGCCGTTGCGCCCGTTCCCTTGGAGCACGCCAGCGGAACCGGATAGTACGTGGAGAACCAGCCAAGCGTTCTGCGCACGTCGACGTCAGGTCGCAGCACGGAACGCCCCTCACCCTCGAGGTCCACGGCGACCATGCCCTCACCGATCGTCTTTCCTATCGTTCGGCCCAGGGCGGCCAGCAGGATTTCCTGTACCGACCGCCGGAATCGGCGCCGTGCATCGTCGATCTCCGACGTTTGCTCGCCGCTCAGCGTGGACGACAACAGGGTCAGGTCGTCGGCGGCAGGCGGTGTGGCGTCGCCATTGGGGGCGGTGTTGGCCGGCCAAAGGGTTACCTTGTCGAAGTTTTCGAGCCAGAAGGAGCGACTGTCCAAGGCCGCCGGATGGGTGGCAAGCGCCGTGCAGCGCACTGACCATTCCCGCCATCCGGTGGTCACCGGTTCCAAGGTGATGTCCTGGTCCGCCAGCCGTTGCCCGAACGCGGTGAGCAGGTCGGTACCCAGGATTTGCCGAGATGCGTCATCACTGACCAGCTCCTGTAGCGCAAGACCCAGGTAGTGCGGGCTGCCGGGGGCCCCGGTGATATGCACGGCGGCCAGCGGTGCCGCTGGCACCTCTTGCTGGCTGACCAGTTCGGCCACGATGGTGGATACCGCTGTCCGCTCCTCGGGGCTTCCGGCCGGCACATCGGCTGGCAGCGTTCGGGTCGACAGCAGAGTGAACTCCCCGGGTGCTGCGATGTGCTGCTCCCATATCCCGGCGCGATCGACGAGGTGCAGGCGCAACGCGTCGTGGTGGTTGACCACCGCGGTCAGCACGGCCCGGATATCTGCTTCGCCCACCTTGGGGTCCAGCCGGAGGATCAGCGGAACCCGCCAACGACCGGCGTCGCGCAATCCTTGCTCGAGGAAGTACGCGATGTTCGGCAGGATCGCTGGATTCGCTTCGGGTTCGGGAGGTTTCGCCAACCCGCTGGCCGCAAACGAGGCATCGACCGCGCCGGTCAGTGCGGCCAACGTCGGGTATTCGTACATATCTTGGGGCGTGATGGTCAGACCCTCGTTGGCGGCGCTCATCGCGATGCTGATGGCCATCAGGGAATCGCCGCCCATGTCGAAGAAGTTGGCGTTTCGATCCACCGAGTTCACGCCCAAGCACTGTGACCAGATGCGCTGCAGGGTCGCTTCGGTCTGGGATTCCCCGCCGTCGGCCGCGTCACCCGCGGCAGCATCGGACCCAGCGCCCACGCCCGCGCTGATTGCTGAGCCGTTGGTCGCGGCGGGCACCTGGGCCCAGGCGTTGTGCTTGGGCTCGATCCAATGGCGTTGTCGGGCAAATGGATAACCAGGCAAAGAGACCAGGTGTGGTTGAGCCGCGCGCCGGGGCGTCCAGTCGACCTCGACGCCCGCCGACCAGAGTTCACCCAGGGCCCGCAGGAACGTATCGCGGTCATCGGCGTTTTGAATCGGGTGGCGCATGAGCCTTACCGAGCGGTGCCCGCCGGACCACTTGGGGTGCCGCATCGCCGAACCGGTCAGGCTCCCGCCAGGACCGACCTCGACCAATATTCGGCCCGGCTCGGAGAGCACCACGTCGAGTTCGTCGGCGAACCTGATCGCGGAGCTGATCTGCCGCGTCCAGCTGGCTGGATCGGTCACCTGCTGCTCGGACATCCAGGTCCCGGTCAGGTTGCTCAGCATCCGCGTACCCGGGGCACGTAGCTGCTGTCGGGACAGGAAGTCCTGGAACTCCGCCAGCATGGGATCCATTGAGCTGGTGTGAAATGCGTGGGTCGCACGCACTCGCCGAACCGGGATGCCGGCCTGGTCAAGGCGCTGGCTGAAGGCTCGAATGGCATCTTTTGGCCCGGCAACCACGCAGTTACCCGGATCGTTCACCGCGGACAGCTCAACGCCCGGAGCAAGGTACTGCTCGACATCATCGGGGCCGAGAGCCACCGCGACCATGGCGCCCGGCGGCGCCTCATGCATCAAACGGGCACGCAGCGACACCGTTTTGATCGCCGTCTCGAGATCGAACACCCCGGCCAGGGTGGCCGCAATGTATTCGCCGGTGCTGTAGCCGATGTACGCTCCGGCCCGCACCCCGTAGGTGTCGACCAATCGCGCCAGCGCGTATTCCACTGTGAACAGGGCGGGTTGCGAGCGATCGATGCGCTCGAGATCCGTTGTGCTCCCGCCGAACACCTCGGTGTGTAGATCAATGCCCATCTCGTCGCGAAATCCCGCGGCGCAGTTGTCGAAGTGCTCGGTGAACACGGGCTCGGTGTCGTAAAGCCCCTTTGCCATTCCGACGTGCTGGGCGCCTTGCCCGGGAAACAGGAACACGACCCGGTCTGTGACCGGTGTGCTGGTGTCACCACGCTCGCCATCGGCGGCGGATTCGCCAACGAACACATTGTCGTGCTCGGCCGCCTTCAAGACGCTGGCCGCGTGCTCACGGTCGTGAACGACGGCGGCCATCGTGATGTTGTGCTTGCGGCGCCGGGTCAGTGAATAGGCGACGTCGGAGAGGTCCGGACCGTCTGACTTCTCCAACGCGGTGGCCAACGCGGTTCGTGACTCCCCAAGCGCGGCAGCTGTTTTCGCTGATAAGAGCAGCACCTGTGGGCCGGCCGGATCGGTGTGCGCCGCAACGGCCGGTGGTTCTTCCACCACGACGTGTGCGTTGGTTCCACCCACCCCGAACGAGCTCACCCCGGCTCGAAGCACCCCGTCCCATTCCCATGGGCCGTACTTGTTCTGTACGACGAACGGACTCTGCTCGAGTCGCAGTTCCGGGTTCGGGCTGGTGTAGTGCAGGGTCGCGGGAATCGCCTTGTGCTTGAGGCACAGAATGGTTTTGACCAGACCCGCGATTCCGGCGGCGACTTCGAGGTGGCCGATGTTCGATTTGACCGACCCTATGACGCATGGGCCGGGTCGGGGGGTTTGGGACACCTCGAAAGCTGTTCGAAGTCCTTGGATTTCGATGGGGTCACCCAGCGGGGTGCCGGTTCCGTGGGTCTCGATATAGCTGACGGTCGACGAATCGATGCCGGACACCGCGTGCGCTTCGGCGATGACGTCGGCTTGGGCGGCCGGATTAGGCGCGGCGTAACCCATTTTCGCCGATCCGTCGTTGTTGATTGCCGATCCGCGGATGACCGCGTGGATGCGGTCCCCGGCGTCGATCGCGGCCTGCAGCGGGCGCAGGGCCACCATGGCGACACCGCTGCCGAAGACCGTGCCGTCGCCTCGCACGTCGAAGGGCCGGCAGTGGCCGACCGCCGACACCATCGAACCCGGCGAGTTCCAGTAGCCGACACGATGGGGGATGCACAGCGACGACCCACCGGCCAGCGCCAAATCGCACTCGCCGCTCAGCAGGCTCAGGCAGGCCAGATGAACCGCGACCAGCGACGACGAGCACGCCGTCTGGACGGCGATGCTGGGCCCGCGGAGGTTGAACGCGTGCGATATCCGGGTGGCCAGAAAGTCCTTGTCGTTCTGCAAGAACAGACTGAATTGGTCGAAGTTGAGCCCCTCGGCCAATACCGCGTTGGGGTCCCGATGCGACAGCAGGTTGTGCAGCAGATAACCGCTGGGGGAACTGGTGCCGTACACGCCGATCGAGCCGTCGAACTGCGCGGGATCACAACCGGCGTCCTCGAGCGCATGCCAGGCGCACTGCAGGAACAACCGGTGTTGCGGGTCTAGCACTTGCGCGGCCAGCGGCGGAAAACCGAAGAAATCGGCGTCGAACTCCTCGATCCCGTCGAGTAGCGGTGCGCGACGCACATACGCCGGATCGGCCAGTGTCTTCTCGCTGACGCCGGCATCGCGTAGCTCCTGCTCGGACAGCGTGACGATCGATTCCTTGCCACGCCGCAGGTTGCTCCAAAAAGCCGACACATCGTTGGCTCCCGGGAACTTGCCGGCCATGCCGACCACCGCAATTGCGTTGTCGGGGATGCTCACTGGTGTTGTCCTCCCTGCGTTCCAGGTTTGGGTCGGCGCCGCATCGCGGCTCCGTGTCGCGCCGCCGCGCGCTGCTGCGCCCGGTCGCGAACAGTGTCGGTATTTTCCAGCGCCTGTTCTGAGCCCGAAAGCCCGAGTTGGCGCATGAGGTCGGCCGTCAAGTCCTGTAGCGACGCGCCCTGCAGAATCAGGGTCACCGGTGGCTCGACGCCGAAGTCGGCTCGCGCACCGTTGCGGATTCGCACCGCCATCAAGGAATCCAGCCCCAGCTCGGTCAGCGGTGTGCTGGCGTCGACGGTCGATCGGTCAGCGTAGCCCATCACCGCGGCGATGCGCGCACACATCCGTTCGGTCACCAGGCGGTGAGCCTCGGCGGGGTCAAGATCGGCAAGCGCCTCGGGTCCGCCCCAGTCGCCAAGGTCGCCCGCCGTGTCCAGCTCCTCGACCACTCGGGTGAAATAGCCGATGCCGCGGATCTCTGGGAATGCGACCAGCGCCCGGTCGGTGCGCAACCGGGCAACACCGGTCAGGGCCCGGCCGTCGGCCAGCAGGGCGTCGAGAGCCTCGATGCCTTCCGCCGGCGTGATGGTGTCAAGAACGCTGCCCACCAGGGCCTGGGCGACGCCCACCTCCGACCAGGGGCCCCAGTTGATCGCCGCCGCGGGCAGGCCGGCCGCCCTGCGCCAGGCGACCAGTGCATCGAGCCATGCGCTGGCGCATGCGTAGGCCCCCTGCCCGGGGGAGCCCAACAGGGAAGCAACGGAAGAAAATCCAAGCCACCAGTCGAGATCGCAGTCGGCGCTGGCGTGGTGCATCCGCAGCGCGCCAGCGGCCTTGGGGGCCCACACCCGATTCAGGTTTTCCTTGGTCATCGAAAACACCAGGCTGTCTTCGATGACCGCCGCGCCGTGCACGATCCCGCGCAGGTCGCGCCCGTCCTGTGCGGCCGCCTCGATCAGGCCTTCTGCCACGCCTGGGGCCGCCACATCGCCTCGGACAACCACGATCTCGGCGCGGGCCTCCAACTCGGTCAGCACCTGGCGCTGTTCGTCGTTGGGCTCGCTACGGCCGTTGAGGACCACTCGGCCGGCGCCACGGTCCACCAGCCATCGGGCCACGACCAGGCCGAGACCGCCGAGACCGCCCGTGACGACATACGATGCTCCCCGGCGCACCACCGGGTTGTGCTTGCTCGCATCGAGATGGGCGCGGGACAGTCGCTCGACGAACCGGCGCTCGCCGCGCCGTGCGATCACGTCATCGCCACCGGTGCCGGGCAATTCCGCCGTCAGCGCGGCCAGCGCATCCTGGCTGACATCCAGATCGAGCAGGGTGGTACGCAGGTCCGGATGCTCGAAGGCGAGAACCCGCACCAGGCCTTTCAGGGCGGCCGTCGCCGGGGTCACGGGCTCGTCATCGTGCACAGAAAGCCCGCCCCGGGTCACCAACCACAGCCGAGGCGATCGGCCGTGCCAGGTGCCGACGACCGCGCGGACCACGGTCGTGATCGACCACACCGCATCGCGCGCCGCGGCCAGCCCGTCGTCCAGGCCGGTCGATTCACCGCCGACGAAGACGACCAGCCCGGCGGGCGGATGGTCCGGATCGCCCGCTGTTTCCGCGAACGCGGCGAGCATCGCCGGTTCGTCGTCGAGCGTGGCGGTATGCACCCGACGCTGCGGCGAGCGCCACCGCTCGATGAACTCGTCCGTCAGGGATTGGGCCGCGGCATCCAGCGTGGAATCGGAGAGCACCAGCCAGCTTCCGCCTGCCGTGGTAGCCGTCTCCGGCGCGCCCTGGGGCACCATCGGGCTTTCGATCCATTCGGTATCGAAGATCTTCTGTTGCAGCGGCAACGGCACCGCGCGGCGTTCCACTCGGCGCAGATAGATGCCATCAACTTCGGCCGACACCGAGCCGGAATCGTCGATCAGGACAATCCTGCCCAGCTTACCGGCGCCGCCGTCGAGATTGGTCAGGTGCGCGCGGCACCGCACCTGGCGCGGAATGGCGCCGTACACCCGGATCGTCTCGAACGACACCGGCAGGTAGCTGGCTTCGGCCGATCCCGCGACCTCGCCGTCGGGTATCGCGGCACCCACGCTCTGCAATGCGGCATCCAACACGACGGGGTGAAACCGATACCCGGGATGCCGGGGAGCCTCGTCGGGAACGCTGATCTCGGTTTCCGCGGAGCCGTCGGATAGCCGAGCTATCTGGGTCAATCCGGCGAAGGCCGGCCCGTGGTGTTGACCGGTCTGGCGCAACAGGGCATAGAAATCGGCTGGTGACACCCTCGTCCCGCCCGAGGAACCGTGCGGTTCGTGGTAACGGCGCGCAGCGGCACACGGTACTTGGTCAATTCGGGCGGTGGCGTGCCTGGTGAACTCGCCACTGGTCGAGCGGGAATGGATCTCCACCCGAAACGAATTGTCCCCGTTTCGAATCAACTGTGTCGTTAGCTGGGTGTGACCGTCGAGGGGGAGCATCTGTTCCACCTCGAACTGCTTGACCAGCACCGCGTCGACGGCTACGCCGAGTGCCTCGCTAGCCGCCGCAAGCGCGATCTCGGCAAATCCCGCGGCCGGCATGATGGGTTGACCGAACACCTTGTGGTCGGCCAGCCATGGGCATACGTCGGTGCCCACATCGGCCCGCCAGACGTGGTTGCCGTTGCCGGGCATTTCGATATGCGCGCCCAGCAGTGGATGACTGACGGCCAGCTCCGACATCGCCGACCGGTCGGTGACCCAAAACCTGCTGTGCTGCCAAGGAGTGGGTGGCAGGTCCACAAAATGACCGGTGGTGCGTTCCGATGCGGTCCCGCCGACCGCCGCCAGTTGGGTGTGAAAGAACAGGGTCTGGTCGAGGTCGCGGTTCATGGTGCAGGTGACGAAGTGGTTGTCGGCACCGTCGAGGGTGTCGGTGATGGCGTGCGTGAGCAACGGGTGCGGGCTGACCTCGACAAAGGTGTGATTGCACCCGCCGGCATCGCTCATCGCATGTGCGACCGCCTGGTGGAATCGCACCGGGTTGCGGAGGTTGTCTGACCAGTAGTCGGCGTCCAGCACCGGCCGCGAGTTTTCGTAGGTGGTGCTAACGATCGGGATGCTCGGCGGCTGCGGAGCCAAATCCGCCAGTGCGCTTCGCAACTCCGGCAGGATCGGATCGATGATCGGGTGATGGGAGGCCACGTCGACTTCGACGCGCCGCGCCAACCTGTTCTGCGCCGCCACCGCCGAGATCACCGAGTCCACCTGCTCGGGTGGCCCGGCGATCACCGTCTGGCGCGGCGACGCATGCACCGCCAGCGTCACCTGCGGATAGTCGGCAATCAGCGCCTCGGCGGCCTCGGCGTCCAGTTCAAGCAACGCCATCGCCCCCTGCCCCGACAGTCGCGCCATTAGCCGCGAGCGGGTGGCGATGACCCGCAGGCCCTGCTCGGGTGTCAGCGCGCCGGCCACCACCGCCGCGGCCACCTCTCCCATCGAATGCCCGATCACCGCATCCGGTATCACGCCGTAGGACTTCCACAACTCGGTCAGCGCCAGCTGCACGCCCACCAGGACCGGCTGGATGCGGTCGATGCCCACCACCTCACCGCCGTCGACAAGCGTCTGCTGCAGCGAAAAACCAGTCTGGGCAACAAATATCGGCTCCAGCTCGGCCACCGCCTTGGCGAACGCCGGCTCGTCGGCCAGCAGCTGCCGGCCCATCCCAGCCCACTGTGACCCCTGACCCGAATACACAAATACCCGGCCCGGCCCTTCGACGTGTTGGTGGCAATCCACCACCCCCACGCGTGGCTGGCCCGCCGCTAGCGCCTGTAACCCGGCAACGGCCTCCGCGTGGTCACGCGCCAGCACCGCCGCGAATTTCGGGTGGCGGGTGCGATGTTGGTCCAGCGTGTGTGCCACGTCGGCCAGCGGTACGCCCGCGCCCGGTCCCGACATCCAGTCGGCTAGCACCGCCGCCATGGAGTTCACCCGCGCGGGCGTCTTGCCCGACAACACCAAAGCCGAAACATGCGGCTTCCCAGGCGCTACGGGCATGATTGTGTCCGGTGCCTGCTCGATCACCACATGCGCGTTGGTCCCGCTGAGGCCGAACGACGACACCGCTGCTCGGCGCGGGCCCGGAGCCGCCGGCCACGGTGCGCTCTCGGTGGGTACGAACAGCCGAGTGGTCGACGCATCGATGGCCGGGTTCCACCGGGTGAAGTGCAGATTGCGCGGAACGAATCCGCGCTCCACCGCCAGCACCGCTTTGATGAACCCGGCCACACCTGCGGCGGCCTCCAGGTGGCCGATGTTGGTCTTGACCGATCCCAAAGCGCACGAGCCGTCACCACGACCGTAGGTGGCCGCCAGCGACTCGAATTCGATTGGGTCTCCCAATACTGTTCCAGTGCCGTGCGTTTCGATGTAGTTCACACTCTCGGGCGCGACATCCGCGAGCCGCAAGGCGGAGGTGATCACGTCGCGCTGGGCCAGCGCGTTCGGAGCGGTCATGCCGTTGGACCGACCGTCCTGGTTGGTGGCCGAGCCACGGATAACCGCCAGCACACGATCCTGGTCGCGAAGTGCGTCGGCCAACCGCTTGAGCACCACCACACCACAGCCTTCGCCACGTACGAACCCGTCGGCGTTGGCGTCGAAGCTATTGCAGCGTCCGGTCGGAGACAGCGCCGACCATTTGGACAACGCGATGGCGGTGAACGGCGACAAGGTGAGCTGCACACCGCCGGCCAAAGCCACGTCGGTCTCGCGCAGGCGAAGGCTTTGACACGCCAAGTGAATTGCCACCAACGACGACGAACACGCGGTATCCACCGCGACGGCCGGACCGCGCAAACCCAACAGATAGGAAATCCGCCCCACCGCCGCACAGTGCGGGGTCCCGGTGCTCAGGTATGCGTCGATATCGGCTCTGCGCTCGATGTTGACGATCGTGTAGTCCCACGACGACAGGCCCATCATCACGCCGGTTCGGCTGCCACTGAGGGAATCCGGTGGAACGCCGGCGTGTTCGAGCGCTTCCCAGGCGACCTCGAGCAGCATCCGATGCTGCGGATCCATCGCCACGGCCTCGCGGGGCGTGATTCCGAAGAAGTCGGCGTCGAATTCGTCAACGTCGGGAACGAAACCGCCCCACTTCGTGGTCATCCGGCCCGACGCCGACGGATCGGGGTCGTAGAACGCGTCCGCATCCCACCGGTCCCGCGGAACCTCGCTGATGGTGTCCACACCGTCGACCAGCAGCTGCCAAAAGCTGTCCGGCCCAGTCACGTTCCCCGGGAATCGGCACCCGATGCCCACCACCGCCACCGGCTCGCAGATGTCGGTCGGGAACGCCGTTCCGGCGCGCACCAGTTCGCGCGCCAAGGCCGCTCGCGCGTTCGGCGACAGTTGCGCCGCGCGCTCAGCCAGACTCGTCATGACTCGCCCCGCGCTGCGGCTTCCAGCTCGCTGGCGTCGACCAGATCGGAGAGCAGGTCCATTTCCTCGTCGGACAATTCGGGTTCCTCATCGGAAGATTCCTGTGCGGTGGCCGGTGTCGCGTAGTCCATTCGTTCGCACAGGGCGGTCGCAAGATCGCTGATCGTCGGATACGCCCACACCAACGCGACCGGCAACGTGATGTCCAGGCTCGCTTCCAGTCGGTTGCGTAATTCGAGGCCCATCAGCGAGTCGAGTCCAAGCGTTTCCAGCGGTCGGTTGTGGTCAATGGGATCGCTCGAGCGCAGTACACCCCGGATCTCCTCGGCGATGGCGGAGGCGAGGTGTGCCGGGCGCTCGGTCGCATCGAGGGCGTCCAGCTGGGCCCGGATCTTACCGCCGCCCCGCCGCTCTCCCTTCAGGGTCGCCGAGTCCTGCAACTTGGCGAACAGCGACGACCCGGCCACCGCAGGGAATGACTGGAACCACTGTCGCGCGTCCAGGCTGAACACACCGGTGCGCCCGCGATCGGCGGCGAGCACCGTTTGCATCGCGGCCAGGCCCTGCTCGGCGGTGATCATCGCGACGCCGAGATCTTTGAAGAATTGTGCACGTCCGACCTCGGCCCAGGGGCCCCAGTTGATCCCGACGGCGGGAAGTCCGGCCGAGCGCCGATAGCCGACCAGGCCGTCGACCCACGAGTTGGCGGCGGCGTAGGCACCCTGCCCGGGCGTGCCGAGCAGCGCGGCGGCCGAGGAGAACGTCAGCCACCAGTCGACATCTCGCGTCGCGGTGGCCTCATGCAGCCGCCAGCTGCCGGTGACCTTGGGCGCGAACACCCGCCGGGCGGCGGAATCGGTCATGTTCAGCACGATTTCGTCGGCCAGCACCATGGCGCTGTGCAGGACTCCGGCCAGGCGGAAGCCCGCGTCTTCGATTGTTTGCACCAGCGTCTCGGCCGTGCCGGGCTCGGCGATATCACCGGTAACCACCTCGATCCGGTGACCCGTTGCGTTGAGGTCGTCGATGGCCGCCCGTACCTCGTCGCTAGGAGCCGAGCGTCCGTTGAGGACGATCAACCCCGCGCCTTGCTCGGCCAACCACCGCGCCACCACAAAACCGAGACCGCCCATGCCGCCGACAATGAGGTAGCCGCCGTCTGGGCTGACCAAGGGTTGCGGCGGCGGGGATGCGACCGCCGCGATGTTGCCGCTGTTGGGTATCGAGATCACGATCTTGCCGGTGTGCCTACCGGAGGCCATGAGCCGAAATGCGTCGGCCGCCTGGTGCAGGCTGAACTCGGTGACCGGTAGCACCTCCAATGAGCCGTCGGCCACATGCCCGAGGATGTGTTGCAGAAGTTGGCGGTACTTCGCCGGCTGTAACTTCAGATTCAGGTCGAGGTCGACCACGGAGAACGACGCGCTCTTCGCTAGCTTTGCCAAACCCAGGCTGGCGTCGGCGTAGACGTCTTTTTTACCCAGTTCGATGAACCTGCCGCCGGCAGCAAGTATCTGAACACCGCGCTGAATGGCCTCGCCCGCCAGCGAATTGAGAATGACGTCGACGCCGTAGCCATCGGTGAGCTCGAGTATTTCGTCGGCGAATTCCGTGCTCCTGGAGTCGCCGACGTACTCGACGCCGAGCCCGGACAGCATCTCGCGTTTGGCATCCGAACCGGCCGTCGTATAGATGCGGGCGCCGATCATCTTCGCGATCGAAACCGCCGCCATGCCGACACCGCCCGTGGCGGAATGGATAAGTACGCGTTCGCCGGGGGAGAGTCGGCCGACCTCGCACAGTGAGTGCCAAGCGGTCAGATACGCAACGCCGAATGTAGCCGCCTCGTTGTCGGGCAGCGCGTCGGGGATGGGGACGACGAGATCGGCGATGGTCCCCAGGTGCGTTCCGAAGGTGCCGGGGCCGAAGGCGATGACGCGCTGGCCGATCTCGACGGAGTCGACTTGCTCGCCGATGGCCGTCACGTAGCCGACGCACTCGCCACCGATCACCGGAGCGGCACCGTCGAGTCCCGGATACACACCCATCGCCTTGAGCACGTCGCTGAAGTTGAGTCCGGCGGCGACCACCCGAACCTCGACCTGATCGCCCTGTGGCCGGGGCCGCTTGACCTGGTGGACGGTCAGCGCGTCCAGCCGCCCGGGCTGATCGATCTCAAGCCGCACAGCGGGGCCGCCCGGAAGGACTGCGTCGTCCAGGTTGACGACCGTGTGCCGGGGTTCGGCGGCGAGTTTACCGCTGGGTGTGGTGGGCGCAGGCACCAGCCGGTTGACGTAGCGCTCTCCGGCGCGGTAAAGGACCTCGTCCTGGTCCGAACCGGCGAGCAATTCGGCGGTCAAGTCCGCCAGCGAGCCGGTGCCGTCCGGTTCGATGTCCACCAGCGTGGCCTTCAGCTCGGAATGCTCGAATGTCAGTACCCGTGCGAGACCTCGAAGTTCGGTCTGCGCCAGCGTGACCGACTCGCTGGGATCGAGCTGAGCGGCGCCGCGGGTGACGATCCACAGCCGCGGGCTCTTGCGGGTACCCATCCGCGTCAGCGTCTCGACCACTTTGGCGACTCGCAGCGTGCGCGTCCGCGCCAACTCCAGTTGCGCGTCGTGCGCCAGGGACTCGTCGCTGGCCCGAGGCGGGTAGATGAGGACGAGACCGTCCCAGCCGACGTCGGTCCGGGTGATCGCCGCGCGCAGCTTTGCATCGTCGGCCGCGCCGACCAGCTCGACGCTGGGCGAGTGGCTGCGCAGGGACGACTGCAGCACGATCGGCAACGGGTCATCGGTGGCGAGGTCCGCGATCAGCAGCAGCCCGCCGGGAGCGTCGGCCGCTTCCTGTAGCGGTGCGGACTCCCACTCCGCCGTGAACAGGCGATCGGTGAGTTCCGTTGCGCCGCTACCGGACCCAAGTACGGCCATCTCGACTTCATCGATCACCAGCAAGGGTAGGCCCTCGGGATCGGTCAGAACTACTTCGCCGCTGAGGCGATCGCCGGTCGCGGCCAGTGAGCCGACCGCACGGACACCGCGAGTGATGTCGCCGTAGACGTGTACGCCGGCGTACCGCACCGGCACCACGATGCTTTTTCGGGCGCCATTTTGCTGGTCGGCCTGACCGCCGGACAGGTCGGTCGCCATCCGGGTGGCGCCGAGCGTCTGCAACGCGATATCCATCATCACCGGGTGCAGCAAGAAGTCGCGGGAGCCCTTTCTGGCCGATGAGGGCAGGCGCACCTGGGCGCTGGCCGCGCCGGACGGTGCGATGCCGAGACCCACGATGCCCTGAAAGGCCGGTCCGTGCTGTTGGCCGGCGCCGCGCAGCCGTTGATACAGGTCCTCGGGGTCGAGCTCGTCCACCAGATCAACCGGTGCCACCGCGGTTTGGGTGGCCTGTTGATCCGACGAGATTGCGCGGGCAATGGTGGCGGTGGCGTGGGTGGTCCATCCCGAAGAGGTGCTGCGAGTGCGTATTTCGACCCGGCACCGCTGCTCGTCACCGGTGAGCGTGGTGACCAAAACGGTGCCCTCGGTGACGTGCAGCAGCTGATGAAGGTCGAGCTCGCAGATCGTCCAGGACTGATCTTGTTCGGTCGGGAAGGTGTCGAAGGTATCCGCCGCGGCGGCCAACGCGATCTCGGCGTAGGCCGCGCCCGGCAGCACGACGAGATCGTCGATGACGTGGTCGGACAGCCACAACAGATCCGGGTCGAGGTGGCTTTCCCAGACCCGAGTGCCGTTGGTTGGGTCGGTGACCCCGATGCCGAGCAGCGGGTGGGTGTCCGCCATGTGGAACGCGGCCCCCGAAACCGATGTGGCGCTGATCCAGTGACTTCCGTGCTGCCACGGCGTGGTCGGCAGCGCGGGGTGCGGTTCGGGCGGGTGGGGGGTTTGGGGCGGATGGCTGGTGTGGGCCGCGTTGAGGTTGGTGTGGAACTGCAGAGTGTCGTGGGTGTCACGTTGCAGGGTGCCGATGCTGAGGTAACCGGGCTGAGAACCGGCCTCGTCACCGGCGGTGCCGTGGGTGCCGTTGAGGGTGTCGGTGATCGAGTGAGTGAGCAGCGGATGCCCGCTGATCTCGATGAAGATGTGGTGTCCACCGCCGGTGTCACTCGCGGCATGTGCGATCGCTTGCTGGAAGCGCACCGGGTTGCGCATGTTGGTCGCCCAGTGATCGGCGTCGAACGTTGGAACCGAAGCCACGTTCGCGTAGGTGGTGGAAATGATCGGAATGGTCGGGGTCCGTGGCGTGAGATCGGCCAACTCCGACCGCATCTGTGGCTGTAGCGCGTCCATGGCCGGGTTGTGTGGGGCCACTTCGATGCTGACCCGGCTGGCGAACCCACCCTGTTCGCGCACCGTGCCGATCAGCTCGTCGATCATTGCGGTCGGCCCGGAAATCACCGTCTGGCGCGGGGAGGCATAGATGCCCAACGTCACCTGCGGGTAGTCGGCGATCAATGCCTCGGTGGCCTCGGCGTCGAGCTCCAGCAACGCCATCGTGCCCTGCCCCGACAACGGCGCCATCAGCCGCGACCGGGTGGCGGTCACTCGCAACCCCTCGGCCGGAGTCAGCGCCCCGGCCACCACCGCGGCGGCGACTTCACCCATCGAGTGACCGATCACCGCATCGGGTGTCACCCCGTAGGAGCGCCACAATGCGGTCAGCGCCAGCTGCATCCCGATCAGGCCCAGTTGAATCTGCTCAATGCCGACCAGCTCGTGGCCGCTGGCGAGCACGTCCTGCAGCGAAAACCCGGCCTGCGCGACGAAATCCGGTTCCAGCTCGGCGACGGCGGCAGCGAATGCCGGCTCGTCGGCCAATAGTTGGCGGCCCATGCCGGCCCACTGCGATCCTCGTCCGGAGTAGACGAACACCGTGCCCGGTCCGATGGTGCCCTCGCAGGGGGGTATCGCTCCGGGACCCGGTTGACCGGCGGCCAGCGCGCGCAGCCCTGCCACCGCCTGGTCCCGATCAACTGCGGCCACCGTGCCGAACTTGGTCTGCCGGGGGCGGTGATGGTTGAGGGTGTGTGCGACATCGGCCAGCGGCACTTGTGCGCCGGGGCCTTCCATCCAATCGGCTAGTACCGACGCCGTCGCCGCCACCCGCTGTGTGGTTTTGCCCGATACGACCAGCGTGGTCACCGCGGGCTCGGGAGCCGGTTCCGGCGCCGGTCCGGGTGCGGCGACCGGTTCGGGCGCCTGTTCGAGCACCACGTGTGCGTTGGTTCCGCTGACTCCGAACGAGGACACCCCCGCGCGTCGCGGCCGACCTGTGGTCGGCCATGCCATGCCTTCCGAGCCCTGCGCGGCGATGGTAAGCCGTGATGCGGCCTCGCTGGCGTGCGGGGTCAACTGGTGGAAGTTGAGGTGACGGGGAATGTAGCCGTTGCGGATGGCCAGCACGGCCTTCATCAGCCCGGCGACCCCCGCCGCCGCTTCCAGGTGACCCACGTTGGTCTTCACCGAACCGATCACCAACGGATCCCGGCTCTCTCGCTCGCTGAAAACCTTGCTCAGCGAATCGAGTTCGATGGGGTCACCCAGGGGAGTGCCGGTGCCATGGGCCTCGATGTAATCGATGTCGGCCGGCTTCAACTTCGACGACGCCAAAGCCTGGTGCAGCAGCGCCTGTTGCGCGGGCCCGTTGGGCACGGTCACCCCGCTGCTGGCACCGTCCTGGTTGACCGCGGTACCGCGCACCACGGCAAGGATGCGGTTGCCGTCGCGCACCGCGTCGTCCAACCGCTTGAGTACCACGACCCCGGCGCCCTCGCCACGCACATAACCATCGGCGGACACGTCGAAGGTCTTGCATTGCCCCTCCGGGGACAGCATTCCCCAGCGTGAGCACGCGATGCTGGGCCCCGGGCTCAGCAGCAGGTTGGTTCCACCGACCAGGGCGGCGTCGCTTTCCCGGCAGCGCAAGCTCTGGCAGGCCAGGTGGATCGCGACCAGCGACGATGAGCAGGCGGTGTCGACGACCACTGCGGGGCCCCGCGCGCCGAGGATGTAGGCCAGCCGCCCGGCGGCGAAGTTCGCCGAGTTTCCGGTGGGGATGTAGGCGTCCAGGTCTTCGGGCCGCAACCGGCCCGCCAGCGTGAGCATGTAGTCGTAGGCGGTGACGCCAACGTATACCGCGGTTTGTGTGCCGCGGATGGTGTGTGGCGGGACACCCGCATCCTCGAGCGCTTCCCAGGCGACCTCGATCAACAGCCGCTGCTGGGGGTCCATCGCCGCGGCTTCGCGTGGGGAGATCGAGAAGAATTCGGCATCGAACTCGTCGGGTTGCCAGTTGGTGAGAAAGCCGCCGTCGCGGCTGCATATCGTGCCGGGCACGGTGTGATCGTCGGTGTAGTAGGCGTCGGCGTCCCACCGTTGGTCGGGAACCCGGACGATGCCGTTTCGGCCGTCGCGCAACAGGTCCCAGAACTGTTCGGGGTTACCCACCCCGCCCGGGAATCGGCACCCCATCCCGATCACCGCGATGGGTTCGGTGCTGGACTTTTCGGCGATCTCCAGGCGCGCCGTGAGGTCATCGATCTTGTGTAGCGCCTCGGTGATGATCGCCCGGCGGTCCGGTGTCGCGGCGGTCATTGCGTTCCTCTTAGTCGTTCCGAAAGCTGTTCCAACAACTCGGCTTCGGTGAATTCGTCGTAGGCATCGGCGGGTGGCTGGTCATCGATGTCCAGCAGCTCCGGCAGAGTCGTGGCCAAGTAGTCGGTAAGACTGTAGACCGTCGGGTAGTCGAAGACGACAGACGCCGGTAGATGTTCGCCGAGGCTTTCTGATAGCGCACGCTGAAGCGTCACGCTCATCAGCGAGTCCATGCCGAGTTGGAAGAAGCCGGCCGACGGATCGAGCGATTCGGTGGCAGCCATGCCCATCACCTTGGCGGCCAGGGCACCGACGTGGTCGAACAACATGTCGTGGCGGCGCTCGGCTTGGCACTCTCGCAGGGCCTTGCGGAACGCACTTTCCGGCAACGCCGCCTGGCCCGCCTCGGGCAGCAAGTCGTCGACGATCCGTAGCGTTCCACGGGTCCGGTAGGCGGCCGCCAACAGCGGCCAATCCGCGGCCACCACAACCGAATGCACTCCGGCGTCCGGGCTCATCGCCAGCGGTAACGCCCCGATGGCGACGTCGTCCGCCATGGGCTGCAGGCCGGATTCGGCGCTGACCTGGCTGGCTTCTTGCTGCGCTTGGGCGAGCGACTTCCACAGGCCCCAGGCCACGACGGTGGCCGGCAGTCCCATCAGGCGGCGCGCATAGCCCAAGCTGTCCAGGAAGGCGCTGGTCGCGGTGTAGTGCGCGAGCCAGCGCGAACCGATCAGACCCGAGATCGAGGAGAACGAAACAAAATGTTTTACCGGGTGTTTCAGCGACAACCGGTGCAGCAGCCGTGCGGCGTCCAGCTTGGGCTTAAACATCGCGGCAACATCGTCATCGGTCATTTCGCTCAGCAAAACCGGCTGGCCGGCAAAGGCGGCCAGATAGATTCCCTCCAACGGAGGCAGGTCGACACCGAAGCGATCGAACAACGCCGTCATCGCGGCCGGGTCGCTGGCATCCGCGGCCACTGAAACGAGGTCTGTCCCGCCGGCGGCCAGGCTCTCGGCCAGCGCCGCCAGCCGGTTGCCGGGATTGCGAGACACGGTGACGATCGTTTTTGCTCCCATCTGCGCGAGCTGGCGGAGCAAGTGGGGTCCGATGTTTCCAGTGGCTCCGATGACGAGCTGGCTGGTGTCCTCACTTAAGGTGGCTGGCGGCCCGGCCGGCCTGGTGGGCCGCTCGAGGCGGGGCGTGTGGCGCACACCGGATCGGTAGACGACCTGGTCCTCCCTGCTTTCCTCAGTGAGACCGGCGGCTTCCGCCAACACCTGCCGCGCGGCCAGCTCGGCTGGCAGTGACTCATCGAGATCGATGACACCACCCCAGATTTCGGGATGCTCCAGCGCCAGCGTGCGCCCCAGGCCCCACAGCACCGCGTGCGCGGGATTGGCGCGCTCGCCTTCGGTGATGGGCTGGGCATTGCGGGTCACCACGATCAGCTTGGACGTCGAATTGTTCGATGCATTGCTGGCGATCATCGCGGCGGCCAACCGGCGTGCCGCGCCGAACAGGCGGTAGGCGTAGTCGACATCGACGGGTTCGCTCGAGACCGGCGGCGCGTACAGCACGTTGTCAATGCCGATCAGGTCGGGCAGCGTGGTGGCATCGGTTTCGAGTGTGGAGGGCTCGAGGAATGCGGCTCGGGATCCGGGGTCGGACGATGCCGTTATGCGGCCGAACTCATCGGCCAACCCGGCATCGGAAACCACCAGCCACGAGCCGGTGTGCCCGCCCGTGACCGCGGGCCCACTGGGCAATGGGCGTACCGGCCACGTGAGGCGATAGCTCCACCCGTCGATAACGCTGTCACCGATTCCGTTCGGGCTCAACGCGATCCCGGCAGGTCCTGGGTGACTTGGGCGTTCGAACGCCGATGCACTTCCCGGCTCGGTGGTGATCCAGTGGCGGATGTGCTGCCAAGGACTTGTGGGGAGCGGGGCGCGCGGTTCCGGTGGGTGCGGGGTCTGTGGTGGGTGCGTGGGGTCGGCGGTGTAGAGGTTCGTCCGGAAGGTGACGGTGTCGTCGGTATCGCGTTGCAGCGTCCCGATGGCCGTGTGTGTGGCTGGCCCGGTTTCGGCTGCGTTTTCGATCGTGTCGTTGATGGCTTGGGTCAGCAGCGGGTGGGCGCTGATTTCGATGAACGTGTGGTGGCTGCCGCCGGCGTCACTCGCGGCATGCGCGATGGCCTGCTGGAAATGCACCGGGTTGCGCATGTTGGTGGCCCAGTGCTCGGCGTCGAACAGTGGCTGGGTGCTGAAGTCCTGGTAGGTGGTGGAGATGATCGGAATGGTCGGGGTCCGTGGGGTGAGATCGGCCAGCTCCGCACGCATCTGGGGCTGCAGCGCGTCCATGGCCGGATTGTGCGGGGCCACTTCAATATTGACCCGGCTGGCAAAACGATTCCCGGCACGCACCCGGTCGATCAGCTCGTCGATCTGCTTGGTCGGTCCGGCGATCACCGTCTGGCGTGGGGAGTTGTAGATCCCGACGGTCACCTGTGAATAGTCGGCGATCAAGTCCTCGGCGGCCGAGGCGTCGAGGCCCAACAGGGCCATGCCACCCTGCCCGGACAGCGGGGCCATCAACCGCGAGCGGGTGGCGGTCACCCGCAATCCCTCGGCCGGGGTCAGCGCCCCGGCGACCACGGCGGCGGCCACCTCGCCCATCGAATGGCCGATCACCAGGTCGGGCTGCACGCCGTAGGAGCGCCACAGCTGGGTCAACGTCAGCTGCATACCGATGAGTCCGAGCTGGATCTGCTCGATGCCGACCAGCTCCTGGCCGCCGGCGATGACGTCCCGCAGCGAGAAACCGGCCTGCTCGACAAACACCGGCTCGAGTTCGGCGACGGCCGCGGCGAAGGCGGGTTCGTCGGCCAACAATTGGCGGCCCATGCCGGCCCATTGCGATCCGCGTCCGGAGTAGACAAACACCGTGCCCGGCCCTGGCGAGCCGTCCTGCGGACCGACCACCCCGGGGGCGTGCTGGCCGCTTGCCAGCGCGCGCAGGCCGGCCACGGCTTGGGCGCGATCACGAGCCACCACGCTGCCGAATTTGGCATGCCGGGCGCGGTGATGGTTGATGGAGTGGGCTAGGTCCGCCAACGGTACCTCGGCTCCGGGGCCCTCCATCCAGTCGGCCAGCACGGCGGCGGTAGCGGCCAGCCGCTGTGGTGTCTTGCCCGTTATCACCATGGTCGACACCTCGGTGTCTTGGTGGGGGTCGGCATCGGTTGCGGATGCGCCTGCGGAGATCCGAGCCAGCTCGGGCCCTTGCTCGACGATGACGTGCGCGTTGGTCCCGCCCAGCCCGAACGACGACACCGCGGCACGCCGCGGGCCTTCCACGGTTGGCCACGGGGCGTTCTCGATGGGCACAAAAAACCGGGTCGATGCGGCGTCGATAGCCGGATTCCATTGCGAGAAATGCAGATTCGGCGGGATAGTGGCGTGTTGCACCGCAAGGGTAGCCTTGATGAATCCGGCGATCCCGGCCGCCGCCTCTAGGTGGCCGATATTGGTCTTTACCGCGCCCAGTGCGCACGACCCCTCGGCCCGGCCGTAGGTGGCGGCCAGTGCCTCGAACTCGATGGGATCGCCCAATATCGTTCCGGTTCCATGTGATTCGACGTAATTCACGGTTTCGGGTGCCACATCGCCGGATCGCAACGCGTCGGCGATCACGTCGCACTGTGCCGCCGTGTTGGGCGCGGTGACCCCGTTGGAGCGGCCGTCCTGGTTGACCGCGGAACCGCGCACCACCGCCAGCACCTGGTCGCCGTCCCGCACCGCATCGGTCAACCGCTTGAGGACCACCACGCCGGCGCCCTCTCCACGTACGAACCCGTCCGCCGCTGCGTCAAACGTGGCGCACCTGCCCTGGGGGGACAGCAATCCCCAGGCAGATATCGCTATTTGGGTCTCTGGGCGAAGGGTGACGCTCACGCCGCCGGCCAGCGCCAGGTCGGTTTCGCGTAGTCGCAGGCTCTGACATGCCAGGTGCACCGCGACCAACGACGACGAGCACGCGGTGTCCACCGCTACTGCCGGACCGCGCAGCCCCAGCAGGTAGGAGATGCGACCTACCGTGATGCTGTGGGCGTTTCCGGTCCCGCTGTAGGCATCCACATTTTCCAGATTGGAGGCCAACATGGATTGGTATTCGTTGAAATAGACCCCCATCATGACGCCGGTGCGGGTATCGGCCAGGGAATCCGTTGGTATGCCGGCATGTTCGAGGGCCTCGTGGGCAACCTCGAGCAGCATTCGTTGCTGTGGATCCATGGCCGCGGCTTCGCGCGGTGTGATGCCGAAATACTCGGCGTCGAAACCGGCGATGTCGCGCACGAAGCCGCCCCACTTCGTGGTCATCCGCCCCGGAGTCAACGGATCAGGGTCATAGAAGGCGTCCGCATCCCATCGATCGGCGGGTATCCGCGAGATCGCATTGCGGCCTTCGACCAGCAGGTCCCAGAAGCTGTCCGGCCCGTTGACGTCGCCGGGGAAACGGCAGCCGATGCCCACCACGGCGATTGGCTCGGCCACCGCGATTCGGGAGATCTTGTTGAACTCTTCGGCAAGAGCCGCGCGTTGCTGCGCGGTCATGCCGGAAATCCGGCTGAACGCAGTCCGCATTACGCCGATCCCTCGGCCTCTGTCGAAGCCGATTCGATCCGGTCAAACAGGCTGTCCAAGATGCTTCCGGCCGAGGACGACAGCGCGGTCATCGCATCTTCCTCGGGGCTGTCCTGGGGCGCAACGCGCTTGGCGAGATACCGGGCCAGGGCCGCAACCGTCGGATGGTTGAACAGCATGGTGGCCGACAGTTCTATTCCGACGAATTGCTCGGCTTCACGCCGAATAGCCATCGCCATAAGCGAATTGAGCCCCATCTCGGCGAACGGCCGGTCGATATCCAGGTCGTTCTCCGGTACCCGGAGTTCGGCGGCGATGATGCTGCGCAACCCGTTCTGCAGCTCATCGCGCACATCCGTGGCCGACATCTGCGACCAGTCATGTGCCGGTATCAGGTATGCCTCACCGAGCGTCGATCCGTCCGCGCCGCCGGGTGACGGCACCGGAACCACGACCGCTTGGGCAATGTCGTAGCCCTGAACGTGTTCCCAAGCGGTGAAGGCCTCGTCCGGCGTGATGGCCCGCGAACCCATGCGCTCCAGCTCGTCGCTGACGATCTGCGCATCGACGGCAAATCCAAGTCCGCGCCAGGCCACCCAGTCCAGACTCATGGTGTGGCAACCCTGCTGGCGGCGCGTCCGCGCCAGTGCGTCCAGGTAAGAATTGGCGGCCGCATACGATCCTTGCCCGGGGATACCGAATATCCCTGCGGCCGAAGCGGTTAAGAACAAGAAGTCGACGCTGCCGGGCGGAAACGCCTGGCTGATCACCCGGCTGCCGGCGATCTTGGGCCACATCACTTGTGCCACCGCATCGTCGGTCAACTGCGTTACCAGTTGATCGTTGGTGACCCCCGCCGCGTGGATGATGCCGCGGATCGGCGCAGCGCCATCACGATCGCGCTTGGCCACCAAGGCTTGCATATCGTCACCGCGGCCGACGTCGACAGTGACGGCCTCGACCGTCACACCACGCATTTCGAGGGCTCGGATACCGTCGATCTTCTGACGCAGCCCGGCGTCGAGGCTGTCGAGCTCCCAATCCCGCCTTGGCGGCAACGGTGTGCGGCCGGTCAACACCAATCGGCGAGCACCGCAACTGACGAGCCAATCCGCCATCAACAGACCCAGCGCCCCCATACCGCCGGTAATGAGGTAGGCAGCATCTGGCCTGCACTGCAAAGACTTTCGCACCGGATTGCCCCGTACCGGCGCCAACGTTGGTGCCAGCACCATGCCCTCTCGCAGGACCAGGATGGACTTGCTCGGGTTTTGCAGCAGACCGGCAAGTGCCGGTCCCATACCCTCGATGTCGTCGTGGTCTGCGAGGTCGACCAGGCCGCCCCAGAGCTCAGGATGCTCAGCGGCGATGACGCCGGCGAAGCCCCACAGGAAGCTCTGGCGCAGCGCTGACTCCGTCACGGATTCGTGCACTCCGCGGGTGATGATCCACAACGCGGCCGGCTTGTCAGCGTCCCTCGCCGCCAACGTCCGGACCAAGTCGCTGATTTCGGCGGACACTCGCACCGCGAAGTCGACGTCGGTCTCGTTGGGGCCCGCCGGGTCGGCGTCGGTGACGTAGAGCAGGTAACTGGCCTCCGACGGCGCTGCCGGTGGATAGCCGGCCTCCTCGAGGCGTGGTCGCAGCGCGGCGCCGGCATTGCCGATTATTGCGACGGGTCGCAAACCGGCGACCGGGTGCGCCTTCGCATCGCTTCGATCGGTCCTTGGTTGCCATTCGATTGTGTGCACGAAATCTCTGGCATCGGAAGGTGATAGGGCGATCGGTGCGGCCGGCTGGCCCTCGCTGAAGTCCAGCGCTCGATACCGTAGTGAGCGCATCGATAGACAGGGCATTTTGTTGGGCCCGGCGACGGTGAGATCGACCGTGAGTTCGTCACCGTCGTCAGCGATGCGGTTCAGGATCACCGACCCGCGCGGCGCGGTGACGGCGTCGCTGAGCCATACCCGCTCGATGCTTGCCGGCACGTAGAGCCGTGAATCGTCCACGTCCGCCAGCGCTGCGACGTGAACCGCGGCGTCCAGCAGTGGTGCGGTCGAACCTTCCGGCAACGCTTCGGGCAGTTCGATCGCAGCCCTGAGACCGGTTGCCGTCGGCGTCCACGAATACACAGACCAGCTGAACGGCAGGCCATCGACGCCATGCGCGGCGAAGCGCGCGGCCAGGTCGGGAACGGCGTCCGGCGTCGGTTCGCTGTGGCCGTTCTCGCTGCGACCGTTGTGGTGGCCGTTGGCCAGATGGGGGTCGCCGGACGCGGCCGGGACGCCCGATGCGGCCGAGAGTTGCGCGGTCACGTGGCGCGTCCAGCGTTGTGCGTCGGCTTCACCGGCCGGGCTGGAGGCCAGGCTGATCGAGTGATTGCCGGCGACGACCTGGATCAGGCGTGGCTGGTCGATGAATACGGGTTGCTCGAAGCGGACTCTGGTCAGCGTGGAGTAGCCCAATTCGGCTGCCGCACACAGGAGGGTGTGCAGCACGACGGAAGCCGGGACCAACTCGACCCCGTGGAATCGGTACCGCCCCGGGTACGGCTTGGCGTCCGGTGCCAGCCTCGCTTGCCAGAGGTTCGCCGGCGGGCTCGATAGCACCGCGGTGTGTTGGCCGAGCAGCGTGCCCGGCCGGGGCGCCGATCCCACCATATTGACCGGACGTGTTGGGGAGATCCAATGGCGGGTGTGTTGCCACGGGGTCGTCGGAATGGGTGGGTGCGGCTCGGGCGGATGGGGGGTGTGCGGTGGATGGGTGGTGTGGACGGCGTTCAGATTGGTGCGGAAGGTGACGGTGTCGTCGGTGTCGCGTTGCAGGGTCCCGATGCTGGTGTATCGGGTTCCGTGCTGCGCGCTGAGCAAGGTATCGGTGATGGCCTGGGTCAGCAGTGGGTGGGCGCTGATTTCGATGAAGGTGTGGTGGTCGATGCCGGCCGCGGCGATGGCTTGCTGGAAATGCACCGGGTTGCGCATGTTGGTGGCCCAGTGCTCGGCGTCGAACAGTGGCTGGGTGCTGAAGTCCTGGTAGGTGGTCGAGATGATCGGAATGGTCGGGGTCCGTGGGGTGAGATCGGCCAGCTCCGCACGCATCTGGGGCTGCAGCGCGTCCATGGCCGGATTGTGCGGGGCCACTTCGATATTGACCCGACTCGCGAAGCGGTCCTTCGCCCGGACCCGGGTGATCAACTCATCGATCTGGCCGGCGGGACCGGCGATGACGGTTTGCCGCGGGGAGTTGTAAATCCCCAGCGTGACTTGCGGGTAGTCGGCGATCAACGCCTGCGTCGCGGCCGCGTCCAGTTCGAGCAGGGCCATGCCTCCTTGGCCGGACAACGGCGCCATCAGTCGGGAACGGGTGGCGGTCACCCGCAACCCTTCGGCCGGGGTCAGCGCCCCGGCGACCACGGCGGCGGCCACCTCGCCCATCGAATGGCCAATCACCAGGTCGGGCTGCACGCCGTAGGAGCGCCACAGCTGGGTCAACGTCAGCTGCATACCGATGAGTCCGAGCTGGATCTGCTCGATGCCGACCAGCTCCTGGCCGCCGGCGATGACGTCCCGCAGCGAGAAACCGGCCTGCTCGACAAACACCGGTTCCAGTTCGGCGAGCGCAGCGGCGAAAGCCGGCTCGTCGGCCAACAGTTGACGGCCCATCCCAACCCACTGCGATCCACGCCCGGAGTAGACGAACACCGTGCCCGGCCCGGTCGCGCCGTCGTGTGGATTGACTACGCCGGGGGCGCGCTGCCCAGCGGCCAACGCGCGCAATCCAGCCACTGCCTCGGCGCGGTCCCGCGCCACCACGGTGCCAAATTTGGTCTGTCGTGAGCGGTGATGATTGACCGTGTGGGCCACATCGGCCAGTGGCACGTTGGCGCCCGCGCCCTCCATCCAGTCGGCCAGCACGTCCGCGGTCGCCGCCACTCGCGGTGCGGTCTTACCCGCTACTACGAGCGTGGACACCGCCGGGCTCGGGTGCTCCTGGGCCGTCGGCGGCACCTCTTGTCCCTGCTCGATCACCACGTGGGCGTTGGTGCCACCGAATCCAAATGACGACACACCGGCCCGACGCGGATGCCCCGTGTCCGGCCAATCGGTCAGTTCGTCAACGACTTTCATCCGTAGGTCGGCGAAGGGGATATGCGGGTTCGGACTCTCGAAGCGCTGGTTCGGTGGGATCTGGCCGTGTTGGACCGCAAGCACGGTCTTGATGAAGCCGGCGATGCCAGCGGCCGCCTCCGTGTGACCGAGATTGGTCTTGACGGCGCCGAGCAGCAGGGGAGAGTCCTCGAGACGTCCGCGGCCCAGCACCGTGCCGAGGGCACGCGCTTCGATTGGGTCGCCCAACAAAGTTCCGGTCCCGTGGGCCTCGACGTAGTCGACCTCGTTGGGTTGCATTCCCGCGTTGGTATAGGCGGCGCGGAGAACGGCCATTTGGGCCGCCGGGTTCGGTGCCATCAGGCCGTTGGAACGACCGTCTTGGTTGATGGCTGAGCCGCAGATCACCGCCAGCACCCGATCGCCGTCGCGTTGTGCATCGGTCAATCGCTTGAGGACCACCACGCCGGCGCCTTCACCGCGGACGAATCCGTCGGCGGCGGCATCGAATGCGCGGCAGTTGCCGGTCGGTGACAACGCACCCACCTGGTCGAACCCGCGGAATACGGCAGGGGACAACAACAAATTCACGCCGGCCGCGATCGCCAGGTTGGCGTCCTGGGTACGCAGGCTCTGGCAGGCGAGATGGATCGCCACCAGTGATGAGGAGCAGGCAGTATCCACCGCCACGGAGGGGCCGCGCAGGTCAAGAAAATATGAGAGGCGGTTGGCGATGATGCTCATCGCGCCGCCGGTATTGCTCCAGCCATCCACCTGGGTGAGGTCGGTGGAAGCGATGGCGCCGTATTCGCTCAGGCATGACCCGGCGAACACCCCGGTCTGGGAGCGTCGCAGCGAGCTGGGCGGTATTCCGGCTTGTTCCAACGCTTCCCAGGCCACTTCCAGCAACAGGCGTTGCTGGGGGTCCATTTTGTCCGCTTCGCTGGTGGAGATTTCGAAGAATTCCGCATCGAAGGCGTCGATGTCGGGGAGGAAGGAGCCCCACCGGGTGGTGCGGGCCAGTAATGCCTTCACCGCGGGCGAGCCGTCGTCGAACAGGTCCCACCGTTCGTCGGGGACCTGCCCAATCGAGGAACGCCGGTCACAGAGGAACTGCCAGAGTTCGTCGGGTCCGGATATCCCTCCCGGGAACCGACATCCCATCCCGATGACGGCTATCGGCTCCTCGAGTGAATTGCGGGCCCCACGCGCTACCGCGGCCTCCGATCCGGGGTCGGGCTGCGGCGCGGTGAGGTAGGCGGCAAGCGCATTGATCGTCGGGTGTTCCCAGAAGTCGATCGGGGACACCGTTTTGCCCAGCAACTCCGTCAGTTCCCCAGAGAGCACGACGGCGTCACGCGAACTCACCCCGAGGTCGGCCAACGAGAGATTGGGATCCACTTCGTCGGGCGTGCAGCCGATGTTTGTGACCAGGTAGTCGACAAGCCAGTGGCGAAGGTCAGCTTCGCCGTTGATGCTGGCCGTCATACCGTCACGTCCAGCCGCTTGAAGCCGTCGCTGCGATAACGTTCGACGCAGGCCGAACGCCGGATCTTGCCGCTGGTGGTGATCGGAATCGAGCCCGGTGACACCAGAACCAGATCGGCCACGCGCAGGCTGTGCGACTTCGATATCGCCGAGGTGATTTCACGCTTGACCGAACGCAGTTTGAGCATGGCGTCTTCCGCGGATGCCCCGCGTCTCTTCAGTTCGATGATCGCCACCAGTTGCTCGGTGATGTCGTCGGGCACGGCTATGGCCGCGACGCGGCCGCCGGTGATCTCCTGAATCGTCGCCTCGATGTCGTCGGGGTAGTGGTTGCGCCCATCGACGATGAGCAGGTCTTTGATGCGGCCCATGATGAACAGCTCGCCATTGGACATGACGCCCAGGTCACCGGTCCGCAGCCACGGTCCCTCGGGAGTTCCCGGTGCGGGATTGACCAGCCTGGCGTTGAAGGTGCGCGCGCTCTGGTCGGGCTTGCGCCAGTAACCCATGGCCACGTGCTCGCCATGCGCCCAAATCTCGCCGACCGTGCCCGGTGGGTTCTCGATCATGGTCTCCGGGTCGACGATTCGCACGGCAGATGGGTCCGGAGAGCCGTAGCTGATGAGTTCGGTACCGACTGACCCCTCGGCCCCGCAAGGCCGGGCCTGACCGGCGGTCAGGTGCTCGTAGTCGAAACGGACCGTCTTGGGGGCGGTTCCGGCTTCGGGCGCCGCAACGTAGAGGGTCGCTTCCGCCAGCCCATAGGACGGGCGCACCGCCGCGGGGCTGAGATGGTAGCGAGCAAAATGCTCGGTGAAGCGCTTCACCGTGGCCACATGGATTCGCTCGCTGCCACTGACGATTCCGCAGACGTTGCTGAGGTCGAGTCCGGCCATGTCTTCATCGGAGGTCCTGCGCACGGCCAATTCGAATGCGAAATTGGGTGCCGCGGAAAAGCAACGCCCGCTGCTGGCCAACAATTGCATCCACCGGGCGGGACGGCGCAGAAACGACATCGGGCTAAGCAATGTTGCGCTTCGATCAGCCACCAGGGGGGCGCAAATTCCGAGAATGAGGCCCATGTCGTGGAATAGGGGCAGCCACGACACGACCGACATGTCGCCCGGAATCTTTTCGGGGCCCCCAAAGTACCCGTAGAGGCTCTGCGTCACGTTGGCAATGACGTTCTCATGCGACACGATGACGCCGGCCGGTGTGCGTGTCGACCCGGACGTGTACTGCAGATATGCTGCGCCGGTCGCCGGCTGCGCAAGCGGCTGCAGCGGCTGCAGCGGTTGCGGCGAGTGCAGATCAAGCAGATCGACCTCAATGACCAACGGGGCGGGCTGGCCGTTGTGTGAGCACGCGTATTTCGTTACGTCGCCTACCACAGACGAGGTCGTGAGAATGGCAACGGGTTGGGAATCCCGTAACACCGCGGACACGCGTTCGTCGTGAATTCCATATTGTGGAGTCGAAAGAGGAACCGCAATGAATCCGGCCTGTAGTGCACCGAGAAATGCGATGACATATTCCAGCCCCTGCGGTGCCAGAATTGCCACTCGATCACCCTGGACGCCGCATAGTTTGAGCTCTTCAGCGATGATGCAAGCGCGCCTGTAAACCTGCGACCATGTCAAGCTCTCAGCAAACCCCGTAGGATCCAATCCATAGTCGATGTAGGTAAAGGCTGCGGTGTCGGACTGCTGTCTGGCGCGCTCCTGTAGCAAAGAGGGTATCGAACGGTCGCTCACCGGCATCGCACTACACTCCCATTCGGCTGTCTGCTCAATTATGTGTTGTGGACGCTGTGAAACCGCCTGTCGATCGCACAGCGAGACGTCTTGGCGCTCTGTGACTTGCTGGTCCGCGCTGACCAGGCCGCCCTGACGATCTCGCAGTTAGCACCCATCGAAGCACGTCTGTGCGGCGTCAGGTGATCGGCCCTAGACTAATCCCCGTTCCCCGAATAACGAATCCCTAGATATAGCGTAAGCGGCCCCCAGGGCAGCTGCGTGCACTATTGGGAAAATCCAACGGGTTCCCCCAGCGTGCTCCGCTGGCAATATCTGGTATCGCAGTGGTGTGAGCTGGGTAGAAAGCCTCAAACGTGCATTCTGTTGTGACGGACTGCGCAAGCTGTGGCATGTGTTGCATTAGTGACCAATGTTCATCTGAGTGAGATTTGAGGTATGGCTTCCTCCCACCAGGATGCCAGTGGTTTTGGGACCGACGTCCCGTTGTGACAAACGTAACAAGCCCGCGACCGCGCCGGGGACGGGTGGCGGGTTGCCGGCTCCCTAGGTCTGGCGGCGGCTTGCGTACGCCGCCCGGCGGGCCGGCGCGGCGCACCGGCCGCTGGCGAACTCGGGGCCGGGTGTTACCCGCACCGTCGGAACCAATACTTTGAGCGGCCAGGACAATTCGGCAAAACTATGAGCGTTCAAGCCATTGCAGTGTTTTATCCTCGATATCTTCGACAAGCCCTGGCAAATTGTTGTTGAGATAGAAGTGGTCGCCGGGAAATGCCCGGATCGAAAACTCTTCACTCGTTCGGTCGCGCCAGGGATCCATGTCTTCTTGGGTCGCGATCCAATCCTTGTCTCCGATGTAAGCGTGAATTGGGCAGGACAGCTTTGTCTCGGGTGCGCACGAATAGCCGGCAATGGCACGGACTGCCCTCAAGGTGGGCAACACGCCCACCCGGAACTCTTCATCGGCAAAGAAATCCGGATTCGTGCCAGTCATGCGGGCGATCAGGTCCAACATATCGTTGTCCGAGTAACTCTTGAGATGCTTGTATCTAACATGTCCGGGCGCCGAGCAGGCCGACACGAAAAACGCCAGCACCCGATGTCCCGCCGATTGGAATCTCAACGCGACTTCGAAGGCGAGCATCCCGCCCATGCTGTGGCCGAAGAAAGCGACCGGATTGGCAGTCGGGGCCGACGGCTTCATCATCGCGAAGATCTCTTCGGCGAGCGTCGGAATGCTTTCCAACGGGGGCAGGCCAAACCCGTCTTGCTGCCCGGGATACTGGACGGCTATCCGTTTGACGTCGGAGGAAAACTCTTTGGAGAACGCGACGTAATCCTTCGCGGTTCCACCGGCGTGCGGAAAGATATATAGCGCGGGTGTGGTTAGCTTTTCACCGCTTTTACTGTTGGTCGAGCGCCAGTTCACCGCGCCACCATACCGCTGATCCACAACGGACGTGCATGGGCGCCATGGGGCGGTCAGCCGCCGCCGCCGTCGCTGGTCGCCGATGGTCCTGGGGCTCCGAGCGCTTGCCGCATTGGTGCGACGACGGTCCGGAATGCGGCCGTGAATCCGGCGCCGCAGTCGGTGCAGCCGACGCCGTTGGTGGTCGTGGATCCTCGCCCGCGCAGGTCCCGAAATGCCCAAGAAATGCCCAAGCAATGCCGAATAGGACCCGACACACCGGCGCGGCCAGCGGCGTCACAGAGATAACACCAGGCACACTGGTAACAGTCACAATGCCAGGGATGCCAGGAGGGTATGGCCGTGTACCGAGTCTTTGAAGCGCTCGACGAGTTGAGCGCAATTGTCGAAGAAGCCCGTGGCGTGCCCATGACGGCGGGCTGTGTCGTGCCTCGCGGTGACGTCCTGGAGCTGCTCGACGACATCAAAGATGCGATTCCTGGTGAACTGGATGACGCGCAGGACGTGTTGGATGCGCGCGATTCCATGCTGCACGAGGCGAAAGCACACGCCGACTCCATGGTGTCCTCGGCAACCACCGAGTCCGAATCGATGCTGAACCATGCCCGCGCGGAGGCCGACCGGATATTGTCCGATGCCAAGGCTCAGGCCGATCGGATGGTCAGTGAGGCGCGTCAACACAGTGAGCGGATGGTCGGGGAAGCGCGCGAGGAGGCCGTTCGCATAGCGGCCGCGGCGAAGCGGGAATACGAAGCGAGTATCAGCCGCGCCAAATCCGAATGCGATCGCCTGATCGAAAGCGGCAACGTCTCATACGAGAACGCGGTACAAGAGGGCATCAAAGAACAACAGCGCCTGGTATCGCAAAACGAGGTCGTGCAAGCCGCCAGCGCAGAAGCCACGCGCCTCATCGATTCGGCGCATGCCGAGTCCGACCGGCTCCGCGGCGAATGCGACGTTTATGTGGACACCAAGCTTGCCGAGTTCGAAGAAATGCTCAACGGCACACTTCGTTCCGTCGGGCGAGGCCGCCACCAGCTGCGCACCGCGGCGGGCACGCACGACTACGCGACGCGTTAGTGCCGTCCTGGAAGCTCAAACGTCAACAGGCGGCGGAACGGCACTGGGCCGCGGCGAGCGCCGTAGGATTTCTGCCATGGCCAGGCAGCGCAGCCACACAACACACGGACATCTGACTGCCCCGATGGCGGTGGACATCGCCCGGCTCGGGCGGCGTCCCGGGGCCATGTTTATCGTGCATGACACCGTGGAGTGTCCCGCGCGCATCGGTCTGGAGTTGATTGCAATCGAGCGGGGTGCGCCGCTGGAGTTGGACCTGCGGGTGGAATCTGTGTCGGAAGGGGTGTTGGTGACTGGGACGGTGGCCGCGCCGACGAGCGGCGAGTGCTCACGTTGCCTTACCCCAATCCACGGGCGGGTGCAGGTCGGCCTCACCGAATTGTTCGCCTATCCCGCCAGCACCACCGAGGCAACCACCGAGGAAGGAGAGGTTGGTCGCGTCGTCGACGAGAAAATAGATCTCGAGCAGCCGATCATCGATGCCGTCGGCCTTGAGCTGCCGTTTTCGCCGGTATGCCGGCCGGATTGCCCCGGACTTTGCCCGGTGTGCGGTGTCGCGCTGGACACCGATCCCGGTCACCACCACGACCAGATCGATCCTAGGTGGGCCAAGCTTGCCGACATGTTTGCGCCGGAAAACGCCGACACCCCGGATCGAGGTGAGCGGTGACCTCGTCGCGACAACCTCTGCTCGACGCGCTCGGTGTGGACCTGCCCGATCCGCTCATCTCGCTGGCCCTGACCCACCGCAGCTACGCCTACGAGAAGGGCGGGCTACCGACCAACGAGCGGTTGGAATTTCTTGGTGACGCCGTCCTGGGGTTGACCATCACCGACGAGCTTTTTCACCGCCATCCGGAACGTTCGGAAGGCGACCTGGCCAAATTGCGGGCCAGCGTGGTCAACACCCAGGCGCTGGCAGACGTCGCGCGCAACCTTTGCGACGGCGGCCTGGGCGAGCACATGCTGTTGGGCCGCGGCGAGGCGAATACCGGCGGGGCCAACAAATCGAGCATCCTGGCCGACGGCATGGAATCGCTGCTGGGTGCCATTTACCTCGAACACGGAATAGAGGTGGCCCGCGAGGCGATCCTGCGCTTGTTCGGTCCGTTGCTTGATGCGGCACCCACGCTGGGGGCCGGTCTGGACTGGAAAACCAGCTTGCAGGAGCTGACCGCGTCGCGTGGGCTGGGTGCGCCGTCGTACCTGGTCACCTCCACGGGCCCAGACCATCACAAGGAGTTCACCGCGGTGGTCGTGGTGATGGACACCGAATACGGGTCGGGCATAGGGCGATCCAAAAAGGAAGCCGAGCAAAAGGCCGCGGCAGCGGCGTACAAAACGCTCGAGGCGGTCGAAGTCCTGGATACCGCGATGCCGGGCAGTTCGTCGGCCTAGATGCCGGAACTACCCGAAGTCGAGGTGGTGCGCCGCGGCTTGCAGGCCCACGTGGTGGGCAAGACGATGACCGCGGTCCGGGTTCATCATCCCCGTGCGGTACGTCGTCACGAGGCCGGAGCCACCGACCTGACGGCGCGGCTGCTCGGCGCGCGGATCGTCGGCACCGATCGACGCGGCAAATATTTGTGGTTGACCCTGGATACTCCGACGGCCATGACCAACGGTGACGGGCCGGACACCGCACTGGTGGTGCACCTGGGCATGAGCGGGCAGATGTTGATCGGGACCGTCCCACGCGCCGATCATGTGCGCATCTCGGCGCTGCTCGACGACGGGACAGTGCTGAGCTTCG
This sequence comes from Mycobacterium basiliense, assembly GCF_900292015.1. Taxonomy (NCBI): domain Bacteria; kingdom Bacillati; phylum Actinomycetota; class Actinomycetes; order Mycobacteriales; family Mycobacteriaceae; genus Mycobacterium; species Mycobacterium basiliense. Next base: position 1,826,023 of record NZ_LR130759.1, read on the forward strand.
CCGACCAGCGGACGTTTGGCGGATGGCTGCTTGCCGACCTGGTAACGGTGGACACCAGCGTGGTGCCGGCGCCGGTCGCTCACCTGGCACGTGATCCGCTGGATCCACGTTTTGACGCCGATGCCGTCATTAAAGTGTTGCGGCGCAAGCATTCCGAGCTCAAGCGCCAGCTTCTCGATCAGCGGGTGGTGTCGGGAATCGGCAACATCTACGCCGACGAGGCGCTGTGGCGAGCGCAGGTGAACGGTGCCCGGGTGGCCGCCACACTGACCCGGCGGCAGTTGGGCGCCGTCTTGGCTGCGGCCACCGAAGTGATGCGCGAAGCGCTGGCCCAGGGCGGAACCTCGTTCGATTCGCTGTATGTCAACGTTAACGGCGAGTCCGGCTACTTCGACCGGTCGCTGGATGCCTATGGTCGCGAAGGCGAAAACTGCCGGCGCTGCGGTGCGGTGATGCGCAGGGAGAAGTTCATGAACCGCTCGTCGTACTACTGCCCGCGATGCCAGCCGCGGCCCCGACGTTGAACGCAATGCCACGGTGGTCGGCCACCTCCGCTGGCGGCGCCGGCGCGCGACTGATGGCGGGATGGGGCGCGGCAGGGCCGTTCAGCGGGAACCAGTAAAAAGGAGCCATGACGGAACTGTGGGTCGAACGCACGGGCACCCGCCGCTACACGGGACACAGCTCGCGAGGAGCGCAGGTACTCGTCGGCTCAGAGGATGTCGACGGGGTGTTCACCCCGGGTGAGCTGATGAAGATCGCCCTCGCGGCGTGCAGCGGCATGTCCAGTGACCAGCCGCTGTCGCGTCGGCTCGGCGATGACTACCAAGCGGTGGTCAGGGTGTCCGGTGCGGCCGACCGCGACCAGGAACGTTATCCACTGCTCGCCGAGACGCTGGAGCTCGACCTGTCGGGCTTGACTGACGAGGAGAAAGAGCGAGTGATGCTGGTCGTCGACCGTGCCGTCGACCTGGTGTGCACGGTGGGGCGCACGTTGAAATCGGGCACCACCGTCAAATTCGAGGTCGCCGATGTCCCAGCCTGACGTGCGGCTGACCGCGTGGGTGCACGGTCAGGTGCAGGGAGTCGGTTTCCGCTGGTGGACCCGCTGCCGTGCGCTCGAGCTGGGCCTTACCGGCTATGCCGCCAATCAGGCCGACGGCCGGGTGCTGGTGGTTGCCCAGGGGCCCCGCGGGTCGGGGGAGCAATTGCTGCAGCTGTTGCGGGGTGGCGCCACACCCGGACGGGTGGACAACGTCGTGGTGGACTGGTCGGGGGCATCGGAGCGGATCGCCGGGTTCAGCGAGCGGTAATCTGGCCCCTCGTGTACCTCAAGAGTCTGACGCTGAAGGGCTTCAAATCCTTCGCTGCGCCGACGACCTTGCGGTTCGAGCCCGGTATTACCGCCGTCGTCGGGCCCAACGGTTCCGGCAAATCCAACGTGGTCGATGCGCTGGCGTGGGTGATGGGGGAGCAGGGAGCCAAGACCCTGCGCGGCGGCAAGATGGAAGACGTCATATTCGCCGGTACGTCGTCGCGCGCTCCGCTGGGTCGTGCGGAAGTCACCGTCACGATCGACAACTCCGACAACGCGCTGCCGATCGAATTCACCGAGGTGTCGATCACCCGGCGGATGTTTCGCGACGGTGCCAGCGAATACGAAATCAACGGCAGCGGTTGCCGTTTGATGGACGTCCAGGAACTGCTGAGTGACTCCGGGATCGGCCGAGAGATGCATGTGATCGTCGGTCAGGGCAAGCTGGACGAGATCCTGCAATCGCGCCCCGAGGACCGGCGGGCCTTTATCGAAGAGGCCGCGGGGGTGCTCAAGCATCGCAAGCGCAAGGAAAAGGCGCTCCGGAAGCTGGATTCCATGTCGGCGAACCTGGCTCGGCTCACCGATCTGACGACCGAATTGCGGCGTCAACTCAAGCCGCTGGGCCGCCAGGCCGAAGTGGCTCGCCGCGCCCAAACCATTCAGGCTGACCTGCGTGATGCGCGGCTGCGGCTGGCGGCCGACGACCTGGTCAGCAGGCGGTCCGAACGCGAAGCGATCTTCGAGGCCGAGGCCACCATGCGCCGTGACCATGACGACGCCGCCGCCCGGCTGACGGTGGCATCCGAGGAGCTGGCCACCCACGAAGCCGCGCTGGCCGAGTTGTCGGTTCGGGCCGACGCCGTCCAACACACCTGGTTCGGCTTGTCCGCGCTGGCGGAGCGGGTGGGCGCTACCGTGCGTATCGCCAGTGAGCGTGCGCAGCACCTCGATGTCGAGCCGGTGATCAGCGGCGACACCGACCCCGACGCGCTGGAGGACGAGGCACAGCAGATGGCCGTCGCCGAGCAGCAGCTACTGGCGGAGCTGGCCGAGGCCCGCGCCCGGCTGGATGCCGCACGCGCGGAGCTGGCCGACCGCGAGCATCGTGCTGCGGAGGCCGACCGGGCGCATTTGGCGGCGGTGCGAGCCGAGGCCGACCGGCGCGAAGGTCTGGCGCGGCTGGCCGGACAGGTGGAAACCATGCGGGCGCGCGTCGAATCGATCGATGACAGCGTTGCGCGGTTGTCCGAGCGGATCGATGAGGCCGCTGCGCGCGCCCAGCACACTCGTGCGGAATTCGAAACCGTGCAGGCCCGCGTCGGTGAGCTAGATCAGGGCGAGGTCGGTCTGGATGAGCAGCACGAACGGACGGTGGCCGCGTTGCGGCTGGCCGACGGACGCGTCGCTGAGCTACAGGTGGCCGAGCGTGACGCCGAACGCCAGGTGGCGTCGTTGCGGGCCCGCATCGACGCGCTTTCGGTGGGCTTGGACCGCAAGGACGGCGCCGCCTGGTTGGCGCGGAATCGTGGTGGCGCAGGGCTTTTCGGATCGGTTGCCCAGCTTGTTAAGGTGCGTTCGGGTTACGAGGCGGCGTTGGCCGCGGTGCTGGGCTCGGCGGCTGACGCCCTGGCCGCGGACAGCTTCGATGCAGCCCGTGCCGCCGTCCGTGCGCTCAAGGACGCAGACGGCGGCCGCGCCGCGTTGGTGCTGAGCGACTGGCCGGCTCCCACCGGCCCCGTACCGACCGGTGAGCTGCCCAGCGGCGCGCAGTGGGCACTGGATTTGGTCGATGTGTCGCCGCGATTGCGCGGTGCGCTGACGGCGATGCTTTCCGGGGTCGCGGTGGTCAACGACTTGGCTGAAGCGCTGGATTTGGTGGCGGTTCGCCCCCAACTGCGTGCGGTGACCATCGATGGCGATCTGGTGGGGGCCGGCTGGGTCAGCGGCGGGTCCGACCGCAAGCCCAGCACCCTTGAGATCACTTCGGAGATCGATAGGGCCAGGAGCGAACTGGACGCCGCTGAGGCGCAGGTGGCGCAACTGAGCGCGGCCCTGTCGGGCGCACTGACCGAGCAGGAGACCCGTCAGGACGCCGCCGAGCAGGCAATGGCGGCCCTCAACGAATCCGATACCGCAATCTCGGCGATGTACGAACAACTGGGCCGACTCGGTCAGGAGGCGCGCGCGTCGGAGGAGGAGTGGACCCGGCTGCTGCGACAGCGTGAGGAATTGGAAGTTGGACGCGCGCAGACCCTCGAGGAGGTATCCGAGCTCGAGACCCGGTTGCGCAACGCCCAGCAGACCCAGCATGTGCAGGCGGAGGACCCCAACCCAGCACAGACTCGCCAGGCGATCGCGGCGGCCGCCGAGAGCGCGCGCGCCGTCGAGGTCGACGCCCGGTTGGCGGTGCGGACCGCCGAGGAACGCGCCAACGCGGTGCGTGGCCGGGCCGATTCGCTGCGCCGCGCCGCGGCCGCGGAGCGAGAGGCGCGGCGGCGTGCCGAACAGGCGCGGGCCGCTCGGCTGCGCTCGGCCGCGGTGGCCGCCGCGGTCGCGGACTCGGGTCGGCTGCTGGCGTGGCGACTGAACCGGGTGGTCGACTCGGCGTCACAACTGCGCGACGAGCTGGCCGCCGAACGCCAACAGCGGTCCGCGGCGATGGCGGCGGTTCGCGAGGAGACCAACACCCTTAGCGCCACGGTGGCCGCGCTTACCGATTCGCTGCATCGCGACGAGGTGGCCAACGCCCAGGCGGCGATGCGAATCGAGCAGCTCGAACAGATGGTGCTCGAACAATTCGGAATGGCACCGGCCGATCTGGTCGCCGAATACGGTCCCCAGATTCCGTTGCCGCCCACCGAGCTGGAAATGGCAGAGTTCGAGCAGGCCCGCGAACGAGGCGAGCAGGTGGTGGCACCGGCCCCGATGCCGTTCGACCGGGTCACCCAGGAGCGTCGGGCCAAACGTGCCGAGCGAGATCTGGCCGAACTGGGCAGGGTCAACCCGCTGGCTCTTGAAGAGTTTGCTGCGCTGGAAGAGCGCTACAACTTCCTTTCCACCCAGCTCGAAGATGTCAAGGCGGCGCGAAAGGATTTGCTCGACGTCATTGCCGATGTGGATGCGCGCATCCTGCAAGTGTTCAGTGACGCGTTCGTCGACGTCGAACGGGAATTCCGGACCGTGTTCAGTTCCCTCTTCCCGGGTGGCGAAGGTCGGCTACGCCTTACCCAACCCGACGACATGCTGACCACCGGAATTGAGGTCGAGGCCCGCCCGCCCGGCAAGAAGATCACCCGGCTCTCGTTGCTTTCCGGTGGCGAGAAGGCGCTGACCGCGGTAGCGATGCTGGTTGCGATCTTCCGGGCACGGCCGTCGCCCTTCTACATCATGGACGAGGTGGAGGCCGCGCTGGATGACACCAACCTGCGCCGGTTGATCGGATTGTTCGAACAACTGCGGGATCGGTCCCAGCTGATCATCATCACGCACCAAAAGCCGACGATGGAGGTTGCCGACGCCCTGTACGGCGTGACCATGCAGGGCGATGGCATCACCGCCGTGATTTCGCAACGGATGCGGGGCCAGCAGGTGGAGCGGCTCGCCACCACTTCCTCGTAGGTTTGCCAGCCCCTCCATTTCTGGGGGGCGCCTTGAACTCGGGCAGCGTTCGCCCTCGCTGTCCGCATCTCGTCTAGCCCTGGAAGGATTGTCTGCGTGTCGGAAGGTCTATGGATCGCCATCGCGGTCGTCGCCGCCCTGGTCGTCATCGCGGCGCTGGTCATCGGTCTGGTGCGCTACCGTCGGCGGCGGATCAACCTGTCGGCCCGACCGGAAGCGCTGGACCGCTCCGGCGGCTACACCGCGTCGTCCGGGATCACCTTCAGCCAGACACCCTCGCCGGTCGAGACGGCCGAACCCGCCGACGGAATGGACACCAGCGGGCTGCCCGCGGTAGGTGACGATGCCACCGTTCCGCGGGACGCCCCCAAGCGCACCATCGCCGAAGTCCATCTCCCGGAGGTTGAACCCGAACCCGAGGCCGACACGCCATCGGGCCCGACCATCTCCGAACCGGCGCCGCCGGTGGCCCCTGCCTCCCAGGCCGCGCCGGCGCCGGAAACACCGGAAATACGGGAAGTCGAGGCCATAGAGCCGCCGGAAGGTCGCTTGGAGCGCTTGCGTGGGCGGCTCGCCAAATCCCAAAACGCGTTCGGACGCAGCATGCTGGGCTTGATCGGTGGCGGCGATCTGGACGAGGAGTCCTGGCAGGACGTGGAGGACACCCTGCTGGTCGCCGATCTGGGGCCGGTGGTCACCGAGTCGGTGGTGTCGCACCTGCGCGCCCGGCTGGCCAGCGGAAAGGTCCGTACCGAGGCCGACGCACGCGGTGTGCTACGGGACGTCCTGATCAACGAGCTGCACCCCGACATGGACCGCTCGATCCGTGCCCTGCCGCACGCCGACCATCCGTCGGTACTACTGGTCGTCGGCGTGAACGGCACGGGAAAAACCACCACGGTCGGCAAGTTGGCGCGGGTGCTGGTGGCCGATGGCCGGCGCACGGTGTTGGGCGCGGCCGATACGTTCCGGGCGGCCGCGGCCGATCAACTGCAGACCTGGGCGGCCCAGGTGGGCGCGGAGGTCGTGCGCGGGGCCGAAGGCGCTGACCCGGCCTCGGTGGCCTTCGACGCCGTCGACAAGGGGATTGCCATGGGCGCCGATGTGGTCCTCATCGACACCGCCGGCCGGCTGCACACCAAGGTCGGTCTGATGGATGAACTCGGCAAGGTCAAGCGCGTGGTGACCCGGCGGGCGGCGGTCGACGAAGTTTTACTGGTGCTCGACGCCACGATCGGGCAGAACGGGCTGGCGCAGGCGCGGGTCTTTGCGGAGGTCGTGGAGATCAGCGGAGTGGTTCTCACCAAGCTGGATGGAACGGCGAAGGGCGGCATTGTTTTCCGGGTCCAGCAGGAGCTCGACGTGCCGGTGAAGCTGGTAGGTCTGGGTGAAGGCCCCGACGATCTGGCGCCGTTCGAACCGGCCGCTTTCGTCGACGCCCTGCTCGGCTAGTAGCTCTTACACAGCAGGTCTTACGTTAATCCTGATGAAACACGGCGGCACCATTGCCGCAACAACTACTGCGCATGGTTCTGGATCAGGTCACCAGTCATCCAATCTGGGACCGTCCCAACGCTGACTGGAGGTGATAGCGAGTGGACCAATTTCCGACCATGGGCGTACCCAATACCGGCGATACCGCCTGGATGCTGGCGAGTTCAGCGCTCGTCCTGTTGATGACGCCGGGCCTGGCCTTCTTCTACGGCGGCATGGTGCGGGCCAAGAGCGTGCTCAACATGATCATGATGAGCATCAGCGCCATGGGTGTGGTGACGGTGCTGTGGGTGCTCTACGGCTACTCGATCGCGTTCGGCAACGACATGGGCAACGTGGCCGGCAACCCCTCCCAGTACTGGGGGCTCAAGGGCCTGATCGGTGGCAATGGCGCCGCGGCCGACCCCAGCACCGGAACCGCGGCAACGGATATCCCGCTGGTGGGCACCCTGCCGGCCACCGTCTTCGTGGCGTTCCAGCTGATGTTCGCGATCATTACGGTCGCGCTGATCTCGGGGGCGGTCGCCGACCGGTTGAAATTCGGCGCCTGGCTGCTGTTCGCCGGACTCTGGGCGACATTCGTCTATTTCCCGGTCGCGCACTGGGTGTTCGCCTTCGACGGTTCGGTCGCCGAGCATGGCGGCTGGATCGCCAACAAGCTGCACGCAATCGACTTTGCCGGCGGTACCGCTGTCCATATCAACGCCGGTGTGGCCGGCCTGGTTCTGGCGATCGTGCTGGGCAAACGCAAAGGCTGGCCGACCACCCTCTTCCGGCCGCACAACCTGCCGTTCGTGATGCTCGGGGCCGGGCTGCTGTGGTTCGGCTGGTACGGATTCAACGCCGGATCGGCGACCAGCTCCAACGGAACTGCGGCCACGACGTTCGTTACCACCACCGTTGCCACAGCCGCGGCGATGCTCGGCTGGTTACTCACCGAGCGAATCCGCGATGGCAAGGCCACGACGCTGGGTGCGGCTTCGGGCATCGTCGCCGGGCTGGTGGCCATCACGCCGTCATGCTCGTCGGTCAATGTCTTAGGTGCGCTGGCGGTCGGCGTGTCGGCGGGGGTGCTGTGTGCGCTCGCCGTCGGACTGAAATTCCGGTTGGGCTTCGACGATTCGCTTGACGTGGTCGGGGTGCACCTGGTCGGAGGGTTGATCGGTACGTTGCTGGTGGGTCTGCTTGCCGCTCCGGAGAGCCCGGCCATCAACGGCGTCGAGGGCGTCTCCAAGGGCTTGTTCTACGGCGGCGGTTTCGACCAGCTGGTGCGCCAAGCGGTCGGCGCCTGCAGCGTTCTGGCCTACTCTGGAATCATCACGCTTGTCTTGGCCCTTATCCTGAAGTACACAATCGGGTTGCGTCTGGGCGCAGAGCAAGAATCTGCGGGCATCGACGAGGCTGAGCACGCCGAGAGCGGCTACGACTTCGCGGTTGCCAGCGGTTCGGTTCTTCCCCGTCCCGGCGCTGTGGTGGCCGATTCGCGTAATGGCCTAGAGGAGCTAGTGGGCGAGAAAGTGGAGGCGGAACCGAAATGAAGCTGATCACAGCGATCGTAAAGCCGTTCACCCTCGACGACGTCAAGACCAGCCTCGAAGAGGCGGGAGTCTTGGGAATGACGGTTAGCGAAATCCAGGGCTACGGCCGGCAGAAAGGGCACACCGAGGTCTACCGAGGTGCGGAATACTCGGTTGATTTCGTACCCAAGGTTCGGATCGAGGTCGTCGTCGACGATTCCATCGTGGACAAAGTCGTTGACAGCATCGTCCGGGCTGCCCGTACCGGCAAGATCGGTGACGGCAAGGTCTGGGTCAGCCCCGTGGACACCATCGTGCGCGTACGCACCGGTGAACGCGGGTCTGATGCGCTGTGAGACTAGCCGCGCATTGCTGAACCAAGTGGGTCGGGCTGGCCGGGCGTGAACGCCGGTCCGCCGGACCCGCCCGGCACATCTCAATCGGGGGTCATGGAACCAGGGAGTGACCGCGCGGCAAGCGATTTGGCTGCCGCGCGGCGCCAATTGCTGTCCGAGGAGCATCGTCAGCTCGATCCAGCCGAGCTGCGGCAGGCGTGGCTGGATCTGCACGAGTCCTGGCTGGTCGACAAGGCCGCCGAAATCGGGATCAGCGACACCAGCGGCTTCGCCATTGTTGGGGTCGGCGGTCTCGGCCGCCGAGAGCTGCTGCCCTATTCGGATTTGGACCTGCTGTTGGTGCACGACGGCAAGCCTGACGGGGTGTTGGCAGAAGTTGCGGACAAGCTCTGGTATCCGTTGTGGGACGCCAATATTCGCCTCGACCACAGCGTGCGAACGGTTCCCGATGCCGTTGCTGTGGCCAGCTCCGATACCGTGGCTGCGCTCGGCATGCTGGAAGCGCGCCACATCGCTGGCGATGAAGGCCTCTCGGCGGGGTTGATTGACGGCGTACGACGGCAGTGGCGCAGCGGAATTCGTTCCCACATGGGCGAACTCGTCCAGATGACGCATGATCGTTGGTTGCGCTGCGGGCGCATCGCCAACCGCGCCGAACCCGATCTCAAATCGGGTCGCGGTGGGCTTCGCGACGTTCAGCTGCTTGATGCGCTGGCGATCGCCCAGCTCATCGATCGCCACGGCATGGCCGCCCCCGACATGCCGGTAGGTTCACTGGACGCTGCCTACCTCACCCTGCTCAACGTTCGCACCGAACTGCACCGCGTGTCCGGCCGTGGACGTGATCTGCTGTTGGCCCAACACGCCGACGACATCAGCGCGGCTTTGCAATTCGGTGACCGATTCGACCTGGCGCGCATGCTGTCCAGCGCCGGTCGCACCATCGCGTATCACTCCGAAACCGGGCTGCGCACCGCTTGCAACGCGATACCGCGACGTGGCATCTCCGCCTTGCGGCGACGACCGAAACGGCGCCCCCTCGACGACGGTGTCGTCGAGTACGCCAGCGAAATCGTGCTCGCCCGCGACGCCCAGCCCGAACAGGACGCTGGCCTGGTTCTGCGGGTAGCGGCCGCGGCCGCCCACAGCGGGTTGCCCATCGGCGCCGGCACCCTACGCCGGCTGGCCGACAACGCGCCGGAGGTGCCGATACCTTGGCCGCGTGAGGTGCTCGATGACCTGCTGGTGGTGTTGCTCGCCGGACCCACCGCCGTGGGAACGATCGAAGCGCTGGACCGAACCGGCCTGTGGGGCAGGCTGCTGCCGGAGTGGGGCGCCATCCGCGACCTGCCGCCGCGCGATATCGCGCACAAGTGGACCGTGGACCGTCATGTGATCGAAACCACCGTTCAGGCCGCGCCGCTGACCACTCGGGTGTCACGACCGGATCTGCTCGCGCTTGGGGCGCTGCTGCACGACATCGGCAAGGGCAGGGGAACTGATCACAGCGTGCTCGGGTCCGAGATGGTGGTGCAGATCGGCCAACGGCTCGGTATTCCGCCGGCCGACATCGATCTGCTGTCCAAATTGGTTCGTCACCATCTGCTGCTACCGATCGTGGCGACCCGAAGCGACTTGAACGACCCCAAGACCATCGAGGACGTATCCGAGGCCCTAGGCGGGGACCCCCAGTTACTTGAGGTACTGCACGCGCTGACCGAGGCGGACTCGAAGGCGACCGGCCCGGGGGTATGGAGCGATTGGAAGGCGTCCCTGGTCCAAAACTTGGTCTCGCGCTGCCGGATGGTGATGGCTGGTGAGCGGCTGCCGCAGGCGGATCCAACTGCGCCACAATATGTTTCGCTGGCGGCCGACCGTGGTGTGCATGTGGAGATCGGGCCCGGCGAGAGCGCGCGCATGTACCGGGCGGTGATGGCCGCGCCGGACAAGCCGGGGTTGGTCTCCAAGGCCGCCGCGGTGCTGGCGCTGAACTCGCTGGGCGTCCACTCGGCGTCGGTGAACAGCCACGACGGCATCGCAATCACCGATTTCGTGGTGTCGCCCCTTTTTGGTTCCCCGGCCGGCGCCGACCTATTGCGCCAACAGTTCGTTGGTGCCCTTGCCGGCGACATCGACGTCTTGGGCATGGTGGAAAAACGGGACAGCGAGGCCACCAGCAACGCCTCCCAGCGGGCCGGCGAGGTGGTGGCGGGGGTTCCGGTCACGCGTTCGACCGCTCCGCCACGCATCCTCTGGCTCGAAGCCGCCACTGCCGACCAGCTGATCCTCGAAATCCGCGCCGTGGATAGGCCGGGGCTGCTGGCATTGCTGACCCGCGCGCTGGAACGAGCTGGCGCAAACATCGTTTGGGCCAAGGTCAACACGTTTGGATCGACCGCGGCCGACGTGTTTTGTGTGACGGTTGCCGCCGACACCGAGGAATCGGAGGTGCGCGCCGCGGTGGAGCGCGAGCTGTCAGCCGTCTTGGGTCCGCAGGCTAACGTGCTAGTCGACGAGCCCGTCGGCGACTGACACGCTGCTACGCCTGTTCGGAGTTGAGCTGGCGTAAGGCGTCTATGCGGGCTTTGAGCTGGTCGCGGGTTGCCGCGGCGATGGGCGGCCCGCCGCAGCGACGACGAAGTTCGTTGTGGATCCAGCCATGCGGCTTGCCGGTGCGATGATGGGCGATGGCGACGAGCGTGTTCAGCTCGCGGCGCAACTCGCGGATTTGGCCATGAGTGGTGGCGTGCTGGGCCGCCGGACCGCCGTCCCCGGTCTGAAGCTGAGCCCGCTTCTGCAGCTGCTCGTCTTGGCGCCGATGCAGCAAGGCGCGCATCTGGTCGGCATCCAGCAACCCGGGGATACCGAGGTAGTCGGCCTCCTCGTCGCTTCCGGCGGGGGTAGCGGTGCCGAACGAGGAACCGTCGAAGATGACCTGATCCAGCTCGGCGTCGGCGCCTAGCGAGGTGAAGCCCTTGTCTACTTCGCTTGGCTCGGTCTGGGTCTTGGTGGCCGGATCGTCATCGAGCGGATCTTCGGATTGCCGGTGCGGTTTTCCCAGCACATGGTTGCGCTGGGCCTCCAGTTCGCTGGCCAGCTGCAACAGGTTGGGCACTGACGGCAGGAAAATGCTCGCTGTCTCTCCGGCCCGGCGAGACCGTACGAACCGGCCGATGGCCTGCGCGAAGAACAGCGGCGTGGAAGCACTGGTGGCGTAGATCCCGACCGACAAGCGCGGCACGTCAACGCCCTCGGAGACCATGCGGACGGCCACCAACCATCGGCTGGTGCCGTCGGCGAATGCACTGATTCGGGCCGACGATCCGGGATCGTCGGACAGCACGACCGTGGGCGTTTCCGAGGTCAGCCGCTGCAGTAATGCAGCGTAGGATCGTGCGGCCGTGCGGTCCGAGGCGATGATCATGCCGCCCGCATCGGGCACCTGCGCCCGCAGTTGACGCAGTCGCCGGTCGGCGGCGGCGATCACCGCGGGCATCCATTCGCCGGCGGGATCCAACGCGGTGCGCCACGCCCGCGCGGTCTGTTCGGCCGACAACGGCTCGCCCAAGCGCGCCTCGTGCTCTTCGCCGGCACTATCACGCCAGCGCGCCTGTCCCGAGTAGGCGAGGAACACCACCGGCCGGACGACGCCGTCGGCAAGGGCCTGCGCGTAGCCGTAGGTGTGATCGGCCTGCGAACGCAGCACTCCGTCCCCGTCGGGCTCGTAGCTGACGAAGGGGATGGGGTTGTCGTCACTGCGAAATGGGGTGCCGGTCAGGGCAAGGCGGCGAGACGCATCACTGAACGCGTCCCGGATGGCGTCGCCCCAGGTCTTGGCGTCACCGCCGTGGTGAATCTCGTCGAAGACCACCAGTGTCTTGCGCTGCTCCGTGCGCACCCGATGCAGGCTCGGATGTGCGGCCACCTGTGCGTAGGTCACCACCACCCCGTGGTATTCCGGCGACGTCTGCGGGTTGGAATTGGAGAATTTCGGGTCCAATGAAAGGCCATGCCGACCGGCCGCCTGCGCCCACTGAATCTTCAGATGTTCGGTCGGCACCACCACCGTGATCTGCTCCACGGCGCGATGACAGAGCAGTTCGGCCGCGATGCGCAGGGCGAACGCCGTCTTGCCGGATCCGGGGGTAGCCACCGCCAGGAAATCGCGCGGCTGGGTACCCAGGTATTTCACCAGTGCCCGTCGCTGCCAGCTGCGAAGCGGTCGGCTGCCCTCGACGATGGGCTCGGCGGGGCTCACCGGCTGCATCGACCGTGCTCCCCCCGTAGCTGTCAGGCCGCGCCCGGCGGCGGCAGCGCGCGCTCGTGCCCCGCACCGGCCCGTTGACGCGTGCAGTGAAAACCTTGAATCCTCAAAACCAGCCAGCCTGGCTTGGTGGCGAGTGTGAAATCTAGCATGGCAACACTTTTCGGCACATGCGCGACATGGGGGCGCGCCGCGGTCGGGTGATGGCCCGGTCGGCGCCGAATACCCAACGGTGCGGCAACCCGGGCTGGTCGGCGTTTCAGCGTGGTGCGCGCGGACGGCTCGCGGGTGCGGTGAATCCGCCGGTGTCATCGAAGAACGCCCACCGGCCGTCGTCGTTGACTTCCATGCGCCAACCGCGCTCGGAGCGGTCCACCAACGAGACGGCGAACCAGCTGTGCGCTGCCTCCGCGCTGTCACAATTCTGCGTCGCCACTCTCGCGCCGCGCGGGTCGATAACTCGGAACGCCACCATGGCCGTTGAGTAGCCTTTCCCGGGGGCTTTCAACCGCAGGCAGTGCCGCCATTGACTCGCGGTTGACCGGGGCCATGCCAACCGATGGCTACCGGGCGCCCCAAGCTTGGCAGCGACCGCCCGGATGGCCCCCAAGACCGCCAATCGGCGGCGCCACCAATAACCACTAGGCTGGCGAGCGTGTTTGAATCGCTGTCCGACCGGTTGACCGGTGCCCTACAGGGGCTGCGCGGCAAGGGTCGCCTGACCGACGCCGATATCGAGGCAACCACCCGCGAGATCCGGTTGGCGCTGCTGGAAGCCGATGTTTCGTTGCCGGTGGTGCGGGCCTTTGTGCATCGGATCAAAGAGCGCGGCCGCGGCGTCGAGGTATCCGGTGCGCTCAACCCGGCGCAACAGGTCGTCAAGATCGTCAATGAGGAACTGATCGGCATTCTCGGCGGCGAGACGCGTGAGCTGGTCTTCGCCAAGACGCCGCCGACCGTGGTGATGCTGGCCGGCCTGCAAGGCTCCGGCAAGACGACGCTGGCCGGCAAGTTGGCTGCGCGTCTGCGCGGCCAAGGGCATACCCCCCTGCTGGTGGCCTGTGACCTGCAGCGACCGGCCGCGGTCAACCAGCTGCAAGTCGTTGGTGAGCGTGCCGGAGTGCCGGTGTTTGCGCCCCATCCCGGTGCCTCGCCGGAATCCGGCCCCGGTGACCCGGTGGCCGTCGCGGCGGCGGGTCTGGCAGAAGCGAGGACCAAACACTTCGATGTCGTCATCGTCGACACCGCCGGACGGTTGGGCATCGACGAGGACCTGATGGCCCAGGCGGCGGCCATCCGCGCCGCGATCAGCCCCGATGAAGTGCTGTTCGTGCTGGACGCGATGATCGGTCAGGATGCCGTGGCCACCGCTCAGGCGTTTGGCGAGGGGGTCGGCTTCACCGGTGTGGCGTTGACCAAACTCGACGGCGACGCGCGCGGTGGCGCAGCGTTGTCGGTCCGTGAAGTGACGGGCGTCCCAATCCTTTTCGCTTCTACCGGGGAGAAGCTCGAGGAGTTCGACGTCTTCCACCCGGATCGGATGGCCAGCCGCATCCTGGGTATGGGCGATGTGCTGAGCCTCATCGAGCAGGCCGAACAGGTCTTCGACGCTCAACAGGCCGAAGAGGCCGCCGCCAAGATCGGCGCCGGTGAGTTGACGCTGGAGGACTTCCTCGAGCAGATGCTGGCGGTGCGCAAGATGGGCCCGATCGGCAACCTGCTGGGCATGCTGCCCGGCGGGGCTCAAATGAAGGAGGCACTGGCCGAGGTCGACGACAAACACCTCGACCGGCTGCAGGCCATCATTCGTGGCATGACGCCCGAAGAGCGGGCCGACCCCAAGATCATCAATGCGTCGCGCCGGCTGCGAATCGCCAACGGTTCGGGCGTGACGGTGTCCGAGGTCAACCAGCTAGTCGATCGTTTCTTCGAGGCCCGCAAGATGATGTCGTCGATGCTCGGCGGGATGGGTATCCCCGGCATGGGACGCAAGTCTGCGACCCGAAAGAGCAAGGGCGCAAAAGGAAAGGCCGGCAAGAAAGGCAAGAAGGGGGCACGCGGTCCGACGCCGCCGAAGGTCAAAAGCCCGTTCGGCATGCCGGGTATGCCGGGCATGCCCGCGGGCTTTCCCGACCTGTCCCAGATGCCCGAGGGCCTCGACGAGCTGCCGCCCGGGCTGGCCGATTTCGACCTGTCCAAGCTGAAGTTCCCGGGCAAGAAGTAGCAGCCTCGTGCGCCTGCACGTGCGAGGTTTGCGACTGCCCGACCAGGCCCCGATCGATTTGTGGATAGTCGACGGCCGCGTCAGCACCGAGCCGATTGCGGGAGCCGACACAGTCTTTGCCGGCGGCTGGATCCTGCCCGGGATGGTCGACGCGCACTGTCACGTCGGTCTGGGGCAGCACGGCGCCATCGAACTCGACGAAGCAATATCGCAGGCTGAGACCGAACGCGACGCGGGCGCACTGCTGCTGCGCGATTGCGGCTCCCCGACCGACACCCGCAGTCTCGACGACCATGCGGACCTGCCCCGCATCATTCGTGCCGGTAGACACCTGGCCAGACCCAAGCGCTACATACCCGGGTTCGCCAACGAGCTCGAGGATGAATCGCAGCTACCCGCCGCCGTCGCCGAGCAGGCGAGCCGCGGTGACGGCTGGATCAAGCTGGTTGGTGATTGGATCGACCGCAAGGTCGGCGATCTGGCCCCGTTGTGGTCCGATGACGTGCTGAAGGCCGCGATCGACGCCGCCCACGCCCACGGGGCTCGAGTCACCGCACATGTCTTCGGTGAGGATGCGCTGCCCGGCCTGATCAACGCGGGGATCGACTGCATCGAGCACGGCACCGGCCTGACCGACGACACCATTGCGCTCATGCTCGAACACGGCACCGCGCTGGTCCCCACGCTGATCAACGTCGAAAACTTTCCGGGAATCGCCGATTCCGCGGTTCGCTACCCGACCTACGCTGCGCATATGCGCGACCTTTATGCGAACACCTATCCGCGCATTGCGGCGGCGCGCGAAGCGGGGATCGCCATATACGCGGGAACCGACGCGGGCAGCACGATTCGCCACGGACGAATCGCCGACGAGGTGGAGGCCCTCAAAAGCGTCGGGATGAGCGCTACCGAGGCGCTGGGCGCGGCATGCTGGGACGCTCGGCGCTGGTTGGGCCGGCCCGGACTGGACCACGGGGCATCGGCTGACCTCTTGTGTTTTTCCGAGGACCCGCGACAGGGCCCGGGCTTCCTGAGCCATCCCGACCTGGTGCTGCTGCGCGGCGAACCGTTTCGGCCCGGTCGCTAGCCAATCGGAGTTCGGCGGCGGCCGCGCACACTTCTGCCCGCGTGGTTACTATCGCGAAGTGGCGTTGGATAACGGTGCGACCTTTGCCGGTTACACCGTGGTCAGGAGGCTGTCCGCGGGCGAGTCCGGTGAGGTCTACCTGGTTCACCAACCAAACTTTCCCGGTTGGCAGGCACTCGAGATTCTTCCGCAGACGCTGGCCGTGGACGCTGAATTCCGCCAACGGTTCGAGCGGGAAACCTCGATAGCCGGGCAGCTCTATCACCCGCACATCGTGGAGGTCCACCAGCATGGCCAGTGCAATGGCCGGTTGTGGATCGCGAAAGACTACGTTGACGGCATTAGCGCCGCTCAGCTGATGCAGGAGCGTTTTCCGGCGGTGCTACCGGTGGCCGAGGTAGTGGGCATAGTCAGTGCGGCG
Source organism: Mycobacterium basiliense (assembly GCF_900292015.1). Classification (NCBI taxonomy): domain Bacteria; kingdom Bacillati; phylum Actinomycetota; class Actinomycetes; order Mycobacteriales; family Mycobacteriaceae; genus Mycobacterium; species Mycobacterium basiliense. The sequence goes on from NZ_LR130759.1 coordinate 1,842,322, forward strand.
GCCGCCGCTCTGGACTACGCCCATCAGCGTGGACTGCTCCATCGGGAGGTGGCGCCCGCCAATATCCTGCTGACGAATCCAGGGGAGGGCGAACCGCGGATCCTGCTGAAAGACTTCGGAATAACCCGCGCTGCGGCCGGGTTCGGTGGCGCGGCGGTCTACCAGGCGCCGGAACTGTTGCGGGGCACCGATATTGACGGGCGCGCCGACCAATACGCCCTGGCCGCCACCGCCTGGCAGTTGCTGACCGGCGCGGCACCGGTTGGCAGCGGCCAGTCGCGCCCGCCGAAACTCAGCGATGTACGTCCGGACCTGGCACGCCTGGACGACGTGTTTTGCACGGCACTGGCCAGCGAGCCCGCCGGCAGGTACGCCAGCTGCCGCGAGTTCGCCGAGGGTTTCACCGCGCAGGCCGGCATCCCGACCGGTGACTTGGTCCCCGACGGCCAGGACGTCGAGACGACCTGGGTGGCTACCATCCAGCCCACCGATGTCGTCGACTACCCGGCCTATGGCTGGCCGGTGACGCCAGCGCTACCAGTTCCCGCTGCACCGAGGTTCGCGCCCGCGCCGCCGCCGCGACGCGGGACCATGTTGCAATCGGCGGCCGCGTCGTTGGCGCGACGGCTGGACAAGTTCTCCGCCACCACCAGGCAGCCGGGGAAACGTCGGTCACGCCGCGTACTTCTCGTTTCAGCGGCCGCGGTCGCACTGGTCGGCTCGCTTGTGGTCGCCATCTTGGTAGGGCGGAGCGCAACGACGCACTCCACATCGGCGGCCGGCCCGGTCACTAGCGCCTCGAGCTCGCCAAGCGCGCCGGCAACCAGCACCCCGTCCGTTGCGCCCGCCCCGTTGGACGGCACCTACCGCATCGAGGTCCAACGATCAAAGCAGACCTACAACTACACGCCGAGTCCGCAGCCGCCGAACGTCAACACGTGGTGGGCTATCCGGTCGGCTTGCACACCGGCAGAATGTCGGGCCGCTGCGACCCTGCTCGACGACACCGACCATGCGCGGGCGAAGCCCACCGTTCGTCCGATCATCCTGGTATTCGGTGAGGGCCAGTGGCAGTCGCGGCCCGAGACCGTGCAGTTCGCCTGCATCGGGCCCAACGGCACGTCGAACCGCCAGATGACGACCCAGGTGTTGTCATTGCGTCCGCAACCCGCCGGCGACCTGGTCGGGGAAATGGTGGTCACCGTGCAAAGCAACGAGTGCGGCCAACAGGCAGCCGTCATCCGGATCCCGGCGGTGGCCAGCCGCGTCGGCGACGTGCCACCCGGGGTCAAGGTGCCCGACCCCGCCACCACACCGCCAACCCCGGAAACGCCGTCGGAAACGCCGCCGGAAAGCCCGCCGGAAAACTCGCCCACACCGAGCGCACCGACGACCGGTCCGGGTCGCTGACCAACCGCGTCGGTGGTCCCGCGAGGCACAACATCCCCATATAAGATTGTGAGTACTCGCTATCTATGTTAGATTTCCGTACGCCCGACGACCTGGAGGAACTGTGACGTACGACGTGATCATTCGCGATGGACTGTGGTTCGACGGCACCGGCCGCGAGCCGCAGATCCGAACCCTGGGTGTGCGCGACGGTGTGGTGGTCACGGCGGTAGGGCCCGCGGATGTCCCGCTGGATGAAACCGGTTGCCCGGAGGTGATCGCGGCCGCCGGGAAATGGGTCGTGCCCGGCTTCCTCGACGTGCACACCCACTACGACGCCGAGGTGTTGTTGGACCCTGGACTGCGCGAGTCGGTGCGCCACGGTGTCACCACGGTATTGCTGGGCAACTGCTCGCTATCGACGGTTTACGCCAGCTGCGAGGACGCCGCCGACCTGTTCAGCCGGGTCGAGGCGGTACCGCGCGAGTTCGTTCTGGGCGCGTTGGAAAGCAACAAGACATGGGAAACGGCCGCGGAGTACATCGAAGCAATCGACGGCTTACCGCTCGGGCCGAATGTGAGTTCACTGATTGGTCATTCGGATCTGCGCGCCGCGGTGCTCGGCCTCGACCGCGCCACCGACGACGCCGTACGACCCACCGACGCCGAGATGGACCGCATGGCCCAGCTACTCGACGAAGCCCTCGAGGCCGGGGTACTCGGCATGTCTGGGATGGATGCGGCGATCGACAAGCTCGACGGTGACCGCTTCCGCTCGCGCGCGCTGCCGTCCACCTTTGCGACGTGGCGGGAACGGCGCCGGCTGATCAACGTGTTGCGCAAGCGGGGCCGGATTCTGCAAAGTGCACCCGATGTCAAGAACGCGGCTTCCGCCTTGCTGTTCTTCCTGGCCAGTAGCCGAATACTGAACCGCCGCAAGGGAGTTCGGATGAGCATGCTGGTTTCCGCCGACGGCAAGGCGATGCCGCTGGCGGTACACGTGTTCGGCTTTGGCACCCGGGTGCTCAACAAGCTGTTGGGTTCGCAAGTGCGGTTCCAGCATCTGCCCGTCCCGTTCGAGCTCTACTCCGACGGCATCGACCTGCCGGTCTTTGAAGAGTTCGGTGCCGGAACCGCCGCCCTTCATCTGCGCGAACAGTTGGAGCGCAACGAACTACTGGCCGACGAGTCCTATCGACGCCGGTTTCGGCGTGAGTTCGACCGGATCAAGCTCGGCCCATCGCTGTGGCACCGCGACTTTCACGATGCGGTGATCGTCGAGTGCCCCGATCAGGCGTTGATTGGCAAGAGCTTTGGGGCAATCGCCGACGAGCGCGGGATCCATCCACTTGACGCATTCTTGGATGTGCTGGTCGAAAACGGTGAGCGCAATGTCCGTTGGACAACCACCGTGGCCAACCACCGGCCCAAGCAGCTCAACAAGCTCGCCGCTGAGCCCAGCATTCATATGGGTTTCTCCGACGCCGGCGCGCATCTGCGCAACATGGCCTTCTACAACTTCCCGCTTCGACTGCTCAAGCGCACGCGCGACGCCGAGCGGGCCGGGCGGCCATTCCTGTCCGTTCAGCACGCGATTTATCGGCTGACCGGCGAACTGGGCGAGTGGTTCGGCGTCGACGCCGGCACCTTGCGGGTCGGCGACCGTGCCGATTTTGTGGTGATCGACCCGACTCGCCTGGACGAATCGGTGGACGGCTATCACGAGCAGGAGGTCGGCTTCTACGGTGGGCTGCGGCGCATGGTCAACCGCAACGATAAGACCGTGGTCGCCACGGGGGTGGGTGGCGCCGTGGTCTTCCGAGCGGGCAAGTTTTGCGACGGCTACGGGCAGACGGTCAAGTCGGGCCGGTACCTGCGGGCGGGTGCGCGTCAAGAGCACGTCCTGAGCCGGTCGGCCTGAGATGGCCAGAACTCAGCAGCAGCGCCGCGAGGAAACCGTGGCACGGCTCCTGCAGGCCAGCATCGACACCATCGTCGAGGTCGGGTACGCGCGGGCTTCGGCGGCCGTGATCACCAAACGCGCGGGAGTGTCGGTAGGGGCCCTGTTTCGGCATTTCGAAACGATGGGTGATTTCATGGCGGCCACCGCATACGAGGTGCTGCGTCGTCAGCTGGAAACCTTCGCCAAGCAGGTCACCGAGATACCGGCCGACCGGCCGGCGCTGGAAGCGGCGCTGGGAATACTGCGCGATATCACCAGCGGACCGACCAACGCCGTGTTGTACGAGCTCATGATTGCAGCACGCACCGACCCGAAGCTCAAGGAAACGTTGCACAACGTGCTGGAGCAGTACAGCGCCAAGATCTACGACGCCGCCCGGGCGCTGCCCGGCGCGGAGAGCTTTTCGGAGGAAACGTTTCCGGTCATCGTGGCGTTGCTGACCAACGTGTTCGACGGAGCCGCCATCGTGGGTGCGGTAGTGCCGCAGCCGGACATCGCCGAGCAACGGATTCCGGTGCTCACGGCGCTGCTCGCGGCGGCTTTGCCAGATGCGCCGGCGTAGTAGCGGTTACAGGGATCCGATGCTGGCTTGCGGGTTGAGGGCAAAACCCCAGTCGAACAGGCCGGCGGCCTGATCCCAATACGTCGGTCCGCCCTCTTTGACCAGCCCGTACATCATCGCGATCACCAGCCGGCGCCCGTTGCGGGCCGCGGCACCCACGAACGTCTTGCGGGCGGCGTTGGTGTACCCGGTCTTGCCGCCGATTGCTCCCGGATAGCGCGCCAACAGCTCATCCTGATTGAGGATCGGTTGCTCGTCACCCTCAGCGGGGCCGCTGGGGAACATTGCCGACGGTTCGGCGGTGATGTGGGCAAACACCGGGTTGGCCATGGCTGCCCGGAAGATGACCGCCAGGTCATGGGCGGTCGACGAGCCCGAGCCGCCGGGACCGTCCAGACCGGACGGGGTCACCGCGTGGGTGTTGCCGGCACCCAGCGCCGCGGCTTTGGCGTTCATCTTGGCCACGGCCACGTCCTGGCCACCCAGCATGTGCGCCAGGGTGTTGGCGGCATCGTTACCCGAAACCAGCAGCAGGCCGTCGAGCAGCTGTCGTGCGGTATAGCTGCGGCCCGGTTTGACCCCGACGCAGTTGCATTCAACCTGGGTGTCGGCGACGTCTGCCACCACGGTCGAGTTCAGGTCCAACTCGTCCAGCACCACCAGCGATAACAGCACCTTGATGGTGCTGGCCGGTGGGTGGGCGACATGCTGGTCACGTCCGGCCAGTACCTGACCGCTGTCGAGATCGGCCACAATCCAGGTTTGTGCCGGGCCGTCGGGAATCGGGACCGAACCGATCGGCTGGACGCCGGTGTCGGCCGATGCCGCGCCCGCGCTGATGGTGCCGCCGGTGAGCAGAGCTGCGGCCGCGACCGCGGCGATGAGCTTTCGCATGGGCCCTGAGTGTAACTTCCAGGGATTGCCGACGCAGGTAACGCCCATGGGCCACCGGCGCCGCGACACATAACCCGAAGTACACGACACGCCGAGAAGCGTGGCCCTGGTCTATATCTGGGGGATCTGGGCCATCGGGGGTCATGTCGGTTAGCTCGGCGGACCGGGGCGGTGTTGAATCGAAGGATGTTGAGCCTGGCCGAAATCTCCGACCGGTTGGAGATCCAGCAACTATTGGTGGACTATTCGACGGCGATTGACCTACGCCGATTCGACGACCTGGACACAGTGTTCACCCCGGACGCCTACATCGACTACCGCGCCCTCGGCGGCATCGACGGCCGCTATCCCGAAGTCAAGAAGTGGCTGGCGCAGGTGCTACCGAATTTCCCGGTCTACGCGCACATGCTCGGCAACTTCTCGGTCCGCATCCACGGCGATATCGCTTCATCGCGGGTAATTTGCTTCAACCCGATGGTGCTCGGCGCAGACCAGGAGCGGGTGTTGTTCTGCGGGCTGTGGTACGACGACGAGTTCGTGCGCACCCCCGACGGCTGGCGGATGACTCGCCGCGTCGAGACCAAGACCTTCCAGAAGGTGCTCTGAGGCGAACGGCAAACCGCCGCCCCCGGAACGCGGGACGCTTCTCGCTGGCGGCGAATTTTCGTCGCGGGACCTCGTTCTGGCACAATGGGCGGCTGTCCGCCGCGCGACATACGCGTTCAGTTCGGGGTCGCTGCCCGGCGGTCAACACGCGAGGCAAAACCGGATCCTGGCATCCCGCCCGGGTCGCTGAATTGCAGCGTGTCACACACAGGAGAAATCGCGTAACCATGGCTGTGAAAATCAAGCTCACTCGGCTTGGCAAGATCCGCAACCCCCAGTACCGCATTGCGGTCGCCGACGCGCGCACCCGCCGCGACGGCCGCTCCATCGAGGTCATCGGCCGCTACCACCCCAAGGAAGAGCCGAGCCTCATCGAGATCAACTCCGAGCGCGCCCAGTATTGGCTCTCGGTGGGCGCTCAGCCCACCGAACCCGTCCTCAAGCTGCTCAAGATCACCGGTGACTGGCAGAAGTTCAAGGGCCTGCCCGGCGCGGAGGGCCGATTGAAGGTCGCCCCACCCAAGCCCAGCAAGCTTGAGTTGTTCAACGCCGCGCTGGCTGCCGCCGAAGGTGGTCCCACCACTGAGGCCACCAAGCCGAAGAAGAAGTCGGCGCCCAAGAAGACCGCGAAGGCCAGCGACGCCGCAGCTGAAGCTGACGCGGCCGCCGAGCAGACCGAGTCGACCGAGCCGCCGGCCGAGACTGCCGAGCAGTCCGAGTCGACCGAAAGCTGATCGGCGCGATGAGCACGGTCGTGGTTGACGCTGTCGAGCATCTGGTCCGCGGAATCGTGGACAACCCCGACGATGTTCGGGTGGACATGGTGACCAGTCGCCGAGGACGCACCGTGGAAGTGCACGTGCACCCGGACGATCTGGGCAAGGTGATCGGTCGTGGGGGGCGCACCGCGACGGCATTGCGCACACTGGTCGCCGGAATCGGTGGCCGGGGCATTCGCGTCGACGTGGTGGACACCGACCAGTAGCCCCATGGAGCTGGTAGTCGGGCGCGTGGTGAAGGCGCACGGCATCACCGGTGAGGTTGTCGTCGAGATCCGCACCGACGATCCCGATGTCCGGTTCGCGCCGGGGAACACATTGCGTCTGAGGCAATCTCGCCACGGTCAAGAGGGCAGCTATGTGATCGACAGCGTGCGCGACCACGGGGCACGGCTGCTGGTCCGATTGGCCGGAGTGACCGACCGCGACGCTGCCGACTTGCTGCGCGGCGCCTTGTTCGTCATCGACTCCGATGACCTGCCGCCGATCGACGAGCCGGACACCTACTACGACCACCAGCTGCAGGGCCTTGCGGTTCGAACCACAACGGGTGTCGGGGTTGGTGTGGTTGCCGAGGTGTTGCACACCGCCGGTGGCGAGCTGTTGGCCGTCACCCGCGACGCCGGGGAGGTGCTGGTGCCGTTTGTCACCGCGATCGTCACTTCGGTATCGCTGGACGAGGGAGTCGTCGAGATCGACCCACCCGACGGTCTGCTGGATCTGAGTTAGGGCGGATATGAAGATCGACGTCGTGACGATTTTCCCTGCCTGCCTGGACCCATTGCAACAATCCTTGCCGGGCAAGGCGATTGCGTCCGGTGTAGTCGACCTGCGGGTGCATGACCTGCGGCACTGGACGTACGACGTGCACCACTCGGTCGATGACGCGCCCTATGGTGGCGGTCCGGGGATGGTGATGAAGGCGCCGGTTTGGGGTGAGGCACTCGACGAAATCTGTTCGGGCGAGTCACTTTTGGTTGTTCCCACGCCGGCTGGGGCGTTGTTCACCCAGGCCACTGCGCAACGCTGGAGCGCCGAGGGGCACCTGGTGTTTGCGTGTGGTCGCTACGAGGGCATCGATCAGCGGGTGATGGCGGATGCCGCGCGCAGGATGCGGGTCGAGGAGGTCTCGATCGGCGACTACGTGCTACCCGGCGGGGAGGCCGCGGCGGTGGTGATGATCGAAGCCGTGGTGCGGCTGCTGGCCGGGGTCTTGGGCAATCCCGCCTCACATCAAGACGATTCGTTCTCGCCCGGCCTGGGTCGGCTGCTGGAGGGGCCAAGCTATACGCGGCCGCCAAGCTGGCGTGGTCTAGACGTCCCCGAGATCCTGCTCTCCGGGGACCACGCAAGAATCGCGGCGTGGCGTCGGGATGTCTCGCTGCAACGCACTCGCGAACGCCGGCCGGACTTGGCTCCACCGGAGTAGCGCGGCGCGTTGAGGCTAGATGCGGCCGTTGGGGAAGATCGTTTTGACGGCCTGGGTGATCGTTTCCCGCGCGGTGACCTCGTCGGAGGACTGCAGCGATCCGATCACCATGATGTAGCGGCGATCCGCTCCGATCACGCCGGTGGAAAGATGCATCCAGGCGGTGCCGATACAACACATCCAGCCCTGCTTGACCGCAACCGGTTCGGCAGGTAACCCGTCGGGGATGCCGAAGCGCTGCGGATAGCCGTCAACTCCGGTCGGGGTGTACTGGGCCAGGTCGTTGACGATGATCGCGGCGCGTTCCAACGGTAGGCCGCCCGTGCCGTCAAGCAGCATTTCGTAGTAGCGGATCAGGTCCGGCGCCGAACTGATGGTGTTCCACCAGCGCCCGTCGCTGGGTGGCGCGGTCGAGGTCAGTCCATAGCGGGTGGCTACATCGGTAATGAGGTTGCTGCCGCCCAGTTGATCCCAGAACTGTTCCGCGGCGCCGTCATCGGACGACCGCAACATGACGTCGAGGATGCGTTGGTCTTCCGGGGACAGCTCGGTTTTCCCTAGGGACGCCTGCCGCAGCAACTCGTCGGCGATGAACAGTTTCGATACCGACGCGGTCGCGATGATCGAAGTGTTGCCGTTGGAGACCAGCTGACGTGTGGAGCGGTCGAAAACGGCAACCGAAAGGGCAGCACCCTTGGCGGTGGCCTCATCGGTCGCCTGCTGGACTCGTTCGGGCACGCCGCCCAGTCCGGTGTCGGGCAACACCGCGGCCGGGGCTCCCGGCGGTGTGATGGCTCGCAGCAACAAGTCGACCAGCCGCTGTTGCGGTTGCGCTTGCTGTGGGGATGAGTTGCTGCCAGCGGTGTTGGATGCCTTGGCGTGTACCTTTGCCTCGCAGCCTGCGACCAGCACCGATGCTGCCGCCGCGGCGGCGACAAGCATGGTCAGCGGCCGTGCTCGCATCGTTCTCCTTTTGCATCCTCGGGCACCACGAAGACGTTCAGGTGGGCGGCCGCACTGCTATCTGCCCCGGGCATGACGCAGAGCCACGGGTTAGACTCGCGCGGTTTGACCCCAGTCATATGTACCATTCGGGGCCGCATTCTGACCGGCGTGAATCGCCTCGATTTCCTGTGATTTTCACGGCACGCGCACCGTCTGGCACAATTGACCAGTTGTCTCCAGCGGTTGTCGGCGGCCTAGGTGCCTCCCGCCTGCTGCGGGATGCATCCATGAAGCCCGTACCCATTGGCTTGGTGAGCGTCGCACGCCTGCGTGCCGGCCTTTGCCCAGCCGCGACCCGGAGGAAGTGTCTTTCCCATGAACAGGCTGGACTTCGTCGACAAGGCGTCGCTGCGCGACGACATCCCGGCCTTCAGCCCGGGCGACACCATCAACGTGCACGTCAAGGTCATCGAGGGCGCCAAGGAACGTATTCAGGTGTTCAAGGGCGTGGTGATCCGCCGGCAAGGCGGAGGTATCCGCGAGACATTCACGGTGCGCAAGGAAAGCTATGGTGTCGGCGTCGAACGCACCTTTCCGGTGCATTCGCCGAACATCGACCACATCGAACTGGTGACCCGTGGCGACGTTCGCCGCGCCAAGCTGTACTACCTGCGCGAACTTCGCGGCAAGAAAGCCAAGATCAAGGAAAAGCGCTGACCGGGGCCGCTCTGGCGGCCGCCTCGGCTGGTCTCGGTGCCTCGCTGTGCGGTTCGACTCGCCAGCCGCGCCGGCCGGATAAACCACGACGCATGCTGACTACGCTGATCTCGTGACCGAAACCCCCGACTCCCCAACTGAGCGCGAGCCCCAGGCCAGTCATTCGGAGTTGCAGTCGGCTGCCCCGCGGCCGGACGCCGCACCCGAGCCTGCTCAACCGGACCCCGCCCCGGAGGCGACGGAAGCGGTAGCGGACGAGTCCAAGCCGGCCAAGAAGTCGGCACTGCGGGAACTGGCCACCCTGGCCGTCATCGCGGTGGTCCTCTACTACGTTATGTTGACGTTCGTCGCGCGGCCCTACCTGATTCCCTCGGAGTCGATGGAACCGACCCTGCACGGTTGTTCAACGTGCGTCGGTGATCGCATTTTGGTGGACAAGCTCACCTACCGATTCACCTCACCCAAACCCGGCGACGTCATCGTCTTCAAGGGACCACCGTCGTGGAACGTCGGTTACAAGTCGATTCGGTCGAGCAACACCTTGCTGCGCTGGGTGCAAAATGCGCTGTCGTTCATCGGTTTTGTGCCTCCCGATGAGAACGATCTGGTCAAGCGGGTGATCGCGGTCGGCGGGCAAACGGTTCAGTGTCGATCCGATACCGGCCTGACCGTCGATGGCAAGCCTCTTAAGGAGCCGTACCTCGATCCGCACACCATGATGGCCGACCCGTCGGTCTACCCCTGCCTGGGCACCGAGTTCGGGCCCGTGAAAGTGCCCGCCGGCCGGCTGTGGGTGATGGGGGACAATCGCACCCATTCGGCGGACTCGCGCGCCCACTGCCCTATGCTGTGCACCGTGGATCCCACGGCCGGGACCGTGCCGGTGTCCAACGTCATCGGCAAGGCCAGGTTTATCGTCTGGCCGCCGTCGCGGTGGGGTGTGGTGCGCTCGGTCAACCCGCAGCAGGGGCAATAGCCGTGGCCACGACGTGGCCACCACGGGCGGTGATCCGCAGGTCTGGGGGATTGCGGGGGATGCGAACCCTGGAGTCCGCGCTGCACCGTAGTGGTCTGGGGCCGGTGGCCGGAGTCGACGAGGTTGGCCGCGGTGCGTGCGCCGGTCCGCTCGTAGTTGCGGCCTGTGTGCTTGGTCCGGCGCGGCTGCAAAGCTTCGCCGAACTGGACGATTCGAAGAAGCTGTCGGAAAAAGCTCGTGAGAAGTTGTTCCCGTTGATCTGCCGCTACGCGCTGGCCTACCACGTGGTGTTCATCCCCTCGGTCGAAGTCGACCGCCGCGGCGTGCACGTGGCCAATATCGAAGGGATGCGGCGCGCGGTGGCCGGGCTGTCACTGCGGCCCGGGTATGTGTTGAGCGACGGATTCCGGGTGCCTGGGCTGCCCGTGCCGTCGCTGCCGGTGGTCGGGGGTGATGCGGCGGCCGCGTGTATCGCGGCGGCCAGCGTGCTGGCGAAGGTCAGTCGGGACCGGTTGATGGTCGAGATGGATTCGCAGTACCCGGGATACGGCTTCGCCGAGCACAAGGGCTACAGCACACCCGCGCACAGCCTCGCATTGACCCGGCTGGGTCCTAGCCCCCAACATCGCTACTCCTTTATCAATGTCCGCCGGGTGGCAGCGGTGGCCAACGGCCGGCCGGTGCCCGAGTGTCAACCCGACCCTCCGAGAGAGCGTGGTGGCAACCGGTGAGGAAAGATGGTGCCAAGAGTTCCCACCCGGCGACCAAGCGGGCGCTCGTGGTCGTCGGGGCCTCGCGAGGCCCCGACGCGGGAAGTCGGACACATACGCTGGGAGAAGGACGTCTGAGCAGATGAGTGCGGAGGATCTCGAAAAGTACGAAACCGAGATGGAGCTCTCGCTGTACCGCGAATACAAGGACATCGTTGGCCAGTTCAGCTATGTCGTAGAAACGGAGCGACGCTTCTACCTGGCCAACAGCGTGGAAATGGTGCCACGCAATGCCGACGGCGAGGTGTATTTCGAGCTGCGACTGGCGGACGCCTGGGTGTGGGACATGTATCGGCCGGCGCGGTTCGTCAAGCAGGTACGGGTAGTGACGTTTAAAGACGTCAACATCGAGGAAGTGGAGAAACCCGAACTGCGGTTGCCGGAATAGCCTTTTTAGTGGACGCTGGCCGAGTTGCGCAGCTTGTCGTCGCCGTCGGGGGGAAGCTCACCGCGGTTTTCGATGACCTTGCGTGCCACGTCTGCCAGCTTGATATTCAGGCTCTGGGAATGGGTCCGCAGCAAATCGAATGCCTGGTCCTCGCTCATTTGCTGCATCATCATCAACATGCCGACCGCTTTGCCGATTTCGCGGTTGCTGATCAGTCCACGTCGCAGGCTCGCCGCGTCCTCGCCGTGAGCGACGGCGTTGACGGCCACACTGGCGAACGATGCCAGCACCGCCGCGCTGCCGGCGGACTCCGTGTCGAAGCGGTTGGGCTCCTCGCTGAACAGGTTGAGCGCGGCGCCTTTGCGTTTGTCGACTAGCAGCCTAAAACCCATGGCGCCGCGCACAGGTGTGTCGGCGAGCAGAGCGGCCGCGAATTTGGGCCACTGAGTTGCTGCGGTCAAGTCCGGCTCGATCTGGGGTACTTCCTCCTCGATCGCGTCGATGCACGGGCCGTCGCCGGCGCGACGTTCGATCTCATCGACCCGCTGCGCGAGCCGATCGCTGGCGCCGACGGTGACGTAGCGATCATTGCTGCGTACCAGCAGGCTGGCGTGGTCGCAGCCGGGAACTACCAGGGTCGCTGCCACGCAGATGGCGGCATACATCTCCGAGGCTTCCGCCCCTTGGTAAATGATCTCGGCGAGGGCCGCGAAGACTGTTGCCGGGTCGGCGATTGGCCCACCCGGTGACGAGTCGGGGGAGTTGGCATTCGATGCAACGCTCACGTCTTCCCTAACTTCGGCTGTCGGGGCGATCAGCCCCCCATGCGCTAGCCGTAGATTATCGGTTGTCGCTTCGCCCGCAAACTCCGGCAGCGCCTTTCAATTCGTTCAGCGACGTCGTCAGGTGCCCGAGGATGCGCTGCAGCGACGTACGGTGAGCCGGCCACCCTACGAGCCCGAAGTCGAGGTTGTCGGCGTTGTTAGCCACTGTAATGTGCCTCGCCGGACCGGCGAGGGCCATTGACGGTGGATAGCCGCCGGGTTGCGTGCCTCGCCACTACGGCGGGGTGGAGCACCCGGGTGTCCACCGGGTTGCCGCGCCTTCGGTGTCCCCCGCCGCAGACGGACCGAAACCATGGCGATCAAGGCGTCATCCCGGCGGTGCCATCAACGTCATCATTCGTCTCCCGCGCTCACGCAATGCCGGCGGTGACGACGGGGCCGACGTGATCGCCATACTGGGGGGCGGCACACCCGCCGCGTGTTGATCCGGCGTTTGGACGGCGTCGTTGTCGGGAATTACCACCCGGGTGGGTATTACCGTCGCCATTACCGGACCGACCGGAGAGGTCGGCATCTCGGCGGTGACGGCACTGGAGCGTGACCCGGTTGTGCATACCATCATCGGAATGGCGCGCCGGCCGTTTGACCCGGCGCTGTACGGGTGGACCAAGACCACCTGGCTGCAGGGCGACCCCTTAGATCGCGGTGCCGTGGATACGTTGGTCAGGCGGGCCGATGTGGTGATTCACCTCGCCGTCGCGGTCGCGGGGTCGCGTGCCGAGAGCGCACGAATCAACGTGCGGGGCTGCCGAAATCTGTTCGAGGCCACGGTTTGTGCGCCGCGACCGCGCCGCCTGGTCTACGGGTCCTCGGTCGCCGCATACGGCTACCACTCTGACAACCCGGTGCCCCTCACCGAGGACGTGCCGCCGCGTGGCTCGCCTGAGCACTGTTACTCCGAGCAGAAGGCGGCTTGCGAGGCTCAACTGGCCGAGATCACCAAAGGCTCGTCGTTGCAGGTTTTTGTGCTTCGGCCCTGCATCGTTGCCGGCCCCGAGGCGCTTGCGTTGGCTGAGACGATGCCATGCAAGCGGCTGTCGGCGCCGATGCGGGCGCTGAGCAGGGTGGTGTCGATGTTGAAGCCGATCGTGCCGGATCCCGGTGTTGCTTTGCAGCTGGTGCACCATGACGACGTGGCTGCCGCGATCGCGCTGATGGCTACCGCCCCGGTTCCAGCCGGTGCTTACAACATCGCCGGTGATGGCGTAGTGACGGTTACCGATGTCGCCAACGCGCTGCGGTGCCGGCCGGTGCGGGTTCCGGCCGTCGCCGCCGCGACGGCGTCGGCGGCGATTGCTCGTTTGCCGTTGGTTCCCTCGGCGCTCGAATGGCTGCATGTCACGCGGCAATCGGTGGTGATGGATACCGCGAAGGCCAAGAGGTATTTGGGTTGGTATCCGACGCACTCGTCGGCGGACACGCTGGCAGCGTTGGCCTCAGCGGTGTGACGGCGGCCGATCCCTGCCGTGGCAAGCACGCGCTCGGGGTAGGTTGAGGCCGTGTTTGTGCACTCAGCCGACTACCCCGGTAAGCGCACTGGTTGCCGGATCCTCCTGGCACCGGGTATGCGGGAGAAGTCGCAGTGGGCCACGTAACGGCGCGCCGGCGCGTCAAGCACGTGGCCGCCGGTCGAGCGATCACCCGGCCGGAAACCCTGGCCGTCGAGGAGCCGCTGGAGATCCGCGTCAACGGGGCGCCAGTGACGGTGACCATGCGCACGCCCGGTGCGGATATCGAACTCGCGCAAGGATTCTTGCTTACCGAGGGGTTGATCGCACACCGCGAAGACGTGCAGACGATTCGCTACTGCCAAGAACGCGGTGAGGACGGCGTCAACACCTACAACGTGGTGGATGCGAGATTGGCACCCGGCCTCGAGTTGCCTGACCTCGGCGTCACCCGGAATTTCTACACCACCTCATCGTGCGGGGTGTGCGGCAAAGCCTCCCTGGAAGCGGTGCGGCTGATCAGCCGGTTTTCCCCTGGTGACGATCCGGCCACCGTTAACGTGGCCACCCTCCGGGAGATGCCCAAGCAATTGCGCGGTGCGCAAAAGGTTTTTGCCAGCACCGGTGGACTGCATGCCGCGGCGTTGTTCGAGGTGGATGGCACCATGCTCGCCGTGCGCGAGGACATTGGCCGACATAACGCGGTCGACAAGGTGATCGGCTGGGCGCTCGAACATGATCGGGTACCGCTGGGGGCGGCGTCGCTGCTGGTCAGCGGTCGCGTGTCGTTCGAAATCACGCAGAAGGCGCTGATGGCCGGGATTCCGGTGCTGGCCGCGGTCTCGGCGCCGTCGTCGCTGGCGGTTTCGCTGGCCGAGCAGTCCGGGATAACGCTCGTAGCGTTCCTGCGGGAGGATTCGATGAACGTCTATACCAGGCCAGATCGCATTACTTAGCTGTCGGGGAGCCGAGTTCGCATCGCATTGCTGTCAATGAATGCGCGACTGTGGATTACCGGCGTCCTCCGCGCGCCAACGCGATGGGCCACGGTGTCGGGTGTCGGTGCCCGCGTGCATTTTGGCCGCATGACGACCCTGAAGACCATGACGCGAGCTGAGCTGGGCGCCTTTGGCGAGCAGCTGGCCGTGAAGCATTTGACCGATCTGGGGTTGCGGATCTTGGACCGCAACTGGCGCTGCCGCTATGGGGAACTCGATGTGATCGCCGGCGACCCAGCCACGGGCGCAGTGGTGTTCATCGAGGTCAAGACGCGCACCGGCGACGGGTACGGCGGGCTGGCGCACGCGGTGACCGAGTGGAAGCTGCGTCGGCTCCGCCGCTTGGCCGGATTGTGGTTGGCCGGTCAGAACCAGGGCTGGACGGCGGTCCGTATCGATGTCATCGGCGTGCGTATCGGCCGTCGCCGTACCCCTGAGTTGACTCACCTGAAGGGTGTCGGCTGATGTCGCTCGGGCGTGCGTTCTCGGTCGCGGTGTGCGGCCTGGACGGAGAAATCGTGGAGATCGAGGCCGACATCAGCTCGGGGCTGCCGGGTGTGCATCTGGTGGGGCTGCCCGATGCGGCGTTGCAAGAATCCCGCGATCGGGTTCGCGCGGCCGTCACCAATTGCGGAAATAGCTGGCCCATGGCCCGGCTGACGCTGGCGTTGTCGCCGGCGACGCTGCCGAAGATGGGTTCGGTCTACGACATTGCCCTGGCGGCCGCGGTGCTCTCGGCGCAGCAGAAGAACCCGTCGCACCGTCTGGAGAAGACCGTGTTGCTCGGCGAGCTGTCGTTGGACGGCCGGGTTCGAGCGGTGCGTGGCGTACTGCCCGCCGTGTTGGCCGCCAAGCGCGAGGGCTGGCCGGCCGTCGTCGTTCCCGCGGACAACCTGGCCGAGGCCAGCCTGGTCGACGGCATCGACGTCTGGGGTGTTCGCAGTCTGGGTCAGCTGCAGAGCTGGTTGAAGGGCTGCGCCGAATTGGACGAGAGGATCGCAGCGGTTGCCACCGTCCGCGAGCCATCGGCAGATCTGTCCGATGTCGTGGGACAGGCACAAGCGCGCTTCGCCGTGGAAGTGGCCGCGGCCGGAGCTCATCACCTGATGTTGACCGGCCCGCCGGGAGTGGGCAAAACAATGTTGGCGCAACGTCTTCCTGGGCTGCTGCCGCCGCTATCGGACAGTGAGTCGCTGGAGGTCACCGCCATCCATTCGGTGGCCGGACTGCTGTCGGGGGAAACGCCATTGATCACCCGTCCGCCGTTGGTGGCGCCGCATCACAGTTCCAGCGTCGCAGCACTGGTAGGCGGCGGGTCGGGGATGGCTCGTCCGGGTGCCGTGAGCCGGGCTCATCGCGGAGTGTTGTTCTTAGACGAATGCGCTGAAATTAGCGTGCGGGCGCTGGAAGCGTTGCGAACGCCGTTGGAGGACGGGGAAATCCGCCTCGCCAGGCGCGACGGCGTTGCCTGCTACCCGGCTCGGTTTCAGCTGGTGCTGGCTGCCAACCCGTGTCCGTGTGCCCCGGCCGATCCACGCGACTGCATCTGCGCGGGCGCCGTTAAGCGCCGCTACCTCGGCAAGCTTTCCGGGCCACTGCTGGACCGGGTGGACCTGAGGGTGCAGCTGCATCCGGTTCGGGCGGGGGCCTTTTCGGCCGCGGATGGTGAACCGACATCGCAGGTGCGGCAGCGGGTCGCGCTAGCCCGTGAGGCGGCCGCCCAGCGGTGGCGGCCGCATGGCTTCCGTACCAATGCCGAAGTCAGCGGGCCCCTGCTGCGGCGGAAGTTTCGCCTTGGCAACGCCGCCATGGACCCGCTGCGCACCGCACTGGATCGGGGGCTGCTCAGCATTCGTGGCGTGGATCGCACCCTGCGGGTCGCCTGGAGCCTGGCCGACTTGGCCGGCCGGGTTTCGCCGGGTCTTGACGAGGTCGGTGTCGCATTGAGCTTCCGGCAGCCAGGTGCCGCCCGATGAGCAGCTGCGATCGCCGCGCGCTGGCCTGGGCATATCTGTCCCGGGTGGCCGAGCCGCCATGCGCCGAACTAGCCACCCTGGTGGGCCGTGTTGGCCCGGTAGAGGCGGCGCACCGGGTCCGGCGCGGTCTGGTCGGCGCCGATCTGGCCCGGCGCACCCAAGCCAGGCGCACAGTCGATCGGGCCGCCGCGGATCTCGAGCTGCTCGCACGCCGGGGCGGCCGATTGATCACGCCGGACCACGACGAATGGCCGATGCTTGCGTTCACCGCGTTCGATAGCCCCGCGGTGCGGGCCAAGGCGGGCGGCGGTCCGCCGATGGCGTTATGGGTGCTGGGTCCCGCGCGTCTGGACGAGGTGGCGCAGCGCGCTGCCGCGGTGGTGGGGACCCGGGCCGCGACGGCGTACGGCGAGCAGGTGGCGACTGATTTGGCCGCTGGCCTGGCCGACCGCGATGTTGCGGTGGTCTCCGGCGGCGCGTACGGCGTTGACGGTGCGGCTCATCGCGCTGCGCTCGCCACCGGCGGCATCACCGTGGCGGTGTTGGCCGGCGGGATCGACATCCTATATCCGGGCGGGCATTCGGCGCTCCTGCACCGCATCGGCCGGTACGGCCTGCTGCTCAGCGAGTACCCGCCCGGCGTGCGCCCGGCCCGGCATCGCTTCTTGACCCGCAACCGGCTGGTCGCCGCCGTTGCGGGCGCGGCGGTTGTGGTGGAGGCGGGCCTGCGCAGCGGCGCGTCCAATACCGCCGCGTGGGCCAGGGCACTGGGCCGAGTGGTAGGGGCGGTACCCGGGCCGGTGACCTCGTCGGCGTCGGCGGGCTGTCATGCCTTGCTGCGCGATGGCGCGGAGTTGATCACCCGAGTAGACGACATTGTTGAGTTCGTCGGTCGAATCGGCGAACTAGCGGCCGAGGAGACGCGACCCAGCACCGCTTTCGACGGGCTCAGCGACATCGAGCGCCGAGTGTACGAAGCGTTGCCGGGTCGCGGCGCCACCAGTGTCGACGAGATCGCCATCGCATCCGGGTTGGTGGCCGAGCAGGTGCTGGGACCGCTGGCGATCCTCGAGGTCCGCGGGTTGGCCCAGCGTGACGGAGGCCGATGGCGCATCGCCCGATGCGGTCCCGCCCGGGTCGTGGCCAAGCCGGCAACGCCTCGGCTCGTATAGTCGAGCGGGGGCATTGGGTTTGAACAGGAGGACAAGTGGCGGGTAGACCACTGCAAACCTTCGAAGTCGTTGGTACCCAACAACTGGCACCCCACATGATCCGGGTGCGGCTCGGCGGCAACGGCTTCGACACATTCGTTCCCGGCGAGTTTACCGATTCCTACGTCAAGCTGGTGTTTGTCGCTGAGGACGTCGACGTCGAGGCCTTGCCCCGGCCGTTGACCATGGACAGTTTTTCTAGTCTCCCGCCCGAGAAGCGGCCCTCGGTACGGACCATGACCGTCCGCCGAATCGACGCTGCGGCCCGTGAAATCGTGATTGACGTCGTGGTGCACGGCGAACATGGGATAGCCGGCCAGTGGGCCGCGACGGCTCAACCCGGCCAGCGGATCCATCTGATGGGGCCCGGTGGGGCCTACACACCCAACCCGTCGGCGGACTGGCATCTGCTGGCTGGTGACGAATCCGCACTGCCGGCCATCGCGGCCGCCCTGGAGGCGTTGCCGGCCAACGCGGTTGGCAAGGCATTCATCGAAGTGGCCGGCCCCGAAGACGAGATCGAGCTGACCGCACCGGATTCCGTCCAGGTGAACTGGGTATACCGCGGCGGCCGCGCGGATCTGATATCTGAGGATCGCGCCGGTGATCATGCTCCGTTGATCGAGGCGGTTACCACCGCGCAGTGGCTTCCTGGGCAGGTGCATGTCTTCATTCATGGTGAGGCGCAAACCGTCATGCACAACCTGCGGCCCTACATTCGCAAGGAGCGTGGGGTGGACGCGAAATGGGCGTCGTCGATCTCCGGCTACTGGCGGCGTGGGCGTACCGAAGAGACATTCCGGCAGTGGAAGAAAGAACTGGCCGAGGCTGAGGCCGGGACCCAGTAGGGTCGTGGCCGGTCGGCTGGCATTCTCTACCGAATGGGAGCAGAGACAGCACCGCATTTCGGCGACTACCAAAACGAGATTTACTTGCAGGGCCTCGCCGGGGTGGTGCCCTCCCTGCCCATGGCCTTCACCGAACTGGAAGCCAAGGCCGCGGTGGCTTTGCCTCCCTCGGTGTGGTCGTATGTCGCCGGGGGAGCGGGTGACGAACGCACCCAGCGGGCCAATCGCGAGGCGTTCGATCGCTGGGGTTTGCTGCCGCGGATGTTCGTCGGCGCCGCCCAGCGCGACCTCTCGGTCGAGATGTTCGGGTTGACTTTGCCGTCGCCGCTGTTCATGGCCCCGATCGGCGTTATCGGGCTGTGCGCCCAGGACGGGCATGGGGACCTGGCAACTGCGAGTGCGGCCGCTCGCACGGGCGTGCCGATGGTCGCCTCCACGCTGACGGTCGACCCCATGGAGGATGTCGCCGCCGCATTCGGTGACACACCCGGGTTCTTCCAGCTGTACACACCGACTGACAAAGAAGTCGCCGCTAGCCTGGTGCAGCGGGCCGAAGTTGCCGGCTTCAAGGGCATCGTCGTCACGCTCGATACGTGGGTGACCGGTTGGCGGCCGCGTGACCTGAGCACGGCGAACTTTCCGCAGCTGCGTGGGCACTGCCTTGCCAACTACACCAGCGATCCGGTGTTTCGGGCCAGCCTGCAGCGTCCGCCAGAAGAAGACCCGCAGGGTGCCGTGCTGCGCTGGGTGCAAATTTTCGGAGCGCCCCTGACGTGGAACGACCTCGGCTGGCTGCGTTCGCTGACCGAGCTGCCGTTGATCGTGAAGGGCATTTGCCATCCCGATGATGCCCGACGCGCCAAAGACGGTGGCGTCGACGGTATCTACTGCTCCAACCACGGCGGCCGGCAGGCCAACGGCGGTTTACCCGCGCTGGACTGCCTGCCAGCGGTGATCGAGGCGGCCGACGGGCTGCCGGTGCTGTTCGACTCCGGGGTCCGCAACGGTGCCGACGTCGTCAAGGCGCTGGCCATGGGTGCGACTGCGGTCGGCGTGGGCCGCCCGTACGCCTACGGTCTGGCGCTTGGCGGGGTAGCCGGCATCGTCCACGTACTGCGGGCGATGTTGGCCGAAACCGACCTGATCATGGCGGTCGACGGATATCCCGCGCGCAAAGATCTCACCCCGGACACGCTGCGGCGCGTCGACTGAACCGCGCCGTCGCGTCTGCGACCGTGGGGGAGTGAGCGAAGGCATTCTCGAGGAGTTCGACGACTACCTGGCGCTGCAATGTGGCCGCTCGGCACACACCCGTCGTGCCTACCTGGGTGATCTGCGCTCGCTGTTTGCGTTTCTCGCCGAACGCGGAGCAGGCCTGGACGCGCTGAACCTGCCGCTGCTGCGGTCATGGCTGGCCGCTGCCGCGGGCGCCGGCGCCGCGCGCACGACGCTGGCCCGTCGCACCTCGGCGGTCAAAGCTTTCACCGACTGGGCCACCCGGCGTGGTCTGTTGTCCACCGATCCTGCGACCCGGTTGCAGATACCCAAGGCCCATCGCACGCTGCCCGCTGTGCTGCGCCAGGATCAGGCCTGCGCGGCGATGACCGCCGCGAAGCTAGGCGCCGAGCAGGGTGATCCGCTGGCGCTGCGGGACCGGCTGATCGTGGAGCTGCTGTACGCCACCGGGATCCGGGTGAGCGAACTGTGCGGTCTAGACGTCGATGACGTCGACACCACGCATCGGCTGGTGCGTGTCCTCGGCAAGGGCAACAAGCAGCGCACCGCCCCCTTCGGTCAGCCCGCCGCCGAGGCGTTGCAAACCTGGCTGGCGAAGGGGCGTCCCGCGCTGGTCACGGCGGAGTCCGGGTCGGCATTGCTGCTGGGCGCGCGCGGTCGCCGACTCGATGTGCGGCAAGCGCGCACCGTGGTGCACCAGACCGTCGCCGCGGTGGACGGCGCACCCGACATGGGCCCGCACGGGCTGCGCCACAGCGCGGCCACGCACCTACTCGAGGGTGGGGCCGACCTGAGGGTTGTCCAGGAGCTGCTGGGACATTCCAGCCTGGCGACCACCCAGCTCTACACCCACGTCGCGGTTGCCCGGTTGCGGGCCGTGCACGATCAAGCCCATCCGCGCGCCTAACCGCATCAACCGGACAGCGGTTTGAGCCGGACCGGGGTGGACCTCAGCAGGCCGAGCGGGTCGACGTAATCGGCCGCCGACGCCGCACCCCACATCGCGCCCCAATGCAGACACGCTGGCGCTGGGCAACCCGGGTGTCCGGCCACCAATTCGCCCAGTGGAGCGCCGGCTGCTACCGGCTGACCGGCCCGAACGATGGCTCGAACCGGCTCGTAGCTGGTGTGCAAGCCACCCGGATGGGCCAACGAAACGACCGGACGTCCGGCCAGCATTCCGGCGAACACCACGGTCGCGTCGCCCGGGGCGTACACCTGCTCACCAGGTGCGCCGGCCAGGTCGACGCCGCGATGGCCGGGCCGCCAGTTCGGCGTTGGGGCGGCGAACCCGCGCAACACGGCAGGTGGCGGACGTAGCGGCCAGTCCAGGCGTTCACCGGAGGCGTGCGCCGGCGCAGCGCACAGCACCATCAGGGACAGCAGCATCGACCACAACACGAGTCCAGTTCAGCGGGGAACCGGGGGCGCCGACACCCCGTCGCATCGATTTGTGGAGCGGTCGCCAGCTGTGGAGCCGCCGTGGTAAGGACGCCCGTGGGATCGGTGTAAACTGCTCGTCGCAGCTCGTTTCTACGGGCTGACTTCGCGTGTCTGCATCGCGACCCGGTAGTTCAGGGATCCGCAACAGCATGCCGAGCGGTCCCGGCCCGGTGGTCCCCTTTGGGGGATTTCTCCGGAACGGGTTCGGCATCGCAGCAGACGCCAGGGCCCGGCGTCACCCGACGTCTGGCAGACAACCGACAACTAAGGACATCGGCTCACTATGGCTGTTGTGACCATGAAACAGCTGCTCGACAGCGGCACCCACTTCGGGCATCAGACCCGTCGCTGGAACCCCAAGATGAAGCGGTTCATCTTCACCGACCGCAATGGCATCTACATCATCGACCTGCAGCAGACGCTGACCTTCATCGATAAGGCGTACGAGTTCGTCAAAGAAACCGTCGCCCACGGAGGCACCGTACTGTTTGTCGGCACCAAGAAGCAGGCGCAAGAATCCGTCGCAGCCGAAGCGACCCGGGTCGGCATGCCATATGTGAACCAACGTTGGCTGGGTGGCATGCTCACCAACTTTTCCACCGTGCACAAGCGGCTGCAGCGTCTCAAGGAACTCGAGGCAATGGAGCAGACGGGCGGCTTCGAGGGACGGACCAAGAAGGAGATTCTGGGCCTGACCCGGGAGAAGAACAAGTTGGAGCGGTCTCTGGGCGGTATCAGGGACATGGCGAAGGTGCCATCGGCGATTTGGGTGGTCGACACCAACAAAGAGCACATCGCCGTCGGCGAGGCCCGCAAACTCGGCATCCCGGTGATAGCCATCCTGGACACCAACTGCGACCCCGACGAGGTCGACTACCCGATCCCGGGCAACGACGACGCGATCCGCTCGGCGGCGTTGCTGACCAAAGTGATCGCCTCCGCGGTCGCCGAGGGCCTACAAGCCCGCGCCGGCCAGGGCCGCGGCGACGGTAAACCAGAGGCGGAAGCCGGCGAACCGCTGGCCGAATGGGAACAGGAGCTGCTGGCCTCCGCAACAGCCGCAACTGCTACAGCTAATGCCAGCGCACCGACCGACGCCGTCGCCGGCGCCGGCGAACCAACCACAGATGCATCCTAGGAAAGGCTGAAATGGCGAACTTCACCGCTGCCGACGTCAAGCGACTGCGGGAGCTGACCGGTGCCGGCATGCTCGCTTGCAAAAACGCGCTGGCCGAATCCGACGGTGACTTCGACAAAGCCGTCGAGGCGCTGCGGATCAAGGGCGCCAAGGATGTGGGTAAGCGCGCGGAGCGCGCGACAGCCGAGGGTCTGGTCGCGGCCAAGGACGGTGCGCTTATCGAGTTGAACTGCGAGACGGACTTCGTCGCCAAGAACGCGGAGTTCCAGAAGCTGGCCGATGAGATCGTCGCAGCCGCGGTTGCCGCCAAGGCCGTCGACGTCGATGCCCTCAAAGCCGCGAGCGCCGGTGACCAGACCGTCGAACAGGCGATCGCGGAACTGTCGGCCAAAATCGGCGAGAAGCTGGAATTGCGGCGCGTCGCGATCTTCGACGGCACCGTGGAAACCTATCTCCACCGTCGGTCGGCCGATCTGCCGCCGGCGGTCGGGGTGTTAGTCGAGTACACCGGCGGCTCGGCTGGCGCAGCAAAAGAGGCGGCGCACGCGGTGGCCCTGCAGATCGCCGCGCTCAAGGCCCGCTACCTGTCCCGCGACGAGGTGCCAGCAGACGTCGTGGCCAGCGAACGCCGCATCGCAGAGGAGACCGCTAAGGCCGAGGGCAAGCCGGAGCAGGCGCTGCCGAAGATCATCGAGGGCCGGTTGAACGGCTTCTTCAAGGATGCCGTGCTGCTCGAACAGCCCTCGGTGTCCGACAGCAAGAAGACCGTCAAGGCGTTGCTGGACGAGTCCGGTGTCAGCGTGACCCGATTCGTTCGGTTCGAGGTGGGGCAGGCCTAACTCGGCTAGCGTCGAAGCATGGCCCGTGTACACGCTTTTGGCGACGATGTCCTGGGTGATCTCGATGCCGTCGGTCTTGCTGATGCCATCAACTCTGGCCAGCTGACCGCGGCCGAGGTCGCCGAGGCCGCCATAGCGCGCACCGAAGCGGTCAATTCTCAGCTCAACGGTCTGGCGCATGCGGCCTTCGACGCGGCGCGAAACGCGGCTCGGACCCGGCGGCCTAGTCAGGGCGGTGCCTTCTTCGGCGGAGTGCCGAGCTACATCAAGGACAACGTCGACGTCAACGGGTTACCGACGATGCGTGGGACCGACGCGTGGGCGCCGCGTCACGCCGGCACCGACAGCGAGATCACTCGGGTGCTGCGGTCGACCGGATTGATCGAGCTCGGTAAGACGCAGATGTCGGAGTTCGGGTTCAGCGCTGCCGCGGAGCATCCCCGGCTGGGCCCGGTCCGTAACCCGTGGAACACCGAGCACACCGCGGGCGCCTCTTCGTCGGGATCGGCGGCGTTCGTCGCCGCGGGCGTGGTTCCGATCGCGCACGCCAACGACGGCGGTGGTTCGATCCGGATTCCGGCGTCGTGTAACGGGTTGGTCGGGCTCAAGCCAACGCGCGGACGGCTGCCGCTAGATCCAGAGCTACGCCGAATGCCGGTCGTCATCGCCGCCAATGGCGTGCTGACTCGATCCGTGCGGGATACCGCGGCCCTCTACCGCGAGGTCGAGCGCAACTGGCGGCCCACCGGGCTGCCGCCCATCGGGGACGTCACCGGGCCCAGCAAGCAGCGGCTGCGGATTGCCGTGTTGACCCGCTCGGTCGACCAGGAGTGCGGCCCGGAGATGCGTGCATTGACGCTGAAGACAGCCGGACTCCTCGAGGAGCTGGGACATCACGTCGAACACGTCGAGGAATTGCCCGTACCCACGACGTTGCCCGATGACTTCGTCCTGTACTGGGGGATGCTGGCGTGGGCGCAGGTGCGTATCGGCCGACTGGCCTTCGGCAAGAGTTTCGATCGCACCCGGCTGGACAGCCTGACGTTGGGGTTGGCCCGACATGGTGCCCGCAACGCCCTGCGGTTGCCCGCGGCGATCGCGCGGTTGCGCCGCGTCCGGCGGCACACCGCGCGATTCTTTGACACCTACGATGCGGTGCTGACTCCCACGCTGGCAGACGCACCGCCCCCGATTGGATACCTCTCGCCCACCGATTACCACCAGGTCATCGATCGGCTGCGCAGGTGGGTCACCTTCACCCCGCTGCACAACGTCACTGGGGAGCCGGCGATATCGCTGCCGCTGGCCCAATCCGCGGAGGGGCTGCCCGTGGGCATGATGCTGGCCGCCGATCTCGGGCGCGAAGCGCGGCTGTTGGAGCTGGCCTACGAACTCGAAGAGGCCCGACCCTGGGCGCGCATACATGTCTGACCAGCTACCCGGCACCCTGCTTGGTGGCGCTCGTTAGCCCGATCCCAGCTTTGTGAGCATCCGCTTGAATTCCCGTTGCTGAGCCGTTGTCAGCTTCGCGAGGATACGTGCATCGGCGCCCAGCACCACCGCCTCCGCGCGCTTGAGCAAGGCTCGCCCGGGAGTGGTCAGGGTGGCCGGCAAGGCACGCCCGGACGACACCGACGTTGGCCGGGCGACGGCGTCGATCTCTTCGAGTTTGCGCAGCACCGTGTTCATTGCTTGCGGAGTGACATTGGTTTGCCGGGCCAGTTCGGCGCTGGAAAGCCCGGGTGACAGCGACAGCAACCGCAAACAGACGAATTCGGGCAGGGTGAGACCGAGCGGACCCAGCGCCGCGGACACCTCGGGCCGCAGCACAGCCGCTACCCGATAGAGCAGAAAGCCCAGCGGAGCGTCTTCGACCTGGCCCATGTCAATGATCTTGACATATGCCGGACGCGCCGGCGGATTATGAGCGATCAGGCCAGGGCCGTGGTCGGTGGCGGAGTCGCCACCGGGGCGCTGTCACTCATGTCGACGATGTTGTGTTGCTTTGGGGTTGGTGGTCGCCGGAGTCAAAGGAATGTTCGCCCAGAGGATCTGTTGGGGCTATGACCGTGAGTGCGCCGGTGTCGGGGTGCACTGAACAGGTGCTGCTGTCGACGTCACGGACGGCAATAAGCCCGGAAAGTGTCGCCGAGACGTCGTGGCGCTGTTGGTCTCCGGCCGCAACCATGTCCGGCACCGTGACGTGCAGCAGCCGGGGGGTGGTGGCCAGGTCGAAGTGGAACGCCCTCGCCATGGCATAGCACGCCAACACCATGACGATTGAGAATGGCAGGGCGGTGGCGATCGACGCGGTGCGCAACGCCGTCAACGACCCCGCGCCGCCAATCAGCAACAAAACGGCGGCCGCCACCCCCTCTAACACCGCCCAGTAGACCCGCGTCAGTTTGGGCGGGTCCAGGTCGCCGCCCGCTGACAAGATGTCGATGACCAACGAACCAGAGTCCGATGACGTGACGAAGAAGAACACGATCACCACCACCGCCAGCAGGCTGGTGATGACCCCGATGGGTAGGCCGCCGAGCAGCTGGAATAGCGATGTGTTCGTGTCTACCGCTCCGTTGACTAGCAGGTCTCCGTTGTTGCGTTGCCGCAGCACCGCCGAGTCGCCGAAGATGGTGAACCACAATGAGGCGATCACGGTGGGGACCAGCAGCACGGCCCCGATGAACTCCCGGATCGTGCGTCCTCGCGAAATCCGTGCGATGAACATTCCGACAAACGGGGCCCAGCTGATCCACCAGCCCCAATAGAAGATGGTCCAGTCGGCGAGCCAGCCGTCGTGCGAGAACGGCGCGGTGCGCAGCATGAATTGCGGAAATGATTGGACGTAGCCGCCAAGATTCTGCACCCACGATTGCAGTAAGAACAGCGTCGGCCCAAGCACCAGGACGAAGGCGGCCAAAGCGGCGGCGAGCGCCATGTTGATGTTCGACAGCCACTTCAATCCTCTGCCGAGCCCGCTGACCACCGACGCCGTCGCGGTGGCGGTGATGACCGCGATCATGCCGACCATCCACCAGTTGTTCACCCGGATCCAACCGAGATATTCCAGCCCGGACGCGATCTGAGTGATACCGAAACCCAGCGATGTGGCGACACCGAAAAGCGTTCCGACGATGGCGATGACGTCGACAGCGTGCCCCAACACGCCCTCGACACGGCGCCGGCCCAGGACCGGCTCCAGCAGCCAGCGCACCGACAAGGGGCGGCCCCTGCGATAGGTCATGTACGCCAGCCCGAGGCCCACCAGCACGTAGATCGCCCAGGCGTGCAGACCCCAATGGAACATGGTCAGCGCCATTGCCTGATTGGCCGCCGCGTCCGTGTGTGCGGGCACACCAGATGCCTGCGGTGGATGCACGTAGTGGCTCAGCGGCTCGGCCACACTGTAGAACACCAATCCGATACCCATACCGGCGCTAAACAGCATGGCCAGCCAGGGCCAGAAACTGAACTCGGGTACCTCATCGTCGCCGCCCAGTCGAATGGTGCCGACCTGGGAGAAACCGCAGTAGAGCGCGAATACCACAAAACCGGTGGTCACCAGGATGTACCACCATCCGACGCCGTCGGTGATCGCGGCGTTGAGCCGGCCGAACGCGTCTTGAGCGGTCTGCGCGTACACGACGGAAACGGCGATCATGGCGATGATCACCAGTGACGCAGGAATGAAGACCGCGGGCTTAACGCTCCGCCAGGCATGAACCACAACGTTCGGACCACTCCGGCCGTTCGTCGGCGTGGCAGGCAACGCCATCACACTCCCATCTCGCCGCGTCCGGGGGACGGGCACCGTGCCGCTGCTAGTACGAATCGACACTAACGAATGGCCGTCTCGACCGGCTGGTGACCGCTGATTTGCTGTTTTAGGCGAAGCTGCAGTGGTTACAGATACACAGGGCGCTCGCTACCGGGAGGCGATGGGGCCGCGCTGGTTGATCGGCCATCGGATTTGCCGCAGTGATTCCTAGGATGCCGGGTCTGACCCGCAACGACACGGGGTATCGACTTCGTCACGGGCGCGGCGACCCCGAGCTGCTGGACGCAGCGTTGAAGTGGATTTGCTACCCCACGTTGGGGAGAAAGTAGAGATGAATATGGCCAGGAGACCTTGGTTGCGTCGGTTGATGATCGCCGGCGTTGCGGCCATGGCGTTACCGGGATTGACCGGGACGGTTGGGGGTATAGCCCCTGCGCGCGCGGCACAGCCCGAATTCCTGCACGTGCCGTCGGCGTCGATGGGGCGAGATATCACCGTCGAGTTCCAGCAAGGAGGCGCGTCGGCGGTTTACCTGCTGGACGGCTTACGTGCCCGCGACGATCGCAGCGGTTGGGACATCGAAACCAACGCGTTCGATGAGTACCTGGGTTCGGGTATGTCGGTGGTCGCACCGGTCGGCGGCCGGTCCAGCTTCTACGCCGACTGGTATGGGCCGGCCAACAACGCCGGTGGCCCCGTGACCTACAAGTGGGAGACCTTCCTGACCAGCGAGCTACCGAACTACCTGGCGGGCCGTGGTGTGCGGACGACCCGCAACGCTGTCGTCGGGGTGTCCATGTCGGGGTCCTCGGCGTTGATATTGGCCGCCTACCACCCCCAGCAGTTCGCCTTCGCGGCCTCGCTGTCGGCGTTGCTGACGCCCTCCAGCGGGCAAGGGCCCATGCTGATTGGGCTGGCCATGAACGACGAGGGCGGCTTCAATCCGCAAGACATGTGGGGACCCACCGGAGGTCCTGGATGGCAGCGCAACGATCCCACCGTCCAGGCCGGAAGGCTGGCTGGTAACAACACCCGCCTGTGGGTGTACAGCGGCAACGGCACACCCTCGGAGATCGGCGAGGGCAGCATTCCGGGTCAGGTCATCGAGCAGATGATCTTGAACAGCAATGTGGCCTTCCGGGATGCATACGTGGCGGCCGGAGGGCACAACGCGACGTTCAATATCGACAACAACGGAGTGCACAGTTGGGGCTACTGGAACGCGCAGTTGGTGGCCATGATGCCCGACATGCAGCAGACACTCGGCGCCACCGGTGGTGCGGCGTCCTGAGTTCGGCCGAGCCATACGGTGGAAGCGGTGCAAAGTGATACCGCTGTCACTAAGCGGTGAGTGCATGAGTGCCGCTTAGTTGGACTCAGGTGGGCTCCTTGATCGGTTCTGAATGAACCGGCTCTGCAGCGGCGTGCTGGGCGCGTGACGTCACGCCGGTGAGTTTGAGCAGCGGCGCTGTCATCGACGTCGTCACCAGAGCCATCACCACCATGAGCGAGTAGAGCGGCTGGTCGATTACCTGCAGTTCGAGGCCGACGGTGAGGATGACGATCTCGGTGAGGCCCCGGGCGTTCATCAACGCGGCCAACGCAGACGAGTCGCGTTTGGTCATCCGCATCATGCGGGCGCCCAGATACGTTCCCAACAGCTTGCCGGCCACCGCCACCGCGATGATCGCTGCGAGTTCGGCCAGACCCCATCCGCCGATCGCATCGAGATCGACCCGCATCCCGGACACCACGAAGAACGCCGGTAGAAACAAGACGCTGACAGCCCGAACGCCGTTCATGTCGACCGGACGTGTACGCGGAAATGCGACGCCGAACAGAAAGGCGCCAAAAATGTAGTGCAGACCAATCCACTCGGTCATCGCACCGCAGGCCAGGGACCCGGCTACCGCCGCCAGCAGTGACCCGCCCGCTCTGTCGGTGGGCAAACGCATCAACAACGGGCGTACCAAGAACCGAAGGCCGGCGATGAGCGGCACCAGGAGAAGCAAACGCCACTGATCATCGATTCGGGCCTGCACGATTCCGATCACAATCGCCAGAACGCACCAGGCGACAAGGTCGTCAATGGCCGAACAAGCAAGACCCAATTGGCCGAGCTTGCCTTTCAGCATCCCGTTGTCATGCAGGATGCGCGCCAAGACCGGAAACGCCGTCACCGAGATCGCGGCGCCGAGGAATAGGACAAACCCGATCTCGCTGACGGTTTCATGGCGGGCCAGCAGCACGACTGCGAGTGCGCACCCCAGCAGAAACGGCAGACTGTAGGCGAACAGCGACACGGTGAGCACAAGGCGGCGGCCGTTGTTCAACAGGCCGCGGTCGAGTTCTAGCCCGGCGCCAAACATGAAGACGACGACACCGATCGCAGCAAAAACCTGCAAATATGGGCGCACCTCGGCGGGAAAGATCACGTCGGACACCGCTCCGTCAAGAACTGTGGGACCCGCCAAAATGCCGACCGTGATCTCGCCGACGACTGCTGGTTGACCGCAGCGTTCGGCGACCCGACCAAACAGCCTTGCCAGAACTACGATCAATGCCAAATCGGCCATCAGTACAGCAACTTGGTGGTTTGACATCGTCTCCCTTGTCGACAGAGCTGCCGCATTGTAGACCACGCCCCTGGAGGCCAGCTCGGCAGCGAAGCAGTTCGAAGTCCGCCGACCTACGACAGCCCTGATCACCACCCGGCCGCATGCAGGCGGCATCGGGGTGGTTGGTCTGTGCCGGCTGCGGTTTCGCCGACCTGCGTGTGATTCACCACCAGCCCTGCGGCCAGTGCGCGGATTGGCATTGTCACATCGTCGGTGGGGATGCGACGCCGCCTGCCGGGGCAGTGCGAATGATACTGCGGCAGCAAATGAAGGCGGATAGTTCGTGCAGGTTGCGCACATGAGTCGGGCAATTCGGGATGCGGCGTGGTTTGAGCTAGCCGTCGTCGGGCAATTCGACAACGAGCGGTTAGCTCAAGGCATAAACCGCATTGAACGACACGGAAGAGAGGGGATAAACGTGAAGTTCACGAAGACCACTGTGAAGACGGCCATTGGTGCCGCGGGAATAGCGGCGGTGAGCGTTTTCGGCGCAGCGACGGCGTTTGCCGCACCGCCGACAATCCAGAGTTTCGGCACCAGCGAACGACTGGTGGATGGGCCGATGATTACCTCGTACACGGTGGGTAATCTGCAGCCCGCAAACGTCAATATCCCGGGTTACGTCCCGCAAGGCGAGCTTTATTCGGCGGAGATCACGGCTAGGTCAGTAACTGGAACCGTGACGCCCTTGGTATCCAGCTTCAACGCCCGGGCGGCCAACGGTGAGACCTACGGTGTAGTCAACGAAGTTCCCGTTCCCGGCGGCCTCAACCCGGCGCCAATCGCGCAGGGCGACAGCCAAAGCGGGACGCTGTACTTCGATGTGACCGGTCCGCCGCCAAACGGCGTGGTCTACAACGACGGCGTGCAAGACGTTTTGATTTGGACCAGCAACATCGAGTCATAGGCCCGTCGGCAGTCGCCATGCCAATGGTGCCGAGCCTCCCCGCGTCCTACCTACGACGCGGGGAGGCTCGCATCTGTGGGTCCCTGGGGACCAGACCCGTCTGCGTTGAGCATGGCTCGATCGGGTACTCCGCTCCTATGAGTGCAAGCGATGCCAGGCCGGAGGAGCTACGCGAACAGGCCGAGCGCTATGCCGACGAGGCCCAAGCGAAAATGGCGGACGAGCGCGAAAAGCGGGTTGACGGGATCGGCGGTTGGGTGGCCAGCCGAGCCGGCGAGTGGGATCTGCATAGTCAGGACGAAAACACACTGCACCGGCACAAATTCTTCTGGAACCTGCTCGTCGATTACTGGTTCCGGATGGAGATAGACGGCTGGGAAAACATTCCCGAACCCCCGACGCTTCTGATCGGTATTCACTCCGGTGCCCCCTTCGTCTGGGACGCCTGGACGGTGGGTCTGCAATGGTGGCGGCGGTTTGGACCCGAGCGGCCGTTGCACGGCACGGCCCACGATGTGCTTATGGCGATTCCGGGTATCGGGCGGTATTTCCGGTCGATGGGGGTGCTTCCCGCCGCCCCGGATGCGATCGCTACGGCCTTGGCGAAGGGGCGTGACGTGGCGTTGTGGCCCGGTGGCGAGGTGGACTCGTTGCGGCCCTGGACCGAACGCGATCGCGCCAACCTGGCCGGGCGGAAGGGTTTTGTCAGGACGGCGATCCGAGCCGGGGTGCCGATCGTGCCGATCGCGACGGTGGGAGGCGCCGACGCCATGCCGGTGCTGATCCGCGGTGACCGGCTGGCGCGGCTGTTACAACTGGACCGGTTGGCCAGGCTCAAGGTGTTCCCCTTGGCCATTTCGCTGCCCTGGGGTGTCGCTCCCGCCGCCATTCCGCAGCTACCGCTGCCCGCCAAGATCAGAACGCGTTTCATGCCCGCGATCGACGTCGATCACGATCCCGCCCGCGCCGACGACGACGCCTACGTCAACGCCAAGTACCAGCAGGTCGAGGACACCATTCAACGGGGCATGGACGCGTTGACGCGCAAGCGCGCCCTACCGCTGTTCGGGTGACTATTGAGCGTGACTCTATTGAGCAGACTATTGAGCAATGGTCTCGCCGGCGCCCGTCGATAAGACCTTTCTGGGCGGCTCGCTGACAATCCACCGCGGCTGCGGGGGTGTCATGGCCATGTAACCCACACCGCGGACGGTATCGACGGTTGATCCGTACTGGGCTCCCAGCTTGGCCCGGAGCCGGCGCACGTGTACGTCGACCGTGCGCACGCGACTGTTGGAGTCATAACCCCACACCTCGTGCATCAGCCGGGTGCGGGAGAATGCTCGCCCGGCGTACTGGACGAGGAAAAAGAGCAGTTTGAATTCGGTCAGCGTCAGCCCCAGGTCCTGGCCGCCCAGCTTCGCCGTGTAATTGGCGGGATTTAGAGCGAGATCGCCGAATTCAAGGGTGCCCTCGAGGGCGGCGCGTCGACGCGTGATCGCTAGCCGCAATCGTGCCTGTAGCTCGGCCGGGCCCGCCGCGGCAAGCAAGACATCGTCAAAGTGCCAATCAATGTCAACCTCGACGACGTCGGCGGGAGCTACCACGGCAACCACCGCGAGGGCCGGTGCGGTGGCAGTCAGCCTTCGGCATGCTCGGCGCGCGGCGGCCAGGTCGGTGCGGGCGTCGATCACTGCGACATCGGCTGAGCGCAGGCTTTCGGGGCCGTAGGCATCCAGCGGCGCGCGGTGCACCGCCTGCGCGAACGAATCCAACTGAGGTAGCGCAGTTTCGAAGTCGGCTTCGTTGCTCAACAGCAGTACTTCCAACAGGCCTCTCCAACCCCTCGCGAGGGCCCAACCACCCCCTACCAGCGCCAACTATGCCGCCCGTCAGAAACCGCTGGGGAAATGGCTGGATACCCGGTTGGCGGCAAATTTATGCCAACCAGCTGTCTTTGGTTTGCGATCGTGTCTGCAATCGGTGGGCCCGGTCCGTGTCCGGACCGGGCCCACCTTTCCATCAAGTTCAGCAAGCTGCCGTTGACCCTGATGCTGCGACCGCACCGGCCGCATTCCCGTGGCGCGGGTCGCCCAAACATCGTCATACGGGATTGGTTCGGTTGCTACGGGCGCGGTCGCAGTGCTGGGGAACCCAGGCCTATCCGGACGCGACGTCATCTCGCAATCAGAGCCGCGGCTTGGCGTACCGGTGCGCGACCGAGGGCGGTCCGTCGCGGGAAAGTGTGCGCGTTTGCGGCTGAGCTGGACGGGAGGCGTCCACCCCCGGCTACCTCTCGGCCGTGCGATGAGGCAGGATGTGAGATGCCGTCCCGGGTGGTTGCCGGGATGGCACTCTCATGCGAGGAGTCATATGACGGAGTCCGATGTCGCCGGCGCGGCGACTCCGAAGCCGGAGTCGACAAGCACCAACGGCGTAGCGGCATCTCCAGGTTCGGGTTCTGCGGCGGGTCCCGGGTCGAGCCCGACATCGAAGTACAAGCGGGTACTGCTCAAGCTTGGTGGTGAGATGTTCGGCGGCGGTCAGGTCGGGTTGGATCCCGACGTCGTGGCCCAGGTTGCGCGTCAGATCGCCGAGGTGGTTCGCGGCGGGGTCCAGGTGGCCGTCGTTATCGGCGGTGGCAACTTCTTCCGCGGTGCACAACTTCAGCAGCGCGGCATGGAGCGCACCCGATCGGACTACATGGGAATGCTGGGCACCGTGATGAACAGTCTTGCGCTGCAAGACTTTCTCGAACAGGAAGGCATCGTTACCCGCGTCCAGACCGCGATCACCATGGGGCAGGTCGCCGAGCCCTATCTCCCGCTGCGTGCGGTCCGTCACCTGGAGAAGGGGCGAGTGGTTATATTCGGCGCCGGTATGGGGTTGCCGTACTTCTCCACGGACACAACGGCAGCGCAGCGTGCGCTCGAGATCGGCGCGGACGTGGTGTTGATGGCCAAGGCCGTCGATGGAGTGTTCGCCGAGGACCCACGCGAGAATCCGCACGCCGAATTGCTCACCGTGATCAGCCATCGAGAGGTCATTGACAGGGGGCTGCGGGTTGCCGACGCCACCGCTTTCAGTCTGTGTATGGACAATGGCATGCCGATTCTGGTCTTCAACCTGCTGACCAATGGCAATATCGCCCGTGCGGTCGCTGGTGAGAAGATCGGAACGCTGGTCACCACCTAAGGGGAAGACGCGATGATCCACGCTTGCGACGACGCAGGGCGCAGCGATGAGCAGGAGCGGCGCAAATGATCGATGAGGCTCTCCTCGATGCCGAGGAAAAAATGGAGAAGGCCGTCGCGGTGGCCCGTGATGATTTGGCAACGATCCGGACCGGCCGCGCCAACCCGGGAATGTTTTCCCGGGTGGTGATTGACTACTACGGCACCAATACCCCGATCACTCAGTTGGCCAGCATCAATGTGCCCGAGGCTCGGCTGGTCGTGATCAAGCCGTACGAAGCCAATCAGCTGCACGCCATCGAGACCGCGATTCGCAACTCCGACCTGGGGGTGAACCCCACCAACGATGGCACCGTTATTCGGGTGGCCGTACCGCAGCTGACCGAGGAACGTCGACGCGAGCTGGTCAAGCAGGCCAAGCACAAGGGAGAGGAAGCCCGGGTCTCGGTGCGTAACATCCGTCGCAAAGCGATGGAAGAACTGCACCGCATCCGCAAGGACGGTGAAGCCGGCGAGGACGACGTTGTGCGTGCGGAGAAGGACCTCGACAAGACCACCCATCAGTATGTCGCCCAGATCGACGAGCTGGTCAAACACAAAGAAGGCGAGCTGCTGGAGGTCTAGCGACCGCTCAGTAGCCAAGGCTGTTTAGTTCTGTGACAACCACCGATGCTGGCGCCGGAACCCCGGCCGACGAGCCAGTGCACGGGTCCAAGAAGACATCGCGGGCCGGACGCGATCTGCCCGCGGCAATCGCGGTTGGGCTGAGCATTGGTTTGTCCCTGGTGGCGATCCTGCAGCTCTATCCGCGTGGCTGGGTGGGAGTCTGCGCGTTGGCGATGGTAATTGCCAGCCACGAGGTGGTGCGGCGACTGCGCGAGGCCGGGTATTTGATTCCGGTCGTCCCCTTGCTGGTGGGTGGGCAGGTCACCATCTGGCTGACGTGGCCATATGGTGCGGTCGGCGCGTTGGCGGGCTTCGGTGCCATGGTGGTGGTGTGCATGATCTGGCGCCTATTCATGCGCGACGGCCGGTCGGACAACGTCCCCGGAGCCAGCGCCCAGGGTGCGTCACCGCCGGGAAACTATTTGCGCGACGTATCGGCCACCGTTTTTCTGGCCACCTGGGTGGTGTTGTTCGGCTCGTTTGCCGCGATGCTGGTCTACCCGAAGAACGGAGCGGGCTGGGTCTATTGCATGATGATCGCGGTCATCGCTTCCGACGTCGGCGGCTACGCGGTGGGCGTGCTGTTCGGCAAACATCCGATGGTTCCCGCGATCAGTCCGAAGAAATCCTGGGAGGGATTCGCTGGCTCGTTGCTGTGCGGGATGATCGCGACAACGATCACCGGGACCTTCCTGGCCGGCAAAGCGCCCTGGGTCGGTGCCCTGCTGGGGGTGCTGTTCGTACTGACCACCACACTGGGCGACTTGGTGGAATCGCAGGTGAAGCGCGACCTCAGCATCAAGGACATGGGGCGCCTGCTGCCCGGCCACGGTGGTCTCATGGATCGGTTGGACGGTGTGCTTCCGTCCGCGGTGGCGGCCTGGATAGTGCTGACGCTGCTGCCTTAGGCAGACCTGGCACGCGCGATACTGGACAGATCATGGTCCAAGAATTGGTTTTCGAGGCTCCCCGCCGCGGCCAGCCGCCGCGCCACCTGGCCGATCTAGACGCTGCCGGGCGCGCATCGGCGGTGGCCGAACTGGGCCTGCCGGCTTTTCGAGCCAAGCAGCTTGCACATCAGTACTACGGCCGGCTGATCGCCGATCCGCGTCAGATGACCGACCTTCCGGCCGTTGTTCGTGACCAGATCGCTGAAACGATGTTCCCGAAGCTGCTGACCGCGGCGCGGGAAGTCACCTGCGACGCCGGCCAGACCCGGAAGACGCTGTGGCGGGCCATCGATGGAGCCACCGTTGAGTCGGTGCTGATGCGCTACCCGCAGCGCAATACGGTCTGTATCTCGTCGCAGGCCGGCTGTGGCATGGCGTGCCCTTTTTGCGCCACCGGCCAGGGTGGCTTGACCCGCAATCTTTCGACCGCAGAGATCGTCGAACAGGTGCGTGCCGGTGCGGCGGCGCTGCGAGATGACTTCGGCGACCGGCTGTCCAACGTGGTTTTCATGGGGATGGGGGAGCCGCTGGCCAATTTCGCGCGGGTGCTGGCCGCGGTCCGGCGCATCACCGAACCGCCGCCATCTGGTTTTGGTATCTCGGCCCGCTCGGTGACGGTGTCGACGGTCGGTCTGGCCCCGGCGATCCGCAAGCTGGCGGACGAACACCTCGGCGTGACGCTGGCGTTGTCGTTGCACGCGCCCGACGACGAACTGCGTGACACGCTGGTACCGGTCAACAATCGGTGGAAAATCGGTGAGGCGCTTGATGCCGCTCGCTATTACGCCGACGTGACCGGTCGGCGGGTATCGGTGGAGTACGCGTTGATCCGTGACGTCAATGACCAACCCTGGCGGGCCGACCTGCTGGGCAGGCGGCTGCATCGAGCGCTTGGTCGGCTGGTCCATGTGAACCTCATCCCGCTTAACCCGACCCCGGGCAGCGACTGGGATGCCAGCCCTAAGCCAGTGGAACGCCAGTTTGTCAAACGAATTCGTGCACAAGGGGTTTCGTGCACTGTCCGAGACACCCGCGGCCGCGAGATCAGCGCCGCCTGCGGACAGCTGGCCGCCGGAGGCGGGTAGCTGGAGCGCGGGCGAGTGGGGTGGTGCCTGCGGACAGCTGGCCGCCGGAGGCGGGTAGCTGGAGCGCGGGCGAGTGGGGTGGTGCCTGCGGACAGCTGGCCGCCGGAGGCGGGTAGCTGGAGCGCGGGCGAGTGGGGTGGTGCCTGCGGACAGCTGGCCGCCGGAGGCGGGTAGCTGGAGCGCGGGCGAGTGGGACGAGTGGGATGGTGAACCACCACGGCGCCTATTTCGTCATCATGGCAAACACGAGTGGATGAGGTGTGCCATGAGTTTTCGTCTGATGTCCCCGATCGCGGCGCTTTCCGCGTTGACGGTGGCCAGCGTCGCCGCGGTCCTTCTGATGTTCGGTGTGGCCCCCACGCCACGCGCCGTAGCCGCCGATGAGCGTCTCAATTTCGCCGCGACCACCCTCAGCGGTGCTCCCTTCGACGGGGCCAGCCTGCAGGGTAAGCCGGCGGTGTTGTGGTTCTGGACGCCATGGTGCCCGTTCTGTAACGCCGAGGCGCCTGGCCTCAGTCAGGTGGCGGCGGCAAATCCGGGGGTCACTTTCGTCGGCGTCGCTGCGCATTCGGATGTGGGCGCCATGCAGGGTTTCGTGTCCAAGTACGGCTTGAACTTCACCAATCTCAATGATGCTGATGGTGCGATATGGGCCCGCTATAACGTGCCCTGGCAGCCGGCGTGGGTGTTCTACCGTGCCGACGGTTCGTCGACGTTCGTCAACAACCCCACCGCAGCCATGTCCCAGCAAGAGCTGTCCGGTCGGGTCGCGGCCCTGTCGTCCTAGCCGGTGAACCAGCCTCTGGTCGGTTTGGCCTTCGCCGCCGGTTTGGTGGCTGCAGTGAACCCGTGCGGTTTTGCCTTGCTGCCGGCCTATCTGCTGTTGGTGGTGCGCGGGCAGCGCACCGTCGAGCAGCAAACGATTTCGCCGATCGGCGCCGTCGGCCGGGCGCTGGCGGCCACCGTAGGGATGGCACTTGGGTTTGTGACGGTGTTCGGTGCCTTCGCCGCGCTCACCATCTCGGCTGCGACGACGGTGCAGCGCTACCTGCCTTACGTGACAATTTTGATCGGCATCATGCTGACCGTGCTCGGTGTTTGGCTGTTGTTGGGGCGCGAGCTGGCGATGCTGACACCCCGACCGTTCGGTCCACGCTGGGCGCCGACGGCACGGTTGGGTTCCATGTATGGATATGGCGTCAGTTATGCGATCGCCTCGCTGTCGTGCACCGTCGGCCCGTTTCTTGCGGTCACCGGCGCTGGTCTGCGAGCGGGCTCGACGTTGGGCAGCGTGGCAATCTACGTGGCCTACACCGCGGGTTTCACCCTGGTCGTCGGAGTTCTTGCGATTGCCGCCGCGACCGCGAGTTCGGCGCTGGCCGACCGATTGCGCCGCATGCTGCCGATGGTCAACCGCCTCAGTGGTGGATTGCTAATCCTGGTCGGGCTGTATGTCGCCTACTACGGCTGGTATGAGGTACGGCTGATCGCTGGCCGGCTGGCAGATCCGCGGGACGGGGTGATCGGGGCGGCCGGGCGCCTCCAAGGTGTGTTGGCTGGCTGGGTTCACCAGCACGGCACGTGGCCGTGGGCGGTGCTGCTGATCGTCTTGGTAATCGCCGCGTTGGTCGCCAGTTGGCTCCGGCGCGCTCGGCGCCGCTCGGCGCAATCCGGCGATGACACCATCTTCGCACCAAAGTGCAGTTGAGGTGACATCATAATGGTGTCACAATGACACCATGGATCTGCAGCCCTATGTCGACGCGGTGCGTCATGAACTGAATCTGGCTGCGGCGGCTGCGGGAGCCGATGCGCAACAGTTGGCCGGCCGGTTGAGCGCTCCGCTGGAGTCGGCGATGCGGCTGGCCCTGCTGGAAGCGTTGTCGGCGGCCGCGGAGGAGATCAGCGGCGAACTCGCGCCGCGGTCGGTGGAGGTCCGGCTGCGGGGTCGGGATCCGGAGTTCGTCGTCAGCGCCGCGCTCGACGAACCCGCTTTCGACATCTTGGAAACCACCGAAGGCGATGCAGACACCATGGCCGGCTACGACCACGACGGTGGCATCTGGCGGGTGACGTTGCGTCTCCCCGAGGGATTGCGGGCAGGTGTAGAGGCGGCGGCGCGCCAAGATGGATCGTCGCTAAACGCTTGGCTGGTGCGCGCCGC
Source organism: Mycobacterium basiliense (assembly GCF_900292015.1). Lineage (NCBI taxonomy): Bacteria > Bacillati > Actinomycetota > Actinomycetes > Mycobacteriales > Mycobacteriaceae > Mycobacterium > Mycobacterium basiliense. The sequence continues at coordinate 1,881,087 of NZ_LR130759.1, forward strand.
GGCCGGGGCCAGTCAGCGCGCCGGCCGGGCCGGCCGCAAAGGTGCCCACCACGTGACCGGTTGGGTGCGCTGACTTCATTCACCAGAGGAGATTAGGATGCCGACATTTGAGACCCCCGAACCGATCAGCGTGCGCATCGAAGCCGGCACCGGGTCGGTCCGCCTACTTGCCACCGATCGGATCGACACCGTCGTTGAGGTGCGCCCTCGCGATGAGTCGTCCAGCTCGGATGTTTGGGCGGCCGAGCATGTCCGCGTCGAATGTGGCGACGGCAAGCTGCTCGTTTCCGGCCCCAAGCGCGGCCTGCCCCGGTTTGGTGTCGGAGTCGTCGACGTCAAGATTGCGCTGCCGTCCCGATCGCGGGTGTCCGCGTCGCTCGCGTCGGCCGCTATGAGCGCCGAAGGCGAGTTCACCGATTTCCGGTTTGCGTCGGGTAGCGGGAACATCGAGGTCGACCGGGTGAGCGGAAAACTCAAGGCGGCCAACGCCTCCGGGTCGGTCGCCGTGCATACGGTCGCCGGCTACGCGTCGGTGACAAACGCTTCGGGCGCGGTCCGCATCGACAGCCTCGACGGTGACGCCAGGGTCAAAGCCGCCAGCGGGGCGCTCACCGTCGGGACTCTGCGCGGCAACCTGAAGGCACGGACGGCAGCTGGATCGGTGACGGTCGCGGCCGCCGTTTGCGGCTCGGTGCTAGTGCACACTGGCAGCGGTGGGGTAGCGGTGGGGGTCGTCGAAGGCACTGCGGTGCGGCTAGACCTCGTCACCGGATCCGGCGTTGTCACCAATCTGTTGACGCCGACCGACGGCCCCGCGACGGGTGATCAGACCCTCGTCCTACGGGTACGCAGCGCGTCCGCTGATATTGACATTCATCGGGCGAGCCCGGCGCCCCATGCCGTTGTCGGGTAGCGGCTATCTGATCCAACCGCGCCGTCGGCCCCACAGGTCTCTTACCAGGACGAACAACGCCAGTGCGGCAAACCCGATCAGAAACCAGTCTTCGACATGGCCGACGTGATTGCCTCGCAGCATCGCCAGCAGGAATCCGAAAATGAAGAACCCGACAATATGCCAGGTGCGGTAGTTGATCCGGCTCCATCCCCAGCCCGCGGACGGCACCTCAGCGGTGTCGACGGCGAGCGGTTCCACCTCAGTACTGGCCACAGCGGTTCCTCCGGATCGGATTGGCTTCTGCACGGTTTCGGGCTGCTTCAGGCGGGAATGTCCCGAATATTCTGGCACATCCCTGCGGGGCGCAGATCGGGGTCGCCGGCTTGCCGCCAATCCGGCCGGAGGTTCCGCGAGCGGAACATTTCGTTCCGGCAGGTAGTGGCACCTACATGGGCGGCATCAGCACCGTGTCGATCATGTACACCTGGGCGTTGGCCGTTTGAACGCCGCCGCAGACGACAGCGGCGTCGCCGACCTCGAGGCTGTTGCCGGAACCCGTCACGGTCACCGAAGCGCCCTCAACGGTGGCGTGTGTGCCGACAACCTGCGCTGGGCTCAGCTGCCCGGGCACCACGTGGTAGGTGAGGATCTTCTTCAACAGTGGTGCGTCGGTCTTCAACGAGTCGATCGTTGCGGCGTCGAGCTTGCCGAACGCATCATTGGTGGGCGCGAAAACCGTGAATTGGCCGCCGTTGAGGGTGTCCACCAGGTTCACCTGGGGGTTGAGTCGGCCCGACAGCGCTGAGGTCAACGTGGTCAGCATCGGGTTGTTCGACGCGGCCACCGCGACCGGGTCGGCCGCCATCCCGGCCACCGACCCAGGGCCGGTGGGCACTTCCTGGGCGTATGCAGCGCAGCCAGGGCCTACCAGGGCGCCGGTGGGGCTGGCCACCGCTGTCGGTGCCGAGGCCATCGCAAGACCGACCGCGGCCGCCGCCGCGAAACTGATTGCTGGATTGTGAAATTTCATCGCCGAGAGCTCCTTCGTTTGTTGGGTGGTTCTTTGACTGTGATTCGGAGCCGCAGCAATTTTGGATTGGTGCCACAGCGATTAGGTGGCTAACCATAGGTGAACGAATAGATCTGCAACCCTTTGCTGGGGTGCACCTCGATCGTGGCGCGCGCCACCCGGTCACCCGCCACGATTTGGTGCGATGTGGGTGCGCCGCTGATCGGCAGTGTCGTCGGCTTGCCGTCCCGCGTCACGGTGATCGTCCCGGTGCCGCCGATCACCAGATACACGTTCTGGGCGAGGTAGTTGAGTTCGATACGGCAGTCGCCGCCGTCCGCGGTGGCGCCTTCGTAGTCCAGTGACCACGGACCTTTCAGGGCGAAGGTGTCCGGTGGCAGTGTTGGCGGAAAGCTGAACGTCGCCGAACCTGCCTCGTAGTCCGCCCCGCCGGCGAAGTTGACCATCTTGCCGACACCAAAGTACGTCTCGGGGGTTAGCTGTCGTGCGGGCGTGGTGTCGGCGGCGCCCACCGGTGGCGGCAACGCGGCACCGCGACGGGCACCCGAACCGGCGTCGACGAGCAACTGCCTGATCAGGTTTTCCGTGCCGTCGTAGTCACCCTCGCCGAAGTCGATATGGCGCACAATGCCATTGGCGTCGATTAGGTACTCGGCGGGCCAGTACGCGTTGCGGTAATTCGTCCAGGTGGAATAGTTGTTGTCCAGCGCAATCGGATACGTGATGCCCAGATCGGCGGCGCCGACCGCCACGTTTTCCGGGATTTTTTCGAAGGCGTATTCGGGGGTGTGAACGCCAATCACTTCGAAGCCGGTATCCCGATAGGCCCGATACCAGCCAACGACGTGGGGAACGGCGCGTTGGCAATTGATGCAGGAATACGCCCAGAAGTCGACCAACACCACCTTGCCCCGCAGCGATCTCAGATCAAGCGGTGCGTTTCCCGGTGTGTTGAGCCAGCCGGTGGTGCCCCTGATATCGGGTGCGGGTCCGCAGTCCTCCAGCCGTGCGGCGCCATTGGTGCAGTTGGATAGCTGGGCGTTCTGGTCGGTGACGAGGCCGCCGAGATTGAGGCTTTGCCGGATCCGTTCATCGCCGCCGATCTTGTCCTGCAATGCGTGGGTGTAGTCGGGGATGGCCCGTTGCAGCACCGCGGGCAGGTTGAACACCAACGCCACCGCCAGCAGAATCGTCACGATGCCTGCGGTGACCCGAATCTCGCGCTGGCGACGGCGAAACGCGGTCAACCGCTCGGCGGCCTCCCGACCGGCCAGCGCGAGGAACAGCAACGGCAACGCGGCGCCGACGGCGAATGAGCACGTGAGCACCACGGTGTTGAGACCGATTTGCGAGGTGGCCCCGGCCAGGATGATCGCGGTGAGCACCGGCCCCGCGCAGGGAACGTAGAGGACCCCCAGCGCCAGGCCGAGGCCGAACCCGCTGCCGCGGGTCTTGATGTGTTTTTGCGGGATGCGGGCAAACGGCCGCTCCAGCAGCTGCTCGAACCTCGGAACGATCAATCCCAGTCCGATGGCCACCAGCGCGACCAACGCGATCCATCGCAGCGTGTCCTGGCGCAGGTGCAACAGCGAGAGCAGTGCCGAACCGGCGAGGGTCACCGCGCTGAAGCTCACTACCAAGCCGGCGATCACCCGATAAGGACGGGAGGTCTGCGCGCTCGGGTCCGCCGCCGGGGTGTCCTGCCGGCCGGCCCGGGCGCCGGAGAAGAAGATCACCGGCAGCACCGGCAGGATGCACGGGGATATCCCGGTGATCAGGCCGCCGATGAAGCCGACGAGTGCGAGCGTGACCATGCCCACTATTCGAAGCTACGACGGTCTTGGATCGTTCTGTTTGGTCAACGCGTGGACGCCGACGGGGCCAACGCGAACCCCATCGGTGCCGGGCGGGGCACAATGAGGTGGTGACTTACCCGACCGACGGGCACACCGACGGCCGTCTGCGCGTATTGGTGCTGGGCAGCACCGGTTCCATCGGTAGGCAGGCGCTGGAGCTCATCGCCAGCAATCCGGACCGCTTCGAGGTGGTCGGCCTGGCTGCCGGGGGCGCGAACCTTGACACGTTGCTGCGGCAACGCGCCGAGACCGGGGTGGCCAATATCGCGATCGCTGACGAGCGGGCGGCGCAGCTGGCTGGCGATATCCCATTTCACGGCGACGATGCCGTTACCCGGCTTGTGGAGGAGACCGAAGCCGACGTCGTCCTCAACGCGCTGGTGGGCGCGTTGGGTCTGCGACCGACGCTGGCCGCGCTGAACTCGGGTGCCCGGCTGGCCCTGGCGAACAAGGAATCACTGGTCGCCGGTGGTCCGCTGGTGTTGCGGGCCGCGCGGCCCGGCCAGATCGTCCCGGTGGACTCCGAGCATTCCGCGCTGGCCCAGTGTCTGCGTGGCGGTACCCCCGACGAGGTCGCCAAGTTGGTGTTGACCGCCTCCGGGGGACCATTCCGCGGCTGGTCGGCCGCCGATCTTGAGCGGGTGACCGCCGAGCAGGCGGGCGCGCATCCGACCTGGTCGATGGGTCCGATGAACACGCTGAACTCGGCGTCGCTGGTCAACAAGGGGCTTGAACTCATCGAGACGCACCTGTTGTTCGGCATCCCTTATGAGCGCATCGAGGTCGTGGTGCATCCGCAGTCGATTGTTCATTCGATGGTCACCTTTATCGACGGCTCGACCATCGCCCAGGCCAGTCCGCCGGACATGAAGCTGCCCATTTCGTTGGCGCTGGGTTGGCCACGGCGGGTACCCGGCGCGGCCACCTGCTGCGACTTCCGCCAGGCCCAGACATGGGAGTTCGAACCGTTGGACTCCGACGTTTTCCCGGCGGTGGAGCTGGCCCGGCGTGCCGGCGAAGCCGGCGGCTGTCTGACCGCCGTCTACAACGCCGCCAACGAAGAAGCCGCGGCGGCGTTCTTCGCCGGCCGGATCGGCTTTCCCGCCATCGTGGGAACCGTCGCCGAGGTGTTGCACGTCGCCGACCAATGGGGCGCGCCACCCGCTACCGTGGATGATGTACTCGACGCGCAACGCTGGGCGCGAGAGCGGGCCCAGCGCGCGATCACAGCGGCAAGCTCAGCAAAGGTTTCCGGAATGGCGTGAGAAAGGTCCTGACCGCCTGATGATGTTCGTTATCGGCATTGTGTTGTTCGCACTTGCCATTCTGATCTCGGTGGCGCTGCACGAGTGCGGCCACATGTGGGCGGCGCGCGCCACCGGAATGAAGGTGCGCCGCTATTTTGTGGGCTTCGGTCCCACGCTGTGGTCGACTCGCCGCGGTGAAACCGAGTACGGCGTCAAGGCCATTCCTGCCGGTGGGTTTTGCGACATCGCCGGGATGACTCCGGTCGAAGACCTCGAGCCCGACGAACTTGACCGCGCCATGTACAAGCAGGCGACCTGGAAACGGGTCGCGGTGCTATTCGCCGGGCCCGGCATGAACTTCGTCATCTGCCTGGTGCTGATCTATGCCATCGCGGTGGTTTGGGGACTGCCGAACCTGCACCCGCCCACTCAGGCGGTGATTGGCGAAACGGGCTGTGTCGCACCGGAAATCGCGCAGGGCAAGCTTGCAGAGTGCACGGGACCCGGGCCTGCCGCGCTTGCCGGACTTCGGTCTGGTGATGTCGTGGTCAAGGTAGGTGACACCCCGGTGTCGACGTTCGACGAGATGGCCGCGGCGATACGCAAGTTGCACGGTACTGTTCCGATCGTCGTCGAGCGGGACGGCAGGAAGGTCACGGCCAACGTGGCCATCGAGTCCACCCGGCGGTGGGTTCCCAACGCGCAGGGTAGCCAGCTTGAGCCCGCTACCGTTGGTGCCATCGGTGTGGCTGCGGCACAGTTGGGGCCCACGCACTACGGTGTGTTTTCCGCGCTGCCCGCGACGTTCGCCTTCGCCGGCGATCTGACGGTTGAGGTGGGCAAGGCGCTGGTTACCATCCCCACCAAGGTCGGTGCACTGGTGCACGCCATCGGCGGCGGACAACGTGATCCGCAAACGCCGATCAGTGTGGTCGGTGCCAGCATCATCGGCGGCGACACCGTCGATCACGGGCTGTGGGTGGCGTTCTGGTTCTTCCTTGCGCAACTGAATCTCATACTCGGCGCGATTAACCTGCTGCCCCTGCTGCCTTTCGACGGCGGACATATCGCCGTCGCGGTATTCGAGAAGATCCGCAACATGATCCGTTCGGCCCGCGGCTTGGTGGCCGCGGCACCGGTGAACTACCTCAAGCTGATGCCGGCCACCTATATCGTTTTGGTGTTCGTCATCGGATACATGCTGTTGACCGTCACCGCTGACCTGGTCAATCCGATCAGGCTGTTCCAGTAACCCAACCACAGAGAAGGGGTTCCCGTGACCATTGGCCTGGGCATGCCGCAGCCTCCGGCGCCCACGCTTTCCCCGCGGCGCAGTACGCGTCAATTGATGGTCCGCGATGTCGGGGTCGGTAGTGACCATCCGATCTCGGTGCAATCGATGTGTACCACCAAGACGCATGACGTCAACTCGACGTTGCAGCAGATCGCCGAGTTGACGGCCGCGGGCTGCGACATCGTCCGAGTAGCATGCCCTCGCCAGGAGGATGCCGATGCGTTGGGCGAGATCGCCCGGCACAGCCAAATTCCGGTGATCGCCGACATCCATTTCCAGCCGAAGTACATCTTCGCGGCGATCGACGCCGGGTGTGCCGCGGTGCGGGTGAACCCCGGCAACATCAAGGAGTTCGACGGGCGGGTGGGCGAGGTCGCCAAGGCGGCCGCTGCCGCCGGCATCCCCATCCGCATCGGCGTCAATGCCGGGTCGCTGGACAAGCGGTTCCTGCAAAAGTACGGCAAGGCCACGCCCGAGGCGCTGGTCGAGTCGGCGTTGTGGGAGGCCTCGCTGTTCGAGGAGCATGGCTTCGGCGACATCAAGATCAGCGTCAAGCACAACGACCCGGTGATCATGGTGAGCGCCTACGAGCAGCTGGCGTCGCAGTGCGACTATCCCCTGCACCTCGGGGTCACCGAGGCCGGCCCCGCTTTCCAGGGCACCATCAAGTCCGCGGTCGCCTTCGGCGCGCTGTTGTCCAGGGGCATCGGTGACACGATTCGGGTGTCCTTGTCGGCCCCTCCGGTCGAGGAAGTCAAGGTCGGCAACCAAATCCTGGAATCGCTGAACCTGCGGCCGCGGTCGCTCGAGATCGTGTCCTGCCCGTCGTGCGGTCGCGCCCAGGTCGATGTCTACACGCTGGCCAATGAGGTGACCGCCGGCCTGGATGGCCTCGAGGTGCCGTTGCGGGTGGCGGTGATGGGTTGTGTGGTCAACGGCCCAGGGGAAGCGCGGGAGGCCGATTTGGGCGTTGCCTCCGGTAATGGAAAAGGCCAGATCTTTGTCCGGGGTGAAGTGATCAAGACCGTGCCCGAGGCGCAGATCGTCGAGACGTTGATCGAGGAGGCATTGCGGCTGGCCTCCGAGATGGGCTCGCAAGAGGGCGAGCATGATCCGGGCACGACATCGAGCGGTTCGCCTATTGTGACCGTAAGCTAAAAGTGGCCAAACGCACCGGCGGTCAATCGCACCACAGAGAGTTTTGAGATGTCGGCTCCGCCCATCTTGCGCCTTGTCGGCGAGCGACGGGTGTCAGTGGTGCGTGATGCAGCCGCGTTGTGGCGGGTACTCGGGGAGAACCCCATCGAATCGTGCATGGTTGCTGCGCGAGTGGCGGACTATGGCATCGAACCCAATTCGATCGGTGGTGAACTGTGGACCCGCCGCGGCGTGGACGAATCGCTGTGCTTTGCCGGTGCCAATCTCATCCCGTTGCGTGGCGCACTTGTCGATCTCAATGCGTTTGCCGACGAGGTCAAGAGCTCCGCCCGGCGATGTTCATCGCTGGTCGGCAGGGCCGATCTGGTGCTGCCGATGTGGCAGCGCCTCGAGTCCGTCTGGGGTCCCGCGCGTGACGTGCGGGACCACCAACCGCTGATGGCGATCAACTCCCACCCCAGCTGCGCCATGGACCCCGGCGTCCGTCAAGTCCGTCCCGAAGAGCTGGATGCCTATTTGGTGGCCGCTGTGGACATGTTCATCGGTGAGGTTGGCATCGACCCGCGCCTTGGCGACGGTGGCCGTGGCTATCGACGCCGGGTGGCCAGCCTCATCGCGGCCGGTCGGGCATGGGCGCGTTTCGAGCATGGCGAAGTGGTCTTCAAGGCCGAGGTGGGTTCGCAATCCCCGGCCGTCGGGCAGATCCAGGGGGTCTGGGTTCATCCGGAGCGGCGTGGCCTGGGCTTGGGCACCGCGGGCACCGCGACCCTTGCCGCGGTGATCGTCGGAACCGGGCGCATCGCCAGCCTGTACGTGAACAGCTTCAACGCGGTGGCCCGCGCCGCCTACGCACGCGTTGGTTTCAAGGAGGTTGGCACCTTCGCGACCGTGTTCCTCGATTGAGCGCGCTCGGTCCGGCCCGAAGCGGCCTGGTTAGCGTCCGCCGGGCCACGAACACGCTGACCGGCGCACCGCGTTCTGGACGTAACAGTTGGGTCTCGGTGTGTCTGCGCGGTCGCCGTGGCCGCCGTTCTTAACATCAGTAACGATGGCAACTCGAACAACTCAGACAACACTGGCCTCTTCTGTCGCAGCCTTGTTGACCGTGGCGGTGGTTGTGCTGCCCGGTTGCACCCCGCGACCCCAAGGTCCGGGCCCAGCCGCCGAGAAGTTTTTCGCCGTGCTGGCCATCGGCGATACTGCGTCGGCCGCCGAGCTCGCCGACAACCCGAACGAGGCGCGCGAAGCGCTCAATGCCGCGTGGGCCGGGCTGCAGGCCACGCACCTGGACGCGCAGATCCTCAGCTCGAAGTTTGCCGAGGACACGGGCACGGTGGCGTATCGCTTCACCTGGCATCTGCCCAAAAACCGGACTTGGAGTTACGACGGGCAACTCAAGATGGCCCGCGATGACGGCCAGTGGGAGGTGCGCTGGGCGACAACCGGGCTGCACCCCAGGCTGGGTGAACATCAAACCTTCGCGCTGCGGGCCGACCCACCCCGGCGAGCCTCGGTCAACGAACTCGGTGGCACCGACGTACTCGCGCCAGGGTACCTGTACCACTACGCGTTGGATGCGACCAAGGCCGGCCGGGGCCTGATCATGACGGCGCAAGCGGTGGTGGAGGCGTTGCACCCCTTCAACGACATGTTGAACGACCCGCAACTCCTTGCCGAGCAGGCCAGCTCCTCGACGCAGCCGTTGGACTTAGGTGTCACGCTGCGCGCTGACGACAGCAATCAGGTCGCCGCGGCGATCGGGAAACTGCCGGGCGTCGTCATCACCCCGCAAGCCGAGCTGTTGCCGACCGACGACCATTTCGCGCCGGCCGTGCTGACCGAGGTGAAGAAGGCCGTGGTCGACGAACTCGACGGCGAGGCGGGCTGGCGGGTGGTCAGCGTCAACCAAAACGGTGTCGACGTTGCCGTGCTGCACGAGGTCGCGCCCGCACCGGCGCCGTCGATCACGATCACCTTGGACCGGACCGTGCAAAACGCTGCCCAACACGCTGTCGATACCCGGGGCGGCGAGGCGATGATCGTCGTGATCAAGCCGTCGACCGGAGAGCTGCTGGCGATCGCGCAGAACGCCGGCGCCGACGCCGAAGGGCCGATCGCCACCACCGGTCTGTACCCACCCGGGTCAACCTTCAAGGTGATCACCGCCGGCGCCGCCGTCGAGCGCGATATGGCCACCCCCAACACCATGCTGGGGTGCCCCGGCGAGCTGGACATCGGGCACCGCACCATCCCCAACTACGGCGGATTCGATCTTGGAGTGGTGCCGCTGTCGCGCGCATTCGCTAGCTCGTGCAACACCACCTTCGCCGAATTGAGCAGCCAGATGCCGCCGCGTGGTCTGACGCAAGCCGCCAGTCGCTATGGGATTGGACTCGACTATCAGGTGGAAGGGCTGACCACCGTCACCGGTTCGGTACCGCCCACGGTGGATTTGGCCGAGCGCACCGAAGACGGCTTCGGCCAGGGCAAGGTGTTGGCCAGCCCGTTTGGCATGGCTCTGGTGGCCGCCACCGTGGCGGCGGGCAAGACGCCGGTGCCCCGGCTCATCCTGGGTCGGCCGACGGCGGTGGAGGGCGACGGGATGCCGATCAGTCCCAAAATGGTTGATGCGCTGCGGCCGATGATGCGGCTGGTGGTGACCAATGGCACCGGCAAGGAGATCGCCGGCTGCGGCGAGATCTACGCGAAAACCGGTGAGGCCGAATTCCCGGGCGGATCGCATTCCTGGTTTGCCGGGTACCGCGGCGATCTGGCCTTTGCCGCGCTGATCGTCGGGGGCGGCAGCTCGGAATACGCGGTCCGGATGACCAAGACGATGTTCGAATCCATGCCTCCTGGCTACCTGACCTAGACCGCCGCCCCCACCCGGTAGGGCCTGGCGGGTCACGCGGCGCCGCCGCCAATGCCCGAACAGCGGTAAGTTGCGAAGGGTAGGAAAACGGTCGACAACGACCATGCCAAACCCGCGGTGTAAGCGGGGAGAGAGCATCAGGAAAGGCCATGACGGATTCCGGTGGGGACATGGTGGCGTTGCGGGTCTCCGACGCCGACAGGAACGGCACCATGCGGCGGCTGCACAACGCTGTCGCGCTCGGCCTGATCGACATCAACGAGTTCGAACAACGCTCGTCGCGAGTGTCTTTTGCCCGCACCCACGGCGAACTCGAGGGGCTGGTCTCGGATCTGCCGGGCCCCGGCGCGATCGTCACGTCCGCGGCAGACCGGGTGGAACTGCGCGGCTGGGCCGGCTCCTTGAAGCGGCACGGGGAATGGATGGTGCCCACCCGGCTCGCGCTGGTGCGCCGGCTAGGTTCGATCGACCTCGATCTCACCAGGGCCCGTTTCGCCGGGCCCGTCGTGGTCATCGAATTGGACATCAAGTTCGGCTCGCTGGACCTGCGGCTACCCGACGGCGCCAGCGCCTCGATCGACGATGTCGAGGTCTACGTGGGCAGCGCAAGCGACCGCAGAAAAGACGCCCCTGCCGAAGGAACGCCGCATGTCGTGCTGACCGGACGGATGGTGTGCGGCTCGGTGGTCATCAGGGGCCCTCGGCGCGCGCTCCTGCGCCGCTATCAGGTCTGATCGGCGCCGCATCGCGCTCATCTTGTCCGGTGGCCTCCCGGCGAGACACACCATCGCCCCGGTCGGCTGCTTGGCCCACCGGTTAGGTGTGGGACACCGTGCGGGCACCGCTAAGCTGGCGGGATGCCTGCTCGTACCATGCTTTCCCCTGGCGATCTGTCCCCGATGCGGCCGGTGCCCAAGTGGATCGCGCGCCCCGAATATGTCGGCAAGCCGACGGCCCAAGAGGGGACCGAGCCATGGGTGCAGACGCCCGAGGTGATCGAGAAAATGCGCGTCGCCAGCCGGATCGCGGCCCGCGCACTGGCCGAGGCGGGGAAGGCGGTCGCCCCGGGGGTGACCACCGACGAACTGGATCGGATCGCCCACGACTACATGATCGACAACGGCGCCTATCCCTCCACACTCGGCTACAAGGGATTCCCGAAGTCGTGCTGCACGTCGCTCAATGAGGTTATTTGTCATGGAATCCCAGACTCGACGGTGATCGCCGACGGTGACATCGTCAACATCGATGTCACCGCGTACTTCGATGGTGTGCACGGTGACACCAATGCGACCTTCCTGGCGGGCGATGTCGCTGAGGAGCACCGGCTGCTGGTTGAGCGAACCCGAGAGGCGACGATGCGGGCAATCAACGCCGTCAAGCCCGGGCGTGCATTGTCAGTAGTTGGCCGTGTCATCGAGGCCTATGCAAATCGGTTTGGCTACAACGTGGTTCGCGACTTCACCGGTCACGGTATCGGCACTACCTTCCACAACGGCTTGGTGGTCTTGCATTACGACCAGCCCGCCGTCGAGACGATTATGCAGCCTGGCATGACTTTCACCATCGAGCCGATGATCAACCTGGGCTCGCTGGACTACGAAATCTGGGATGACGGTTGGACGGTGGTTACCAAAGACCGCAAGTGGACAGCGCAGTTCGAGCACACCCTGCTGGTCACCGACACCGGCGTCGAGATCCTCACGCTGCCATGAGGTTACCGGTGCCCGCCGCAACAGGGTGAGTGGTGCACTCCTGGTGGCGGGGACCAGCTCCGACGCCGGGAAATCGGTTGTGGTTGCGGGCCTGTGTCGGCTGCTGGCACGAGGTGGAGTTCGGGTAGCGCCGTTCAAGGCGCAAAACATGTCCAACAATTCTGCGGTCACCATCGATGGCGGTGAAATCGGGCGGGCCCAAGCCATTCAGGCGCGGGCGGCGGGTCTGGAACCTCGGGTGCGGTTCAATCCGATCCTGCTCAAACCGGGTAGCGACCGGACCTCGCAATTGGTGATCCGGGGCCAGGTGGACCAGTCCGTCACCGCGGCAAACTATATGACGCACCGCAACCGGCTGGCGGGTATCGTCAACGACGAATTAGCTTGCCTGCGCCAAGAATTCGATGTTGTTATTTGTGAGGGAGCTGGTTCTGCAGCCGAAATAAATCTGCGGGCCACTGATGTAGCCAACATGGGATTGGCCAGGGCCGCGAACCTGCCAGTGGTCCTGGTAGGCGATATCGACCGCGGAGGCCTGCTGGCGCACCTATTCGGGACGTTGGCTGTGCTGGAGGCCGACGATCAGGCACTCATCGCCGGCTTCATCATCAACAAATTCCGCGGCGACCTCGCGTTGCTGGAACCTGGGCTGCGACAGCTGCAGCGCCTGACCGGTCGGCCAACCTACGGGGTGCTGCCCTATGCCGACCAGCTCTGGCTCGATGCCGAGGACTCGCTGTCGGTGGTTGCCCACCGCGTGGTCGGCACGCCGGAACCTCCGCTCGGCGCCGAGTGGTTGCGGGTGGGTGCGATCCGGCTGCCGCGCATCTCCAACTCCACTGACGTCGAGGCGCTGGCCTGCGAACCGGGTGTGCGGGTGCGCTGGATCATTGAACCCGCGGACCTAGCCGACGTTGACCTGATCGTGTTGCCCGGCAGCAAGGCCACCGTCGCCGATCTGGCCTGGTTGCGTGACCGCGGACTGTCCGGCGGGATCGTCGACCATGCTCGTGTGGGCAAGCCCGTGCTGGGCATCTGCGGGGGGTTTCAGATGCTTTGCCGGGGCATCGAGGACACGGTTGAGTCCGGGACCGGTGCGGTCAGTGGTCTGGGCCTGCTGGACGCCGACATCGTGTTTGATGCGGCCAAGACGCTGCGCCGCTGGCAGTCGCCACTGGCCGGGTACGAGATTCACCATGGCCGACTGGCCCGCTGCACCGAAGCGACCTGGTTCGATGTCGCAGGCGAGCCCCAAGGCATTCTGCGCGGCGTGGTATTCGGCACCCACTGGCATGGCCTGCTGGACAACGACGGGTTCCGTCGGCAATGGCTCGCCCAGGTCGCGGAGGCCGCCGGCCGGCGCCGATTCGTCGTTGCGCAGAATGTCAGTGTGCCCGGCCGGCGCGACGCTCAACTGGATTTGCTGGCCGGGCTGTTGGCGGAGCATTTGGATCTAGGCGCGGTCACCGGCTTGCTCGCCGGCCCACCGCCGCGGCGCCCGCTAATTTCCAGCCGACTAAGCGAGCGACCCGCCATCGGTCCGTTACCGGCCGGTTAACCGCATGCGGCCAGAAGTTCCGGTCGTATGCTAGGAGATGAAATCCTCGCGCGCCCAGATCGATTAACGGTAGCGTGCGTAGGTGCCATCGATGATGACCACGCTGGACGGATTCGGGGTCCCGGTTGCGTTCACCGGTCCCGCGAACGGTGTTGTCGTCGTTCTGCTTGGGGACCAACAACGCGCGGTTGCCGCCTACGATGCGGTTTGTCAGCGCCTGCATACCGCATCGCTTCGGACCCTCATCGTCGGCGGTGACCCGCGGTTGACCGCAAAGTCTGTGGTCGGCATCCTCGACGTGCTGAGCATACGGTGGGCGGTCGTGGTCGGGGACCGTGCGGGCGCGGAGCTTGCGTGGGAGTTGGCGGCGACCAGACTGGGCCGATTCGCCGGTTTGGTGGCCATCGACCGTGGACATCCGGCCGTGGCCGATCTCAACGGTGCGATTCGCGACGGCAACTGCCCGCCGGTGGAGATCAGCACCACGGTACTGGTGAGTTCTGCGGCCATGCGTGCAGTCGCCAGCAACAGCCAGCGGCTGGTCTACGCCGATTATCGCGTGGTGGACCTCCTCGGGCGCCACAGCGCGCAGGAGTCGACGGCCCAGTTGGCTACCGAGATCGTGTTACGCACCAGCAGCTGGTAGCCGGCCACGGCGTCGACCCACCCTCACGACCGGCCCGCCGACGTGCTCTATGCTCCGAACATCAACTTCTACAAAAGATTTCGCCGCGATTCGGGCACCGGTCTCAGACGGGTGCCGCAACGGATTCCGTCATGACCGGCCGTACGGCGAGTCCGGGCCCTGCCGTGTTGCCGTTGGGTGAGCTGGAAGCGCTGGTCACGGTCGGTGGCGTCGACACCGTGATCGTGGCATTTGCCGATATGCAGGGCCGCCTCGTGGGCAAGCGAGTCGCGGCCCGGTACTTCGTCGACGAGGTGGCCAATCACGGCGCCGAGTGTTGCAGCTATCTGATGGCCGTCGACGTCGACATGAACACGGTGCCCGGCTATGCGATGTCAAGCTGGCAGACCGGATACGGCGACATGGTGATGAAGCCGGATTTGCACACCCTGCGGATGGTTCCGTGGCTGCCTGGCACCGCGCTGGTGATCGCCGATCTGGCTTGGGCTGACGGCAATGCAGTCGATGTCGCGCCGCGCAGCATTTTGCGACGTCAGCTGGACCGGCTCAGCGAGCGGGGATTGGTCGCCGATGTCGCCACCGAGCTGGAATTCCTGGTGTTCGATGAGCCGTATCGCCAGGCGTGGGCCAGCGGCTACCGTGATTTGACTCCGGCCAGCGACTACAACATCGACTACGCGATATTGGCTTCGTCGAGGATGGATCCGCTGCTGCGTGACATCCGGCTCGGCATGCAGGGTGCGGGTCTGCGGTTCGAGGCGGTCAAGGGGGAGTGCAACCACGGCCAGCAGGAGATCGGATTCCGCTACGACGAAGCGTTGGTCACCTGCGACAACCACGCCATATACAAGAACGGCGCCAAGGAAATCGCCGACCAGCACGGTAAGAGCCTGACGTTCATGGCTAAATACGATGAGCGCGAGGGCAACAGCTGTCACATCCACCTTTCGCTGCGCGCCAAAGACGGTTCGGCGGTGTTCGCCGACAGCGGCCAACAGCACGGGATGTCCTCGATGTTCCAAAGCTTCCTCGCCGGCCAATTGGCCACGTTGCGTGAGCTGACGCTGTTCTACGCGCCGAATATCAACTCCTACAAACGATTTGCTGATAGCAGCTTTGCGCCCACGGCAGTGGCATGGGGCCTGGATAACCGCACCTGTGCGCTACGGGTGGTCGGTCACGGACACAGTCTGCGGGTGGAGTGCCGGGTCGCCGGCGGTGACGTCAACCAGTATCTGGCGGTGGCGGCGCTGATTGCGGGCGGGTTGTCCGGTGTGGACCAGCGCCTGGAGCTTCCCGAGCTCTGCGCGGGCAACGCATACGAAGAATCCGGATTCGAGCGGTTGCCGGCCACACTGACCGAGGCGGCCGCGATGTTTGGTGCCTCCGCGCTGGCACGAGAAGCGTTTGGCGACGACGTGGTGGCGCACTACCTGAACAACGCCCGCGTCGAGCTGGCGGCGTTCAACGCGGCGGTCACCGATTGGGAGAGGAAGCGTGGTTTTGAACGTCTCTAGAGCGAGTCGACCGGTAGTGGGTTTGACGACTTATCTGGAGCAGGTGCGGACCGGGATCTGGGATGTCCCCGCGGGCTATCTTCCCGCCGACTACTTCGAGGGCGTGATCATGGCCGGCGGTAGCGCGGTACTGCTGCCGCCTCAGCCGGCGGACTCCGAGACTGTCGGTTGTGTGCTTGACGGCCTGCATGCTCTGGTGATCACCGGGGGTTATGACCTGGACCCGGCCAGCTACGACCAACAACCCCACCCGGAGACCGATCAGCCACGCACCGCCCGCGACGCTTGGGAGTTCGCGCTGTTGCGCGGCGCCCTGCACCGCGGGCTGCCGGTGCTGGGCATATGCCGGGGCGCGCAGGTGCTCAACGTTGCTCTCGGTGGCACACTGCACCAGCACCTGCCCGACGTGCTCGGCCACAGCGGCCATCGGGCGGGCAATGGCATCTTCACCCGGTTACCGGTACGGACCGTGGCGGGCACCCGGGTGGCTGGGCTGCTTGGGGAGTGCGCAGACGCGCCGTGCTACCACCATCAAGCCATCGACAAGGTCGGTGACGGCTTGACGGTCAGCGCGTGGGACGCCGATGGCGTGGTGGAGGCGTTGGAGCTACCGGGGGACGGTTTCGTGGTGGCGGTGCAGTGGCATCCGGAGAAATCGCTCGACGACCTGCGACTGTTCACCGCATTGGTGGATGCCGCACGTTCGTATGCGGGCCGATGACTGCCGGGCAGCTGATTAACCCTGCGACCGAGGAGGTGCTGCGGTCGGTCGCGCATTGTGATGCCGTAGCCGTCGATGACGCGGTCCGGCGAGCCCAGTGTGCCCAACGACGATGGGCACGGCTTTCGCCCGCTGAACGGGCGGCCGGCCTGCGCGCGTTCGCGGCGGTGGTCGACTCTCATATCGATGAGCTGGCGGCGCTCGAGGTGGCCAATTCGGGACACCCAATTACGTCCGCCGAGTGGGAAGCCGGCAATGTCCGCGACGTGTTGAACTTCTATGCTGCCAGTCCGGAACGATTGTGCGGCAGTCAGATTCCCGTGGCCGGTGGCATCGATGTCACCTTTCACGAACCGATGGGCGTGGTGGGCGTGATCACCCCGTGGAATTTCCCGATGGTGATTGCATGCTGGGGCATCGCGCCGGCCCTCGCCGCCGGCAATGCGGTGCTGGTCAAACCCGCCGAGTGGACCCCGCTGACCACGCTTCGACTCGCCGAGCTGGCCGTCGAGGCCGGGTTGGACGCAGACTTGCTGCAGGTGCTGCCGGGACAAGGAGCGGTGGTGGGGGCACGGTTGATCAGCCACCCGGACATCCGCAAGATCGTGTTCACCGGTTCCACCGAAGTCGGCAAGTTGGTCATGGCCGGTGCGGCGGATCGGGTCAAACGAGTAACGCTGGAGCTGGGCGGCAAGAGCGCCAACATTGTTTTCGCCGACTGCGACTTGGAGTGTGCGGCAGCGAACGCACCGGCTGGAGTCTTCGACAACGCCGGTCAGGACTGCTGTGCTCGTAGCCGAATCCTGGTGCAGCGCCCCGTGTACGACCGTTTCATGGAGTTGCTGGAGCCAGCGGTGCGCGGCACCGTTGTCGGTGATCCCGGGTCACGTGACACCCAGATGGGCCCCCTGGTGTCTGCAGCGCACCGGGCAAAGGTGGCCTCTTACGTGCCCGATGATGCGCCCGTCGCATTTCGTGGCTCGGTGCCATCGGGACCTGGATTCTGGTTCCCACCAACGGTTCTCACTCCACAGCGGTCCGACCGTACCGTTACCGAGGAGATCTTTGGCCCAGTGGTCACGGTGTTGGCATTCGACGACGAGGACGATGCCATAACGCTGGCCAACGACACCGCCTACGGGTTGTCCGGGTCCATCTGGACCGACGACCTCTCGCGTGCGCTGCGGGTGTCGCGGGCGATTCAAGCCGGCAACCTCTCGGTGAACTCGCACTCGTCGGTGCGCTTCAACACCCCGTTTGGCGGGTTCAAGCAGTCCGGGTTGGGTCGCGAGCTGGGGCCGGATGCGCCGCTACATTTCACCGAGACCAAGAATGTGTTCATTGCAGTCAAGGAGGGCCAGTGATGGACCTGAGTCAACGGCTGGCAGGTCGGGTGGCGGTGATCACCGGTGGCGGCGGTGGTATCGGGCTGGCCGCCGCCCGCCGAATGCATGCCGAAGGCGCGACGATCGTCATCGGTGATATCGACGTCGAAGCCGGTGGGGCGGCCGCCGAAGAGCTTTCCGGTTTGTTTGTGCCGGTGAATGTTTCCGACGAGGGCGAGGTCAACAAGCTGTTCGATGCGGCGACCCAGGCTTGCGGTTCGGTGGACATCGCGTTCCACAATGCCGGCATTTCGCCACCCGAAGATGACCTGATTGACAACACCGAGCTGGCGGCCTGGCAGCGGGTCCAGGATGTGAACTTGACGTCGGTGTACCTGTGCTGTCGGGCGGCATTGCGGCACATGGTGCCGGCCGGCCGGGGATCCATCATCAATACGGCGTCGTTCGTCGCGGTCATGGGGTCGGCGACTTCCCAAATCTCCTATACCGCTTCCAAAGGTGGAGTGCTGGCCATGTCACGAGAGCTGGGGGTACAGTTCGCTCGCCAGGGAATTCGGGTCAATGCACTGTGCCCCGGACCGGTCAACACCCCACTGCTGCAGGAACTTTTCGCCAAAGACCCGCAGCGCGCGGCTCGGCGGCTGGTGCACGTGCCTGTGGGCCGATTCGCGGAACCGGACGAAATCGCTGCCGCGGTAGCATTTCTGGCTAGTGACGACGCATCGTTTATCACCGCGTCGACATTCTTGGTGGACGGCGGTATCAGCTCTGCTTATGTAACTCCGTTGTAGCCGGTGGGCCCGGTGGGTCATCCGGCCGCCGGCGAATGGGGGATCACTCTGGGGCGCAGCTCGAACCGCGACGCGGCAGGACCGGCGCCACCACGTCCCGCCGTGTTCGTCAACGGCACTAGGGGTAGGCCCGCCGGTCCGCCCCCGCTCGGCCCGGTAGCGGGCGCGATGGTCGAGCTCGCATTCGGCGGCGCGCCGGCTACCGAACCCGTCGTGGAAGCGGTGAGCCAGCCATGCGGCACCGACAATGCCCCAATCGAAACGCCGCGGCCCGCGCTAAACGCCGCAGCGCTGTCACCGGTGCCCAGACCTGCCAAGGCGTGTGTGCCCGCGGAAACCCCGCTGGCCAGCCCCGATTCCACCGCTTTGGCGGCCGCGGCCGGCGCAGTCACGGCCTTCGACGCCGAGAGTGCCTGGTTCAGAAACGTCATGGGATACGTTGCGAACTTTATCGGCGTGGTTAGGGTATTGAATTTCGATACGTATGACGTCAGCGAGGTAAGCGCCGCGTCCATCGAGGTTGCCGTGGGGACGGCGGCGAGTCCCTGAAGCGCTTGGGGTAGAGCTGAAATCAGCTGAGACCCGTTCGCTACCAGTTCTTGCGCCGGCGTGCTGGCGGTGGAGCCGGCCGTCTGGGTAACGGCTACCCCCTGCCGGGTCAACCCCCTTGGGTCGGTGGTTGTCGGTGGCTGAACAAACGGCGTCAGTAGCGAGGCGGCCGCCGAGGCGCCGGCGTAGCCATACATGACGGCGGTATCCTGAGCCCACATCTGGTCATACTGGGCCTCGGCGGCGGCGATTGCCGGGCCGTTTTGCCCCAGGACATTCGTCGCGACCAGGGACATGAGTAGTGATCGGTTTGCGGCGATCAGCGGCGGCGGCACCGTCGCCGCGTGCGCCGCCTCAAATGCTCCGGCGGCCGCTGCGGCCTGGGCGGCCGCGTGTTCGGCCCGCACGGCGGTGGCGCCCAGCCACGCGATATAGGGTGCGGATGCCTGAGTCATCGATTGTGCGGCCGGTCCTGTCCATGTGCCGGCCAGGCTCGAAGTCACCGCACCGTAGCTGGTTGCCACGGCATACAGCTCACTGGCTAGCCCATCCCATGCCGCCGCCGCGGCCAGCATCGATCCCGACCCGGGACCGCTATATATGCGCGCCGAGTTGACTTCCGGTGGTAGAGCGCCGTAATCCATCGCTACGCCTCCCGCGGTGCGACTGGGCGATCGACCCGGTTGTCGAATGTGGTTGTGTAGTTGTCAGATTGCCTTGTGGCCGCGGATGCTGCAGCCAGCGTTGCAGGTTCGAAGATGCAAGCGAACATGGACTTTCCTCAAAGACATCGATGTGTGGCTCCGCTTCCCGACGGGCTTGACCAGCGCCGCGGCCTCGCGGATTGGGTTTGCCGTTGCTGCGATGGTGGCTACGGCATCAATGGCCGTCGCGCCGACGCCGCGGTTGCGGCGGTTGATGGGGGTCTCTCGCACACCGGCCGCGCGAGGCCCGGTGTTGCGGCACAGGCGGTCTGCGGTTAGTCGATCAGCGACGAGCGACGCAGAGCTGATTCAACAGGTCTTGGCCGCCCTCGGAAGTGGCGGGCGCAGGGCATTGCGGTAGGACGGCAGGGCGTCGCGGGGTAGTCATCGACGCCGGCGTAACCAACGACCACTGCGTTGGTGCGGAGCGCGACCAGCTGGGGGGCCGATCACGCTTTAGCCCAGCGCTTTTGAAGGGCTTCCGGTCACCTGACTGAGTACCAAAGACGAGGTGAGCGGTGGGTTGGATGGTGTTCTCGAAACGTCCGCGAGTGGTATCGACGCCAGCATCGGCGTCGCCATCTGCCCCACCTGCCAACTCGACTACCGTCTGCTGCGAGGCAGACACGGCGAGATGGGTCCGCAACGTCCAGCCCCCGACGAGGGCGGTCAACAGGCACAGCCCAGCGAGGATGGCAACCACCAATCGCCATCGCGGAGGTTTACCCCGGGGCCGCGCCTTCACAGTGCCACAACTCTAGCACCGGCGACGAGTGATCAGCCATGGCAAGCGATTTAAAGACAGCGATGCCAAGACGATGGGAGCGACCGTGGTCCTGTCGTGGGTGCGAGCTCCCTATGGTCGTGCGGACCCTAGCCCGCGGCGGGAGGGTGCATCACGACGGTCGGCTTGAACCCGTAGCGCGGGGCTTCGCCCAAGCTGCGCCCGGTCAGGCTGGACAGCGGCATACCCCCGAGCATGCTCGGCGCTCCCGGGGTGACCGGCGGCGCGCCGGCAGCTGCGGCCGGCAGCCCCGACGCCGCGGCTCCCAACGGAGACGTGGCCGACCAAGTGGGGGGCACCGATAGCGAACCGACCGAGGCCGCATTGCCCACCCCGGCCGACACCGCACTACCGAACCCGCCCAAGCTGGGCAGCGTCTGGCCGGCCCCGGCACTGGCGGCGATGGCGGCATCCTCGGCGGCATCCATCGCCGAAAAGCTGGACAGCCCGAAAAAGTCGCACATGGTGCCAAAAAAATTGCCTGGTGTGTAGAAGCCGGACGACAGGGCGTTGAGGCCCACGGCGTTGATGGCCGCTCCCACCGGCGAACCATCGGTTCCCTCCAGAAATGCGAGGATCCCTTTCGGCGTGGACAGGTCGACGCCACCGAGCCCCAGCCAGTCCGTCAGGACCGCCAATTGCGTGGCGGCCGAGCTGGAACCCGATGGCCCGGCGAGTCCCTGCAGCGTGGTGGGCACCGCGGTCATCAGCTGTGACAGCACGGCCTGGCTGCCCGCACTGCTGCTGGCTGCGGCCTGGGTAAGGGTGGCCGTTTCGCCATTGGTGGTCGGTGGGGGATCGGTGAATGGGGCCATTGTTGACGCCATCGCCGAGGAGGCGGCATAGCTGTACATGGCCGCGGCGTCTTGGGCCCACATTTCGCCGTAGAGCGCCTCGGTGGCAGCGATCGCCGGGGTGTTTTGACCCAGGAGGTTGGTGGCGACCAACGAGGCCAACAATGACCGATTGGCCGCGATCACCGGCGGTGGCACCGTCATGGCGAACGCAGCCTCGTAGGCGCCGGCGGCGGCCTTGGCTTGCAGCGATGCCTGCAGGGCTTGGCCGGCGGTGCTCGCCATCCAGGTCACATAGGGTGCAGCGGCCGAAGCCATCGACGCCGACGCTGGGCCGCGCCACCGGCCGCTGGTCACGGAGGCGATTGCTGAACCGTAATCGCGTGCAGTCAAGGCTAATTCGGTAGCCAGACCATCCCAAGCCAGGGCGGCGGTCAGCATCGGGCCGGCACCGGGTCCGCTGTACATGCGAGCCGAGTTGACTTCCGGGGGAAGCGCTGCGTAGTCCATTTGCTTCGCTCCTTCCTCAACCTGTGGTGGCTGTGTTGGCCACCTCGGTCAGAGGTGTCGGCATGGTGGCGTTGTGAGCGCTGACGGCCGTGTTGGGAGATTGCAGGCTATGCATTGCAGTGAAAAGAGTTTCAGATATTCTGTGCACAAATGACATCGGCTGCTCCTGGGGAGGCAACTCCGGCTCCGGTGGCAGCGCTCGTGTTCAAACGCGCGGCAAGAACGCATGGTGGGCTAGTCTCGCGTTCGTGAAAGATAGTTATTGTTAACGCGTTTCAGCTACGAGTACGATGCCGAAACCGAGTCGTTGCGTTACGGTCATGAATTTCATCTTGTAGCTCAACCACGGAATTGGGCAGAGCTGCACCGATACTCGGTGTTCTGGACGTCGCCGTTGGGATGCGCTGACCAGCCGGTCAGCACCTCATCAGATCCGGTCCGGCGTGGAGGCGATCTTGGCCGGGGGGTTGCCCAAGCAGATTTGCCGACCCGGGTCTTCAGCCCACGGGCTCGGCCGAAGCCGTCCACTGCTCTGCCCTGGGTGTGCAATCACAGATCGGCAAGCTGCGCGGTAATCTGCCCGGAGCCAAGGTCGCTCGCGGCCGAGAGCGTGACGATGGCTGCCGGGCGAACCTAGGACTGGCCATGTGCGTCCCCTACGGGTCGGAAGAATCGTCCTGTAACGAAAAGGTAACTACACGGCACACCTAGATGCAATCCATTTGCAGAAATAGTTGCGAGTCATTCGCTAGTAGCCAACGTGCTCAACCGGGTTCGCGGGATTCGGCGATGACGATGCGATGCCGATGCGGGGGTAGCGCCCAGCTCGGTCCGGTGCGCACCGCGGGGCTAGGGCAACCCGTCGAACCCGTCCTGACCCACTAGCCCGCCGGTGCCGCCGGTGCCGCCGCTGCCTGAGGGGGTGCCGCCGTTGCCACCGTTGCCGCCGGCGCCGATCAACACGGCGTTGCCGCCTGGCCCGCCGCCCCCGTCGCCGGCCCCGCCTTCGCCACCGCCGCCGCCGTTGCCGAGCAGTTGTCCACCGGCGCCGCCGGCCCCGCCGGCACCTCCAGAACCCAACAACCCGGCCGCGCCGCCGGCACCACCGGGCATTCCCGCCGCTCCCGAGCCGCCGGCCCCACCATTGCCGAGCAACCACCCGCCCGGCGTCCCGTCGGCTCCCGTCCCCGGAGACCCGTTGGCGCCGTTGCCGATCAGCGAACGCCCGGTCAACGCCAATGGGGGCGCGTTGACCGCGGCCAGCAACGGGTCGACAATCGAGGCCGCACTCGCGCCTCGGCGGTCGCTTAGGACGCCGCGCCGGTAGTCAACGCCTGCACGAGCTGGGTCCGAAACACGGCCGCCCGCGCACTGACCGCTTGATAGGACTGGGCGTGACCGGAAAGCAGGGCCGCAGTCGCGGCTGAAACTTCGTCTTCAGCGGCGGCCAGGATCGCTGTCGTCGGAAAGGCCGCAACCGCGTTGGCTGCGCTGAGCGTCGAGCCGATCCCGGCCAAATCCGTTGCCGCCGAACTCGGCATCTCGGGCACCGTGATCACAAACGACATCGGATTCTCGCAAACGGGACAGCAGACCTCGCTAATGGCTCAGCGGCATTATTGCCGGCAGAAACTCACCGTATCCCGTCCCGGGAGGCACCGAAGTAGATCAACGGGATCATTGTTTCGGCCGCGGTCGCCCCGCCGTGGAAACCAATGAGCTGGGCCGTTTCGGGTGGCTCGTGGCCGGTTGCCAAGATTGCCGTGTGGCCGGTACAGGTGACAACGACATCGCCGATCCGGGGCAGATTTCGCGGGTTCACCGTTCCAAAGATTCCGGTGGTCATGGCTTCTTCGCGGCTGCGGACCACCGCCCAGCCGTCGAGCACCTCAGTCCACGCGGCCAGAACGTCGGGTGCGGCACCCGACACGGTGTGGAGATAGCGCACCCGGGGCTCGCCGGCCACTAGGCGAACGCCCGCCGTCAGTCGGGGATCGGTGTCGAGGTCGATGCGAGCGTCGGCCGGGACGTTGAGCCCGCCATGGTCGGCGGTCACCAGGAGCGCCGCGGTCGGGGGCAGCTCCGCCACCAGCCGGGACAGCAACACGTCGACACGAGACGCGGCAGCACGCCACTGCGGCGAACCGATGCCGAACACGTGGGCCGCGGTGTCCAGGTCGGCGGTGTAGCCGTACACCAAGCCCGGGGCGGCGCGCAGTTCGTCGGCCACGCGCTGGGGGTAATCATCGGCCGACCGAGTCGGGCACAACTGCGCACCCCGATAGGCCGCGGCGGTGAGCCCGCTGCCGACAAACCATTCCGGCAGCACCACGCGGGCGCTCACGCCCGCGTGGGTCAATCGTTCGAACCAGGTGGGCAGCGGCTGCCATTGAGTGTGTGGCGGATCGTCGCGCCACCGGATGTGGTTGAGCACCCGATCGGTGCCGGGAACGTTGAGGGTGAAGCCCAAGACACCATGCTCACCGGGCTGCGCTCCGGTACCCAAAGACACCAGGCTGGTCGGTGTGGTGGACGGAAAGGTGCAGGTCAGTTGGTCCAGACTGCCGACGGCACCGTTGAGGACGGCGGCGAGCAGTGGCGCATCGGCAGCCAGTTCCGGCAACAGGTGCCAGCCCATCCCATCGACGAGAACCACCGCGACGCGATCAACGTGCGCCACCCGATCTGCCGCTCCCAGCCTGTCGGGCGCGCCCGGGACCCCGAGCAGCGCGGCCACCGCGGGCAGCACGTCGCAGATCGAACCCGGCATGTCGCTCAGTTTGGCAGGTTCCGCGCGCGCACCAGCCTAGACGTGTGCGAGCCTTTGATTGGTGACTCGCAGCTGTCGATGCGTGCTGTCGGCCAGCGCACGAACTTGTTCTGGTCGCAGCCGGCCACACAACCGGCCCCAGTGCACGGCGACCTCCTCGCCGACGCCAACGTCGGGCACCGCGCTGTACCCATCGGCCCACACGTCCAGGCTCCGCACCGACGGCTCGGACAGCCCCAGCGTCTGGCCGTCGAAGATCAGCCGTCGACACGACGCCTCGACTGCTTCACCGGTGCGGGAAACCACTGTTGCCCAGGTGATCCGGCAGTTATCCAAAACATTGAGCGGATGGTCATCGGTGCCCCGGCCCAGGAACCGCGTCCACGGGTAGACGCCGAAGACATGAAAGCAATGATTGCCGGCGGCCTCACTCGCGAGCTGCGGCGTGAGATGCGACCAGTACCGTCCAGCCTGCGGGCCGATAATGGTCAACAGCTCGTCGAAGAACCGGTCAGCCGCCAGGTCGGCGCCGACGCCGCCGCCGAGCCAATAAGACTGCACGAGCCGATAGTCCAATGGGTCAGCGATGCCGGTCAGATGTGACAGCACCCGCAGGTACGGCCAGGCCCCGGAAAACTTCGTCGCCGCGGCGCGCACGTCCGCGACCGAGCCATCCCGCAACGTGGCACCAACCGGGGGACCGCAGTACCCCAGGGCGTTGGGGGCATAAGCGTAGCGGGCGAACATCTCGGCGCCGCGAGCCTCCGGTGGGTCAGCGGTCGACACCGGTCACGCCCGCCCGGACTGCCCCACCAGCTTGGCGGCGTCTCGGTGCATGCGGCCGAAGTTGTAGTAGGCTGCGCATGCCCCCTCCGGGGAAACCATGCAGGTTCCGATCGGTGTCTCTGGGGTGCACGCGGTGCCGAAAACCTTGCATTCCCACGGCTTGAGGACGCCCTTGAGTACCTCGCCGCACTGGCACGCCTTGGGGTCGGCCACCCGCACTCCGGGCATGGCGAACCGCAACTCGGCATCGAACTCCGCGAAGTCGTCATGCAGCCGCAACGCACTTTGCGAGATGAAACCCAGTCCGCGCCATTCGAAGTGCGGGCGCAGCGCAAACACCTTGCCCATCAATGCCAGCGCGGCGGGGTTGCCCTGCTCGGGCACCACCCGCTTGTACTGGTTTTCCACCTCGCATCGGCCCTCACGAATCTGGCGCAGCAGCATGGCCACCGACGCCAGGATGTCCAGCGGTTCGAACCCGGCCACGACCAACGGCTTGTTGTACACCTCGGGAACGAATCGATACGGCCGGTTACCGACGACGGTCGAGACATGGCCGGGGCCAATGAAACCCGACAACCGCAAATCGGGCGATTCCAGAATGGCCTTGATGGGGGGCACGATGGTGACGTGATTGCAGAACACACTGAAGTTGGGCAGCGCCAGGTCCTGGGCGCGTACCAGCGTCACCGCCGTTGAGGGTGCGGTGGTTTCGAAACCGATCGCGAAAAACACCACCTGCTTGTCCGGGCTGTCGTGCGCGATCTTGAGGGCGTCCAGCGGCGAGTAGACGAACCGCACGTCGGCGCCGCGCGCCTTGGCATCCAGCAGGCTGCCGTCCGACCCGGGCACCCGCATCATGTCGCCGAAGCAGGTGAAGATCACGTCGGGCTGGCCGGCCAGCCACATGGCATCGTCGATGCGACCCATCGGGATGACGCACACCGGACATCCCGGGCCGTGCACCAACTCGACGTTGTCGGGCAACAGATGCTCGATCCCGTGGCGGTAGATGGTGTGCGTGTGCCCGCCGCACACCTCCATAAACTTGAAGTGTTCGGGACCGGGCCCCGTCAGGAGCGCCAAGTGTTCTATGGCGGCCAACAATTTTCGAGCCGCCGCCGGATCACGGAATTCGTCAACGAATTTCACCTGAGTCCCCCTAGAGGATCGCGGACGAGTCGAAGGCTGCCATTTCGGCGGTATATGCATCGCCGAGCTTTTTGATGGCGTCCAGGGTGAGCAACGCCTCGGTTTCGTCGATCTTGGCCATCGCGAACCCGACGTGAACCAGTACCCATTCGTCGGGTTCGGGCATGTCGTCGTCGAGTAGCCGCACGCTGATCGTGCGCTGTACGCCACTGATATCAACCTTCGCCAAATAGTTTGCCGGGTCGGTGATCTCAACGATCCGGCCCGGAATCCCAAGGCACATGGCTATCCTCTCCTGGTTTGCCGCTCAACAGATTCGCGGCAGCGGGTCGCCGACCAGCATGTCGACAATCCGGGTACCACCGAATCCGGTGCGCAGAATGACGGTTTCGGCCGGCTCCGCGACGATTTCCCCAACCTGGTCCGCGTCGGTGCCCAACGGATGTGACCGCAACGCGGCGATCCCGGCGTCGGCTTCCTCGGGCGCGACGACGGCGACGAACTTGCCCTCATTCGCCACATAGAGGGGATCAATACCCAGCAGCTCGCACGCGCCGTTGACCATGGGCGCAACCGGAAGCCGCTCCTCCTCGAGCAACACCCCAAGTTCGCAGGTCTGAGCCAGCTCGTTGCAGACGGTGCCCACTCCGCCCCGCGTCGCGTCCCGCAGCCAGCGGGTGGATGGCGCGGCCGCCATGAGAAGTTCCACCAACGGGCTCACCGACGCGGTGTCCGAATGGATGTCGGCTTCGATGGCCAGGTCGCCGCGGGCGAGCATGACCGCCATGCCGTGGTCGCCCATCGAGCCAGACAGCAATACCTTGTCGCCCGGTCGCACCGCACCGGCCGACAACCGGCGCCCGGCGGGAACGATGCCGGTTCCGGTGGTGGTGATAAACAGCCCATCGGCCGCGCCCCGGGGCACCACCTTGGTATCGCCGGTGACGATCTGCACGTCGGCACTGGCCGCCGCGGCCGCCATATCGGCCACGATCTCCTTCAATTCCGCTATCGGAAAACCTTCTTCGAGCACGAATGCGGCCGATATCCACGACGGCACGGCTCCGGCCATCGCCAGGTCATTGCACGTGCCGTGCACAGCCAGTTCTCCGATAGAACCACCCGGAAAACGCCTGGGCTGCACGACGAACGAATCGGTCGACATGGCCAGTCGCTCACCGCTGGGCAAGGTGAGGACAGCGCCATCGCCCAGGGACTCCAGCAGCGGGTTGCGGAAGGCCTCCACGAAGACCGCATCGATCAGCGCCGCGGACGCCTTGCCGCCGGCACCATGGGCGAGGGTGACGTGGTCATCACGCAACCGGGGGCGTCGCCTGCGGAACGACTCGATGCGCTCGATGACCTCGTTCTCGGCGAATCGCGGCCCCGAGGAAAGGTATTCGCCTGCTGACTGGCTCATGCGACCCCCAGGTTTCCCGCGCCCCGCTCGTGCACTGCCAGCCACAGCTGATAGCCCAGCAGCGCCTGTGATTCCTGAATTCGGTGCACGCTCTGTGAGCGAACGATGAAGCAGACGTCCACGTTTGGGTTGTCCGCGAAGGCGCCGCCGTCGTATCCGGCGAATCCGACGGTGTACAGGCCACGCTGGCGTGCCTCGGCCAGCGCGGCCAGCAGGTTGGGTGAACTGCCGCTGGTCGACATGGCGACTGCGATGTCACCGCTGTTGGCGCGGGCGATCAATTGCCGGGCGAACACCAACTCGAAACCGACGTCATTGCCCAGTGCGGTGACGATCGCCTGATCGGCGGTCAACGACCACGCGGGGAGGGATTTTGCCGGCCCGCCGATCGGCGGTCTGGCGAACAGGCCCGCCAAGGTGGTGGAATCGGTGCAGCTGCCGCCATTTCCGAACGCAAACATGCGTCCGCCCGCGGCGAATCGTCGTGCCATTTCGGTGGCGGCCCGGTCCAGCAACTCGACGTTGGATTCCAGGGTGGAACGGCGCAGCGCTAGGCTCTCGGCCGCTTTCGCCTGCGCCGAGGCGGCCAGATCGGCCAACAGAGATTGCGGGTTTTCTTCCTGGGGGTCGATGAACGGATATAGGAAGTTGGTGGGCTCCTCGTGTGTCATGAGCCGTCCTCGTCCAAGCGGCTGATTGCGGTGCCCGCGTGCACCAGCACCAGGTCACCGGCGGCGACCGGGTCGACCAGTCTGGTCATCACTTCCTCGATGCCACGTGCGGTGCGCACCGCCGCCAGCCCGGCGGTTGACGCTGACACCACCTCGCCCGGGCGCCCTTCATCGCTGCAGGTGATGCAAACGTCGCCGGCGCCGGCGGGCCCGAGCAACCCGGAATGCTCGAAGCACACGTGGGTCAGCTCCCACAGCAGGTGATAGAACAGCACAAAGCCCCCGGTCGCGGGCACTCGCGGGTCGGGATCGTCGAGCCAGAGCACATGGTCGGCCGCGGCATGGTCGGGTCGGGCGCCGCTGCCGATCCAGATGGTGGTGGCGCCCCAGGCCGGGCCGCGTCGCATGACCGAGCGCACGTCGGGGTGATCCGCACTAGAAACCGCGATCACGATGTCACCGGGTCGCACCGAAACCCGCACCAGGTCCACCAAGTCGGGTCCGGTCAGTGCCACCGCCGGCAGAGCGCGCTTGCCCATGATCACCGGATGGACGAACTCGACTGCTATATGCAGGGCATGCGGTTCCCACGAGGGTGCGATCGACCACATGGTAGCGCCCGCCGCGAATCGCCTGGCCATTGCGAAAGCCGTGGCCGCCAGTTCGGCGGCCAGCTCGGTGCTGAGCCCGCGATCGATTGCGGTGGTGGTCATGAAGCGGTCCTCTATCAATCGTTGTGCCAATCCTGTTCCAGTCCTGTCAACATCGACACTACGGCTTGCCCCAGCGCGAGGCCACCGTCGTTGGGCGGTACTGTGTGGTGGGTTAGTACCTCAAATCCATTCTGCTGCAACTGTTCCCGGCACGTTTGGAGCAGCAGTACGTTCTGAAACACCCCGCCGGTGAGGCCCACCAGTCGGATCCGGCCGGCGACCTGGCCGACAACCTTGGTGACGGCCGCCGCCACCGCCCGATGGAAGCTCGCGGCCAGGATCGCCGGTGGGGTGCCGGCGCGCAACGCCGACACCAGCGTTTGCACCATGGTGGTGGGATCGATGATCCCGTCGGGTCGCACCGTAAGCGGCAGCGGCAGCTGAAGTCCGGCGTCGGCCTCTAGGGCCGACTCGGCCAGCGCCTCCAGTTCGATGGCGGCCTGCGCCTCGTAGTCGATCCGATGACGCACCCCCAGCAAGGAGGCGACCGCGTCAAACAGCCGACCCATGCTCGAACACGGGACACATCCGGTCCCGCTCTCCAACTGTGAACGGGTAAGCCGCAATTCGTGCGGTGCGGCGGCGCAGACTGGTGCCAAATCCGGAGTCCAGGCGATCTTGGCCAGCCGCAACTGGGACAGTGCCATCCGCCATGGATTGCGCACCGCGGCGTCCCCGCCGGGAAGCGGCACGGGCAGCAGATGTCCGGCGCGGACGAACCGGTGACTGTCCGTACCCAGGACGAGGATCTCCCCACCCCAAATTGTGGCGTCACAGCCATAGCCGGTGCCATCGAAGGAGACGCCGACGATGGGTTCCCCGATCCGGTCGTGCTCGGCCAGTAGGGACACCACGTGCGCATGGTGATGCTGAACCAGATCTAGGGGTCGATCGCCCACCTGCCGTTCCGCCCAGTTGCGGGTGTGATACCCCGGATGCAGATCGGCGGCCAATCGCGCCGGCTGGCCCCGTATTTCGCTGAGTTGAGCCACCGCCCGCTCGAACGCACGCAGTGTCTCCCAGGTCGCCATATCGCCAATATGGCCGGACAGGTACGCCAGCGGGCCGTCGGTGAGACAGAAGGTGTTCTTGAGTTCCCCGCCCACCGCGAGCACCGCGGGGCCCATGCGTCCCAGGTCGACGGGCAGCGGCGCATAGCCGCGCGACCGGCGGATCGGCAGTTCGCGGGCCCGTCCCTGGTCTCTTACCACGCGCACCACCGAGTCGTCGCAGGGGACGTGGATCGGGCGGTCGTGGTCGAGCACCGCGTCGCATAACAACGAAAGGCGGTGCACAGCATCGGCTTTAGTGAAACAAATGGGTTCATCGGAGCGATTGGCACTGGTCAACACCAGCGCGTCGGGCGCCGGGCCGCCGATACCTGGCACCGGCGTCAGCAGCAGATGGTGAATGGGGGAGTAGGGCAGCATCAGGCCCAGCAGCGGGCTGCCGGGCGCAACGGAGCCGGCGACCGGGGCATCGGGTCGTCGGCGCAGCAATACGATGGGCCGGGCGGGACCGGACAACACCGCGGCCTCGGCATCATCGACATGCGCGAAGCGCCGTGCCACGTCCAGATTGCGGACCAACATGGCGAACGGCTTGCCGCCCCGGCCCTTTCGCGAACGCAGCGCGCTCACCGCCGTATGGTCGTCGACGGCGCACGCCAGGTGGTAGCCGCCGATGCCTTTGATGGCAACCGCCGCACCCGCGGCCAGCGCCTGCTGGGTGGCCGCCAGTGCGGCGTCGGAACCGATGACGTGCCCGGCGTCCGAACGAAACCACAGCGACGGGCCGCAATCCGGGCAGGCGATCGGCTGGGCGTGGAATCGCCGGTCCGCAGGATCGTGATATTCGGCGGCGCACCGCTCACACATGGCGAACACCGACATCGTGGTAGCGGGACGGTCGTAAGGCAGGGCGCGGATGACGGTCAACCGCGGCCCGCAGTTGGTACAGGTCACAAATGGGTGCCGGTAGCGGCGGTTGCGCGGGTCGAACATCTCGGCGACGCAGTCGTCGCACACCGCGACGTCGGGTGGAATCGGGGTTGGGGGGCCCTCGACCGGCTGGCTGACCACGATCCGGAAATCGGCTGCACACCCGGCCTGGGCCGCGATATCGACAACCGCGATGGAGCTGATCCGCGCCAGCGGAGGTGCCTCGACACGTAACCGACGAGCGAATCGCTCGACCGCGGCGGGATTTCCCTGGACCTCCACGAATACCGCGCCCGAGTCATTGCCGACGAACCCGGCCAGGCCCAGCTCGCTGGCGATCCGGTGGACGAACGGACGAAAACCCACCCCCTGCACGACACCTCGCACGGCAAAGCGTTGCCGGACATCGGCAGACCGCAGCAGCAAGGACCCATCGCCCATGTCAGGCGCCATCGGTAAGGAAAGTGCAGTCGCTGGGGCCTCGGCCCATCAATTCCAGGCCGGCCATAGCCTGCTCGGCCCCGGCCCGGTCGGTCTTCTCGATGGCGAAGCCCAGGTGAATGATCACCCAGTCACCGGGGACGAAGGATTCCTCGGGCAGCATGCCCACGTTGACCCTGCGTTGCTCGCCGGTTACGTCCACCAGAGCAAGCTGCCCCTCATAGCCATCCAGCATCCTGATCACCTGACCGGGTATACCCAGACACATGCTCAGCACTCCTCTCGCAATGACTCGGTGCTCGCCGGAGTTTGCAGCGCCGCAACAATCTCCTTGACCGCTCGCGCGGCCCGCGGGACCGCCTCGGCAACGGGTTCGGTAAGGCCCATGCCTTCGTCGACACTGCCCGCCTCACAGCCGACGACGACGGTGTAGGGCGGGCTGCCGCCCAGGGCATGCAGGCTGGCGAACACCTCTGCCGGATCCATCCCGTGTGCGTCCAAACCCGCAGCTTCTGACCAAGACTCGTGATCGGCCTGGAAGACGTGCAAGGTGCCCGGCTTGCCGCGGTTGGGAACCGCGTCGACCAGGACCAGGGTGTCCCACCCCTCCAGCAGGTCATAGGCCAGATGCATGCCGCGGATGCCGTAGTCGGTGACCCGCACACCGGAATCCTCTTGCGGAAGATCGGTCTGACGGACGACCTCGGAGCCAAAACCGTCGTCGCCCAGGAAGATGTTGCCGATTCCGGCCACCAGGATGCGTGCGGACATGAGACTGGGTCGCCCCGCCCTACATACGCCGCAGCTTGAGGTAGCGGCGAGCATCCGGCAGCGAGGCCACCCCCGTCGCCACCGCGATGACCAGGACAAGTGCTATGAGCGCAACGAATACCCACCCCAAGATCTCCATAGCAGACTCCTTTCCTCAAAGGTGTTGGGCTTCCAGTGGTTCGACTTCGTCGGGTGAGAAGTACAGGTAGCGGCCGTACCAATCGTGTAGGTCGGCGGCAGGGTCGTCCTCGACCACAACCGCGACATGCTTGTTGCCCTCGACGTCCTCGTGCACCGACGTGACTCGGGCGGTCTTGCCGGCAACAAAAATGTCCTGCGCATCGGCACTTCGTCTGGGTTGTAGCCGGACCCGACTACCCCGCGCAACACGGACTCCATTCACCAATACGGCGTCGATTTCAGGACGAACAACGTTGTCGGCCAACGGGTCCCACCAGTCGATCCCCTCAGGTATTTCGGGGACCAGCCCGGCGCTCAGCGTCGCGCCGGGCGAACCGCGTAGCACACCGTGCAAGCGGGCCAGGTCTGGTGCCGACAAGGCATCACAGTGCTCGATGATCGCCGCGGCCCGCGGATCGGTCGCCCGAGCTTGCGCCTTCTCGTCGTCGGTCATCGTCATCACGCGCAGCGTCAAAATCTCGTCGATTTCCGTGCAGTCGAACAGCGCGGTGGTGCTCTGTTCGGCGATCTCCGGGTGGTCATAGAGGATGATCGGCGAGATCAGCAGCACGTCGCGGGCGCCCGGCGGGCCCGCCAACACGGGAAAGCAGCGATGCTGCCGACACCGGGACACCGCGTCGACCGCGGTGGCCGGTGGTTCGAGTAGTGAAACAAATTGACCACCCAGCACCTCGGCGATCACATGGCTGCCGATCATCGACCGCGCAACCGCGTCAGTCTTGTCCGTTGCAGCAGGACCGACGTTGGCGAGTCGCAATGAGACGCGGAGCAGTTTGCCGTCGGGTTCGCTGCACACGGTGAGTGCGCCGCACACCTGTTGGCGTTCACGGACCAGCCGGCCACCGTCGAGCGTCTCGATATCTGTTCCCGCGGGCGCCTTGACCGGCAACGTCCACTGTTGGGGAGCAGCATCGAATACCAGTGGACCGTATGATATTTCACAGTCGACCGCTTCGTCCCAGGTCAACCACGATCCCGACGGTGTGTTCAGTTCGTCGACTAGTTCATAGCCGTCGTGCCCGGAATGATCGCGTTGACGTTCGGCCCGGCGATGCTGCAGTTGAAGAAAGCGCACCACGACGGTGATCGCCTGGGAACCGTCTACCAGGAATTGCGCGGCCAGCGCGTCCTCCTCGCCGAGGCCGGCTGAGGCCGCGCCGGGTGGCCCTAAAACGCCGAATTGCCAGCGGGATTGGTTTTTGCTCGATGTCCCGCGGTACGGATAGAGCAGGTAGCCCTCGTAGAGCACCGCATCAGCGACGGCGCGCGCCCGGTCCCAGTCGGAGGTCATCGCGGCACCTTCTGTGCGGATGCATCGGCGATCAGTGCGTTGACCGTGTGGTCCAAGTCGAGCAGCCCGTGTGCCGACTTGTAGCGGGCCAGCGCGCCGATGGTGTCGTGGCGCAGCCGCACCCACCCGCTGTTCGGGTAGTGCAAGGCCACAAGTTGGCGCCAGACTTCGACCGGCATGTCATATCGGTCTTCGCAATCCCAGGACACCTGTTGCACCGAAAAGCCGCGCTCTGACTTGACGAAAAGTGTCCCACTGAACAGGAATTGAAGGGGCAGTGCGCCGTCTCGCAGCGCATGAAGATACTTGGCCGCGGCGACCTCAAAGTCATAGGTGCAGGCCAAGGGCAGCGACACTGTGGTGTGTCCGGAAAATCCGGGCACCATGGCGGCGCAGTGCTGCCACAGAAAGGTGCGTTGCGTGGTCGCCCAGCGGTCTCGCGGCCCAAAGAGGTCGCCCAGCCCGTCGGCTTCGGCGTCGGAGTAGCGACGCCGCAATGGCTCGATGCGGACCTGGCAGCGCAGCGCGATCGCATGTACCCGGTCGTCGCCGCTGGTCGAGATCTCGATGCGGGCGGTAAGGACCGGGCTCACGGCGTATGGTTCGGGTGCTACCTCCCGCACCGCGAACGTCACGTCCATCGGCCGCTCGCTCATCGCGACCCCGCCAGCGGCGTGGGCCGTGCACGGTCAGCGATCTGTGTAAAGAAGTCATCGATGAACGTCCTCGCTTGCTGCCCGCCGTCGAAGCCTCGCCATAGTACGCGCAAGCGTCCGGTGAACTCGTAGCAGGCATCGATCGGTACGAGATAGCTTTGTGGTTCTCCTAGTTCGGGCACACGGACCAGCAGGGCCTCCACGTCGTCGGCCAACAGGGCGACCCGATTGTCGGCTTGACCAATCGCGTTCCACAGCTCCAGGTCAAGCTCGCACTCGCACGCGCCGGCCGGGCCCGGATAAAAGGCAACGGTGCGGCCCAACTCGGAGTTGGTGAAGAAAAACGCCACACCGACCGGGATCTGGAGCGTCTCCCATGCACGCCGATCCAGTGCGAAGTCGCAGAACCACAGATAGCGCTCGGGCACCGCACGGTAGCGCAGCTTGGCGGTGGCATCGGTGAATAGCAGATAGCAGGCGCGACAGACACACATCAATTGCCGGTCCGCCACATTCACCACGTGTTGGTGCTCGTCCGGAATGTTCTCCGCACACATCTCGCACCGTTCGCCGGCCGGCTCCGGGGGGCGGCGGCTGCCCGTGATCCGTGTCAGGACGTCGTAGGGGCCCGTCATGCCGGTGTTCCCAACGCTTCTCGCAGCGCAACCGACAGCACGCCGTCGCGGGTCAGCAGGGGGAGCGGGTCGAGGTGGTCTTTGCAGTCGTGCGCGCCGATGCCCGCGTGCACGACATCGAACTGCCGCTGACACCGTGGACATCGCAGCAGCGCGTCATTGAGCGTGGCGCCTGCCAGCGAATCTGCGCAAACCGGACACCGGTCGCGATAGGCAAATGTCTCCTCGCCGACCCGGCACGCCAGCACGTTGGTCCCGATGGTCCCGCCGGTCCCGCCGACCGCAAAGCCGCCGACTTCGCCGGCCCGCAGCTCGGCCAGCTCGGGCACCGGGTGCCAGGTGGTTGCACCCCGCCCGCTGGCCGAGCCATGGGAACCGTCCCGATGGATTTGCGCCAGTAGCGATTCGGCGGGAATCATGGCGGACGTGTTCACCGCTGTGGGTTGGGATGGCGCCGCGACCACCTCGATCGAGGTGACCTCGGGCGCCGCCGCCCAGATCGCGTCCTGCACGGCCAGCTCCAGCGTCACCGCCGACGACGGGCAGCTCTTGCAGCTGCCTGTGAAAGCCAGCAGCACGCCGGCCCCGTCGGTTTCCTCACTGACCGCGAGCAGATCGACATCGCCACCATGTGAACCCAGGTAGGGCCGGACCCGCTGCAGCGCATCGGACACCCGCCGGTGCAGGTCATGCGGGTGCAGCCCATGCACCAGGAGCAGGCTGGCCACCAGGTCGTCGGCGGCCAGTCGCTCGGCTAACGCGGGGTCGTGAAGCGACCCCATGATGCGCTCCAGCCCGGCCCCGTAGAGTCCGACTACCTCCCGGACCAGCTGTTGGGCGCGGTCGTGTGCGGCCGCGCCACCTGCCGCACAGGCATCCAGCAGCGTCTGGATCCGATCGCCCGCTGTACGCCACTGTGCGTCACTTGGGGGGCTTTCCGGGCGATCCGCCATGTGTCACCCCATAAATGGTGATGACCCGCCGCGCCCGGCCTCGCCGAGCTTGCGATCATCACCGCCGGCGGGTGACTGTGTTGGGGTGTGCAGTCTCTGCAGCGTCTTGCCCTTGCCCAAGTACATGTGCACGCCGCAGGGCAGGCACGGGTCGAAGCTGCGTACCGTGCGCATGACGTCGATCCCCTTGAAGTTCTCCCGGTCGTTCTCCTCGAAGATCGGTTGCCCCTGCACCGCGTCCTCGTAGGGGCCCGGGGTGCCGTAGCTGTCACGCGGGTTTGCGTTCCACGGGGTCGGCGGATACGGGTGGTAGTTGGCGATCTTGCCGTCCCGGATCACCATGTGGTGGCTGAGTACGCCGCGCACCGCTTCGGTGAAGCCGCATCCGATGCCCTCGTCGGGCACCTCGAAGGTCTCCCATGTCTTCGTGCGCCCAGCCCGGATCTCACCGAGAGCCTTCTCGCAGAAGTGCAGTGCGCAGGCCGCCGCGTAGGCCTGGAAGTAGGTGCGGGCCCGGTCACGCTCGATGGTGTTGCTGCCGTGTTTGGGCACCTTCCATTCCAATTCCACCGGCCCCTTCAGGGCGGTCTTGGGCAGGTTGATCTTGACGCTGGTGCCGGTTGCCTTGACGTAGCCGATGTCGACCAGGCCGGCCAACGCGGTGGCCCACAGCCTCGCCAGCGGACCGCCACCGGTATCTAGCGCCAGGTGATCCTTTCCGTCGAACCAGCGCGGCGACATCACCCAGCTGTACTTGCCGCCCTCCAAATCACGTTTCTGCGGGTGCGGGTTGGTGTGTTGGTTCCACGGGTGTCGCCGGTCCACCTTGTTGCCCAGCGGATCGGTCTTGACGAACATTTCCTGGTCGGTCCAGTCGTCGTAATACGAACTGCCCAAGAGGATCCGAATGCCGAGGTTGATGTCTACCAGCGAGTGGGTGACCAGCTTGCCGTCCACCACCACACCCGGGGTGACGAACATCGCGTTGCCCCAGCGCTCCATGTCCTTGTACTCGAAGTTGCACACGTCGGGATCCTGGAAGGAGCCCCAGCAGCCCAGCAGCGTGCGGCGCAGGCCGACCTTCTCGTATCCGGGCAGCGCCTCGTAGAAGAAGTCGAACAAATCGTCGTGCATCGGTACTACCTTCTTCATGAACTCGACATAGCGCATCAGCCGGGTCATGTAGTCGGTCATCAGCTGCACGGTCGCCACGGTGCCGACCCCGCCGGGGTACAGCGTGGACGGGTGTACGTGGCGGCCTTCCATGAGGCAGAACATTTCGCGTGTATACCGGCTGACTTGCAGCGCCTCCCGATAGAACTCGCCACTGAACGGGTTGAGCGAGCGCATGATGTCGGCGATGGTGTGATAGCCGTGCGCGTCGGCGTGCGGTGCGGCCGTCTTCTCCGCCTGCGAGAGGATGCTGGGGTTGGTCTCGGCGACCATCTTCTCGCAGAAGTCAACGCCGACCAGATTTTCCTGGAAGATGTTGTGGTCGAACATGTATTCCGCGGCTTCGCCGAGGTTGACGATCCATTCGCCCAGGTGCGGAGGCTTGACCCCATACGCCATGTTTTGCGTGTAGCAGGAGCAGGTCGCGTGGTTGTCGCCGCAGATGCCGCAGATGCGGCTGGTGATGAAGTGGGCGTCGCGCGGGTCTTTGCCCTTCATGAAGATCGAGTAGCCGCGAAATATCGACGATGTGCTGTGGCACTCGACGACTTCCTTGTTGTCGAAATCGATCTTGGTGTAAATGCCGAGGCTGCCCACGATCCTGGTGATCGGGTCCCATGCCATCT
Organism: Mycobacterium basiliense; assembly: GCF_900292015.1. Lineage (NCBI taxonomy): Bacteria > Bacillati > Actinomycetota > Actinomycetes > Mycobacteriales > Mycobacteriaceae > Mycobacterium > Mycobacterium basiliense. Next base: position 1,919,273 of record NZ_LR130759.1, read on the forward strand.
CGACGAGTTGGCCGGGTTCACGCTTCGCGGTGGTCGGCTCGGGGACGATAGTTGTCATCGAAGTCTCTCCGTTGAACTGAGTATGAACGGCTGGGCTGGCGGGGTGACCTACCAGGTGCTCACCAGGTTCTGCGGGCCCCGGTGGTGAGTTGGGTGCCCGTGTGGCGCCAGCGCGGTTCCTTGTCCAGGGTGCGTTCGGTGATGCCGCGCAGACTGCGGATCACCGTGCCGTACAGGCCCGACGCGGTGCTGGAGAACTTGCCCCCCGGCGGCTCGTCCATGAACGGCATGAACTTGTCCGGGAAGCCGGGCATCGTGCACCCGATGCAGATGCCGCCCACATTCGGACAACCGCCGATGCCGTTGATCCATCCGCGCTTGGGTACGTTGCACTTCACAACCGGGCCCCAACAGCCAAGTTTGACAATGCATTTCGGTGACCCATATTCGGTGGCGAAGTCGCCCTGCTCGTAGTAGCCGGCTCGGTCACACCCCTCGTGCACGGTGTTCCCGAACAACCACTTTGGTCGTAGCGCGTCGTCGAGCGGGATCATCGGTGCCTGGCCGGTCGCCATGTAGAGCAGGTAGGTCAGTGTTTCGGACAGGTTGTCCGGGTGAATCGGGCAGCCGGGGACACAGACGATCGGGATGCCGGCCTTGCTCTTCCATTCCCACCCGAGGTAGTCCGGAACGCCCATCGCCCCGGTCGGATTGCCGGCCATCGCATGGATCCCGCCGTAGGTGGCGCAGGTCCCGACTGCGACGATGGCGGTGGCCTTGGGCGCCAGCCGGTCGAGCCATTCGCTGGTGGTCATCGGCTGACCGGTTGCTGGGTCGTTGCCGAACCCGCACCAGTAGCCCTCGTCCTTGATCTTCTCGTTGGGAATAGACCCTTCGACAACGAGCACGAAAGGTTCTAACTCGCCCCGGTCGGCTTTGAAGAACCACTCCAGGAAATCATCGGCTCCCCCGGTGGGTCCGCATTCGAAATCGATCAGCGGCCAGTGGACGGCGACCTGTGGGAGGCCGGGAAGTGCGCCCAGGGCGATCTCCTCGACGCTGGGTTGGGTGGCGGCAGTCAACGCCACCGAATCGCCGTCACAACTCAGGCCTGCGTTGATCCACAGAACGTGGATCAAGGTTTCTTCCGCTTTGACTGCTGCTTCTGTTGGCATGTTGCAGCTTTCCGGGGCCGGGCTGAGACCCCTACACTGCCGGAGTCGACCTTCGGCCCACTTGCACAGCGCTGTTTTTGGGTCTACTCGCGCCGTCGGGCCTTGTCAATGGTCGACGGTGACGGCGCCACCGGAGAGTCACCAGCACTGTGTCGGATGGTCCGTCTGTGCCATCGTATGTTGGTTGACCAGAATGGAATTCGGCGATTTGGGTATCGATGTTGGATCGGCGCTGGTGCTCGCTCGGCCAGGTTCTTGGGCCCTTATTCTGCAAACGATTTGCAGCTGTTCGCCGAGCGGACGGAAATCCGGGATTGGTTGGGGATCGGTGGTCAGTCCGCCTGCACAGCCGGGGAGTCTTGCGCGAAGCGGCGCAACCAACCGAACCAGGCGGCCATGCCGGCGCCGGTGCGCGCACTGACCGGAAGAATGGTTGCGGTGGCATTCACCTCGCGGACGTGTGCGATATACGCGTCGACGTCAGCGTCCAGATAGGGCACCAGGTCGATCTTGTTGAGCAGCACTACGTCGACGGAACGGAACATCACCGGGTACTTGAGCGGTTTGTCCTCGCCCTCGGTGACGGAGTAGACCATAGCCTTCGCATGTTCGCCGACGTCGAACTCCGCCGGGCAGACCAGATTGCCGACGTTCTCGATGATAACCAGATCTAGGCTGGGAAGATCCAGACCGGGTAGGGCGCGATTGACCATGGGTGCATCCAGGTGGCATTCACCGCCAAAGCCGTTGCTGGTGTTGAGCAGTGACACCTGAGCTCCCCGTCCGCTGAGCTTGGCGGCATCGAGATCGGTGGCGATATCGCCCTCGATCACCCCGATCGCAAAGTTCCGGCTGAGTTCATCCAGCGTGGCTTGTAACACCGTGGTCTTTCCGGACCCGGGCGAGCTCATCAGGTTGAGCGCGCGGATGCCATTGTTTTCGAATGCGGCCCGGTTGAGATTGGCGCGCGCGTCATTCTCGGCGAAGATCTCTTCGAGCACATCGACTCGGGCGGGACCGGTTTCATACTGGCTGTGATCCCCGTGGTCGTGTTCGCAGACATCGGTTGCCTGCTCGTGGGTGTGCGCAGTGCCGTCATCGTGGCGATGAAACCTACCCATTCCGAACACCTTTCATGAGACGTCCAGCGACGTGACCAGGAACTCGTTGCCGCAAAGCACGTCGACATCGGGGCTGTCGCATTCCGGACACCAAATCGACCACGCCGACGTGATTTGCGACTTCCGGCCGCAGGCGCGGCAGCGCACCTCGGCCGCGACGCATTCCAGTTCCAATTGGGCGTCCGGCATGTTCTCGGAGTCCCGAACCAGGGTCCAGCAGAATGCCAGTGACTCCGGGACCACGCCGCGTAGCGCCCCCACCCGGACCCGGACGATATCGACGTGGCGTCCCTCGGCGTGCGTCTTGACCACGCCGGCGATCGCTTCGCACAAAGACAACTCATGCATCGCTGGTCACCTGATCCAGCGAGCTAAGGGACGCTGGCCCATGAGATCGTTTTTACACCCAAGTCATGATCGTCCCAGAACCTGGCGAGACGTATGACCGCAGATCCATGGTCAACTTCTTCGGTGGTGGCATCGGCTAGTTGTGGCCGACCGTAGATTGAAACTCGGGATTTGTGTGTCACGTTCGATCGCGGTGGCCGCGGCCACGACAGCATGCGCAAGCATGGTCTAGCGATGCCAGGGGCGTCAGTGCCGAACCTGGTATTGATCGCACTCGATCAGGCATTGGTGGCTTGGAACGATTCTTCGGCTCGCCAACGCCGACCAACTGTCGTGACAGGGGCCGCAGTGGCGCCGGTAGCGGCGCAGGTAGGCGTGCTCGCCGGTATCACCGGCTGCGGCGGAGCGCTACTGCCAGACGTGCGCCGGTACCGGGCCGGTAGCCGCATCGACGCGGACGGGTCCTGCGTGGCACACGCCTGCTGGATCGAAATCGGTGCGGCCAACCGATTGCACCGCAGCGATATCGGCCGGGGCATCGCTCGGTCGAGTATGGGCGGATTCGGGGAAACCATAGCTAATTTGCGCATAAGTTAATTAAGTTGGGTAGTAGTCGGCTGCGGTGGTGGCTTGATTCCGGAATTGCTTGGGCAGGGTGGGAGGCCGCTTGATGTCGTATTTAATCGCTTCGCCGGATGCGATTGCGTTTGCTGCTGGGGACTTGCGTGGGATTGGATCCGCGATCCAGATGGCCAACGCGTCGGCGGCATCGACGACGGCTCTACCCGCCGCGGCGGCTGATGAGGTGTCGCAGGCTATCGCGCGGTTGTTTGGCAATTATGCCCAGGAGTATCAGACCCTGAGCTTGCAAGTGGCGGCATCCTATGAGCGGTTTGTGACAGCTTTGGGCTCGGCCTCTGGTGCCTACACGGCGAGCGAGGCCGCCAGCGCTTCGCCCTTGCAGATCGTGGAGCAGAACGTGCTTGGGCTGGTCAATGCACCCACGCAGGCGCTGCTGGGCCGTCCGTTGATCGGCAACGGTGCCGACGGCGCATCGGGCACCGGCGAGGCCGGCGGGGACGGCGGGATCTTGATCGGCAACGGCGGCAACGGCGGGTCGGGGGCAGCTAGCGGGAACGGTGGGGCCGGCGGGTCAGCCGGATTGTTCGGCCAAGGTGGGGCAGGTGGGGCCGGCGGGGCCGGCGTCGCCGGTGGGGCCGGCGGCAATGGCGGGGCGGGTGGCAACGGCGGGCTGCTGCTCGGAAGTGGCGGCGCCGGCGGCGCGGGCGGCATCGGCGGGGTCGGCGGCGGAGCCGGTGGTGCCGGTGGGAACGGTGGAAGCACTGGCTCATGGCTTGTGCCTGGCTCCTCCGCGCCCGGCTCTGGCGGGGCCGGGGGCGCCGGCGGCGCGGGCGTGGGCTTTGGCGTTGCAGGTGGGGCGGGCGGGGCTGGCGGATCTGGAGGCGTCAATAACTCGTTGTTCGGTGGTGCCGGCGGTGTTGGCGGGGCCGGCGGCGCCGGAGGTGCGGGTGACGCCGGCTCGGCCGGCGGCGCCGGCTTTGCGGGCGGAGCCGGAGGGACCGGTGGGACCGGCGGCGCCGACCACGCGCTTCTGTTCGGAACGGGGGGCGCCGGGGGGTCGGCGGGTGCTGGTGGTGCCGGTGGTGCTGGTGGTGCGGGCGCTAGTGGTGTGGGCGCCGGCAGCTCGGGCGGAATTGGCGGGTCGGGCGGGGCCGGTGGTAATGCCGGCGGCGCGGGTGCCGGTGGCGCCGGTGGCATCTTCGGGACTGCGGGGCAGGCCGGTAGTGCGGGTACTGGCGGTAATGGTGGGGCTGGCGGTAATGGTGGGGTGGGTGACGATGGTACGGCTGGTGCGGCGGGCTTTGCCGGTGGTGCCGGTGGCGCGGGTGGGGCTGGGGGTTCGGCCGGTGCTGGCGGTGTGAACGGTAGTGGGGGGCAGGGCGGCAGTGGTGGGGCTGGTGGGGTTGGCGGTGATGGTGTTGCCGGGGTGGGCAGCATGGGTGGGTCGGGTGGGGCTGGTGGTAATGGCGGCGGCGCGGGTGCCGGTGGTGCTGCTGGTGGGGGTGCGGGGACTGCGGGGCAGGCCGGTAGTGCGGGTACTGGCGGTAATGGTGGGGCTGGCGGTAATGGTGGGGTGGGTGACGATGGTACGGCTGGTGCGGCGGGCTTTGCCGGTGGTGCCGGTGGCGCGGGTGGGGCTGGGGGTTCGGCCGGTGCTGGCGGTGTGAACGGTAGTGGGGGGCAGGGCGGCAGTGGTGGGGCTGGTGGGGTTGGCGGTGATGGTGTTGCCGGGGTGGGCAGCATGGGTGGGTCGGGTGGGGCTGGTGGTAATGGCGGCGGCGCGGGTGCCGGTGGTGCTGCTGGTGGGGGTGCGGGGACTGCGGGGCAGGCCGGTAGTGCGGGTACTGGCGGTAATGGTGGGGCTGGCGGTAATGGTGGGGTGGGTGACGATGGTACGGCTGGTGCGGCGGGCTTTGCCGGTGGTGCCGGTGGCGCGGGTGGGGCTGGGGGTTCGGCCGGTGCTGGCGGTGTGAACGGTAGTGGGGGGCAGGGCGGCAGTGGTGGGGCTGGTGGGGTTGGCGGTGATGGTGTTGCCGGGGTGGGCAGCATGGGTGGGTCGGGTGGGGCTGGTGGTAATGGCGGCGGCGCGGGTGCCGGTGGTGCTGCTGGTGGGGGTGCGGGGACTGCGGGGCAGGCCGGTAGTGCGGGTACTGGCGGTAATGGTGGGGCTGGCGGTAATGGTGGGGTGGGTGACGATGGTACGGCTGGTGCGGCGGGCTTTGCCGGTGGTGCCGGTGGCGCGGGTGGGGCTGGGGGCAACAGCGGCGCGGGCGGCACAAATGGCAGCGGGGGGCAGGGCGGCAATGGTGGGGCTGGTGGGGCCGGCAGCTCGGGTGCCGTTGGAGCCGGCGGGAGCATGGGAGGTCAAGGCGGCAACGGCGGGGCCGGCGGGGCGGTCGGCACGCTTGGTGCCGGCGGGCTGGCAGGCAACGGCGGCAATGGCGGTGACGGCGGTGACGGTGGCACTGGCGCTGCTGGCATCGACTCCGCGACGCCTACCGGCGGTAGCCAGGGTGGCAACGGCGGTGCTGGTGGTGCCGGTGGTGCCGGTGGTGCCGGCATCGGGGGCGTCGGCGGTGGGCAGGGTGGCCATGGTGGCACGGGTGGTCAGGGTGGAACCGGTGGTCAAGGCGGCAACAACACCGTGGGTGGTGACGGTGCCGCTGGCGGGACCGGCGGCCAAGGCGGGACCGCCGGGGCTGCGGGTCAAGGAACCGATGGCGGCACGAGCGGCAACATCGGTACCGGCGGCCAAGGCGGAACCGGCGGTGACGGCGGTGACGGTGGCACTGGCGCGGCTGGCACCGACTCCGCGACGCCTACCGGCGGTAGCCAGGGTGGCAACGGCGGTGCTGGTGGTGCCGGTGGTGCCGGTGGTGCCGGCATCGGGGGCGTCGGCGGTGGGCAGGGTGGCCATGGTGGCACGGGTGGTCAGGGTGGAACCGGTGGTCAAGGCGGCAACAACACCGTGGGTGGTGACGGTGCCGCTGGCGGGACCGGCGGCCAAGGCGGGACCGCCGGGGCTGCGGGTCAAGGAACCGATGGCGGCACGAGCGGCAACATCGGTACCGGCGGCCAAGGCGGAACCGGCGGTGACGGCGGTGACGGTGGCACTGGCGCGGCTGGCACCGACTCCGCGACGCCTACCAGCGGTGACCAGGGTGGCAACGGCGGTGCCGGTGGTGCCGGTGGTGCCGGTGGTGCCGGCATCGGGGGCGTCGGCGGTGGGCAGGGTGGCCATGGTGGCACGGGTGGTCAGGGTGGAACCGGTGGTCAAGGCGGCAACAACACCGCGAGTGGTGCCGGTGCCGCTGGCGGAACCGGCGGGCAGGGCGGCACTGCCGGCAACGGTGGCATGGGTGGCGACGGCGGCGGCCGGGGCGGCACCGCCGGCACCGGCGGGGTTGGCGGTGCCGGCGGCCGGGGCGGCACCGGGGCTGCCTCTGGCGCCGGTGGTGAGGGTGGCGTCGGTGGCGACGGCGGCGCAGCGGGCACCGGTGGTGGTGGCGGCAATGGTGGTGGCGACGGTGGCGACGGTGGCTACGGTGGCGACGGAGGCATCGGCGGCGTAGGCGGTGCCGCCTTGGGCGGAGGTACCGGTGGTGCTGGTGGTGCGGGCGGTGCCGCGGCCGGCGGTGGTGCCGGTGGCGGCGGTGGCGACGGTGGCGGGCACGGCGGTGCTGGCGGCAATGCCGGCGTCGGGGGCGACGGTGGTATGGGCGGCCGCGGCACTGTTGGCGCCGGCGGGGCCGGCGGCGCCGGCGGCGACACGGGCAATGGCGGCGATGGCGGTGCTGGCGGCACCGGTGGTGGCACTGGCGGAGACGGCGGAACCGGCGGTACGGCCGGCAACGGTGGCCAAGGCGGCAATGGCGGCGGAGGCGGCGGCGGCAACGGTGGGAAAGGTGGCACCGGCGGCACCGCCGGCAATGGGGGCAACGGCGGTACCGGTGGCACCGACGGCGGCACTGGTGGCAATGGCGGTACCGGAGGCAATGCCGGTACCGGTGGCATTGGCGGCACTGGTGGCACCTTCAGGACGGGTGGCGACGGCGGCGACGGCGGCACCGCCGGCATCGGTGGTCAAGGTGGCGACGGTGGGAGCGGCGCTGTGGGTGGCGCAGGTGGGGACGGCGGCACGGGAGGCGTCGGCGGTACTGCTGGCAAAGGCGGCAGCGGTGGCCTAGGCGGCAACGGCGGCAACGGCGGTAATGGCACGGTCGGCGGGGACGGCGGGGACGGCGGTAACGGCACCGGCGGTAATGACGGCGGGGACGGCGGGGACGGCGGCAACGGCGGAGACGGCGGAGACGGCGGTTCCGGCGGGAACAACGGTGGCCAAACGGGCGCCGGCGGTGCCGGTGCCGTCGGTGGGAACGGTGGTGCCGGCGGCACTGGTGGCGCCGGCGGTCAACCCGGCACCCCCGGTCAACCCGGCACCGGCGGCACGCCTTGATTGCGCGGGTCTCGCGGTTGGGTGAACTCGGGTGGGATGAGTTCAGAGCGAACTGACTGGGGGTCGGCGTTGTAGTGGCAGCGCGACTGCCGCACGTCGAAAGTTGTTTGACAGTGCGGCGGATTGTCGGCATGGCGCAGCTCGGAGCGCGCCAGAAACGCCCAACCGGATCTCACGATTTGCAGCAACAGGGCTGAGGCGTGACCGCTGGGTGTGCTTGGGCAGAAGCAGTGGTCCTCCGTCGAGGTCGGTTCCGGCGTTATCCATACAAGTTGGTATCACTGAGTGCCGCAAGGTCATCGGCGTTGATAACGAAGGCATCTCGGCTCCGTCCCTACCGGTAGCGCGATGAGCACCTGCCAACGCGCGGATCGAGGATCCTTCCGACGACTGACACCGGTACTTCCTACCGTTAGGGTTGCTCGGCGGCCGGCATCCACTTCTCTTCAATACGGCCAAAGCGCCAGACGAGCAGGGCGGCCGCCCAGGTTATGACGAACATCCCCACCACAACGAACCCAACCAGGTTGAGGTTCAGGCCGGCGACCCAATCCCAGAACGTGCCCCGCCAGCCGAACTCGTCGGCGAAAAGGCCGAGCAGTTCGACGCTGCCGATCAACAGGGCGACGGCCACCGACAGTGTGGTGATGGTGATGTTGTAGTAGATCTTGCGCACCGGGTTGGAGAACGCCCAGCCATAGGCGAAGTTCATAAAGGAACCGTCGATGGTATCCAGCAGGCACATTCCGGCGGCGAACAACACCGGTAGGCACAGGATGGCGTACCAGGGGAGCCCGGCCGCGGCGCTGGTGCCCGCCAGCACCAGCAACGCGATTTCGGTTGCCGTGTCGAATCCGAGCCCGAATAACAGGCCCACCGGATACATGTGCCAGGATTTGCTGATCGATTTGGTGAACCGGCCGAGCAACCGGTTGATCAGCCCTCGGCTTTCCAGCTGTGCTTCCAGTTCGGCCTCGTCGTACTCGCCGCGGCGCAGTCGGAAGAACACCCGCAGGATGCCGACCAAGACGATGACGTTGAGGATAGCGATCAGGTAGAGAAACACCCCTGACACGCTGGTACCGATCAGGCCCGTGTAGTGATGGAGCGACGAGGAATCTTCTTCCACCGGGCCGACGATGGCTTTGACCCCGGTCGCCAGCAGTACGGCCAACCCGAAGACCACCGTGGAATGGCCCAGCGAGAAGAAGAAACCCACCGCAAGGGGGCGCTGCCCGTCGCTCATCAGCTTGCGGGTGGTGTTATCGATGGCTGCGATGTGATCGGCGTCGAACGCGTGCCGCATGCCCAGGGTATATGCGGTTAGCCCGATACCGATGCCAAATGCCTTGCCGCCTACCGCGAGTTGCGCTGGTTGCACCACCAGGGTCAGGGTGATCCAGCCCACCAGATGCAGAGTCGCGATAACCGCCGCCATGATGCCCAGACGCCACCACTCCGACGGTGTCAGGGTGCGGTGCACTTTCGACCACCATGACGACTGCAACTGGAGTTCACTGCCGGCCATGTCGGTCCTTCCCGGCATTGGGCGCAACGCAACATTTCCGACTGTAGGTTCGTCCGCGCGCTGGATGCAAGTCAATTGCAAGAAGGCGCCACCCGGGCACTGGCAATCCCGGGGATCTGACGCAACACTGGACAGGTGACGACAAAGCCGTCCGGTCTGGACCCGGCCGTCACCGAACGGATCGGCGAATTCCTGCGAGCCCGTGGGCTGCGCCGGATGGCGTCGCGAATTCAGGTGCTGGCGGTGTTAGAACCGGTCAACGGGCATCTCTCGGTGGCTGAGATCCATCAGCGGCTGGCCGCTAGCCTGCCCACCGGCGCCGCACCGCCGGATTTGGCGACGGTCTATCGCACCGTGACCACATTGGTGGATCAAGCGGTGCTGCATGCGCTGACACTCGATGGCGGCGTCACCACCTACGGCTTGGCCACCGCCCCGCACCATCACGCGGTGTGTACGCAGTGCGGGGCCATTATCGAGGTGCCTGCCCGCAAGCTGAGTTCAGCTCTGGAGCACGCGATGGCGGGCAGCTCGTTCGCGCTATCGGAGCAAGCGGGTCTAACGCTGCGGGGTTTGTGTCCTGCCTGCCAGGACAGCGTGCAGGACCTCGATGACCCCACCGACCCCCGACCACCCGAACGGAGCGATCCTGGGCAGCGTCGACGCTGAGGTCGGCGCAGATCCGGTAGCGTGCGTCAGCGCAGATTCAGCAGCGCGTTTTCCACAACTTCCGGAAGCGCGGGATGAATCCAGTACTGGCCGCGGGCCATCTCGGGTGCGGTCAGCCCGAAACTCATCGCCTGGATCAACGGCTGGATGATCGACGACGCCTGGTGACCCATGATGTGCGCACCCAGCAGACGCCCGCTGCCGCGCTCGGCGACGAGTTTGACAAAGCCCGTGGTGTCCTCCATCGCCCAGCCGTAGGCTACGTCGCTGTATTCTTGTATCGCGACGGAAATGTCAAAACCCTTTGCCACAGCTTGATTTTCGGTTAGTCCCACGGCCGCCAGCTGTGGATCGGTGAATACCGCCGCCGGCACGAATCGGTGATCGCTAGCGGTCATCGATTCGGTGTCATCCCAGTCGAGCAGCAAGTTTTCCCGCACCACCCGGGCCTCGTGGTTGGCGACGTGCTTGAGCTGATAGGGCGATGAGACATCGCCGAGCGCAAAAACACCACGCGCGGAGGTTCTTTGGTATTCGTCGACCGCTACTCGGTCGTCCTCCACATCGATCCCAGCCTGCTCTGCGTCCAGCAAATCGGCATTCGACTTGCGGCCGGTCGCCACCAGCAGTAGGTCGGCATCGATCGTCGCGCCGTCGTCGAGCTTTAACGCTAGCCTTGCGTCCCGCTTTTCGGCGGCAACGATGTTGCGGTGGGTGCGCAGTTCCCATTTGGTCGATGCGATGCGGGTGAACCTTTCGCACACGGTGTCATCGCAATGACGCAGCATGCAGCTCCCGCGGATTACCAAGGTGACTCGCACTCCGAGCGCAGTAAAAACATGCGCGAATTCGGCTGCCACGAAACCGCTTCCGACTATCACCAGATGCTCCGGCAATTCGGCGATACGCATGATGGTGTCGCTGGTGTGAAATGGGACGCCGGAGGCGAGGATGGCCGGCGGAATCACCGGACGCGAGCCGGCGGCGATCACCACCTGCTCGGCGCTGAACTCGTCGCCCGCGTCGGTACGCAGCAAATAGCGTCCGTCGGCCTGTACTGGACCGAACCGAGCATGCGCGTCGTAGACGTCGATATTGCGAGCGGAGCGCCGATATTCCTGGCCGCCGAGCGCGATTGGGTCGATGCGGCCGAACACCCGGGAGACCATGTCGTCCCAGCGCACTCGGTCGATGTGCGCGTCGACACCGTAACGTGCCGCGGTCCGGATTGTCTCCGCCACGTCTGCGGCGTAGACGAACATCTTGGTGGGGATGCATCCGACGTTGAGGCAGGTGCCACCGAAGGTGCCCTGCTCGCAGATGGCCACCCGCTTGGCTGCATAACGGTCGTCGAGAATGCTATTGCCCGAGCCGGTTCCGATGATCGCGAGATCATAGGTTTCCATGTGTTTGGCTCCTCACCCTTTCCCCGATGGTGCCGAGGCTCGTCGCCTCGGGGTGTCGGCATGTGCGCCGAGGTACTCGTCCAGCCAGCGATCAAGGTGGCGATAGGCCGCCTGGCGGGGCTCCGGCAGCGACAAGAACACGTCGTGTTTGGCCTCTGCCACTGGGATGATCGTGCTGCGGTTGCCGATACAGCCGGCCCAGCGGGCAATGTGGGTGACATCGAGCACCGCATCGCCGCGTTGCAATGCGGCCGGGTCGCCGTGTTCGCGTACCGTGCGATCCGATCGCAGGATCAGGTTGGGCACTCCGACGTCTAGTCCTCGGTGCAATCGAGTCTGCCCGCGGCGGGTGGCATGTATCCAACCGAAGGTGACCGGGAAACCGCCCACCGGTTTCCATTGCAGGTTGTAGTCGAACTCGCCGTCGTAGTCCCGGTGCAGTGTGGAGCCGTAGCCGCCCTCACGGGGTGCGCGAGCCACCCCCTTGGGTCGCATTCGTGACACGGCGGCGATGAATGCCCTGGTCGCTTGCAGCCGCAGGATCGCCGGACCCTGCAGATCGAGGAAGGGACTGTTGAGCACCAAGCCGGCCACCCCCGCGTGGTCGGTCGTGCCGCGCCGACGCAGCCGGTCTAGCCACAGCGAGACGATGAGGCCGCCGGCGGAATGCCCGTAGATCAGAGTTTTGGGTGACCCGGCCTGCTCGGCGATGATCGATAAAGCCTTGTTTAGCTCCTGGTCGTAGTGGGACAAGTCGGTGATGAAGTGCGGCGTCTGGTTCGGAAGCCGCGAGCGCCCGCACTTACGCAGGTCCAGCGCGTAGAAAGCAAATCCGCGCCGCGCGAAATGCTCGGCCAGCTCGGTGTGGAAGAAGTAGTCCGTGTAGCCGTGTATCGCCAGGACCGCGCGCCCACCGCGGGTGGCGGGTGCCTCCGGGCCGAGGCGGATCAGCGTTGCGACGATGTCGGCCTCGCCGTCCGGATCGGACCCGAGCGGGATCTGGTGCTGCCAGTAGCCGGGCAGGACGTCGCGCACCCAGCCAGTCACGGGGTCAGCTTAGAGCGTGGTCACCCCCGATGTCGTGCGGCGTCGCCCAGTCCGGGCGGGATGCCGCGGGCGGGGGCCCGGCTTCCGGTTGGCGACGACGCGTTGGGCGGCCTTGCCCAGCGGCAGCGCACCGCGATGATGTGGCGAGGTGGTCCACCCGCTACCCGGCGCGACCAGCGCAGGGCGCCGCTGGCATGGCGGGCTGCGGGGATGTGACCGCGGCCGTCGGGATAACCTTGGGGACCGGCAAGCCCGAGGGAAGGACCAACAAATCGGTGGCAGAGCTAGCCAGGACTGCTGATGTCGTGCTGGTGGGAGCGGGCATCATGAGTGCCACGCTCGGGGCGTTGCTGAGCCGGTTGGAGCCCGACTTGTCGATCGTCGTGATCGAACGGCTGGACGCCGTCGGCGCGGAGAGCAGCGGCCCCTGGAATAATGCCGGCACCGGCCATGCCGCCTTGTGCGAACTGAACTACACGCCGGAGCGCTCCGATGGCTCTATCGATATCGCCAAAGCGGTACACGTCGCCGAGCAGTTCCAGGTCACCCGCCAATTCTGGGCATACGCCGTGGAGAACGGCATCCTGACCGATATCCCCAGTTTTCTCAATGCCGTCCCGCACGTGAGTTTCGTGTGCGGGGCCCAGGGGGTCGACTACCTGCGGCGTCGCCACGCGGCGCTGGCGGGCAACCCGTTGTTCGCTGGCGCCCAATTCGTCAATGATCCCGATGAGTTTGCCCGGCTGCTGCCGTTAATGGCCGCCAAACGCGATTTCTCCAAGCCGGTCGCGCTCAACTGGGCCCAGGACGGTACCGATGTTGACTTTGGCTCGCTGGCTCGCCAGCTGATCGGGTTTTGTGTGCGCAGCGGCGCCACCGCTCTTTTCGGCCACGAGGTCCGTCAGCTGTCCCAAGAGTCCGACGGCAAATGGACGCTGACCGTCGGCAATCGCCGGACCGGCGAAAAACGCAAGATCACTGCCAAGTTCGTCTTCGTCGGTGCTGGCGGCCACGCACTGCCGTTGCTGCAGAAGTCCGGGATCAAGGAGATCAAGGGCTTTGCCGGCTTTCCGATTGGCGGCCGGTTTCTGCGAGCCAGCAATCCCGCGCTTACCGCCGCCCACGGGGCCAAGGTGTACGGAGTCCCGTCGCCGGGAGCCCCGCCGCTGGGGGCGTTGCATCTGGATTTGAGGTTCGTCAATGGCAGGTCGTGGCTGGTGTTCGGGCCGTACGCGGGCTGGTCGCCGAAGTTCTTGAAGCACGGCCATTTCAGTGATCTGCCCCGGTCGATCACGCGCAACAATGTGCTGTCGATGCTCGGTGTCGGTGTGTCCCAGCGCAGGCTGGTGAGCTATCTGGTTGGGCAGCTGCAGCTCTCCGCGCCAGACCGGGTCGGCATGTTGCGTGAATTTGTGCCCAGCGCCGTCGATTCGGACTGGGAATTGACCGTGGCCGGTCAGCGGGTCCAGGTGATTCGCCGCGACCAGCGCAAGGGCGGTGTGCTCGAGTTCAACACCACCATGGTGAGTGATTCCGACGGCAGCATCGCAGGGCTGCTGGGCGGGTCGCCGGGTGCCTCGACGGCCGTGCCGATCATGATCGAGGTCTTGCAACGGTGTTTTGGCTCCCGCTACCAGACGTGGCTGCCTACGCTCAAGGAAATGGTGCCCTCGCTGGGCGCCAAGCTGGCCCAAGAGCCCGCGCTGTACGACGAGGTGTGGTCGTGGACCACCAAGACGTTGCAGCTGGACGGCCTATGAGCGAAGCACTGCGTCGCGTCTGGTCCAAAGACCTTGATGCGCGGACGCTTTACGAGCTGCTCAAACTGCGGGTGGAGGTGTTCGTGGTGGAGCAGGCCTGCCCGTATCCAGAGCTGGACGGCCGCGATTTGCTGGCCGAGACCCGGCACTTCTGGTTGGAGACGACCGACGGTGAGGTGATTTGCACCTTGCGACTGATGGAAGAGCACGCCGGCGGTGAGAAGGTGTTTCGCCTCGGCCGCCTGTGTACCAAGCGTTCGGCCCGCGGCCAGGGCCATTCCACTCGGCTGCTACGTGCCGCGCTGGCCGAGGTCGGTGATTACCCATGCCGGATCGACGCTCAGCTCTATCTGGCCGACATGTATGCCCAACACGGTTTTGTCCGCGACGGTGACGACTTCATCGACGACGGAATTCCGCACCTGCCGATGTTGCGGCCCGCATCCGGACCGGCGGCACACACGTGAAGGCCTATCCGTTCAGCGCGATCGTCGGGCATGACCAAATGCTGCTGGCGCTGCTGTTGTCGGCCGTTCGTCCCGAGATCGGTGGGGTGCTCATCCGCGGCGAGAAGGGCACCGCGAAATCGACTGCCGTGCGCGGGCTTGCGGCGTTGCTGTCGGCGGCAACGGGCAGCGCCGGCGCCGGGCTGGTAGAGATGCCCCTGGGCGCCACCGAGGATCGGGTGGTTGGCTCACTGGACTTGCAGCGTGTCCTCCGCGACGGCGAGCACGCGTTTTCCCCGGGGTTACTGGGCCGTGCTCACGGGGGAGTGCTTTACGTCGATGAAGTCAACCTGCTGCACGATCATCTTGTCGATATCCTGCTCGATGCCGCCGCGATGGGACGGGTCCACATTGAACGCGACGGCATATCACACTCGCATGAGGCCCGTTTTGTTCTGATAGGCACCATGAATCCAGAGGAAGGTGAGCTGCGTCCGCAGCTACTGGACCGGTTCGGTCTCACCGTTGACGTACAGGCATCCCGCGATGTGGACGTGCGGGTGGAGGTCATCCGGCGGCGGATGGCCTACGAATCCGACCCCGATGCGTTTGCCGAACGTTATCTCGACGCTGATGCGGCGCTGGCCGGACGGATCGCCCAGGCACGGGCGATAGTCGACGATGTGGTACTGGCGGACAATGAGTTACGACAGATTGCGGCGTTGTGTGCGGCGTTCGATGTCGATGGTATGCGAGCCGATTTGGTGGTGGCCCGTACCGCGGTTGCGCACGCGGCGTGGCGGGGTGCACACACCGTCGCCGAGCAGGACATCCGAGTGGCCGCCGAACTGGCGTTGCCGCATCGACGCCGCCGGGACCCGTTCGATGATCACGGAATCGATCGCGAGCAGCTGGACGAGGCGCTGGCGCGGACCGCCGACGAATCACCGCAACAGCCCGAGCCGGATCCTGAACCGCCCGGCGGTGGACAGCCCGCTGACGTGGATTCTGCTCCTCAACAACAGAATTCCAAACAGAAGCCACCACAAGCGCCCAAGCCCAGCGCCCCGCCCGGCAAGGTGTTCCGTACCCGCGCCCTGACCGTTCCAGGGGTCGGCGAAGGCGCGCCGGGACGACGGTCGCGAGCGCGGAACGCCTCCGGCAGTGTGGTGGCGCCCGCCGAGACAAGCGAAACCGATTCCGGCGCCCATGGATTGCATCTGTTCGCCACCCTGCTGGCGGCCGCCGAGCACGCGTCAAGCGCCGGGCCATTGCGACCGCGGCCGGACGACGTACGGCGGGCCGTTCGTGAGGGGCGTGAGGGCAATCTGGTGATCTTCGTCGTCGACGCATCGGGATCGATGGCCGCCCGCGATCGCATGGCCGCGGTCAGCGGCGCAACCATGTCGTTGCTGCGCGACGCCTACCAACGACGTGACAAGGTGGCGGTAATTACCTTTCGGTGTAACGAGGCCAGGATCTTGCTGCCACCAACATCGTCGGCGCATATCGCGGGCAGGCGGCTGGCGAGGTTCGACACCGGCGGCAAGACGCCGCTTGCCGAAGGTCTGCTGGCGGCGCGCGAGCTGGTTATCCGGGAAAAGGTGCGGGATCGCGCTCGACGCGCTCTGGTGGTGGTGCTCACCGACGGCCGAGCCACCGCCGGACCGGACCCGTTGGGGCGCAGCCGAATCGCCGCGACCAGACTGCTCGCGGAGGGGGTCGCTGCGGTCGTCGTCGACTGCGAAATGTCATATGTGCGGCTCGGCCTGGCGGCCCAATTGGCTCGCCAGTTGGGGGCCCCGGCCGTGCGTCTCGAACAGTTGCACGCCGACCATTTGACGCAGGCCGTCCGTCGCGTGGCGTGAAGTCGCGAAAGGCAATCGCTTATGCCGCAAGGTAATCCAATTCAGATACCCGATGACGGACTTACCACGCGGGCGCGGCGCAATATGCCGCTGCTGGTGGTCCACACCGGCAACGGCAAGGGGAAGTCGACGGCGGCCTTCGGTATGGCGCTGCGGGCTTGGAACGCCGGCCTCGATGTCGCGGTGTTTCAGTTCGTCAAGAGCGCCAAGTGGAAAGTCGGCGAGGAGGCGGTGTTTTATCAACTCGGCCAACTGCACGACCAACACGGGGTTGGTGGAGCCGTTGAATGGCACAAAATGGGCGCCGGTTGGTCATGGTCCCGCAAGGCCGGCAGCGACGAGGATCACGCCGCGGCGGCCGCGGACGGCTGGACCGAGATCGCGCGCCGGCTGTCGGCGCAGCGCCACCAGTTCTATGTGCTGGACGAATTCACCTACCCCCTCAAGTGGGGTTGGGTCGACGTCGGCGAGGTGGTCGAGGCGTTGTCGTCCCGTCCCGGGCACCAACACGTGGTGATTACCGGGCGTGACGCTCCGCCGCGGCTGGTTGAGGCCGCCGATCTGGTCACCGAAATGACCAAGGTTAAGCACCCGATGGATGCGGGTCGCAAGGGTCAGAAGGGCATCGAGTGGTGAGCTCGGTACCGGCGGTGGTTCTCGCCGCCCCCGCGTCGGGCAGCGGAAAGACCACCGTCGCCACGGGATTGATCGGGGCGCTACGACAGGCGGGCCATTCGGTTGCGCCGTTCAAGGTGGGCCCTGACTTCATCGATCCCGGATACCATGCCCTGGCTGCAGGGCGACCCGGCCGTAATCTGGACCCGGTTCTGGTGGGGGAGCGGCTCATCGGCCCGCTGTATTCGCACGGCTGCGGGGGCGCCGATATTGCGGTGATCGAGGGGGTGATGGGCCTCTTCGACGGACGGATCGGCGCGGCCGCGACGAGCCCGGCGCCCGGCTGCACGGCGCAGGTGGCAGCTCTGTTGGGGGCCCCGGTGATCCTGGTGGTCGACGCCCGTGGTCAGAGCCACAGTGTGGCCGCGCTGTTGCACGGCTTCTCCACGTTCGATTCCGCGACCCGGATCGCCGGGGTCATCCTCAACCGGGTCGGGACCGCCCGACACGAGCAGGTGCTGCGCCAGGCCTGCGATCAGGCCGGTGTCCCTGTGGTGGGTGCGATCCCGCGCACGGCCGAATTGGAACTGCCGACCAGGTATCTCGGTCTGGTGACCGCCGCGGAGTACGGCCGCCGGGCGCGGCGTGCGGTCGAGTCGATGACCGCCCTCGTGGCTCGGCATGTCGATTTGGCCGCGGTGCTGGCGGCCGCGCGAAGCCACGCCGGGGATCCGCCGTGGGATCCGGTGACGGCCGTGGGCGGGCCACTGGGCAGGCGTGCCACGGTCGCGATGGCATCGGGCAAGGCGTTCAGTTTCGGCTACGCCGAACACACCGAGCTGTTGCGGGCGGCCGGCGCCGACGTGGTTGAGTTCGATCCGCTCAGTGAGGCGCTGCCCGAAGAAACCAACGCCGTGCTGTTGCCGGGCGGATTCCCCGAACAGTTCGCCGCGGAGTTGTCCGCTAACGACGCGGTGCGCTGCCAAATCAAGGAATTGGCTACCGCCGGTGCGCCCGTGCATGCCGAATGTGCGGGCCTTATCTATTTGGCCGCCGAACTCGACGAGCATCCGATGTGTGGGGTGCTGGCCGGATCGGCACGCTTCACCCAGCGCCTCAAGCTCGGATATCGAGACGCGGTTGCGGTCGCCGATTCGTCGCTGTATCCGGCCGGCCAGCGGGTGGTGGGGCACGAATTTCACCGAACCGCGGTCACCTTCACCGAGGGTTACCAGCCGGCATGGGTGTACCGAGGACCGGAGGCAGAGGTGGTGCGAGACGGCGTCGTGCACGCCGGCGTGCATGCGTCCTATCTGCACACCCACCCGGCGGCCACCCCCCAAGCCGTGGCCCGCTTCGTTGCCCGCGCCGCCGCGGCTATGGGCACGCCGCCCGCGTAACCGCGCGGCGAGAAACGCCGCCGAAGTTCGCCCTGGCGTTACAACGGCGCCAGTGGTCACCACTAAGCTTGGCGGGTGACCGAGAGCCCCTACCTCGTCGGACTGCGACTGGGCGGCAGGAAGGTCGTCGTCGTCGGCGGGGGCACCGTTGCTCAGCGTCGGCTACCCCTTCTCATCGCCAGCGGCGCCGACGTGCACGTCATCTGTCGCAGCGCCACCCGCTCGGTGGAGGCGATGGACCAAATCACGTTGTCGTTGCGTGAGTATCGGAACGGCGACCTTGAGGGGGCCTGGTACGCCATCGCGGCCACCGATGACGCCGCGGTGAATGCGGCCGTCGTCGCGGAGGCGGATCGCCGCCAGATCTTCTGCGTGCGCGCCGACATCGCGGTCGACGGAACCGCGGTCACCCCGGCAACGTTTGGCTACGCAGGACTGTCGGTGGGGGTGCTGGCCGGCGGGGAACACCGCCGTTCGGCGGCGATCCGGTCAGCCATCCGGGAGGCGTTGCAGCAGGGGCTCATCACCCCGGAAGGCCCGGAAAGCGCGGACAGCACCGATGTCGTCCGCGGCGGGGTGGCGTTGGTCGGAGGCGGCCCCGGTGACCCCGAACTGATCACCGTCCGAGGCCGGCGCCTGCTGGCCCAGGCCGACGTTGTGGTCGCGGACCGGCTGGCGCCGCCCGAACTGCTCGCCGAGCTGCCGCCACACGTGGAGGTGATCGACGCAGCCAAGATCCCGTACGGCCGGGCCATGGCCCAGGACGCCATCCACGCCGTCATGATCGACCGGGCCAGATCCGGGAAGTTCGTGGTGCGTCTAAAAGGAGGCGATCCGTTCGTCTTCGCGCGCGGTTATGAAGAGGTGTTGGCATGCGCCGAAGCCGGGATTCCGGTGACCGTGGTGCCAGGTGTGACAAGTGCCATAGCTGTGCCCGCTTTGGCGGGCGTTCCGGTCACTCATCGGGCCACAAATCATGAATTTGTGGTGGTCAGCGGCCATATCGCGCCCGACCACCCCGAATCGTTAGTGAATTGGAATGCATTGGCTTCGATGTCGGGCACGATTGTTTTGCTGATGGCGGTCGAACGCATCGAACTTTTCGTCGACGCCCTACTAAAAGGCGGTAGACCTGCGGATACGCCGGTGTTAGTCGTTCAGCATGGGACGACGCCCGCTCAGCACACGTTGCGGGCTAGGCTTGTCGACACGCCGGAGAAGGTCCGCGCGGAGGGGATTCGACCTCCGGCGATCATCGTTATCGGGGCTGTCGCCGCGTTCGGGGTTTAAACGATTCTTAAGATTACTGTAAGGTAACCCGCTATGACGGCTCTCAACGACACAGAGCGGGCAGCCCACAATTGGACGTCGGAGCGGCAAGAGCGTTCGACGTCGGCCCGCTCTTCGCGCTCGGCGGAGACCGCCCCACAGCGCATTAGCAGGTATTACCCGACCTGGCTGCCCTCTCGTCGCTTTATTGCCGCGGTCATCGCCATTGGCGGGATGCAGCTGCTGGCCACCATGGACAGCACGGTCGCGATCGTCGCGCTTCCTAAGATCCAGGACGAGCTGAGCCTGTCCGACGCCGGCCGTAGCTGGGTGATCACCGCCTATGTGCTGACCTTCGGCGGGCTCATGCTGCTGGGCGGCCGGCTCGGCGACACCATCGGGCGCAAGCGCACCTTCATCGTCGGCGTGGCACTGTTCACCATCTCCTCGGTGCTGTGCGCGGTTGCCTGGGACGAGGCAACGTTGGTTGTCGCGCGGCTGTCGCAGGGCGTGGGGTCGGCAATCGCATCGCCGACCGGTTTGGCGCTGGTGGCGACCACGTTCCCCAAGGGGCCGGCGCGTAACGCCGCGACGGCGGTGTTTGCCGCGATGACCGCGATCGGCTCGGTGATGGGCCTGGTGGTCGGCGGCGCGCTGACCGAGGTCTCGTGGCGGCTGGCGTTCATGGTCAACGTGCCGATCGGGCTGGTGATGATCTACCTGGCCCGTACCGCACTGCGGGAAACCAACCGTGAGCGGATGAAGCTCGACGCCGCCGGGGCCATGCTGGCCACGCTGGCTTGCACCGCCGCGGTTTTCGCCTTCTCGATGGGGCCCGAAAAGGGCTGGCTCTCAATCACCACCCTTGGTTCGGGCGTGGTCGCGTTGGGTGCGGTCATCGCGTTCGTCGTGGTCGAGCGCACCGCCGAAAACCCCGTCGTGCCCTTCCACTTGTTCCGCGACCGCAACCGGCTGGTCACGTTCAGCGCGATCCTGCTGGCCGGCGGCGTGATGTTCAGTCTGACCGTCTGCATCGGCCTGTACGTGCAGGACATTCTCGGCTACAGCGCACTGCGCGCGGGTGTCGGCTTTATCCCGTTCGTCATCGCCATGGGCATTGGCCTGGGTGTCTCCTCGCAGCTGGTGTCACGGTTTTCGCCACGGGTGTTGACGATCGGCGGCGGCTGGCTGCTGCTGGCCGCGATGCTGTATGGCTCGGCGTTCATGCAACGCGGCGTGCCCTACTTCCCCAACCTGGTCATGCCGATCGTCGTCGGCGGCATCGGGATCGGCATGGTCGTCGTCCCGCTGACCCTGTCGGCGATCGCCGGTGTGGGCTTCGACCAGATCGGCCCGGTGTCGGCGATCGCGCTGATGCTGCAGAGCCTGGGCGGGCCGCTGGTGTTGGCCGTTATCCAGGCCGTCATCACGTCGCGCACGCTGTACCTGGGCGGCACCACCGGCCCGGTGAAGTTCATGAACGACCTGCAACTGGGCGCCCTGGACCACGGCTACACCTACGGCCTGCTGTGGGTTGCCGGGGCGGCGGTCATCGTCGGTCTTATGGCGCTGTTTATCGGCTACACCCCCGAGCAGGTTGCCCACGCCCAAGAGGTCAAGGAAGCGATCGACGCCGGGGAGCTGTAACCCCGCGGTGGGCTAGCGCAGTGCCCACCGTGACCGACGCCGCGCCCAAGAGCGTCGAAGTCCGCGCCGGAAGGCCGCCGCACCCGCGCGGATGTGGCCCGCGTGGTCACCGGGTCCCCGACCGCCACTAGGCTTGCCGCCTGTGATTACCCGGATGTCCGAGCTGTTCCTGCGTACTTTGCGTGACGACCCCGCCGACGCCGAAGTGCCGAGCCACAAACTGCTGATTCGCGCCGGATACATCCGGCCCGTGGGACCCGGGCTCTACAGCTGGCTGCCGCTGGGGCTCCGCGTGCTGCGCAACATCGAACGTGTCGTGCGCGAGGAGATGAACGCGATCGGTGGCCAGGAGATTTTGTTTCCCGCGCTGCTGCCGCGGGCGCCGTATGAGACGACGAACCGCTGGACCGAATACGGCGACGGGGTCTTCCGCCTGCGGGACCGCCGCGGCAACGACTACCTACTTGGCCCGACGCACGAAGAACTGTTCACCCTGACCGTCAAGGGCGAGTACAGCTCCTACAAGGACTTCCCGCTGACGCTGTATCAAATTCAGATCAAGTACCGCGACGAGGCGCGGCCACGGGCGGGTATCCTGCGTGCCCGAGAGTTCGTCATGAAGGACTCCTACTCCTTCGACACCGACGCTGCCGGGCTCAAAGCGTCTTACCACGCCCACCGGGAGGCCTACCAGCGCATCTTCGATCGACTGCAGGTGGGCTATGTCATTGTGTCGGCGGTGTCCGGCGCAATGGGCGGCAGCGCCTCCGAGGAATTCTTGGCCGAAAGCCCGATCGGCGAGGACACCTTCGTGCGGTGCCTGGAATCCGGTTACGCGGCCAATGTCGAGGCGGTCGTCACCTCGCGCCCCGAGAGCCTGCCGATCGAGGGGCAGCCCGAAGCGGTTGTTCACGACACCGGTGATACCCCCACCATCGCCACCCTGGTCGACTGGGCGAACCAGGCGGGTCTGGGGCGCACGGTGACCGCCGCGGACACCCTGAAAAACGTCCTGGTCAAAGTCCGCCAGCCGGGCCAGGACTGGGAGCTGCTCGCCATCGGTGTGCCTGGCGACCGGGAGGTCGACGACAAGAGACTGGGGGCGGCGCTGGAACCGGCGGAGTTCGCCTTGCTCGACGACAGCGACTTCGCCAAATACCCCTTCCTTGTCAAGGGCTATATCGGCCCGAACGCACTACAGAAGAACGATGTGCGCTATCTGGTCGACCCACGCGTGGTCGACGGCAGCAGCTGGATCACCGGCGCCGACGAGCCCGGTCGGCATGTGGTGGGCTTGGTCGCCGGGCGCGACTTCACCGCCGACGGCACCATCGAGGCCGCCGAGGTGCGTGCGGGCGATCCCTCCCCGGACGGGGCCGGTCCGCTGGTCATGGCGCGCGGTATCGAGATAGGCCACATCTTCCAGCTGGGTCGTAAGTACACCGACGCGTTTGCCGCCGACGTGCTCGGCGAGGACGGCAAGCCGGTGCGGCTGACCATGGGCTCCTACGGGATTGGGGTGTCGAGACTGGTCGGCGTGCTCGCCGAGCAACATCACGACGAACTGGGCCTGCGCTGGCCGTCGGCGATTGCTCCGTTCGACGTTCACCTGGTGATCGCCAACAAGGATGCGCAGGCTCGTGCCGGAGCCACGGCCCTGGCCGACGAATTGGATCGGTTGGGTGTTGGGGTGCTGCTCGATGACCGCCAGGCGTCGCCCGGCGTCAAGTTCAAGGACGCCGAGCTGCTGGGGATGCCGTGGATCGTCGTGGTGGGACGCGGCTGGGCCAACGGCGTGGTCGAACTGCGTGACCGGTTCACCGGGCAGACCCGTGAGCTGGCGATCGACACCGCCGCGGTGGACATCACGACGGCCGTATCTGGTTAGACGTGGTGCTTGCTCAGGTGCGGCTGCCGGCTTCTTTTGCGAGCTGAACTCGCGATGTCAGCCCGAGCTTGCTGTAGACGTGGGTCAGGTGGGTTTGTACGGTCCGATGCGATACGACAAGTCGAGTCGCGATGTCTTTGTTGGTCAATCCCTCGCCCACCAATCGCACCACGTCGAACTCGGCCGGCGTGAGCGATTCCCAGCCGCTGGTCGGCCGCTTGCGTCTGCCACGGAGTCGCTGGGCGTAGTCGATCGCCTCTTCGGTCGACAGCACCGCGCCCTCCGCCCAGGCGGCATCGAAGTCCAGCTCGCCCATCGCATCCCGCAGCGCGGTCACCGAGGCCTCGTAGCCGGCTTGGTAGACCCCGAAGCGGACGAGGCCGATGCGTTGCCGAATCGCCTCGGCGGCTCCGAATAACCTCGCCGCTTCGGTGTGACTTCCGGCGTCGCTGGCGAGGCCGGCAAGGCACTCGAGCACGTCGGGAAGGTCCACGTAGGCCCCAAGATCGGCCGCACAGGTCAGCGCGCGCCGGGCGTCGCGTTCGGCGTCGTCTCGTTTGCCTTCAGCGATTGCGATGCGGGTTCTCGCCGTCAGCGCCACCGCCAGGTGCCGGCCGGCCGCGGTCTGTACGGCTTCGTCGCTCCAGCGCCGCGCCGCGACGAGATCGCCTGCGGCAAGCGCGACCTGGGCACTGAACGCGCGCTGCACCGCTGTCGACTGCGGCATGGCCACGCCCAGGTTGTGCCATGCCGACTCACTGGCCTCTCGCGCGGTCACCACGTCGCCGGCGGCCAGGGCCGCGGTGGCCAACGCGGAGTAGCCCATCCCCGCGAAGTACTCGCCCAGCCCGGCGGCCTCCAGGGCCGCGTCGGCCGCCTCGCGCGCCGCGTCGATGTGACCTTGGTATGCCAAGGCGTAGCCCAGGCCTTGCAGGCTGTTCGCCCGGTGCATCACGTCCTGGGATTCCTCGGCCTCGTTCGCGACCTCGCGGAATTGCGCGACGGCCCCGGCCAGTTCGCCCTGCATCAGCTGGGCGAACCCGAGACACAGTCGACACCACCGCGAGCGGGATCGATCACCGATGGCGTTAGCCAAATCGCGCCCTTCCTCCGCGGCTTTGCGCACCGCGATCGGGCGACCCGCCAGGATCGCATCGACCGCCTGGAAGGAAAGGATCTGGCTCAGTCGCCACCGGTCGTTGATGCGGCGGGCCAGGCCGTGAGCCTCGTCGAAGTACGGCGCGGCCACCTCGACGGAGGCACCAACGACGGAGATGAGGCCGCAGGCCGTAAGGGCACGGGCCAGCAGGGCCGTGTCTTTGACTTCGCGCGCGATAGCCAGAGCCTGTTGGGCCTGTGCCATGCCCGCGGTTGCGTCGACAAAGATGTCCAGCATGGCCCGGTCGGCCAGCGCCCGGGCGCGCACCGCGGGTGCAATCGCGTAAATATCGTGGTCCGTGTCGGCAAGTACGGTGTCGAACCAGGTCCGTCCCTCTCGGATGCGCCCGCGTGTCAACCACACCGGCTGCAGCGAGGACGCCAGCGTCAACGCGATCTCGATGTCTGCTTTTTCGCGACTCCACCCGAAGGCGGCGCGCAGGTTGTCCATCTCGGTATCGGCCTGCTCGATGTGGCGTTGGTAGTCGGCGCTGTCCGGGACGTCGAGCAGGCCGGCCAGCATCGCGTAGTGGTCGCGGTGGCGCATCCGTACGTCGTCGGCATCGCCGGACTCGTCGAGCTTTTCCAGCGCGTACTGGCGCACGGTTTCCAGCAGCCGGTAGCGCGTGCGACCGCCGCTGTCGTCGGCGGCCACTAGCGACTTGTCGACGAGCAGCATGAGTTCGTCAAGTACTTGATAGCGCTGGACATGCGCGCCCCCCGCGACCGCTTGTGCGGCGTCCAGGGTAAAGCCACCGACAAACACTCCCAGGCGGCGAAACAACGCCCGCTCATGCTCGCTGAGGAGCGTGTGCGACCAATCCAGCGAGGCCAGCAGCGTTTGTTGGCGAGCCATCGCGGTGCGCGCGCCGCCGGTCAACAGTTGGAACCGATCACGCAAACCATCGATGATCTCGCCCAGGGACAGCCCCCGCACCCGGGCCGCCGCCAGCTCAATCGCCAACGGCAAGCCGTCCAACCGTTCGCAGATCTCGACTACCGCGGTGGCATGGTCACCAATGAGGCGGAAATCCGGCCGGACCCGTCGAGCCCGATCGCAAAACAACTGGCAGGCTTCGTCGCTCACCGGCAGTGAGCGCACCCGCCAGCGCACCTCGCCCGCAATACCGAGCGGCTCACGACTGGTCGCCAGCAGGGACACGCCCCGACACGTTTCCAGCACGGCCACCACCAACGCGGTGGTCGCATCGAGCAGATGCTCACAGTTGTCCAGCAATAACAGTGCTCGACGCGCGCGCAGGAACGACAGGATTGTGTCGGTGATGGGGTGGCCGAGCTGATCGCGCAGGCCCAGCGCACGTGCCAGGGTGGCCGGTACCAGATCAGGGTCGGTGATCGGTGCTAGATCCACATACCACGCACCGCCGAACTCGCCGGCGGCCTGAGCGGCCACTTGCACCGCCAGCCGTGTCTTGCCGACGCCGCCCACGCCGGTCAGGGTGACCAATCGGTGGTCGGCCACGAGCCGGCGGACTTCGTCGATCTGCGCGGCGCGCCCGATGAAGCTCGTGAGCTGTACGGGAAAGCCGTGCGCCACATCGACATCGGTGGTCCGCAAGGTGGTCCGCAGGGGCGGGAATTCGATCTGCAGATCCGGATGACAGAGCTGCACCACTCGCTCGGAACGACGAAGGTCGCCCAGCGGGTGGTTCCCCAGGTCGATCAACCAGGCTCCGTCGGGCAGTCGATCGACGGTCAGGTCCTCGGTGGCACCCGAGAGCACCGTTTGGCCCCCATGCGCCAGATCACGGAGGAGAGTGGCCTGGTTGACGGTCGGGCCGGTGTAGTAGCCCGCCTGGTGCAGCTCCGCCTCGCCGGTGTGCACCCCGATGCGCAGCCGGATCGGGGCCAACTGAGCTCGCTGCAACGCCAGCGCGGCGGCTACCGCGTCCGAGGCGCGCGCAAAAGCGATTACGAAACTGTCGCCCTCGCCCGGCTCGACCGGCAGCACCCCGTCATGGGATGCGACCGCGTCGGACTGTGCTGCGTGGAGGCGCGTGACTGCAGCACGCATCTCGGCAGGTTGAGTTCCCCAAAGTCGGGTTGATCCCTCAACATCAGCCAGTAGCAGTGTCACCGTGCCTATCGGCAGCAACTTGCTCACGCCCTCATCGCCTCACCGTGGTTCAGTCATGCTAGTCAGCCTGCGCTGACTGCGCATAACTCGACTGTGGGTGACACCGGCCAAAATGTGCCGGACCGAATGGTCGGCGATAGGCCCGGGCGCGAACCCGGTCGGGGCGTGCCTAGGCGATCAGCTGGCCGATGGCAACGCGATGCCAGGTCAGATCGCTTGCAGGTCCGCCAGCTCCTCGGTGAGGTAGCGCTGCAGGTTCGGGCCAATGGTTTGCGCGATGTGCTCGGCCGGCATCGACGCGAACGGCTCGATCTGAACCATGTAGCGGGCCATGACGACGCCCAGCAATTGGGAGGCGACGAACTGCGCGCGGATCATGCCGGTGCCAGGTGGGTTGTCCACCCTGGCGCCCACCTCGGCGGTGACCACTTCCTGCAAGAAGGAGCGTGCCAGGCTTACGTCGCCGCCGGCTATCAGCGATCGTAGGCTGGCCATCAGCGCGGTGCCGGCTTCGGAGTCCCACAGCGGCAACAGCACCGACGGCAGTTTGAACCCGAGTTCTTCGACCGGGGTGTCCCGCATCGGTCCCAGCACCTGCATGGGGTCGATGGGAACGCGGATGGCAGCGGTGAAAAGCTGTTGTTTGGTTCCGAAGTAGTGGTATACGAGCGCGGCGTCCACTCCCGCGTTGGCCGCCACCGCCCGCACCGAGGTTCGGTCGATCCCGTTGCGCGCAAACAGCTCCCGAGCGCTGGCGAGAATTTGTTCGCGAGTGGTGGAGTTGGTGCCGCGGGGTCGTCCGCGTGGCCGGCGCGCTGTGTTGTCGGTCATGGTGCTCCGTGGTCCTTTCCCTGCCGCATCAGGGCGGCCTAACGCAGCCGTAATCGCGAATCCCAGCTCCACGCTGATCTTGCGTAATGCGATTCCGGCTTGTTCCGAATAGGCACGTGCCTGTTGCTATGCCTTCAGCGCGGGGGTGGCGGCCCGCGTGGCGGCTGGTGCGATATTGTCTTGGGTTTTTAATCCACCGCGGCTTTCGTTGCCGAAAGTCCGTGCTTTTGAATGTGTCAGGTGAGTGTGCAAATGCCATCGGCCACGACGCGTAAATTCACCAAGGGGGGTCGTAGGTCATTTGCTGATATGTGCGTAGGTCATACGTTGATACGCTGACGCATTTTCCGCTGTGTGGCAGATGAACTGGGAAAAGGTGGCTTGATCTATCGTGAGTGGGTGGTCTCTGGAGTGGGGGGTGTGGCCACCGCTTAGTTGCCACCGGGCCGCACGCTGCGCGATTTACAGCATTCTTGCATGTAATTTACAGCTTTTTCGCATTATTGACGGGCGTCTGGTTTTTGCGAGAAACGGCGCGATACAAATCGGTGCTCGGCCGGCGCATGCAAAGTCGGGTCGCAAAAAATCCCGAGAAAGGCATGCCCTAAAGGCATGTCCGGTTTGCTACTCGTTTCCGCCGGGAAAAGCGGCGGTGATCGGCCACGCGCCCAGCACCTTATTCCAGCGGGCGGCCATTACCGCGCTTTCGGTCAGGGCCGTCGCGGCGAACGCCCGATCGTCCGCGGTGTCGGCGTACTCGACCACCGCACGCCAGGCGGTCGCGCCGTCGCTCTCCATCCGGGCGGCCAGCCGTGCGGCGTCGGCTGCGCTGCGCACGTCGTTGGGCAACTGGTAGCCGGCGGCCGCGACCGGCGGGTTGACCTTGCGGGAGGCCAGCATGGCGATGACGTCGTCACGACGTTGCCGGTGTTGGGTGAATGCCTCGACAACCAGGTCGTTGACGCTGGGCGGCGACAATGCCGACACGATGCCGTAGCCGTAGATCGTCGCGTGCTCAACCGCGAGCGCTTCGCTCAACGCGGCGGTGTCGCCCTGTTTTCCGGAGGGGGAGCGCTTCGGGCTGGCGCCGAAGCTCGGTTCCGATGAGGTCATATGGATGGACCCCCAGGCGTGAGCGCGACCTTGTAGGACGCGGTGCACGAGGCGGCGACGGAGGCGAGCAGCCCGGCGCGGTAGCCCGACGAAGTGGCGACCAGACGACTGGCATCTTCGGCCGACTTGCGCAGTGAGTCGACCACGTCGGACAGCGGAGGGGGTGGAGGTGGCGGTGCCTCGGTCTCGCTGGGGCTGGCGCTTGCGCTGCTCGTCTCGCTGGTTGCCGATGCCAGCTTGCCGGCGGCCCGAGCGATTTCGGTGGCCAAGGCTCGCGCATGCGCGGCGCGCTGACTGGCGACCACGGTCAGCGCGGCCGCGATCTGTGGGGGGTTTCCGATCGCTCCGGCGGCGGCCGAAGCCAACGCGCTGTCGCGGCGGGCCTGGTCCAAGGGCGCCAGAAGCTCTTCGACAGCGGGTGGCTTGGGCGGAGACTCGCCGCAGGCGGACACCACCACGCCTAGCGCGGCGAGCGCGGCACTGCCGGCGAGAACGTCCCGCCTGTTGACGCCGGCCACAGCTCTGAACACAGCAACATCCTGCCATTGGGGCCAGCTTGGGCACGATCAGGGACGGCGAGCCGCGACCTCGACGACACGATCAACGCTGCAGCTGCGATTCCTGGCGTATCGTTGGTAGCTGGTTTCCGTGAACCACCGGGCTTGCGCGCCGATGGGACGTCGGAAGCCGGCTGGCGGCGATATCCGCCAACCGACCGAACAACTCAAGATGAGGAGCTCGCCGTGACCACCGGGCTACCTTCGCAGACGCAGGTGATCGAGCTACTCGGTGGTGAGTTTGCGCGCGCCGGCTACGAGATCGAAGACGTGGTCATCGACACCCGCGCCCGGCCACCGCGGATCACCGTGATCGCCGACGGCGACACCGCACTCGACCTGGACACCGTAGCGTTGCTCTCGCGTGCTGCCTCGGGTTTGCTGGACGGCCTGGCTGACATTCGCGGCAGCTACACCCTTGAGGTCAGTTCTCCGGGGGTAGATCGCCCGCTGACCAGCGAGAAGCATTTCCGTCGGGCGCGCGGACGCAAGGTCGAACTCGCGTTGTCGGACGGATCGCAGCTGACCGGGCGAGTCGGCGAGGTACGCAACGACCTGCTCGCGCTGGTGGTGCGGCGGGGCCGGGACTGGGCGGTCCGTGAAATTGCGCTTTCTTCGATTATTAAAGCTGTTGTGCAGGTTGAGTTTTCGCCGCCAGCGTCCGCGGAGATGGAGCTGGCGACCAAGTCCGAGGTGGGGCGGGCCGCTGGGACGGAGGCCGGAGCATGAACATCGACATGGCCGCGCTGCATGCGATCGAGGTGGACCGGGGCATCTCGGTCAACGAGTTACTCGAAACGATCAAATCGGCGCTGCTTACCGCCTACCGGCACACCCAAGGTCATCAGACCGACGCTCGCATTGAGATCGACCGCAAAACCGGCGTGGTGCGGGTGATGGCTCGTGAGGTGGACGA
The DNA here is from genome assembly GCF_900292015.1 of Mycobacterium basiliense. Classification (NCBI taxonomy): domain Bacteria; kingdom Bacillati; phylum Actinomycetota; class Actinomycetes; order Mycobacteriales; family Mycobacteriaceae; genus Mycobacterium; species Mycobacterium basiliense. Next base: position 1,949,171 of record NZ_LR130759.1, read on the forward strand.
CGACGGCAATCTGATCAGCGAGTGGGATGACACACCCGAGGGCTTTGGCCGTATCGCCGCCACTACCGCACGTCAGGTGATGCTGCAGCGATTCCGCGACGCCGAGAACGAGCGCACTTTCGGTGAATTCTCGACCCGGGAAGGGGAGATCGTTGCCGGGGTGATCCAACGCGACAGCCGAGCCAACGCGCGCGGGCTGGTAGTGGTGCGGGTTGGTAGCGAGACAAAGGCCTCCGAAGGTGTGATCCCCGCCGCTGAACAGGTCCCCGGCGAGAGCTACGAACACGGCAACCGGTTGCGCTGCTATGTGGTCGGTGTGAGCCGTGGTGCGCGCGAGCCGCTGATCACGCTCTCGCGCACCCATCCCAACCTGGTCCGCAAACTATTCTCGCTGGAAGTCCCCGAGATTGCCGACGGCTCGGTGGAGATCGTGGCGGTTGCCCGCGAGGCGGGTCACCGCTCCAAGATCGCGGTGCGGTCCAACGTACCCGGGTTGAATGCCAAGGGCGCCTGCATCGGACCCATGGGCCAGCGGGTCCGCAATGTGATGAGCGAACTCTCTGGCGAGAAGATCGACATCATCGACTACGACGAGGACCCGGCCCGCTTCGTGGCCAATGCGTTGTCGCCCGCGAAGGTGGTCTCGGTGTCAGTGATAGATCAGACCGCCCGGGCCGCCCGGGTCGTGGTGCCCGACTTCCAGTTGTCGCTGGCCATCGGTAAGGAGGGCCAGAACGCGCGGTTGGCGGCTCGGCTGACCGGGTGGCGGATCGACATCCGTGGTGACTCGCCGGGGCATCAAGCCGGCCAGCCGGAACATGGCACCAGCCACGGAATGGCGCACGACCGCTAGCCGTGTGGGCGCGACCGCGCGGCAGTGCACATCGCCACCCGCCGCCGCCGCACAGCGGGGCGCATCCGGGTCCAGATCCTGGGAAAGACCGGGAAAGAAGGGGCGATCGTTGTGCCGGCCCGCCGCGGCGGACAACGGTTCCCCGGGTGGTTCTAAGCATCGATCGGTTGACGCTAGACTGAGCCGTGATCCAGCGCGAGCCTTCGGCCGTGGCGCACCGACGCCCGGAGAGTCCTTGCGGACCGGTGCGGACGTGTGTCGGGTGCCGGAAGCGAGAGCTGGCCGTCGAACTGCTTCGAGTGGTGGCTGAGTCGATCGGGAACGGCAACTACGCCGTGATCGTTGACTCGACCAGGTGTCTGCCGGGGCGGGGTGCGTGGCTGCATCCCGTACCGCAGTGCCTACAACAAGCGATCCGGCGGCGGGCTTTCACCAGAGCGCTGCGCATCACCGGTTCACCGGATACATCGACGGTGGTCGAGCACATTTGCGGTCCGAATGCGCTCGTCCCCACCGAGCAACAGAACAGGTAGCAACGAACATGAGCACAACGTGAAGTCCCGATGACAATGCGTCATAGCTAAGACCCGAGGCGCGGCCCACGACTGTCGCCTCATAGACAGGAGATGTAGTGGCAGGTAAGGCCCGCGTACACGAGTTAGCTAAGGAACTCGGTGTTACCAGCAAGGAAGTTCTCGCCCGGCTGAGCGAACAGGGCGAATTCGTTAAATCGGCATCGTCGACCGTGGAAGCGCCGGTGGCTCGCAGGCTGCGCGAATCCTTTGGCGGCAACAAGCCCGGCGCGAACAAGGCCGCCGACCAGGGCACCGTCAAGGCCCCCGAGAAGGCGCCCCGCGTCAGCGCCGGCAAGGCTCCCGACCAGTCTTTGGACCAGGCCCTCGACAAGGCCGTGGGCAACGGAGCGCCGGCTGCCGGGCCCGCCCAGGCCGCCGACGTCGGCAACACCGAAGCGCCCGCCACTCCGGCGGCGCCCGCGGCGGCGACGCCCGCACCTCCGAAGGCGCCGCTGCCAGGACAACCGCCGACGCCGACCCCCGGACAGCCGTCCACTCCCAAGGCGCCCGCGCCCGGGATGGCGCCGCGTCCGGGCCCCGTGCCGAAGCCGGGGGTTCGTACCCCGCGCGTCGGCAACAACCCGTTCTCGTCCGCGCAGCCGGTCGACCGGCCCATTCCGCGGCCACCGGCGCCGCGCCCCGGTGCGCCCCGGCCGGGGGCGCCGCGGCCAGGCGCCTCTCCCGGCAGCATGCCGCCACGTCCCGGTGGTGCAACCGGTGGTCCTCGCCCGCCACGCAGCGGAGCGCCGCGCCCCGGTGGTGGCCGGCCCGGTGGGCCAGGCGGTGGCCGATCGGATTCCGGCGGTGGTAACTACCGCGGCGGCGGCGGTGTTGGCGCGGCGCCCGGAAGCGGATTCCGCGGCCGCCCCGGTGGTGGCGGCGGTGGCGGTGGCCGTCCTGGGCAGCGTGGCGGCGCGGCCGGCGCGTTCGGCCGTCCCGGCGGCGCACCCCGGCGTGGCCGCAAGTCCAAGCGGCAGAAGCGTCAGGAATACGACTCGATGCAGGCCCCGGTCGTCGGTGGCGTGCGGTTGCCGCACGGCAACGGCGAGACAATCCGGTTGGCCCGGGGGGCGTCTTTGTCGGATTTCGCTGAGAAGATCGACGCCAACCCGGCGGCGCTGGTCCAGGCGCTGTTCAATCTCGGTGAGATGGTGACCGCCACACAGTCGGTCGGCGACGAGACACTCGAGCTGCTCGGCAGCGAGATGAACTACAACGTGCAGGTGGTCAGCCCCGAGGACGAGGACCGCGAGCTGCTGGAATCGTTCGACCTGACCTATGGCGAAGATGCCGGGGACGAGTCGGAATTGCAGACTCGTCCGCCGGTGGTCACGGTGATGGGCCACGTCGACCACGGCAAGACCCGCCTGCTGGACACCATCCGTAAGGCCAACGTGCGTGAGGGCGAGGCCGGCGGTATCACCCAGCACATCGGTGCCTACCAGGTGAGTGTCGACCACGACGGCGTGGAGCGGCCGATCACCTTCATCGATACGCCCGGTCACGAGGCGTTCACCGCAATGCGTGCCCGCGGTGCCAAAGCGACCGATATCGCGATTTTGGTGGTCGCCGCCGACGACGGGGTGATGCCTCAGACGGTGGAAGCCATCAACCACGCACAGGCCGCCGAAGTGCCGATCGTGGTGGCGGTGAACAAGATCGACAAGGAGGGCGCTGACCCGGCCAAGATTCGCGGACAGCTCACCGAATACGGCTTGGTGGCGGAGGATTTCGGTGGCGACACGATGTTCGTCGACATCTCGGCCAAGCAGGGCACCAACATTGAGGCGCTGGAGGAGGCGGTGCTGCTGACCGCTGACGCGGCCCTGGATCTGCGGGCCAACCCCGACATGGAGGCCCAGGGGGTTGCCATCGAAGCGCACCTGGACCGCGGTCGTGGCCCGGTGGCCACCGTGCTGGTGCAGCGCGGCACCCTGCGGGTCGGCGACTCGGTGGTCGCCGGCGACGCGTATGGCCGGGTCCGCCGGATGGTCGACGAGCACGGCGACGACGTGGAAGAGGCACTACCGTCGCGGCCGGTCCAGGTCATCGGCTTCACCTCGGTGCCCGGTGCCGGCGACAACTTCCTGGTGGTCGATGAGGACCGCATCGCTCGCCAGATCGCCGACCGGCGCAGCGCCCGCAAGCGCAACGCGCTGGCGGCGCGCAGCCGCAAGCGGATCAGCCTGGAAGACCTGGATTCGGCGCTGAAGGAAACCAGCCAGCTCAATCTGATCCTCAAGGGCGACAACGCCGGTACCGTCGAGGCGCTGGAAGAGGCCCTGATGGGGATTCAGGTGGACGACGAGGTGGCGCTGCGCGTCATCGACCGCGGCGTCGGTGGCATCACCGAGACCAACGTCAACTTGGCGTCGGCATCGGACGCGATCATCATCGGCTTCAATGTGCGCGCCGAAGGCAAGGCCACCGAGCTCGCCAACCGCGAGGGTGTGGAGATCCGTTACTACTCGGTCATCTACCAGGCGATCGATGAGATCGAGCAGGCGCTGCGCGGCATGCTCAAGCCGGTCTATGAAGAGGTCGAGCTCGGTCGTGCCGAGATCCGGGCGTTGTTCCGGTCCTCGAAGGTCGGCCTCATCGCTGGCTGCATGATCGCCTCCGGTGTCGTGCGCCGTAACGCGAAGGCCAGGTTGTTGCGTGACAACATCGTGGTCACCGAGAACCTCTCGATTCAGTCGCTGCGTCGGGAGAAGGACGACGTGACCGAGGTCCGCGAGGGTTTCGAGTGCGGTTTGACGCTGGGTTACTCCGACATCAAGGAAGGCGACATCATCGAGTCTTACGAGCTGGTTCAGAAGGAACGCGCCTGATGAGCCGCTCGGTCCGACTCGGTGGCCGCCAACGGAGCTGCCGTCATGGCTGATCCCGCCCGGGCTCGCCGGCTGGCCAAACGCATCAACACGATCGTCGCGTCGGCGATCGAGTACGAGATCAAGGATCCGGGGTTGGCCGGGGTCACCATCACCGAAGCCAAGGTGACCGCCGATCTGCACGATGCGACGGTGTATTACACGGTGATGGGTCGCACGCTGGAAGAGGAGCCCAACTACGCCGCCGCCGCGGCGGCGCTGGAACGGGCTAAGGGCGTGCTGCGTACCAAGGTCGGAGCGGGAACCGGGGTGCGCTTCACACCGACCCTGACGTTCACCCGCGACACCACCTCCGACAATGTGCATCGGATGGAGGAATTGTTGGCGCGCGCCCGCGCCGCTGACGCCGACCTCGCGCGGGTCCGGCTGGGCGCCAAGCCGGCGGGGGACGCCGACCCGTATCGTGATGCCGGGTTGGCCAGCGAACGGCCCGGGGGACTACGCATTCCAACGAGCGACGGGCGCGAGGTTGAGAACACCCGTGACGACGACCGATCCCAAGATTGACCCGGCCGATATCCGGCGTCCCGCAACGAATGTCGACGCCCTAGGCGCCGCCGAGTTGCTGTCGGCCGCGGCCAGCGTCGCGGTGATCTCGCACGTGCACCCCGACGCCGACACCATCGGCGCCGGCCTGGCTCTGGCGTTGGTATTGGACAAGTGCGGCAAGCGGGTTCAGGTGAGCTTCGCCGCGCCCGCGACGCTGCCGGAGTCGCTCGCGTCACTACCCGGCTGCCACTTGCTGGTCGGCCCGGATGCGATGCGCCGCGATGTCGATTTGGTGGTAACCGTTGATGCTCCAAGCGTCAAGCGCCTTGGCGGGCTTGGCGATCTAGCCGATCCGGGCCGGGAGGTGCTGGTGATCGACCACCACACTTCCAACCTCGCGTTTGGCAGCGCCAACTTCGTCGACCCCACAGCGGATTCGACCACCATGTTGGTCGCCGAGATTCTCGATGCGTGGGGCAAACCCATAGACCACGATGTCGCGCACTGCATCTACGCCGGGCTGACCACCGACACCGGGTCGTTCCGCTGGGCGAGCGCACGCGCGTTGCGGTTGGCCGCCCGGTTGGTCGACATCGGTGTGAACAATGCCGCCATCAGCCGATCGCTGCTGGACACCCACCCGTTTGCCTGGTTGCCGATGCTGTCCCGGGTGCTCGGCTCGGCGCGGCTGTTGCCTGAGGCGGTCGATGGCCGGGGACTGGTCTACGTGGTCGTCGACCACCAGGAATTCCTGCGGGCACGCCCCGAAGAGGTGGAGAGCGTCGTAGACATCGTGCGCACCACCCAGCAAGCCGAGGTGGCGGTGGTGTTCAAGGAGGTCGACCCACAGCAGTGGTCGGTATCGATGCGTGCCAAGGCCAGCATCGATTTGGGGGCGGTGGCGTCCGGATTCGGTGGCGGTGGGCACCGGCTCGCTGCCGGTTATTCGACCGTGGGCTCGATCGAGGATGTGGTGGCGTCGCTACTGGCGGCCGTGGGCTGACCGCCCTTGACCACCGTTGGGCCAGCGGCCGGCCGACCCGCGGCCGGTGGCCGGCAGATCGCGGCGCTGGCCCTGCCCGCGCTGGGAGTGCTGGCCGCGGAGCCGTTATATCTGCTGTTCGATACCGCCGTGGTCGGTCGGCTTGGGGCATTGTCGTTGGCGGGCTTGGCGATCGGCAGCCTGGTGCTCGGCATGGTTGGCTCCCAGGCGACCTTTTTGTCCTACGGCACTACCGCACGCTCGGCGCGCCACTTCGGGGCCGCCGATCGGGTGGCCGCGGTCGCGGAAGGTGTGCAGGCGACCTGGTTGGCGGTGGGTTTGGGCTCATTGACGATTGTCGTCGTGGAGGCCGCGGCGGCGCCGTTGGTGTCGGTGGTCGCCGGCGACGGCGCGGGCGGCACTGGCATCGCCGCGGCGGCGTTGCCCTGGCTGCGAATCGCGATCCTGGGTACTCCTGCGATTCTGGTATCGCTTGCCGGCAACGGCTGGATGCGCGGCGTGCAGGACACCGTGCGGCCACTGCGCTACGTTCTCGCGGGCTTCGCGCTGTCGGCGGTGTTGTGCCCGCTGCTGGTCTATGGCTGGCTGGGCATGCCGAGGATGGGTTTGGCCGGGTCTGCGGTGGCTAATCTGGCCGGTCAATGGCTGGCAGCCGTGCTGTTCGGCAGCGCGCTGTTGGCCGAGCGGGTGCCGCTGCGACCAGACCGGGCGGTGTTGCGCGCGCAATTGGTGATGGCCCGCGACCTGATCGTTCGAACGCTGGCCTTTCAGGTGTGTTTCGTGTCGGCCGCCGCCGTGGCCGCCCGGTTTGGTGCGGCCGCGCTGGCGGCGCACCAGGTGGTGTTGCAGCTGTGGGGCTTTCTTGCGTTGGTTCTCGATTCACTGGCCATCGCGGCGCAGTCGTTGGTGGGTGCCGCGCTGGGCGCCAACGATGTCGCGCACGCCAAGGGGGTGGCGCGACGAGTCACTGGGTTTTCCCTGCTGGCGGCGGGGATCTTGGCGGCGGCGCTGGGGGCGGGGCGGTTCGTCTTGCCCGGGCTGTTCACCGACGATCGGTCGGTGCTGGCCGCGATAGCCGTGCCGTGGTGGTTCTTGGTGGCCCAATTGCCTTTTGCTGGAATTGTTTTCGCGCTCGACGGGGTGTTGCTTGGGGCGGGTGATGCGGCGTTCATGCGAACCGCCACGGTGGTCAGCGCGCTGCTGGGCTTCCTGCCGCTGGTCTGGTTGGCGTTGGTGTACGGCTGGGGGCTGGCGGGCATCTGGGCGGGCCTCAGCACATTCATCGCACTGCGGCTGATTTTCGTCGGATGGCGCGCAATCAGCGGCCGGTGGGCGCTGACCGGGGCGGCCTAACCAGGCGGCCACACCCGGCCGGCAGTTCAACGAGAACTCGCCGGCAACCGCCGATACACTGCAGCCGATGACGACCACACGGCCACGGCGGGATCGGTCGTGGCGGGATTACACGCTGTTCGTCGTGCTGGTCGGTCCCAACCTGGGCTTGTTGCTGTTGTTCGTTTACCGGCCGTTGGCCGACAACATCAGGTTGTCCTTCTTCGACTGGAACATCTCGGACCGGTCGGCGGAATTTGTCGGGCTCGCCAACTACGCGGAGTGGTTCACCAGGTCCGACACCGGACAGATAGTGCTCAACACGGTGGTGTTCACCACGGCGGCGGTGGTTGGCTCGATGCTGCTGGGGCTGGTGCTCGCGATGTTGCTCGACCAGCCGTTGCGGGGACGAAATTTGGTTCGTTCGACCGTGTTCGCGCCGTTCGTGATCTCTGGTGCCGCCGTCGGTCTGGCGGCCCAGTTCGTCTTCGATCCCCATTTTGGTCTGGTGCAAGACCTGTTGCGCCGCATCGGTGTCAGCGTGCCCGACTTCTACCAGGACACCCGCTGGGCGTTGTTCATGGTGACGGTCACCTATGTCTGGAAGAACCTCGGATACAGCTTCGTCATATATCTGGCGGCGCTGCAGGGGGTACGTCGAGACCTCTTGGAGGCGGCCGAAATCGACGGCGCCAGTCGATGGACCACCTTCCGGCGAGTGCTCTTGCCGCAACTGCGGCCGACCACCTTCTTCCTGTCGATCACCGTGCTCATCAATTCGGTGCAGGTGTTCGACGTGATCAACGTCATGACCCGCGGCGGCCCGGAGGGTACCGGCACCACCACCATGGTCTACCAGGTGTATCTGGAAACGTTCCGGAACTTCCGGGCCGGCTATGGTGCGACCGTGGCCACGATCATGTTCCTGATCCTGTTGGCCATCACCTACTACCAGGTGCGCATCATGGATCGGGGAGCGCAGCGGTGAGGCCGGATGGGTTCGGTCGCGCGGCGCGCTTGCTCGGTTATGCGGCAATGTTGCTGGTCCTCGTGCTGATCGCGGGGCCGCTGCTGTTCGTGTTCTTCACCTCGTTCAAGGACCAGCCGGACATCTACTCGCAGCCCACCACCTGGTGGCCGCCGCGCTGGCATCCGCAGAACTACCGGACGGCCACCCATCAGATCCCATTCTGGACGTTCCTGCGCAATTCGGTGATTATCACCTCGGTGCTGGCGATGGTGAAGTTCGCGCTCGGCGTGCTCAGCGCGTTCGGGTTGGTGTTCGTCCGGTTCCCGGGCAAGAACGCGGTGTTCTTGTTGATCATCGCCGCCCTGATGGTGCCCAACCAGATCACCGTGATTTCCAACTATGCGTTGATCGCACAGTTGGGTTTGCGCAATACTTTTGCGGGCATCATCCTGCCCCTTGCTGGGGTAGCGTTTGGCACCTTCCTGATGCGCAACCATTTCCTGTCGTTACCCGCCGAGATCATCGAAGCCGCCCGAATGGATGGTGCGCGCTGGTGGCAGCTGCTTGTGCGGGTGGTCTTGCCGATGTCCGGGCCCACGATGGTGGCGTTCGGCATCATCACCGTTGTCGGCGAATGGAACGAGTACCTTTGGCCGTTCCTGATGTCCGATGATGATTCGGTGGCACCACTTCCGGTGGGTCTGACATTCCTACAGCAGGCCGAGGGCGTGACGGACTGGGGCCCGGTGATGGCGGTGACGATGCTGGCGATGTTGCCCATCCTTATCATCTTCATCGTGTTGCAGCGGCAGATGATCAAGGGCCTCACCGCGGGCGCGGTCAAGGGCTAGCTGCGATGGGTGCGGTGAGTCGCAGGCGGTTTCTTTCGTTGGCCAGTGCCGCGGTCGGGGGGGTGGGTGCCGGCTGCGCGGGGATGGGCGGCAGCGATTCGGTGAAGTCGGGCGACGGGCCGATCGCGTTCTGGTCCAACCACCCTGGCCAATCCACCGCGGTGGAGCGGGAGCTGATCAACCGTTTCCAACGCCAGTTCCCCGGTCTGTCGGTCAAACTGATCGACGCCGGCATGGACTACGACGAAGTTGCGCAGAAGTTCAACGCGGCGCTGATTGGCACCGACGTGCCCGATGTCGTTGTGTTGGACGACATCTGGTGGTTTCACTTTGCCCTCAGTGGTGTCATCGCGCCACTCGACGATCTGTTCGGCCAACTCGGAGTCGATACCGGGGACTACGTCGATTCATTGTTGGCCGACTACGAGTTCGAGGGCCGACACTATGCGTTGCCCTATGCGCGCTCGACGCCGCTGTTCTATTACAACAAGCCGCTGTGGAACAAGGTCGGCCTCCCGGACCGAGGCCCGCAATCCTGGCAAGAACTCGACGACTGGGGTCCGCGCCTACAGCGGGTGGTCGGTGCCGGTAACTCGGCCTATGGCTGGGCAAATGCCGAGCTGATCTCTTGGACGTTTCAAGGCCTGAACTGGGCATTGGGCGGCGCGTACTCCGACAAGTGGACCTTGCGGTTCACCGACCCGAACACCATCGCGGCCGGCGACTTCTATCGGGATTCCGTCCACATTAAGGACTACGCCGCGATCGCCACCGATGTGGCCAATGAGTTCGCCACCGGGATCCTGGCATCGGCGGTTGCATCGACCGGCTCCTTGATGGGCATCACCAACACGGCCAAGTTCGACTTTGGGGCGGCGCCGCTGCCCACCGGTCCCGGCGGGGCTCCCGCCTGCCCGACGGGCGGGGCCGGGCTGGCAATTCCCACCAAGCTCTCCGAAGAGCGAAAGCTCAACGCGCTCAAGTTCATCGCATACGTCACCAATCCGAGAAACACCGCCTACTTCAGCCGGCACACCGGATATCTGGCGGTGCGCAAGTCCGCCGTCAAAGAACCGAGCGAGCAAAAATATCTCGCCGCCAATCCGCGAGCCCGAGTGGCGTTGGAACAGCTCCCGCACACCCGTCCGCAGGATTACGCGCGCGTCTTCCTGCCCGGCGGTGATCGCATTATCTCCGCCGGGTTGGAGTCCATCGGCCTGCGCGGTGCCGATGTGCCAAAAACGTTCGCCAGTATCGAAAAGCGGTTGCAGGTGATCTTGGACCGCCAAGTCAAGCGAAAGCTGCAGCGCCATGGCTAAAGTGCAGTATTGCGGGGTTACCCATCGCTATCCGGGTGCCGACGCACCTGCCATCGACAACCTGGACCTGGAGATCGCCGACGGCGAGTTTCTGGTCTTGGTTGGTCCCTCTGGATGCGGCAAGTCGACCACGCTTCGAACGCTGGCCGGGCTGGAATCCGTTTCCAGTGGCCGCATCACTATCGGCGAAACCGACGTCACGCACCTTCCAGCACGGGCACGTGACGTCGCCATGGTGTTCCAAAACTATGCGCTCTATCCGAATATGTCTGTGGCGCAGAACATGGGATTTGCGTTGCGTAACTCCGGCATGTCGCGTGCCGATACCCGGCGGCGTGTGCTCGACGTCGCCCAGATGCTGGAATTGACCGACCTGCTTGATCGCAAGCCGTCAAAGCTTTCGGGCGGCCAGCGCCAACGTGTTGCGATGGGGCGTGCGATCGTACGCCGACCCCGGGTCTTCTGTATGGATGAGCCGCTGTCGAATCTGGACGCCAAACTTCGGGTGAGCACCAGGTCGCAGATATCGGGGTTGCAGCGTCAACTGGGCACCACCACGGTCTACGTGACCCACGATCAAGTGGAAGCGATGACGATGGGTGATCGGGTTGCGGTGCTCAACGACGGTGTCCTGCAACAGGTCGACACGCCACGGGAGCTGTATGACAACCCGGTCAACACCTTTGTGGCCACCTTCATCGGGGCCCCGGCGATGAGCCTCATCGAGGCCGAGGTGGCCGAGGGTGTGGTGCAGTCGCCCGATCTGGTGACACCGGCCCCACGCGGGGTGCTCGGCCGGGTACTGATCGGTGTCCGCCCGGAGTGTTGGGATTTGCTGCCGGCGCATTCTCCGGGAGCTCTGACCGTTCACGTCGAATTGGTTGAAGAGCTCGGCTTCGAATCCTTTGTCTACGCAAGTCCCGTCACCCAACAGGGGTGGTCCTTGCGCGCGCAACGGGTGGTGTTCCGTACCGACCGGCGCACCCCGGTGCGCGCCGGCGAAACATTAGCGATCGCGCCGCACGCCCATGAGGTGTGCTTCTTTGACAGCCAGACCGAGACGCGCATCCGCTAAGCGGGCGCAACCATTCCTTCAGCCCAGCACGGCCCGCTCGGTGTCCTCTTCGACCAGGTCGGCGTTGACCGCCATGGCGGCCAACAGCCCGGACGAGGCCGAGTTGACGACGTGCGCCGAGATGTCCGCGACGTTGCCGGCCGCGTAGACACCGGGCACCGAGGTGCGGCCACCGCCGTCGGTCTGCAAATTCTCGCCCAACCCCGACGGGTGGGCCACGCGGCGAAGGCCCAGACCAGCCAGAATTTCGGATCGAGCCACCATGCGGGGCAGCAGGGCCAGTGCTGCCAGCTCCACCCGGTCGCCGTCGGCCAGCACGACGGCATCCAGCCGGCCGTTGCGGCTGCTGACCTCGGTCACCACCGGGGTCACGACCGTGATCTGGCGTGCGTCGAGTTGCCTACGCTCGGACCCACTGGGATCGGTTGTGCCATTGAGGAATAGCGTGATCTGCGGGCTCCACTGCCGAAACATCAGGGCCTGATGCACCGACTCGGCGCTGGTGACCAGGACGCCGATGTGCTGGTCGCTGAATTCCCATCCGTGGCAGTACGGGCAGTACAACACGTCGGTGCCCCACAGCGTCGCCAGGCCCTTGATGTCGGGCAACTCGTCCACCAGCCCCGACGCGACAAGCAGCTTGCGTGCGCGAATGGTGTCCCCGCCGTCGACCGAAACCGCGAAGGCCGACCCCTCACGGCGCGCGGACACCACCTGCCGCTCGGCGACCTGCCCGCCATAGCGCGTGACCTCAGCGCGGCCGACGGAAATCAGCTCTGCCGGCGCACAACCGTCGCGGGTCAGGAAATCATGGACCCCGGCTGCCCGCTCGTTGCGTGCTTGTCCAGTGTCAAGGACCAGAACGGATCGCCGAGCTCGGGCGAGGGTGAGCGCAGCGCTCAAACCCGCTGGGCCGCCACCGATGACGACAACGTCGTACAAATCGGTCATCTGGCTAGCGGATCTGAGAGCGCCCGCGCTGCAGCACGGCCGCGCGATTAGCCGCGATGTCATCCCCGCTGGTGCGGAATTGCCTTGCGGCCGTTGCCTCTAGCCACAGCCCGGCGCTGGTCTGCGACTCGTCGATCCGGTGGTAGGACGCCAGCAACGCCCGAACCGCGTCTTGGTTGTTGCCCACGATGGACGTCGCGACCCGACGCGCCGCGCTAAGCAGTTGGTCGTGGGAGACCACCTCGGTGACGAGGCCGGCCCGCAGCGCGTCGGCCGCCGACAAGTAATCGCCGGTAAGGCTCATCCGGCGGGCCAGGCCCACACCCACCTTCTGGGGCAGCCGCACGCTCAAACCCCAGGTGGGTAGCAACCCGACCCGAGCGTGTGTGTCGGCGAAACGTGCCTGCTCCGAGGCGATCAGAATGTCGCAGTACAGTGCCAGCTCGAGCCCTCCGGTGACCGCGGCGCCGTTGATCGCACCGATCACCGGTTTGGTCATCGCCGGCCAGCGCGGCGAGATATCCGGCAACGCCGACTGGCCGCCTAACTCTTTGAGATCCAGTCCGGCGCAAAACACCGGATCGGCTCCGGTCAGGATGACGACGTCGACGTCATCATCGGTTTCGGCGTCACCGAGGGCTGTGAAAAACCGATCCCGCAGGGCACTGGAGAGTGCGTTGCGGGACTGCGGTCGGTTCAGCGTCAGGGTGCGCACCCGCCCGTCGGTGGCGATCTGCAGGATCTCGTCGGTCATCACCTCACCGTAGAGGGTCACCTGCGCCAACGCTGCCGCGCCTATCGTGGATGCATGTGCCGGAACATCACCGAACTGCGCGGGTTAGAGCCCCCGGCCACCGCCCAGGAAATCGCCGCCGCGGCCCGTCAGTATGTGCGCAAGGTCAGCGGCATCACCCATCCGTCGGCGGCCAACGCCGAAGCGTTCGAGGCCGCGGTCGCCGAAGTCACGGCGACCACGACACGGTTGTTGTCCGCCCTGCCGCCCCGGCGTCAGCCACCCAAGAGCATCCCACCGCTGCGCCGGCCCGAGGTGCTCGCCCGACTGGGCACGCGATCGCAGTGACGCCCGCGCTGAAGGAATGGAGCGCGGCGGTGCATGCCCTGCTGGACGGTCGGCAGAGCATCCTGTTGCGTAAGGGCGGCATCGGCGAGAAGCGGTTCGAGGTGGCGGCGGACGAATTCCTGTTGTTCCCGACGGTCGCGCACAGCCATGCGCAGCGGGTCCGGCCCGAACACCGCGACTTGCTCACCCCCGCGGCTGTCGACAGCGCCGAAGGACACGTGCTCGTCCGTGCTGCAGCGAAAGTTGTTGCTGCACTGTCGGTTAACCGTCCAGCGGGACTGGGAGAAATCGAGGATTTGCACATCTGGACCGCGGAGTCGGTGCGCGCGGACCGGCTCGACTTCCGGCCCAAGCACAAGCTGGCCGTGCTGGTGGTGTCGGTGATTCCGCTCGAGCGCCCAGTGCGGTTGGTGCGCCTTCCGGAGTATGCGGGATGCACCAGCTGGGTACAACTGCCGGTCACGCCCAGCCTGGGCAGGCCGGTGCACGACGCCGCCGAGCTAGGTGAGGTCGCCGCCCGGGTCCGCGACGCTGTCGGCTGAGGGATCGACCGGTAGCACCAGCCGGGATGGCCCGAAGTGCACGGAGTGCGTGGCCGGCTTCATTGTCTGGCTGGTCAGTGCGGGCTCCGGGGTGCCGAGGTTGCGGGCATAGCGTGGGAACCAGCTTCCGGCAATCAGGACCCGGATGCGCGAGCCGGCGGTGAATCGGTGAGCGATCGGGTCCAGCTCGATGCGGACGGTTTCGGGCGTGTCGCCGAATCGTTGATAGCCGTCGCTGACATTGCGCGAGTGGCCCTTGGCGTCGACCTCGCTGACCCGGACGAAAACGTCGACGTTGGGATTGTCTGAGGTGTGCGCCAACTCGATCACCGGATTGCCGTGCACATACAGATCGCGGGGGAGCGCGGCACCGGTGAACGAAAGTACGTCCTCGCGCGCGGCCAGCCGACCGTCGTCGCGGTAGCCGCCGTTCGGGGATAGCAACGGGCCGCCGGTGGTCGGTGTCGGATTCTCCGGGTGGTAGCGAAACGTCGTAGGGGACGCTCCAGGCTCGGGTGGGGTCTCGCCCAATCCGCCGCCAGGCTGCAGGTAGATCGAGTGTTCGGTGGTCGGCGGCGGCCAGTGGGGCCGGTAGTGCCAGCCGTGGCCGGTGACGAAGATGCGCACCGGGCTGGGCCGGCGTGGCTGTGGCGCCTCGCCCAGATGTGTGTCCAGCCACTCCAAGGTTTCCCGTGCGCTGATGGCCAGTCCCTTGGTGAGCAGCTGCACGTGCGTCCAGGGGCCGACCGTGAGTGCTACGTCGACGCCTCGTTGGCGCAAACGTTGATACTGCTGCAGGGTTTGGCGCAGGAAGATGTCTTGCCAACCGCCCACCAGCAGTACCGGCACCTGCACTCGATCCAGCGCCGCCGGAAACCGCATGCGATCCCAGAACGGGTCGGCGTGGTCGGCGTGTTCCACCCACGATTCGAACCATGGTGCGCCGGTGCCCAGCATCGTCCTTGCTGACTCACCCATGGGCAATTCGGCCGCCGCTCGAGCCAACCGCCGCGCAGCGGTCAGCTGGCGGATGCCGGTCCGGATGCGGATCGGATCCTCTTGGTGGGCAACCACGTCGCTCCAGCCCAAAAAGTCGTTGATCGCAAACGATCCCGTGCCCCACACCGAGGCCCGCAAGTCGTGCGGGCCCGCGGTAATCACCGCCGCTGCCAGCTCGGGAGGCGGATCCTGCAGCAACGCCCACTGGGTGAAGCCCAAATAGGAAACGCCGATGGTCGCGAAGTGACCGGTGAACCATGATTGCCTTCGCAGCCACTCGACGGTGTCCGCGCCGTCGGCCGCCTCGTTGACCATGGGCTCGAACTCTCCGGCCGACCCGAAGGTTCCCCGGACGCTCTGTAGTACCACGTGGTAGCCGCGGGCGGCGTAAAGCCTGGCAAAGACCAACGACATTGGAAGCCCGCGTCCATACGGTCCCCGGACCAGCAGCGTGCCGGCGGGGGCAGAGGTGGCGGGCCAGTAGTGGTCGGCCACCAGATGGATGCCGTCGCGCATCGGGACTTTGACGCGATGCACGCTGTAACGCGTGCTCGCGCGGCGCAATCCCAACGCGGCGCCCACGGCGTTAGCGCCGACTCGGCCGGTCAACGTGCGTAGCCTGGGTGGCTCGGACCGAGTGCGGGTTGAGGTCCCCAAATGCGAGTCAGAATACGTAGTACGGGGCGAGGTCATTGGCCCGCTGCAGGTTGGTGGGTTGGCAGTCGACATCGGGTTCGGAGTAGACCGTCGAGTAGAACAGCGACTGCTGGATTACCCCGTAGCTGGTCTTGAAGGTGACCATGCAGGAGGAGAACCAGAAACTGTTGTGATAGGTCGGCTTCAAGACCCAGTACTGCGCGGCGCGGTGGCCTGCGATGGTGGTCTCGATGGCGTCGGGTGGCAGCGTCTGAGCGTAGTTGCGCCAGATGATGGCCTCGACCGCCATCTGATAGTTGCCCGCGTCAAAGTGACACCGCAGCCCGTCCTCATGTTCGGGAGGCGTGTAGGCCAGGCCCAGGCGCTGTACGGCGTCGAACGGGATGTCTTCGCACGGGTCGAACGGACGCGGATTGGTGGTCTCCACGATCGGGCTCTTCATGGTGGTCGACATGGGTGCCGCGGTCGAGCGCAGCTCCACGTTTCCCGCGCCGCGTGGCGCCGGCGAAGGTTGCTGCCAGCCCAATGTGCCGCCGATTGTCGCGATGACCAGCGCGCCAAGCGCTCCGATCAGACGCACCTTGCTAAGCACGACACCCCCTGACGTTGGGCGGTCCCAATGCCCGGAGTGTACAAGTCGCTTCCGCGCTGCCACAGTCAAACGAGAACTTGTTCTAGATCGCGGCGTAGCTTGGATTTGCCCCGACCCGCAATGAAGTGCGCTTGGTGGCGCCCAGCGCAAGAATGTCTGGGTGTTTGAGATCAACGCGGAGCAATGGGTGCGCTCAGCGGCGCATGTCGCTGGGCGGGGGGAGGACTTGGCGGTTGGACATATGTCGTCCGACCATCGAATCCAGGCCGCTCAGTCCGGCTGGCAAGGCGAGTCGGCGCTGGCGCTCGGCGCCACCATGGACGGCTGGCTGGAAACGTCGAGGGCGCTGTTGAGCAGAATTGGCGATCATGCACGCGGCCTGCATCAAGCCGCCGCCGCGCATGCGGCGGCGGAGGAGGAGCGAGCCCGCGCGCTCGCGCACGTCGGCGCTTGCGGCGACGGTATGGCCAGTGAGCGTCAGGTCTGATCGGTGTCGCTGACGGTGGCCGATATCGATCGGTGGAACGCGCAAGCGGTTCGTGAGGTGTTCCACGCGGCCACCGCCCGAGCCCAGGTGAGCTTGGAGGTGTCGCGTCAGCTGGCCACGCTGTCGATTTTTGCCAACTCCGGTGGCAAGACCGCCGAGGCTGCCGCGCATCAGAACGCGGGACTTCGCCGCGACCTTGACGCCCACGGCAACGAAGCGTTGGCCGTTGCCCGGGCGGCCGATCGGGCCGCTGGCGGGATTGTGAAGGTCCAATCGGAGTTGGCCGCGTTGCGCAAAGCCGCCGCGGCCGCCGAGCTGCAGATCGATGCGCTGAGCAACCGGGTGGTGCCGATTCCGGGCCTGCGCCACACCGAGTCCGAATGGGCGCGGATGCTTGCCAAGCAGGCCGAGCTGCAGGCTGACCTGGATGCGATTGTGGTTGAGGCGAACACCATCGACGAGGAATTGGCGTCAGCGGTCAACATGGCCGACGGTGATTTCCCGATCCCGGCCGAGGCCGGTCCGCCGGTGGGCCCCGAGGGGCTGACACCGACCCAGCGGGCCAGCGATGCCAACGAGGAGCTGTTGCGTGCGGAACGCGCCAAGCTGCGAGCCCGGATTGGGCAGTTGCAGGGGCGTTATGACCAGCTGGCGGCGCGGGCCGTCCGCGACTACAACAACGGCATCCTCGACAGCGATGCTATGGGCCAGCTCGCCGCCCTTGACGATCAGCTGGCCGTCGCCAAGGACCGGCTGGGCGATCTCGATGCTGTCGATGAGGCGCTGAGCCGTGCCCCGGAAACCTACCTGGCCCAGTTGCGGCTTCCGGACGACCCGCACCAGCAGGTGCTGGCGGCGGTGGCCGTGGGTAATCCGGACACCGCCGCCAATGTTTCGGTGACCGTGCCCGGGGTCGGTTCCACCACCCGGGGCACCCTGCCAGGCATGGTTGCTGAGGCACGCAACCTTCGGCTTGAGGAAATGCGGCAGCTGAAGAATGCCGGCCAACCGACGTCGGTCGCCGCGATCGCCTGGATGGGCTATGAGCCGCCCCCCAACCCGCTTGACACCGCAAGTGCGGGTGACCTGTGGCAGACCATAACCGATGGGCAGGCACGTGCGGGCGCCGGCGATTTGTCCAGCTATTTGCAACAGGTGCGCGCCAACAACCCCTCCGGCCACCTCACCGTGTTGGGGCACTCCTATGGCTCGTTGACGGCGTCGCTGGCCCTGCAGGACCTCAACGCCCACGGTGCGCATCCCGTCAACGATGTCGTGTTCTACGGTTCACCCGGCCTGGAGCTCTACACCCCGGCGCAGCTGGGACTCGAGCACGGGCATGCTTATGTCATGCAGGCGCCGCACGACTTGATCACCAGCGTGGTCGCCCCGCTGGCCCCGCTGCACGGTTGGGGGCCGGACCCGTATCTGACTCCCGGGTTGACGGAATTGTCGTCACAGGCCGGTTTCGATCCCGGCCGGATCTGGCGGGACGGGGTGTATGCCCATGGCGATTATCCGCGAGTCTTCCAAGATGCCGCCGGGCAGCCACAGCTGCGGATGTCGGGCTATAACCTGGCGGCGATCGCCGCCGGGCTGCCGGACAATAAGGTCGGCGCGCCGCTGCTCCCGCCGGTTCTGCGCGGCGGGATGCCGGCAGCGCCCGGCCACGAACTGGCGGGAGGGCATTGATGCGGTGGCGGCTGGTGGGGTTGCTGGCGCTGGTTTGTGTGCTGGTGCTGGGATGTGGTTCTGGTGGTCTTGGGCGTGGTGGTGAGCAGGAGGGTCCGTTGAGTCCGGAGAAGGTTGCTGAACTGGAGAACCCGTTGCGGGCCAAGCCTTCGCTGGAGGCGGCCAAGGACCAGTACCGCGCCGCGGTGACCCAGATGGCCGAGGCGATCGCGGCTCTGGTGCCGGGGTTGACCTGGTCGATGGATGTGGACAGCTGGAATGGGTGTGGAGGCGATTACGAGTGGACCAGGGCCAAAGCGGCGTACTTCATGGTCGGATTCAGCGGGCCGATTCCCGACGACAAGTGGCCGCAGGCTGTTCAGATTGTGAGAGAGGGTGGGCAGCAATTCGGCGCCACCACCTTTGGGGTGATGAAAGACAAGCCGGGCGACCATGACGTCTACCTCGCCGGGCACGGGGGCGTCGAGTTCAAACTGGGCACCCAGGTGGCCTCATCGCTCACGGCGCAGTCGGACTGCCGGATCAGTGAAACCGATACCCCCAGCCCACCACCGAGCCCGTAGCCCCGGGTCCTTGAACCCCGCCGCTGCTCACCGGGGTGTGGAACCCGAGGATTTCGTCTCCACTTCGCCGGATCGTTAGGCTGGTGAGTCGTGACAAGGCACGAAATGACCGGCGGGGTGCAGCCGACGCTGTGGGCGGTCTCTGACCTGCACACCGGCCACCTCGGTAACAAGCCGGTCGCCGAGTCGCTGTACCCATCATCGCCGGACGATTGGCTGATCGTCGCCGGCGACGTCGCCGAGCGCACCGACGAGATTCGTTGGGCGCTGGATTTGCTGCGGAGGCGGTTCGCCAAGGTGATCTGGGTTCCCGGCAATCACGAGTTGTGGACCACCAACCGCGACCCTATGCAAATCTTCGGCCGAGCGCGTTACGACTACCTGGTCAATATGTGTGACGAAATGGGCGTCGTCACACCCGAGCACCCGTTCCCGGTGTGGACT
Organism: Mycobacterium basiliense; assembly: GCF_900292015.1. Classification (NCBI taxonomy): domain Bacteria; kingdom Bacillati; phylum Actinomycetota; class Actinomycetes; order Mycobacteriales; family Mycobacteriaceae; genus Mycobacterium; species Mycobacterium basiliense. Next base: position 1,968,537 of record NZ_LR130759.1, read on the forward strand.
GAACGAGGTGGTCCGGCCACCATCGTGCCCATGTTCCTGCTGTACGACTACACGTTTCTGCCGCAGGGTGCCACCAGCAAAGCCGAGGGCATGGCCATCGCCAAGCAGCGCAATATCGTGGCTACCGACGAATATCTGTTGTCGCCCGAGCCGTACGCGACCCGCGATGCCTGGTGCCGTGATCGCGTCGCCGCTACCCGCGCACGTCTCGAACAGCTCGACTGGATGCAACCGACGGTGCTGGTAAATCACTTCCCGATGGTGCGCGAGCCCTGCGACGCGCTGTTCTATCCGGAATTCTCGCTCTGGTGCGGAACCACCAAGACCGCCGACTGGCATACCCGCTACAACGCGGTGTGCTCGGTGTACGGGCACCTGCACATTCCGCGCACCACATGGCACGACGATGTCCGCTTCGAGGAGGTGTCGGTGGGTTACCCACGCGAGTGGCGACGCCGCAAGCCCTACAGTTGGCTGCGCCAAGTGCTGCCGGACCCGCAGTACGCGCCGGGCTACCTCAACGACTTCGGCGGCCATTTCGTGATCACTCCGGAGATGAAGTCACAGGCTGCCCAGTTCCGGGAAAGATTGCGGCAGCGGCAGTCACGGTGACCGTCATGCTGGTGTCGTCGGTGTTGCCCGGGACCGTGGTCGATGATCTGGCGTATGCCGAGCTGTACTCCGACCCGCCCGGTCTGGTGCCGATGCCGGAAGAAGAGCCGCTGATCGCCAAATCGGTGGACAAGAGGCGCAACGAATTCATCACCGTGCGCCACTGTGCCCGCACCGCGTTGGACCAGCTCGGCGTGCGGCCGGTGCCGATTCTCAAGGGCGACAAGGGACAACCATGCTGGCCCGACGGCGTTGTGGGAAGCCTGACGCACTGCACCGGCTACCGCGGTGCGGTGGTGGGGCGTAGTGGCGCGGTGCGGTCGGTGGGCATCGATGCCGAACCGCACGACGTGCTGCCCAACGGCGTGCTAGATGCGATCAGCCTCCCAGCGGAACGCACTGAGCTGCCCCGGGCTATGCCAGCCGGGTTGCATTGGGACCGAATTTTGTTCTGCGCCAAGGAAGCGACATACAAGGCGTGGTTTCCGTTGACCAACAGGTGGCTTGGGTTTGAGGACGCGCACATCACGTTCGATGTCGATGCTTCGGGGTCGACGGGCCGGTTTGTATCACGCATCCTGATTGACGCGACCGCCCGCTGGGGTCCGCCGTTGACCACGTTGCGCGGTCGCTGGTCGGTCGAACGCGGACTGGTGCTCACCGCCATCGTGCTATGACGGCGGAGTCTGCCGGTAGCGGCTTAGGCCCGGGCATCGTCGTCGTCGACAAGCCGGGCGCAATGACCAGCCACGACGTGGTCGGGCGGTGCCGGCGGATCTTCGCCACCCGCCGGGTAGGCCACGCCGGAACTCTGGACCCGATGGCCACCGGCGTACTGGTGATCGGGATCGAGCGCGCCACCAAGATACTTGGCCTGCTGACGGCGACATCGAAGTCCTATGCCGCCACGATTCGCCTGGGCCAGGCAACCTCGACCGAGGACGCCGACGGTGAACTGCTGCACTCAGCGTCGGTTGCGCACCTGACCGAGCAGGCGATCGCCACCGCGATCACCGGGCTACGTGGTGACATCAGCCAGGTGCCCTCGGCGGTCAGCGCGATCAAGGTCGGCGGCCGCCGTGCCTATCAGCTGGCCCGGCAGGGCCACGCCGTGGAACTCCAAGCGCGCCCGGTGCGTATCGATCGGTTCGAGCTGATGGATGTGCGACGCGGCGTTGCCGTCGGTGACGGTGATGTCATCGATGTTGTCGATGTCGATGTTGAAGTCGACTGCTCGTCGGGAACCTACATCCGCGCGCTGGCCCGCGATCTAGGTGGCGCGCTTGGGGTGGGGGGGCACCTAACGTCATTGCGGCGCACCCGGGTCGGTCGCTTTGACCTGGACCAGGCGGTGTCGCTCGATGAGCTGGCCGAGCGCCCGCGGCTGAGTCTGAGCCTCGACGAGGCGTGTTTGCTGATGTTTGCCCATCGGGAGCTTACCGCCGGGCAGGCCGCGGCCACCGCCAACGGCAGATCCCTTGAGCCGGCCGGTATCGACGGCACCTATGCCGCCCACGACGCCGACGGCCGGGTGATCGCGCTATTGCGCGACGAGGGTCCGCGCACCAAGTCCGTGGTGGTCATCCGCCCGGCGACCGGGTAGGGGCACCCGACCTGGATCACGCCGTGGCCGGGTTGCACACTGGAAGCCAGGGATCGCGTCGCGAGCCGGCGGAAGGGGCGTGTATGCCGGACAACGGATCGAAGAGGGTTTTCGTCATCGGCGTCGGCATGACGAAATTCGAGAAGCCGGGGCGCCGCCCGGGATGGGACTACCCCGATATGGCGCGGGAGTCGGGGACCAACGCGTTGCGGGATGCCGGCATCGACTACGCAGCAATCGAGCAAGGCTATGTTGGCTACGTCTACGGTGAGTCGACGTCGGGTCAGCGGGCGCTCTACGAGCTAGGCCTTTCGGGCATTCCGATCGTCAACGTCAACAACAATTGCGCGACCGGATCGACCGCGCTATTCCTTGCGGCGCAGGCGATCCGCGGGGGACTGGCCGACTGCACCATCGCGCTTGGTTTCGAGAAGATGAAACCCGGATCCCTGTCCGCGGCCTATGACGACCGCACGCAGCCGATGGACAAACACGTCAAGGCGATGGTCGAGATCGCCGACTTGGCATTTCCGGTGGCGCCCTGGATGTTCGGTGCTGCCGGGCGCGAACACATGCAGTTGTACGGCACCACCGCCGAGCACTTTGCCAAGATCGGCTACAAGAACCACCAGCACTCGGTGCACAACCCCTACGCGCAATTCCAGGACGCCTACACCCTCGACGACATCTTGGCGTCGCGGATGATCTACGACCCGCTCACCAAGCTGCAGTGCTCGCCGACCTCCGACGGGTCCGGTGCGGCGATCCTGGCCTCGGAGTCGTTTGTGGACAGCCACGGCCTTGCCGGTCAAGCGGTCGAGATCGTCGGCCAGGCGATGACCACCGACTTCGCGTCGACCTTCGGGGGCAGTGCAAAGAATCTCATCGGCTACGACATGAATGTCCAGGCGGCGCGTCGGGTCTACGACCAGTGCGGACTCGGGCCGGAGGACTTTCAGGTGATTGAGCTGCATGACTGCTTCTCGGCCAACGAGTTGCTGCTCTACGAGGCTCTCGGTCTGTGTGGCCAAGGTGAGGCGGCCAAATTGATCGACAACTGCGACACCACCTACGGCGGGCGTTGGGTGATCAACCCTTCCGGCGGCCTGATCTCCAAGGGACATCCCCTGGGAGCCACCGGTTTGGCCCAATGCGCAGAACTGACCTGGCAGCTGCGTGGTGCGGCAGACAAACGCCAGGTCGACAACGTGACAGCGGCACTGCAACACAACATAGGACTGGGTGGCGCCGCCGTGGTCACCGCCTATCAGCGCGCCGAACACTAATCCGCAGAACGCAATTCGGGAGCCTGCCTTGATCGAGTGGTCCGACACGGATCTGATGTTGCGAGACGCTGTGCGCCAATTCATCGACAAGGAGATCCGGCCCGTTCGGGACGATCTGGAAAGCGGTGCGCTATCGCCATATCCGATCGCGCGCAAGTTATTCAGCCAGTTCGGTCTGGACGTGATGGCCGCCGAATCGGTCAAGTCGATGCTGGACCGCGAGCGCGCCAACCAGGGCGACAAAGCCGAAAGACGGAACAGTGCAAGCGGTTCCGGCGGGCTTGGCGGGCTGGCGCCCCAGGCCTCGATGGCCGCGGTCCTGGTGTCCGAACTTGCCGGGGTCAGCATTGGGTTACTCAGCACGGTTGCGGTGAGTCTCGGGTTGGGCGCGGGAACCATCATGAGTCGCGGCACCCTGGCTCAGAAGGAGCGCTGGTTGCCCGGGCTGATGACGTTGGAGAAGTTCGCCGCATGGGCCATTACCGAGCCGGATTCCGGCTCGGATGCCTTCGGCGGTATGAAGACCCATGTCACCCGCGATGGCGACGACTACCTCCTCAACGGACAGAAGACGTTCATCACCAACGGGCCCGACGCCGATATCCTGTTGGTGTACGCCAAGCTTGCTGACGACGCCGGCGGCGACGCCGATCGGGCCCGGCGCAACCGCCCGGTGCTGGTCTTCGTGCTCGATTCGGGCATGCCCGGACTGACGCAGGGCAAGCCGTTCAAGAAGATGGGCATGATGTCCTCGCCGACGGGCGAACTATTTTTCGACAGCGTGCGGCTGACTGCGGACCGGTTGCTGGGCGAGAGCGAACAACACGACGCTGGGGACGGCCGGGAGAGTGCACGCGCCAATTTCGCCGTGGAGCGTCTCGGGGTGGCTTTGATGGCGCTGGGCATCATCAACGAATGTCACCGGCTATGCGTGGATTACGCCAAAACCCGGACTCTGTGGGGCAAGAACATCGGCCAGTTCCAGCTCATCCAGCTCAAGCTGGCCAAGATGGAAGTGGCGCGGATCAACGTCCAGAATATGGTTTTTCAGACGTTGGAGAAGTTGAAGGTGGGCAAGGAAACCTCGTTGGCCGAGGCGTCGGCCATCAAGCTGTATTCCTCAGAAGCCGCCACCGAAGTCGCCATGGAGGCCGTCCAGTTGTTCGGCGGCAACGGCTACATGGCCGAGTACCGGGTAGAACAGCTTGCCCGAGACGCGAAGTCGCTGATGATCTATGCCGGCAGTAACGAGGTCCAGATAACCCACATCGCCAAGGGGCTGCTGGCCTAACGCTTGGCCGGGCCCCGTCAGGCCACCACCCAGATCGCCCGGGCGGCGGGGCTGCCCAACTCGACGGTGGTCGCGGCGCCATCGGCCGATTCGATCGCCACCGAGATCATCCCGGCGAATTCCCGTCGGGTCAGGACTCGCAGCTGCGAATCCAGGTTGATTCCGACGCTGTCGAAGTACCGCAGCATCTCGGGGTCGGCGTCGGAGATGCGGGCCACCGTTGCGGTGTCACCGTCGTGGCAGGCCCACAGCTGGCGCGCCGGTGGTGTGGGCACATGCCCATCGGAAGCCGGGATGGGATCACCGTGCGGGTCGCGCCGCGGGAAGCCGAGCTTGGCATCGATCCGGGCCACCAGCCGATCCGACACCGCGTGTTCGAGCACCTCGGCCTCGTCGTGCACCTCGTCCCAGCTGTAGCCGAGTTCGTTGACCAAGAAAGTCTCCAGCAACCGGTGGCGGCGCACCATTGTCAGGGCCGCCCGCCGCCCGGCAGGGGTCAATGTCACCGCGCCGTACTTCTCGTGGTCGACCAGACCCTGCTCGGCGAGTTTGCGGATGGACTCCGATGCCGTGCTGGCCGATACCCCGATCTTCTCCGCCAGCATCTTGGTACTGACCTTTTCCCGCGACCATTCCTGGGCCGTCCAAATGACTTTCAGGTAATCCTGGGCAACCGCGGTGAGACCGGCAGGCTCGTCGTCACCCCTCACAACCAGAAAGTCTAGGCAACCCACGGCCAATCTGTGTTTTTGGTCATCAATTGGCTATCGCCGGTGCGGCGGGTTTCTGCCGATGAACGCGGATCTGGATGCGGGCAGCGCTGGCTTGGACGGCGCCCAGGTCGGCCGACAACCCGCGGATCTGACAACCGCGAGCCCCGCTGCGCCGTTAGGCTTGCGGTTGTGCAGCGGTGGCGTGGCCAGGATGAGATCCCCACGGACTGGGGCCGATGCGTGCTGACCGTCGGGGTGTTCGATGGTGTACACCGCGGACACGCCGAATTGATCGCGCACGCGGTGAAAGCGGGCCGTACTCGCGGCGTACCGAGCGTGCTGATGACGTTCGATCCGCATCCGATGGAAGTCGTCTATCCCGGCAGCCACCCGGCGCAGCTGACGACGCTGACCCGCCGCGCTGAGCTGGTGGAGGAGTTGGGCATCGACGTGTTCCTGGTGATGCCGTTCACCACCGATTTCATGAAGCTCACGCCCGATCGCTACATTCACGAGCTGTTGGTCGAGCACCTGCACGTGGTGGAGGTGGTGGTGGGAGAGAATTTCACCTTCGGCAGGAAGGCGGCCGGTAACGTCGGCACCCTGCGCCGCGCCGGCGAGCGATTCGGCTTCGCGGTGGAGTCGATGTCGCTGGTGTCCGAGCATCACAGCAACGAGACCGTCACGTTCTCCTCCACATACATCCGGTCATGCGTGGACGCCGGCGATGTGATGGCAGCCACCGAAGCCTTGGGTCGCCCGCATCGTGTCGAGGGCGTGGTGGTCAGGGGTTACGGGCGAGGCGCCGAGCTGGGCTTTCCCACTGCCAATGTCGCACCACCGATGTATTCGGCCATACCGGCCGACGGCGTGTACGCGGCCTGGTTCACCGTCCTCGGGCATGGACCGGTCACCGGCGCGGTGATTCCGGGAGAGCGCTATCAAGCCGCCGTGTCCGTCGGGACCAATCCCACGTTTTCCGGACGTACCCGCACCGTCGAGGCTTTCGTGCTCGATACCAGCGCCGACCTCTATGGTCAGCATGTTGCGCTGGACTTTGTCGCGCGCATCCGCGGTCAGCAAAAGTTCGACTCCGTTCGAGCGTTGATCGCAGAGATCGGTGCCGATACGGATCGGACGCGCGCGCTCCTGGCTGCCGGCTGAGGCGTTTATGTTCAGCGGTGATGCCGCTGCTAGACTGCCCGACGACATCGGCGTGTGCTGCGGTTCGCGGTGGCCGCGCCGGGAATCCCTGATCGCGGACCAATTGATGGAGATGTTTCGTGGCGCTGACTGCCGAACAGAAAAAGGAAATTCTGAGTTCCTACGGTCTGCATGAGACCGATACCGGATCCCCGGAAGCACAGATCGCACTGTTGACGAAGCGGATCGCCGATCTCACCGAGCACCTCAAGGTGCACAAGCACGACCATCACTCCCGCCGAGGTCTGTTGCTGCTGGTTGGGCGGCGGCGCCGACTGATCAAGTACATCTCTCAGATCGACGTGGAGCGTTATCGTTCGCTCATTGAGCGGCTGGGTCTGCGTCGCTGACCCACGGCGCGATGCGCGCCATGATCCTGGCGCTGGGCACCGCCGTGGTGGTGCTGGGATGTTCGTCAGCGAGAATCGCCGACCTCCAGGTGGGGGACTGTCTCAAGCTGGGCGGCGCACCGGATCGCCCGCAGGCAACCAAGGCGACGTGTGGCAGCCAGGATTCGAACTTCAAGGTCGTCGCCGCCGTTGCCGAGCGTGCGCAGTGCCCGGGTGATGTCGATTCGTTCTATTCCATGCGCAACGGGTTGAATCGCGCGGAGGGCACCTTCTGCCTGGATATCGATTGGGTGGTTGGCGGCTGCATGAGCATCGATCCGGACCACAAGACCGACCCTGTCCGTGTCGATTGCAACGATGCGTCGGCGCCGCACCGTCAGCGGGTCACTCAGATCCTCAAAGATCTCGACCCGCCCGTCAGCGTCGATCAGTGTGCCAGCGGGGTGGGCTACGCCTACACCCAGCGACGGTTCGCCGTCTGCGTCGAGGACGTCGGCAGCGGACCCTAGACCGTGCGGTCGGGCCGCGGTGGCCCGGAGGAGACGGTGGCCTGGGCGGCACCAATTCTGCAGGGGCCCACGGCGGTGCGGGCGGTCGCGGAGGAACCGGGGTCACCGGCGGCAACGGCGGTAGCGGCGGTGCCGGCAGCAACGGCGACGGCACTAGCAATCACGTTGAGGGTCAACCCGGCGGTGATGGCGGTGACGGTGGAATTGGTGGCACCGGCACTGCGGGCGCTGGCGGCAACGGTGGCATCGGCGGCACCGGCGGCCACAGCACTGTGGGGTCAGGCGGCGCCGGCGGAAATGGTGGCCGGGGCGGTGACGGCGGCGCTTTCGATGACGGCTTCTTCGCTATTTTCGGCGGCCCGGGCAGCGCTGGCCATCCCGGAGGCCCCCCAGACGGCGGCCTTGGTGGCGGCGGTGGTGCCGGCGGGGCCGGAGGTATCGGAGCTGTGCGGTAATTAGACCCGAACCTGACCATTGCGTTGCACGCTCACCGTGCGGCGTTGAGCGTGATCGTTCTACTAATCGTTCTACAAGGAGAAGACGATGCCCTTCCCAGTCGATGAGAAGTACATACTGGCCGCAGAGGAGAAGCTCGGGGTTACCTTCCCATCGGGTTTCCGCATCAAGATGATGGCGGACAACGGCGGAACCGTTGAGGCCCCCGCGGACGAAGAAATATGGGACTTGTACCCCTTCTTCGACACCAGCGACAAGAAGCGGGTGAAGCGCACCTGCAACGACATTGTCCGCGAGACGGCAAGTGCCAAGGAGTGGACCGGCTTTCCCGCCAATGCCGTCGCCATCGGAGCCAACGGATGCGGGGATCGGCTTGTCTTGCTAGCCAACGTGGATGGTTCGGTGCTGCAGGACGAGGTCTTCTGCTGGGACCACGAGACAGGTGATCTCGACAAGGTCGCCGACGATTTTGCGGAACTGGAATCGGTCTAGAACAGATCGGGAACAGCGGTGCCCGCGGGTGAGTTGCGGACCGATCGTCGCGGCTCGGCATCTGGGGGATTCGCGGCAGGTGTACAGTGGGCATGTTCTGGGCCGGTTCGGCCCGAGCAAAGTGGTGCGGTTCACGCAGATCCGCGTGTGCCGTTCCAGCGAGTCACTAGGTATGTCCAAGGGAGCAGCCCAGCCTGTATCGGGCGGTCTTCGGTAGTGGCTGCCGGGCACCCCGCATCTGGGGCAGGTCCGGCCGCTTCGATCGATGGCCGTAGCCGCATCCAGGCTCGTGCTTTAGGGGAGGCTCCGCGGGCGGCTCGCAGGCCGGTCCGGCCCTGTGTCTGCCCTGGGTTGTGCGTGACGACGCGAAACAGCTGAATAACCCAGAGAGGGCCGCACGGACACCCATGTCTGTAGCTGAAATTGAACAAGGTGTATTCGAGTCCACCGCCACCATCGACAACGGGAGCTTCGGCACCCGCACCGTCCGATTCGAGACCGGCCGGTTGGCTTTGCAGGCCGCCGGGGCCGTGGTCGCATACCTCGACGAGGACAACATGTTGCTGTCGGCGACCACCGCCAGCAAGAACCCCAAGGAACATTTCGACTTCTTTCCGCTGACGGTTGATGTCGAGGAGCGGATGTATGCCGCCGGTCGCATCCCCGGGTCGTTCTTCCGGCGTGAGGGCCGACCTTCCACCGACGCCATCCTGACCTGCCGCCTCATCGACCGGCCCCTGCGCCCGTCGTTTGTTGACGGCCTGCGCAACGAGATCCAGGTCGTGGTGACGATCCTGAGTCTGGACCCGAACGATCTATACGACGTCCTGGCGATCAACGCCGCGTCGGCCTCCACCCAGCTGGGTGGTCTGCCGTTCTCCGGCCCCATCGGGGGCGTACGGGTGGCGCTCATCGACGGCACCTGGGTGGCTTTCCCCACCGTCGAGCAGATCGAGCGCGCCGTGTTCGACATGGTCGTGGCCGGACGCATTGTCGGCGATGACGTGGCGATCATGATGGTCGAGGCCGAAGCGACCGACAAGGTCATCGAGCTCGTCGGGGGCGGCGCCCAGGCGCCGACGGAAACCGTGGTGGCCGAGGGTCTGGAGGCGGCCAAGCCGTTCATCGCCGCGCTCTGCACCGCGCAGCAGGAGCTCGTCGACGCTGCCGGGAAGTCAGGAAAGCCGCCGGCGGAGTTCCCGGTGTTTCCCGACTACGGCGACGACGTTTTCTATTCGGTGTCCTCGGTGGCCACCGACGAATTGGCGGCCGCGCTGACGATCGGAAACAAGGCCGAGCGCGATCAGCGCACCGATGAGATCAAGACGCAGGTGCTCGAGCGGCTCGCCGACACCCACGAAGGCCGGGAAAAGGAAGTCGGCGCTGCGTTCCGCGCGCTGACCAAGAAACTGGTTCGGCAGCGCATCCTCACCGACCATTTCCGTATCGATGGCCGTGGCATTACCGATATCCGGGCACTTTCCGCCGAGGTCGCCGTGGTTCCGCGGGCTCACGGTAGCGCGCTGTTCGAGCGCGGCGAAACCCAGATTTTGGGCGTGACCACGCTTGACATGGTCAAGATGGCCCAGCAGATCGACTCGCTCGGGCCGGAGACCACCAAGCGGTACATGCATCACTACAACTTCCCGCCGTTCTCTACCGGCGAGACCGGTCGAGTCGGCTCGCCCAAGCGCCGCGAAATTGGACACGGCGCACTGGCCGAGCGGGCCCTGATCCCGGTGCTGCCCAGCGTCGAGGAATTCCCGTACGCCATCCGTCAGGTGTCTGAGGCGCTGGGCTCCAACGGCTCGACGTCGATGGGCTCGGTGTGCGCCTCCACGCTGGCGCTACTCAACGCCGGTGTGCCGTTGAAGGCCCCGGTGGCCGGCATCGCGATGGGCTTGGTGTCCGACGATATCCAAGTGGAAGGGGCGGCCGAGGGAAGCACCGAGCGTCGCTTCGTCACCCTGACCGACATCCTGGGCGCCGAGGACGCGTTCGGCGACATGGACTTCAAGTGCGCCGGAACCAAGGACTTCGTCACCGCTCTGCAGCTGGACACCAAGCTCGACGGGATTCCTTCCCAGGTGCTGGCGGCCGCTCTGGCTCAGGCGAAGGATGCGCGCCTGACGATTCTTGAGGTCATGGCCGAGGCCATCGACTCGCCCGACGAGATGAGCCCGTACGCGCCACGGGTGACCACCATCAAGGTCCCGGTGGACAAGATCGGTGAGGTCATCGGGCCGAAGGGCAAGGTGATCAACTCCATCACCGAGGAGACCGGCGCGCAGATTTCCATCGAGGATGACGGCACCGTGTTCGTGGGCGCCACCGACGGGCCGTCGGCGCAGGCCGCCATCGATAAGATCAACGCCATTGCTAACCCGCAGTTGCCGACGGTGGGCGAGCGGTTCCTGGGGACGGTGGTCAAGACGACCGATTTCGGGGCGTTCGTATCGCTGTTGCCCGGGCGTGACGGTTTGGTGCACATCTCCAAGCTGGGCAAGGGCAAGCGCATCGCCAAGGTCGAAGATGTCGTCAACGTCGGGGACAAGCTGCGGGTGGAGATCGCCGACATCGACAAACGCGGCAAGATCTCGCTGGTCTTGGTTGCCGAGGAAGATGCCGCACCTGCCGATTCCCCGGCGCCAGCCGATGCCGCGACGGCAAGCAGCTGACCCTGCGGCCGCCGCGGCACTGCGTCGTACCACTCTGCCGGGCGGTCTGCGCGTCGTAACCGAATACTTACCCGCGGTGCGGTCCGCATCGGTTGGGGTATGGGTCGGGGTGGGCTCGCGCGACGAGGGTGCCACGGTGGCCGGCGCCGCGCATTTTCTTGAGCACTTGCTCTTCAAGGCGACCCCGACCCGTACCGCGGTGGATATCGCCCAGGCGGTGGACGCCGTTGGTGGTGAGCTGAACGCATTCACGGCCAAGGAGCACACCTGCTATTACGCGCACGTGCTCGACACCGACCTGGAACTGGCTGTTGACCTGGTTGCCGATGTAGTGCTCAACGGCCGCTGTGCCGCCGAGGATGTCGAGCTGGAGCGCGACGTCGTCCTCGAGGAGATCGCCATGCGTGACGACGATCCCGAGGATGCGTTGGCGGACATGTTCCTCACCGCGATGTACGGCGACCATCCCGTGGGCCGGCCGGTGATCGGCAGCACGCAATCCGTCTCGGCGATGACGCGATCTCAGCTGCACTCGTTTCACGTGCGGCGCTATACACCACCGCGGATGGTGGTCGCGGTGGCGGGCAACGTCGATCACGACGAGGTGGTCACCTTGGTACGGGAGCACTTCGGGGCGCGTCTGGTTCGCGGACACCGACCCGTGGCGCCGCGGAAAGGCACGGGCCGGGTCAATGGCACCCCTCGGTTGGTGCTGGGCGGTCGCGACGCCGAACAGACCCACGTGTCGTTGGGGATCCGCACACCCGGGCGCGCCTGGGAGCATCGCTGGGCGTTGTCGGTGCTGCACACCGTGCTCGGCGGCGGACTAAGTTCGCGGCTGTTTCAAGAGATCCGCGAGGCCCGCGGCCTGGCCTACTCGGTCTATTCCGCGTTGGACATCTTCGCCGACAGCGGCGCCTTGTCGGTGTACGCGGCTTGTCTCCCCGAGCGTTTCAACGATGTCATGCGGGTGACCAGGGACGTGCTGGAATCGGTGGCGCGCGACGGCATCACCGAGGCTGAATGCCGGATTGCCAAGGGGTCGTTGCGCGGCGGCCTGGTCCTCGGGCTGGAAGACTCGAGCTCGAGGATGAGCCGCATCGGTCGCAGCGAATTGAATTACGGCAGGCACCGCAGCATCGAGGAGACCCTGCGGCAAATCGAGCAGGTCACGGTCGAGGAGGTCAACTTGGTGGCCCGTCGGCTATTGGTGAAGCGCTACGGCGCCGCCGTTCTGGGCCCCTACGGATCGAAACGACAGCTGCCGCAACAACTTCGAGCGATGGTAAATTAGCCCAATGGTGTTGGGCTTCTGGGATATCGCGGTACCCATCGTGGGTGCGCCGATGGCTGGCGGTCCGAGCACCCCGGCCTTGGCCGCGGCGGTGTCCAACGCGGGCGGGCTGGGTTTTGTGGCCGGTGGCTACCTCACGGCCGACCAGTTCGCAGACGATATCGCCGCGGCGCGCGCCGCCACCACCGGCCCAATCGGCGCCAATCTCTTTGTGCCCCAGCCCAGTGTCGCCGACTGGATCCAGCTGGAGTATTACGCAGAAGAACTCGAAGAAGTTGCCGATTACTACCGCGTCGATGTGGGCCAACCCATCCATGGCGACGACGACGATTGGGAAGGCAAGCTCGAAGTGCTGGCCGACGTTCGCCCGGAAGTGGTGTCCTTCACCTTCGGCGCCCCGCCGCCGGACGTGGTTCGCCGGCTGAGCGCACTGGGGCTGTTGGTGTCGGTCACGGTGACGTCGGCCTACGAAGCCGGCGTGGCTCTTGCTGCCGGCGCGGACAATCTGGTCGTCCAGGGCCCGAATGCTGGTGGGCATCGCGGCACGTTTGCCCCGGACATGGAACCCGGTGAGGAGTCGCTGGAGCAGCTGCTGCATCGGATCGGCAACGCGCACGATGTTCCACTGATCGCGGCCGGCGGCTTGGGCACGGCCGAGGACGTGGCGGCGGTATTGCGCAAGGGAGCGGTCGCCGCTCAGGTGGGTACTGCGCTGCTGCTCGCCGACGAAGCCGGCACCAACCCGGTACATCGTGTCGCCCTGAAAAACCCGGAGTTCGACTCCACCCTGGTCACCCGGGCGTTTTCCGGTCGGTATGCGCGGGGGCTGGCCAACAACTTCACCCGCCTCCTGGACCAGGTGGCGCCGTTGGGATACCCGGAGGTCAACCAGATGACCAAGCCGATACGGGCGGCGGCGGTCGAAGCCGACGACCCGCATGGGACAAACCTGTGGGCGGGAACGGCCTACCGGGAGGCACAGCCGGGGCCAGCAGCCGACATAGTCGCCTCGCTGGCCCCGGACGTGCGATCACTCTAGGTTTACGCACTCAAGGTTTTGCCCTCAGCCAAGTACGCTCGCCGGCTCGGTGAACGGCAAATCCAGGTCGGCGGCCACATGCTCGGCCAACAGCGCGCCGGCGTGCGTGGAAAGACCCTTGGCCAGCGCGAGATCGGACCGGCAGGCGGCTTGCCAACCCTGGTCGGCAAGCTTGAGCACATAAGGCATCGTCGCGTTGGTCAACGCGTAGGTCGACGTCTTGGGTACGGCGCCGGGCATGTTTGCCACGCAGTAGAACACCGTGTCGTGCACGGCGAACGTCGGGTGGTCGTGCGTCGTCGGCCGCGAGTCTTCGAAGCAACCGCCCTGGTCAATTGAGATGTCCACCAGAACTGCGCCGGATTTCATCTGCGCGACAAGAGAATTCGAAATTAACTTGGGTGCCTTGGCGCCGGGTACCAAGACGGCCCCGATTACCAGGTCGGCGTCTTTGACCGCATCTTCCAGCTCATATGTGGACGAGTAGCGGGTGCGGACACGGCCGCCGAACTCCGCGTCGAGCAGCCGGAGCTTGTTGATGTTGACGTCCATGACGGTGACCGACGCCCCCATGCCGTTGGCGACCCGTGCGGCGTTGTAACCGGCGGTGCCGGCACCCACAACGACGACATTGGCCGGTTCGACACCGGGCACGCCGCCCATCAACACACCGCGCCCGCCGTGGGCACGCATCAGGTGATAGGCGCCGGACTGCGCGGACAGCCGTCCCGCGACCTCGCTCATCGGGGCCAGCAATGGCAACGCACCGTCGGCGGTCTGAACGGTCTCGTAGGCGATCGAGGTGGTGCCGGAGCTCAGCAGCGCGTCGGTGCAGGACCGCGATGCTGCCAGATGCAGGTAGGTGAATAGGGTCTGACCGCTACGCATGCGACCGTATTCCGACGGGATCGGTTCCTTGACCTTCAGTAGCAGGTCCGCGTCCGCCCAGACTTGATCGGCGGTGTCGACCAGTCGGGCACCGGCCATCTTGAAGTCGGCGTCGGATATTGCCGAGCCCTCCCCGGCGCCGGCCTGGATCAGCACCTCGTGTCCGCGGCCGGTCAACGCGGCGACGCCGGCCGGGGTTATGGCAACCCGGAACTCATTTTCTTTGGTCTCAGTCGGAATGCCGACTCGCATTTTTGCCTCCTGCCGGGTTGTGGGGTGCTTTGCAGATGTTCGGACAGATATTTCGGGGCCTGCGTTTGATCAGGTCCCATAAGTGTGAAGAACATTCGAGAATGTCGCAATCATCTTGATGATAATTCTGTAAAGTTAGTGCATGACTGATGAGTCAACGGAAACCGCTATCGCGTCGGCGGCCTCGCCGAAGGATGTTCGGCCAGCGGATCTCGACGAGGTAGACCGCAAGATTCTGGTCTTGTTGCACGGCGACGCCAGGATCACCAACAACGCGCTCGCCCATGCGGTCGGGATAGCGCCGTCGACGTGCCATGGTCGGGTTCGCCGATTGATGGAGGTCGGCGTGATCCGAGGGTTCTATACCGATATCGATCCGGTTGCGGTGGGGTTGCCGCTGCAGGCGATGATCTCGGTCAACCTGCAGGCCAACGCGCGCGGAAAGATCCGCAGCTTCATTCAACAAATCCGCCGCCGGCGGCAGGTGATGGACGTGTATTTCCTCGCCGGGGCTGACGACTTCCTGCTGCACGTCGCCGCCCGGGACACCAACGACCTGCGCAAGTTCGTGGTCGACAACCTCAACGCGGACATCAACGTCGCAGGCACCCAGACATCATTGATCTTCGAGCACTTGCGCGGAGCGGCGCCACTCTAGGCTGACTTGGGCCGGCTAACGGCTGGTTATGATCGGCCCATGACCGATCCTTCCGTGGCCGCCACCATCCAAATAGGCGCCAGTCCGCAACGGGTGTATGGACTGATCACCGACCTGCCGACGTTGGCCTCGCTGGCGGAGGAGGCGGTGGCGATGCAATTGCGCAAAGGCGACGGAATCCACGCCGGAGCGGTTTTCGTCGGTCACAACAAGAACGGCGGTCGCCGTTGGAAGACGACGTGCACCGTGACCGACGCCGAGCCCGGCCGGATCTTCGCGTTCGATGTGCGAAGCGCCATGATTCCCGTTTCGCGGTGGCAATACGACCTCGTCACTACCGACGGCGGCTGCCGGGTCACCGAGAGCACCTGGGATCGCCGGCCCGGATGGTTTCGAAAGATCGCCAGGATGGCAACCGGAGTCAAGGATCGCGCCGCGGCCAATGCGGAGCATATCCAGACCACTCTGCAACGTCTGAAGCAGCGGGCCGAGGCGGGATAGCGAAACGCTGTTCTTCACCTGACGCAGGCGTGTCACTATACTTGCCAGCACATGATGTCCACTGGGGAGACATTTGCGGCGTAAATGTAAACGCCATGGCAAGGGGGCCAAATGTTCACCGTCGATGACCGAGCGGTGGGGCCGCACTCCGGCGAATCGGGTGCCGCCGACCACGAGCGTCTTGTCCTTGAAGCACGAGATGTCGAGTTCGACTGGACCAACCTGCCGTTCCACTACGTTCCCGACGAGCCATTGGCCACGCATGTCCTCAATGTGCTGCACCTGCTTTTGCCCGCCGGCGAAGAGTTTTTCGTCAAGGTGTTCAAGAAAACGCTGCCCCTGATCAGGGACGATCAACTAAGGCTGGATGTGCAGGGCTTCATCGGTCAGGAGGCGATGCATTCCCAAGCGCACTCCGGGGTGCTGGCCCACTTCGAGGCCCAGGGCGTCGACGTGACCCCGTATACCGACCAAATCAACTGGCTTTTCGAGAAGTTGCTGGCGGAAAGGCCCCGGCGAGGTGCCCGGAGACGGCACAGCTGGTTACTCGAGCAGGTTTCGTTCATCTCGGCAATCGAGCACTACACGGCGGTTTTGGGCGAATGGATCCTGAACTCCCCGCAGCTCGAGGTTGTTGGCACCGATCCGGTGATGCTGGACATGCTCCGCTGGCATGGTGCCGAAGAGGTGGAGCACAAAGCGGTCGCGTTCGACACCATGAAGCATCTCCGCGCTGGCTACTGGCGTCGGGTACGTACCCAGTTGGCTGTCACCCCGGTGATGTTGCTGCTGTGGATTCGCGGCGTGCGGTTCATGTACGCGGTGGATCCACACCTGCCGCCGGGAACCAAGCCGCGATGGCGGGACTACGTCACGGCGGCGCGCCGGGGTTTGACGCCAGGCCCGTGGCGCCTGATCCGGGTCGTCGGTGACTATTACAAACCCGGCTTCCACCCGTCTCAGCTGGGCGGACTCGAGCGGGCCGTCGACTACTTGGCGGTCTCACCTGCTGCCCGAGCATCTCACTGAGCTATGGCCATCGCTTCCACAGCTGGCGTTACCGCGTCCGACGGTGTCACCCTGGCGGTCCATCGCTACACCGAGATAGACCCGCAACGGTCCACGATCCTGGCCATTCATGGGTGGCCGGACAACCACCACCTGTGGGATGGGGTTGCCGAACAGCTAGGCGACCGCTACAACGTGGCTGCCTACGACGTGCGGGGCGCCGGTGGATCATCCTGCCCGGCAAGCCGTGTCGGGTACGAGCTAGGACAGTTGGTCCGTGACACCGGCGCGGTGGTCGATAGCCTGGGAGTCGCCCGGGTGCACCTGCTGGCCCACGACTGGGGTTCCATCCAGGGGTGGGCGGCGGTTACCGACGACGCGGTAATGGGCAAGATCGGCTCATTTACTTCGATCTCGGGCCCGCACCTGCAGTATGCGGGCGCATTCCTGCGATCGGGGCACAGCCCGCGGACGGCGGCGCACGTTGCCAGGCAGTTGGTGAGTTCGGGATACATCGGCTTTTTCCTGTGCCCGGCGGTACCGGAGTTGTTTTTCCACTCCCGCATTGGCGTGAAAGTTGTTGGTGTTCTTGAACGTATCGGCCAGTCGAGTGCGCGCAGCCAACGGCGCACGCCCCCACGCTCGATCGGTGACTACGTGAACGGGCTCAACCTCTACCGGGCCAACATGCCTGGGCCATTCCTATCGCCGGGGTCGCCGCTCCCACAGACGACGGTCCCGACTCAGGTGCTGGTGCCACGCAAAGACCAGTTCGTGACGCCCGCGCTGCAGCGCTTCACCGGCACGATTCCGGCAGGCGGCAGGGTCGTCCCGATCGAGGGCGGGCACTGGGTGGTGTCGTCACGTCCGGACGTCATCGCGCGGCTGACCGGCGAATGGGTCGACGGTGTTGACCGAGGTCGCCACGCCGGCGGTGAGTCGTTGGAGCCGAAGGCGACGACGGTGTTGAGCGGCCCACGCCAGGTGTGCGGCAAACTCGCGCTGGTCACCGGGGCCGGCGCCGGCATCGGCCGGGCCACCGCGGTAGAGCTGGCGCGCCAAGGCGCTCGCACGGTCGTGATCGTGGATCGAGACCTCGCCGCGGCTAATGACAGCGCAGCCCAGGTTCGAGCGGCGGGTGCCGAGGCCGCAGTGTATCAAGTCGACGTTAGCGACGAAACGGCCATGACTGACCTTGCCGAGCGGGTTCGCGACGAACACGGAGTCGTCGATATCCTGGTGAACAACGCCGGAATCGGAATGGCGGGGCGGTTTTTGGAAACCACCCCCGAGCATTGGGACGACATCATCGGGATCAATGTCCGCGGTGTTCTCAGCGGTAGCAGGGTGTTTGGCGCCCAGATGGTCGAGCGCGGTGCGGGCGGAACGATCATCAACGTCGCGTCGGCCGCCGCATTCCTGCCGTCGAAATCCATGGTCGCCTACAGCACGACGAAAGCCGCGGTATTGGGATTCAGCGAAGCGTTGCGCGCCGATCTTGCCGATGAAGGCATCACCGTTACGGCCGTATGCCCCGGGTTCGTCAACACCAACATCGCGAAAAGTACCGTCTACGCTGGCATGTCGGTGCAGCAGCAGGAGCGCGCCCGGCAGCGGGCAGATGCCGCCTACCGGCGCCGTAACTTTACGCCGGAGGCCACCGCCAGGGCGATCGTGAAGGCCGTTCGCAAGGGGCCGGCGGTGTTGCCCATTGCCGCGGAGTCCAAAGTGGGCTACGTGATGCGCCGCGTCAGCCCCTCGATGATCCGGTTGTTTGCCCGCTTGGACCTTCGACAGACCTAGGCGTTGCGGATAATGGCGGGCACGGGAAGCAGCTGGCGCAGTAGACCCGCCGATCTATACGGCCGCAGCCACCGCGATCGCTTTGCTACCGCCCTGTGGGGCGTGCGCACCTTGTTCGGCGGGTTTGCCTGGGCCTCGCGGTGGGATCCATCGCGGGTGACGCCGGTGCGACGGACACATCAGGCCAGGGTGATCGAGCGCAAACTTGTTGCGCCCGACGTGGTCGCCTTGACTTTGGCCGACCCGGATGGTGGGTTGCTGCCATCGTGGTCACCTGGTGGGCATATCGACGTCCAACTGCCCTCCGGCCGGCGCCGGCAATACTCCCTGTGCGGCCCGCCCGGCCGGCGCACGACATACCGAATTGCCATCCGGCGCATCGCCGACGGAGGCGGTGGCTCTATTGAGATGCATGATTCCTACGGCACCGGCGACATACTTGTTTTCGAAGGCCCGCGAAATGCGTTCTACGTCGGAGCGTCCGAGCGGGACACGCTGTTCGTGATCGGCGGCATCGGGGTGACTCCGATCCTTCCCATGATTCAGGTGGCCCAACAGCGCGGAATCGATTGGCATGCAATATATGCCGGCCGCAGTCGGGAGTATATGCCGTTTGTCGACGAACTGGTGGACATCGCCCCGGACCGGGTGACGGTGTGGGCCGACGATGAACATGGCCGTTTCGCCACCGTCGAGGACCTGCTGGTGCGGGCCGGACCGAAAACCGCTGTTTATGTCTGTGGACCCGTCCCCATGTTGGCGGCGATACGCGCGGCCCGAGATGAACACCCGGGCGCCCCAATGCATTACGAACGGTTCAGCCCGCCTCCGGTGGTGGACGGACAGCCATTCGAGCTGGAACTCGCGCGCTCGGGTCGGGTGCTGGGTATTCCGGCCAACCGGACCGCGCTCGACGTCATGCGCGACCACGACCCGACGACGGCTTATTCGTGCCAGCAGGGATTTTGTGGCACGTGCAAAGTTAAAGTGCTTGCCGGGCAGGTGGATCGCCGCGGTCGCACGTCGGAAGGCGACGACGAAATGCTGGTGTGTGTGTCCCGGGCGAAGAGCAACCGGGTGGTCATCGACGCTTGATGTTTTGGTGCTCTCGTTGCAGATAGGCGACCAATGCATTGGTTAAACCTCGCCGCGCCAGATCGAGGCCGGCGTAGGAGCCCAACTGCCGTTCCGATGCCAGGCCACGCATCGCGCCGGGCACCAGGGTAGCGACCGTGTGCACCCTGTTGGGGTCGACGTTCAAATCGGCGAAGGCTTGCTGGCAGGTGTCCAACCAGCTTTTTCCCCAGGCGAACAACTCGGCGGCGGTACGCGGATAGCGGCGTTCCAGCTCAAGGGGATCTCGGGGCAGCGCGGCGCGCAGAGTTTCGATCGCGCGCGAATCTGCAGAGCCTAAACCTCGGTCCAGGGTTTCGATGATCGCCGGTAACCCGCTCCCGCAGTGGCTGATCGGATGTGACCGGTTGTGAAAGTGCCGACAGACTCGCCTCGCGCCGCTCGGCGGTGCGGTGCAGCACGGCGGCCCAGAAACCGTCTGCATCGCCAAACTGGTACTGCACCGCGCCCCAGGTGGCGCCGATCTCGTTGGCGATACGATTCGCCGATACCGAGCCGTGACCGCCGGAAGCAGCGACTTGAGCGCCGCTTCGAGCATGATCTCTCGGGTGGCGCAGCCACGCCGGTTTGGCCTTCTGCTCACGACTCCGGCCGGTGTCATCTGCCGATCGTATCGGTTGTGCGCCAGCCGCGGTGAAGTTTCATAGAAGGGACTGTGATTTCTTCGGCGTGCCGATTATCATTCCTACCAAGCCGGCAAGGAGGACAGCCCAGATGGCCAAACCGCCGCTGTCGATGAAGCCGACCGGATGGTTCCAGGTCGCTTGGAGCGACGAGATCGGCATCGGCGACGTCCACGAGATGAAATATTTCGACCAAGAGATGGTCGCCTGGCGCGCCGAGTCCGGCCGGCTCACCGTAATGAATGCCTACTGCGAACACCTCGGCGCCCATCTCGGTTACGGTGGCAAGGTCGTCGGTGAGGTCTTGCAGTGCCCATTCCACGGCTGGCAGTGGAATCATTTGGGCCGCAACGTTTGTATCCCCTACCAAGACCGGCCCAATCGTGGGCGACGCATTTCCACCTATCCGGTAGTCGAACGCAATGACTCCGTCTATGTCTGGCACGATGCCGAACGGCGTGAGCCGTTCTTCGATGCGCCAGACGTGTTCGCTGGCTTCGATGACGGCAGCAGCGCCGCCGATTACCATCCGCAGCAGCGGCTGTATCGGCAGCGACTGGAACTGCATCCGCAGTACGTCCTAGAAAACGGGGTCGATTTCGCGCATTTCAAATACGTGCACGACACCCCGATCGTGCCCGTATTCACTCGCCACGAGTTCAACGGCCCCGTGTCCTTCGTCGACTTCACCATCACCTTCGAAGGTGACGACGGCAAGAAAATCGAAGACGTCAACAGTGGTGTGCGAGCCATCAACGGCGGGCTGGGAGTTGCGGTGACCAAGAGTTGGGGCATGGTCGACAACCGCACCATCTCCGCGATTACCCCGGTCGACGAGTCCACCTCTGATGTTCGGTTCATGGTGTATATCGGTCGTACCCCGAGTAAGGATCGAGGCCGTGCCGAGCTCAAAGCGCGGGAATTCGCCCGTGAAGTGATTCGACAGTTCGAGCAGGACATCCACATCTGGGCTCACCAGCGCTACTCTGACCCGCCGGCCCTGGCCACCGCCGAGTATGCCGGCTTCACCGCAATTCGCAAGTGGGCCAAGCAGTTCTATCCGGACGGCATCGGTGGCAGCGCTGCCGAGGCGTACGCTGCAGCGCAGAAAGGTTAGCCCGAATGACTGCACCGGCCCGACCGCTGCGCGTGTTCCAGGTCGCCACCGGAAACGTCGGCCGCGAGATGATCAAGCGGCTGCAAACGCGGCCGGACCTCGAGTTGGTTGGCGTGCATTGCTACTCGGCCGGCAAGGTCGGCAAGGATGCCGGGGAATTGGCCGGCATCGGGCCCATCGGTGTCGCGGCCACCGGCAGCATTGCGGCCATCATCGAGGCCAAGCCGGATGTGCTGACCTTCCATGGTGTGTTCCCCGACGAGGATCTCTACGTCAAGGTGCTTGAGGCGGGCATCAATATTGTCACGACCGCCGACTGGATCACCGGGTGGCACCGCGACCACAACCACCCCCACCCGTCGGGGAAATCGGTGACCCAACTCTTGGCCGAGGCCTGCGAAAAGGGTGGTGCGACCTTCTACGGCACCGGGATGAACCCCGGTGTGAACCAGATTTTGGGCGTGGTGTGCACGGCTGACGTCGCCGAGATCGAAAACGTCACCACCATCGAGTCCGTCGATGTGTCGTGTCACCACTCCAAGGAAACCTGGATCGAGGTCGGCTATGGCCAACCGGTCGACGACCCCGAAATTCCGGCCAAGCTGGAGAAGTACACGCGCGTCTTCGCCGATAGCGTGTTGATGATGGCGGACTGTTTCGATTTGCCACTGGACGAGGTCACATTCACCTATGAACTCGGCGCCTGCACCAAGGATGTCGATCTGGGCTGGTACATCCTGCCGAAAGGCTCGTTGGGCGGCAACTACATCAAGTATCAGGGCTTGGTGGACGGGGTGCCTCGCGTCGAGACTCACCTGGAGTGGCAGATGACTCCGCACACCGATCCGAACTGGAAGATCAAGGGCTGCTACATCACCCAGATCAAGGGCGATCCGTGCATATACAACAAGCACATGATCTTCCCTAAAGCCGGTGTGGACCTGTCCAATCCAGACAACTTCGCCTCCATCGGCATGACGGTCACCGGCATGCCCGCCCTCAGCTCGATCCAATCGGTGGTGGCGGCGCGACCCGGCCTGATCACCAGCGCCGATATCCCTTTACGCGGGTTTGCCGGGCGGTTCAAGAGCTAGCCCCGGTCAGGGCCCCCGTCACCGAAGAGGCGTTCGGGATGGTGGTAGTCGTTGGTGCGTGCGCCGCGGTCGAGCTGCGGAGGCGGAATCCATGCGGTGCGGCCGTTGGGGAGTTTCTTTGTTTTCCAGCCATTTCCGGCGAGTTTGTGGTCTGATCCGCAGGCAAAGGTGAGTTGGTCGGCGTCGGTTGAGCCGCCGGCGGACCAGTCCTCGGTGTGGTGTGCTTCGCACCAGTAGCCGGGCACATCGCAGCCGGGGTGCGTGCAGCCGCGGTCCTTCGCGTATAGGACTAGTCGCTGATCCGCTGACGCCAGTCGTCGGGACCGTCCGAGATATAGTGGGCGATCAGTATGTTCGTCGAAAACCGCCAGGTAGTGGTAGGCGCGGCTGGCCATCCGGATCACATCGCGCATGGGTAGTAGTGTGCCGCCGCCTGTGACCGCGCGTCCCGTGGCGGAAGTCAGTTCCTGCAGCGTCGTCGATACGATGACGGTCACCGGCAACCCGTTGTGTGTGCCAAGTTTTGGATCGCCGAGGCGGCCGTAGACCAGGGCGTTGAGTGCGTCGTGTTGGCGCTGCGCGGGACTGCGTAAGTCCTTGGCGGCATCATCGTCGGTGGGTTCGACCTCCGCACACGGTGTTTCGTTGTCGTGGTGGCACATGCCGGGCGCCGCGAACCGGGCCAGCCAGGCATCGAGGTGGGCGCGCAGCTCTGGGGTGGCGATCAGATTGCCGATGCTCATGCCGTCGGGGCGTTGGGCGCGCCAGATGAAGCCGCGCTGGCGCGCCCGGTCGGCATCGGAGAACTTGCCGTCGGGATTGATCAGCAGGGCGACGCGGTTGGCCACCTTCTCGAGTTGGTCGGGCCGCAACTGCACAGCCTGACGGGCCAGGAACTTCTCGGCCCGGTCCACCGTGTCGGCCGGTGTGTCCTGGGGAAGATCGTGGGTGAAGGCCGCGATCACCTTCACGTGCTGGCTGTCGAGCAGGCCTTGTCGCCACACCTGCGCGGTGGCCGGCAATTCCGGTGGTAGCTGCTGGCCGGTGAGCGCCACGCGGGGCGACAGTTGTTGGGCATCCCGAATGCGCCGACGGGCTTCGGCGTAGCTGATGCGTGGCCAGTCGGCGACCACCTTATGGACCGGGCCTCCGATGTCGGCCGGTTCTTCGGCGGCCAGGCTCGCGATCACGTCATGACCAACGACGGTCTGGCGTCGTTGCGCGGTTTCCAGCCTTTCCAGCGTGCGCAGCCGAACGGCGGGCTCGAGATGGTCGAGGTTGGCTTCACCGATCGCCGCCACCGCTGCGTCGAGCGCGTCCACCAGAGCGACTATCGAATGCATGTTCGAATACTATGCGTCCGCTGGCCTGCGGCGGAGTACGTCGATGCCCGCTGTGGATGAATGCCGGACTGGGGATTATGGTGCCGGGTCTAGGGTGAAGGCCATGCGAGTAGGCGTATTGGGAGCCAAGGGCAAGGTCGGGGCGACGATGGTGCGGGCGGTCGACGCCGCCGAGGATTTGACATTGTCCGCCGAGGTGGACGCCGGTGATTCGTTGAGCCTGCTGACCGACGCAAACACCGAGGTTGTCATCGACTTCACTCACCCCGATGTGGTGATGGGCAACTTGGAGTTCCTGATCGACAACGGAATTCACGCCGTGGTCGGCACCACCGGTTTTACCGCCGAGCGGATCGGGCAGGTGGAGTCGTGGCTGGCAAAGAAATCCAGCACGGCCGTGTTGATCGCGCCGAACTTCGCCATTGGGGCGGTGTTGTCCATGCACTTCGCCAAACAAGCCGCCCCGTTCTTCGACTCGGCCGAGGTCATCGAGCTGCATCACCCGCACAAAGCAGACGCCCCGTCGGGGACGGCTACCCGTACCGCCAAGCTGATCGCCGAGGCGCGAAAAGGCCTGCCGCCCATCCCCGATGCCACTAGCACCGGCCTACCGGGCGCGCGCGGCGCCGACGTCGATGGCATCCCGGTGCACGCGGTGCGCCTGGCCGGCTTGGTTGCTCACCAAGAGGTGCTGTTCGGCACCGAAGGGGAGACGCTGACCATCCGCCACGACAGCCTGGACCGAACGTCGTTCGTGCCCGGCGTGCTCCTTGCGGTTCGCCGGATCCGGGAACGGGCCGGACTGACCCTTGGCATTGAGCCGCTGCTGAACCTGCAATGAGTGACCTCGCGCGCGCCGTGCGCATCCAGTTGCTGATCGCCTTCATGTGCGTGGCGCTGCTGGCGTATTTCGTCATGCTCGGGCGGCTCGCGGTGGTGATGATCGGCTCGGGCCGAGCGGCGGCAGTGGGTCTGGGACTGGCGCTGTTGCTGATGCCCGTCATCGGGTTATGGGCGATGGTGGCGACTCTGCGGGCCGGGTTTGCACACCAGAAATTGGCCCGGTTGATCGCTGACGACGGAATGGAACTTGATGTCAGTGCGCTGCCACGACGGGCTGCCGGCCGGGTTGAGCGGACCGCGGCCGACGCACTGTTCGACACCGTGCGCGCCGAGGTGACGGACGACCCCGAGGATTGGCGGCGCTGGTATCGGCTGGCCCGCGCCTACGACTACGCGGGGGATCGCCGCCGGGCCCGCGAGGCCATGAAGACCGCCGTCGAGCTGCAGGGGCGGCGTTGAGCAGCCACGCGGATACTTTCGATGCCGACGGCATGTTGACGAGGGAGGGTTGCCGGTGCCCCGGCTGCTAATCGTCCACCACACTGCGTCCCCGCATATGCAGGAGATGTTCGAGGCGGTCGTGGCCGGTGCGACCGACCCGGAGATCGAAGGCGTCGAGGTCGTGCGGCGCGCGGCGCTGACGGTCTCACCAGTCGAGATGCTGGAAGCCGATGGCTACCTATTGGGCAGCCCGGCCAACCTCGGCTACATTTCGGGCGCGCTCAAACACGCCTTCGACGGCGCCTACTACCAGATTCTCGACTCCACCCGTGGGCGACCATTTGGGGCCTACCTGCATGGCAACGAGGGCACCGAGGGGGCCGAACGGGCCATCGATGCCATCACTACCGGACTGGGCTGGGTGCAGGCCGCCCAGACCGTGGTGGTGCTGGGCAAGCCGGCAAAGCCCGACGTCGAGGCGTGCTGGAACCTCGGTGCAACCGTTGCGGCTCAGCTGATGCAGTGAGCGGTCCCGCCCGCTTCGGTTGCGGTGCGCGCCAGGCATGGATCCGTGCCGCGGCACGCCAGCGTCCGTGAGCCGAGCGCTGGCCGGGACCCTAATGGAATAATGGACACCTCAGTTGGAGCACCCGCCGCTCGACCAGAAACGGAATGCCATAGGTGGATTTTGGGGTGGATTTTGGAGCGCTGCCTCCTGAGATCAACTCCGCGCGCATGTACGGCGGAGCGGGCTCGTCGCCGCTCCTGCAGGCCGCGGCGGCCTGGAACGGCACAGCCGTCGAACTAAACGCCACTGCGGCTTCCTTCGAGTCGGTCACCACGCGGCTGAGCTCCGACCCGTGGATCGGTCCTGCCTCGCTGTCGATGGTCGCGGCGGCGCAGCCACTCCTGGCCTGGTTGACCCACGCCGCCGAATGCTCGGCGCTCGCGGCGACACAGGCCATGGCGTCGGTGGCCGCCTACGAGGCAGCATTTGCGATGACCGTGCCCCCGAGCGAGGTCGTAGCCAACAGGGTCCGGTTGGCCGAACTCATCGCGACCAACGTGCTGGGGCAGAACGGGGCGCGCATCGCGGCTACCGAGGCGCGCTACGGCGAGATGTGGGCCCAAGACGCGACGGCGATGTACACGTATGCGGCCTCCTCCGCGGTCTCGATGAGGCTGGACCCGCTGGCCAGGCCGTCGCCCGCCACCAACCCGGCCGGAATTGCCAACCAGGCCGCCGCTGTTGGTCAGGCCGCAACATCCAGTTCTGCACAAGACGTGGGCATGAGCAACCTGATCAGCAGCGTCCCCAATGCCGTCATGAGTCTCGCGTCCCCCGCCACGGCCGTGGCCCTGGTGGCGGAGCTGGGCGAAGTCATTGAGTACTTCGTTTATCTCGATCTTCCACTCTTCGTCGAATCGGTGTTCCACGGATTGGGTGCCATTGCCGACTATTCCGGGGCCGCCGTCGCCAATGCATTGGCCCCGCAATCCGGCGTCGTCACCGCGGGTACCGCCGGCCCGGGTACCGCGGCCGCCGCCTTCACCCGCACGTCGACGTCAGCGGGCACCGGGGCGACACCCCCGGTGGCCAATGTGGGCGCGGCAGCCTCGGTCGGTCGCCTCTCGGTGCCGGCAACCTGGTCTAGCGCAGACCCGGCCGTGATTTGCGGCACGGAGTTGGACGGTACCGACTGGTCGGTTCCCGAGGAGGACGGACTCGTCGGCGTGACGCGTTCGGGAGCGGGAATGGTCGTGGCCGCCAACGGGGCCCGTGTTGGTGCCGGACCGCGCTACGGCGTCAAGCCGGTCGTTATGCCCAAGCAAAACCTCGTCTGACTGCTAGGGGCTCGCCTGGTGACCGCCCAGACCGCTTCGGGCCTGCGCAAGACGCTGGGCATGCGATCGGCCGTGCTGTTCGGCTTGGCATACATGACCCCCATCATCGTGTTGGGCATCTTCGGGGTGATTGCCGAGCGCTCCCAGGGAGGCAGCGCCGGCGCGTATCTGCTTGCCACCGTGGCGATGTTGTTCACCGCGCAGAGCTACGGCCTTATGGCACGCCATTATCCGGTGGCCGGATCGGCATATACCTATGTCCGCAAAGCGCTGGATGCGCGCATCGGGTTTATCGTCGGCTGGGCGATCCTGCTGGACTATTTGTTCCTCCCGCTGGTGATCTGGCTGATCGGAGGTTCGTATCTACAAGGCCAGTTCGCCGCCGTGCCGTTTTGGGTGTGGATCGTCAGCTTCGCTGTCATCACGACCGCCCTCAACCTCGTCGGCCTCAAGGTCGCCGATCGCGCCAATCTCGTCTTGATGGTGTTTCAACTTCTCATCCTCGCGATATTCGTGGCGCTGACGGTGGCTCATCTGGTGGGCCATGCGCAGTCACTGCTATCGCTGGGCCCCTTCGTCGGCGACAGCGGGTTCTCAGCGGTGGTCGCCGGCGCAGCGGTGGCCGCGTACTCGTTTCTCGGCTTCGATGCCGTCAGCACATTGACCGAGGAAACCCACGACGCTGCACGCACCATCCCGCGGGCCATCCTGCTGATCGCGTTCATCGGCGGCGCCATCTTTGTTGCCGTCGCTTATGTGGTGACCTTGGTCGCTCCAGGCAGCTACTTTCCCGACGCCGATTCGCTTTCCGAGGGCATCGCCAAGACCATCGGCGGCAACCTGTTCGGTGCGATCTTTCTTGCCGCGTTAATCATTGGCCAGTTCACGTCCGGCCTGGCAGCGCAGGCTGCGGTATCTCGGCTGCTCTATGCGATGGGTCGTGACGGCGTCCTGCCCAGGTGCGTGTTCGGAATGGTGTCGGCGAAGTTTCGCACCCCGGTCGTCAATATCGTGCTGACTGGTGCGGTCGGCCTGATCGCAATCCTGCTCAGTGTCGCCACGTCGACTTCATTCATCAACTTCGGCGCATTCACCGCCTTCACGCTGGTGAATGTGTCGGTCGTGGTCTATTTTCTGCGCAACCGCAGCGATCGCTTGTCACGATGGCGCTACGTCGTGTTGCCGGTCATGGGCGCGGCCGTCGACGTGTATCTGCTCACCCATCTGGAGCTGGATGCGCTGATCATTGGATTATCTTGGGCCGGAATCGGTTTCCTCTACCTGCTGTGGCTCACCCGAGGGCTGACCCGGCAGCCCCCTGACCTGGTGGGCTTGGCGCAGTGACCGTCCGAGTCGGCGCGTCGCCCACCGCGGGCGGTAGGCTGGCGGAGCACGCTTGTGCGCTGATCCGACGCCTGCGCGACTGGCGATTCGACCAACAACAGGGAAGCACGGGCATGTCATCAATGTCCTCGGTGATCGGAATTCCTCGTAGCGGTAACCCGTTCCCGCAAGCGGGTGTTTCCTACGATCACCGGGGCATCGGGGGTATCGCGCACTACGGTGCCGTGCCGGCTACGTTGCTGGATATGCTCGCCGAGCAGGTCGACGCCCGCCCGGACGGTGAGGCGGTGGTCGAGGTCGGCGCCGATCGATTGACGTATCGACAGCTGTGGAGCCGCGCATCGCGGGTGGCCGGAGGGCTACAGGCGGGTGGTTTGAAACCCGGTGAGCGCGTGGCGGTTCGGCATCCCGGGGGCATCGATTGGGTGCTGGCGTTTTGGGGCACGGTCATGGCCGGTGGCGTTGCGGTGCCGATCAACACGCGATTGACCCGGCCGGAGGTCGAGTTCATTCTCACCGACGCTGGGGCTCGGATGGATCTGGGCCCGGACACCGCGCTGCCCGACGGGGAACCGTACGTCACCGAGCACGTCGGTGCCGCGGATACGGCTGCACTGTTCTATACGTCAGGAACCACCGGCCATCCCAAGGGCGTGCCGACCACCCACGAGGCCTTCGTAACCAACACCGAGAACGGGCTCCGATGTCTCGGACTCACCGGACATCTCGGCGAGGAGCTGCGCACCTTGATTTCGGTGCCGTTGTTCCACGTGACCGGCTGCAACTCGCAGCTCTTGCTGGCCGTCCGACTCGGCGGCGCATCGGTAATACTGCCTACGCTAGACCTTGATCAATTGCTGGTGACGCTGCCCGCCGAGCGCGTTTCTTTGATGGTGACTGTCCCGGCGGTGTACTCGTTAGTGCTGCGACACAAGGATTTTGCGACGACGGATGTCTCCCGTGTTCGGTGGGTTTGTTACGGGGGAGCACCGATCGCGCCGTCGTTGGTGCGAATGGTCAAGGACGCGTTCGAGAAAGCCGCCGTGTTCAACAGCTACGGCATGACCGAGACCGCCTCGCTGATGACGGTGCTGCCCGACCGGGAGGCGCTCGAACACGCCGATTCGGTCGGATACGCGGTCCCCTCAGTGGATCTCGGGGTGGTTGCCTACCGCGGCGACCACCCGGCACCGCGCGAACTGATCGGCGAGCTGGTGGTGCGCGGGGCGAATGTGACCGCTGGCTACTGGAATCGGCCGGAGGCCACCTCGGCCACCATCATCGACGGCTGGCTGCACACCGGCGATGTCGTCCGTGTGGATGCCGCAGGCCGTGTATACGTCGTCGATCGTCTCAGGGACATCATCAACCGAGGCGGTGAGAACATCTCCAGCGTCGAGGTGGAAGCTGCGCTGCTGTCTGCCCCCAATGTCGCGGACGCGTGTGTGCTGGCGGTGCCCGACGACGTCATGGGGGAGAAGGTCGGTGCGTTGCTGTTCGGAGGCACGGCGGCGATCGATGTGGCGGAGGTGCTCGAACACTGCCGCCGGCAACTGGCCGACTTCAAGATTCCCCAATATGTGACGGTGGTGACCGGCGCGCTGCCGCGCAACGCCGGCGGAAAACTGCTCAAGGCACGACTGCGCGACCAGATCCGGTGGGGACCGCCGCTGCGATGACCCGGCGGATTGCGCAGAGAAATCGCATTCCACACATCTCATTCCGGTGCGCTTAGCCGGGACAAAGTGACACGCTCGACTGGACAGTGTTAGCACTGCCGGCGTTGGCGTTAAGAAACCGTAAATGGATTCGTCGCTGGTGCCTTTCGACCGGAGACGCGGGGGTGTAACTCACTAGCCTTATCTCAATGCACAGGAGCCAATCAGCAAATGCACAGAAATAGATCAGCAAATATACAGGAAAGTCGTCCGTCGTTACCGGGGGGCGCGTTTCAAACAGGAGGAACACCGGATGTCATTCCTGACTACACAACCTGAGGAGCTGGCCGCCGCGGCCGGCAAGTTGGAGGCCATCGGCGCGGTGATGAATGCCGAGAACGTCGCCGCGGCGGTTCCTATCACCACGGGCGTGATCCCTGCCGCGGCTGATGAGGTATCTGCGCTACAGGCGTCCTTGTTCGCCGCGTACGGCACCCTCTATCAAGAGATCAGCGCCGAAGCGGCGACGATGTACGACCTTTTGGTCAACACCCTCGGGGCGAGCGCCGGCACGTACGCGGCCACCGAAGAGGCCAATTCGTCGGCCGCTGCATCCCCGTTGTCGGGCATCATCGACGCCCTCACCGCATCGACCCCCGCGTCAGATATCGCCAACCTGGTCAATATCGGCATCGGAAACTGGGCTTCTGCCTCGTCGGACTTGCTCGCCTTGGCGGGCGGTGGGTTGCTTCCTGCCGCGGTCCAGGCCGCCGAGGGTGACGTCGCCGAGGCGGCGGGGAGCGCCGAAGCGGCCGCTTCGGCGGCCGGGGCCGCCGCGCTCGGCGAGGCGCCGATGGCCGCCGGCTTGGGTTCGGCGTCCGCCATTGCCACGGCCTCGGTGTCGCCCAGCTGGGCGGGGCAGGCCAGCTTGGTGTCGACGAGCGTGGGATCCGGCGCGCTGCGGGGGGCGGGCTGGACCGTGCCCGTGGCCCAGGAAGTGTCGGGGACCATCATTCCCGGAATGCCGGGATTGGCTTCGGCCGCACGCAGTAGTGCCGGCTTCGGTGCGCCGCGCTACGGCGTCAAGCCCATCGTGATGCCCAAACCGGCGGCCGGCTAGCAAACGAACTGCCGCCCAATTACCCGCAAATGAAACACGCGTAATTCAGCCAACGAGCGCATAACTCGCACCACTCGCACAACGAAGGATAGGGAAAATGGATTTCGGAGCATTACCCCCTGAGATCAACTCAGCACGCATGTATGCCGGCGCGGGCGCGGCACCGATGATGGCCGCCGCGGCCGGATGGAACCGGTTGGCGGTCGAGTTGAGCACTACGGCCGTATCCTTCGAGTCGGTGATCACCCAGCTGACCACCGAACAGTGGATGGGTCCGGCATCGATGTCGATGGCGGCCGCGGCCCAGCCGTATCTGGCTTGGCTGACCTACACCGCGGAATCAGCGGCGCGCGCGGGCTCGCAGGCCACGGCCTCCGCGGCCGCCTTCGAGGCGGCGTTTGCCGCCACCGTGCCTCCAGCGGAGGTCGCCGCCAACCGGGCGCAGTTGGCCATGCTGGTGGCCACCAACGTTCTGGGACAAAACACCCCCGCGATCGCGGCCACCGAGGCACAGTACGGCGAGATGTGGGCGCAGGATGCGCTGGCCATGTACGGGTACGCGGCATCGTCGGCGGCCGCCGGCACGCTCAACCCGTTGACCACGCCATCGCAGATCGCAAACCCTGCGGGGCTGGCCAGTCAGGCCGCCGCGGTCAGCCAAGCGGCCGCGTCCAACACCATCGGACAGGTCGGCCTGAGCAACCTGATCACCAACCTGCCCAACGCGATTATGGGGCTCTCGTCGCCGGCCGCCGCGGTTGCCGCGTCCACCGGACTGGACTCGGTCATCCAGGACATCACCAGCGTGCTTGGTATTCCCTTCGTGCAGAATGCCATCAACGGAGCGGTCAACACCGCGGCCTGGTTTGTGATGGCGGCCGTCCCGAACGCGGTCTTCCTCGGGCACACGCTCAGCGCGGTCGAGGCCGTGGGTGCACCCGCTGCCGCCGATCTTGCTCCGGCGCTTGCCCCCGCCGCCAGTTTGAGGCATGCCGTGACCCCGGCTGGCTACGGCGGCACGCCGGTCTCGGCGGGTCTGGGAGACGCCTCGTCGGTCGGCAAGCTGTCGGTTCCGGTGGAATGGTCCAATGCCGTTCCGGCTACGACTTCCGGCGCCACCGCTTTGGACGGCAGTGGTTGGGCGGTGCCTGAGGAGGCCGGACCAATCGCAGCGATGCCAGGCGCCCCGGGCATGGCCGTTGCCGGCAAGGGCGCCGGCGGTTTCGCCGGACCCCGGTACGGATTTAAGCCGATTGTCATGCCCAAGCAGGTCGTCGTATGACACCGCGCCCGATTCACCCACCTCCAGGCGCGTTGATGACGGTCGGATCAAACCTGTTACGCGTGGCCGGAACCGCATCCGACGCCGGGTATGCAGCCACTACCACCCGGCACGCCGCCGGGGCCGGTGAACTGGCCTCCGGAACCGCAACCGACACCCGGGACGCAGCCGCTACCACCCGGACCCCCACCGGGGCCACCGGTCACCCCGCCGGAGCCACAGTTGCCATTGCTATCGCACCCGCCTCCGCCCGGTTCATTCGTGGCCACATAGGTGATCGCAGTGGTGGCCGTCGCCGGGCCAGCTGCCGCAACGGTTGCGGCAACTGGTGCGGCAGCGATCGCGGTAGCGATAGCCCCAGCCACCACCATTGGTTTCATGAGGTTCAATTTCGCTAACATGCTTTTCGCATACCACGTGGAGGGGTTGGCGAAACGTGGAGAAGAGATCGGCCGTTATCGATGCTTGACCGATCGAAACCGATCGAAACCGATCGAATTTGGGCCGGCTATATCGGACCCGGGCCGCAGCCGATTCTTGGTAGGCAATCGAACCCCGGTGGTGCACCCGGGCCACCGTTCGGACCGCCCGGACCGCAGCCGGCGAGGTTGCAGCGGTCTTTAGCCGGATCGTCGGCGCCGACATGGGTGATCACAGCGGTTATCGTGGGCGGCCCGACGGCACCGAGGTCGGCGTCCTCCGCTGGTAACGCGATGACAGCAGTAGCGACAACCCCGGCCCACATCGGTGGTTTCCTGGGGTTTAGTTTCGCTACCATGCATTTTGCTTACCACGGGCATGCGCGGACGAAACGTTGTACGGAGAAAACGAGTACAGCCGAAGCGTTCGGCCGGTGAGCCCGGCCACCAAGGCAACGACCGAAGGCATAGCAAATGACCTCATTGGATCTGACCGGCCGCACGGCGATAATCACCGGCGCTTCCCGCGGAATCGGATTGGCCATTGCGCAGCGCCTGGCAGATGCGGGCGCCAACGTGGTGCTCACCGCCCGCACACAGGAGGCCGCCCAGGCGGCCGCCAGCGAGGTCGGCGACCGTGCGCTGGGTGTTGGTGCCCACGCGGTCGATGAAGATGCCGCGCGCGACTGTGTGGACCTGGCGCTAGAGCGTTTCGGCGGCGTGGACATCCTGATCAACAACGCCGGGACCAACCCGGCGTTTGGTCCGCTGATCGAGCAGGACCACGCGCGCTTCACCAAGATCTTCGATGTAAACCTGTGGGCACCGCTGATGTGGACGTCGCTTGTCGTCAAGGCATGGATGGGCCAGCATGGAGGTGTTGTGATCAACACGGCCTCGATCGGTGGCATGCATCAAGCGCCGGCCATGGGCATGTACAACGCCACCAAGGCCGCCTTGATTCACGTGACCAAACAACTTGCCCTGGAACTTTCGCCGAAGGTGCGAGTCAATGCGATCTGCCCAGGGGTGGTGCGCACCAGGCTTGCCGAAGCGCTCTGGAAGGACCACGAGGATCCGCTGGCAGCGACCATCGCACTGGGGCGAATCGGTGAACCGGTGGATGTGGCCGATGCGGTCGCCTTCTTGGTCTCGGATGCCGCGAGCTGGATGACTGGTGAGACAATGGTGATCGACGGTGGTCTGCTGCTGGGCGACGCCTCGGGATTCCGGGCGCGGCCGGGAGGCACACCGTGAGCATCGCCGATGAGCTGGAAGCCCGGGTGCGGACTCTGCTCGACGAGCACGACCCGGCCTTCAGCGACCCTCGCGAATTCCTGGGCGCACGATTCGACGCCGGGCTGGCCTGGGTGCACTTTCCCACCGGACATGGCGGGCTCGATCTGGCACGCACCTACCAGGCGCAGGTCGACGCGCGACTGGCCGCCGCCGGCGCACCGCCGGCAGGTGGCGGCAGAAACATCATCGGAATCGGTATGGCGGCCCCAACGATTGCGGCGTTTGGAACCGAGGCGCAGAAGGATAAATTCCTGCGTCCGTTATTCACCGGCGAACACCTCTACTGCCAGCTGTTCAGCGAACCCGGTGCCGGCTCGGACCTGGCCGCCGTGGCGACCCGCGCCGTCCGGGATGCGCAGCATCCGGATGACTGGATCGTCAACGGGCAGAAGGTATGGACCTCAATGGCGCAGCACGCGCAGATGGCCATCCTCGTTGCGCGCACCGACCCGACCGTGCCCAAACACGTTGGCCTGACCTACTTCCTATGCGACATGACGCAGCCGGGTATTGACATCCGTCCGTTACGACAGATCACCGGTGAGGCGGAGTTCAACGAGGTGTTCCTCACCGATATCCGGGTTCCTGACGCGAACCGGCTCGGTCCGGAAGGCGGCGGCTGGCGCGTAGCGACCACCACCCTCAACAACGAGCGAGTCGCCATCGGATCCCGCACCGGCCTCCCCCGCGAGGGCGGGATGATCGGCAAGCTCACCGAGACGTGGCGCGGCGAACCCGCACTGCGTAACGCGGCCATGCACGACGAGATGATGCGGCTGTGGGTGGAGGCGGAAGTGCTCCGACTCAGTGGCGAACGTCTGCGTCAACAGGCCGCGTCCGGTCAGCCCGGACCGGAGGGTGCCGGCATGAAAGTGGCTTTTGCCCGTCTGGCGCAACAGATCTCGAGCTTAGAAATGGAATTGCACCCAGAATCGGGTTTGCAGTACGACGACTGGACGCTGCGCAGGCCCGACACCGTCGACTTGACAGGTCGCGGTGCCGGCTACCGCTATCTCCGGGCCCGTGGCAACTCGATTGAGGGCGGTACCTCGGAGATCCTGCGCAACACCATTTCCGAGCGGGTTCTGGGCCTGCCCGGCGAGCACCGCGTCGACAAGACCGTCGCGTGGCAGGACTTGCCTCGATGACCACCGCGAACCTGCTGTACTCCGACACCGAGGAGGCGTTGCGGGACAGTGTTCGGCAATTATTTGCCGACCGGTGTCCGGCGGAATCGGTGATGCGGTCCTATGATTCACCACCGCAAGACTTTTCGGGTGTCTGGCGCACGTTGGCGGCCGAGCTGGGAGTTGCCGGACTGTTGGTGCCCGAGTCGCTGGGCGGCGCCGGGGCCAGCGCTCGCGAGGCGGCCGTCGTTATGGAGGAGATTGGCCGGGCCGTCGCACCAGTGCCCTTCCTGTCCAGCGCGGTTCTCGCCACCGTGGCGCTCCTAGGGGCTGGCGACACGAAGATGCTGCCGGCGTTGGCCGAAGGTGCCAGCACCGCGGCACTGGTGGTGCCGTTGTCGGCCGCACCGGGTGATTCGGTCACCGGATTGAGCAATGGTGGCGATGGGCTGACCGGGCAGGTCAGCGGTGTGGCAGGTGCCCGAGAAGCCGATGTGCTGGTGGTGCCGGTGGCGGGTCCGAACGGGTTGGAGTTGCACACCGTGGCGACCGACGCCGCCGGTGTGGAGGTATTGCCGGTGTTGGCGTTCGACATGACTAGACCCCTTGCGGATGTGCAGTTTTCGGGTGCGGCGTCGTCACGACTGGGGCCGGCGGACGCCGCGCTGGCCGAGGCGCTTCAGACGGGAGCGGCGTTGCTGGCGTCCGAACAGCTCGGGCTTGCGCGGTGGTGTTTTGACACGACATTGGCCTACGCCAAGGAACGCAAACAGTTCGGCCGCGCGATCGGCTCCTATCAGGCGATCAAGCATCGACTGGCAGATCTGTGGCTGGAGATCGGTTCGGCGACCGCGGCGGCCCGCTACGCCGCCGACACCGCCGCCCGGCGCGACGACGATGCCGCCGTCGCCGCTGCCATGGCGCAGGCCTACTGCAGCGGAGTTGCGCTACATGCTGCCGAGGAGTGTGTGCAGTTACATGGCGGCATCGGGATGACCTGGGAATATCCTGCACACCTTTATCTGAAGCGGGCCAAGAGCGATCAGTTGGCGCTGGGCACCGCCTACCGGCACCGCACTCGGCTGGCCAAGTTGGTCAACCTGCCGGTGAGCTGAGTCGTTCGGCGAGCAGACACAGACTCCTGCGACACGCCGATGTTGTGGGCGATTCTGCGTCTGCTCGCTGGCGAGGTTAGCGCGGCAGCGCCGCGGCGAAGACCTGCGCCAGCGCGGCCCAGTGCCGTTCCGCGCAGGCCTCGTCGAAGGGCGGATTGTCGGGAACCGCGAACCCGTGGGCGCCCCGATACCACTCGATGCGGTGTTCGACGCCCGCCGCCGTCAGGGCCTTGTCGAGCTGTTCGGCGTCCTCGGCGGTGAACGTCTGGTCGTTCTCGGCGCCCCCGATGTACACCGCGGCGCGCATCCGGTCGGCCAGCAGATGCGGGCTGTCGGGGCGATCGGTCACCAGGCCGCCGCCGTGGAAGGAAGCGGCGGCCGCGACGCGCTCCGGCAGGCGGCCCGCCAGCAGCACCGATATTCGTCCACCCATGCAATAGCCACACACGCCGAAGCGTGCTCCGGTCACCTCCGGGCGCCCGGCCAGGTAGTCGAACAACGCGTCGGCATCCCGGGTAGTTCGGTCCGGTGTCAGGGTTGCGATCAAAGACATCAGCCGTGTGCGCTCTGCGGCGTCGCCGAATGCCGTGGCCATATCAAACGCTATCCATTGGCCTTCGCGGTAGTAGACGTCGGGGAGCAGCACGACATAACCGGCGTCGGCCAGCCTGGCCGCCATCTGCTCGAACGTGTCGCGCACCCCACCGGCATCGGGGAACATGATCACACCGGGCCAGGGCCCGGCCCCGGTGGGCGTGAACAACCTGACCGTGCAGTTGCCGTCGGGAGTGCTGACGCCGTCGGTGATGTTCGGCATGGCACCAGTTCTACTCCCCGCGGCTCGACGTACATTCATCGGCGCCAACCCGCCGCGCCCACTTCGCCGCGCCCACGATCGCCGCTAAGCTGACCGCGTGCCGATCGCGACGCCCTACGAGGACCTATTGCGGCGGGTGCTCGACACCGGCACCGTCAAGGCCGACCGCACTGGCACGGGGACCCGCAGCCTGTTCGGCCAGCAGATCCGTTATGACCTATCGGCCGGTTTCCCGTTGCTCACCACCAAGAAGGTGCATTTCAAATCCGTGGTCTATGAGTTGCTGTGGTTCTTGCGGGGTGATTCCAACATCGCCTGGCTGCACGAACACGGGGTAACGATCTGGGATGAGTGGGCAAGCAGCACAGGGGATCTCGGACCCATCTACGGGGTGCAATGGCGATCGTGGCCGACCCCGTCAGGCGAACACATCGACCAGGTCAGTGCGGCGCTGGACTTGTTGCGCACCGACCCGAATTCCCGCCGCATCATCGTGTCGGCCTGGAACGTCGGCGAAATCCCGCAGATGGCGCTACCGCCATGTCACGCCTTCTTCCAGTTCTACGTCGCCGATGGCCGGCTGAGCTGCCAGCTTTACCAGCGCAGCGCCGACCTATTCCTCGGGGTGCCGTTCAACATCGCCAGTTACGCGCTGCTCACGCATATGATGGCCGCTCAGGCAGGTCTTTGCGTGGGTGAGTTCATCTGGACCGGTGGGGACTGCCACATCTACGACAACCATATCGAGCAGGTGTGCGAGCAATTGCGGCGCGATCCGCGACCGTATCCGGAACTGCGGTTGGCGCATCGGGATTCAATCTTCGACTACACCTACGAGGACATCGTCGTGCAGAATTACGACCCGCACCCAGCGATCAAGGCGCCCGTCGCAGTATGACCTCATTATGAACGGGCTGGGCCTGATCTGGGCTCAGTCGACATCCGGGGTGATCGGTCGCCGCGGGGATATCCCGTGGCGTCTGCCCGAGGATCTGGCCCACTTCAAGCGGGTCACCATGGGTCATACGGTTGTCATGGGTCGGCGCACCTGGGAGTCGCTGCCGGCCGAAGTGCGCCCGCTGCCCGGGCGCCGCAATGTCGTACTGAGCCGCCAGCCTGATTTCGTGGCTGACGGCGCCGAGGTGGTCGAGTCCCTCGATGCGGTGCTGACCGAGTCCGAGACGTGGGTGATCGGGGGTGGGCAGATCTACGCGCTGGCGCTACCGCGGGCCAGCCGGTGCGAGGTCACCGAGGTCGAGATTGACCTGGCGGGTGAGGAGGGCGACGCGCGGGCCCCCGTGCTCGACAAGACGTGGCGGGGTGAGACGGGGGCGTGGCAGGTCAGCCGGTCAGGCCTGCGCTACCGGTTGCACCGCTACCACCGGCCATGAGCACCTTGACCGCCGTGCAGGCCCGTCGGGTGGCGGTCGCCGCACAGGGTCTCGCCGAGCCCAAACCGAGCGGTCCGGTCACGCGGGCGCACCTCAAGCGGCTCATCTCGCGCATCCAGGTTCTTCAGCTGGACTCGGTTTCGGTGGCCGTGCGCGCGCACTATGCACCGGTGTTCAGCCGGCTCGGCGGGTACGACCGCGATGTGCTGGACCGGGTGACTTGGGGCCCGCGCTCGTCGCGGCTGCTGGTCGAATACTGGGCGCACGAAGCCGCCCTGATGGCCGTCGACGATTGGCCGCTGCTGCGTTGGCGGATGCGCCAATACCGGCACGGTCGCTGGGAGACTCACATCGTGAAAGGCAATCCCCGGTTGGCCGACGACATCGTAGCCGCGGTCACCGAGCTGGGGCCCAGTACCGCCGGCCAGATCGAGGCGTACCTGGCGGCGGAGCCGACTGCGGCCAAGGGCCCTTGGTGGAATCGCAGCGACACCAAGTGGGTCGCCGAAGCGTTGTTCGCCTCGGGAGTGCTCACCACGGCCACCCGGGTCGGCTTCGCCCGGCATTACGACCTGGTAGAACGGGTGCTGCCGCCGCACGTTCTGGCCCGGCAGGTCGACGACGGCGAGGCCGTTCGCGAGCTCACATTGCGGGCCGCCACCGCTCTGGGAGTGGGCACCGAAGCCGACATCCGCGACTATTTTCGCCTGTCCGCGCAACAGGTCAAGCCCGCGATCGCGGACTTGGCGGCTGCCGGTGAACTCGAGCGCCTCAACGTCGAGGGCTGGTCTGCGCCGGCGTATTTGGCCGCGGGCCGGTCGCTGCCGCGCCGAGACCGTGGTACCGCGCTGTTGTGTCCGTTTGACCCGCTGATCTTCTTTCGGCCCCGAGTGGAGCGGCTGTTCGGCTTTCACTACCGGATCGAGATCTACACTCCGGCGGCCAAACGCCGCTACGGCTACTACGTGTGGCCGCTGCTGCTGGACGGGCAGCTCGTCGCTCGAGTGGATCTCAAGGCGGACCGGGCCGCCGACACATTGCGCGTGGTAGGCACTTTCGGCGAACCTGACGTGTCCGGTCCCCGGGTGGCCGCAGCGCTGGCCGGGGAGCTGACCGCGATGGCGTCCTGGCTCGGGCTGGGTGGGGTCAGCGTTTCCGACCGGGGTGATCTGGCCGGGCAGTTGCGCACAGAAATCACCCGGGCCGGCTGATGGCCACCTCGACGACCAGGGACCTCAACGAGACCCTCTGGAAGGCCGCCGAAAAGCTGCGCGGATCGCTGCCGGCCAGCCAATACAAGGACGTCGTGTTGGGGCTTGTTTTCTTGAAGTACGTCTCTGACGCGCGCAAGGAGCACAACGCACTTGTGGTGCCGCCCGCGGCGCACTGGGAATCGTTGGCGGCCAACGCGACGTCGCCGACGATCGGTCAGCTTGTCGACGAGGCGATGCGGGCGCTGATGC
Organism: Mycobacterium basiliense; assembly: GCF_900292015.1. NCBI lineage: Bacteria > Bacillati > Actinomycetota > Actinomycetes > Mycobacteriales > Mycobacteriaceae > Mycobacterium > Mycobacterium basiliense. The sequence goes on from NZ_LR130759.1 coordinate 2,008,648, forward strand.
GGGATAATCCGTCGCTTGCCGGGATGTTGCCGCTGCTGTTTCGCAACGTGGACCGGCGTCGGCTCGGAGAACTGATCGACGTGCTTGGGCAAACGCGGTTCGGTAGGTCGGGTAATCGTCGAGCGCGTGACCTGATCGGTGAGGTCTACGAGTACTTCCTCGGCAATTTCGCCCGCGCGGAAGGCAAGCGGGGCGGCGAGTTCTTCACGCCGCCGTGTGTTGTTGCGGTGATCGTCGGAGTTCTCGAACCGTCAAAGGGGCGGGTGTATGACCCGTGCTGCGGTTCCGGCGGGATGTTCGTACAAACCGAACGGTTCATCGCCCAACATGACGGGGACCGCAATAAGGTGTTGCTCTACGGCCAGGAGAGTGTCGAGCAGACCTGGCGAATGGCGAAAATGAACCTGGCGGTCCACGGCATCGACGACATCGGCTTGGGTACCTGCTGGGCGGATACATTCGTCACCGATCACCACGCTGGCGTTCAGATGGATTTCGTGATGGCCAATCCGCCTTTCAATATCAAGGATTGGGCCCGAGACCAGCACGACCCGCGGTGGTGCTTCGGCGTCCCACCTGCCGGAAACGCAAACTTCGCTTGGATTCAGCACATCCTGTCGAAACTGGCGCCACGCGGCAAGGCCGGTGTGGTGATGGCCAACGGCTCGATGTCGTCGACAACCAACGGGGAAGGTGAAATTCGCGCTCGGATCGTCCAGGCCGACCTGGTGTCGTGCATGGTCGCCTTGCCCACCCAGTTGTTCCGCAGCACTGGAATTCCGGTGTGTCTGTGGTTCTTTGCCCGGGACAAGGGCGAGCGATCTGGTCAGGTGTTATTCATCGACGCGCGCGGCCTCGGGCACCTGGTGGACCGCACGGAGCGCGTACTGACCCGTGAAGACATTGCCCGCATTGGCGATACATACCACGCCTGGTTCGCGAAAAGACTCGTATACAAGGATGTTGCCGGGTTCTGCAAATCGGCTTCGCTGGACGACATCAGGGCCGGCGGGTACGTGCTCACGCCGGGAAGATATGTGGGTGCGCCCGCGGGCCTGGGCGACGCCGAACCCGTTGACGAGAAGATGGCCCGGTTGACGACGGACCTGGTGGCCGCGCTCGATGAGTCCGCGCGGCTGGACAAGATCGTGCGCGACCAGGTGGAGCGCCTTCGGTGCACGTGAGGCTGGGTGATCATCTCGACTTCCGCAACGGAAGTTGCTCGCCCACGCGCACGGCGGGCGGGCACATTCCCGTCTATGGCTCCAACGGCGCGATCGGATTCGCGGCAGAACACAACGCGACCGGCCCCCTGATCGTAGTGGGACGCGTCGGATCATATTGCGGCAGCCTGCATTACTGCGAGGCCGATATCTGGGTCACCGACAACGCGTATCTGTGCCGAGCTAAAGAGGCCGACGAGACGCGATTCTGGTATTACGCGTTGCAACTCTGCCGCCTCAACAAGTACCGCGTCGGATCCGGCCAGCCACTGCTCAATCAGCGGACGATCCGCGATGTTTCGGTGCAGGTTCTCGAGCCTCGTCAACGTCGGCCGGTCGCAGAGTTGCTCGGCGCCCTCGACGACAAGATTGCCGCCAACCAACGCGTGATCGAGGCCGCAGAGGCCTTGATGATTGCCATTGTCGAGTCGATCTGCGACCACGTGCCGCTGTCGAGCCTGGCGATTCGTTCGGCCGCATTCCTCGATCCTGAAGAATTCGATGACGTCGTAGCGCATTTCAGCCTTCCGGCGTTCGACGATGGTGCGCAACCACAGCTGGTCAACGGTGGATCGGTACGGAGCGGAAAGTTTGTGCTCTCGGTGCCGTGCGTGCTATTCGCAAAGCTCAATCCGAGGATTCCGCGGGTCTGGAACGTGCTGACGCTGCCTACGCGGATGGCGTTGGCAAGCACGGAGTTCGTCGTACTGCGGCCCATCGACATCGACACCTCGGCGTTGTGGTCGGCGCTACGACAACCCGAAGTCACCAACACCTTACGACAGCAGGTTGCTGGAACGTCGGGGAGTCACCAGCGCATCCAGCCGCGCGATTTGCTCGATGTCCGGGTACCGGATGTGCGTCGCCTGACGAGCGTGGCGGCGCAGACGATCACCAGTCTTGGGGCCATGTGTCAGGCACACCGCACCGAGTGCATCAGGCTCTCTGTCCTGCGCGACGCGTTGCTTCCGCTGCTGATGTCCGGTCGGGTCCGGCTCGAGGTTCGGCGGTAGCGGCGACACCGGAGTAACGGTCCCCGAGTGGCTACGTTTCGGCGGTGGCGCGGCACCGCTGATCCTCGTTGCTCTCGGTGGCCGACGGCACCGGCGAGGATTGGTCACCGGCTGGGCGAATCTGTTGGCCCACGGCAACGTTAGCGACCGCCTCGCTGAGTAGGGCGCCGGAGTAGTCATCACTGGTTCGCACATAAAGGCAGGTGTGTTCGGTACGGGCGCCAAAGCGGCGCTTCTCGATCTCGGCGTCCATACCCATCCGTAGTGCGCACATCGAAAGGGCGCGTGCCCTGCGAACCCAGTGCAGAATCATCGAACGGTATATGTCGTGATCGCGCCAGCTGTCGTCGAGGCCGCAGAGGAAGGGTGCGTAGGTCTTGCCGTGCTTGTGCGCGGCCCAGAATGCGACCGGCTGCGGGGGGCCCCCAGCGTCGGCGCGAATCCGTATCACACCAAGCTCCCAGGAGGGGCTGCGCAGCATCGCTGGCAGGAGCGTGGCCGGCAGGCGGAATAGGTTGAGCCGCAACTTTCTTCCCTCCAGCTGCTCAAAGAGGCCGTGCAGATGCATGGTCTCCTCGAAGGTCAACGACGCCAGTCCGGCTCCGTGGAAACTAACGTCCGTTGCCTTCACGTGCTCGAAAACGGGCCGCAGCTGATAACGCTTCTTCTTGTCAAGCGCGGCATACCATTTCGCCTCATCCATGCCGTCGAGGGTTAGTGTGTGAGTGTCGAGCATCGGCACCCTCGATAGGCCTTCGTCGAGCATGAATGCCTGCATTTCGGGATCGCCGGCGGGCAGGTCGCGGAAGATGATCGTTCGTGCCTCGCTGCGTTCGGCTTCGTCGTCGACGGCGGCCAATATCATTCGCAGCGCGTCCCGCCAGGCGGCTGTCCGGTCGAGGTAGACGTGATTTCCCTCGGACAACGGAGAACCGGTCATCACCGCCTTGGACGTGAGATAGTACGGGTCTGTTGCGCGCCGCTGTTCCAGTTCTCGGGAAACCTCCTCCGCGGAAAGCATGTCGTCCTTCAACAGCAGTGTGGTGACAAACGTAGCCGCGATGACACGCCCAGTGCGGTCGCGGACAAGGAGATAACGGAACGTCCAGCGGTGCTCGGGCCTTGCGTTTCCAACGTCGTAAACTGCCTCGGCGGCAGCCATCGCCTCCCAGCTGCAATGCGCGGCCTCGCCCAAAACGCTGTCCCAGGTAGCCCGGTCGAGGTGTCGGATCGAGGTCGCGCTCTCCATCCGTAGCTCGGTGCCTGCCAGCGACTGTGCCGTAAGGTACGCGCGCGGGCTCGCGCTTGCGAGCACATCGGTCGATTGACTCTCGGGCACCTGGAAATCGCGGAGGACCGCGGGGATATGAACGGCCAATCGATCGACGACCCGGTCGATCTCGGCGAAGCTGTGCGCAGCGGTGATGCTGAGCCGAATGCCTCCGTGCTTCATCGGGACCGAGGGAAAAACCGAGGAATTCACGTAGATGCCGTCATCGAGCATCCGGCTGGCGACCTCGTAGGCGACCCGGGGAAGACCGCAATGTAGGAAGAAGATCGGGGTCTCATTGATCGCCATGGCCGAGAGCCCGGCCTCGGCCAGCCGCGCATTGACCCGGTCCACGCGGGCCCGCAGAGCTGTCTGCAGCACGACAATTTCTGGACCCAGGTGTATCAGAGCCGAAGCTCGTACCGCGCCGATCATCGGCGGCTGGACGGGACCACCGAACATCAGGGGACCGCCACTGGTACGGACCAGATCCAACTCCGCGGGGTCGTCGAACACCAAACAGCCTCCGGCCGCGCCAAATGCTTTGTTCAACGACGTCGCGACCACTACCCGCTGGTCTCGCGGAAACCTGGACAGAAAGCTGCCTCGGCCGTGCAGTCCCGCCCACGACATTCCGTGCGCGTCATCAACGTAGAGCCGCACGTTGGGCGCGATTGCCAGGGCTTCCTGCAGGAGTTGGACAGGCGCGAGGTCGCCATACATGGAGTAGACGCCATCGACACAGAACCACACCGTCCGATGCCGGCGAGCCAGTTGCGCAATGGTGTCACCGGCCCGCTCCAGCTGCTCGTGGCGCACTAACTCGACCCGGGTCCCACCCGCACGCGCCTGGTTGGCGCCGAGGTGTACCGAATGGTGAGCTTGATGATCCAGGACGATCGCGTCCCGTTCGTCTGCCAATACAGGTAGAGCGGCCAGATGCGCCAACGTCGTGCTGGGTGTCAGCAGGGCGTGACCACCGAAAAGCTCGGACAGCATGTACTCGGCCCCGCTGTAGAGCGGGTGTGAAAGATAGGCCCGCGAACACGAGAACTGGGTGCCGTAGCGTTGTCCCGCCTCGATGACGCCGCCGATGAGGGCGGGATGGAACTCTAAGCCCAGGTAGGAACACGACGAGAAGGAGGTGACGGTGCGACCGTCGAGCGTGACGGATCGCCCGTGAAAATACTCATCCTCGGTGTCTAGGAACACCACCCCGCGTTGTCTGGCATCGTCCATAACGTCTTTAACCACTGTGATCAGTTTGCTGTCCATACCGGCAATATCCTTTCGGTGGGAGCCCGGCTAATGGCCTACCGTGCAGCGAACTTGCTAATTGGTGAGTCGTCGCGATGCCATATGTGCCGCATTTTTTCCTGACTTGGCTGCGGCGCCGGCATGTTCGCCGGGGGGACCGACCGAAGTGCCTAGAAAATAGATGTCGGTATCGGGGTCGTAGCTGGAAAGCTTGCCAAAGCCGGCCGGCGGTACATATGGGCTCGGGGCGCTGGAAAGGCCGAGGAGGTCTTCGTACTCCGCGGGAGATAGGAAGCGCTGATAGATTACGGATTCCCGGAATCCCGGCATGCTTTGTTCGATAGTGCTCAGGATGTACGCGCAGAGCTCTTGCCGCCGATCGGTGGATGGATTTCGCTCGCCCCGTGGCAGGGGAATGACGGCGTTGATGGTGTAGTGATCCGGCTGCTCCGGTAGGTCAGAACGAAAGATGTGGAAGCTTGGTGGATGAGCCCGCAGACCGGCGTCGAGTCGGCGCAACTCCTCAGCGATGCCCGCGTGAAACCATGCGATTGTGTGGTAGCGGCGTGGGTAGGGAAAGGATTTGCGGACGGCAAGGAGAAACAATGCCGCCTCGAGGCCGGGTTTAGTGCCTGACGGGAAATGGTTCCAACGGCCCTGGCTGGACAGGACGGCGCGCGCCCAAAAAGTTCCGGCGGATGTGTGTACGCGCTTGTCGGTACCGTCGGGCTCGACGGCTAGGGATGCACACCCAAAACGCAGTTGTCCGCCCAGCATCTCAAAACGCCGGACCATCGCGTCGATCATTCGGCGCGGACCCCCGACCGGGGTGCGGCTTTTCTCGTAGCCGTAATCGAGTTCTTTGGAGAAATTCTGCTGTATTTCGCCGACCGTCACATCGTCTGGGGAACGCATCAACGCGTAGATAGGAATGCAAGCGGCGGCCGCAAGCAGCGGATCTTGCAGATGTGCGTCGATGAGCTGGCCAACCGTCTGCTGTGGGGTCCGGCGCGCAGCGCGGATTGCGGACAGAATGCCGGGGGATCGGCGAACGAGTTTCAGCGACGTCGACACGGTCGGCGGCAGATTGATGGCATGACTTCCGAGATGAAAGCGGGCCTTGGGCGCCAGGAATTCAGCTTTGACACCCAGCGCGACGAGGCTTTGTTCCAGGCCGCGACCGAAGTCGTTGCAGCCGGTGACAAACTCGTAGCCATCGATGAAAAATGTCCCGCAGAGTCCGCCCGGAACCGTGCGGCGCTCCAGGATCAGAGTGCTAATGCCCTGTTGCTGGAGATAGATGCCGGCGGTGAGCCCGGCGATGCCACTGCCGACTACTATCGCATCGAATCGATATGAGAGGTCTAGAGCGCGCATATTGTTTTCGGTAGCTGGATGCCGATATCGACATATTTTGGGCGTGACCAGTTCACGATATTTTCCCGGAGTCGCACGGCGTTTGTTGACCCATCCGTCGCGAACCTTCCCGCGATAAAATATCGATCTGGTGGCACATTTGTGCACCCTCTCCGCAACCCACGACAACTCGGCCGTCGGCTGGTGTTCGCTGACAGGCAAAGCAGTTTGGAGGAATCGTCATGTCAGGGGGCCGCAATGACGTCCATGCGGGCTAATGATGCACAGCTTGTCGCAGCAATTCACGGGCATTTCTTCCGAACCGGTAGCGAACGGGTGTGCAGTATGCATATTTGCGGTGTGATGTGCTCGTGGTGTTTGTTGGGTCGTTGCGACGGTCGCGTTCGGCGGCGGTGCCGACCGCCCACGTGCCCACCTGGACACCCACCCGGACCGAATGCCGGGCAACTCCGGATGCTTGCTCGGCGCTAGGGTGAGCGCCGTGGCCGAAACCGCGCCGCTACGCGTCGAACTGATCGCCAAGACCGAGTTCTTGGCGCCGCCTGACGTGCCCTGGACCACTGACGCCGTCGGCGGCTCGGCGCTCGTCGAGTTTGCCGGTCGGGCGTGCTATCAAAGCTGGAGCAAGCCCAATCCCAGGACCGCGACCAACGCCAGTTACCTCAAGCACATCATCGATGTCGGGCATTTCTCGGTGCTTGAGCACGCAACCGCGTCCTTCTACATCACCGGGATTTCGCGGTCGTGCACCCATGAGCTGATCCGGCATCGGCATTTCTCCTATTCGCAACTGTCGCAGCGCTACGTGCCAGAAGGTGATTCGCAGATAGTGGTGCCGCCGGGCATGGACGATGACCCTGAACTACAACAGATCATGGCGGCCGCGGCCGACGCCAGCCGGGCCACCTACACCGAATTGCTCGCCAAGCTGGAAGCCAAGTTCGCCGATCAGCCGAACGCGGTCCTGCGTCGCAAGCAGGCCCGGCAGGCAGCGCGCGCCGTGCTACCCAATGCCACCGAAACCCGCATTGTGGTGACGGGCAACTTCCGGGCTTGGCGGCACTTCATCGCGATGCGGGCCAGCGAGCACGCCGATGTGGAGATCCGCCGGTTGGCCATCGAATGCCTGCGCCAGCTCGTCGACCTGGCACCCGCGGTGTTTGCCGACTTCGAGGTTTCGACCCTGGCCGACGGTACCGAGGTTGCCACCAGCCCTTTTGCCACCGAAGCCTGAGTCGGCGCAGCTGAGAAGGCTGAGCGGGGTCGTCGAGGGGCTGCCATCGAGGCCCGACCGCAAGTGGCCGGACCGGCGGGCGGAAAAAGCTTGGTCCCGCCAGGTAATCTTGGGAACCGTGAGCACCGTCGGATTTGACGCTCCCGCGCGCCTGGGAACCCTGCTGACCGCGATGGTGACACCATTTGGCCCCGATGGCGCCCTGGACATTGCCGCCGCGGCGCAACTGGCTAACCACCTGGTTGACCAGGGGTGCGACGGCCTGGTGGTCTCGGGAACCACCGGTGAGTCACCCACCACCACCGACGACGAGAAGCTCGAATTGCTGCGTGTCGTCCTAGAGGCGGTGGGGGATCGGACCCGGGTGATCGCTGGCGCCGGTACCTATGACACCGCGCATAGCATCCGGTTGGCCAAGGCCTGCGCGGCGGAAGGTGCGCATGGCCTGCTGGTTGTCACGCCGTACTACTCGAGACCGCCCCAATCCGGGTTGTTGGCGCATTTCACCGCCGTCGCCGACGCGACCGAGCTACCGGTGCTGCTTTACGACATCCCTGGGCGTTCAGCGGTGCCGATCGAGCCGGTCACGTTGCGTGCGCTCGCGTCGCACCCGAACATTGTCGGCGTCAAGGACGCCAAAGCCGACCTGCCCAGTGGTGCCCAGATCATCGCCGATACCGGCCTGGTGTATTACTCCGGCGACGATGCGCTCAACCTTCCGTGGCTGGCCATGGGCGCGATCGGCTTCATCAGCGTGATCGGCCACCTGGCCTCCGGGCAACTGCGGGAGTTGTTGTCTGCCTTCGGTTCCGGGGATATTGCAACCGCCCGCAAGATCAACACCGCGGTCAGTCCGCTGTGCAACGCGATGGGCCGCCTCGGCGGGGTGACGCTATCCAAGGCGGGTCTGCGGTTGCAGGGCATCGAGGTCGGCGACCCGCGTCTTCCGCAGGTGGCCGCGACAGCGGAGCAGATCGAGTCCTTGGCCGCGGACATGCGCGCGGCCTCGGTACTGCGGTGAGCTGTAGGTGAGTCACAGGTGAACGAAGACCTTCCCCCGCCCGGCCCGTTGGCCGCAGGTGGGCTGCGGGTCACCGCTCTCGGCGGAATCAACGAAATCGGCCGCAACATGACGGTTTTCGAACATCTGGGACGGCTGCTGATCATCGACTGCGGGGTACTTTTTCCGACCCACGACGAGCCGGGCGTCGATTTGATCCTGCCCGATCTGCGGCATATCGAGGATCGGTTGGATGACATCGACGCCTTGGTGCTCACCCACGCCCACGAGGACCACATCGGGGCGATCCCGTTTCTGCTCAAGTTGCGGCCAGACATCCCGATCGTCGGCTCGAAGTTCACCTTGGCATTGGTTGCCGCCAAATGTCGGGAGCACCGCATCAAGCCGGTGTTGGTCCACGTCGCGGAGGGACAGAGCAGCAGACACGGGGTTTTCGAGTGCGAGTACTTCGCAGTTAATCATTCGATTCCGGATGCGCTGGCCATCGCCGTCTACACCGGCGCGGGAACCGTCCTGCACACCGGCGACATCAAGCTCGATCAACTACCCCTCGACGGCCGCCCGACGGATCTGCCTGGGATGTCACGGCTCGGTGACGCCGGTGTGGATCTGTTTCTGTGTGATTCCACCAACTCCGAAATCCCGGGTGTCGGACCGTCCGAAAGTGAAGTGGGCCCGACGGTGCACCGGCTGATACGGGGCGCCGGGGGCCGGGTCATTGTGGCGTGTTTTGCCTCGAATGTGGACCGGGTGCAACAGATCATCGATGCCGCGGTGGCGTTGGGCCGGCGGGTGTCGTTCGTCGGGCGATCGATGGTGCGCAACATGGGTATCGCGCGGGAACTGGGATTCCTGCGGGTTGACAATTCCGACCTGGTCGACATCGCTGCCGCCGAGATGTTGCCGCCCGACCAGGTGGTGCTGATCACCACCGGCACCCAGGGCGAGCCGATGTCGGCGCTGTCGCGCATGTCGCGTGGCGAACATCGCAGCATCACACTGACTTCGGGTGACCTCATCGTGCTGTCGTCGTCACTGATCCCAGGCAACGAGGAGGCGGTTTACGGCGTTATCGATTCGCTCTCCAAGATCGGCGCCCGGGTCGTCACCAACGCCCAAGCCAGAGTGCATGTTTCCGGCCACGCGTACGCCGGTGAACTGCTCTTTTTGTACAACGGGGTGCGGCCCCGTCACGTCATGCCGGTGCACGGAACGTGGCGGATGCTTCGGGCCAACGCCAAACTGGCCGCCAGCGCCGGGGTGCCGGAGGACTCAATTCTGTTGGCGGAGAATGGTGTCAGCGTCGACCTGGTTGATGGCAAGGCCTCGATCGCGGGCGCGGTGCCGGTCGGCAAGATGTTCGTCGACGGGCTGATCACCGGCGACGTCGGCGAGATCACCCTGGGTGAACGGCTCATCCTGTCGTCCGGCTTCGTCGCCGTGACCGTGGTGGTGCATCGTGGCACCGGGCGTCCGGCGGCGGTGCCGCATCTGCATTCGCGCGGCTTTTCCGAGGATCCCAAGGCGCTCGAACCTGCCGTGCGCAAGGTCGAAGCCGAGCTGGAATCATTGGTCGCTGCCAGCGTCATTGACCCCATCCGGATCGCGCAGGGTGTGCGTCGCACGCTCGGCAAGTGGGTGGGCGAAACCTACCGCCGGCAGCCGATGATTGTGCCGACGGTTATCGAGGTCTGAGGGGCTCAGATCTTCTCCGCATACGCTGACCATTCGATCTGCGATGCCTTGAGCGTACGGCCGGTGGGTTCGACATAACGGTGAACGAGGTCGTCCGGCCCGGCCTGCTCGACCAGCCGCCACCCGTACTCGGCAAGGAATTCCGGTACCTGCTCGGGCAGCAGTCCGAAATGCCACAGCTGCCGTCGTTGCCGGACCGACCGGTAGAGCGTGCGCGTGCCGTACCGATTCGTGCCGTCAATGAAGTCGCGCCGCACGTAGGTGAAGACCAGGCGACTGCCGGGCGCGGCCACCCGCAGTCCCTCCAGGGTTCGCCGGACCGCCCGTTCGGTGAGGTACTGGGTGACCCCTTCGCAGATGAAAAACACGCGATGGTCGGGGAGATAGCCGTGCTCGGCCAATGCGGTCAGGAGGTCATCTTCTTCGAAGTCCAACGCCACCAGCCGAACCGACAGCGGCAGCTCACCGAGCACCCGTCGTACCGTCTTCGCCTTCCGGGCAACGTTGATCGGCAGATCCACCTCGAAGATCGGCATCCGAATGCGGCGGGTCAATCGGTAGGCGCGGGTGTCTAGTCCGGCACCGAGAATGACGACGGCGTCGATGCCATCGAGTGCCTCGGAAAGTTTGTCGCCGATAAACCGCTTGCGGCAGGCCAGGTTCGCCCACAGTCCCCGGCCGGACCACTCTGACCAGCCGATAACGAAGCGCCTGATCGGAGCGGGTCGGGTGGCGCTGACCAGCCAGCGCAGCGGTCTGGGCAGAAACAAGTCCGCCAGGTCGTCGTCGACCAGCCGACGTTCGGGCGGCTCGTTTTGTTCCACGGCAGCCAACACCATCGGGCCGAAGGCGGTCTGCGCAGCGGGATTTCGGGCCATCAACTACCTCTTATTCACATAGCCCGCGTCGACCGGCAAGGCGACGCCGGTGATGTATCGGGCCTCGTCGGACGCCAGCCACGCAACGGCATCGGCAATGTCATCGGCCTGCAGAATCTGCACCGGCAAGGCGTTTCCTGCGCCCAGCGCACCTGTGCCTGCAGCCAACTCGGCAAGCCATTGCAGGGTGAACTCATTGTTGATCATCGGGGTGTCAACCCCCGATGGATGTACCGAGTTTACCCGGATGCTATGCGGTGCAAGCAAATTAGCGTATAGCCGCATCAAACCCACAAGTCCGTGCTTTGCGGCGGTGTAGCCGATGGAGCCGGCATCGGCGCTGCCGATACCGGCCAGCCCGGCGGACGAACTGATCAGGACAATCGATCCGCCGGCGCCCTGTTCGATCATGGTCGGAATTGCGATATCCACGGTGTGGAAGGCGCCGGTGAGGTTGACGTCGATGACATCGTGCCAACCGTCCACCCCCGCCTGCATTGGGGCGATGCCGGCGTTGGCGATGACGATATCGAGTCGGCCGAACTCGCCCAGGCCAGCTTGCAACGCGTTGGTCAGCGAGGCGCGATCACGCACATCGGCTTGCTCGGCCACGACGTGGGCGCCGGTGTCCGCTACAAGCTTGGCGGTGAGCGCTAAGTCGTCGGCGGTGCCCAGCGGATATGGCACGCTGTCGATCTGCTCGCACAAATCGACCGCGATCACGTTGGCGCCGGCACCGGCCAGCCGCACCGCGTGCGCACGCCCCTGACCGCGTGCGGCTCCGGTGATGAACGCGACCCGGCCGCTTAGGGGGCCTTCGAGTGGTCGGCCCATCAGGGGCGGAGCTGTCCTTTGCCTGCGTCGCCGGCGGGAATAGGCTGCATCAGCTTGATGTCCGGGGGCCCGGCAAGATGCTCGCCCGCCGCCGTGAACATGTTGGCGACCGCGGGCGCGGTGCTGTGTGCGCGAAGTGCCTCTTCGTCGGCCCATTGCTCGATGAACACGAAGGTCTCGCCCGTGTGGTGCAGCGAGTAGAGCTGGCAGCCGGGTTCGTTGTGTACCTCGGTGACCGCGGCGGTGAGGATGTCGCGGACGGTGTCGACCGATTCGGGCTTGACGGTCAGCGTGGCGACGACAACGACGGGCATGCTTTGAGCCTCCTGGCTATTCCGCGGGTTACGGGCGGCATGACTAGGTCACTTTTCGTCACCCTACTCAGGTCTCCGGATAACGAGACGGGCACGTACTGGAGAAGCTGCCGTTACCAGTGTGGCATGTGGTGCGGATGAGGTAATTGCGACTAGGCTGGCACGCATGGCTAGTAAGACCGCCGCCCGCTCCGGAACCCGAACGAGCAGGTCAAAGGCCACTTCGCGGGGCAACGCTCGAAGTGGGAGATCGACAGCTCCCAAGAAGACGGCGAGCCGGCCGGCCAAGCGGCCAAGCAGACCTGCCCGGCGACGCAATCGCTCGATGTTGGCCTTGGCCGGGGTCGCTTGCGGCCGGGCCATGCGCGCGACCTGGATGATGGCGGCCAAGGGGACCGGTGGGGCGGCGCGATCGATCGGGCGAGCCCGCGACATCGAGCCCGGACACCGCCGGGACGGAATCGCGCTGGTTGTCCTGGGCCTGGGGTTTGTCGTTGCGGCAAGTTCGTGGTTTGCCGCCGCCGGCCCGGTGGGTGTCGGGGTCGACGCGGTGTTACGGACGTTCATCGGCTCGGCCGTCGTGCTTCTGCCGATCGTCCTGGCCGCCACCGCAATAGTGCTGATGCGGACCCAGCCCAATCCCGACACCCGGCCCAGGCTGATCCTGGGATCCAGCCTGATCGCCCTGTCCTTCCTCGGTCTGCGGCACCTGTGGGCGGGCTCGCCGGAAGCCCCGGCGCTGCGGCAACACGCGGCGGGTTTCGTGGGTTTCGCGATCGGTGGGCCGTTGTCGGATGGGTTGACACCATGGCTGGCCGCCCCCCTGTTGTTCATCGGTGCCCTGTTTGGGGTGCTGTTGTTGACCGGGACCACCATCCGCGAGGTGCCCGACGCCTTGCGCGGTCTGTTCGGCACCGGGTTGTTCCAGCGTGCAGACTCTGACGACGGCCGCTACGACCAGGACTACGGCGATTTCGCGGGTGACGATGCCGACACCGTGGAAGTGGCGTGCGAGGACTTCTCGGACGGCTACTACGACGAGGACCCGCTCGGACCCGCGGGCGAACTACCGGCCTGGCCGACGGCTGACTCGTCGGAGCTTGACGATGATGAACCGACCATCCCGGAACCGGCAGTCTCGCGGGGCGGCGCAAAACGCGGCCGTGGCTCTCGGTCCGCCAAGCAGAGCCTTCCGCCGCTGGACCGCGTCGTCGAAGGTCCCTACACGCTGCCCTCGCTGGACCTGCTGGTCGCCGGCGACCCACCCAAGAAGCGCAGCGCCGCCAACAGCCATATGGCCGGCGCCATCGGGGAGGTGCTCACCCAATTCAAGGTGGACGCCGCCGTCACCGGCTGCACCCGCGGGCCCACCGTGACCCGCTACGAGGTCGAGTTGGGGCCCGGTGTCAAGGTGGAGAAGATCACCGCACTGCAGAAAAACATCGCCTACGCGGTGGCCACCGAGAGCGTGCGCATGCTGGCCCCCATACCGGGCAAGTCCGCGGTAGGCATCGAGGTGCCCAACACCGACCGCGAAATGGTGCGGCTGGCCGACGTGCTCACCGCGCCATCGACCCGGCGTGACCATCATCCGCTGGTGATCGGGCTGGGCAAGGACATCGAAGGAGACTTCATCTCGGCCAACCTGGCCAAGATGCCGCACCTGCTGGTCGCCGGCTCTACCGGCTCCGGCAAGTCCAGCTTCGTCAACTCCATGCTGGTGTCGCTGCTTACCCGGGCCACCCCGGAAGAGGTCCGGATGATCCTGATCGACCCGAAGATGGTGGAACTGACCCCGTATGAAGGCATCCCGCATCTGATCACCCCGATCATCACGCAGCCCAAGAAGGCGGCCGCCGCGCTGGCCTGGCTGGTCGATGAGATGGAGCAGCGCTACCAGGACATGCAGGCTTCCCGGGTGCGCCATATCGACGACTTCAACGACAAGGTGCGATCGGGAGCGATCACCGCGCCCTTGGGCAGCCAGCGCGAGTACCGGCCTTACCCCTACGTCGTGGCTATCGTCGACGAATTGGCGGACCTGATGATGACCGCGCCACGCGACGTCGAGGACGCCATCGTGCGGATCACCCAAAAGGCCCGCGCCGCGGGCATTCACCTGGTGCTGGCCACCCAGCGCCCGTCGGTGGACGTGGTTACCGGGCTAATCAAGACCAACGTGCCATCCCGGCTGGCGTTCGCGACGTCGTCGCTGACCGACAGCCGGGTGATCCTGGACCAGGCGGGCGCGGAAAAACTGATCGGCATGGGCGACGGCCTATTTTTGCCGATGGGCGCGAGCAAACCGATCCGGTTGCAGGGCGCGTTCATCACCGACGACGAGATCCACGCCGTCGTCACCGCCTGCAAGGAGCAAGCCGAGCCCGAGTACACCGAGGGCGTCACGGCTGCCAAACCCGGCGGCGAGCGTAAGGACGTCGACCCGGACATCGGCGACGACATGGATGTGCTCTTGCAGGCCGTGGAGTTGGTGGTGTCCAGTCAGTTCGGCTCCACCTCGATGTTGCAGCGCAAGCTGCGGGTCGGATTCGCCAAAGCCGGCCGGTTGATGGACCTGATGGAGACCCGCAACATCGTCGGGCCCAGCGAGGGCTCGAAGGCCCGCGAGGTGCTGGTCAAGCCCGACGAGCTGGCCGGAACGCTGGCACTGATCAGGGGTGGGGGATCCGACGACGCGCCAGACGAGGATTGATCGTCGTCGGGCCGCGCCTTGGTTTCGCCGGTGCACCGGACGGCGCCATCGGGCGGACCCGGTCGGCAAAATCCCCTGGATGAAGCCGAAATTTCAGGAAGACAGCGGTGCGGAGTTGGCTACCATCAGCGGTCGGTGGCAGGCGAATCGAGTGTTGCCGACCGGCAGGCGGAACAATCCACCAAGCGGGCGTCCAGCTGTGCCCAGCGCATCAGAGCACCAACAGCATCCGGGTGTTGCCCAAGATGTTGGGTTTGACGTAGCTCAGGTCAAGAAATTCGGCGACACCGAGGTCGTAGGACCGGCACATCTCTTCGAATACTTCCGCGGTAACCGGTGTGCCCTCGATTTCGGTGAAGCCATGCTTGCCAAAGAATTCGGTCTCAAAGGTCAATACGAACAACCGCTCCAGCTGAAGTTCCCGGGCGACCTCGAGCAGCCTATTGACAATTGCGTGCCCGACACCGTGTCCGGTCATAGCGGGGTCCACGGCGACGGTGCGAATTTCACCCAGATCCGACCACAATACGTGCAGCGCCCCGCAACCGACCACGTTGCCCTCGTGTTCGGCCACCCAGATCTCCTGAACCGCTTCATAAAGCGTCACCAGGTTCTTTTCCAGCAGGATCCGTCCCGCGTAGGTGTCGACGAGCTTTTTTATCGCTGGAACATCTGAAGTTCGGGCGCGCCGGACGACCGGTCGGAAATCCGGTTGGCTTTCAGTCACGGGAGAACAGTATCGACATCGGGGACGGGTGGGCTGATCAACCGCTATTCTGTTGCCGTGTCAGGGCAGCCGCAAACGGGTCAGATGCCAGGAACCGCACGTATCGCTAACCTTGCCAATATCCTGACTGGCCTGCGGCTGGTGCTGGTCCCGATTTTCTTGTATGCGCTGTTCTATGACGGCGGTCACCAAACGACGGCTCGAGTTGTGGCATGGGCGATTTTCGCGGTTGCCAGCATTACCGATCGTTTCGACGGATTGCTGGCCCGCAACTATGGCATGGCCACCGAATTCGGCGCTTTTGTCGATCCGATAGCCGACAAGACGCTGATGGGGGCGTCGCTGATCGGCCTGTCGATGTTGGGCGATCTGCCGTGGTGGGTGACGGTATTGATCCTGACCCGCGAACTCGGGGTGACCGCGTTACGGCTGGCTCTGATTCGCCGCAATGTCATTCCCTCCAGCTGGGGTGGCAAGCTCAAGACCGTGGTACAGGCGGTGGCGATCGGTCTGTTCGTGCTGCCGCTCTCGGGGGCGCTGCACATGGTGGCCGTGGTGGTGATGGCGATTGCCGTCGTACTCACCGTGGTGACCGGCATCGACTACCTGCTATCGACAGTCAGGGAGATTCGCGCGACCAACCGCGGATCCTAGGTACCGGGAACCACACCACGTCGCGCGGCGTTCACCTAAAGACCATTGCTTTTGGGTACTTATTCGGTGTCGTAACAGGCTTGTGGCGGATGAAGGAGACCACGATGACGTCCTTGGTGCGTGAGGTCATTGGCGACGTGCTGCGCGAAGCCCGGACTTCGCAGGGCCGGACGCTGCGCGAGGTATCCGATGCGGCGCGGGTAAGCCTGGGATATCTGTCGGAGGTGGAGCGCGGCCGCAAGGAGCCGTCCAGCGAGCTGCTCAACGCGATCTGTGACGCGTTGCAGATCCCGCTGTCGGGGGTACTAGTCGGCGCGGGCGAGCGGATGGCGTCCGAGGAGCGCGCCTCTCAGGCCGCACCAACGCAGGCCGCACCAACGCAGGCCGCAACGGCGACCGGCGCCACCATCGATGCCCAGACCAAGGTGGTCATTCCAGCCGTGGCGTCGCTAGCGGTGGCTTGAACGTCAACCGGCGAAGCTGGTGGCGACTAGTTATCCGACCACGGGTGGGGAGATCGGCCCCGACCCACTAAATTGAGCGACAGGGTAAGCGCTGAGCCCAACTGGGCCCATCCGGGCCGACCCCGGGAATACAAGTAACGAAGGCGGAGCTAACTGATGGCCAATCCGTTCGTCAAAGCGTGGAAGTACCTCATGGCGCTGTTCAACTCCAAGATTGACGAGCACGCCGACCCAAAGGTGCAGATTCAGCAGGCCATCGAGGAAGCACAGCGTACCCACCAAGCGCTGACCCAACAGGCCGCGCAAGTGATCGGCAACCAGCGCCAACTGGAGATGAGGCTCAACCGGCAACTGGCGGACATCGAAAAGCTGCAGGTAAACGTGCGCCAGGCGCTGACTCTAGCGGACCAGGCCACCGCAACCGGAGACGCCGCCAAGGCGACCGAGTACAACAACGCTGCCGAGGCGTTCGCCGCCCAGCTGGTGACCGCCGAGCAAAGCGTCGAAGACCTCAAGGCGCTGCACGATCAGGCGCTGAACGCGGCCGCCCAGGCCAAGCGGGCTGTCGAACAGAACTCGATGGTGTTGCAACAGAAGATCGCCGAACGTACCAAGCTGCTCAGCCAGCTCGAGCAGGCGAAGATGCAGGAGCAGGTCAGTGCGTCGCTGCGGTCGATGAGTGAGCTCGCCGCCCCGGGCAACGTCCCGAGCCTCGATGAGGTGCGCGACAAGATCGAACGTCGGTACGCCACCGCGCTCGGGCAGGCCGAGCTGGCCGAGAGCTCGGTGCAGGGCCGCATGCTCGAGGTCCAGCAGGCCGGCGTGCAGATGGCGGGCCATTCCAGGTTGGAACAGATCCGGGCGTCGATGCGTGGAGAAGCCCTACCGGCCGGCGGTGCCACTCCCGGCGCCGCCCCGGCGGCCGAAGCCGGCGGACCGGTCGCCGAGAAACCTTTCGGTCAGCAGTAGGACGGGCGTCCGCACGTGGCGGTTAGGGCGACTCAGCGTGGGCACTGGCGTGCCGCGCTGCAGCGCGGGTTGGATTTTCTCGGTGAGTGGTCCGATTTCGCCGCCCGAAGGATCAGCGCCGCCACCGACCCGCGGGCCAGGTTGCTTCGTCGGCGCCGCCGGGCGCTGCGGTGGGCCCTCATCTTCACCGCCGGGTGCGTGTTCTGGGGATTGGTGACCGCGGTGCTGGCGGCCTGGGGCTGGTTCGCGTTGCTGCTACAGGTCACCGGGGCGATCGCGGTCGTGCAGGTTATTCCCGCGACGCTGTTGTTCTTTCGCTATCACTGGCTACGGTCCGAGCCGCTGCCGGCGCAGCGGCCGGCGAGCACCCGCCGCCTGCCGCCACCCGGTTCCGCAGCGCGACCGGCGATGTCCGCGCTGGGCGCCTCCGAACGCGGGTTCTTCTCGCTGTTAGGCGTGATGGAACGGGGAGTCCTGCTGCCGCCAGCTGAAGTCCAGGAGTTGACGGACGCGGCCAACCAGACCGCCTCGGCGATGGCGGCCACCGCCGCTGAGGTGGTGTCGATGGAGCGGGCCGCGCGGTACTCCGAATCATCCCGCTCTTACCTGGTGCCCACCATCAACGCCTTCACCGCGCAGCTGAGCGCCGGCGTACGCCAGTACAACGAAATGGTTACCGCTGCAGCGCAATTGGTTTCATCGGCTAATGGTGCCGCGGTCGGCGAGCCGGGGTCGCAACAGCGCTACCGCGACGAGCTGGTGGGCGCCACCGATCGTCTGGTCGGCTGGGCGCAGGCCTTCGATGAACTCGGCGGTCTGCCGCGCCGCTAGTCGCCCGATCGCGACGCCCTGGTTCCCTGCATCTTCGGTTCCTACATCGTCGCCTTGAGCGACGGGATCGCCAGCGCGGCCAGCCCGCGTACCAACGCCTTGGTCATGTCGTAGAAGTCGAAATAGTCCCGCCACAGCGTGATGCGCCCGCCGTGGACTTCAAAAACGCCGCAGACCCAGAACTGAATGCGCAGCCGGCCCAAGATCAAGGCGTCGGTGCGTTCGGTGAGTACCGCGGCGCCGTCGGCGGCGGCGCGGTGGATCTTCACCGCAAACCCCATGCGGCCGTCCATCCGCCGGAACAGCCGCATTGTTCGGCTGCGGCCGCGGATGGTTGGCAGTCCAACGTTCTGATACACGAGGTCGTCGTCCAACACCTCGTCTACGGTTTCGAAATCCGCGTCCTGCAGCGCGTTCAAGAACCGCTCGACCGTGCGGATGTTGTCGGTAGCTATCTGAGTCGGCTCGGTCATGGTTGCCAGCGTAGGCGAGCATCGGCAAGAGCGACGGCCTAGCGCTGTGGCAGGGTAAGGCGGATGCGCGTCGCCGTGGTTGCCGGGCCGGATCCGGGGCATTCGTTTCCCGCGATCGCGTTGTGCCGACGTTTTGCGAAGGCCGGCGACACACCGACGTTGTTCACCGGGGAGGAATGGACCTCGGCTGCCCGTGCCGCCGGGATCGACGCGGTGGAGTTGGACGGCCTGGTGGCCGACGACGACGACCTGGACGCTGGGGCCAGAATCCATCGACGAGCCGCACGTATGGCGGTGCTCAATGTGCCCGCGCTACGCGATCTGGCGCCTGATCTGGTGGTCTCCGATGTGATCACCGCCGGCGGTGGCTTGGCCGCCGAGCTGCTGGATATTCCGTGGATCGAACTCAACCCCCATCCGCTGTACCTGCCTTCGAAAGGTCTGCCACCGATTGGCAGCGGACTGGCACCAGGCACCGGCATCGGCGGCCGCCTGCGCGACGCCACCATGCGAGCGCTGACGGCCAGGTCCTGGCGAGCGGGCCTGCGCCAACGCGCCGCGGTCCGGGCCGAGATCGGACTGCCGGCGCGCGATCCGGGGCCGCTGCGCCGGCTTATCGCCACGCTGCCGGCCTTGGAGGTGCCTCGTCCGGATTGGCCCGCCGAGGCCGTCGTGGTGGGGCCGCTGCACTTTGAGCCGACCGACCGGGTGCTCGAGATCCCACCGGGCTCGGGACCGGTGGTGGTCATAGCGCCATCCACCGCGTTGACGGGGACCATCGGACTGGCCGAATGCGCGCTGGAGTGCCTGGTGCCAGGGGACACGCTGCCACCGGGCGCGCGCCTAGTGGTCTCACGGCTGGGCGGTCAGGATCTGTGCGCGCGGCCCTGGGCGGTGGTCGGGCTGGGGCGTCAGTCCGAATTGTTGACGCACGCCGATCTGGTCGTCTGCGGCGGCGGTCATGGGATGGTGGCAAAGACGCTGCTAGCCGGGGTGCCACTGGTGGTGGTTCCCGGTGGCGGAGACCAGTGGGAGATGGCCAATCGGGTGGTGCGCCAGGGGAGCGCGCGGCTGATTCGTCCGCTCACCCACGACGCGCTGGTGGCCGCGGCCAACGAGGTGCTGTCGGTACCGAGATACCGGACGGCGGCGCAACGGGCCGCGGCCAGCATCGCCGGGGTCGCCGATCCGGTGCGGGTCTGCCACGAAGCGCTCGCGCTGACGGGTTAGCTTGCTGGGTATGTTGGCTGGCGTGCGGTTGACGGAGTTCCACGAGCGGGTCACGCTGCGATTCGGGGTTGCCTACGGTGCCTCGGTGCTGGTCGATCACGTGCTCAGCGGTTTTGACGGGCGTACCGCCGCTCAGGCGATCGAGGCTGGTGTTGAGCCCCGAGACGTGTGGCGCGCGCTGTGCGCCGACTTCGATGTCCCCCGCGATCAGTGGTGATGGCTGCCGGATACGGGAGTCTGCGCCGAGAACTCGAGAACGCTCCAGCCTGAGCACAGACTCGACGTTTAGAGCGGGCAATCGCCGCACTTGCCGCCGGCGGGCAGGCGATACCAGAGGCAGCAGCTGCGACGGCGAAAGGTCAGCTCCGGGCCGGTGATCACCCCCGATCCGGCCAGGTCGCCGGTTTCCAGCAGGGCGTCGGTGATCTCGATGATTCGCGCGCGCAGGTCTGGTCGCGCCGAAACCAACATTCGCGACGTTCCGACCAGCGCGGACGCGATGTTTCCTGTCAGCAGGCCGGGCGCCAGGTTCACCGGGAGACCGGCCGCCAACCGTTCCAGATGGTCCCGCACGACTGCGCGGTAGAGCAGGTCCGGGGACAACGAGACGGGTTGTCCGACTGGCTTGGGCAGCCGCAGCTGCGCTGTGTTGTCGGCGCGCTGCAGATCGCTCAGGTCCGGAATGACGCCGTGTCCCACGACGCATGCCAGCACGGGGGACCATAGGCGGGCGGCATGGCCGAGGTGGACCAGGGAGGCGGCGATGCGCACCTGCGTGGTGCGGTAGCGCCGGACGGTCGCGTCGATCAAATCCGCGAATCCGGCGTGGTAGGACTGAGCGACCGGATGCCATCCTGCTTCGTCCCCACCCACGGCAAGGGCGAAAAAGCCACCGTAGGAGCGAATTTCGGCTAATTCGGCGGATATGTTCATCTGGTCATCGGTAGCCGATACTGCCACACGCGGCGTGTCGAAGTTGAATCGAACAAGTGTTCGTCTACTGTGGTGATCATTCGGAGACCCGATTTGTCGGTGGCCTTCTCTAGTGTCACGGCCAACCGACCGAGACCGGTCATCGAACACCGACTACAGGAGAGGCACCATGACGCAAGCCCCTGACCGCGAGAAGGCGCTCGAACTGGCAATGGCCCAGATCGAGAAGAGTTACGGCAAAGGCTCGGTGATGCGCCTGGGCGACGAAGTGCGGCAGCCGATCTCGGTCATTCCGACCGGGTCCATCGCACTGGACGTGGCGCTAGGCATCGGCGGTCTGCCGCGAGGCCGGGTGATAGAGATTTACGGCCCGGAATCCTCGGGTAAGACCACCGTGGCACTGCATGCCGTGGCTAACGCCCAGGCCGCTGGGGGTGTCGCGGCGTTCATCGATGCCGAGCATGCGCTGGATCCGGAGTATGCCAAGAAGCTCGGTGTCGACACCGATTCCCTTCTGGTAAGCCAGCCGGACACCGGTGAACAGGCGCTTGAGATCGCCGACATGCTGATCCGCTCGGGTGCGCTGGACATCGTGGTGATCGACTCGGTGGCCGCACTGGTGCCGCGCGCGGAACTTGAAGGCGAGATGGGGGACAGCCATGTCGGTCTGCAGGCTCGGCTGATGAGTCAGGCGTTGCGGAAAATGACTGGTGCATTGAACAACTCGGGAACCACAGCGATCTTCATCAACCAGCTCCGCGAAAAGATCGGGGTGATGTTCGGTTCGCCCGAAACGACGACCGGCGGTAAGGCGCTGAAGTTCTACGCGTCGGTGCGTATGGACGTGCGGCGGATCGAGACGCTCAAGGACGGCACCAATGCGGTGGGTAACCGCACCCGGGTCAAGATCGTCAAGAACAAGGTGTCGCCGCCGTTCAAACAGGCCGAATTCGACATTCTTTATGGCAGAGGTATCAGCAGGGAAGGCTCGCTGATCGATATGGGCGTGGATCAGGGCTTTATCCGCAAGGCCGGTGCCTGGTTCACCTACGAAGGTGAGCAGCTCGGCCAGGGTAAGGAGAACGCCCGCAACTTCCTGCTGGAGAATGCCGATGTGGCTCATGAGATCGAGAAAAAGATCAAGGAAAAGCTCGGTATTGGTGCGGTGGTGACCGACGACCAGTCAAATGACAGCGCCCTGCCCGCCCCCGTCGACTTCTGAGCCGTCTCGCGAAGAGCGGGCGCGGGCGCTGTGCCTGCGCCTGCTCACCGCGCGATCGCGGACCCGGGCCGAGTTGGCCGGCCAGCTGGCGAAACGGGGATATCCCGACGACATCAGCAACCGGGTACTGGATCGGCTGGCCTCGGTCGGTCTGGTGGATGACACCGATTTCGCCGAAAACTGGGTGCAAACCCGGCGGGCAAACTCGGGAAAAAGCAAGCGCGCATTGGCTGCCGAGCTGCACAACAAGGGCGTCGACAACGACGTCATCACCGAGGTGCTGGCCGGGATCGATGCCGGGGCCGAGCGGGCGCGGGCCGAGCAGCTGGTTCGCGCCAGGTTGCGGCGGGAGGCGCTGACCGAGGATGACACGCGAGTGATTCGCAAACTGGTGGCCATGCTGGCCCGGCGCGGCTACGGCCAAACGGTGGCATGCGAGGTCGCCCTCGCCGAGCTGGCCACCGAACGGGAGCGTCGGCGAGTCTAGCTGCTGGTTAATCCGGTGGCACTCGGGCGCCGTACCATGGCCCCGTGACTTCGATGGTGACCGCCAGCGCCCAGGCCGCTGCTGGGGATACTTCGTCGGCCGTGCGCACCTATCAGGTCCGCACCTACGGCTGTCAAATGAATGTCCACGATTCCGAACGGTTGGCCGGACTGCTCGAAGCCGCGGGCTACCAGCGTGCGGCCGAGGGCTCAGCCATCGGAGACGCCGACGTGGTGGTCTTCAACACCTGCGCTGTGCGCGAGAACGCCGACAACAAGCTGTACGGCAACCTCAGTCATTTGGCTCCGCGCAAACGCACGAACCCGAATATGCAGATCGCCGTCGGTGGTTGCCTCGCCCAGAAGGACCGGGACGCGGTGCTGCGCAAGGCCCCGTGGGTGGACGTGGTGTTCGGCACGCACAACCTCGGGTCGCTGCCCACGCTGCTGGACCGGGCGCGGCACAACCGGGTTGCCCAGGTGGAAATCGCCGAAGCGCTGCAGCAATTCCCGTCCTCGCTGCCGAGCGCCCGTGAATCCGCATATGCGGCTTGGGTTTCCATCTCGGTTGGCTGCAACAACACATGTACTTTTTGCATCGTTCCGTCGCTGCGCGGCAAGGAGATCGACCGCAATCCGGCTGACGTGGTGGCCGAAGTCCGGTCTCTGGTGGATGCCGGTGTACTCGAAGTCACTCTGTTGGGTCAAAACGTCAACGCCTACGGGGTCTCGTTCGCCGATCCGGCGTTGCCCCGCAACAAAGGCGCCTTCGCGGAGCTGCTACGGGCCTGCGGAGACATCGACGGCCTGGAGCGCGTGCGCTTCACCTCCCCGCATCCGGCAGAGTTCACCGACGATGTCATTGAGGCGATGGCGCAGACACCCAACATTTGCCCCGCCCTGCACATGCCGCTGCAATCCGGGTCGGACCGGATACTGCGCGCGATGCGGAGGTCCTACCGGGCCGAGCGCTACCTCGGCATCATCGAGAGAGTCCGAGCCGCCATGCCGCATGCGGCCATCACCACCGATTTGATCGTCGGTTTTCCGGGGGAAACCGAGGAGGACTTCGCGGCCACCCTTGACGTGGTGCGCCAGGCCAGGTTCGCGGCCGCGTTCACCTTCCAGTACTCCAAGCGTCCCGGAACACCGGCCGCCGAACTGACAGCGCAGCTGCCGAAATCCGTTGTGCAGGAACGGTATGAGCGGTTGGTTGAGCTACAGGAGCAAATCTCCCTCGACGGCAACCGAGCCCTCGTCGGACAGACCGTCGAGTTGCTGGTCGCCACCGGCGAAGGGCGCAAAGACTCCCGTACATCGCGCATGAGCGGGCGGGCGCGCGACGGACGGCTGGTCCATTTCAGGGCCGAGGATCAGGGTGCCGACCGGCGGGTGCATCCCGGCGACATTATCACCGCGGTGATCACCGACGCCGCCCCGCACCATCTCATCGCCGACGCCGGGATACTGACCCACCGCCGCACTCGCGCGGGTGACGCATACGCGTCCGGGCAGAATGCTCGGGGAGTCGGTTTGGGAATGCCCGGTGTCGGGCGCGCTACCGTTGCCGCCGAAGCGGTCGCGTGCGGCGCGGGATGCGGTATCGGCGGCCCGGTTGACCGGCACGCCCACGCAGAATGAATGGAGAAGCTGAGGTGGCGGATTTCGACGCCTACCGGACCGAAATCGAAGCGGCAGAACGTCGTGTTGCTCGCGAGATAGATCCGGGCGCAAGAGCGCTCGTCGTGGCGATTCTGGTGTTTATTCTGCTGGGATCCTTCATCTTGCCGCACACCGGCGACGTGCGGGGGTGGGACGTGCTGTTCAGCAGCCACGATGCCGCGGCCGCAGCGGTCGCACTGCCCTCGCGGGTCTTCGCCTGGCTGGCGTTGGTGTTCGGCGTCGGTTTGTCGATGCTGGCGCTGCTGACCCGGCGCTGGGCGTTGGCCTGGTTGGCCCTGGCGGGTTCGGCGTTGGCGAGTGGCACCGGACTGTTGGCCGTGTGGTCGCGTCAGACCGTGGCAGCGGGTCATCCCGGGCCCGGGATCGGGCTCATTGTGTCGTGGGTGACGGTGATGTTATTGACGTTTCACTGGGCGCGAGTGGTGTGGCAACGCACCGTAGTGCAACTTGCCGCCGAGGAGCAGCGTCGCCGCCTGGCCGCAGAACAGCAGTCCAAATCGTTGTTGGACACCTTGGGCGACACCGAGGAACCGCGCAACGGAACCGCCGCCGGCAACGGTGATCGCTAGGACCTGCGGGTCAACGCGTCAGCGGCCGCCGCTGCCCACTGGCGCCACTGCTCGGCGTTCGCCCTGGCTTCCTCGGCTTCCTTGACCTTTCCGGCCGCAGCCGCCTTTTCGGCCTGCTGTTCGAACTGCGCAACACGAGCGCGGAACTGCTCCGCGCGGGCCTGCGCCTGCGGATCGGTCCAATCGGCTTCGCCGGCCTCGCGGACCTTCTTCTCTACCGCGCGCAGCCGGCGCTCCAATTCCGCGGAGCGCTCCCGTGGCACTCGGCCGATTGCCTCCCACTTGTCAGCGATCGTGCGCAGCGCGGCTCGGGCGGCGTCGTGATTGGTGGTGTCGAGCTTTTCCGCTTCGGCCAGCAGGGCCTCTTTTGCGACAGCATTGGCGTGCAACTCGGCGTCTCTTTCTGCCGTCGCGGCGTTGCGCGCGGTGAAGAAGGAATCCTGCGCAGCCTTGAACCGACGCCACAAGGCGTCGTCGACGTCCTTGCTCGCTCGCCCCGCCGCCTTCCATTCGGTGAGCAGATTGCGGAATTCGGCGCTGGTGGCGCTCCAGTCCGTCGAATCGGACAACTCTTCCGCCCGCTCGCAGAGCCGTTCTTTGGACTGCCGGACACTCGATCGTTCCCGGTCCAACTCGGCGAAGTGCGATCCGCGGCGCCGGTTAAACGTTTCCCGGGCGGCGGAGTAGCGCTTCCACAGCGCGTCATCGACTTTGCGGTCTAGACCGGTGATGGTCTTCCACTCGTCGAGGATCGCCCGCAGACGGTCGCCGGTGAGCTTCCACTGGGTGGAGTCGGCGGCCAGCTCCTCGGCTTCGGCCGCCAGCGCCTCCTTGCGTGCGGTCTGCGTGGCTCGGTGCTCGTCGCGCTTGGAGCGCTCGGCGGTAGCCACGGCATCGGCGTGCTGCTGAAGGCTGGCCAACCGTCCCGCGAGCGCATCGACATCGCCCAGCACGCATGCCGTCGGCAATGTCTCGGCCAGTGCTATCGCGTTTGCTTTGATCTTGCGAGCATCCCCGCTGCCCGAGGTCAGCCGCTCCTCCAGCAGCGTGATCTCGGTGCTCAGGTCATCGAATCTCCTGCCGAAATGGGCGAACGCGGCCTCGGGATCGCCGGCCTGCCAGGAGCCGACGCTGCGCTCGCCGGCCGCGGTGATCAGCCATACCGTGCCATCATCGTCGACACGTCCGAACTGGTGTGGGTCGCTGTGTGGCGGCGGCACCAACGGATGCACCGTCGGCCGTTGCATCGGACGCGGGCCAGGTCGTGGTCCCGGACGTGGCACGGGCCCCGGGGACGGGCCCGGAACCGATGGGTGCGGATCGTTGCTGCGGGGCTCGTCAGCAGTCATAAGGTCGTCACCTACCCTTTGCACCCTTCCGCACGGTCCGTATCCCGCGCGCCTGCCGCGCGAAGCGACACCTCCGCGGTCGGCAGTTGTCGGTTGGCGGCCCTGCCGCCATCGGGAACTGCCGACCGCTTCCAACAGTATTGAAGCAGCTTGTCAGGCGGTACGCCGCCACCTTACGTCGGTGTTGGTGTTCTGCCCGCCTGCACAGCTTCACAAACCCGGCCGGCTATTACCAGTGCTTTCTCCACCAGCCGAAGAGCTGGTCCAGGTTGGGTCCCTGTGGATCGCCTTGGGCCACGCACATCATCATTTGAGCTTCGTTTGTCCACGCCACGGTCGGGCTGCTGTCCTGAACGGCGCAAAACACTCTTCCGCCGACTTGTGCGTTGTCTGGCCGGTGCCAGTCGGCTGGCGACTTCATCTGGCCCGGACAGTCGACCATGATGTCTGTGCGCAGTAAGCCGTCGAAGTACTGGCGCAGCGTCGCGGTTTCCCCGAACAGTGTGAAAATTGCCCGCGACGGGCCACCGGCGTCGACGTTCTTGTCGCATATCACCCTGGCCAGCCCGTCTTTTGGGGGCAGAAAGGTCCTGCAGGTTCCGGGCGCGTAGCCCAACGGCAGCGAACTAAGCAGCCGCGCCAAAGCGTCCGCCGATACCGCCGACGGCGCGGCGGCCGATGTGGTGGCGGCGCTGGTGGCGGCATTGGGAGCCGACGTCGTCTCGGGTCGCAGGGTCAGCCAGATTCCCCGGGCCGCGAAGACCAGCACCACGACCACCGCTGCGACGGTCAGCAGCGTCCACGGGTTGCGCAGGCGCCCGGCCCACTCGACCCGACCAGGGCTGGACGGCGTCGATGGCGACGCGGGGGCAACGGGGCCGGTCTGTGGCGGCGGCGGCGATTGTGCTGGGGGCGTGCTGGCCACGTTGGGCCATGAGGTGATGTCGGTCGCGAACGATGGGAGGTTCACGTCCGAGGTTGGCGACGATAGCGACGCCGGAGACGACGGAATTGGTGGGGGTGATTGGGGTCCGGAAGCTCTCATGGTCTGGGAGGTCTGGGAGGTCTGGGAGGTCTGGGAGGTCTGGGAGGTCTGGGAGGCTTGGGAGGTCTGGGGTGGGTGGGCCACCGGGGTGGCCGCCGATGGTGGCGAAGTCGAGGGCGTCGCAAAGATCATGCCCGCTTCGGCCGCGGCCTCGGTGTGCAGGCCGCCGGCCTCCTCGCTGCGTTTGAGGATGCGGAACTCCTGGGCTTGGTGGGGCGCGCTGAGCGCCTGGTGCGCGGCCTGGGCCAGCTCACCGGCGCTCGCATAGCGGTCCTCCGGCCGTTTGGCCATTCCGCGCGCGATTACCGCGTCGAAGCTGGCCGGGATCCCGGGTCGCAGCTGGCTCGGGCGCGGAATCGGCGCCATCAGGTGCGCGGTGATCAGCATGCCGGCGCTGTCGGCTCGGTAGGGCGGGGTGCCGGTCAAGCACTCGTGCAACACGCAGGTCAGCGAATAGATATCCGCGCGGTGGGTGACCTCGGCGTCGGAGAATCGCTCCGGGGCCATGTACCGCCAGGTGCCGACCGCGCTGCCGAGCTGCGTCAGTTTCTCGTCGGTGGCCGCGCTGGCGATCCCAAAATCAACCAAATACACGAAGTCGTCCTGGGTGACCAGAATGTTCTCCGGCTTCACATCGCGGTGCATCACCCCGGCCGCGTGCGCGGAGTCTAACGCCGAGGCCACTTGATGCACCAGCGCCACCGCCCACGGCGGTGTCACCGGCCCGAATCGTTCCAGCAGCACCGCCAGGTGGGTGCCCTCGATGAGGCGCATGTCCAAGTACAGTTGCCCATCGATTTCCCCGTAATCGTGGATGGGCACCACGTGTGGTTCTTGCAATCTGCCCGCGTTACGGGCTTCGCGCTGCATCCGCATGCGAAACACGGGATCGTGGCTCAGTGACTCCGACATCAGCTTCAGCGCCACCACCCGCTGACGCACGGTGTCGACGGCCTCATAGACCTCGCCCATTCCGCCGCTACCCAGCTGCCGCTTGAGGTAGTAGGGCCCGAATTGGGTACCTACTCGCGAACCTCGCGGGGAGGCGCTCATCGCCGACTCCTCAGACCAACGGGCAATCGCAGCAAGCCGCACTTGGCGGCCCACCTGCCGACCGCATACCCCGGTGCAGCAACCATGACGCTAATTCCTCACCATTGCGGGCGCACCAAAACTGCGGCATCCGTCCCACAGCTGCAATCGTTCCGTTAGCTGCTGCGCGCGGTCTCGGCCAGCGGCGGGCGAGCTCGGCCGGCAAACATGGAGCGACCGCCGACCTTCCGCATCGCCGCAGTTGAGCGCCGCGGCCGCGGTCCCGAAAGCCTACCGTCGGCGGTCTCCGGTGACCCGCGGCCAGCGGCTCGCCCGAGGCCTGCGCTCGGTACTCATTTATGTGGGATTGCCCAGTTGTGCTGCTTATCCACCGCACAAGGGTCATTATTGAACAACTGCTTAACAGGAGGTTTACCCGACAGCTTCCGAATCGGATCGCTAGGAGGTCACCTATGACAAAGGTCGAGATATCGACCTTGCTCGCACTGGCCGCAGCGTTGCTGGCCGGCATCGGATATGTAGTCCTGCAGCGGTCCGCGCAGCAGGTCACCGACGAAGAGGTCGGTCACTTCACGCTGTTTCATCTATCGCTGCGGCACGCGCAGTGGTGGCTGGGCAGCGCCGCGGCCCTGTCCAGCTTCACCTTGCAGGCCGTCGCCCTAACCATGGGGTCGGTGGTGTTGGTTCAGTCCCTGCAGGCGACCGCACTGCTGTTCGCGTTGCCGATCGATGCCCGGCTGACCAATCACCGCTGTACCCCCAAAGAGTGGATGTGGGCGGTTTTGCTCGCCAGTTCGGTGGCCGTCATCGTGATGGCGGGTGATCCGGCGGCCGGCCATGCGCGAGCCCCGCTCTCGACCTGGGCAGTCGTTGCCGTGGTGATGGTTCCCGCGGTGTTTCTCTGCGTGTTGGGGGCGCGGATGATCGTGGGCGCGCCATCGGCGGTGCTGTTGGCGGTGGCGTCGGCGGCAACGCTGGCGGTCTTCACGGTGCTGACCAAAGGCGTGGTGACCGTGCTGGGTAGTGGGTTTGCGGCGGTGTTTGATACTCCCGAGTTCTATGCGTGGATCATTGTGTTGCCCCTGGGGCTGATGCTTCAGCAATCGTCGTTGCGCGCGGGGGCGCTGACCGCCTCGTTGCCGACGATCATCGTGGCTAGGCCGGTGATTGCTTCAGCACTAGGGATCAGTGTGCTCGACGAGACGTTGCACACCGGTGAATTCGCGTTGTTCGCGCTGGTAGCCGCGGTGGCGGTGGTGGTCGCCGCGACGATAGCCCTGGCCCGCGACGAGGCCGCGATGATGGCGTCGCCGCGCCGCCGTATAGAAGCCACCGGCCAGTTGGCCATGCGCTAGCGCCGGTAACGAATCGATCTTGTTTATCTGCCGGGTCGTGCGATGACCCCTAGTGGCCCGGTAACGTGGCCGGCCAGGCGCTGGGGGGATGCGGCGCCTGGCTAAGGGGGTCGTGCTGGTGTTTTTGGGGTGGAGCGCCACCGGTATCGCGCCGTGGCGGTGGTCGCCACGGCAAGCCGTTTCGTGCGGAAGCGAAGCACATCTGCTGCACAGGTTCTGCATAGGTTCCTAAACGGTTGTCGACGTTAGCTAGGGACAGGCGAGTGTTCGGGTCCGTTCCTAATGACGTGGCTGTAGCCGACCGCAGGGGGTCACCCTGGTTGGAAACGTTTGGGAAACGGGTAGTGGATACCGGATGGACACAGCGCTCCCGGGGGCCGTGCAGCGGCAAGGAGGTTGACCATGACGAACGCGGACATCGCGGTTGTTCTTGCACTACTTGCCGCGTTGGCGTCCGCATTGGGCAACGTAACCCGGCAGCGCTCGGCGCAGGAGATCACCGATCAGGAGGTCGGGCACCTGCGATTGTTCTGGCTTTCACTGCGCGACACTCGGTGGTGGCTGGGAGCCCTCGGGGCGATCGGCAACTATTTGCTGCAGGCGGCAGCTCTGTCGCTGGGATCGGTCGTGCTGGTGTCGGCGCTACAGGTGACGGCGTTGCTTTTCGCGCTGCCGATCTACGCCCGCGTCACCCGACGCAGGGTCACCCGCTGGGAATGGACTTGGGCGGTGCTGCTGGCCGCTTCGCTCGCCGTGGTGGTCATCGTCGGTGATCCGGACGTCGGCGCGTCACGCGGCTCAATCACCACCTGGATCGTGGTGGCCGCGGTGCTTGGTCCGGTGATGTTGTTCTGTGTGCTGGGCGCACGGATCTGGTCGGGCTCAGTGGCCGCGGTGCTGTTGGCGGTGGTCGCCGGTTGCTCGTTGGCCCTGTTCGCGGTGCTGACCAAAGCGGTTGTTGAGGTGGTCCGTGGGGGAGCAGCGGCGCTGTTCAGCGCGCCGGAGTTCTACGCATGGATTGCCGCCGCCTTGGGCGGGATGATCTTCCAACAGTCGTCGTTCCGGGCCGGTGCGTTGACCGCCTCGTTGCCCACCGTGGTGGTCGCCAAACCACTGATCGGTGCGGTGCTCGGCATCGTGCTGCTTGGTGAGACATTGGACACCAGCGGCCCCGGGCTTGTTGTGGTGGCCATCGGTGTGGTGTTAGTGCTCGTTGCGACGATAGCGCTGGCCCGCGGCGAGGCCGAGAAGGTGTCCGAGGAGGCGGCCGAGAGCGGCCGCATTCCGGTAGTAAAGCCTGGGTCTGGGGTGCCGTTGCGGTTCCGGTCGGTTGACGACGACGCCCGAACGGACCGATTACGCAGGGCGGGCCAGTCGGTCTGACCTGATGAGTGCGCGCGATCCCACCAGACCGGTGTGCTCGGGCTGCGCGGGTAGACACTACGTTTGGTGGCGTGTTGAGCGCCATCGCGATCGTCCCGTCGGCGCCGGTGCTTGTTCCCCAACTCGCCGGACGTGCCGCTGCTGAACTGGCCGACCTCGGGTCGGCGGTGATCGCGGCGGCGGACTTGTTGCCGTCACGGTGGGTCGCCGTCGGGGTGGGAAGCGTCGAGGCGGTGGTCGATTCCAATGCCGTCGGCACGTTCGCGGGCTTCGGTGCAGACGTGCGGGTTCGGCTGGCGCCGTCGGGCGCAGATCGGTGCGAGGTTCCGGCCGATGTGCCCCTCTGCGCCCTGGTAGCGGCCTGGGTGCGGGGCCAGGCCGCGCCGGAGGCCACTGCACGGGTACGTGTCTACGCCGACGATCTGGATCCTGCGGTCGCGCTGGCCAGGGGCAAGCACTTGCGCGCGGAGATCGACCGGCTGCCCGATCCGATCGGTGTGCTGGTAGTCGCCGACGGCGTCAACACGCTGACACCCGGCGCACCCGGCGGGTATGACCCCACAGGAGCCGATGCACAGCTGCGCCTGGCCGACGCGCTGGCGGCCGGTGATGCGCCGGCGTTGGCTCGGTTACCCGCACGGATCCTTGGCCGCGTCGCCTTTCAGGTGCTTGCGGGTCTGGTCGAAGCTGGACCGCGTTCGGCAAAGGAGCTCTACCGTGGGGCACCCTATGGCGTGGGCTATTTTGTGGGCGTTTGGCAGCCATGAGGCCACTGGCGATTATCGGCCCGACGGGCACCGGGAAATCGCAAGTGGCGATCGAGGTGGTGGAGCGGCTTGCCGGCGAGGTAGGCGCGGAAATCGTGAATGCCGATGCGATGCAGCTCTACCGGGGCATGGACATCGGGACCGCGAAACTGCCCGTCGCGCAGCGCCGGGGTATTCCGCACCATCAACTCGACGTCCTTGACGTCACCCAGACGGCGACGGTGGCCCGCTTTCAGCAGTGCGCCGCCGTTGACATCGAGGCGATCGCGGCCCGCGGGGCGGTACCGCTGGTGGTGGGCGGTTCGATGCTTTACGTTCAGTCGCTGCTGGATGACTGGTCGTTTCCGGGCACCGATCCAGCCGTGCGCGCCAGCTGGGAACGGCGCCTCGCCGAGGTCGGGGTGGGTGAACTGCACGCCGAGTTGGCTCGCCGCGACCCGGCCGCCGCCGCCACGATCCTGCCCACCGACGGCAGGCGCACTGTGCGTGCACTCGAAGTCATCGAACTCACCGGGCGTCCCTTCGCCGCTTCCGCGCCGCGCATCGGCACCGCTCGGTGGGGCACGGTTATCGTCGGATTAGATTGTGAGACAACGGTTCTCGATGAAAGGCTGGCACGGCGAACCGATGGGATGTTCGACCGGGGCCTGGTTGATGAAGTGCGCGAATTGCTGCGTCTGGGCCTGCGGGATGGGGCTACCGCGGTGCGTGCGCTGGGTTATGCCCAGGTGATCGCGGCACTCGACGCCGGCGGGAGCGCCGAGCTGCTGAGCGACGCGCACGAGCGCACCTACCTGGGTACCCGTCGCTACGCGCGACGACAGCGGTCCTGGTTCCGTCGGGACCACCGGGTGCACTGGCTCGATGTGGGAGCGGCAGACGGCATCGCCCGTACCGTCCGTGACGCACTGCGAGTGTGGCGGGACGTAACCTGATTTGGTGATCTTCGCCAAGGGCCACGGCACCCAGAACGACTTTGTGCTGCTGCCCGACGTCGATGCCCAGGTGATGCTGTCGGCTGCTCAGGTCGCCGCGCTCTGCGATCGTCGCCAGGGACTGGGCGCCGACGGCGTGCTGCGGGTCACCACGGCGCGCGCGGCCCTGGCCGCCGGTGTGCTCGATCGTCTGCCCGACGGCGTCAGCGCGGACGACTGGTACATGGACTACCGCAACGCGGACGGCTCGACCGCGCAGATGTGCGGCAACGGTGTACGGGTGTTTGCCCACTACCTGCATGCCAGCGGTCTGGAACGTCGTCGCGAATTCGTTGTCGGGTCACTGGCCGGCCCCCGGCCGGTCACCGTGCACCAGATGGATCAGACCAACGCCGAGGTCACGGTCGACATGGGCAAGGCCAACACGCTGGGCGTGGGGGAGGCCGTGATCGGCGGCCAGCGGTTTGCCGGCGTGGCCGTTGACGTCGGCAACCCCCACCTGGCGTGCCTGGACCCGCAGCTGACGCCGGCAGCGCTGGCCGCACTGGATATCGGTGCGCCGGTCGATTTCGACCACGGGCGGTTCCCCGAAGGTGTCAACGTCGAAGTGCTCACGGCTCCGTCCGGTGGCGTGGTCTGGATGCGCGTGCATGAACGTGGGGTGGGGGAAACCCGCTCATGCGGCACCGGCACGGTCGCTGCCGTCGTCGCCGCGTTGGCCGGCGAGGGCGCCGCCACTGGCACGCTCATTGTGCGTGTGCCCGGCGGCGAGGTCGAGGTCAGCATCACCAACGCGACCAGCCTGCTGCGCGGACCGTCGGTGCTGGTGGCCCGCGGCGAACTCAGCGAGGAATGGTGGCGGGCGCAACAACGTTAATTCGGATGCATGTCGACGCTTGGGCGTGCACTATTGCTAATTGCCTATGAACGCTAATTGCCTACGACCGCTAATTGACTGCTAATCGCCTATGACAAATCCTGAAGTTCCCGACCCGACGGTGTCAGTGCCCAGCACCGGCGAGCTCGCTCTTGAAGACCGATCCGCATTGCGCCGGGTCGCCGGGCTGTCGACCGAGCTGGCCGACGTTACCGAGGTCGAGTATCGGCAGCTGCGGCTGGAACGGGTGGTCCTGGTGGGCGTGTGGACCGAAGGCAGCGCCGCGGACAACCAGGCCAGCCTGGCCGAGTTGGCTGCACTGGCCGAGACCGCCGGCTCCCAGGTGCTCGAGGGGCTCATTCAGCGCCGAGACCGGCCCGACCCGTCGACCTACATCGGCGCTGGTAAGGCGCGCGAACTGCGCGATGTCGTGGTGGCGACAGGTGCCGACACCGTCATCTGTGACGGTGAACTGTCGCCGGCCCAGCTGACCGCCCTGGAGAAGGCCGTCAAGGTCAAGGTTATCGACCGAACCGCGCTCATCCTCGACATCTTCGCCCAGCATGCGACCAGCCGTGAGGGTAAGGCTCAGGTGTCGTTGGCTCAGATGGAGTACATGCTGCCGCGGCTGCGCGGCTGGGGTGAATCGATGTCGCGGCAGGCCGGCGGTCGGGCCGGCGGCAGCGGCGGTGGGGTGGGCCTGCGGGGCCCCGGCGAAACCAAGATCGAGACCGACCGGCGCCGCATCCGGGAACGGATGGCAAAGCTACGGCGCGAGATCCGGGCAATGAAACAGGTCCGCGACACCCAGCGCAGCCGGCGCCTGCACAGTGACGTACCGTCGATCGCCATCGTCGGTTACACCAACGCCGGCAAATCCAGCCTGCTCAACGCGTTAACCGGGGCGGGAGTGCTGGTTGAGGACGCGTTGTTCGCAACCTTGGAACCGACCACCCGGCGCGCGGAGTTGGACGCCGACGCGATGGGAGCCCGGCCCTTCCTGCTCACCGACACCGTCGGCTTTGTCCGGCACCTGCCCACCCAGCTGGTGGAGGCATTTCGGTCCACGCTGGAAGAGGTGGTCGAAGCCGACCTGCTGTTGCACGTCATCGACGGGTCGGACCTCAATCCGCTGGCTCAGATCAATGCGGTGCGCCAGGTGATCTCTGAGGTGATGGCCGACCACGGCGCTGATGAACCCGGCGCGCCCGCAGAGCTGCTGGTGGTGAACAAGGTCGACGCCGCCGGCGATCTGGCACTGGCCAAGCTGCGGCACGCGCTGCCCGGCGCGGTATTCGTCTCCGCGCGCACCGGCGACGGCATCGGCGCGCTGCGGCGGCGAATGGCGGAGCTGGTGGCTCCCACCGACACCGCGGTAGACGTGATGATTCCATATGACCGCGGCGACTTGGCGGCCCGCGTGCACGCCGACGGACGAGTCCGGCACGCAGAACACACGCCCGAGGGCACCCGGATCCAAGCCAGGGTGCCCAGCGCGTTGGCTGCTAGCCTGCGCGATTTCGCTACCTCATCCACGACACCGCGCACGTAACGCCTGCCCAGATCGCGCCGTGGCGTGCGATTAGCCCCCGCGGCAGCTGCCTACCAACCGTATGGTTGGTATACCGTGGGCAGCACAGTACTCTTCGCTGGAGGTCAGCCATGGGCAGCACCATCAAGTACGAGCGCACTCTGTTCGAACCCGAGCATGATTTGTTTCGCGAGTCCTACCGCAGTTTTTTGGACCGCCACGTGGCGCCGTATCACGAGGAGTGGGAAAAAGCCAAGATCGTCGACCGCGGGGTGTGGCTCGAGGCCGGCAAACAGGGATTCCTCGGCATGGCGGTGCCCGAGGAATACGGGGGCGGCGGTGACTCGGACTTCCGCTACAACACGATCATCACCGAGGAGACGACCACCGGACGTTATAGCGGCATCGGCTTTGGCCTGCACAACGACATCGTGGCACCGTATCTGCTGTCGCTGGCGAACGAGGAGCAGAAGCAGCGCTGGTTGCCCAAATTTTGTACCGGGGAGCTGATTACGGCGATCGCGATGACCGAGCCGGGTACCGGGAGTGACCTGCAAGGTATCAAGACCCGTGCGGTCAAACACGGTGACCACTATTTACTGAACGGGTCAAAAACGTTCATCACCAACGGAATCAACTCAGACCTTGTGATAGTGGTGGCGCAGACCGATCCGGAGAAGGGCGCGCAAGGTTTTTCGCTGCTCGTGGTGGAACGCGGTATGGCGGGATTCGAACGCGGCCGCCACCTGGACAAGATCGGATTGGATGCGCAGGATACTGCCGAATTGTCGTTCACTGATGTGCAGGTTCCGGTCGAGAACCTGCTGGGTGAAGAGGGCATGGGATTCATCTACTTGATGCAGAACCTGCCGCAGGAACGCATCTCGATCGCGATCATGGCCGCCGCGGGCATGGAGGCCGTGTTGGCGCAGACGCTGCAATACACCAAGGAACGCAAGGCATTTGGTAGGTCGATCGGAAGTTTTCAGAACAGCCGCTTCGTGCTGGCGGAGCTGGCGACCGAGGCCACCGTGGTACGCATCATGGTCGACGAATTCATCGCGTTGCATCTCGAAGGAAAGCTGACCGCGGAGCAGGCTGCGATGGCCAAGTGGTATGCCACCGAAAAGCAGGTCTCCTTGAACGACCGCTGTTTGCAGCTGCACGGTGGATACGGGTACATGCGCGAATACCCGGTCGCTCGAGCCTATCTCGATTCGCGAGTACAGACGATTTACGGTGGCACGACCGAAATCATGAAAGAGATCATCGGTCGCGCCCTGGGGGTTTAGCCGGCGCGGTGGGAGCTGGTGGGGTTCACGGTTTCCCGATGTGCGCAGCGTGGGCCCTGCGTAGCAGCACGGTCAGCTCGTCTTCCTCGGATTGTGTGCGTTGTTTGGTTGCGAGCGCCTCGATCTCACGTTCAGCGGCCAGCAGTTCGCCTAAAATTTTCGCGCGCTCGGCCGGATCCGCTTCGTAATGCAGGTCGAGGTACTCCAGAGCATGCCGGCGTGCCCGGGCAATGGCGTTTTCCCTACGTCCACGCGCCGAGAACAGGGAGACCACGGTTGTGATCAACACGACGCCCACGATCACCAGCAACGACATCGTGGTGCTGATTTCCACGATTTCCACCGGTTTGCCACCATTGATCAATGGAACAATGTTGTGGTGCAATGCTTCCAGCATCAGTTTCACGCCGATGAAGCCGAGAATCGCTGCCAGCCAGTAGGACGGGTAGGGCAGCCGATACAGCAGATTGTCAATCAAGAAGTACAGCTGGCGCAGGCCCAACAGCGAAAACGCGGGTGCCGCGAACACCAGGTAGGCGTCTTGGGTCAGGCCGAACAGCGCTGGCATGGAATCGAATGCGAACAGGACGACACTGGCCCCGACGGCGATCATGACGAGCAGGAGCGGCGTCATGACCCGCGTTTCCGTTGTCCACGATGAACAATCGGTCGCCGTGGTAGTTCTGTGAGGTTCGCAAAACCGGTTGGCCAGCCGGATGGTGAGGTTGTCGGTGTTACGGCCTTCTGCTTCTGCGGGTTTGGCGAGTTGCCGGCCATCACCAGCAGGGCCAGGCCGAATACGCAGAACGCGGCGTTGAAGTTTCGATCAGCGCCGTACCGAGGAGGATGGATCCGCTACGCGCTACGAGCGCAAAGGCGATGCCGAACAACAGCACCTTCTGCTGGGCTACTCGCGGAACCCCAAAGCTGCTGATGAGCACCAGAAAGACAAACAGGTTGTCGACGGACAGGGCATCGTTGCTCAAGTAGCCCGCGAAGTACTCCATGCCCTTGTCGACATTGGTGAACACCACCACCCCGATGCCGAAAACGATGGCAATCCTGACATAGAGCGCGTACCAGCGTGCGCGCCTCGCGCAGCGTTCACGTGCGCATGGCGGACGTGAAAGACGTAGTCGAAGAGCACGACGGCCACGATCAAGACGATCGTGAGAGCCCAGATGAGTTCGGAAACACCCATATCAGCTGGGTTTCTCCTCGCGGCGTCAGTAGGGTTAGGCTCTTCGGCACGGTAACTTAACCACAGTGTGGGCTGCAGTTCGCTTCCTCGCGAAACGGGCTCGGCCTGGCATCATTTCGACATCGGCTGGGTATCCGTTTTCGCAATATTTGCGAATTGGCTTCGCATATGTCATTCGCTAGAGCAAAGTAATGCGAGCCCGGCAACGATGCGGATCGAAGCTGGGGACGGCCCACAGTGGGAGATCCACCAGCTCGCGGGGCGGGCAGGGCATCGGCTGGGAGGCTTGGTGAACGGGCAGAGAGGTCAATTGAGCAGGCTGGTCGGGCGTGC
Organism: Mycobacterium basiliense; assembly: GCF_900292015.1. Classification (NCBI taxonomy): domain Bacteria; kingdom Bacillati; phylum Actinomycetota; class Actinomycetes; order Mycobacteriales; family Mycobacteriaceae; genus Mycobacterium; species Mycobacterium basiliense. The sequence continues at coordinate 2,046,839 of NZ_LR130759.1, forward strand.
GTTGCTCAGCTTGGCAGCTTCGGCGCTGGCAGTGGGACTGTTGGCGCCCACCGCGTCGGCGTCGCCGATAGGCGACGCCGAGGCGGCGATGATGGACGCGTGGGAGAAGGCCGGCGGGGACACGTCAACGCTGGGCGCCAGGAAGGGTGACGTCTACCCGGTCGGCGACGGGTTCGCGTTGGACTTCGATAGCGGCAAGATGTTTTTCACCCCGGAGACGGGGGCCAAGTTCATGTATGGCCCGATACTGGCCAAATATGAGGAACTGGGCGGCCCAGCGAGCAGCGATCTGGGTTTTCCGACGATCAACGAAGTTCCCGGCCTTGCCGGACCCGACAGTCGGGTGAGCACATTCTCCGCCAGCGACAACCCGGTGATTTTCTGGACGCCCGACCACGGGGCATTCGTCGTGCGCGGGGCGATCAACGCGGCGTGGGACAAGTTGGGTAGCTCGGGCGGTGTTCTGGGCGCCCCGGTAGGGGGCGAAACCTACGACGGCGAGGTCACGTCGCAAAAGTTCACCGGCGGTGAGGTGTCCTGGAACAGGCAGTCTAAGGAGTTCACCACCACCCCGGCGGTGTTGGCCGATCAGCTCAATGGGCTGCAGGTAGCGATCGACCCCGCCGCGGCCATCAACATGGCCTGGCGCGCCGCCGGTGGCGCCGCCGGCCCGCTGGGCGCGAAGAAGGGCGGCCAGTACCCGATTGGCGGCGACGGTATCGCCCAGGATTTCGAGGGTGGGAAGGTGTTCTTCAGCCCGGCCACCGGCGCCAACGCCGTCGAGGGCGAGATTCTGGCGAAATACGAGTCATTGGGTGGCCCGGTCGGCAGCGATCTGGGTTTCCCGATCGCCAACGAGTCCGACGGCGGCATCGAACCCGCGAGCCGGATCGCTACCTTCGCGGCGGCCGACAAGCCGGTGATCTTCTGGACTCCCGACCATGGTGCTTTCGTCGTGCGCGGTGCCATGAAGGCCGCGTGGGACAAGCTCAAGGGTGCGACCGGCAAGTTGGGAGCACCGGTCGCCGACCAGTCCGTTGACGGCGACGTGGTGTCGCAGAAGTTCACCGGCGGCACGATCTCGTGGAACCGCGCGAGCAACGCCTACAGCACCGATCCGGCCAACCTCGCTCCCTTGTTGTCCGGCCTACAGGTGTCCGGGCAGAACCAGCCCAGCACGTCGGCGGCGCCGCCACACGGTAAGAAGTTCACCTGGCATTGGTGGTGGCTGGTGGCCGTGATCCCGGTGCTGTTGTTGGTGGTGCTGCTCGTGGTGGTGGTGTTCGGCCTGCGGCGACGGCGCGGCGGTCAAGAGCCCGTCGCATACGACCATGGGGATCACGGGGACCACGAGGACCATGGGGACCACGAGGACCTCGGCTATGACACCGCTGATCGCCGCTGGCCGCACGACGAGATCGATTTCGGCACCGAACACTTCCCTCCCGACGACCGTCAGCAGCCGGAATATGCCGCGCCCGATGCGGGCCTGGCGTCGCGGGTCAGCTGGCCGCGCGGCGCGGGATTCACCGCCCCTGACGATGACTTCGGCCCGGACAGCGGGGCATACGCTGGCGATCTGCTGGCCGGCTCCGATGAGGACTTCGAACCGGAATTCGAACAATTTGAACGCGAGGACGAAGACCCCGATGCGGTAGACACCACGCCGACGCCCGTCGTGACGCCGGCCGATCTCCTGGAAGCCCCGCTTCCCGAGGCCGTTGCGCCTGAGGCCGCGGCCACGGAAGCATTCGATGTTCCAGAAACCTATCGTCCGGTTGTGCCCGAAACCGCGGTTCCCGAAATTGCGGTCGCGGAAAGCGAGGTTCGGGAGACTTCCGTTCCGGATCTCACGTTCCCCGATGTATACCCGGATGACTACCCGGCGAGCGTGGACCCCGCCGAGGAACTCCAGCCCGAGGCGGACGATCGATCGGAAGCGGATACGGCGACTCACCCGCCGCGAATTGGGCGCCATGCCGCCGCCGAGCCGGAAGACTATGAGTCCGACGAGGTGTCCGTGTCAGGGGCGGAAGGGGCCCCCAGGGTGACGGCGGAAGCGGCTTCCGCGCCGCCCGTTGCGGTGGGGCAAGAGCAGGCAGCACGGCCGACGATCCACATGCCGCTTGACCACGACCCGTACCAGGCGCCGGATGGATATCCGATCAAGGCCAGTGCCCGCTTTGGCCTGTACTACACGCCCAGCAGCGCGCTGTACTACGACACGCTCGCCGAAATTTGGTTCACCAGCGAAGAGGCCGCCCAGGCCAACGGTTTCATCAAGGCGGACTAGGCGGCATGCCGCCCACGGCGTGGGGTCATCGGCGCTATATCTTGCGGATCACCGTCACGACCTTGCCGAGCACCACTGCGTCATTGCCCGGGATCGGATCGAAGGCCGGGTTGTGCGGCATCAGCCATACCTGACCACCGGCGCGTTTGAAGGTCTTCACGGTGGCTTCTCCGTCGATCATTGCCGCCACGATGTCGCCATTGTCGGCGACATTCTGCTGGCGCACGACGACCCAGTCGCCGTCGCAGATCGCGGCCTCGACCATGGAATCGCCGACGACCTTGAGCAGAAACAGCGTGCCCTCGCCGACGAGCTCACGGGGTAGCGGGAACACGTCTTCGACGGCTTCCTCGGCGAGGATCGGGCCGCCGGCCGCGATACGTCCAAGCACCGGGACGAAGGTGGGCTCGGGCAGGGCGTCGGAGCCGGCGATTTCGGTGACCGGCGCGCCTGTCGCGGCGTCGTCGGCTCCCCGCACGTCGACAGCTCGCGGACGATTCGGATCGCGGCGCAAATAGCCCTTGCGTTCGAGCGTGCGCAATTGGTGAGCCACCGAGGACGTCGACGTCAAGCCGACGGCATCGCCGATCTCCCGGATGCTTGGCGGGTATCCACGGGTGGTGACCGAGGCGCGGATGACATTGAGGATGGTGCGCTGTCGCTCGGTAAGGGTCGGGTCCAGGGGATGCGATCGTTCGGCCGCGCCGGCGGCGCCGCCGCCGACCAGGGTGTCGTTGCTGTCGCTCATGGCACTGAATGTAGCGGCATGTCCCTTGAGAATCAAACATGTGTTCGACCAGTGTGTCGCGCAGCCGGCTCCGCCCGCCGGAAGCGTCTGAGCTCTCGAATTACAAAGGTGTAACTCTGTGGATGCTCGGGTATGCCGAGGCGTATGGCAGCGGGTTGCCGACCGCGGATCTTGTCGGTGGCTTGGTCTAGCGTTTTGCTCGCGCGACACGCTTCGATCAAATGTTCGGTAATCGAACAGATGGGCGAGTATGGTGTCGAACACACGAGCGACAAACCGCCAGCCGGAGGAGCGAAGATGACCGTCATGCAGGCACCGCTAGATTCGCCAGTTTCGCTAGTCTCGCCGCGCACCCGTTGCGCGCGGAGGCCGATCCGGGAGCCGCTTGCGGCCCGCAGCGGGCCGGCCTACCCGAGACGGCGGCCGGTGCCGGCCCGGCCGGTTGGCGCACCGCTGCACTACCGGGGCACCGGCGTGACGATGTCACTGGTTGGGCATCGCAAACGCCCGGTCAGCGCGGCGACGACGGTCGGCCTGGCCCTGGCGGCCTCGATGATTACCCTCTGGCTAGGTTTGATGGCGCAGTTCGGCGATATGTTCAACGGAGCAACCGGCGATTCGTCCGCAGATGTGCCCGACCGTCTTGCCGTCGTGCGGGTGGAGGCCGGGGAATCGTTGCAGGACGTGGCGGCTCGGGTGGCACCGGACGCTCCGGTTCGTCAGGTGGTCGAACGTATCCGCGAACTCAATGCCCTGGTTTCGACGCCGGCCGCCGGGCAGACGCTGATCGCCCCGATCGGCTGACAGGCTCATGGGTTACGGCGAAAATCGCTCCGCGGCAATGTTTTGCGGTTTCCGAGGTGTCGAGCGCGCGTGGATGGTGACGGCATTGGCAGTGCGAGGCGGCGCGCAGGTACTCTCGGAGAGGTCTGCGATATCCGGATATCAGGACGGCGAAGGAGCTTTTATGCACTGTCCGTTCTGTCGGCATCCCGATTCCCGGGTGATTGACTCGCGTGAAACCGATGAAGGCCAAGCCATTCGGCGGCGCCGGTCCTGCCCCGAGTGCGGGCGACGATTCACCACCGTGGAGACTGCGGTCTTGGCCGTGGTCAAGCGTAGCGGCGTCTCAGAGCCGTTCAGTCGGGAAAAGGTCATCAGCGGGGTGCGCCGGGCGTGTCAGGGGCGACAGGTCGACGACGATGCACTCAACGTGCTCGCTCAGCAGGTTGAGGACACCGTTCGCGCCGCGGGTTCGCCGGAGGTCCCGAGTCACGAGGTGGGTCTGGCAATACTGGGGCCGCTGCGTGAACTCGACGAGGTGGCCTACCTACGGTTCGCGTCGGTGTATCGGTCCTTTTCGTCGGCCGAGGACTTCGAGCGTGAGATCGAGACGCTGCGCGCGCACCGCCAGGTGCCGACCTCGAGCTGACCGGCTCCATGCCTTCCGACCTGCATCCTGATCTCACGGTGTTGGCGCCGCTGTTGGGTACCTGGGCGGGATCGGGCGTGGGGGAGTACCCGACGATTCAGCCGTTCGAGTACCTCGAAGAGGTCGTGTTTTCCCATGTCGGCAAGCCTTTTCTAGCATACGGGCAAAAAACCCGGTCGGTCGCCGATGGGAAGCCGTTGCACGCCGAGACCGGCTATCTTCGCGTGCCGCGTCCCGGTCGCGTCGAGTTGGTGCTTGCCCATCCGAGCGGCATCACCGAAATCGAGGTGGGCACCTATTCGGTGAGTCGGGGCGTCATCGAAATCGAGTTGGTCACAACGACGGTCGGCTTGACCCCCACCGCGAAAGAGGTAGCCGCGCTGAGTCGTTCCTTCCGCATCGCCGGCGACGAGCTCTCGTATTCGTTGCGAATGGGAGCTGTCGGACAACCCCTGCAGCACCACCTCTCCGCTGCCTTACGCCGAATGGCGTGACCATCCAGCAATCAGTTGTCTTGTGTCACACCGTCTTTGACCACCCGTCCAGTAACCGCGACCCAGCCTTCGGGGCTCCAGGTGGTTTGCAGCACAGATCCCTTGCCCTGGGTGATGGTGAGGTCGCGGCTGAGGTAGTCGGTAATTCGCATTGCGGCAGAACCGGTCGCCTCGTCTTCCGAGACTCCCAGATTTGCGACAAACACCCGGGCTCGAAGCGACCCGGCGGATTCGTCGATCCAGGTCCACAGGTAATACGCGGCGTCGTCGGAATAGTCCGAGGGGCTAGCGGCCGCCAGCGCATCGAGTGAGTCGAGCTCACAGATCGCGAATTCGGGCGCCCACTCCGCGCGGGCGCTGATCGTGGTGTGGTCGTCCGCATAGCTCACCTGTACCAGACCGGCCGGCACCTGCAGGGTGTTGATCGGCAGTCCCTGTTCGCGCAACCACCAGGACACGCCTACGGTCGGATGGCCGGCGAACGGGATGTCGGTGCGGGGTGTGTAGATGGTGGCGTGCGCGGTGTGTGCGCCGGCACTGGGGAGATCGACGAATATGGTTTCGCTATAGCCCAATTGGGTTGCCAGGTGCTGGCGATCTCGCGGCTCGACCTGGCTGGCATCAACCACGCCCAGTGGATTGCCGAAGTTTCCGTTTGAATCGGTGAAAACCCGCAACACCGTGACCTCGATGCCCATGGCCCGACTGTACGACGCCGGGCGAACTGGCCGCGGGCGGGCCCTCTAGGTGGCGCTGCGTTCGTCAGAACCCATGGCGCTGAGCACGGCGACACGTGTGTCGTGCGGGCCCGAGACGGTGCCTTCTCCACCGCCGTTGCGGAGCAACTCCCGCAGGGCGGACTGATCATATTCGGGGGGCTCGGTGGTGTCGATGAAGTGCTCGACAAGGTCGATGAAGCGGGCGGCGTCGTCGTGAAACGGGAAATGGCCGGAGCTCTCAAAGATTTCCAACTGGGAACCGGGCATTGCGGCGTGAGCCATTAAGGCGTGTCGGACGGGGACGACAACGTCCCGGCCGCCCCAGATGATCAGCACCGGGATGGCCTGGGTCAAATAACATCGGTCCAGCATGGTGACGATCTGCCCGCGCCAGTCCACTACCGCCCGCAGGGTGCGGGTGAACGCCGAGGAGGCCGTCGGCTCCGGCAAGTCGTCTAGGATCCGTAAGACATTGGGGATGTCTTGTCCGATTGCGGTTGAGCCCAGTGCCAGGCCCACCACGCGCCCAAGCAACTGCACCGTGGGCAGCACCATGGGTAACCGCAACAATGCCAGCGCTTCGGCGCCCATCGGCAATGAGGCCAACCGGAACACGACGTTGACGTCCTTGGTGACACCGCCGGCGCCGACCAAAACCAGCCGATCGACCAGGTGGGGGAATTGGTAGGCGAATTGCATCGCCACCCCACCACCCAACGAATGCCCGACGATGGTGACGCGTTCGATGTCGAGCACGCTCAACAGATCACGCATGCCGTTGGCATAAGCGGCGATCGAATAGTCCGCACGCGGTTTGTCGGACTTCCCATGGCCCAACAGGTCTGGGGCGATGACAGTGAACCGCTGCGCAAGTTTGGCGTGGATTCCCGTCCAGGTAGTGGAATTGTCCCCGATGCCGTGGATCAGCAGGATCGCCGGACCGGATCCGGCGATGCGAAACGCGCGCTTGTAACCGTGAACGGTGCGGAACTGTAGCGAAGGCGCAGTCACTTCTCGCACCGGACGAAGTTTCCGCTTACGCTCACTCATCTCGGCAACCTCATTGTCAGGCCGACTGGGGGCTCTTGGGGCGTTACGCCTGGTCGTCGTCGTCGAACTTCTTCTCTGCCTGCTGAGCCAGAAATCGCTCGAACTCAGCACCCAGCTCATCGCCGCTAGGCAGATCCTCGTCGCGCGTTAGCAACGATCTGTTTTCCTGAGCGTCGATGAAGGCATCGTACTGGCGCTCAAGGGCGGCCACCACTTGAGCGACTTCTGCGCTTGCCTGCACCTGTTCGTCGATCTTGTTGCGGATCTCCGCCGCAGCTTCGGTAAGTGCCGTCAGCGGCAGTTCCAACGATCCCGTCTTGGCTACCTGTTCCAGCAGCGCATGGGCGGCCGCTGGGTAGTCGGTTTGCGTCAGGTAGTGGGGGACGTGCACGGTGAACCCGACAACCTCGTGGCCATGCTTGGCCATTCGGTACTCCAACAGGTTCGACGCGCTGGCGGGTACCTGGATTTCGGAGATCCACGGCTGAAAGTCGGCGATCAGCTCCGGGTTGTTGGAGTGTGCGGTCAGGGTAATCGGTCGGGTGTGTGGCACCGCCATGGGAACGGTGCCCAAACCGATGGTCTGCCGTACCCCCAACCGTTCGGATAGGAGGCGCACCGCGGTGATGAAACGCTCCCATTTCAGGTCCGGCTCCATGCCGGCCAGCAGCAGGAACGGGGTGCCGGCCGTGTCACGCAGCGCGTACAGGCTGAGCTCTGGATCGTCATAGCTGGTGAAGTGGTCGGTCTTGAACGTCATCAGCGGTCGCCGCGAGCGGTAGTCCAACAGTTCGTCGATCGCAAAGGATGCGACCAGTTCGGTATCGAGGGCGGCCTTGAGGTGGGCTGCGGCCAGTCGAATCGCGTGACCAGCGTCGGAAAAGCCCTCCAACGCGTGCACCAATACCGGGCCACGGCCGTCGGACGTGGACAACTGGGGGGCCGGGAACTCCAGCTCGTACATGCCGGATTGGCCGGGTTGGTAATCCTGCGCCTCGTCTCGACCTGGATCGTGCGCCATGGGTGTTGCCTCCTTTCGGGGGTCTGACCAGGGTGCCCTGTCTAGTGTCCCTCATATCGACGGGCCCCATAATCGAACAGCGAACTCATTTGTGCGCATACGGGGGTAACGCGTATTCGTCGTGCGGTGTTCGCCCGAGCGTGGCACCGGGTGGTCAGGCATGATGGTCACCGATGCGCACCGTGGCGGTAGTGCTTAATCTGCCGGTCAGCGTGGCGATGCTACTCACATCATGCAACCGGCCAGCTAATGATGCCTTCATCCCCAGCGAGCCGGAAACGCGGGGCAGGGTGTCAGATGGGCAGTTCGGCCCGCTGGACGACCATCAGCGGGTAGCCAACCCGGTGGATCCGGATCCGCGCGTGGGCGCAATCCTTCCTCGACGATGGCCCGATCCACGTATGCACCGGTTCGGTGGTGCATTCTGCGGGCGGCGACCTGGTTGTGACCGCCGCACATTGCCTGCCGGGCGGCGATACGCAGGCGTTTTTCGTCCCTGGTCTGTCCGGGGACGACACGCCGTCTGGCAGGTGGCAGGTTGACCAGGTCTATTTCGATGCACGCTGGATCGCCAGCATGGATCCGTGGGCCGATTACGCGATCGCACGGGTGAGCGGCGACGGACCGGTGGCGGCACAGGTCGGCCCCGCGTGGTCGTTGGGCGTTGCGCCTGCCGCGGGCACCCGTGTGACCGTAGCCGGCTACCCGGCCGGCGTGGGCGGCCGGCCCATCGCCTGTGCGGGCCACACCGGTGTTGCCGCGGGCGGCTTTCCATCGTTGGCATGTGACGGACTGGTTGAGGGCTAGGACATCTGCGATCAGCGACGGAACTGGTTGAGTGCGCGCATCTTGTTCATCACGTCCAGCGCCGCGTTCTTGTATGCCTCCGAGAATGTGGGGTAGTTGAAGACGGCGTCTACCAAATATTCCACCGTGCCACCACACCCCATGACGGCCTGTCCGATGTGGACCATCTCGGTGGCGCTGGTGCCGAAGATGTGCACACCGAGCAGGGTGAGGTCCTCGGTTGACACCAGCAGTTTGAGCATGCCGTACGAGTCGCCGGCGATCTGGCCCCGGGCCAGCTCGCGGTACCGCGCCACGCCGACTTCGTACGGAATGGCGTTTTTGGTCAGTTCGACTTCGGTCGCGCCCACATAGGACACCTCGGGTATCGAGTAAATGCCGATCGGCTGCAATTCGGTGATGCCGTCGGTCGGTTCGCCGAATGCGTGGTAGGCGGCCAGTCGGCCCTGTTCCATGGATGTCGCCGCCAGGGCGGGGAAGCCAATAACATCGCCAACGGCGTAGATGTGCTCCACCTTGGTCTTGAACTTTTCGTCGACCCAGATCCGTCCCCGGCCCTCGACCTCCAGGCCGGCGTTGTGCAGGTCGAGGTGGTCGGTTTGGCCCTGGCGTCCCGCGGAGTACATCACCGTCTCGGCGGGGATCTGTTTGCCGCTGGCCAGCGTGGTCACCGTGCCCGCCGAGCCGACGTCGACCGCGGTGACTTCCTCGCTGAACCGGAACGTCACGGCCAGGTCGCGCAGATGGAACTTCAGCGCTTCGACGACTTCGGGGTCGCAGAAGTCCAGCATGTTGTCCCGCTTTTCCACCACGGTCACCTTGGTGCCCAACGCGGCGAACATCGAGGCGTACTCGATCCCGATCACCCCGGCACCGACCACCACCATCGAGGACGGTAGTGATTTGAGGTCCAGGATTCCATCGGAGTCGAGCACCCGATCTTCGTCGAACTCGACCCCGGACGGCCGTGCTGGCCTGGTACCGGTGGCGATGACGATGTAATCGCCTGTGACAGTGGTCTTTTCCCGATGCGACTGGTCCTCGACCATGATGGTGTGCGGATCGATGAACCGGCCGTGGCCCACCAGCAGGTCGACGCGGTTGCGCATCAGCTGGTTGCGCACCACGTCGACTTCCTTGCCGATTACGTGCTGAGTTCGTGCCAGCAGGTCGGCGGGGGTGATCCGGTCCTTGACCCGATAGCTCGCCCCATAGAGTTCGCGCTGGTTCATGCCGGTGAGGTAGAGCACCGCCTCGCGCAACGTCTTTGACGGGATGGTGCCCGTATTGACGCAGACCCCACCCAGCATTCGGCCACGTTCGATGATGGCGACGGACTTACCCAATTTGGCCGAGGCGATGGCGGCCTTCTGGCCGCCAGGCCCAGAACCGAGAACCACCATGTCGTACTCGCGCATCGACCCCATGGAATAGACAGTAGAACGCACAGTGTGGAGTTCGTCCACAGGAGGGCGACTCAGCGGCGTGAATGCGCACCAGTTGACGGTGTAGGTCAGCAGCGTTGAGGCTTATGACCAAGCATCGAGCTGACTTTGAACTCAATCGCCCAGCAGCGCTGATCGCCGCACTTCCCGCCATCCTCGGCTTCGTGCCGGAAAGATCTCTGGTCCTGGTGACATTGGACGACGGAGAACTTGGGTCGGTCATGCGCGCCGACCTGACCGAGGAGCTTGCCGAACGGGTTGAGCACCTCGCCGAGCTCGCCGCTGCGGCGGCTCCCGCGGCCGCGATCGCGATCATCATCGACACGAGCGGAGCCCAATGTCCCGGATGCAACGAAAACTATCTGCGGCTGTGCGATGCGCTCAACGAGGCCCTTGCGCGGCGCGACGTTGTGCTCCTGGCTGCGCATGTGGTGGACCGGATCGCCGCGGGAGGCCGCTGGCATTGTGTCGACGGCTGCGGCTCCGGCGGCGTGATCGATGACCCGGGGGCATCCCCGTTGGCAGTTGCGGCCGTGCTGGACGGACGGCGACTCTATCCGCGGCGTGCCGATCTGCAGGCCGTCGTCGCGGTCGACGACTCGGAGCGGGCGGTTGCGTTAGGCCCCCAGCTAACGCAACAGGCGGCCCAGCGGGAAGCCGCACATCGTGCTGACCCTTCGAGCTGTAGACGTCGGGATGTGGAAAACGCGATAGCAGTCGCCGCCCGACTCGCCGACGGGCAGCCGCTGTCCGATCGGGAGTTGGTGCAGCTGGGGTGCGCGCTGACCGACGTCGAGGTGCGCGACACCCTCTATGCCCTTGCCGTCGGTGAGAACGCCGGCCAGGCAGAGTCGTTGTGGGCGGTCCTGGCACGTGCGCTCCCGGAGCCGTGGCGGGTGGAGGCGCTGGTGTTGCTTGCCTTCAGCGCGTATGCCCGCGGCGATGGGCCACTGGCCGGGGTGTCGCTGGAGGCCGCGCTTCGCGCCGCTCCGGGCCATCGGATGGCGGGCATGCTGGATTCCGCGTTGCAGTCAGGGCTGCGCCCGGAGCACATCCGTGAACTCGCGGGCACCGGCTACCAGCTGGCGAGGCGGCTCGGCGTGCGGTTGCCGGCGCAACGGGGCTTTGGCCCTTCGGGGCAATGCGCGGGGTAGATCAGACCTTCTCGACCTTGACGGCATGGGCCATCGCGTGCGTCAGGGTGACGTTCTCGTGGCCTGGGATGAGGATGGTGACCCCATCTCCCGGGCTGGTTTCGACAGTCACGCGGGCATTGGGCACAACGCCGGCGTCTTTGAGGCGCGTGATCAAATCGATGTCACCCTGAACGTGCTCGGTGAGCTGGCGAACGACGACGGCCACCGGGGATCCCGCGGGCAATTCCGTGAGGCGCACCAGGTTGGCATCGTCGGCACCGGATTTCGGGCCCACCCCTAGATCGAGCAAACCCGGAATCGGGTTGCCGAATGGCGAGGTGGTCGGGTTGTTGAGCACTTTGACCAGCCGGCGCTCGACATCCTCGCTCATCACGTGCTCCCAGCGGCACGCCTCGGCGTGTACTTCTTCCCACGGCAGGCCGATGACGTCGACGAGTAGGCGTTCGGCGAGCCGGTGCTTGCGCATCACGGCAATCGCTAGCGCGCGGCCTTTGTCGGTGAGTTCGAGGTGGCGATCACCGGCGACGCGCAGCAACCCATCGCGCTCCATCCGGGATACGGTCTGGCTGACGGTGGGACCGCTCTGGTCGAGTCGCTCGGCAATTCGGGCGCGCAGGGGCGTGACGCCCTCTTCCTCGAGGTCGTAGATCGTCCGCAGGTACATCTCGGTGGTATCAACCAAGTCGTTCATTCAGCATCCTCCGTTGCCGCCGAGTCTACTTGGCCAGCTGCCTACGTGGTTCTCCAAAACACCCCACTGCAGCAGTATGCCCGCCGCGCAGCGCGGCGGGCACACCGTCTAGCACCTAGCTTCTCAGAGGTGGGGCCGCACCTCAACTGGCGTATGACCGCAGCCGATCGGCGCGTTCGCCGTGGCGCAGCTTGCACATCACGTCACGCTCGATCTGGCGCACCCGTTCGCGGGAGAGGCCGAACAGCTTGCCGATCTGATCGAGGGTGCGTGGCTGGCCGTCGTCCAGGCCGAAACGCAGCCGGATCACCTGGTGTTCACGTTCGTCCAGGGTGGCGAGCACGCTACGGATATCGGTGTGCAGAAGTTCGGCGATGACCGCGTTCTCCGCCGACATTGCTTCGGCGTCCTCGATGAAATCACCCAATGGGGCTTCCTCTTCTGAACCAACCGGCATATCCAGGCTTACCGGGTCACGGCTGTGCTCAAGCAGGTCATTGATCTTCTCGACGGGAATGCCGGATTCGTTGGCCAGTTCCTCGTCGGTGGCTTCACGACCCAGATTCTGATGCATCTCTCGTTTGATCCGGGCCAGTTTGTTGACCTGTTCAACCAAATGAACCGGCAGCCGGATGGTGCGGCTCTGGTCGGCCATGCCGCGGGTGATGGCTTGGCGGATCCACCAGGTGGCGTACGTGGAGAACTTGAATCCCTTTGTGTAGTCGAACTTTTCCATCGCGCGGATCAGGCCCAGGTTGCCCTCTTGGATGAGATCCAGGAGCGGCATGCCGCGTCCGGTGTACCGCTTGGCCAGCGACACCACCAGTCGCAGGTTGGCCTCCAACAAGTGGCGACGTGCCTCCGCGCCATCGCGTACCACGGCGGCGAGTTCCCGTTTCCGGTTCTCGCCGAGGCGCTTACGGGTCTCCAATAGATGCTCGGCATACAGCCCCGCTTCGATTCGCTTGGCCAGTTCTACCTCGCCCGCGGCGTTGAGCAATGCCGTCTTGCCGATGCCGTTGAGATATACGCGCACCAAGTCCGCGGCAGGGCTTTGAGCATCCAGATCACTGTCAACCCGGCTTGTGGTGGCCCTTGTGGTTACGTTGGCCATAACGCCCTCCCGATCGGCTTGTGCTGTCATGAGGTCTAACGACAATCCCGATTGCAGAGTTCCCGGGAGCGCGCCATCTCACACCCCGTGACGTGCAGAAATGTGCCGATGACCTGAGAATGTCCTGAGAAGTGCGCCGCAGCACCGGCTTAGTCGGAACCCGGCCACCCGCGATCGTCCACGTTCCGGGAGTTGGGTTGCGGTGCCGAGTCCGGTCGGGCCGGCAGCGCCGGCCGCTCAGCGGTCGGGAACAGCGGGGTGCGCCGGCGGGCGTTGTCGAATCGTCGGGGCTCATCCGGGCTACGGGGTGGTCGGTCATTCGCGATGAGCACCGCCATCCACGGCAGCGGCACCGACACCGCCACGATCAGTAGCGAGATCAGGCCGTTGTGCCAGATGCCGTAGGCGACGGCGGCGAGGATGAGTGCGGGGATTCGAAACGCCATTAGCGTCAGGTACTTGCGCACCCGGGCGCGATGTTGCACCTCGTAGGAAGGCGCCGCTCCGGTGATCAGTACCGGGCGACCCGTTTCGTCGAAGTCGTCGAAACTCGGCTCCGAGTCTCGCTTCATCATTCCACTCTTGCACATCCAGCCGATTCCGGCAGGAGGCGGTCAGGAGGCACAATGTCAGCTATGGAGACGCAGACGATCGAACGCACCGATACCGAAGAACGCGTCGACGACGGCACCGGCAGCGATACCCCTAAGTACTTTCACTACGTCAAGAAAGACAAGATCGCCGAGAGTGCAGTCATGGGCAGCCACGTGGTGGCGCTGTGCGGTGAGGTCTTTCCCGTCACCCGCGCGGCCAAGCCCGGTTCGCCGGTGTGCCCGGACTGCAAACAGATCTACGAGCGGCTAAAGCGGGACTGATCAGGACGGGGGGTCGACCGCCGGCGCCTCAGCCTGAGACGACGCTGAATCGGCCGTTCCGGTGATGGCGGCGGTGCGTGCCTTTAGCCAGGTGCGCAGCCGGTGAGTATGTGTGGCCGGCGCCGGCCATTCCTCTTGGATGGAGGCATTGAGTTCGGCGCCGATCATGACCGCAAATCCACCGAAGAACGCGAACAACAAGAACGCGATCGGGGTGGACAGCGCGCCGTAGGTGTAGCCGGTGCTGGTGATCCACCCCAGGTAGAACCGCAGGCCTAACGTGGCGATCAGAAACACCACCATGGCCAGTACGGCTCCCAGTATTAGCCGATGAGTGGGCAGCGGTACCGGCAGCGCGACACGGTAGAGGATGATCACCCCGACCGTCAGCCCGACGATCAGCGCCGGGTAGTAGCCGTAGTGCAAGAGATTGGCGAGATTGTCCGGGATGTGTTCGCTAACCTTCCGCGGTCCCACCACCGCTACCGGCGCCATCGCCACGACGAACACCAGCATTACGACGTAGAGAAACAGGGCGAAGAACCGTTGCCGCACCGGGTGGCGCAGCGGAGTCTGGTCGTGCGCCGCGACCACTGCGTCGACGTATGACGAGATTGCCGACGATCCCGCCCATAGCGAGATCAAAAAACCCACCGAGACCACCTCACCGCGGGCGTTGGCGGTGATATCGCGAATGGTGGGTTCGATAATCTCGTTGACCACGCTGGGGGAGAAGAAGCGGTGGGTCGCGGAGATTATGGTTTTTTCAATCGCGGGTAGCGTGTCCTGGCCGAAAAGCGGTGCCACGTAGGCCAGGCTGCCCAGCATTCCCAACATCAGCGGCGGCAGCGACAGCGCCGACCAAAAGCCCGCCTGTGCCGATTCCGAGAAGATCGAGTCGTCCCAGCTCTTGGAGAGGGTTCTCAAACTGATGCGCCAGATGTGATGGCGGGACGGCGTGCGGACTTCGTCGCTCATACCAGTCCAGCATTACCGAAGACCGCTCGGCCTGCCGACATTGGCCCCGGGCGAGTTCGGCGCATCTACTGGTCGCTGACCTCCAGCACGGCGGCCAATTCGATGAGCTTGGCCTCGTGCTCGTTGGCGTGATGCTGACAGAAGAGAAGTTCGGCTCCGGAGGGCAGCTTGGCGCGCACCCGGGCCGCTGCTCCGCAGCGGTCGCAGCGGTCCGCTCTAGTCAGTTCGGGACTGGTCAGAGTTGCGTTCATGGCTTCTCCGTTCCTGGCGTAAGTTCACTCTGTCAGACGTATGGGGGTTTCGCCGTGTTCCCCGACCGCTATCAGGTGTGTCGTTTCTCACGAGTTTTCGGCCTGCGCGTCGGGCAAGCTGACGGTATGCCCTCAACTGGTTCCCCACATGGTTCCGCAACCGGTGATGTGCTGGTGCACATGTGCGGTGCCGAGGAATGGTCGCGTGCTCGTCACCGCGGCGGCATCCAGCTGCAGGCGGGCGCCCAGTTCATCCATCTGTCCACGCCCGACCAGGTACATCTACCGGCTAATCGGCTTTTCCGCGGGCGCGCAGACATGGTTCTGCTGCATATCGACCCCGCCGTTCTTGAGTCGCCGGTGCGGTGGGAACCGGGAGTGGCAACGGATCCGGAGGCGATGCTATTCCCACACCTGTATGGCCCATTGCCGGTGCAGGCAGTGGTCGAGGTGACCGCGTACCGGCCGGGCCCGGACGGCAGCTTCCCGTCGGGCGCGGGGCTTGAGCGCCCGCCCGGTAACTATCCGCAGGCTGAGTGCACATAGGCCTCGGCTTCGATCTCCACCAACAATTCGGGTGTGATGAGCGCGGAAACCTCGACCATAGTGGCAACCGGACGGATGTCGCCGAAGACCTGCGCGTGCACCTGGCCGACCTCGCGCCAGCGGGAGATATCGGTCACGTAGATGCGGGTTCGAATCACATCGGCAAGGGTGGCGCCCGCCTGCTCCAGTGCGACCTCGATGCGCCGTAATGCGTCTCGCGTCTGAGCCGCGATGTCACCGCCGGGTCCACTACCGGTAGTCCCGGCCACCGCGACGTGAGGTCCGACGCGCACGGCACGCGAATAGCCAACGGCTGATTCGAATTCAGATCCTGACGAAATGGTGGAGCGGCCGGCCGACATGGCCATCACGGTATGACGTAAACCGGCATGGGCGCAGCTTATTTTCTTGTGCTGCAGCTAAATACCGATTCGGCGGGACCTAGCACGGGGTGCAGGCACCACGACGGCGTTTTGCTGCAGCCGTTGCTAGGACGCGCTGGCGTACTGTCCGAAGATCCCGGAGAACTCGAACGGCGTTTGCTGCACTCCGCTGCCATTGTTGTTCGAAACCCCAATATCGCCCGTCTGATCGCGAGGTAGCTGCCACATGGAAAGTTGACCAATGTTGTTGTCCTGCGCGAAATCGGTCAACGTCTGGGCGTCGGTGAGGGTGAAGATCTCGCTGGTGTTGTCGTTGACTCCGATCATGGGCGTCACCCCGAGCATGGACCAGGCTTGATCGCTGCTGAGCGAGGGATACAGCGTCATCAACTGACCATGGGTGGCGGTCGCCGCGTTGACCGCTGCGGTACCCATCTGGGTGGTGCCGTCGTAGTAATCCATGGCCATGATGTTCACCGTGGAGACTTGTACGCCATTGGTGATAGCGGCGTTGATGGGGGCGGTGCTGTCGGCGGTCAGACCCGATGGCGTCACCGGAACGGTGTAGGAGACCGTGACGGGGGTGCCGTTGGCGGTACCCCACGCCTGCGCGAGGGCGATCGCCTGCGCCTGCAATGTCAGTGCTGAGCTGTTGGTCAAAATGGCGCCTTCATCGTCGAAATCGATGCTGTAGATGCTGTAGGTACTCATCACTTGTTGGTACTGCTGGGCCAGCTCGGCGGCGGTCACACCGTTGGTCGCGGCGTACACAGCGAGCGGGGTGCCGGCCTGGCCCCCAAACGAGATGGTCCCGGTGATGCCGGCGGCGTTCATGTTGGTGATCTGGTTATTGATGTACGAGATTTGGGAGCCGCCGGTGACGTCATAGGCCGTATATCCACCCCAGGCCGCTTGGCCATTTGCGTCGGCGGTGATAAACGCGAGCGTGACGTCTGTGATGCCCGCGTTGGCGGCGTCCTGGAAGTTGTATCCGGATCCGTCCGCGTAGGGATAGAGCGTGATATCGACATAGGGCTTGTACACCCCAGTCGAGCCTGTTCCGAGGATGCTGTCAGTGCCGTTGTGGCCGGCGATGCCGTTGTGACCGCCGGTACCACCCAACAACGCCTGGTTGGCACCGCCAGTACCACCGAGGCCGCCGTGGCCGCCGAGTCCCCCGCCGGTGCCGCCGTCGCCTCCGTTACCGCCGTTACCGCCGTTACCGCCGGCGCCGCCCAACAGCGCCTGATTGGCCCCACCGGCCCCGCCGGCTCCCGCATCGCCTCCGGCCGCACCGGGACCTCCGGTACCTCCGGCGCCCCCGGTACCTCCGGCACCGCCGGTTTCGGTTAGCGAAAACAGCTGGCGGTTGGCCCCGCCAATGCCGCCGGCACCACCGGCACCACCGGCCACGTTGCCGCCGGCGGCACCGGCACCACCGGCACCACCGGCACCGCCGTTGCCGCCGCCGATCAGCCCATTGGCACCGCCGTCACCACCATTGCCGCCAGGCCCACCGGCGGTCGTCGCGTCGCCTCCGGCGCCACCGTTGCCGCCACGGCCCCACAGGCCGGCCGATCCGCCGGCGCCGCCGGCGCCGCCGGGTGTCCCTGATCCGCCATTGCCGCCGTTGCCCCACAGCCATCCGCCGTCACCGCCGTTTTGCCCGGTACCCGGGGCCCCATGCGCGCCGTCGCCGATCAGCGGGCGCCCCGTGAGCGCCTGGCTGGGGGCGTTGATTGCGGCCAGCAAGTTCTGCTCGAGGGCCTGCAGCGGCGAGGAACTAGCCGCTTCGGCGGCCGTATACGAGCTACTGGCGTTGTTCAACGCCGCCACGAACTGGGAGTGAAACGCCGACGCTCGCGCACTGAGTTCCTGAAACTGCTGGGCATGTCCGCTGAAGAATTGCGCGATCGCCGCCGATACCTCGTCCTGTGCCGCGGCCAACACCTGCGTCGTCGACGGGGCAGCCGTCAAATTCGCCGACCGAATCGCGTTTCCGAGTCCGGCTAAATCCGACGACACCGTGGTCAAAGCCTCGGGCGTTGCCAACACATAAGAGGACATCCGCGACCTCCCGGGAACCGTTAGAGCTGTCGACGAGTACCAAACGATTCCGTACAGTATGGTCTCGCACCATAGCCCAGGGCAATGATCGGCAACGATACCGGCAAGATCGCGACCATGTGCGGCACAACGCGCGCGATGTCTGAGGAGGCGTCAGTCCAGGTAGTCGCGCAGAACCTGGGAACGACTCGGGTGGCGCAGCTTCGACATCGTCTTGGACTCGATCTGCCTGATCCGTTCCCGGGTTACTCCGTAGACCTGGCCGATCTCGTCCAGGGTGCGAGGCTGGCCGTCGGTGAGGCCGAAGCGCAGTCGTACTACGCCGGCCTCGCGTTCGGAGAGTGTGTCGAGCACCGACTGCAGCTGATCTTGCAGGAGCGTGAACGACACCGCGTCGACGGCCACCACCGCTTCGCTGTCTTCGATGAAGTCGCCGAGCTGGCTGTCGCCTTCGTCACCGATGGTCTGGTCCAGCGAGATCGGTTCCCGGGCGTACTGCTGGATCTCCAGCACCTTCTCCGGGGTGATGTCCATTTCTTTGGCCAGCTCCTCGGGCGTGGGCTCGCGGCCCAGGTCCTGAAGCAGCTCGCGCTGGATGCGACCCAGTTTGTTGATCACCTCGACCATGTGCACCGGGATCCGGATGGTGCGGGCCTGGTCGGCCATGGCACGGGTGATGGCCTGGCGGATCCACCACGTCGCGTAGGTGGAGAACTTGTAGCCCTTGGTGTAGTCGAACTTTTCCACCGCACGGATCAGGCCCAGGTTGCCCTCCTGGATCAGGTCGAGAAATGCCATCCCTCGGCCGGTGTAGCGCTTCGCCAGTGACACCACCAGCCGCAGGTTGGCTTCCAGCAGATGGTTTTTGGCGCGATCACCGTCACGGCAGATCCACATCATGTCGCGGCGCTGGGCGGCGGGCAGCTTCTCGCCACGATCGGTTAACTCGGTCATCAGCTGTGTGGCGTACAGCCCGGCTTCGATCCGTTTTGCCAGCTCAACCTCTTCCTCGGCGTTGAGCAGAGCCACCTTGCCGATCTGTTTGAGGTAAGCGCGCACCGAGTCGGCGGAAGCGGTGAGTTCGGCGTCCTTGCGGGCTTGGCGCAGCGCCTCTGACTCGTCTTCATCCCACACGAAATCGCCGGACGCCTTGTCCTTTTCGCTCGGCTCGGCGATCTCCTCTTCCTCGTCGGCGGGAGTTCTCGGCTTCGCAGCCTTGGGTGCTGCCTCGTCTTCGGTGTCCGCGGTGTCATCCTCGGCGTCGTCGCCATCATCTTCGTCGGCCTCGTCCGAGTCGAGGTCAGCGTCGTCGCCGTCTTCGAGGTCGTCGAGGCCAAGGTTGGCCTCGAGTTCGAGGTCGTCGTCAGGCTCAACGTCGATGTCGGGATCGTCGTCAAGGTCCTCAGCGGTGTCCAGCTCGATGTCCGGATCCGCCGACGCATCCCTTCCGTCAGCCGCCTTGGACCCGCGGGCGGCAGGCGACTTGGCGCCTTTGGCCGCCGCACGGGTCTTCTTCGGGCTGTCGCTCGTCGTGGCGTCTTCGGGCGCCGATGCGTCCTTGGCCGTCCGGCCCGCTGCCTTTACGGCCCGCTTAGCGGGGGGAGAGCCATTGGCGGCTTTCGCCGCGGGTCGCTTCGCGCCGGCTTTGGCCGGGGACTTGGTGGCGGTGCGTTTCACCGGCTCACCGGTCGCCTGGCTGGCCTTGGTCGCTGCCACATACACCCCTTCGGTCGTACTCACTTCCGGTTGGGTCTGGGCGTGCTTAACCGAAAGTGTCTGCTATGTCGAATGTCGGCGTTTGATATCAGCGTGAATACTCGCGCGCTATCGGTTGGGCGGTCGCCGACGACCATTGTAACTTCAACCCGCACCAGTACTGGCCCAGCGGGCAAATTCAGTGCGTCACGTCGGTGGTAGACGCCATGGCCGCCCCGACGATCCCGGCCGCGTTTTGCAGGGCGGCGGGTACGACGGGGGTGCGGTTTTCCAGCAGGTGCACCCACTTGTCGGCCTTGCGGCTGATACCGCCGCCGGCGATGAAAAGGTCAGGCCAGATTGCGTTCTCAATGGCGACCAGGACCCGCGTCACCTGCTTGGTCCACTTTTCGTAGCTCCAGCCTTTTCTTTCCTTGACCGATGACGCGGCTCGTTGCTCGGCCTCCCTACCGCCGACCTCGAGGTGCCCGAATTCGGTGTTGGGAATCAACGTGCCGTTGTGGATCAGCGCGGACCCGATTCCGGTTCCGAAGGTGAGCAGCACAACGAGCCCAGCGTGGCCTTTTCCGGCGCCGTAGCGTTCTTCGGCCAGGCCGGCCGCATCGGCATCGTTGAGGACCGTCACGTGTTGACCGTTGAGTTCGGCGCTGATGACATCGCGCGCGTTGGTGCCGATCCAGGTCTTGTCGACATTGGCCGCCGTCTGGACGATGCCATGCGTGACAACGCCGGGATAGGTCACTCCGAGTGGGCCGGTCCAGCCGAATGCGTCAACGACCTCGGCGATGGTTTTGGCAACCGCCGACGGAGTGGCCGGTTGCGGGGTCAGAAGTTTGATGCGCTCGCCGATTAGCTGGCCGGTGTCCAAATCGACGATTGCGCCCTTGATACCGCTGCCGCCGACGTCGATTCCGAAGCCACGACGTTGCGGTGCGGCACCAGCGATTTCGGACAAGGGGTCGGGGCTGGTCATCGGACCTCCTCGGCGAGACGTTTGTGTCCGATCACCTTAGCCCGGCGACGATGCGGGCTGAGCCCGCTGAGGAGTGGGCGAGGTGGGTTGGGCCGGCGACGATGCGGGCTGAGTGCGGCGACTGTGATGCGATAGGGCGGTGACACGACCTGACAACGAGCCTGCCCGTCTACGTTCGGTTGCCGAAGCGCTCGCCGCTGAGGCGGCCGCATTCGTGCGCGCTCGGCGTGCCGAGGTATTTGGCCTGCGTCCGGCCGACGGTGCTGGTGGGGACGCAGTGCAGGCCAAGAGCACTCCGACCGATCCGGTCACCGTCGTCGACACTGAGACGGAACGGTTGCTGCGTGATCGTTTGGCTCAACTGCGGCCTGGGGACGCGATTTTGGGGGAGGAGGGGGGTGGGCCCGCCGGGCCGCTTGCTGCTCCCGCCGACGCCGTCACCTGGGTGCTTGACCCCATCGACGGCACCGTCAACTTCGTCTACGGCATCCCGGCATATGCGGTGTCGGTGGGGGTCGAAGTGGGTGGGGTGTCGGTGGCAGGGGCGGTCGCCGATGTTGTCGGTAACAGGGTCTATTCGGCGGCAATCGGCGGCGGCGCACACGTCACGGACGATCGGGGGACTCACGAATTGCACTGCGCCAAGGGCGATGATCTGTCGTTGGCGTTGTTGGGGACCGGATTCGCATATACACCGCAACGCCGTGCGGCCCAGGCCAACCTGTTGGCCCGGATGTTGCCAGTGGTGCGTGATGTGCGAAGGATCGGTTCGGCGGCGTTGGACCTGTGCATGGTTGCTGAAGGCCGGCTCGATGCCTACTACGAGCACGGGCTACAAGTGTGGGATCGCGCCGCCGGTGCGCTAATAGCCGCCGAGGCAGGAGCGCGCGTGGTGTTGCCCGCCCCGGATGTGCCTGGCGCCGGATTGGTGGTCGCCGCTGCGCCGGGAATTGCCGAGCAGCTGCTGGGGGCACTGGCGCAATTCAACGGCCTCGCCCCGATCCAGGATTGAAATCCTCAGCAGCTGTTGGCGTGGATCTTTGCCACCAGTTCGGCGTCAGGCGGCTCGCTGGCACCCGCGCGCAGGCTGGTGAGCACGGAGTCAATGTCGGCGTTGTGCGCCAAGGTGGTGAAGTCGGTGCCGAGGACCAGGTCGACGGAGTCATCGGCGCGGCTGTCGTGCAACAGCTCGGTGCACGGCGCCACCAGCCACACCGCGGCCGCCGTCGTTTGCCCGGCGGTGCCGAAGCGGATCTGGCCCTGACAATCCAGCCGGCTGCCGGCATAGACGGGGTCGTTGGCGGCGGTCGGTTGAGCGAAACCCAGATCCTGTAAGGCTCCCGCGATATCGGCCGCTTGGCCGCCCCGGCCGCTGGCGTTGAGCACATGGATCTTGGTTTCGCTGAGTTTCGCGGGTGCTACGTCGGTCATTTCGGTCCGCGACACCTGCTCGCCGAGATTGGTCGGCGCCGCCGTGCCGGTCGGCTGTGGTGGCGGATTACACACCGCGGCCTCTCGGACATCGCGTGGGCGGGTCAGGGCAGCGGTCCACACCACGCCGGTGGCGACCACCAATAGGACCAGCACAACAATGGCGGGTCGAGGATTGCGTCGCCGAAATGGCCGACCGTGTTTGTCAAAGGCGGTACCCTCGGTGATTTGTGCGACCACACGTGCACTCTAGTCCGCGCGCGAATCGCACGATTTTGCGGAGATCACAACGGTCGATGGTTAATGTGACGTAAATCACAGTTGAATCCTGCCCGATACGGGCACGAATCGTTTGGTGGATGCGTTCGACGCTGGTACAAAGCGTTGCTTGAAGTGATGAGGGCATGCGAGGGGACGGAACAATGCCTACCGATTATGACGCTCCACGGCGCACCGAGACTGACGATGTGTCAGAGGACTCGCTGGAGGAGCTGAAAGCTCGACGGAATGAGGCGGCGTCGTCGGTTGTCGACGTGGACGAGTCCGAATCTGCTGAGTCGTTCGAGCTGCCGGGCGCCGACTTGTCCGGCGAAGAGCTATCGGTGCGTGTGGTTCCAAAGCAGGCCGATGAGTTCACCTGCTCGAGCTGCTTCTTGGTGCAGCACCGCAGCCGGCTGGCCAGCGAGAAAAACGGCTTGATGATCTGTACCGACTGCGCAGCCTGATCGGTCAGCTGCGCAATGCCGACAACACCCGGTCCGGGTGGCGGCAGCTCACCAGCCAGTAGGGCGTCGGATCGTCGGGATCGTCGAGAACGAGCAGAACCATGGGCCCGATCCACGCTCGATGCAGCACAAACGCCGCGGGGTCAAGCTGACGGCCCAGCGCCGCAGACTTGGCCGTGCGCGGGATCTCAGCGGAGCGGGACACCACGGTGATGGGCAAATGCGCGGCATCGGCCCACAACTCGACGCCACTTGCGGTTGCTGTGACGCGGACCTCGATCCGGCCCAGCCACAGCAGCGCTCCGGTGGCGACCGTGAACAGAACGGCATACGGGAGCCAGTCGGGTAGCGCGGCGATGCCGAGATTGCATTCGAACGCGATGAGTGCCGCCAGCGCGAAACCCATCGGCCACCACCACCAGGGCACCCACAATCGTTCGCGATATCGCACGCTGTGCGGCGCGACGCGCGTGTCGGACATCCGGTCAAGAGTAGTCTGTGGCCCCGTGTCGACCACTCTGGCCGTTGTGCGCCTCGACCCCGGACTTCCGTTGCCCAGCCGCGCTCACGATGGCGATGCCGGGGTAGACCTCTACAGCGCCGAAGAGGTGCACCTGGCGCCGGGACATCGTGCCCTGGTGCGGACGGGCGTAGCGGTCGCGATCCCGTTCGGGATGGTGGGGTTGGTTCATCCGCGTTCGGGCTTGGCTTCCCGGGTGGGGCTTTCGATCGTCAACAGCCCGGGCACCATCGACGCTGGCTACCGCGGCGAACTCAAGGTCGCGTTGATCAACCTGGATGGAACCAACCCGATCGTGGTCCATCGCGGTGACCGTATCGCCCAGCTGCTGGTGCAGCGGGTCGAGCTAGTTGAGCTGGTTGAGGTGTCGTCGTTCGACGAGGCCGGGCTGGCCCCGACAACCCGTGGCGATGGTGGTCACGGTTCCTCCGGCGGACATGCGAGTTTGTGATGGCGATAGGTATTGGTGATGGCAATGGGTAGACGCAAAGGTGGGAGTGAGAGTCGGTCGGTCGATCCCGAGGCGCCAACCGCGGACGAGGCCTCCGAGCAGGCGCCCGAAGACGATGAGCTGCTTGGCCCGTTCGACATCGAGGATTTCGATGACCCGTCGGTCGCTGAGCTGGCTCGACTCGACCTGGGATCGGTGTTGATTCCGATGCCCGAAGGGGGGCAGGTGCAGGTAGAGCTGACCGAGAGCGGGGTTCCCAGCGCCGTGTGGGTGGTCACCGCCAATGGCCGCTTCACCATTGCCGCCTATGCCGCGCCGAAGTCCGCGGGCCTGTGGCGCGAGGTCGCCGGGGAGCTGGCCGACTCGCTGCGCAAAGACTCGGCGCAGGTCACCATCAAGGACGGCCCGTGGGGCCGGGAGGTCCTCGGAACCGCCTCCGGTGCCGTGCGCTTCATTGGGGTCGATGGATATCGATGGATGGTCCGGTGCGTTGTGAACGGCCCGCACGAGACCATCGACGCGCTCACCGACGAGGCGCGCGAGGCGTTGGCCGACACCGTGGTCCGCCGCGGAGATACGCCGCTGCCGGTTCGGACGCCGTTGCCGGTGCAGTTGCCAGAACCGATGGTGGAGCAGCTCAGAGACGCCGCGGCCGCACAGCACGCGGAGGCCGAGCAGGAAGCCGACCAGCCGGCACCGCGTCGCGGGGCTCAGGGCTCGGCAATGCAGCAGTTGCGTAGTACCAGCAGCACCACGGGCGGCTAGCCGCGCCACGCAACTCCTAGGCGTCGGCGACGGCGGCCACGCAGGCGGCGCCCAGCGCGGCGGCGTCCGCGCCGATCTCAGCGAGCGTCACCGTGCGCAGCGCCGCCCTGGGCGCGGCGCGCACCCAGTCGAGGCCGACTTGCAGCGGATGAATCGGATCGTCGGCGGCGGCAGCTACCCCCAGCGGCACGGCGAGCCAGGCCAACTCCGCGTCGCTGGGCGCCACGTAGGCCGCGGCTTCCTCCATCGCATCGGGCAATCGCGGCCACTGAACCTGCCAGGAGCGTGCCAGCTCGTCGGCCAACCAGCGTGGGCTGGACGCGCGCATCTGCGTTGTCGTCGTCACCAGGCCGTCGCGACGCAGTTGTGCCGCCGTATGCCGGGCCGCGTGGGCCGCGGGCGCTGCTCCGGGCGCTCCGGTCCAGGCCGGTAGCGCGGCCAGGACGGCACGGGTGCGGCCGGGATGGGCCAGCGCCCAGGCGACGGCGACGGCGGCTCCGATCGAGACGCCGCCGACGCAGATGGGACCCGCGCGCGCCGCCTCATCGAGGGCAGCCCGATAGCCCTCGATCAAGTGATCCGGCCGCGGTGGCGGGGTCACCAATACCGCGCCGACCCCTTGCAGCGGACCCGAAAACGCGCGGTAGACATAGTCGTCATCGGAACCGGTTCCGGGCAACAACACGGTTGTGACACCGCGCAAATTGACTGGCACCCCTAGATAGTGCCCCGCAATCGCGACTACTCCAACGCCGTCCCGCGTTCCGTGTGGCGTCCGGGAACCAACAGGTCTACGGTGACCGTTGGCATAGATGGAAGGCTGCTAGTTGTTAGAGCTTCGGTAACGACGTTGAACTGTCAGGAGAGGCCATGGGGGCCCAAGGTTATCTGCGCCGGCTGAGCCGTCGGTTGACCGAAGACCCGGAACAACGCGACGTCGAAGAGTTGTCCGACGAAGTCGTCAATACCGGCGCGCAACGCGCGATCGATTGTGAGCGTGGCCAGGAGGTCACGATGGTGGGCACCTTGCGCAGTGTGGAAACCAACGGCAAAGGTTGCTCCGGCGGTGTTCGTGCCGAATTGTTCGACGGTAGCGACACCGTGACGCTGGTGTGGTTGGGTCAACGCCGGATCCCCGGCATCGACTCGGGCCGTACGCTGCGGGTGCGGGGCAGATTGGGCAAGCTCGAGAACGGGAGCAAGGCCATCTACAACCCGCACTACGAAATTCAGCGGTGACCAATCCCGTAGTGGGCGCGGTGTGAGCAGTAACCGCGTCAGCGCCGAGCGCATCCTGGCGCAGGCCGGTGGGGTGAGCGGCCTGATCTATTCGTCTCTGCCGGTAGTGATTTTTGTCGCAGTTTCCAGTGCCGCCGGACTACTGCCCGCAATTGGCGCCGCGCTGGGCGCCGCGGCGCTGGTATTTCTCGTCCGCATGCTCCGCCGAGAGTCCACCCAACCAGCGATTTCCGGGTTCTTCGGGGTCGCTGCTTGCGCGTTGGTCGCCTACCTGGTGGGCCAGTCCAAGGGTTACTTCCTGCTGGGCATCTGGATGTCATTGCTGTGGGCGGTGATTTTCGCCCTCTCGGTCCTTTGCCGTCGGCCGGCGGTCGGTGTCCTCTGGAGTTGGACCAGCGGGCGCGATCAGGGCTGGCGCGATGTGCCCAGGGCCGTCTACGCGTTCGATGTCGCCACCTTGGGTTGGACCCTGGTGTTTGCTGCGCGGTTCATTGTTCAGCGGCTGCTCTACGATGCCGACAAGACCGGCTGGCTTGGGGTGGCCCGCATCGGCATGGGCTGGCCGTTGACGGCCATAGCGGCGCTGGCGACGTATGTGGCAATCAAGGCGGTCCGGCGAGCGATGCCCGTCGTCGATAGCCTCGCGCCGACGGCACTGGCTGACATCGATGCCGATGCCGACCGTGAGCTATAGCCGGCCGGTTAGCGAGTTCGGCGCAACCGGCGGTCAGTCGGGCCGCCGCTCACTCCGCCGGCGAGCTGGACGGCAGCAACAGCCGACTTAGCTCTTCTTCTGCCTCGGTGACCGCAACGAACAGCAGCTCGTCGCCGCCTTCCAAGGGCTCATCGGATTGCGGGACGATGACGCGTGGTCCGCGCAGGATCGTCACCAGCACCGCATCGCGGGGCAGCTGCAGTTTGCGCACCGGCTTGCCGCCCCATGGCGTGTCGTCGGGCAGGGTGATCTCCACCAGGTTGGCCTGACCCCTGCGGAACTCCATCAGCCGCACCAGGTCACCGACCGCGACGGCTTCCTCGATGAGCGAGGCCAACATGCGCGGGGTCGACACCGCGACATCGACGCCCCAAGCGTCGGTGAACAGCCATTCGTTGCGGGGATCGTTGACCCGGGCCACCACCCGCGGTACCGCGAATTCGGTCTTGGCCAGCAGGCTGAGCACCACGTTGGCCTTGTCGTCGCCGGTAGCAGCGACCACCACGTCGAAATCTTCAAGGTGTACCGACTCCAGCAGGCTCAGCTCGCAGGCATCGCCCAGCAGCCAATGCGCGGCCGGAATAGCGTCCGGGTCGAGGTGATCGCGGTTGCGCTCGATCAGCGTCACATCGTGCGCGTTTCCGATGAGTTCGCGGGCCACCGAACGGCCGACCGCGCCGGCCCCTGCGACAACGACTTTCATTTGCGAACCTTCGTCTGCGTGACGCCCCGACCACGGCTGGGTAGGAGTCGGTGGGGCTCGTTGCGCCTCATTTTCCTGTTCCCGAGTCGATATCCTCACTGGGCGGCAAGGCCGCAATGGCCACGGCCTCGGCCGCCCGTCCGGAGATGGCTGCGACGTACACCTGATCCCCGGCCTGCAGAACCGTCTTGGGTTCCGGCAGCACGCCGGTTCCGAACCGGATTAGGAACGCCACTCGCGCGCCGGTAGCCTGCTGCAGTTCAAAGACTCGGCGCCCCACCCAGTCCTCGTGCAGGACGACCTCGCAGACCGCGACGGTACCCGTAGGATCACGCCATTTTGCGGTTTCGGTTTCCCGCAGCAACGAGTTGAGCAACCGATCGGTTGTCCAGGGCACGGTGGCGATGGTGGGGATCCCAAGGCGCTCGTAGACTTCGGCGCGTTTGGCATCGTAGATACGTGCGACGACGCGCTTGACGCCGAAGGTTTCCCGTGCCAGGCGTGCCGAGATGATGTTGGAGTTGTCTCCCGATGACACCGCGGCGAATGCGTCTGCATCCTCGATGCCAGCGTTGAGCAGCACGTCTCGGTCGAAGCCCTGGCCCAGCACTCGATCGCCGGCGAACTCGGCGCTGAGGCGATTAAAGGCGGTGCTGTCGCGGTCGATAACCGAGACATCGTGGCCGATTCGCGACAGCGCGTCGGCCACCGAAGAACCCACCCGGCCACACCCCATCACTACCACTCGCACTTGACGTCCTTCCGGCTGTGTCCTTTGTGTTGCACGCATTCGGCAACCACGTTGGCCAGTCCATTCCCCAGCGGAAACCCCAGCTGAGAATTGTCGCCTAGGGAACGCTACCGTCAAAGCCATTGGGGCTTACCCTTGGCTCTCGTGTCCAAACTTTCTACCGCTGCGCGCAGGCTGCTGATCGGTCGGCCGTTTCGTAGCGACCGGCTGAGCCACACGCTCTTGCCGAAGCGGATCGCCCTACCGGTATTCGCCTCGGATGCGATGTCCTCGGTGGCTTATGCCCCCGAGGAAATCTTCCTGATGCTGTCGGTGGCCGGCTTGGCGGCCTACTCGATGGCGCCGTGGATCGCGCTGCTGGTGGCCGCGGTGCTGCTCGTCGTTGTGTCCAGCTACCGGCAGAACGTGCACGCCTACCCGTCCGGGGGCGGCGACTACGAAGTCGTCAGCACTAACCTCGGTCCCACCGCCGGCCTGGTCGTCGCCAGTGCTCTGATGGTGGATTACGTTCTCACCGTTGCTGTTTCGATCGCATCCGCAATGTCCAACATTGGTTCGGCTATCCCGTTCGTATATGAGCACAAAGTGTTTTTTGCGGTGACCGCCATCTTGCTGGTGACAGCGCTAAACCTGCGTGGGGTCCGCGAGTCCGGCCTGGCATTCGCCATTCCGACCTACGCGTTCATTATCGGGATAGGTGGCATGCTTGCCTGGGGGCTATTTCGGATCTACGTGCTGGGTAATCCGATTCGCGCTGAGTCGTCCGAGTTCGTGATGCACGCCGAACACGGCAAG
This sequence comes from Mycobacterium basiliense, assembly GCF_900292015.1. Taxonomy (NCBI): domain Bacteria; kingdom Bacillati; phylum Actinomycetota; class Actinomycetes; order Mycobacteriales; family Mycobacteriaceae; genus Mycobacterium; species Mycobacterium basiliense. The sequence goes on from NZ_LR130759.1 coordinate 2,075,694, forward strand.
GTAGTCGGTATCGCGCTGGTCTTCTTGGTGGCCCGGTCGTTCTCCTCAGGTTGTGCGGCGCTAACCGGGGTGGAAGCCATTAGCAACGGGGTGCCGGCGTTTCAAAAGCCGAAGTCCCGCAATGCGGCCACGACGTTGCTCATGCTGGGCGCTATCGCGGTGGCCCTGCTGATGGGGGTGGTGGCGCTTGCGGTGGAAACCGGGGCCCAGGTCGTCGACGATCCGGACACGCAGCTGACGGGTGCTCCACCCGGCTATCAACAAAAGACGCTGGTCGCGCAGCTGGCGCAGGCCGTGTTCGGCAGCTTCCACGTAGGTTTTTTGTTGATCGCCGCCGTCACCGCGCTGATCTTGGTCTTGGCCGCCAATACCGCATTCAACGGCTTCCCGGTGCTCGGTTCGGTCCTGGCGCAGCACAGCTACCTGCCCCGGCAATTGCACACCCGGGGAGACCGTCTGGCGTTTTCCAACGGGATCCTGTTCTTGGCGGCCGCGGCCGTGGGGGCCGTGGTGGCGTTCCGCGCCGAACTCACCGCGCTGATCCAGCTCTACATCGTCGGGGTGTTCATCTCCTTCACCCTGAGCCAGATCGGGATGGTCCGGCACTGGACCCGACTGCTGCGCACCGAGACCGATCGGTCCGAACGCCGCAAGATGGTGCGCTCCCGGCTGGTCAACGCTATCGGGTTGGTGTCGACCGGCGCCGTCTTGCTCATCGTCCTGATCACGAAATTCCTTGCCGGCGCGTGGATCGCGATCGTCGCCATGGGCTCGTTGTTCATCCTGATGAAGATGATCCGGCGGCACTACGACACCGTCAACCGGGAACTAGAGGAACAAGCCGCCGCCCATGACAACGAGGTCGTGTTGCCCAGCCGCAACCACGCCCTGGTGCTGGTATCGAAGTTGCACCTGCCCACGCTGCGGGCGCTGGCCTACGCCCGGGCGACCCGCCCGGATTCGCTCGAGGCGATCACCGTCAGCGTCGACGATGTCGAAACCCGCGAATTGGTGCACAAGTGGGAGGAGAGCGATATCAGCGTGCCGCTGAAGGTCATCGCCTCGCCGTACCGCGAAATCACACGTCCGGTACTCGACTACGTCAAACGGGTCAGTAAGGAATCACCGCGCACCGTGGTCACGGTGTTCATCCCGGAATACGTGGTTGGCCGTTGGTGGGAGCAGCTGTTACACAACCAGAGCGCGCTGCGGCTCAAGACCCGGCTGTTGTTCATGCCCGGAGTAATGGTGACTTCGGTTCCCTGGCAACTGACGTCGTCGGAGCGAGTGAACACATTGGAGCCACATTCGGCTCCGGGGGACATGCGCCGGGGTATTTTCGATTGATCGTGAACCAGGTGCCGTCATCCGCGTGTGGGGAACTGACCGTCGTCACGGGTCCGCCGGCGAATGGCGGCAGCTGCGTGGCACGCCACGAGGGTCGGGTTGTCTTCGTCCGCTACGCGTTGCCGGGGGAGCGGGTGCGGGTCAGGATCACCGCGGACCGCGGTTCCTATTGGCACGCAGAGGTTATCGAGGTGCTCGACCCGTCGCCGGATCGGATCGAGTCGTTGTGCTCGATCGCCGGGGTCGACGGCGCCGGCTGTTGTGATCTGGCGTTCGCCGCGCCGGAAGCGGTACGGGCGATCAAGGCCGACGTTGTGGCCGATCAGCTCCGACGGCTTGGTGGATACGGCTGGTCCGGCGTGGTTGAGCCGCTGTCGGATGTGGGCCCCACCGGTTGGCGTACCCGGGTTCGGCTTGAGGTGGGAGCCGACCGTCGGGTCGGCTTTCACCGCTATCACAGTGACGAGTTGGTATCCGATTTGTGTTGCGGGCAGTTGCCCGTCGCGATGTTGGATGGTCTGGCCCAGCGTGCCACGGCTGACTGGCCGCCTGGTGCTCACCTGCACGTGGCCCTCGACGCCGACGGCGAACGCCACGCCGTGCTCACGGTGCGCCAGGGCAGGCGAACCACCGCCAAGGTGATCGAAGGGAATTACCATGCGCTGCAGCGAGTGCGGCGGCGCAGTTGGCGGATCCCGGTCACCTCCTTTTGGCAGTCACACCGCGACGCGGCGGAGGTCTACAGCGCTTTGGTCGGGGACTGGGTACAGCCCAGCGCCGGCATGACGGCGTGGGATCTCTACGGTGGCGCGGGCGTTTTCGCCGCCGTGCTGGGCGACGGAGTGGGGGCGTCCGGACAGGTGTTGACCGTCGACACGGCACGCGCGGCGTCGGGGGCGGCGCGTGCCGCGCTGGCCGACCTGCCGCAGGTGGAGGTGCTTACCGATTCGGTGCGACGGATGCTCACCGCGCAACGGGACGGCGCTGACATTGCGGTGTTGGACCCACCGCGATCGGGCGCCGGGCGCGAAGTGATCGAGTTGCTGGCCGCCGCCGAGGTGCCTCGAATAGTTCATATCGGTTGCGAGGCAGCTTCTTTTGCCCGCGACGTCGGTCTGTACCTGAGCCATGGCTACGGCATCGAGAAGATCAAGGTGTTCGATGCATTTCCGCTCACCCACCACGTGGAATGCATTGCGCTGTTGAGCCGCTAGGCGTTGCCGGGAGCCGACTAGGTGTCACCGAAAATCGTTCGATCCGGGACTGCCGGTTGATTATGCTGGCGACGGCGCTCCGGGAAGTCTGGTCGGAAGTAGGTACCGTAATCACGCGGTGCGGCGGTCTATTCGGCGCACCGCGCTTACCGGAAGGACAGGCGCGCACATGCGGGACCTCGACCCGTCAGTCTCGGACGCTGTGAGCGAGGTGATTCGCGTACGCGGGCTCACATTCAGCTATCCGAAGGCAGCAATGCCCGCGGTGCGCGGCATGGACTTCAGCGTTTCCCGCGGCGAGATCTTCGGGTTCCTGGGCCCCAGCGGTGCGGGTAAGTCGACCACGCAGCGAATTCTGATTGGGCTACTGCGCGGTCACGGCGGCGAGGTCGCGGTATGGGGAAAAGACCCCGCGGCTTGGGGACCCGACTACTACGAGCGCATCGGTGTGTCGTTCGAGCTGCCCAACCATTATCAAAAGCTCAGCGGGCTGGAGAACCTGCAGTTCTTCGCCTCGTTGTACGCCGGTCCCACGCTGGATCCCACGGAATTGCTCGATGCCGTCGGCCTCGCTGACGATGCCCACACCCGAGCGGGCAAGTACTCCAAGGGAATGCAGATGCGGCTGACCTTCGCCAGGTCATTGCTCAACGATCCCGAGCTGCTGTTCCTCGACGAACCGACCGCCGGACTGGATCCGGTCAATGCCCGCACGGTCAAGAACATGATTCTGGATCTGAAAGCGCGTGGCCGTACGGTGTTTCTTACCACCCACGACATGACCACCGCAGACGAATTGTGCGACCGAGTCGCGTTCGTCGTCGACGGCGGTATCGTGGCGTCCGACCGGCCTGCCGAGCTGAAGATCGCACGGAGCCGTCGGCTGGTCAGGGTCGAATACCGGGAGCGCCGAGTCGGCGGCGGGGGGCTGCACACGGCGGACTTTTCCATGGATAACTTGGCCGATGACCCAGCGTTCCAATCGGTGCTGCGCGAACACCACGTTGAGACCATCCACAGCAGGGAAGCCAGCCTCGACGACGTTTTCGTCGAAGTCACCGGCCGGCGGTTGTCGTGACTCGCCTGCTGACTGCGCTGCGGCTGGAGACGACGTTGCAGGCCCGTCAGCGATTCCTGCATGCGGCGGTATTTTCCGGCCTGATCTGGTTGGCCGTGTTGCTGCCCATGCCGGCCGGCCTGCGCCGGGTCGCCGAGCCCTATGTGCTCGCCGGCGACATCACCATCATCGGGTTCTTCTTCGTGGCCGGCACCGTCTTTTTCGAAAAGCAGGAGCGCACGCTGAGCGCGGTTATCGCCAGCCCGCTACGATTCGGAGAATACTTGGCCGCCAAACTGGCTGTCTTGCTGACGATCTCGCTAGGTGTGGCCGTGGTGGTGGCCACCAGTGCCCATGGGCTCTCGTATCATCTCGCGCCGATGATCGTCGCCGTGGTGCTGGGAACGTTGCTGATGCTGCTGGTCAGCTTCATCAGTTGCTTGCCGTTCGGCTCGATTAGCGACTGGTTTCTGGCGGCGACTCTCCCGCTCGCGGTGATGGACCTGCCTGTTCTGTACTACTCCGGGCTGTGGACCAATCCGGTGTTGTATCTGCTGCCCATGCAAGGACCTTTTCTACTACTCGGTTCGGCCTTCGACCAGATGAGCCTGGCGCCGTGGCAGGTCGGCTACGCCGTCTGGTACCCGACGATCTGCGTGGTCGGACTGTATCGGGTGGCCAAGACGGTGTTCGCTCGCCACATCGTCGCCACCGGCGGGGGAGGACGGTAACGATGGCCGGCATGCCGATTCGGGCCCTAGCGGCCTTTGGTCGCAACGACCTTCGTGGCACCTACCGCGATCCGCTATTGGTGATGATCGTTCTTGCACCTGTTATCTGGACCAGCGCCGTCATGCTGCTGACGCCGCGGGCTACCAACATGTTGGCCAACCGCAACGGGTTCGACCTGGTTCCCTACTATCCACTGATCTTGACCGCCTTTTTGTTGTTGACGAGCATCATCATCGTCGGTGGGCTGGCCGGGTTCCTGGTATTGGATGAGGTCGATGCCGGCACGCTAACGGTGCTGCGGGTTACCCCGGTACCGCTGTGGGCCTTTTTTGCCTATCGCGCGGCCACCGTGATGGTGGTGACCACCGTGTACGTCGTGGCAACGATGTCGTTCAGCGGAATACTCGAACCGTCCCTGGTGGCGTCGTTGATTCCGATTGGATTGCTGGCGGGTCTGTCGGCGGTGGTGACCTTACTGCTCATACTTTCGGTGGCGAACAACAAGATTCAGGGTTTGGCCGTTCTCCGTGCGTTGGGCATGTTGATCGCCGGCCTGCCCTGTCTGCCATGGTTCATCCACTCCGACTGGAGCTTCGCATTCGGAGTATTGCCACCATATTGGGCCGCCAAGACGTTCTGGGTGGCTAGCGGGCACGGCACCTGGTGGCCCTATCTCATTGCCGGCACCGCCTACAACCTTGCCATCGTGTGGGCGCTGTTTCGCCGTTTCCACGCCAAATATGTGGGGGCTCTCTGAAGCGGTCAACTCCACACGAAATAGCGCAGCCACAAGTACAACGCGGCCACCACCAGCGAAATCGTGGTGACCACTACGCCTTTGCGGGTGAATTCCCAAAATGAGATGGGGGTGCCTGCGCGCCGCGCGATGCCCAGCATGACGACGTTGGCGCTGGCTCCGACGGCGGTAAGGTTGCCGCCGAAGTCGGCACCTAGCGCCAGCGCCCACCACAGCGCGTCGGGGTTGACCTGACCGGGCATTACCGCGACCAGTTCCGTGACGATGGGCGTCATGGTGGCGACGAAGGGAATGTTGTCGATGATGCCGGAGATCGGCGCTGAGACACCGATGATCAAGAACACGGTGAATAGTTCGTTACCGCCGGTCAGTTCGATCGACGCGCGCGCCAGCTTATCAACGACGCCGGTCTTCACCAGAGCTCCCACCATGATGAATAATCCGGCGAAGAACAGCAGTGTTTCCCACTCGACGCTGGCCAGGTAATCGCGCCCAGCCAACCCGGAGATCACGATCAGCACGCCGGCGCCCAACAGGGCCACGACGGACGGCTGGATATGCAGCACCGGATGGGCGACGAAGGTGGTGAACACCAGCAGCAAAACGATGCCGCATTTGATGAGCAGCTTGCGGTCGCTGATCGCTTCACGCTCGTTGAGTGACATGACGTCGGCGACCCGCTCGCGTTCGACGGTGATCGAGCCGAACAAGCGGGGTAGCAGGGCAACGAAGATGACCAGCACGATGAGCACGACCGGTGCCATGTTGATCAGGAAGTCGTTGAACGACAGCCCTGCCCGGCTGCCGATGATGATGTTGGGTGGGTCGCCGACCAAGGTCGCTGCGCCACCGATGTTGGATGCGAAGACTTCGGCCATCAAAAACGGCGCAGCGTTGATCGCCAACCGGTCGCACACCAGCAGCGTGACCGGGGCGATCAGCAACACCGTGGTGACGTTGTCCAGCAACGCCGAGCCGAACGCCATCACCAGCACCAACAGAATCATGATGCGCAGCGGGGAACCGTTGGCGCGTTTGACGGCCCAGATCGCGATGTACTCAAACACACCGGTCTTTCGCAGCACGCTGACGATGATCATCATCCCCAGTAGCAGAAAGATGACGTCCCAATCGATTCCGGTGTCGTGGGAGTAGAACACGTCGTGGGAGTCGACGATCCCCAAGGCCAGCATGATTCCCGCGCCCGCCAGCGCCGCCCGGGTCTTGCTGACCCGGTCACTGGCGATGAGCGCATAGACCACGCTGAACACCGCGATCGCGATGGCGCTCACGGGATCTCCGGTGAATCGTTATCCGACACGGGCAACCGTCAATTCAACACGAAGTAGCGCACCCAGAGGTAGATGGCGGCCAGCACCAGCGACATCGTCGTGACCACGATGCCCTTGCGGGTGAATTCCCAGAACGAGATGGGATTGTCCGACCGCTTGGCGATACCCAGGACAATGACGTTGGCGCTGGCGCCGATGGCGGTGAGGTTGCCACCGAAGTCGGTGCCCAGCGCCAGGGCCCACCACAGCACGTCCGGGTTTCCCTTGTCGACCAGCACCGGCACCAGCTCGGCGACGATCGGGGTCATGGTTGCCGCGTAGGGAACGTTGTTGACGATCCCGCTGATCACCAAGGACGCGGCCAGGATGACCATTGTGGCCAGCAAGGTATTGCCGCCGGTCGCGGTCACCGCCATTTGCGCCACTTGCTTGACGACGCCCGTCTTCACCAGGGCCCCGACCATGACGAACAGACCCACGAAGAACAGCAGCGTGTCCCACTCCACGCTGGCCAGATATTCGGAGTGCTCGAGCTGGGAAACGACGACCAGGATTCCGGCGCCCAGCAGCGCAATCATCGAAGGCTTGATGTGCAGAGCCGAGTTCGAGATGAAGGCCGCGAACACCAGTACCAGGACAATGCCGCACTTGATCAGCAGGCCACGATCGCGAATGGCCTCCTTTTCTTCCAGCGACATGACGTCGGCGACGCGCTCGGGATCAGCGGTGAAGGCGCCGGGAAACAGGCGCGGCAGCATCAGGATGAACACGGCCATCACGATGATCACGATCGGGGCCAGGTGAACAAGGAACTCGTTGAACGTCAGTCCCCCCCGGCTGGCGATGACGATGTTGGGTGGATCGCCGACCAATGTCGCGGTGCCGCCGATGTTCGACGCGAACGCCTCGGCCATCAAGAACGGCGCCGGGTTGATCACCAGTCGGTCGCATACCAACAGCGTGACCGGGGCGATCAGCAACACCGTGGTGACGTTGTCCAGCAGGGCCGATGCGATCGCGGTCACGATTACCAGCAGGATCATGATCCGCAATGGTTTGCCGCGGGCGCGTTTGGCCGCCCAGATCGCAACGTATTCGAAGACACCGGTCTGCCGCAGCACGCTGACGATGATCATCATGCCCAGCAGCAAAAAGATGACGTCCCAGTCGATTCCGGTCTCGTGGGAGTAGAAGACGTCCTCGGAATTGATGGCCGGCAGCATGACCACGATGGCCGCGCCCGCCAGCGCAACCAGCGTCTTGTTGACGCGTTCGCTGGCGATCAGCGCGTAGGCGACTACAAATATGCAGATGGCGACGGCGCTCATCGAGCTATCACCTGCGTTGTTGGCCGTGTTCCGGTTGTCGCTGAATCCGTGGAGATCAAGGCTTGAGCGCCGCTCCCAGAAGGCGTGATGCCGTGATCACCCCGTGCAGCCCGCCGTCCTTGACCACCGCGAGTAGCGGGCTGCGCAGCCGCGCCATGATCGCGGCCACCTCAATGATGGTGTCGTCGGCATTCACCGGCGGGACATCGTTGAGGTGGTCGGGCAGCACATCTCGGACCGTCTTGCCGCGCAACTTTTCCGCGCAGCGGTCTGCCATCGATTCGTTGAGCACCCCGGCCAACGACGGATCGTCCTGGACATAGCGGGGCACGATGAAGCGCACTACCTGCGATGCCGGCAAGACCGCGTAGGGGCTGCCCGAGGTCTTGGTGACCAGCAAACCGGGCAACCGATGCTCCGCGAGCATGCGGGCAGCGTCAAGCGCGTTTGAGTTGATGCTTACTACTGGGAATTCCTCGGCGATATCCTCAGCACGCATATGCTGACGATACGTTGCCGATGCCATCGCGGTTAGCGCAACTGTGCCCATGGTGTTCTTTCGCGTCGCGGGATCGTGCAGGACAACCAGACGCCGACCAGGCTTCCCGGCTCACCGGTCACCGACGCTATCAAGTGGCGGACTTACTCCGGCGGCAGAGGTCGATCGAAGGCGCCTAATGGGCGAACGCTGCGTACACTGGCGGGATGCTGCAACAGATCCGTGGACCCGCCGATCTGCAGCACCTTTCTCAGGCTCAGCTAGCTGAGCTGGCTTCGGAGATCCGCGAGTTCTTGATCCACAAGGTCGCCGCGACGGGGGGGCACCTGGGACCCAATCTTGGGGTGGTCGAGCTGACGCTGGCGTTGCACCGGGTGTTCGATTCCCCGCACGATCCGATCATCTTCGATACCGGTCACCAGGCCTATGTCCACAAGATGCTGACCGGGCGCGCTCAGGACTTCGAAACGCTACGCAAAAAGGGCGGGTTATCGGGCTATCCGTCGCGCGCCGAAAGCGAACACGACTGGGTGGAATCCAGCCACGCCAGTGCGGCGTTGTCGTATGCGGACGGTCTGTCCAAGGCGTTCGAGTTAAGTGGGCACCGCAATCGGCATGTCGTCGCGGTGGTCGGCGACGGTGCGCTCACCGGCGGTATGTGCTGGGAGGCGCTGAACAACATCGCCGCGTCGCACCGGCCGGTGATCATCGTGGTCAACGACAACGGACGCAGCTACGCGCCGACGATCGGCGGCGTCGCCGACCACCTGGCCACGCTGCGGCTACAGCCCGGCTACGAGCATGTGCTGGAAAAAGGCCGCGATGTGCTGCGCGCGGTGCCGCTGATCGGCGAGGTTTGCTATCACTTCCTGCACAGCGTCAAAGCCGGCGTCAAGGACTCTTTGGCACCACAGCTGCTGTTCACCGACCTGGGGTTGAAGTACGTCGGCCCGGTTGATGGTCATGACGAGCGGGCAGTGGAGGTCGCGTTGCGCAGCGCCCGCGGCTTCGGCGGTCCGGTGATCGTGCATGTTGCTACTCAAAAAGGGATGGGATACCCGCCGGCGGAGGCCGACGAGGCCGAGCAGATGCACTCCACCGTCCCGATCAACCCACTGACCGGGGAGGCCACCAAGGTGGCAGCGCCGGGCTGGACGGCGACCTTTTCCGATGCCCTCATCAGGTACGGCAAGAAACGGCGTGACGTCGTAGCGATCACCGCGGCCATGCCCGGCCCCACCGGGCTGACCGCGTTCGGGAAACGCTTCCCCGATCGGTTGTTCGATGTCGGTATCGCCGAACAACACGCGATCACTTCGGCGGCCGGGTTGGCGATGGGCGGCATGCATCCCGTGGTCGCGATCTATTCGACGTTTCTCAACAGGGCGTTCGACCAAATCATGATGGATGTGGCACTACACAGGTTGCCTGTCACCCTCGTGCTGGACCGAGCGGGCATCACCGGTTCGGATGGCCCCAGCCACAACGGCATGTGGGATTTGTCGATGCTGGGCATCGTTCCCGGCATCCGGGTGGCCGCGCCGCGCGATGCCACTCGGTTACGTGAGGAACTGGGCGAGGCGCTCGACATCAACGACGGTCCCACCGCCTTGCGGTTCCCCAAAGGCGATGTGGGCGAAGATATTCCAGCCGTCGAGCGGCGGGAAGGTGTGGATGTGCTCGCCGTGCCGGCCGGTGGCTTAAACCACGACGTGCTGCTGGTAGCGGTCGGCCCATTCGCGTCGATGGCGTTGGCCGTGGCCAAGCGGCTGCACAATCAGGGGATCGGTGTGACGGTCATCGACCCGCGGTGGGTGCTGCCGGTCTCCGATGCTGTCCGCGCCCTGGCGGTGCAGCACAAACTGGTCGTGACGCTGGAGGACGGCGGCGTCAAGGGTGGCGTGGGGTCAGCGGTGTCGTCGGCGCTGAGACGTGCCGAGATCGACGTGCCCTGCCGCGATGTCGGACTGCCGCAACAGTTTTACGATCATGCGGCGCGCAGTGAACTGCTGGCCGACCTGGGGTTGACGGATCAGGACGTGGCCCGCCGGGTCACCGGTTGGGTCGCCGCGCTGGGCGCTTGCGTCTCGGAAGCCGAGATCAAAGAACATCTCGACTAAAGTGCCGCTGATCTAGCTGCCGGCACGGTTGGTTGGACGGGTTCATCCGGCCTTACCGTCGGTGCCGTTCTGGCCGGGTGTGCCAGCCTGGCCGCCGGTGATGTCGGGACCGCCGTCACCGCCTGTGCCGGCAAGACCCCCGGCTCCGACGGGTGTTCCGGTGCCGCCCTTGCCGGCGTCTTGGCCAAGGCTGACGCCGGGTACCCCGTTGCTGCCGGCGCCGCCGGCCCCGCCGGTGCCCGCATCGCCGGTGTGGTCGCCGCTGTTGGTCAGACCGCCGGCACGGGTGCGTTGATCAGATCCAACACCGACTGCAGGGGTGTGGCGTTGGCCGCCTCCGCGCCGGCGTACATCTGTGCTGCGCGGGTCAGGTTGCGCACGAACTGGTCATGAAACCTCGCAATTTCGGTGCTCAGTGCCCGATATTGCTGGGCGTGGTTGCCGAACAGCGCGGCGATGGCCGCGGACACCTCATCGGCGGCAGCGGCCGCTATGGCACTGGTCGGGGCCGCCGCGGCGGCGTTGGCGGCGCTGACTACCGAGCCGATTTCGGTCATATCTGTGGTCGCCGCCACCATCTCTGGCGGCTGGGCGAATTCAGTGTTTGGAATTCCCCGCTGGGCAAGCGGGGCTTCGGGTAGCGAGCAACTGGCCTAGGCCCGCCTCCGACAAACCACTAACCAGGGCCGTTCTCACCATCGTTGTCCGCGGCGGCATCAAGAGCCCTGGTCAACGCGGTCGCGAGGATGGGGCACACGAGTTCGCGCTGCCAATCCCGCGCCTGACCGGCGCGCAAGAATTCGTCGACAATCTTCACCGGGTCCCCGGCGCTATCCGGTGCCCAATCCCAGCACAAGCGCCGTACCAGGTCGGGTGTGACCAGGTTTTCTGTCGGCACTCCCACCTGCTCCGACACCGCTGCCAGTGCCGCGCGGGCGGCCTCCAGTCGGGCGGCGGCTTCGGGTTTGCGCCTGCCCCAGCGTGCGGGAGGAGGTGGTCCGGTCGCCGGCTCGGCCACCTCCGGCGGCTGCGAGTTTTGCCTGGCCGTTTCCAGCGCCGCCAACCAGGTCGCCGCATTGCGGCGCTGGTTGCGCCCGCCAAACACCGGCAACGACACCAGGTCTTCGATCGATTTTGGGTCGGCGACCGCGGCATCGATGATCGCCGAGTCCGGCAAAATGCGCCGCGGTGCGATGTCGCGACGCTCGGCCATCCGGTCGCGTGTCGTCCACAGCTCGCGAACCGCGGCCAGCCCGCGCGGGTTGCGCACCTTGTGGATACCGGAAGTGCGTCGCCAGCGGTCCGGCCGGGCGGTCGCCGGGACCCATCGTGTCTCGAACGACCGCAGATGCTCGAATTCTTCGGCCGCCCAGTTCGTCTTGCCCTGCGCCGCCAACACCTCCGAAATGGCTGCACGCAGTTCAATGAGCAGCTCCACATCCAGGGCGGCATAGTTGAGCCAGGCAGGCGGCAGCGGACGCTTGGACCAGTCGGCCGCCCCGTGGCCTTTGGCCAAACCAAGGCCCAGCAACCGCTGGGCCATGGTCGCCAGGTTCACCCGATCGAACCCGGCCAGACGTCCGGCGAGCTCGGTGTCATAGAGCGCCGGCGGACGCATGCCGACCTCCGCCAGACAGGGCAGGTCCTGGTCGGCGGAGTGCAGGATCCACTCGCCAGTGTCGAGCACTTCTGCGACCGGCCGCAAGACGGTGAGCGGGTCGCCGCCATGGCTGACCGGATCGATGAGCACGGTCCCGGCGCCGGCTCGACGGATCTGGATCAGATAGGCCCGGTTGGAATAGCGAAAACCCGACGCCCGTTCGGCGTCTACCGCGAAGGGGCCGCTGCCGCGATCCAGGCGTTCTGCGGCGTCTTCGATCTGACTGGCGGTTACGGACAGCTCTGGTATCCCGTGCGCCGGACGCAGCAGCGGCGTCGGCTCGGGTTCGGTGCTGTCCGGCGGATCAGCCTCCGCAGGGGACAGATCTGGGCACATGTCAGGCGCGTGACCGTGAGCCCAGGTCGGTGACTCCGGCCGGCGGTAGGCCTGCGGCGTGCTCTAGCACGTCGCAGAAGGCTTCGACGTGGCTGCTCACATCGGGTGTGGTCGCCGTCCATGACGCCCGCAACTCGAGCTGGTGGGCGCGCGGCGGTCCGGAGATATCCCCATAACGCACCGATGTGGTGGCGGTGACGGTGCCGCCCAGGGCGGTCACGTGCTCGGAACGTGACTCCAGCGCTTCGCTTAGCCAACTCCACGCGACTTCCGGCAGCAGTGGGTCGATGGCCTCGTGCGAGTCCAGATCGGCCTGAACGTAGGCAACCAACCGGATGGTGCCGTCCCAGGCATCGGAGCCGTCGGGGTCGTAGAGGAGGATCAGCCGGCCGAACGCGTCTCCCTCGGATCGCTCGGGGACAACGTCGAGCTCAGGATGTTTCACCTCGGCGCCCAGCGCATAGCTGTACGGCGCCAGCCGTTGCGGCGGGCGGATCGGGCCCAGCTCGATTTCCGATCGCACGGTCACAGCATTCATGGCCGCTACCGCCTCACGGAATGGGGTGGGTTCTGCTGAGGTCACGAGCGCCGCTCCTCCTCGTAGCTGCGCTCCGCATCGTCGTCGGCGCGGGTCACAGATTTCGACGGTAGACCCATCGGCCGACACGCGGGAACAGGCGCGCCGAACCTTGCTCAGCTGTCGGAACCGTGGGTGAACCGCGCTGGGCGCTTCTCGCGGTGGGCGGTCAAGCCTTCCCGCACGTCAGGGCCGCCGAACCCGATAAATTCCAGGCCTAGCGAGGTCTCGAAGGCGGGGCCGAACATCCGATACCACTGATTGAGGCTGCGCTTGGTCCAACGGATCGCATCTTGGGCACCACCCGCCAGATTCTGCGCGAGGCGGGTCGCGGTGGCGAGCACGTCATCGTCGTCGACGCAGGTCGACACCAGTCCGATGCGTTCGGCCTCTTCGCCGGAGAGCGTCTCGCAGGTCAGTAGGTAGTACTTGGCTTTGGCCATGCCCACCAGCAGCGGCCAGCAGATCGCCGCGTGGTCGCCGGCGGCCACCCCGAGCTTGGTGTGCCCGTCGATGAGTTTTGCCGTTCGGCCCGCCACCGAGATGTCGGCGAGTAACGCCACCACCAGGCCGGCACCCACGGCTGGGCCGCGAATCGCCGAAACCACCGGCTTGTCCAGGTTGACCAGGTTGAGCACCAGGTCACGGGCCTCGCGCATGATGCGGATCCGGCCCTCGTAGTCGCCGATCGTTTCGTCGATCAGGTCGAAGCTGCCGCCCGAGGAGAACGCGTTGCCGGCGCCGCGGACCAGGACCACGCGTACGGCAGGGTCGCGGTTGATCACCGGCCAAATGTCGGCGAGGTCGCTGTGCATTTGCGGCCCCACCGAGTTCAACCCGGGTGCATCGAGCACCAGATCCAGCACCCCATTGTCGTTGGTCTCGCAGCGAAGGCTCGGAAAGTCGTCGTAGGTGAGTGGCATCGGCGCTCCTGAGGTCCCTGGTGGCGTTGGTCCGCGGGTCGATGTTACGCAGCGGTGGGATCCGACAGCGGGGCCCGCCGGGGGATCGACGCATGGCAGCATTGAAGCCAATGAGTACCCGTCGCGAGCTTGCGCAGTCGCCCTATCTGGCCGCTGTGACCGGCCGCAAACCCAGCCGGGTGCCGGTGTGGTTCATGCGGCAGGCCGGTCGCTCGCTGCCCGAATATCGGGCGCTGCGTCAACAGTGCAGCATGTTGGCCGCGTGCTTCGAGCCGGAACTGGCCTGCGAAATTACGCTGCAGCCGATACGGCGCTACGGCGTTGACGCGGCGATCCTGTTCTCCGACATCGTGGTGCCGTTGCGTGCGTCCGGCGTGGATTTGGACATCGTTGCCGATGTCGGACCGGTGATCGCGGACCCAGTCCGTACCGACGGCGATATCGATGCGATGAAACCTCTTGACCCACAAGCGATTCAGCCAGTGATGGCGACGGTTGAGTTGCTGGTCGATGCGTTGGGTGAGGTGCCGTTGATCGGTTTCGCCGGTGCCCCCTTCACCATGGCTTCCTATCTAGTGGAGGGTGGGCCCAGCCGCCACCACGCGCTTACCAAGGCGATGATGCTGGGCGCACCGACGAGCTGGCATGCCTTGATGAGCAAGTTGACCGACCTCACCATCGCGTTTCTGCGCTGCCAGATCGATGCCGGGGTAGACGCCATTCAGGTGTTCGATTCATGGGCGGGCACACTGTCGCTGGCCGACTACCGCCACTACGTGCTGCCGCACAGCGCCCGGGTATTCGGCACGTTGGCCGAACATGGTGTGCCGATGACGCATTTCGGGGTGGGCACCGCCGAACTGCTGGGCGCGATGGCCGAGGCCATCAAACCGGCACCGGCGGCCGTCGTCGGCGTGGACTGGCGAACGGCACTGACCGATGCCGCCGCCCGGGTCCAGCCCGGCACGGCCCTGCAGGGCAATCTCGACCCGGTGGTGCCACTGGCGGGCTGGCCGGTGGTGGAACGTGCAGCACGGGCCGTCGTCGACGACGGGCGCCGTGCCGTCGACGCCGGCGCGGCCGGACACGTCTTCAATCTTGGCCATGGAGTGCTGCCACAAACCGATCCCGGCGTATTGGCCGATCTGGTGTCGCTGGTTCACTCGCTATGACCACGCGCTCGTATTGTGTTGTAGGAGGCGGAATCTCGGGACTAACCGCGGCATATCGGTTGCGGATGGCGCTCGGTGCGGATGCGGCGATCACCTTGTTCGAGCCCGGCGACCGGCTCGGCGGGATACTTCGCACCGAGCGGGTCGGCGGGCAAGCGATGGATCTGGGCGCTGAGGCCTTTGTGCGGCGGCGTCCCGAGGTACCCGCGTTGCTAGCCGAGTTGGGCCTGGCGGAGCGCCAACTCGCCACCACCGGCGTCCGACCGCTGCTCTACAGCCAGCAGCGACTACATTCCCTGCCCACCGGCACGGTGGTGGGCATTCCGTCCTCGGCGAGGGCCCTCACCGGTTTGGTCGACGACGCCACGGTGGCACGCATCGAGGCCGAGGCGGTGCGGCCGCTGCGCTGGCAACCGGGCAGCGATCCCGCGGTGGCCGAATTGGTTGCCGAGCGCTTCGGCGAGCAGACCGTGGCTCGTTCGGTGGATCCGCTGCTGGCCGGAGTGTATGCCGGCTCGGCAGCGACGATCGGATTGCGCGCGGCCGCCCCCAGCGTGGCCGCCGCCCTCGACCGCGGCGCCGCCACCCTGACCGACGCGGTGCACCAGGGGTTGCCACCGGCCGCGGCCGGGCCGGTCTTCGGCGCGATCGAGGGCGGCTACCAGGTGCTGGTCGATGAGTTGGTGGCGCGCGCCCGGCCGCGATGGGTGCCCGCGGCGGTGACCAAACTTGAACCGGGGTGGGTATTGCACGACGACACCGGCGCTCGCTGGGATGCCGATGCGGTAATCCTCGCGATTCCGGCGCCACGCCTTGCGCGCTTGGCGCACGACGCGGCTCCGCGCGCCTGCGCCGCGGTGCGCCGGATCAGGAGTGCCTCAGCGGCGGTGGTGGCGCTTGCGGTGCCCGCCGACACCCCATTTCCACAGTGCTCTGGTGTGCTGGTGGCTAGCGGTGAGTCCTTGCACGCCAAGGCGATAACCTTGTCGTCACGAAAATGGGGTCAGCCCGGCCCCGAGTCGAACGTCCAGCTGCTGCGGCTGTCCTTCGGACGATTCGGCGACGACCTCGCGGAGCGTGCCTCCGATGACGAGTTGGTCACCTGGGCGCTCGATGACCTGGCGACCGTGTTCGGCCTGACCGTGTGCCCGGTCGATTCTCGGGTTCAGCGCTGGATCGAGGCGATGCCCCAGTACGGTCCTGGACACGCGGATCTGGTCACGCAGTTGCGCGCGAACCTTCCCCCGAGCTTGGCCGTTGCCGGCAGCTACCTGGACGGAATCGGCGTGCCGGCCTGTGTGGCGGCGGCGGGCCGGGCGGCCACCGAGGTCCTTGAGGCTTTGGAAGGCCCTGCCACTCAGGTGGCACGATAGAACCCATGGCACGCCTCGATTACGACGTCCTCAACGCGACCGTTCGGTATCTGATGTTTTCGGTGTTCTCGGTGCGCCCCGGCGAACTGGGGGATCAACGGGACGCGGCGATCGACGACGCCGCGACGTTCTTCAAGCAGCAGGAGGAACGCGGAGTCGTGGTGCGCGGCCTCTACGACGTTGCGGGCCTGCGGGCAGACGCCGACTTCATGATTTGGACCCATGCCGAGCGCGTGGAGGCGCTGCAGTCGACCTACGCCGACTTCCGCCGCAGCACCATCCTGGGGCGCGCCTGCTCGTCGGTGTGGAGCAGTGTGGGGCTGCATCGGCCGGCGGAGTTCAACAAGAGTCACGTCCCGGCGTTTCTGGCCGGTGAGGAGCCCGGTGCCTACATCTGTGTCTATCCCTTCGTGCGGTCCTACGAGTGGTATCTGTTGCCCGATGAGGAGCGCCGGCGCATGCTCGCCGAGCACGGCATGGCCGCGCGCGGCTACAAGGACGTGCGCGCCAACACCGTTCCAGCGTTCGCGCTGGGCGACTACGAGTGGATCTTGGCCTTCGAGGCGCCGGAGTTGGACCGCATCGTCGACCTGATGCGCGATCTTCGAGCCACCGACGCGCGGCGTCACACCCGCGCGGAGACACCGTTCTTCACCGGGCCCCGGGTGCCGGTCGATCAGTTGGTGAGTTCGCTGCCATGACCGCGCCCGACCCGACCGATCCCACCCGTTTTGAGGAGATGTATCGCGACGACCGGGTGCTCCACGGTCTTCCGGCCGCCACGCCGTGGGATATCGGCGGCCCACAGCCGGTGGTGCAGCAGCTCGTCGCGGTGGGTGCGATCAAAGGTGAGGTGCTCGATCCGGGTACCGGGCCAGGTCATCACGCCATCTACTACGCGGCCAAGGGCTACTCGGCCACCGGCATCGACGGATCCTCGGGCGCTATCGAACGTGCCCGGGAGAACGCACACAAGGCCGGGGTCTCGGTGAATTTTCAGGTGGCCGACGCCACCAAGTTGGCCGGCCTCGACGGCCGGTTCGACACCGTGGTCGACAGCGCCTTCTACCACACCTTCGCCGCAGCCCCGGAGCTGCAGACGTCTTATGTGCAGGCGCTACGACGGGCTACCAAGCCGGGAGCACGGCTGTATATGTACGAGTTCGGAGCTCATGAGGTCAACGGATTCTTCATGCCGCGGTCGCTGTCCGAGAACGATTTTCGACAGGTGCTTCCCGCTGCCGGGTGGGAGATCACCTATTTGGGGACGACGACCTATCTGGTCAACCTCAGCGTCGAGTCATTCGAGCTGATGGCCGCTCGCAATCCCGATCTGATTGATCGGGTGCACAGTGTGCTGGAACGTTTCCGGTTGATGCAACCGTGGCTGGCGAACGGCAGGGTGCATGCACCGTTCTGGGAAGTGCATGCCACGCGGGTGAACTAGGCGAGCACGGCGCGAGCCGCTAAGACCCGGTGGGGACCAGGCGCAGCGAGATCGAATTGATGCAGTAACGCAAGTCGGTTGGCGTGGGATAGCCCTCACCGGCAAACACATGACCGAGGTGGCTGTGGCAGTTTGCGCATAGCACCTCGGTACGCAGTTGCCCCAGAGAATGGTCGGGCCGCAGAATGACCGATTCCGAGGTCGACGGGTCGAAGAACGACGGCCAGCCGCAATGCGATTCAAACTTCTCGGTACTACGGAACAACTCGGCGCCGCAGGCCCGGCATTGGTAGACACCCTCAGTTTTGGTGTCGGTGTATTCGCCGGTGAAGGGACGCTCGGTATCGGCCCGGCGCAGCACGTCGAACTCCTGCGGGGTGAGCTTCTTGCGCCATTCGTCGTCGGTGAGTTGCAGCTTCGGACGTTCTGAGTTCGCCTCGGAGGAGGAGGTCATAAATCCACGCTAGCGCGCTGCCGTGCGGCCGTCAGCCATGCCGGATCCAGACCGCCGTCTAGTCGGTTTTCCGCCTTGGCGTCCAGATAGCGGAAGTACAGCACGGTGAACGTCACGATCAGCAGCAGCGACCACCCGTAGGTGATCTTCAGGTACTCCAGGGCGCGGCCCCACCTCATCCAGTTGAACAGTAGCCAGCGGTCCAGCGTCAGAAAGCCATAAACTCCCAGCCACGCGGGCCAGTTGCGGATTACCGAGTTGGGCAGCACGACCGTCATCAGGAATGGGAACAACATCATCGAGTAGTAGCCCTGGGCCAACGACATCACGAGCCACGACCACAGCAGCAGCACGCCGGAGGAGGTGGTGAGCCAGAACAGCGGGTCGCGGGTGCGGTAGTAGCGGTACAGCAGCCACAAGCTGCCGACGGCAATGGCCGTGAACAGCAGTCGCAGGAATAGGATCAGCCAGGTTGGCAGGCCGAAGTACACCCCGTTGCCCTCGATTGAGCTGTTGAAGTAGTCGCGGGTGCCCAGGATGTACGGCAATGTCCGAGTGAAGAAGTCCATCGGATGGCTCAACAACGGTAATGCGGCCAGGTTGATGACGACCGGCACCGCGATGGCGCCGGTCAGCACCCGCCACTGGCGATTGAGCAGAGGCAACAACAGCAGTGGGCCGAGCAGCGGTTTGAGTACCAGCGTCAGCCCGATCGCGAGACCGGCCCACCACTGATATCGGATCCCGTCGGCTTTGGAGCCGGCCAGCAACCAGCGCAGGAACAGTACCTCAAGCAGCAGAATGCAGCCGTTGATATTGGTGAACACCAGTGTGTTGGTTACGGTCTCGGTGCAGAACATGGCCAGCAGCAGGGCCGGCGCGGCAACCGAGGCCAGCGTGTAGTTGAACATCCGCAGCAAGAGGTACCAGGCGACCAGGATGGCCACGGTGTTGATCAATATGAACAGGTAGCGCGACGGGGCGAATGGTAGGTATCCAAACGGCGCCATCAGCAGCGTGCCGCCGGGCGGGTACAGGTAGTGGGGGTCGACGTAGTCGAAGTGTTCGTTGTAGATGTCCCAGCCGTAGCGGAAGTTGAGCACCGCCCGGTACACCGGTTTGAAGTCGTCGGTGATGTTGCCGTTGGTGGTCAACACGATGCTGCGGTGCAGGACCGACAGGATGGCCGCCGGCCAGAGCACCGAGCGCAATACCGATGCCGTGCTCGGTGCGGCGGTGCGGGGACGGAATGCGGCCTGCATGCAATCGCGCAAGCTGGTTCGGGTCGAGTCAGCTACCGTCACCAGCGCACCGTACACCGGTGCAGCTCGGCTGGTGTCAAGCGGGACAGTAGGTGTCGGTGCCGGGCAGCTTGCCGTCTTTGAGATAGCCGATCAGCGGCGGCACCGCGCAGGATGAATAGATGCTGGCGCCGTGGCCGATGCCCTGCCACATGACCCGCTTGCTGGCGGCGTTGGCGTTGATGATGGTCGCCGCCGTCTGGGCCACCCCTTCGGTGCCCACGATCGGGTCATGTTGCACACCCAACAGCACGACGTCCACCTTGAGTTCCTTGGGCGTCTGCGGCGGCGAACCACTGGGCCAGTGCACACATTTGACCAGATTGAGCGCGGCGACCGTGCCGAACTGGGGATACAGCTTTCCCCAGGCGACGACGAGTTCGCGGACCCGGTCTGGGGTGGGACGGTTGACCGCGTCGCTGCATGAGCTGACGAACTGGCCGTCGGTGTGCTGCAGGGCGTCGGCGCGGTTGATCAGGTTGGTCAGCTGATTGTTGTCACCGGCGCGTGCGGCCGCCAGCGCATCGGCCAAGTTAGTGGTGGTGGTCACCCGGTCGCTGATTGGGAAGCCAAGCGCGGTGGTGATGGCGTTGGCGATCGACGCCAGCGAATCACCGCCGGGCCCGTCGCCGGAACGCGCGGCGTTGAGCAGCGCGGTGACGGCCCCCTTCGGGTCGGAGCCGAGCGCGCAGTTGACCGCGACGCATTGGGCGGCGAACGCGTCCAGCGCTGCCTGCTGACCTTTGACCCGTTGTTCAGCGGCGGATTCGGCGCTGACCCCCAGGGCCACCGGGGAGTCGAGGATCAGTCTGGCGACCTTGTCCGGGCGCGATCCGGCGTAGGTCAGGGCCACTTGGGCGCCGTTGCCGATGCCGAGCAACGCCAGCGCCGGCACGTCCCAAAGATTGCGCAGGCGCTCGATATCCGAGGCCGCGTGTCCGTTGTCGTAGGCGGAGTCACCAGGCGCGATGGCGTCGGTGCAGTCGGTGGTGGCTTCGTTCGAGATGTTGGACAGGTTGGCCACTGGATCGTCGCCGGTTTGAAACTGCGACTGATCGCGCATCTCGTCGCGCTCGAAGTGGTCGCGGCAGTCGATCGGGCTCGACATGCCCATGCCACGACGGTCGACGGCGACGATTGGGTTGCTACGGAGCACATCGGCACCCGCATGCGAGAGCCAGACCGGCAGCTGCGTCGACGACGGTAGGTCGGAGCCGGTGGTGAAGACCAACGGCCCCGCGTCGTCCGGAGTCTGACTCGAGCGGGCACGCACGACGCCGATGCTGACCGATCCGGAGCCGCCGTTGACCGGATCGAGGTCATTGTCGAAGGTCGCGCATTCCAGTTTGATGCCGGGCGCGGTGGGCACTGCCGCGTCCGCGTAGACCTGCGACGTGCAGTCGTGCCACGACAAGTCGTTCTTGGGTTTGGCGATCGGCGGCGGACCGCTCGGCGGTGGGGTCGTGGTGGCGGCGCCCTGTGGTCGGGCACCTGATTCGGTGGCAAAACGCGGGTTGGCGCCCAGGACCGGAACGCAGCCGGCCAGCGCGGTGGTCACCGAGCAGGCCAACGCGACCAGCATCGTGGCGGACCTCAAGTGCCGACTCATGCCGACAACAGTAGCCACTGCGGTTGGCTAGGGTGCGGGCCGTGCGGCGGGCGGGCGGGCGCGTCGCCCGCTCAGGCTCGTGGGTAACGGACGTAGCGGGTGTAGAGGTACCCGGCGTCGTCGGTGAGCACGTGGGCGCAATGCATTCGGGTCTGCAATTGGCCTGGGCCGGTCGCAATCCGGCGGGCCAGCCCGCCGACCATGGCGGGCGCAATCGTCAGGCACAGCTCGTCGAGCAAGTCGCGTTCGATGAACGATCCGAGCAGCATGGGGCCGCCTTCGGTGAGGATGCGGTGCATTCCCCGGTCGGCGAGCCTGGCCAGCAGCACCGCTTCGTCGACCTCGCCGGGATCGTTGCCGGAACAGTCGACCACTTCGGCCAGGCCGGTCAGTTGCCGGCGCGTTTCAACCGCAGTTGCCGCGGTGGTGAGCACCAGCGGTGGTACCTCCGTGCGGGTGAACGCCGGCATATCTCGGGATAGGCGACCCGACTTGGTGACGATCGCCAGCTGCGGGATTTCGTTTTGGCCGCGGGCTTGTCGCTGCCGGCGTTCGGCGGCACCCAGCTGCGCTCCGGAATAGCCCTCGATCCGCACGGTGCCCGCACCGACCACGATGACGTCCGCCAGCGAACGCAGCATGACGAAGACCGCTCGGTCGCCAGGACCGGCCAAGCCACCGCTGGTGCCGTCCGCGGTGGCACCGCCATCGATGCTGCTGATGAAATTGGCCCGTAACCAGGTCCCCACCACGTCCGCCGGATACCCGTAGAGCTCGGGGAGATCGCCGTCGTCGACTGGGTGTTGGGATCCGAGCAGCGTCAGGCTCGGGTCGGTGGACCGGCCGGCGGCTGGATCAGGCACGAATTGATTGCAACACGCCGCTACAGTGCCAGCATGCACGGGTCCACCTCTGCGGATTTCCTCGAACCGGTGGGACACCTGGTGGATCGGCATCCGTCAGTGTCACCGGAGCGGCTGATCGCCCAATTGCTGCCGCCCCCAACTTTCGCCGAGGTGCGTTTCGCAAGCTATCGCCCCGATCCGGACGAACCGACTCAGGCCGCTGCCCTCGCGGCCTGCCAGGAATTCTGTCAGCAGGCAGTGCAGCGACGGGCCGGCCGCAAGAGGCTGTTCGGCAGGCGGGAGGTGTTACCCGGTGTCGGGCTCTACCTGGATGGTGGCTTCGGCGTGGGCAAAACCCACTTGCTGGCGTCGGCCTACTTTCAATTGCCCGGGTTGGGGCCGGACGCGCCGGAGCGCCCCAAGGCGTTCGCCACGTTTGGAGAGTTGACGCAGCTGGCCGGCGTATTCGGTTTCACCGAATGCATCGAATTGCTGGCCAATTGCACGGCGTTGTGCATCGACGAGTTCGAGTTGGACGATCCCGGCAACACCACGCTGATCTCACGCTTGTTGTCATCTCTGGTTGAGCGCGGCGTATCGGTGGCCGCCACTTCGAACACCCTGCCCGAGCAGCTGGGCGAGGGCCGCTTTGCCGCTCAGGACTTTCTGCGTGAGATCAACACGCTGGCAAGGATTTTCACCACTGTACGGATCGAGGGTCCGGATTACCGGCATCGTGACCTGCCGCCGGCGCCGCGGCCGTTGTCCCACGATGAAGTCGCGACTCGCGCCGCGGGTGTGCCGGGTGCGACCCTCGATGACTTCGACGCCCTGTGCGCTCACCTGGCCACCATGCATCCATCGCGGTATCTGACGCTGATCGAAGGCGTCACCGCGGTGTTTTTGACCGGCGTGCACGGCATCGATGACCAGAATGTAGCGCTGCGGCTGGTGGCGCTGACCGATCGCCTCTACGACGCCGGCATCCCCGTGGTGGCTTCCGGGGCCAAACTGGACACCATATTCAGCGCGGAAATGCTTGCCGGTGGTTACCGAAAAAAGTACCTCAGGGCCACGTCTCGCCTGTTGGCGCTGACTAGCAACTGATCGGTCGACTCAGGACGTAGTCGTTCTCCACGTGGTCGCCCAACTGGAACGTCCTGGTGCCCCTTATCTTGAAGCCGCACCGGAGGTAAAAGCGTTGTGCGCGTTCGTTCTCCTGATTGACTCCCAGCCACATACTGCCTGCGCCCCAGGTAGCGGCCGCAGCGAGCGCGGCGTCCATCAAGGCGCTGGACGTGCCTTTGCCGTGGAAGTCGGGTAGCAGGTACAGCTTGGACAGCTCCGCTGAGCCGCTTTCTGCTGCGTCGCGAACGAGCATGGCGTATCCAATGATCCGGCCGTCTGCCCGGGCGGCGAGTACGACGTATCGAGGGTTGCTCAGATACTCGTCGAAGCGGGTGACCGACAGGTGGGCCTCGATGAACGAGGCGACGTGTTCTGCGGCCACCGATGCCGGACAGGCCAGGGGAAAGGTGCGTGCGGCGACGGCGGCCAGTTCGGCGGCGTCGAGGGGGTCGGCCGCGGCGATGTCCACGGTCAGCTCAGAGGTTCCACTGTGCGAGGTGTTGTCCGGTCTTTCGGTCCAGCAGGACGACGACCGAGACGGGGTCACGGTAGGCGTCCCAGTACACACCGCCGCGGACAATTGAGCCCTGTGGTGCATTTCCCAGCGCGGCATCTAGCCAATCGGGCGCGTCGCACGCCCGTGGCTTGTACGCGTCGGCGAACGGCGTGACGCCGTCGAAGCTGAAATTGGTTGCCATGATGAAGGAATTGGGCACCCGCACCGCTCGGACCGTCACGTCGGCGCGGTTAACCGAGCTGCCGGGGAAGCTCTTCACCGGAACGCCGCTACGCGTGTAGCCAAACCCCGGCGGCGGATCGACCGGCAGCACGCTGCTCACGGTGACGTCTGCGACGTAGGTGCCGGTATCGACCCGCAGTGTGTCACCGATGTGGCCGATGGGCGCGTCACCGGCCCACGCGCGGGGGGTGGCCGCGGCTAGCCCCAGGACTCCGGCCGCGGCGACGAGGAAGGTGGTAACGACGATCAGCCAGCGGTGCATCTTTGCCTCCTCGGCTCCCTGTTCGGGGACCTTCGCATGATTACACATGCCGCAACGACAAGGGGAGGGGTTGGCGGGGTCAGGTCGGGGCGGGACCGCTCGTGTCTACCTCGCCGCTCAACGATTTCAGCGCGCTATCCAGATCGGCCTCGACGCGTGCCTTGTCCACTCCGGAGGCGCGTAGCGCTCCGGCGCCGTCTTCCAATTCCAGCAGTGCCAGTAGCAGGTGTTCGGTGCCGATGTAGTTGTGGCCCAGCCGTAGGGCTTCGCGGAAGGTCAGCTCCAGCACCTTGCGTGCCGGCCCGCTGAATGGGATGAGCTCGGGAACTTCGGTGGTGGCCGGGGGCAGCTTGACCGCGCCGCGCAGGGCCTCGGGGTCGATCTTTTGCATCTGAAGTAGCACGGTGGCCAGCGCGGCGGGGTCACTGAGCATTCCCAGCACCAGATGGTCGGGGGTGATCTCGCTGTTGGACGCCTGGTGCGCGGCATTTTGGGCCGCGACTACCGCATTGCGGGCTCGTGGCGTGAACCGGCCGAAGCCCTGACTGGGGTCCAGGGTGGTCGTCGCGGCTTTGGGGACGAAGCGCTTTTGGGCCGCCTGCTTGGTGACGCCCATGGCCTTACCGATGTCGGTCCAGGACGCGCCAGAACGGCGCGCCTGGTCAACAAAGTGCCCGATCAAGTGGTCCGCGACCTCGCCGAGACTCTCTGCCGCCAGGACAGCGTCGGTGAGCTGGTCCAGCGCGTCATTGTGCACCTGCTTGATCGCGTTGATCAGCTCGTCGAGGCGGATGGGATAGGCGATCTGCGTCGGTTCCACCATGACGTCAACAGTAGGTTGACGGCCGCGCGCGTGTCAACCTTGGGTTGACGATCTTGTGCCGCCGTACGGGGTGCGGGGTCGTCGCTGGTCTGGGACGATCGGAAGGCTATGAAGCTCTTGCTTGCGGTGATCGCAGTGACTGGGGCGGTTCTGTCGATCGGGATGGCTGTGCCCGCGCATGCCGATGGCATCGATGACGAATTCCTCGTTGCGCTCGGAAAGGTCGGGATCACCTATCCGGATCCGGCGCGGGCGATCGCGGCGGGCAGATGGGTATGCCAGCAGGTGAGCAATGGGACTCAGACAATCGATGTCGTCAAGCAGGTGCAAAGCTTCAACGCTGGACTGCAAGGCGACAGCGCCGCCAAGTTCACCGCCATTGCGGCCAACGCCTACTGCCCGACAGTGCTGGCCACTAGCGGCGGGCAAGCCGGCCCGGGCTAACCACCGCGGTCGACGGCCGCAGTTGACTGCCGAATGCGGATAGGTTCGGATGGATTCGGATTGTCGACGAGACGGCGGGGTAATGCGTCCGGTGGAGGCTACGTGGTGAGACCAGGGCCGGCCGCGGCTGTTGCACTAGTCGGCGCGACCTTGGCGGGCTGGGGTGGTGCGCGGGCGTTGGTCGCCTGGATCCAGCGGAACCCGGACCCATATCCGCGCGAACGCCTCATTGCCGAGCCGCAGGGCGAGCAGGTCGCCGTAACCCGCCCAGACGGTACGGTGCTGCACGCGTTGGTTGCCGGCCACGGCCCAACGGTGCTTCTCGTGCATGGCTACACCGCCGGCCTGTACGAGTGGAACATTGTTTGGGATAGCCTGAGGGACAAAGGGTTTCGCGTTATCGCCTTCGATCAACGCGGTCATGGGCGCTCGACGCTGGGCTCGGACGGAATCGGGTCGCGGCCCATGGCCGCGGATCTGGCTGCGATCGTGCGGCACTTCGACATTCGAGACGGGGTGCTGGTGGGGCATTCGATGGGAGGATTCGTCACGATCCGCGCCATGCTCGACCATGTCGACCTGGCGGGGCGGTTGCGCGGGCTCGTGTTGTTTGCCACTTGGGCGGGACGTGTCCTGGACGGTGCGCCGCAGAACCGACTGCAGATCCCCCTGTTAGAGCGCGGCATCCTGCAGTGGTTGTTGCGCAGCAAGACAATTGCCGTGTTGTTCGGCGCCGCACAATGTGGGGCGCGTCCGTCGCCGGCGATGATCTCGGTGTTCGTCGAGTTGTTCAACCGGCACGTCGCCAAACACGGGCCACTGCTGCCGATAGTGCGAGCGTTCGCGCGCGAGGACCGCTATCCGCGTTTGGCCGAAATTGCGGCACCGACCGTGGTAATGGTCGGCTCGGCCGATCGCACCACACCGCCCAGCCATTCCCAGCGACTCGCCGACGGCATACCTGACGCGCGGCTGGTCAGAATATCCGGTGCCGGGCATCTGCTGAATTGGGAAGCGGTCGACGATCTGATCGACGTCATCGAATCCTTTCCGGCGCAGCGGGTTTGAGTGGGGTTCCCGGCGCCGAGTGTGCATTTCGCGACGTGACACGCCGTGAGGCCGTCGCCGGATTCACACTCGGCGCAGTTCCGGTGCGTGCGCGCGGGCTAAGGTGCGAGGCATGACTGCCGGCGAGCGGTATTTCGACCTCGGCTCCTACCACCGGGCGGTCGACACCCCTTCGGAGCAGGCGCAGGCCTGGTTGGACCGGGGAATGGTGTGGGCGTATGCGTTCAACCATGAAGAGGCGATCCGTTGCTTCGAACGGGCCCTGGAACTAGACCCCGGCTTGGGTATTGCCCGGTGGGGGATCGCCTATTCGGTCGGGCCCAACTACAACAAGCCGTGGGTGTCATTCGATCCGCGTGAATTGATGTCGGCGCTGACCCGCGCGCGCAGGGAGCTCCAGCTGGCCGCGAAGTGCCGGGCCGGCCCGGTTGAGCAAGGTCTCATCGCCGCGCTATTGGCCCGGTTCCCCACCGACGACCCGGACGACACGGATGCCCTGCGTGCGGGTCTTACCGCATATGCCGACGCAATGATGGAGCTGGCCGCGGCGTATCCGCACGACGTCGACGTGCAAGCGCTGGCCGCCGACGCGCTGGTCAGCGTCACGGCGTGGGCATTGTGGGACACCGCCACGGGTGAGCCGGCGGCGGGCTCACGCGTGATCGAGGCCAAGCGAATCCTTGATGATGCGCTCGCCACGCCCGCGGGGCGGGAACACCCGGGGATCTTGCACTTGTATCTGCACACCATGGAGATGTCGGCCACGCCGGAAGACGCCTTGCCGGCGGCGGATTTGTTGCGTGGCCTGGTGCCCGATGCCGGGCATCTGCAACACATGCCGAGTCATATCGACGTGCTCTGCGGTGACTACCGCAGCTCGGTGTTGGCCAATCTCGCAGCGGTACAGGCGGATCGGGATTTCGTCCGGCGCGAAGGTCCGCTGAACTTCTACTCGCTCTACCGGGCGCACGATCTGCACTTCATCGTGTATTCGGCGATGTTCGAAGGGCGGTCGCAGATCGCGTTGCAGGCCGCCGACGAGCTGGCTAGTCAGCTCAGTGCCGAGCTGCTGTCGATCGAATCACCGCCGATGGCCGATTGGCTCGAGGCGTTCGTGCCGTTGCGTACTCACGTGCTGGTGCGGTTTGGCCGGTGGGACGAGCTGATCGCACAACCGTTGCCGGAGGATCCAGACCTGTACTGCACCACCGCGGCGACGATTCACTACGGACGCTGCGTCGCGCTGGCGGCGACCGGCCAAATAGCGCGAGCACATGCTGAGCGTGCGGCATTCACCTCGGCTTATGGCCGGATACCGGGCTCCCGGTACCTGTTCAACAACACCAGTCGAGACATCCTGGCCATTGCGGCGGCCATGCTCGACGGCGAGATCGCCTACCGTGAAGGGCGCTACGACGAGGCGTTTGGTCACCTCAGGCGCTCGGTGCAGCTCGACGATGCGTTGCCCTACGACGAGCCCTGGGGATGGATGCAGCCCACGCGGCACGCGTACGGGGCCCTGCTGCTCGAACAGGGCCATGTCGAAGAGGCGGCGGCCGTATATGCCGCCGATCTGGGTCTGGACCCCACCTTGGCCAGGCCTTGTCAGCACCCCCGCAACGTGTGGAGCCTGCACGGGTACCACGAATGTTTGCAGCGGCTGCACCGCGCGGCCGAAGCCGTGATCATCGGCCAGCAGCTCGCGCTGGCTGCCGCACGCGCCGATGTGCCGATTCGCGCGTCCTGCGCATGCCGGGTTACCGCGTGCTGTGACGAGTGATGGTGCCGCCGTTTAGGCGCGGCGGCAACCTGCGCCGAGCTATCAGGTAGCCGACGGCCGCCGCGGTGACGAGGCTGGCGCCGATTGCGAGGTCCCTAACCTGCTGGGTGCCCAGCGTCACGACGATGCCCGCGATCGCCAGCACTGGCGGCAGCGGCCACAGCGGCATCCGAAAGGGGCGGGCGACGTCGCGGTCCCGCATGCGACAGACGATCGCTGAAACCGCTACCAGCAGATACACAATTGCAATGACAACGCCGGTAAACGTGATGAGCTTGTGTAGTGAGATGAATACACAAAGCAAGCCGTTGCCGACAAACAGAAACAGGAATCCGCGGACCGGGACCCTGGATTTTTCCGACAGTCGGCCGAAGAAGCCTTGCAGCTGCCGCGGGAGCATCCCATCCCTAGCTGCGGCGTAGTAGACGCGGGCATAACCGAGGTTTGCCGCCAGCCCGGTGTCGAACATCGCCACCACCACGCCGGCCACCAACAGTGTTGCGCCGGTCGGGCCCATCATTTGGCGGGCAAGCAATTCCACCGGAGAGCCAGCGGCGATGGTGTTGGGAACATCGCGGATAGCCAATGTTGCGGCGATGACCGCGACACCCTCGAACACAATGGCCAGGACCGCGGACAACACCACCGCGCGCGGAATCGCAGATCGTGACCCCGAGGTCTCTTCGGAGAAATACAGCGGCCAGTCGTAGCCGTTGAACGCAAACAGCGCCGGGCCCACCGCGGCGAAGATGCCGGCGATGCCGACACCCACGAGGGCACCGCCGGGACCGAGTGTCACCGGCTCGGTGAACGGGTTCGTGGCGTGGGACACGTGACCCAAGGCCAGGACCGCGAAGGCGATGATGACCGCCAGTTCGAGGACAAGGATGACCGCGATTACCCAGCTGGCCGGGGCGATCTTTCCGACCGAAAGGGCCGTAATGAGGGCCATCATCGCAAGCGCCAGCCACTGCGCCGGGATGTCGCTACCGATCAGCAACGACAGATACGTCGCCGCGGCAACCAGGATCGCGGCCGTCGACACCACGCCGAGAAGCAAGAACAACGCGGTGGTGGCGCCGCCCCAGACCGGACCGATGGCTCGGCGCACGATCGTGTAGGCCCCGCCGGCAGAGGGAAATACCGAGCCCACCTCCGCGTAGCACAGCGCCATGCACAGCGCAATCGCCGAGCCGATGACAAACGCCCACACGATTCCGGTTCCCGCGATCTGTAATCCGTCGCCGTAGATCAAAAACACCGATGTGGTCGGCGAAATCGCGGAGACGGCGATCGCCAGGACATTACGCGGCCGGAGGGCCGATGCCGCCAGTGCTGCGGGCGGCGGGCTGGATTGCCGTTGTGGCCCTACTGGCATGGGAACTACGCACACCTCCGCAACGGAGACGCACCCGTCTCTATCGTTGATGAGTAGTTCTAAGTACTAGTTCTGAACTGCGCAAACTCTGGTGCGCGATACTGGGATTGAACCAGTGACCTCTTCCGTGTCAGGGAAGCGCTCTCCCGCTGAGCTAATCGCGCTGGGAGTTGAAAATCTGGAGGTGGAGACGGGAATCGAACCCGTGTGCACGGCTTTGCAGGCCGTTGCCTCACCACTCGGCCACTCCACCGCTGGGGATTGATGCCACTTGCACCTTCGAGCGGATGACGGGATTCGAACCCGCGACCCTCACCTTGGCAAGGTGATGCGCTACCAACTGCGCTACATCCGCGCGCAACGGGCGAGATCGTCGCCCGGTGCGAAGGACGACATTAGTCCACGTGAGCGCGCCCACACAAATCTCCAGGTTCTTTGGGGCGCTTCAGCTATGCCTGGCCCAGGTTGCGCGTTTGGCGTCGGTGAGCATCGTGCTAGTCTTCGACCTCGTTGCCGCTCGGCATCGGTCCCGTGGCTCAGTGGGAGAGCGTCCGCTTCACACGCGGAAGGTCGCTGGTTCGATCCCAGCCGGGACCACCCATCAGATCCGCTGATTTGACGTCACGGGGTGAGGTAACCGCTGACTCCGACGGCGAAGGTAGGACATTTGGCGCCGAAGAGGTCGACGGTGAAGGTGACTTTTCCACCTGGGGCGACCACATCGTCCGGCTCAGCGAACGCGTCCGCCTCGCTCAGCAACTGGTCGCCGTCGAAGCAGTAGACCGAAACGGAGAATGGGCCCTCGGCGGACTTCCCGGTGCCGTTGACGGCCGATCCGGCGATGGCGTCGGCCGATGCCTTTGCTTCGGTGACCTTGAGCGGTGCCGTGCCGGAGAAGTCCTCGTCGGCCGTGGTGCTGTTTACGGTGAACTCGTACTTGGCGCCCGCGGGTGGCGATGGCGAGCGGTCGTCGAAGTAGATGAACGCAAGACCCACTTCGCCGGACTTCAGCCGAGCGGGGATGGTGCCTTGACTGCTGCCGGTGGCGACGATCGAGCCCTCGCTGCGAGCGGCTCCGGTCCAATCTGCGACTGCGACTGCCTTGCTGGTGTTGTTGCGGAAGGCAAACGGGAGCTTGGCCGAGCCGCTTTCATGCATGGTCAGCGGACCGATTTGGACGACCGACATCGTATTCGGCTCCCCGTCAGGGAAGCTGGGGTTCGCCGAACCAGCAAGCAGACCACTGGCATTGAAGGGCAGCGGATCGGCGGTCCATGCCGACGTGGCGGTGGCTCCGTGCGACGACGAGGCGCCATGAGCGGGTGCGTGGCCCGTCCGACCTGACCCGCCACAGGCGACGAGCAACAGCAACAGGGCGCCAGAAGCGGCAATGCGAAGCAGTTGCCCGGGCCGGACAGCGGCGGCGGCGCGTCGCGGTCTGCCCGTGGGCTGGCTCATCGACAGGTCTCCTTGGCGGGCGATTTCACGCTCTAGCCGGGTTAGCGATCCCGACAAAACGTAGCAAACCTCCCCGCTGGGCGGACCGAATACGTTTGACCGCTCGAATTTTGGGTGGTCGATATGGTTAGCGGGATCGGTGCTGGGGGCCCGCGCGCGCAACGGAATCGAACTCGGCTAATCCATCTAGTGCCGGCTCGGGATTGGTACTCAGCAACTCGGCGATCAGGGCTTGCACCCGCTCACCGATTTCGTTCCGGATGGATCGGACGACTTCGAGCGGTTGGCCGGCGGGGTCGGCCAACTTCCAGTCGCGATAGGTGACGTCGGGAAAGTAGGGGCAGGCGTCGCCGCATCCCATGGTGATCACCACGTCGCTGGTCTGTATCTGTTCCCCGCTGAGGACTTTGGGGGTGTAGGCGGTGATGTCGATGCCGACTTCGGCCATCGCGGCCACTGCGACCGGGTTGACTCGGTCGGCGGGTTCGGTGCCGGCCGAGCGGACGTCGATACGATCACCGGCCAGATGGCGCAGCCAGCCGGCGGCCATCTGGGATCGTCCGGCGTTGTGGACGCAAACGAACACGACGCTGGGTTTGCCTGCCGCGCTGCGCGGCGGCCGGGGGATTGGGCCGAACAGGCGCTCTCGCAGCGCTAGGGACACATACACGAGTCCCACCAGCACCGGCACTTCGATCAGGGGACCGACGACGCCCGCCAGCGCCTGCCCCGACGTCGCACCGTAGGTGGCGACCGCGACCGCGATGGCCAGTTCGAAATTGTTCCCGGCCGCGGTGAACGCGAGGGTGGTGGTGCGCTCGTAGCCCATCCGCAGGGCAGCGCCCAACACAAAGCCGCCGCCCCACATGATGGCGAAGTAGGCCAGCAGCGGCACCGCGACGCGCGCGACATCCTGGGGGCGACTGGTGATCTGGTCTCCCTGCAGCGCAAACAGGATCACGATGGTGAACAGCAGACCGTAGAGCGCCCACGGTTCGATTTTGGGCAGGAAGCGGGATTCGTACCAGTTGCGCCCCCTGGTCTTTTCACCCAACCGCCGGGACAGGTATCCGGCCAGCAGTGGGATCCCCAGGAAGATCAGCACCGATTTGGCGATCTGCCACGGCGAGGCGGCGATCGCCGTCTGCTCGAGGTGTAGCCAGCCCGGTAGCACCGACAGGTAGAACCAGCCGAGCACCGCGAACATGGCCACCTGGAAGATCGAGTTCAACGCGACGAGCACCGCGGCCGCTTCGCGATCCCCGCGCGCCAGGTCGTTCCAGATGATCACCATGGCGATGCAGCGTGCTAACCCGACGATGATCAAGCCGGTGCGGTACTCCGGAAGATCCGGCAGCAGCAACCAGGCCAGCGTGAACATCAACGCCGGGCCCAGCACCCAATTGAGCACCAGGGAACTGATCAACAGCTTGCGATCTCCGGTGACGCTGTCCAGGCGGTCGTAGCGCACCTTTGCCAGCACCGGGTACATCATGATCAGCAACCCCAAGGCGATCGGCAGTGAGATCCCGTCGATCTGAACCTTTTCCAGTGCGGTGTTCAGACCGGGAATCCACCGCCCCGGTAGCAACCCGGCGGCCATCGCCAGGCCGATCCACACCGGCAGGAACCGGTCCAAAATGGGAAGTTTGCCCACCACCGGCGGCGCGGTTCGGTGGACCTTTACGGCTGTCATGCGGGTGCCCCCGCCGTCGGCGCGGTATCGGCCTGAACGCTAAGCAGCGTCGACAACGCGTTCAGGGCGGCCGGTACCACCGCGTAATACACCCAGGAGGCACGGCGCTGCGAGGTAAGCAATCCCGCGTCGCGTAGCACCTTGAGGTGGTGCGAAATCGTCGGCTGGCTCACCTCGACTCGGGCGGAAATGTCGCAGACGCAGGCTTCGCCGCCGGCGTGACTGGCCACCGAGCTCAGTAGCTGCAGGCGCACCGGATCGGCGAGCGCCTTGAAACGAGCCGCCATCTCGATCGCAGACGTCGCATTCAGCGGTTCACGCACCAGCGGGGCTGCGATGCAGCAGGGGGCAGCGGGGCCACATTGATTAGACACACGTCTATATTGATGAATATCAAATCCAATGGCAAGTGGGACGCCCGGTTGGTGCGCCCCACTCGCCACGGATCGCTCAGCAGCAGGCGGTCGCGGCCGCGGTCTGTCCGCCACAGCACGCGGGCGTTTCATTCGGACCGTCGTCGGGATGTTGGGGACTGCTGCCAAAGGTTTCCGAGTCGGCAAGCACGGTATAGACCTCCCAGCGTTCCCCGCCGGGGCCGGTCACCCACACTTTGTCCTGATTGGCATAGCAACACGTCGTGTTGATCTCCTCCTCGGTCACCAGCCCGGACCCGGCCAGCCGGGAGATCTCGTCATGCACGGTCTCGCTGTCGACGACCTCCACGCCAAGATGGTTGAGGGTGCCGCCGGCACCAGGGTTTTCCAGCAGCACCAGCTTCAGTGGGGGATTGGCCACCGCAAAGTTGGCATATCCGGGCTTGCGTTTGGCCGGCTCGGCATTAAACAGCTTGGAATAGAACGTAATTGCGGATTCAAGGTCATCGACGTTGAGTGCAAGCTGAACACGGGACATGGGGAGACACTCCTATTGGTTAGACATATATCAAAGTGGCGCCGGGACCCAGTGTGCCACCTTTTTGATATATGTCAAGACATCTGGCAGACTGGACGGCGTGCCCAAGACGTTGCCGGTAATCGACATATCCGCACCCGTCTGCTGCGCCCCGGTGGCCGCCGGCCCGATCGGCGATGACGATGCCCTCGCGGTCGCCCTGCGGCTCAAAGCCCTGGCCGACCCGGCGCGGGTCAAGATCATGTCATTGCTGTTCAGCTCGTCGACCGGTGAAGAGGTAAGCGGCGATCTCGCCGCGGCGCTCAACCTCAGCGACGGCACCGTCAGCCATCACCTGACGCAGCTGCGAAAGGCGGGTCTGGTGACCTCGGAGCGCCGCGGCATGCACGTCTTTCATCGCGTGCACACCAAAGCCCTGCAGGCGCTGTGCGCCGTGCTCAGCCCCGACTGCTGCACCTGAGCTCAATGGCATACCGTCAGCCTTAGCAGGTCGTCGGACAACGCGAAAAGGACGGCAAACGATGAGCTTTTCCGAGGGGATCGGCATACTCAAACTCGAATGCCCGCAAGGCCATCCCGTTGGCAGAATCGTCAAGGAGGCCGCGCATCAGGCCGTCCAATACGACCCGGGGGCCCAGGTTGGCCCACGCCGATTCTGGCCGGATGACGACGGGCAGGGGCAGTTCAAGGCGCACTGTCGGTTTTGCGACAAACCGGTGGGGGACTCGATTACGAGTCTGCAACACAAGTCCGCTGAATTGCTCGCCGACCCTGGCGAGATGTACGGAACCGCCACGCTGTCTTTCCTCTAGCTTTGGCGGCCACGCCGGTGAGCGGACTAGGGTTCCCGCGTGACGATATCCCACATGCTCGTGATCGGCCTGGCCGGATTTGGTGCCGGTGCGATCAATGCGCTGGTTGGATCGGGCACCTTAATCACTTTCCCGACACTGGTCGCTATCGGTTACCCGCCGGTCACGGCCACCATGTCGAATGCGATCGGCTTGGTGGCCGGCGGGCTGTCGGGCACGTGGGGTTATCGGGCCGAGCTGCGCGGCCAGTGGTATCGGCTACGGTGGCAGATCCCGGGCTCCTTGTTGGGTGCGGCGCTGGGCGCATTTCTGCTGCTGCACCTACCCGAGAAGGTGTTTGCCCAGGTCGTGCCGGCGCTGCTGGTGCTGGCACTGGTCCTGGTGGTGATCGGACCGCGTATTCAGACGTGGGCGCGTCAGCGGGCCATGGAGGCGGGGCGTTCAGCCGACCATGTCACCGCGGCTCGGATGGCCGCGCTGGTGCTCGGTACGTTCGCGGTCGGGGTCTACGGGGGGTATTTCACCGCAGCCCAGGGGATCCTGCTGATTGGCGTGATGGGCACGTTGTTGCCCGAGTCGGTGCAGCGGATGAACGCGGCAAAGAATCTGTTGGCAACGATCGTGAATATCGTTGCGGCGGCTGCCTATACGTTGGTCGCCTACGACCGAATCGCGTGGCCGGTTGCCGGGGTGATCGCGGTGGGTTCGCTTGCCGGCGGACTAGTCGGGGCGCGCTACGGGCGCCGACTGTCGCCCAATGCGCTGCGCACAACGATCGTCATGGTGGGCGCGATCGGGCTGTATCGGCTGCTTTCGGTGTAGCCGCGACGGGTGAACCGCTAGATGCAGGCGGCCAGCGCGGCATCCACCGTCGGGAAAACGGGCAGAAGTTCGGCAAACCCGCAGGCGGCCACGATTCGGCCGACAATCGAATGGGAGCTGGCCAACCGTACGCGGACGCCGTGACGGCGACACCGCTGCGCCTCCGCAGCCAATACCGTGAACGCGCAGCAGGCCATGAAGTCAAGGTCGTTGACGTCGACGACCAACAGGCCGGACGGGGGGACGGCCGCGGCCGCCTCGCTGACCAGCTGGTGCCAGGTGCGCTCGTTGTAGGCGTCGACCTCGCCGCCGGCGTGGATGAGCACCACCGCTCCGTCGCGGTCGGTCGTTGCCCGCAAGGTGCTCTGCGGGTCCCCCAGCTCGGAGATGAGCCGGGTGCTCAGTATCAACTGAGAGATCATCGGTTCTGCTGTAACAACGCTCATGGTGCACTCCTTAGCCGCCGGCGCTTGTGACGCCGCGATGGATGCCCGTCCTGCGCGTCTGAAGACAGACTCAATCGTTTCGAATCTCATTTGTATAACAAGACAGGGCGGTCTGTCTACCTCGCCGGGCTGAGAGTATGGTTTGGATTTGCAATGGCAACTTCAGAGGGCACTGCGCCAGATGCGTCGGCTTTGCCCCCCCGTGAGCGCATTCTGAGCGCCGCGTACGAACTATTCAGCCATCGCGGCATCCGCGCAGTCGGCACCGACGAGGTGATCGAACGTGCCGGCGTGGCCAAAGCGACGCTCTACCGACACTTCGCGACCAAAGACGACCTCGTGCTCGCGGTGCTACAGCGTCGCGAAGAACTCTGGACTTTTGGCCTGATCGAGGCACAATCACGCGAGCGCGGCAACACCCCCGAGGAGCAGTTGCTGGCGATCTTCGACGTCATGCACGATTGGTTTCAAAGCCGCGACGGCTATGAGGGCTGCTCGTTTATCAATGTCTTGCTCGAATTGGGCGCCGATCATCCGGCAGGACGGGCATGCATCGCTCACATCGACCATGTGCGTGGCATCGTGCGGGAACGCGCGGTGGCCGCCGGACTCCAGGAAGTCGACGATTTCGCGTGGTCCTGGCACATTCTGATGAAGGGCGCCATCATTCTGGCCGCGGTGGGCGACCCGGATGCCGCGCACCGCGCCCAGCGAATGGCGAGGGTTCTCATCGACCGGCACCGCGGGTAGGCGCCTCGATCAGGCCGCCGTGGTGTCCGCTTTGCGGTGGTGCTCTTCCGCCAACTCCGCAATCGCGCGCGCGGTGCGTTCGCGGAGCAAGATCGCGGCGATGCCGCCGGCCACGAGCGCGACAACCAGCCCGACCCAGGAGAATCGCTGCAACCAGCGTTCAGCGGCAATGCCCGCGTAGTAGACCAGCGCGGTAGTTCCCCCCGCCCAACAGATGGCCCCCGACACGTTGGCTGCCAGGAAGCGCGGGTAGTGCATTTTCAGCGCACCGGCCAGCGGCCCGGCCAATATCCGCAGCAGCGCGATAAATCGGCCGAAGAACACCGCCCGGACCCCCCACCGGCCGAATAACCGCTCGGCGAGTGCGATGTGCCCCGGACCGAAGTGCTTCGGGAATCGCCGGCCCAGTCGTTCGAAGAGCGGCATGCCGAATCGGCGGCCGATCGTGTAACCGATCGAGTCACCGACCACGGCGCCGATCACCGCGGCCACCCCCACTCCGATCGGGTTGACGGCCAATTCGTGGTGCGACGACAACAGCGCGGCGCTGACCAAGACGATCTCCCCAGGAAGGGGGATGCCCAGGCTTTCGATTCCGACCACGCCGCCGACCAGGATGTAGACCGCGAGCGGCGGGATTGATTGCAGTAAAGCAGCTACATCCATTGCTAAAGGATGCCTGACCGACGCCAGAACGCGCCAGAACGCCGTCACGTGCTGATTCGGCGCGTCCCCGCGCGGCTACCGGCGACGAAACACAATTTGCCGCGAGCGTTTGCCGTCCGCGGTATAGCGTAACGATTGCTCAGACTGGAGCCCGGGTTCGGTTCATCTGACCAGGAGGAGAGTCGGTGGAATTCAACATCGCCCAGGTGTTCTCGGCGGTGGCGGCGGCCAACCCGGATCGGGAATGCATCGTGTTCGGGGATCGCCGATTTACCTTTGCCCAGACCGAGCAACGGGCTCGCCGGTTCGCTCGTGCGCTGCACAACTGGGGGTTTGGCGCCCATCGTGAGCGCTCCGAGCTGGCGCCGTACGAATCGGGTCAAGATCACCTCGCCTTGTACATGACGAATTGCAATGAATTTCTTGAGGCGATGATCGGGGCCTACAAGGCGCGGGTGGCCCCCTTCAACGTCAACTATCGCTACGTCGCTGACGAACTCGCTTACCTGCTGCGCAATGCCGACGCGGACGCGGTGATGTACCACGCGCGGTTTGCCCCGACGCTGGCCGAGACATTGCAGAAGGCCGGCGGTCAGCCGCAGCTGATCCATGTCGATGACGAGTCGGGAAACGATCCCTTGCCGGGAGCGGTGCGCTACGAGGAATTGCTGGCGTCGGCTACCGCCGAGCCGCTCTACGTCGGTGCGTCGCCCGATGACCTCTACATGCTCTACACGGGCGGCACCACCGGGATGCCCAAAGCGGTGCTATGGCGCCAGCACGAGATCTATATGAACGCCATGGGCGGACGGACCTTCGGCACCGGCGAGGCGGTGACAAGCGTGGAGGAGATCGTCGAACGTTCGCGGGTGGGGGGACCGGGATCGATGACGGTCGCGCCGCTGATGCATGGCGCGGCGCAATGGGCGGCGTTCATCAGCCTTTGTGGCGGACGCCCCTTCGTAATGCCGACCTCGACGATGCACTTTGACCCGGCCGAAGCCTGGGAGCTAGCCAGCCGGGAACGGGTGACATCGCTGACGATGGTCGGTGACGCCTTCGGTCGGCCATTGGTCGACGAACTCGAGTCCGGCAAATACGACATGTCCGGACTAATGGTGCTGATCAGCGGTGGTGCCACGTTCAGCGCCGGGGTC
Source organism: Mycobacterium basiliense (assembly GCF_900292015.1). Lineage (NCBI taxonomy): Bacteria > Bacillati > Actinomycetota > Actinomycetes > Mycobacteriales > Mycobacteriaceae > Mycobacterium > Mycobacterium basiliense. The sequence goes on from NZ_LR130759.1 coordinate 2,114,078, forward strand.
AAGCAGCGCTTCGTCGACCTGCTGCCGCATTTAACGATCCTGGACGCGGGCGGATCCTCGGAATCCGGATCACAGATGGTCCAGGTGTCCAGCCGTGTGGTTAGTGCGAGCGGACGTTTCGATCCGATCCCGGGCGCGGTGGTGGTCAGCGAGGACATGACCAGGATCTTGTCGCCGGGAGACGACGAGATCGGCTGGTTGGCTCAGCAGGGCGTGATACCGCTGGGGTACCTCGGTGACGCCGAAAAGACCGCGCGGACTTTTCCGGTCATCGAAGGTATCCGGCACTCCGTTCCGGGTGATCGGGCCCGCTGGGACGCCGACGGCACGATCGAGCTGCTCGGCCGGGACTCGGTCACCATCAACTCCGGCGGCGAGAAAATCTTTGCCGAGGAGGTCGAGGCGGCGATCGCCGAGCACCCCGCTGTCTATGACGTGGTGGTCACCGGTCGCCCGAGTGTCCGATGGGGAAGCGAAGTGGTCGCGATCGTGCAAGTGGCCAAGGGCGAACAGGTCGACGCGGATAGCATTGTGGCCGAGGCGGCACGCCACATTGCGCGTTACAAGCTGCCGAAGGAGATAGTCTTCTGCAGCCGGGTGCAACGTTCACCGGCCGGCAAGCCCGACTATCGCTGGGCGAAAGATCAAGTCGGACAAGGGTCTTGACCGGAAGGCTCAAGGCGCGAAGCGCTTGCGCAGCCGGTTGAAAGCCGTGGGTTCCTGGCAGGCCAGGTAGCTCGTGTAAAGCCCGCGCGCCAGCTCGGCGACCGGTGTGGCGGTGGTGTCGAGCTCCACGTCGTACTCGGTATCGGCATGGGCGGCGCGTGCGCTGCCCCGATTCCACCCGGGGTAGCGATCGCCGCGCTCTTGTTCGCGGCGGGCGCCTTCCGCATCGGAGACGTGCACGCCGACCAGCCAAACCTGACAGCCCGCGAAAATGCGCAGCGCATCCACCAGCCACTCCCGCTTCCAGATCACTTCGTCGGCGATCACGTTCATGCCGTCGTCCAGATAGGCGCGGATGGCGTGATAGCGGGCATGCATGGCCTGATCCAAAATGGGCCCCGGGTGGACGGTGAACCAGTCGAGTCCGTTGTCGTCGGTCGCGCGCTCCCACGTGTAATACTCCGGCCATACCCGGGCCAAGTCGAGTTGCTTTGGCGGGAGCGCGAGCCAAAACAGGTCGATGCCCAGGTGCATCCAACATTCGGTAGCCAGATCCTGGAACGCCAGGGCGAGCGACGTCTTTCCCGCGCTGGAGCCACCGTTGAGGATGATTAGTTTGCCCTTCGCAGCACTCGCCATAGTGGCACGAGGCTATCGCATTTGCTGGCTGGCGCCGGCCACGGTCCGCATCAGAAGGGTGGGTCGTCGGGCAACGTAGGTACCGGCGGTGGCTGCCAGTCCGCTGGCAGCTCCTCGACTTCGCGGGGTTCGTTGACCCACTGGCAGAAGGGGCTAGTGCTGGGATTGCCCTTGAAGAGAAACAGCATATCGCGCATGTGATTTCGGAACTTGCGGGATTCGAGCTCTTGCTCTCGCGCCTGCCGCAATCGATCTTCGGCGACGTTGGCCATGCGCCGAATGTGGTTGCGGGTGCGTGCTCGGGTGACCCGGGCGGCCCGTTCGCGTGCCCGGGTTCGGGACCGGCACGGCGCGGGTTCGGAGAACAGCTCAGCACCGGCAGGCACCGTGCGATACGTCTTGCCTGTCGGCGACGTCCAGGTCACCGTGCCGTCTGGCAGTTGCCGGTCGTGCCAACCGGTGGCGCCGCGGTGAAATGTCTTGAGCCGGTGGTGCTGTCGGCAGAGGCACTTCAGATTTCCCAGCACGGTCAGACCGCCGGCGCCGGGGTCGGTGTGATCAAACGGAATGGTGTGGTCGATATCGCAGACACTCGCAGGGCGGCTGCATCCCGGAAATCTGCAGGTCAGATCCCGACATCGAACGGCGCGGTCCAATGCGGCCGAGGGGTGGTACTTCAGCGCTGCCGTAGCGGTAGCGGGGTCTGCCGATAGGTGCTGGGCCCGGGCGGCGAGCTCACGCACTTGGTCGGCGTCGATGACGCCGTAGCCCTCCACATACCCGGGCTGTTGGCTCTGGCCTGACAGCGTGTCCGCGGTTGCCACCACGTTGACCAGCACCTGCGTGCGAGCCGCTTCGGCCGCGCCGCTCGTGCGGGCCGGGCAGTCGCCGGCTCCGCACCGGCATGACAGGGCACTGCTCGTGACCAGGGCGCCGAGCGCGTCCGCACGGCGTTGCTGCATGGTCCGAGGGTCGTTGCGGCACACGGTCGTTGCCAGCTGGGACAGTTTGCGGTCGAACGCGGTTGCATCGGCGCCCGTCACGGTGCCCCACAACTCTGCCATCCCGTTGAGCTGAGGCGTGATACCGATCTCGCGCTCGTTGTCGGCCCTGCGCCGGCGTTCTCGGGCGGCGTCTGGATCGATGGCCAGCACCTGCCGGTCGATTGCGTTGACGATCCGCTGGCGTGACCAGCCTCGCCAATCGCAGATCCGGCCGGCCAATGATTCATCGAGTTGGGCGACGAGCTTGTCGTCATCGACGAGGTCGGTGCGGCTGATGATCAATTGGGCGGTGCGCCAATCGATGTGTCCCTCACATAACAAGGCGCCGATCCGGCGTAGCCGGGTGTCGAGCACCTCGGCGTAGTGCACCTGATAGGAAGCGGCGGCCGGTGACAGGTTCAATGCCGCTGACACCTCGGCGCCAACCTGCTCGACACCGTCGATCGTCGCGTACGCCAGGTCCGGGTCGCTGAGCTCGGCGCGGCTACGGCGGCGCAGTAGCGCCGCTACCGCGGCCAGGCGGCGCCCGGTCAAGGCCGACTCCAGTCGATAGATGCCGTCGATTGCGGTGACCAACTGGTCCGGGGCCAAAGCGTCCCAGGACTCAACATCGCGGGTTCCGAACATAGTTTCGATTATGTCGGTCGTGCACGACGACAACCGTCGTCAGATCCTCCACGCACGGCGCTTATCCACAGTCCGGAGTTCGTTCACAAGTCGGGTCGAGGCCAGTCTTTGGCGCGCCGAGAAAATCTCGCGGCAAACTTGCTGACGTACGGTTAGATGATCTGCTTGACGAAATCTGTGGTCGCTGGCTGATTCCTTGGACGTGCATCGGATCGGATCGGCCGAAGTTGTCCTGAAAAGCGATATTTACCTGCGGGACAATAGCTTTCGCTAGCCCACCAGCGAAATGCGGATGTGGCTGCTGACGATGTTGCCGACGCGTACACGCCGTTAGTCGAATATCCATCGGCTTATTCGCTGTGGCGATAGGATTTATTGCTGCCGAGCGCTCGGTCATCGCATTGTCCTGTGTGGGAGGTTGGCAGATGTCATTTGTGTTTGCGGTTCCGGAAACGGTGGCAGCGGCGGCCTCGGATTTGGCGGGCATCGGATCGGCGCTCACCGCGGCCAACGTTGCGGCCGCATTGCCGACCACCACGGTCGTGGCCGCCGCGGGTGACGAGGTGTCAGCGGCGGTCGCGGCGTTGTTCGGGTCCTATGCCGAGGGGTACCAGGTCCTCAGCGCCCAAGCCGCGGCTTTTCACCAGCGTTTTGTGCAATCGCTAACGGCGGGCATGGGAGCCTATGCCGCGGCCGAAGCGGCCAATGCATCGCCGTTGGAACAGCTCCTGGGAGTGGTGAATGCCCCGGCGCAGGCGGTGTTCGGGCGTCCGCTGATCGGCAACGGTGCCAACGGAGCGGACGGCACCGGCGCTGCCGGCGGCGATGGTGGGCTCCTGATCGGCAATGGTGGCAATGGTGGTTCGGGTGGGGTTGGTCAGGTCGGCGGTACCGGTGGTGCGGCCGGGTTGTTCGGCAATGGCGGGGCCGGGGGTACGGGCGGAGACGGCGCCGCCGGCGGAAACGGTGGCAGCGGCGGGATTTTGCTCGGCAACGGCGGCGCCGGTGGCGTCGGTGGTGTCGGAGTCACCGGCTTGGTCGGTGGTACCGGTGGTGCGGCCGGATTTATCGGCAACGGGGGAACCGGTGGCGCGGGTGGGGCCTCGACGATGGCGCTCGGCACCGGCGGGATGGGCGGGACCGGCGGGGTCGGTGGGGTGTTCGGCAACGGCGGATTTGGCGGGGACGGTGCCTATGGCGCCGCCGGTGGCACGGGCGGTGCGGCCAGTTTCTTCGGCGGCGGCGGTGTCGGTGGTACCGGAGGGATTGGCGCCTCCGGTGGCATGGGCGGGGCCGGGCCGCTGCTGGTCGGCAACGGCGGCAACGGCGGCCTGGGCGGGGCCGGCGCGACCGGTGGCGATGGGGGCGCCGGTGGGACGTTGCTGGGCAATGGTGGCAATGGCGGCCAGGGTGGGCCGGCGATGGCCGGCATCCTCGGTAGCCTCCCCGGCCAGGGCGGCAACGGCGGCAATGCCAACTGGTTCGGCTCGGGCGGAGCCGGTGGGCAGGGGGGTACCGGCCTCGCCGGGACGGACGGGACGAACCCAACCCCGACTGCGAACCCGAACCAGGCCGCAAACGGCACCGACAACATGGGCAACGGAAATCAAATCGGCGGGAACGGGACCGCGGGTGCCACCGGTGGCGCCGCCGAGGACGGGGAAATCGGCGGCAACGGCGGCAACGGAATCTCCGACGACGGCTTCAACGGCACCGGCGGCACCGGGGGACAAGGAGGTACCGGCGGTAGCGGTGGCGGCGGTGGTGGCGCCGGCGGCCAGGGAGGCACCGGTGAGACCGACAGCACCAACGCTGGCACGGCCACCGGCGGTGACGGCGGCACTGGAGGTTCGCCAGGGGCCGACGGCGGTGCGGGAGGTGCCGGCGGAGCGGGCGGTCAGGGCAGCAATACGGCCGCCGGTGACGCGCAGGGAGGCGCCGGCGGTAACGGAGCGGGCGGCACCTCGGCAATCGGTTTGGCCACCGACGGCGGCACCGGCGGTGCTGGCGGCGATGGCGGTCGGGGCGGGATGTTCATCGGCAATGGCGGCGCTGGCGGCGCCGGAGGGATCGGCGGCACCGGCGGCGTCGGAGCCACCGGCTACGACGGCGGTGACGGCGGCACTGGCGGACAAGCCGTGACCGCCGCCGCCGGTACTGCCACCGGTGGCACCGGCGGCCTCGGCGCGGCCGGCGGCATGGGCGGCACCGGCGGCAACGGCGGTGCCGGTGGTGTTGGGGGCAACGGCGGCGCGGCCGGATCGTTCATCGGTATCGGTGGTGCCGGCGGAGCCGGCGGTGTCGGTGGCACCGGTGGCGTCGGCGGCGTCGGTGGTGTTGGCAGCAACGGTGGCGCCGGTGGCGCGGCCGACAGCGCCGGCGGAACGGCCATCGGCGGCGACGGCAACAACGGCGGTTTGGGCGGCGACGGTGGCACCGGCGGCATGGGCGGCGCCGGTGGCACCACCGGCGGCAGCGGGGGAGCCGGCGGGCTGATCGGCTGGGCGGGCGCCGCCGGCGGCACCGGTGCGGGTGGTACCGGCGGCCAAGGCGGCCAAGGGGGACAGGGTGGTAGCGGCGGGGACGGCGGTGCCGCCACCAATGGCGCGGTTAACACTGGCGGATCCGGCGGCAATCTGGCATTGGGCGGCAACGGCGGCGCCGGCGGTGCGGGGGGATCGCCGGGTGGCAGCACCGGCCTGGAGGGCCTGATGGGCGCCCCCGGTGACAACGGCAGCGCCGGGTAGCAGTCGCTCCCGGAGCGCCGGTAGCGTCGTAGGCATGCGGAAAGGAGATCGGCGGGCCGCGGATTCGCTTGCGCCGCAGTATCCGATCGAGTCCGTCGACAACGCGCTCAAACTGCTGCTGTTGTTGGGTGAGCAGCCTCAGATCCGGCTGAGCGAGGCCACCCAGTATCTGGGCGTCGCGTCCTCCACCGCACACCGGTTGCTGGCGATGCTGACCTACCGCGGTTTTGTCCGACAGGACCCGGTGTCCAAGGCGTACCTGCCCGGTCCGGCGTTAACCAGCGTTGCATTCGCGATTTTCGGCCGCATCGACATCCAAGCAACCGCCACCCCGATTCTGCGCGGTCTCAGTGAGCAGCTGCGCGAAACCGTGCACATCGGCCTGTTAGACGGCGCCAGCGTCCGTTTTGTCGCTGCGGTAGAGGGCCCGTCGGCCGTGCGGGTGGCCTCGCGGCTGGGACGCACGATGCCCGCGCACTGCACTTCGACGGGCAAGGCGATGTTGGCCCAGCTTTCGCAACCGGAATTGCACCAGCTCCTGCCCGACGAGCAGTTGGCGCGCGTCACCCCGCGCTCGATCGGCACCCGCGCGCAGCTGGAAGCCGAGCTCTCCCGCATCCGCCAGCGAGGCTATGCGGTCAATCGCGAAGAGAGCGAGGAAGGTGTTGCGTCGATTGCGGTGCCGATACCGGTGCGCGCGCCGGGCCTGCGGCTCGCATTGAACGCTGCGGCACCTCGGAACCGGCTGGACAAGTCCCGGCATGCAGCGGTTGCCGCCGCGCTAGTGAAGGCGGCCAAGGAGATTGGCGATCAACTGGGGTGATCACTTAACCGGGCGACCTCGTGTCGCCAGGCCGCGTCGATGTTGAAGCCGGATCCCAAGTCCGGCAGGTCATCCCAGCTTGAGTCGTCGATTTCGCGCAGAGCGCCGCGGGCCGCGCATACCCGCAACGACATCTGGGCCAGCTTGTCCAGACTGATCCCCTGCAAAACCGCCTGTTGCACAGTGGCTGCGGCACTGGTGATTCCGTGCCCACGACAGATCACCACCGGGGCGCCACCCATTGCCGCCACCATTTCCCTGCCGAGAGCCGAATTTCGGATCAATACCGCGCGTTCGTACACGGGCACGCCGTCGCGGGCGAGCCGGGTACCGGGAATGTCATAGGCACCGTAGATCGGCCGCATCGTGATACCGGCCAGATCGGCGGCGACCACCGACGGTGGGTGCAGGTGCGCGACAGCGCGGTGGCCGGCATCGGCCCGCATGGTCTCGAGGTGCACGGGCAGCTCGTTTGGCACCCGGTATCCGTCGAGTTCGCCGTCGGCGCCGGCGGTGCCATCGAAGGTGATGAGCCGGATGTCGGAAGGGCGGGTAAACGCCACCCCGGTGTCGGTGTCGCTTCGGCACCGGACCAACAGATGATCGTCGTCGACTCGCAAACTCAGATGACCCAGAATGCCGTCGACCAGACCCCGCGCCGCGGCGACCCGGCAGCCCTGCGCCACCAAATTGCGTTGCTGGTCAAGCATTTCGGCCATGTGCATCGCTGAGCCCAAATCCGCCGTCCGGGTGCGTGGTTTCGCCGGTGATGCCGCGGGAGCGGTCGGAGGCCAGGAAAACGTAGCTCCAGGCATGGTCTTCGCCGGTGAGTGCGACCTTGAGCGGAGTGCGCGCGGCTAGATCGCTGGCCCGGTCCGGAGTGTCGTCGAGACGAATGGCGTCAAGCCCCAGGCTGGTAAGACCGCGTAGGTCGGTGTTCAGCGTGCCGCCCGGCGCCACCCCGTTGACCCGAATCTGCGGAGCCAGCTCGTGGGCCAAGGCGGCCACCAGGCCGCGCACGGCGAACTTCGATGACACATACAGCACACCGCCGCGGGCGGGGTAGAACGACGATGTGGACTCGGTCAACACGATCGCGGACCCAGCTTCCCGCCGCAATGCCGGGATCGCGGCCTTGACCGACTGCAGATGGCTCAGCACATTGGTACGAAACATCTCGTTGAACGCCGCATCGAGGTTGTCGGCGTCGATGTCGGTCAACCCCCGGTAGAAATCGAAGACACCGACGCAATTGATCAGTATGTCCAGTCCGCCGAAGGCCTGCACCGCGGTCGCGACCGCATGGGCGTTGGCCGATCGGGTGGTCGCGTCGCCCTCGATCACCGGAACCTGCGGAAGCTCGTGACGCAACCGGTCGCACTTGGCGCGATCATGTTCCAGTACTGCCACTTTCGCTCCTTCGGCGCGAAACGCGTCAAGGACGGCCCGACCTATCCCGGAACCAGCACCCACCACCAGCGCGCGCTTGCTGTCAAGCCAGCGCGTCATCGTCGGCCTCCGGCTCGTCGGGCAGCAGTGGCGCATGGCAATTGCCGATCATCGCGGCCAGCGTACGGGCGTTCTGCCAGGTAAGCGCCTCTACCTCGAGCACGTCGAGGCTGATCCACTGTCCGGTCCGGGGTGCGCTGATCAGTAGGCGTGCACCGTTGCGGGTGTCGATCCGCTGCACCACCACCTCGGAGAATTCGTTGGCCAACATGATCGGTTCCCCCACAGGATTCATAGGAACACCGCCAAGTTCTGCATCCGCAGTACCGATTCGTCGGCAACAATGTTGCGCCGGGCCAATTTCCAGCATTGGTCGCTCCAACGAAGCAAATCCTTTCGGCCGCAGGACAATAGTGCCCCGTCGTTGACGTCGCCACGGCTGCGGAATAGCAACTCGGCCGATTCGACCATCAGGTGGTCGCCGTCCTCGCCGGCGAAGGTACGCACATTGGTGATGAAGTGACGCAGCCGCGACGGGGGGTCTTCGGTCCAGGCGTGTTCGGTGGCGAATCGCGCCACCCGCTGGCCCAGCGAGTATTTGTCCTCGTCGAAATGGGCCATGCCCGGCGAGGTGTCGAATTCGGCGCCACGCGCGGTGGTCACCCGCACGGGCATGACGTAGCGAATGTCGTCGGTCAGCGTGTCCAGCCAGGTCTCATATTGTTGAGTATCCAGCAGGTAGGCCTCGTCCACCAGAAACTGATGCGCCTGAAGGTGGCGAATATCGTTGAACGGTAGCGGGTTTCTCATCATGCCGACGCCACCTGTTGGGCCCACAGCTTGAGCAACTCGCGTTGGTTGTATTCGTTGTACCCGACTTGCGCTCGTCCCGGCCCATGGAACGATTCCGCGCCCAGCGCCTCATTGAGCGGGGTGTCGTCGGCCAGCAGGCCCATCCGGCTGTTGAGCAGCAGACGTCGGGCCATCGAGCCGCCCGCGGTAGTGGTCAGTGAAACCCAGTTCTCCACGTCGTCCTGCTCGAACATGCCGGTCGACCCGAAGCACATCAGGTAGGCCCGATATGAGTTCTGCTTGAACTGTTCGGGTGCCGCGGCGTCCACGGCGAACCACGAGCACACTTCGGTCTCGTTCTGGCTGATCGGCTGCCACTGGCGAATCGAGATGAACGGCAGCACGTCTTCTCGCCCCGGGAGTTTGGGCCAGTTGTGCACGAAACTCAGATTCGGAAAACATGTTGCGGCCGAGAACATGAAGCCGTCCTCACCGATCACCCGCCGCTGCTGCGGAGTCCACACCGCTGTCATCCGGCTGATCATGTCGTCGGGGTAACCGACATAGCGCATGCGTTCTTCGAAGGTGCCCGGCGGAAGTTTGTAGGTGGTGCCACCTCCTCGGTGCGCCCAGTAGGTCGCGCCGTCCTTGCGCTTCTGTGCCTTCGGCTCGCGAAACAATCCGATCTCCACGATCGAGGCGTGCGTGTGCGGCGTGTGATACATGTCGCCGGCGAAATTTTCCGCCCCGATCTTCCAGTTCGCCTTGATCCGCCAGCGCTGCGGCCCACGCACCTGCAGGCCCGCGGCGCTCTGTTTGGTGTAGAAGTCCAGATAGAACCGGAAATCGCCCAGGTAGCCCGCCAATGGTTCGGCATCCGCGTCGAGGTTGACGAAGATCAGGCCGTTGTAGGTGGCAATGTGGGGTGCCGGCAACAGAGTCTGGTTCTTGGTGAACCCGGCGTCGCCGCCGTACGCGTCACGGTGGAACGGCAGGCCGGTGAGCCTGCCGGTGTTGCGGTATGTCCAACCGTGATAGGGGCAGCGGAAGTTGGAGGCGTTGCCCATCTCCGCGCGACACACCTGCATGCCGCGGTGCAGGCACATGTTGAACATCGCGCGCACCTCGCCATTGGCATCGCGGGCGACGATGAACGAATCGTCAAGCACCCGTCGCACAACGTAGTCGCCGTCGTGCGGAATCTCCGATTCGTGCGCCACGAACATCCAGGCGCGGCCGAACAGCCGCTCTTTCTCGCATGCAAAAAGCTCTTCGTCGTTGTAGATGTGCGCGGGGACCATCCCGCGGCGCACGGTGTCCACAAGGCCATCGAAGGCAACTCGGTGATCGGTCACGTTGGGCTCACCATCTCAGGTCGCGGATTCTGATCAACAGAGATAGATTCTGTATAACAGAATCTATCAGAGTCTCGCGATGATCGGCAGCGCGCGGCACCGGCTGTTCAGCGGCCCGAGTGGCGATTCACCGTCGCTGCCACCAGTCGAGACCGCGACGCGTGGGCCGTGTCTCGACTACCGGCGTCCGATTCCGGCCATAATGAGCGGCGTGAAGACCCGGATGTCCTCGCCGAAACGGGCGGCCGCCGCGTCCGCGTCTTGCCTGGACAGCAGACCGGCCTCGACGACGGCATCCTTGACGCTGTCGAATGACAGCTTGAAGAAGTCGAAACCTGGTGCGCTGGAATCGATGATTCGGGCCCGGCCTTCGCCGCGAACCTCGGTCAGGCCGGCGGCGGCCAGGTCGGCGACGAGCTGCCTGCCGTAATGTGGCTCGAATCCGGCTTGCTGCATGAAGGCCAGGATCGCCCCGGTGACCCGGTCGAGGTCGCTCCCACCGCCCTCGAAGCCGAATGAGGTCCAGTCATAGTCTTCGATGACCATCCATCCGCCGGGACGCAGGGCATTGGCCAGGCGGTCAAGGATCTGCCGGCGATCCGGTAGGTGTTCGAGCACGAGTCGTGCATGCACGATGTCGAACTCGCCCGCGGGAAGTTCCTCGGTGCGGATATCGAGGCGGCGGACCTCGATCGCGTCGTCGGCCAGCGGTTCAATGAAGCGCGTGTCGACGTCGACGGCCAGCACCGTGGCGCCGCGCCCGGTCATCCACCGCAGTAGCGAGCCCCCGCCGGCACCGATTTCTAGGCACCTGGAGCCCGCACCGATGCCGAGGGAGTCCAATAACGCCTGTGTTCCCGGGTCCCACAGGCTCTCGATGCCGGCCAACCGCCGGCGTTCTTCGGAGTAGCCTGGGTCGTACACGTAGTCGCGCGTCATGGGTTAACGCTAAAGCGTGCGACGGCTCTTTTAGTAGCCTGACCTATTGTGGAAGCCGCACCGGAGTGCGTCGCATCGCAAGACGACATCACGGCGGAGATCGATACCGTCGCAGCCGAATACCGGCGCCAAGGTGGCAACGAAAGTCAGCCGCGGCTTGACTACCCGCCGTATCGCAGCAGCCTCATGCGTCACCCGCGGGCTTCGCTGTTGGCCGTGGACCCCGAAGAGGTGGAACGCTGGGTACCGATCTTCGGTGAGCAGGAAGTGCACCCCCTCGACGCCGATCTAACGGCCGGGCACGTGGGTGAGCCGATAGGGGAGCGTTGCATCGTGACCGGCCGGGTGCTGGATGGATCCGGTGGGCCGGTTGCCGGCCAGCTGGTGGAGATCTGGCAAGCCAACGCCGGCGGCCGCTATCGCCACCAGCGAGACCAGCACTCCGCTCCGCTCGACCCCAACTTCACCGGCGCCGGTCGCTGTCTGACCGGGCTCGACGGGTCCTACCGCTTTGTCACCATCAAGCCTGGCCCATACCCGTGGCGCAACCATCACAATGCCTGGCGGCCCGCGCACATCCACTTCTCGGTATTCGGAACGGTTTTTACCCAGCGCCTGATCACCCAGATGTATTTTCCCGGCGATCCGTTTTTCGATTTGGATCCGATCTTCCAATCGATTCTCGACCCCGCAGCTCGGCAACGGTTGATCGCCACCTATGACCACGACGTCACCCAGCCCGAGTACGCGACCGGCTACCGCTGGGACATCGTGCTTTCGGGCGGTCGCCGGACCTGGACCGAGGGAGACGCCGGTGACTGAATTATCCTGCACCCCTGGACAAACCGTCGGACCGTTCTTCGCGCTCGGCCTGTGCTATCCAGGTGACAGCATGTTGGTCAGCGCAGCGCATCCGGGCGCCCTCCGGCTGCACGGCGTGGTGTACGACGGTGCCGGCGTGGCGGTCCCCGACGCGCTGCTTGAACTGTGGCAGGCCGACGCCGAGGGGGGTATCCCACGACGGGCCGGCTCATTGCGCCGTGACGGGTTTACCGGGTTCGGCCGAGCCGCAACCGACACCGACGGGCACTATGAGTTCACCACTGTGGCACCGGGTTCGGTAGCCGGCCGGCCACCATTTTTTGCGATCACAGTCTTTGCCCGAGGTCTGCTGCACCGGCTATTTACTCGCGCCTATCTGCCCGCAACCGATCTGGAGTCCGATCCGGTGCTGGCCGGAGTCGATGCCAGTCGTCGGTCCACCTTGGTGTGTGTCGACGAAAATGGTCCGGGCCGTGCGGGTTACCGCTTCGATATCCGTCTGCAGGGCCCAGCGGAGACGGTGTTTCTGATGTTTCGATGACGGCCGCCGCGCGCGGCGTTGCCACGGTTGTGACCTTTGCCTCTACTAACCCGCAGTTCGGCGATGATGGCATCAAAGGTGACCCGATAAGGAGGCGGCGATGACAGCTGCGTGCGACGACACCAGGGCCGCCAAGGCCTGCCGAATTGATGTGATGGTCCAAGAGCGTGCGGAGCGCACCCGGGCAAAGGCGCGACTGGAGTGGGGCGATCACACGCTGGTCGGGATCGGCTTGGCACGGCTGGACCCGGCCGACGAGCCGGTGGCCCAGATCGGCGACGAACTCGCGATCGCCCGCGCGTTGACCGATCTGGCGGATCAGTTGTTCGCGTTGACTTCCGCGGACATTCAGGCCAGCACTCACCAGCCGGTGACGGGCCTGCATCACTAGCCGGGCCCTATTGCTGACCCAGGTGTCCGAGAAACCAGTCACGCGCCAGGGCCGCGGCTTGCTGAAGGGTGCCCGGTTCTTCGAAGAGGTGCGTGGCGGCGGGGACCACCGCAAGCTCGCACACCGCTGGCATCGCCGCTTGCGCCCGTCGGTTCAGCTCGAGAACCGCGTCATCGCGCCCGCCCACGATCAGCAAGGTAGGGGCCCGCACTTCGAGCAACGTGTCTCCGGCGAGATCGGGCCGCCCGCCGCGGGATACCACCGCCGACACCTTGACGCCCGGATGCGCGGCGGCAACCAGGGCGGCGCCGGCGCCCGTGCTGGCCCCAAACAAGCCGACTGGCAGCGCGGCGGTGTCAGGTAGGCCGGCCAGCCAAGCCATCACGTCGACCAATCGACGGGCCAACAAAGCGAGGTCAAAGACGTTGGCACGGTCGCGCTCCTCCTCGGGCGTCAGCAGGTCGAGCAGTAGGGTAGCCAATCCGGCCTGGGTGAGTACCTCAGCGACATATCGGTTGCGGGGACTGTGTCTGCTGCTTCCGCTGCCGTGAGCGAACACGACGACACCGGTCGCGCGATCGGGAATGGTCAGCAACCCGACCAGTGACACGCCTTCGGCGGTCAGCCGGACTTCCCGGTCGCGTGGCGCCTCGTCGGCGCCACCAACCGTGGCGAATCTGGCCCGGGCGCGATCGAGCAGCGCGACCACTTCCTCGTCCGAGGTCTGGTTGAAGTTGCGGTAGCCCTGGCCGACGGCGAAGTACGGGATTGGTGTTTCCAGACACACCACCTCGTCGGCGTAGTCGGCGAACCTCTCGGCGGTGTCAGACGCCCCAATGGGCACCGCCAAAATCACCCCGCTGGCACCCTGAGCGCGCGCAACCTGGCAGGCCGCTTGCGCGGTGGCCCCGGTCGCGACACCGTCGTCAACAATCACCGCGATCTTTCCCGGCAGCGCGATCGGGGCGTGATCGCCGCGGAAACGCCGCACCCGCCGCCGCAGCTCGGCCCACTGGGCCTCCTCGACCTCAGCCATTTCCCTTTCGTGCAGCGCAACCTCGCGGACCACGGAGTCGTTGGTTACCCGCACGCCGCCTTCGCCGATGGCACCGAAGGCAAGCTCGGAGTGCAAGGGCACGCCAAGCTTGCGCACCAGCAGCACATCGAGTGGAGCGTGTAGCGCCACGGCAACTTCGAAAGCCACCGGCACACCGCCGCGCGGCAAACCCAGCACCACCACGTCGTGGCCCCGCAAGAACCCCAGCCGTTGCGCCAATTGCCGGCCGGCATCAGCGCGGTCGTCGAACTGCCTCATCCGTCGAGTGTCCATCGACTCATTGATCGCCGGTATGGCCGGAGGTCACAAATTGCCGGCCTCGGTAGCGCGCCCGCCACCGCCCGACCGGGCCCTGCGCGGCCCCGCCAAAGTCAGGTCATCAGCACGAAGAGCTGGACCGCAGCATGTTTGGTTGGCAGATGCACAGCCGAAGCCTCACCGAGCAGCGTCGGTGTCTCGGAGGCTGCCATCGGGGTTGTAGCGGCTGGCGAAGACCTCGGCCACTGCCGTCGCGGCCTCTGCCGGTGTCGGCAAATTCCAGGTCTTGCGCACGAATTCGCCGAGGCATGCCAGGCGTTGTTGGTCCCCGTCGGCGGCTTGACTCATCCTGTCGAGAATGAACACATATTGTGCCGACTGCGCCCGTTGTCGAGCCAAGTCCGCGATCACCAGGATCTCGGCGGCGAGCTGCGACTCGCTCATCCGCACCACCTGGGCGGTGAGCCGGATCTGCTCGACGCGGCCATCCATCAACGCCGACACCGACACGCTGCCTTGGGGATTGGTCACCGTGGCAGTCTCGACCTGAGCCTGCGTGTCGTCCACGGTGGTCTCGCCGTCGGTGGGCGCAGGCCGGGCCAACCCAACGATCGGGTCCACAGCCCACCGGGGCGCGCCGTCGGTGCCCCAGGGATCAACGGCGTCGAAATCGTCGCGGTCGAAGTCATCCCTAGGTAGCGCCATCACGGCGTCCCTTCTCGACAACCGCATCGGATAGCGCAACGTGGGTTACCAGTGCGGTCAGCTGAACAACGAACTCAGAGTGGTGCTCCATGTTTCGTCGGCCTCGAGATAGGCGCGTGCCGCACTGCGTAGCGAGTTGGCCAGATCGATACCGGCCGTATGCAAGGACGAGCCGAGGGTATTGCGCGTGTTCTCGTACATCTGCAACGCGGTGTTGAACTGCTTGCAGTATGAACCGTGAGTGACCGTCACCGAATCGCTGAGACCGGCCGCGGATTCGGTGGCCGAGGTGGCGTCGGCCGCCGCATTGTCGTGGTGGGAGGCCAGTACTCCGAGGAACTCGGGTTCGACTTTCAGATTGGCTGTCATCGATCACAGTCCTTTCCGTCCGGGTCGTGTTACAGCGTTAGTTGGCAGTGGGTTTGGCTGGTCAACGGGGTTCAGACGGCGCGCAGCAGTGGCGTCGCTTGGGCGCCGCTGACGCCGGCTTCGACGGGTGCGCGTTCGGCATCGTCCGTTCCCGCCGCGGCGCCTTCCGCGTACTTCTTGGTGGTTGCGTCCTTGGACCCCGACGCCGGATGCATGCCGCCCATACCTTGGGGCCCCTGCGCGGAGGCCGGTTGTGACGGTTCGCCCATCTGTTCCATCAGGTTCCCGACTGGGGCAGCGCTCGAGACACTGGGGTTTGCCTGACTGGCCGCCGAACGCAGTTGCGCAGGCTTCGACAAGCCGCCGAAGCCGGACCCGCCCAGCATGCTGCCCAACCCGGTCGAACCCGCCGAGCCGGCGGCGTCCGACAAGCCGGCGGCGCTGGCCAAGCTCGCCGAGCCGCCCGACGCGGAGGACCCCGATGAGCCGAACAAGCTGGTTAGCTGAGACAAACCGCTTAGGCCGCCCAAGCCGGGCACGCCCTCAAAGAAACTCTCCAGCTTTGAGAACCACTGAGAGAGCAACTTGGAAACCCACCCGGTCAGTTTGTCCCAAAGCTGCTCGAGATATTCGAATGCGTTCTTCAAGAAGTCCCAGATTTCGGCCACGACGTCCACGACGGCGCTCACCACACTGGCGACCACCGAGGCCAGCAGTTTTGCCAGCTTGGCCAACAGAACGAGCAGCCGAACCGCGTTGATCAGGGTCTTTGCGATCAAGTAGGCGAGTCCGACCCCTACCGCCGTCATGGCAACTGCGCAAGCTGTCGCCTGGAACGTCGCCGACATGCCCCAACCGACAATCGGTATATACGTCATGTCCACAGCTGCCGGACGGACGTACTCGAGCCCTTTCTTCGCGTCGTCGAGGATCTCGCGGGTCTTCTTGACGGCGCTGGCCTGATCGGCGATCAGCGCCTCGAGCTCACGCTCGAGTTCCTCGAGCTCCTTGAAGAAATTCGCGAACGTCTCGTTTTTGCTGGAGTATTTGTCCGCGGCGGAACCCTGCCAACTATCGCCGGGGAACGCCGATTCCAGTTCATTAAGGCCCTTGTCAAACAGCGAGGAGGTGAAGCTCAATATACTCCCGTCGTTGGGTATTCCAATCCCGAGAAGGAGTTCCAAACCATTGATGGCAGCTACGGTTGGATCGATGATGAAGGCTCTGTTCACACCTAATACCCCACAGCCGTATATTCTGCGGATGGTGCCTGCCGGCGCCCGACATTGCACGCTTTGACGTTTCACTTCTAATACTTTGCATAGCAGATGTCAATGGTGCTTATTGCGCGGATTTGGTGCCGTATCCGGTGCCCCCGGTGACATCGGCCGATCTTCGCCCGGGTGGCATGAACCCACGCATGGCGGCTGGGACAACCCCGCGGCCGATGCGTCCGGCGTCCGCGGACTACAACGAGAGATCTTGTAGCACAGCTAAATTTGTGGTGGTGCAACTGGCATGGCGTCCAGCTCGGGGCTGAGCGCGACGCCCGTGTGCCGGGGCGAGTCAAGCTCGGCGCGGCAGCGTGAGGGGGTTTTCTGGTTGGCGAGGAGGTTTTTCGCTAGCGACGCGGGCACTTCCGGCGGGCCACCAAAGAATGCTGTTGCCTGGGCATAAGTCGACCTCACCGGTAAAATTATTTGCCATGGTTATATCACAAGCTTACTTTGGCTCAAATTTGAATAGCGCTATTGGCTGAGATGGCGATGTTCGAATGCAGCGAATTTGCATAATCGTGCGAGGCGTCGAATTCTGCCTGGGCCCCGCTGTTAAAGGCGGAGCTTTGGCAACGAAAACCCCAATCGAGTTGCGGCGCGGACGTGCGATGATAGTTCGATTCGGAAGAGTTTGCCATTTGGGTCATCGGAGCTGTGCTCGATGCTGGACAGATTTGCCGCACCGTTCGGCTGGCGCTCCACCCGGCGTTGCGCGAGGCACCAACTGGCGGGTTTCAGGTTGCGCCAGTTATCTTGGCGGCGGGTCGAACGACTTCCGTATCAAGATCAATGGAGTTGCCGGGCGCGTTTGGCAGCAATGTCGCGATCGGACAGCGAAGCTCGGCAACGGCGTCGGTAGGGACTGTGACTACTGTGACTCCAGCAAACGCAAGTGACGACACGCTGATCGGTCGATTCAGCGCATCTTCGCGGCTTCGGAAACGCGAGTTGTTCAGGAGGCGGCCAGCTGGTGATGGTGCAGGTGCGCCCGACCGCATGGGTTGGGTGGCACACCGCCACGTGCGTCATGCCGGGTGAATCTCTTGCTTTGAATCCGTGGAAGTGCCGATGGCTTGATCGGAGTTGCAACAAACGCATCGACGGCGCGATCGAGGCGACGGACGAAGCCGTCGCACCCCCGTGTGCAATCAGGGCGCGGCGGCCCCGCGATGCCCAGGTCGCCAAAACCTGAAGGACCTGCTTGCGGTCTGCGCTGGCGCGATCGGCGGTTGGCGGTGCGCTGCATCGAAAGCGTCCGCTATGCGGGAATCGACGCCCTCGGTGATATCGGCCTGCGGTGGCCGGCAAATGTGATCAGGCCAACGGAAAACAGTGGGCACCACCATTTCTGAGATCCTTCCTAAGCCGACCCCGGATGGCGGATCACGGCCGCTCGGGCGACCGCGCGGCGTGAGACTGCAGGACCTTGGTGTTCGCGGCGCGGGATGGTAGGGGCCGCGGTGGTTGGCGGCAAGCATCGAAGGTTCTGTGAAACAGGTTGACAGACAGCGCATTCAGACCGCCCCGGTGCCGTTCTCAGGCCACTCTTGGGTCGCGCTGGTCCGCGGTGACCGCCGCCACGGCGGCGTGCGCGTGGATCGCCACGCCGGTACTGGGATACCAAGAGTCCCAGTCCCGAACCTGGTGTCTATCGAGCCGGACAGGGATCCACGGCGCTTGAGCTCCCAGCCCACCGGCGTGCCCGCACGGTCGAGGTCTGGCTGGCAAGGCCCAACCATCGCCGGCACCCAGACCAGGCTCGCTACTCCCGCAAATGTGTTGCTGCTAATGTCTATCCGGCTTTTCGCCGTTGGCAGTTCGGTTACCAAGCACGGCACCACTGACTCAGAAGGTAGGGAGTGATGACACTGCAGGTAGTTCCCGCTGGCCTGTCGGCAGCCAGTGAGGCGGTGAACGGGATCGCTGCTCGGCTGGCGGCCGCGCATGCTGTTGCCGCACCGGTGATCTCGGCGGTGGTGCCACCGGCTGCCGATCCGGTCTCGCTACAGGCCGCGGTTGTGTTCAGTACCCAAGGCGGGGAGCGCACCCTGGTGGGTGCTCAAGGAGTCGAAGAACTAGCCCGTTCGGGGGCCGGCGTCGCCGAGTCCGGCGCTAACTATGCGGCTCGTGATGCCGCGGCGGCCGCTTCCTACACGTTTGGCATGTAAGAGGTGACGCTGCCCTTCTTGCTCTCGATCTTCACGGTGCTGCCCATGTTCTGGATGGGCGAGCCGCCAGAGGTGCATTCGACCGCGCTGAGCTCGGGTCCGGGCCCCGGCCCCCTTACCGAGGCAGGGGAGTTGTTGCAACAGCTAGGCCTTGAGTACGACTGGGCGGCACAGGATCTCAGTAATGAGCTGGCTGTCGTACCGTGGCAGGGAGTGGGTTCGCAGGGCTATCGGGGTGCGTTTGGGCCTTACCTGGATTGGTTGGCAGAGGCCGGTCAGGAAATCCGACAGCAAGCTATCGCGCACGAGCAGGTGGCGGCAGCGTATTCCGTTGCGTTGGCGGAGATGCCAACGTTGGCGGAGTTGTCTGTCAACCGAGCCACCAATGTGGCGCTACTGTCGACGAACTTCTTTGGGATCAATACGATCCCGCTTGCGATCAATGAAGCCGACTATGCGCGGATGTGGGTTCAGGCCGCGGGCGTAATGCAGTTGTACCAGCAACAGGCAAATATGGCGGTGGCATTGAACTTGCCACGCAACCGACCCGCGCCGCTGCTACTGCGTGGCCCTGATCTGCAAGAGCCCGCCGGACCGATAGTCGAGGAACCGGAAGACGAGCCTGTCGAGGACGTTGGTGATGCCAACGGCCTTGTGCAACGTCCCGGCGACGAGGCCGGACCAATCATCGAGGAAATCGTGGACGACGGTGCCGACATGGGCGCTGACCGAGCCCTGGTGTTGTTCGAGAACGCCGACCTCGTGGAAGGCGAGCCGGCCACGATCCCGCAATTGATGGTTGCGGCCCTCGGTCAGATCGCCAACTTCGTTGGCCAGGCGTTTAGCCTTGTCGGCAACATCATCAGTTTTGTTGATCGTGCTATCGGTTGGGCGCTACGCCTTTTCGCCGCTGTTGCCGTCTACAACGCGGTCAGTATGATTGCGTCGGCCATCGCCTATATCTACAACCTTGTCACCACCATCCTGCAGATGGCGTACGCGGTGTATACGGCAGTCGTCTATTCGTTAACGATGCTGATGCATGCGATTTCATACGTTGCGTCACTTGTCACGCAGTTCGCCGCTACGCTCACTCAGCTCACGACCGAATACGTCCCGATGCTACTGGGGGGCGTCCTAACTGGAGTTGGTCCATCGGTGGCGTTGACGTCGAGTGCTGGCCTCGTACTACCGGATAGCTCATCGCTTGCCGCAGGCCCCCCGCCCGCACCACCGGGTGCAACGCTTGCTCCGCCATCGCTCCCGGCCCCCAATGCGACGCCAGTCGCAGCACCGACTGTCGCCACTGCCGCGGCGGCATCGACCGCGCCGGCCCCCGCTCTCGGACCACCGTCGCCGACCGGTGCGGGCGTGGAAAACTATGCCTATCTGGCAGGTGGCTTGATCCCGATAGCCAGGAAGGCGGTCGGCGCCGGCCGACCCAAGGTGCCGGTGCCCTACGACGCCGAGGAGGCTGCGGTCGCGCTCCCCGCCCACTCACAAGCTCGATCGCACCAGCGCCGGCGAGCCAAGCTTACGAAGATCGGCCGCGGTTTTGAATACGCAGACCTGGAGCCCGATACCAACCAAGAACCGAATCCTTCGTCGGGCGAGCAATGGATTGCACCTGCCGATTGTGACCGGGGTGCGCGAACCCTGGGTTTCGCCGGAACCGCGCCCAAGCAGATCACCGCCGCACCGACCGGCCTGAGAGCACTGGCCGACGATGGGGTCAGGGGCGGGCCGGCCATGCCGATGATGCCGGGCACGTGGGGCGCCCACTAGGCGCAGTCCCTCGGGCGATCAGTGGTTCGGGGCAGCGGTGCCTGTGGATGCTCGATCCATTTCGTTCGGTTTCGTTCGGTTTGGTTCGGTGGCAACCGAACTCGCTGCAAACGCGCACCGCCAGTGCAACGTTTCGCAGCTCGGCCTCGCGACGGGCCCACCGTACGGCTACCTTCGCCGACGGTGAGTCGTCGATCCCGACGATGATTCCCAAGGGGGTGTTGTGCGAGGACATGGCGTGTCCTTCAGCTTTTGGTAATTCGTTGGCTCTGCCGAAAACGCTAGCGAAGCTGATCGAATGTGGTCAGAGCCATTTGTCACCAGCTGTGCGGGCACAAGGCCAGGGCCTTGCGATGACGCTCAGGTGCCCGAAGCCGGCGGCTTGTAGGCGACGATTGCCACGGCCGCCAAACGCTCCCGATGCTTGCGGAATGTCTGACGCATCATGAGGACTCGCCTGCGTGCGGCGGGCTGAGTGAGCAGGTTTCTGGCGAACCGCAGGGCACCAATAAAGCCCTCGTCGGTGATCATCCGCCGTGGCTGCAACAACGCCATTGGTGCGGTTGCCACGTGACTGACGACCAGCCCATGTCCGGCCAGCAGTTGCGACCATTCGGCAACGGTCAGCGGGCGCGCGTTGACCTTGATCGCCCGGGCCAACGACTGGCGGACCTCGGTGCTGACTTCCTCGGGAACGTCATCCGGAGTCAGGGCGAGTTCGTGGATGGCGTAGCGTCCCCGCGGCCTGAGGACCCGCGCCGCTTCGGCGACGATCGCATGTTTGGCCGCGTCGCCCTGCATGGTCAGCATCGCCTCACCAATAACGACGTCGGCGCTAGCGTCTGGCAATCCGGTATCCGCGGCGTCGGTGACCCGGACGTCGCCGTGGCCACCCAGCACGCCGCGAACCAGGTTGGCCGCGTCGGGGTCACTTTCCGCGCCGACGTACGACCGGGGGTGACGGGCGAGGATCTCCGCGGCCGTGCGGCCCAGGCCCGGTGCCAGTTCGAGCACGTCGGCGTCGTTCACGCCGGCGCGGGCCAGCAGCGTGCGGGTGAGCTCGACGCCGCCGGGACGGAGCACCCGCTTGCCCAGCCGTGCCAGTAACCAGTGCCCCTGCAGGTGGTCATCGTCCCGGTTCGACAGGGGTAGGGGCGACCCGGCATCGTCTCGCTTGCCGGCCATCACGTTGTCTGTCGGGTGGGCGCGTCCAGGACGCCGGGATGTGGCTCGATGATGCCCTCCTCGGTGCTCGGCCGGCTGCTGCCGGACAACATATGGATCAAGGCGGCTAGGCCGGGTCCAGTATGCATGTCGTGGCCACCGCGGGCGGCAGCACGATGATGTTTGTTCCCGTTCGCGGTCGCGCAGCGCTAGCCGGCCCCCCGCTACGACGCGTCGCTCGTGCACCTAGGCGGGCGCGCCAGACAGGCGGTGATCCTCGTTTGGCTTCACCGGCGCAGAGCCGGCCGGACGGCGCGGCCGTACGTATCGTGCCCAGGTCAGTGCGGCCGCGCACAGGTAGCACAGCAGAAACGCCCAGAAGGCGGGCGTCTCGGTGCCGCTGCTTGCATACGATTGACGCAAGGCCAAGTTGATCCCCACGCCACGCCACCTAGTGCGCCGACCGAGCCGGCGAAGCCGATCAACGCCCCGGACATGGCGCGGGCCCACTGTCGGCGCTCATTCTCGGTGAGCGGGAGGGCGCGACTGCGCTCCGCGAAGATCGACGGGATCAGCTTGAACACCGTTCCCTTACCCACCCCGCAGCAGATGAACAGTGCGATAAAGCCGATCACATAGCCGAGCAAGGTGGCCCCCGTCAGGCGACCGCCGGGGCCAGGACTGAGATCGGCGTGGGTGCCGACACCGACCAGCAGCGCGGCCTCCAAAATCATGCTGACGAAGGCGCCCAGCGTGACGCGGCCGCCGCCGAAACGATCGCCCAATTTGCCGCCTACGATCCGCGCTGTTATCCCAGTAGTGGCCCGAGGAAGGCGATTTCGGCCGCGTGCAGTGACGCCTGCGCGCCGGTCTGCCCCTCGGCCAACAGGTTGTA
This sequence comes from Mycobacterium basiliense, assembly GCF_900292015.1. Classification (NCBI taxonomy): domain Bacteria; kingdom Bacillati; phylum Actinomycetota; class Actinomycetes; order Mycobacteriales; family Mycobacteriaceae; genus Mycobacterium; species Mycobacterium basiliense. The sequence continues at coordinate 2,136,551 of NZ_LR130759.1, forward strand.
TTGCAGTACCTGACCGAAGGCGAACGCGAAGCTGATGAACGAGCCGGAGGCGCACATGTAGAGAAAAGAAACGCCCCAGGTATCGGGTACCGACAGAACGGATCGCAGATGGCCCACTTCGATGACATGGGTCAGGTTGTCCATGAACAGCGCGGTGCCGATACCGGCGATGGCAACGCACCCGCCGACCAGGGTCGCGGTGGCGCCCAGCAATAGCTTGTCGGCCGCCGAAATGCCGTAGACGGACTGGGAGGCATCCTTTCGTTGCGATCGTCATGGATGGCGGCCGCAGGGGACAACCCGGGTAGCGGGGGGCCTAGCCTTCGCAAACCTTCGAATCGCCCTCTGCGACAGTGGGATCAGGCGCTCAATCGTAGCCGGGAAGCTATCTCGACTGTCCGAGCGCGCGACAATGCTCTCTTTTTTACAAGATGACTTGTGTAAACTCGCGCCCATGACGTACGTGATCGGCGAGCCGTGCATCGACGTGATGGACCGGGCATGCGTTGAAGAATGCCCCGTGGACTGCATCTATGAGGGCGGTCGGGCCCTCTACATCCATCCGGACGAGTGCGTGGACTGCGGCGCGTGCGAGCCGGTGTGCCCGGTGGAAGCCATTTACTACGAGGACGACCTACCCGAGGCGCTTGCGCGATACCGCGCCGACAATGCGGCCTTCTTCACCGAAACCCTGCCCGGCCGCGATCAGCCATTGGGTTCCCCGGGCGGGGCCGCCAAAGTGGGCCCCGTCGGTGTTGATACCGCGCTGGTGGCCGGTTACCCGGTTGCCGAGAGCACTTAAGATTCTTAAATGGGGGTGAATCGGATCGGCACCGCGGTCGACGAGCCGGCGGGACGCCGCCGCGCGGTGTTGCGGGTCTTGCGCGTTGCCGGCGTCCCGATGAGCATCGTGGCGATCGCCGATGAGCTGGGCGTTCACCCCAACACCGTGCGCTTTCACCTCGACAGCCTGGTCGGCGACGGTCAGGTGGAGCGGGTCAAGCCTGTTCGGCGCGGTCCGGGGCGCCCGCCGCTGATGTTCCAGGCGGTTCAGCAGATGGACCGCGGTGGGGTACGGCACTACCGGCTACTTGCCGAGGTTCTTGCCAACGATCTTGCCGCCGGACACGATTCCGGTTCCAAGGCGCAGGAAGCGGGTCGGGCGTGGGGGCGGCAGCTGGAGCCGGCGGCGGTTGCCAGGAGTCAGGAGGGCTCGATCGATCAGCTGGTCAGGTTGCTCGACGAACTCGGGTTTGCGCCCGAGCGCCGGATGTTCGACGGGAAGTGGCAATTGGGCCTGCGTCATTGCCCGTTTTTGGAATTGGCCGAGTCCCGGTCCGGCGTCGTGTGTTCGATCCACCTGGGCCTGATGCGAGGAGCGTTGGAAAGCTGGGCAGCGCCCATCGGCGTCGAGCGGCTCGACGCGTTCGTCGAACCGGATCTATGTCTGGCCCATCTCTTGGTAGACGGGGCCGCTTCGTGAGCGGCGGTCCGGCGATCGAGGTTGCCGTTTGCTTCGTATGGCTCGGGATGGTGCTCGCCATTTCGTTTCTGGAGGCGCCGTTGAAGTTCCGCGCTCCGAACGTGACGTTGCAGATCGGTTTGAGCATCGGCCGGTTGGTGTTTCGTGCGCTCAACACCGTTGAGGTCGGTTTCGCACTTGTCCTGGTGGCCCTGATGGCGGCCGGCCCGACCTCGGTGCCCATTATGGTGGCCCTCGGCGTCGCGCTCGCCGTGTTGGCAGTCCAGCTGATCGCGGTGCGTCCGCGCCTGACCCGCCGTTCCGATCAAGTGCTCGCCGGGCTGGATGCTCCCCGCTCCCGGGCCCACTACGTCTACGTGGGTTTGGAGGTGGCCAAGGTGGCCGCCTTGATCGTGACGGGGATACTGCTACTGACCGGCTGAAAGGACTCACTGATGGAATCCATTTCGCTGACCACCCTGGCCGCGGAGAAGTTGGCCGAGGCGAAGCAATCGCACAGCGGGCGAGCCGCGCACACGATTCACGGTGGACACAACCACGAACTACGCCAGACCGTGCTCGCCCTGCTTGCCGACCACGACCTGTCCGAGCACGATAGCCCTGGCGAGTCGACGCTGCAGGTATTGCACGGGCACGTGCGCCTCACCTCCGGTGATGACGCTTGGGACGGCAAGACCGGCGACTATGTCGCGATTCCCTTGCAGCGCCACGCGTTGCACGCGGTCGAGGATTCGGTGGTGATGCTGACCGTGCTGAAAGCCCAGCCCGGCGCTCACTAGCGGTGCTCGCCACGCCGTGGTCACGGGGCTTTGGCCTGCGGGTGCCCATCGTCAACGCACCCATGGGCGGGGTTGCCGGCGGTCGCTTGGCCGCTGCGGTCAGCGCTGCCGGCGGTTTGGGCATGGTTGGCATGGGCAGCACCGCGACCAGGGCCGAACTCGCCGAGCAGCTGCGGCACGTCAGCGGACGGTTCGGTATCGGCCTGGTGGACTGGGTCATGCGCAAGGAAGCCGGTCTGCTGCAGGACGCGCTGGCCGCTCGGCCGGTGCTGCTGTCGGTTAGCTTCGGTACCGATTGGTCCTGGATACCCATGGCGCATGACGCCGGAATCGCCACCGTCACACAGGTTTACGACGCGTTGGGGGCTCGCCGCGCGGTCGATTCGGGGGTGGACATCGTGGTCGCGCGTGGGGCCGAGGGCGGTGGTCACGGCGAGGTGCGGCTCGGCACCCTGCCGTTGCTTGATGCCGTCCTGGACGCGGTCTCGGTGCCGGTGTTGGCCGGCGGAGGCGTGGCGTCGCCCAGAAGTTTGGCCGCGGTGCTGGCAGCCGGCGCCTGCGGAGCGTGGGTGGGTACCCGCTTGGCGGCGTGCCCCGAGGCCCTGACGGGTGCGGCCGGCCGTCGTGCCCTGATCGCTGCGCGTGAAACCGATACCCGGGTCACCCGGATTTTCGATGTCGCCGACGGTCTGCCCTGGCCCCAGCGGTTCCCGTCGCGGGTGCTGACCAATGACTTCGTCGCGCGCTGGACGGGTAGGGAGAGTGAGCTGGCCGCGGACCTAGCGGCCCGCGAAGAGTTGGCGCACGCCGTCGACGCCGAGGACTTCCGGGTGGCCCCAGTGGACGCGGGCCAGAGCGTCGGGATGATTCGCGACGACGCCCCGGTGGCTGAGGTCATCGAGCTGATGTGTTCCGGCGCGGAACGCTTACTCGGCGGTTGGGGGGAGCCGCGTTCGTCGTCGTCCCGCTAGGGCAGGCTTGGCGAGCGGGCCCAGGTTTGCGCTACACCCCACGCAGGTAACGCCTGGCGATGACCCGCTGAGCCAGCGAAACGACGGGCCCGCCGGCCTTGCTCCACCACGTCGCCGGCCGCGAGAACGACGACACCTCCGCAAACACCGCCGAGCGGGCGGGGTCGTAGCGGACGGCGAAGCGTTCCTCTCCAGACTCCGGGTGACCCGGCAGCGTGCCGTAGGCGAACCCGCGCACGTCGGGTTCGTCGATGACGTACACCACGCGGCAGGGCGCGCGAAGCAAGCCCATCATCCGCACCACGACAACTGCCGAGACCACGGCGATAGTGGAGCTGGCCTGCACGTGCAGTCCGGCCCCGTGTTGCATACCCCAGTGCATGACGGAGTCGGCAGCTTGCTCGAAGCGATCCCGTCCGGTACCGATTGGGGCTGACACGCTGAGGTGGCCGTATCCCGGCGGGAGCTGTCCGGCCGCGGTCGCGCCCACTTCCGGGTAAGTCAGCTGGAGATCAGCAAGCGCATCCAGGTCCACTTACCCAGCTTGCCACGCCAGATTGCGCAACTGCCGTCCCGGCGTACGGTCGAAATGGTGACCGCACAATCCCAAAAAGCCGTGGCTGCCGCATCCGGAACGTTCACCCTTGGTGGTGACCTCACGATCAACCGGCTCGGGTTCGGTGCCATGCGCCTGACCGGTCACGGTGTCTGGGGTCCGCCCGCCGACCGCGACGAGAGCATCCGTGTGCTGCGGCGGGCGGTCGAACTGGGCGTGAATTTCATTGATACGGCCGACTCCTACGGCCCCTACGTCTCCGAGGAGATCATCCACCAGGCGCTGCACCCGTACCGGGGGCTGCTGATCGCCACCAAGGCGGGCCTGCTGCGCACCGGTCCCGGCGTGTGGATCCCGCTGGGTAACCCGAGCTACCTGCGGCAGGAATGCGAGATGAGCCTGCGGCGGCTCGGCGTCGAGGCCATCGACCTGTTTCAGCTGCACCGCATCGATCCCAACTTTCCGCTGGCCGATCAGGTCGGCGAGCTGCTGAAGTTGAAGAGCGAAGGCAAGATCCGCCACATCGGACTGTCCGAGGTCGACGTCGATCAGCTCGCCGCGGCGCAGCAGGTGACCGAAATCGTGTCGGTGCAGAACATGTACAACCTGGCGGCGCGCGGCGCCGAACCACTGCTGGACGCCGCTGCCCGGCAGGGGATCGGCTTCATTCCGTGGTTTCCGTTGGCATCGGGCCCCCTGGCCGCCCTCGACGGTCCGCTGCAGCAGATCGCCGCCGCACACCACGCGACGCCGTCGCAGCTGGCGCTGGCCTGGCTGTTGAAACGTTCGCCGGTGATGTTGCCAATTCCGGGCACCTCGCGGGTGGCGCACCTAGAGGAAAACGTCGCCGCGGCCGAGATCACTTTGACCGATCAGGAATTCGAGGCGCTGGCGGCCGCCGGCGCCGCTGACGGCGGACCATAGGTGCCGGTCGCAAGGGCCAGAGCTACCCGCTCGATGATCGGAGTTTGCGCCACGTCGTGAGAACTCGGCCGGACCCGCATGGCGAAACGGTTGCGCCCGCCATGTCGGCGGGATCGGTCGAATCGCCAAGTGTGTGGTCGGCGGAATCCGAGTTCGCCTACATCGCAGAAGGCGACGTGTCATCGGTGAGTGCAGCGCCGGCGGACCTGCAGGGGATCGGCGTAACACTGAGTGCGGCGAACGCGACGGCGTCGAGCGCGACGACCGGCTTGCTGGTGGCCGGGGCTGACGAGGTGTCGCTGGCCGCCGCGGCCGTGTTCGGGCGTCCGCTGACCGGCGACGGCGGCACCGCCGGCGCCGGTGGTGGTTGAGCATGTCGGGCTAACGCGCTAGCCGCATAGCCGCACAGCCGCAGGTGCTGCCCGCGGCTAGCCAATACGGTGTTTGGGTGACGCGTGAACAGGACCACCCCGGTGGCGGATTCAATCCACCGGAACCGACCGACAAGGGCGGACCGGATTACGGCAGGTTCATCGACGCGGTGCGCAAGGTGCAAGATCACGCCCGCGCCGCCGACGCGCCCGACGAGGTGATCACCGAGGCCGCCGATCTGCTGGAGGCAGTGTCCGCACTGCTCGCGCCGTTCGAGGCGGACGAATGGCAATCACCCTCGGGCCGCCGGATGGACCTACCGGTGCGCGGCAACATCCTGACCGTGCCCATGTCGGCACGCAAGACGCCGGACGGCCGAATCGGCGGCTGGGCCCAATTCGCCCGATTTCACCTCGGACGCAACGGTGCCGTGCACGGTGGTGCCGTGGGTATGTTGTTCGACACGGTTCTCGGCTTGACGGCGTCGGTGCTCACCGGCAGCCGGCGCCAACGCACCGCCTACCTCAAGATCGACTACCGCAATATCGTGCCAATCGAAAAAGAGCTGCAGATCGATGCTGGAGTGGATCGGGTCGACGGGCGCAAGATCTTTGTATCCGCCCAATTGAGCGACGGCGACACCCTGCTGGCCGAAGCCGATGCGCTGTTTGTGCGGCTCAAGCCGGGCCAGCCGTAGGAGCAGTGACCGCCGCCGGCGCGGGCCGTCCCGATAGCATGGTCGCGATCGCTTCGACCCAGACTGGAGACCAACCCGATGAGCGTTCCCGCGCAACCCGCCCCAGGAGCCAAAGGCGGCGATGCGCCGCAGGCCTCGCTCCGGGTTGCGGCCGGAACAACCGCGGCCGCCGCCATCGGTGCGGCGGGGCTACCCAGGCGCGGCGTACCGGACGCGATCGTGGTGGTGCGCGACGCCGAGGGTAAATTGCGCGACCTGAGCTGGGCGCCCGAATCCGACGTCGAGGTCACCCCGGTGCCCGCCAACTCCGACGACGGTCGCAGCGTCATCCGGCACTCCACCGCGCACGTGCTGGCCCAGGCGGTCCAAGACCTCTTCCCGCACGCCAAACTGGGCATCGGGCCACCCATCACCGACGGCTTCTATTACGACTTCGACGTGGTCGAACCGTTCACGCCCGAAGACCTTCAGGCGTTGGAAAAACGGATGCGCCAGATTGTCAAGGACGGACAGCTATTCGATCGTCGGGTCTTTGAATCCAAGGACCAGGCGCGCGAGGAGCTGGTCAACGAGCCCTACAAACTAGAACTCGTCGACGACAAATCCGGGGATCCCGACGTCATGGAGGTAGGCGGCGATGAGCTCACCGCCTACGACAACCTCAATCCCCGTACCCGGGAACGAGTTTGGGGGGATCTGTGCCGCGGACCGCACATCCCGACTACCAAACATATTCCGGCGTTCAAACTGACCAGAAGCTCCGCGGCCTACTGGCGGGGCGACCAGAAAAATGCCAGCCTGCAGCGCATCTACGGCACCGCCTGGGAGTCGCAGGAGGCGCTCGACCGTCACATCGAACTCATCGAAGAGGCGCAACGCCGCGACCATCGTAAGCTCGGCGTAGAGCTGGACCTGTTTAGCTTTCCTGACGAAATAGGCTCTGGCCTAGCGGTTTTCCACCCCAAAGGGGGCATTGTGCGCCGCGAACTCGAGGACTATTCGCGCCGCAAGCACGCGCAGGCCGGTTACGAGTTCGTCAACAGCCCGCATATCACCAAGGCTCAGCTGTTTCATACCTCGGGGCATTTGGATTGGTACGCCGACGGCATGTTCCCGCCGATGCACATCGACGCGGAGTACAACGCGGACGGCTCGCTGCGTAAGCCCGGCCAGGACTACTACCTCAAGCCGATGAACTGCCCGATGCACTGCCTGATCTTCCGGGCGCGTGGGCGGTCCTACCGCGAATTGCCACTGCGTCTCTTCGAGTTCGGCACGGTCTACCGCTACGAGAAGTCCGGCGTGGTGCACGGGTTGACCCGGGTGCGTGGGCTGACCATGGACGACGCACACATTTTCTGTACCCGCGACCAGATGCGCGACGAGTTGCGTTCGCTACTGCGGTTCGTCCTCGACCTGCTCGCCGACTACGGCCTGACCGATTTCTATCTTGAACTGTCTACCAAAGACCCGGACAAGTTTGTCGGCTCCGACGAGGTCTGGGAGGAAGCGACCAACGTGCTCGCCGAGGTCGGCGCCGAATCCGGGTTGGAGCTGGTACCGGATCCTGGTGGCGCGGCGTTCTACGGTCCCAAGATCTCGGTGCAGGTCAAAGACGCGCTAGGCCGCACCTGGCAGATGTCGACCATCCAACTCGACTTCAATTTCCCGGAGCGATTCCAACTCGATTACACCGCCGCCGACGGAACCCGTCAGCGCCCGGTGATGATCCACCGCGCGCTGTTCGGGTCGATCGAGCGGTTTTTCGGCATCCTCACCGAGCACTACGCGGGGGCCTTCCCGGCGTGGCTGGCGCCCGTTCAGGTGGTCGGTATCCCGGTGGCCGACGAACACATCGCTTACTTGGATGAGGTGGCCGCGCAGTTGAAGTCACACGGGGTGCGGGTTGAGGTGGACACCAGCGATGACCGGATGGCCAAGAAGATCGTGCACCACACCAACCAGAAGGTGCCGTTCATGGTGCTGGCCGGTGATCGCGACGTGCAGGCCGACGCCCTGAGTTTCCGTTTCGGTGACCGTACGCAGCTCAACGGTGTGCCGCGCGACAGCGCCGTCGCGACCATCCTCAACTGGATCGCGCAGCGCGAAAACGCGTTTCCCACTGCCGAACTGGTGAAGGTGGTGGGCCGTGAGTGAGGATGAGGGTTTAGCCACCTCGGACAAAACCATCGTCGACGAGGGTGTCGGCGAGCGTGATCGCCTGGAGCGGTTGTGGACGCCCTATCGGATGAACTATCACCGGCAAGCGCCCAAGACGCAGGGCGATTCGTCGCGGTCCCAGCTGTTCATCGACATCCCTCAGCTGCCCGACGAGGAAGGTCTGGTGATTGCTCGTGGCGAGCTTGTCTACGCCATGCTCAATCTCTATCCGTACAACCCTGGGCATCTGATGGTGGTGCCCTATCGGCGGGTATCGGAGTTGGAGGACCTCACGGAGCCGGAGAGTGCGGAGCTGATGGCGTTCACCCAGAAGGCGATTCGCGTCATTAAGAACGTGTCACGGCCGCACGCCTTCAACGTCGGCATGAATCTGGGTGAGTCGGCCGGTGGCTCGCTGTCCGAACACCTGCATATGCACGTGGTTCCGCGATGGCGTGGCGATGCGAACTTCATCACCATTATCGGCGGCTCGAAGGTGATCCCGCAGTTGCTGCGGGACACCCGTCAGCTACTGGCGGCGGAATGGGCACGGCAATCGTGAGTCCACGATGAGCAAGGTGCCATTTCTTTCCCGGGCGGCTTTTGCGCGGATCACCAACCCATTGGCCAGAGCCCTGTTGCGCATCGGTCTTACCCCCGACGCCGTCACCCTCATCGGTACCACCGCCTCGGTGGCCGGCGCCGTCGTGCTCTTCCCGATGGGCAAGCTGTTCCCGGGTGCGTGTGTGGTGTGGTTTTTCGTCCTGTTCGACATGTTGGACGGGGCGATGGCGCGAGAACGCGGCGGCGGCACCCGGTTCGGCGCGGTGCTGGACGCCACCTGCGACCGCATCAGTGATGGCGCGGTGTTTTGCGGGCTGTTGTGGTGGATCGCGTTTCACATGCGAGATCAACTGCTGGTGGTGGCGACGCTGATCTGCCTGGTGACCTCGCAGGTGATTTCCTATATCAAGGCGCGCGCAGAAGCCAGCGGGCTACGCGGAGATGGCGGCATCATCGAACGACCGGAACGGTTGATCATCGTGCTTACCGGCGCCGGTGTGTCCGACTTTCCCTTCATCGCCTGGCCTCCGGCGCTGCCGGTGGCGATGTGGCTGCTGGCGGTGGCCAGCGTGATCACCTGCGGGCAGCGGCTCTACACGGTGTGGACGTCGCCGGGGGCCAGCGATCGCCTGGTTGCCACAGCACCACCGTTCGGCGGCGATGGCGGCCAGGGTGACCAGGGCTTTCCGACGCCCGGTATCCCAGGAAAGACGCCGCAGTGATCCCCACCCCGGCCGGCCTGAATTTGACCGGGGACCCGCGCCGCGTGGTGACCGGCGCCGCGACCGACTGGGCCTACGCGGCCGGCTGGCGGGTGGTGCGGTCGATGCCCGAGTTCGCGGCGCGCAACGTGTTCGACACCGGGGCGCGATATGCGGCCCGCCAGGGCGGGCCCGAGCAATTGCGCAAGAACCTGGCCCGGGTGGTGGGCCTGCGGCCCTCCGACGTGCCGGACGCCCTGATGCGCGCCTCGCTGCAGTCCTACGCCCGGTACTGGCGTGAGGTGTTCCGGTTGCCCACGATGAACCTGCGCAAGGTGGCCCGCCAGATCGACGGCTCAATTCGGGGAAAAGAACACCTGAATGCGGCGCTGGCCGCGGGGCGCGGCGTGGTGTTGGCGTTGCCCCACAGCGGCAACTGGGACATGGCCGGGGTATGGCTGGCTCAAATGCATGGCACCTTCACCACCGTTGCGGAGCGGCTCAAGCCCGAATCGTTGTATCGGCGTTTCATCGACTACCGGGAGCGCCTGGGCTTCGAGGTGCTGCCGCTGTCCGGTGGAGCGCGGCCCCCGTTCGAGGTGTTGTGCCAACGGCTGCGGGACAATCGGGTGGTGTGCCTGATGGCGGAGCGTGATCTGACACGCACCGGTGTTGAGGTGGACTTTTTCGGCGAATCGACGCGGATGCCCGCGGGGCCGGCCAAGCTGGCGATCGAGACCGGCGCCGCGCTGCTGCCCACGCACTGCTGGTTCGAGAACAAGGGCTGGGGGTTTTCGGTGAGCCCGGCGTTGGATCGCTCCAGTGGCAATGTTGGCGCCATCACCCAGGCGCTGGCCGACCGCTTCGCTGGCAACATCGCCGCCCATCCCGCAGACTGGCACATGCTGCAGCCGCAGTGGCTGGCGGATCTGTCGGAGGCCAGGCGGGCACGACTACGGGACGAGTGATGCGGATCGGGATGGTATGTCCGTACTCGTTCGATGTGGCGGGCGGGGTGCAATCGCATGTGTTGCAACTGGCCGAGGTAATGCGCGGCCGCGGACACGAGGTCAGTGTGCTGGCACCGGCGTCACCGCACGCCGCGCTGCCCGAGTACGTCGTCTCCGGTGGCAAGGCCGTCCCCATTCCCTACAACGGGTCGGTAGCACGGCTGCGCTTCGGACCGGCCACCCACCGCAAGGTTAAGAAGTGGCTTTGCGACGGTGATTTCGACGTATTGCACCTGCACGAGCCCAACGCGCCCAGCCTGTCGATGCTGGCCCTCAACATCGCCGAGGGCCCGATCGTGGCGACGTTTCACACGTCGACCACCAAGTCGCTGACCCTGACGGTTTTCCAGGGCATTTTGCGGCCGATGCATGAGAAGATCGTCGGCCGAATCGCGGTGTCCGATCTGGCCCGGCGCTGGCAGATGGAGGCGCTGGGGTCCGACGCGGTGGAGATCCCCAACGGCGTCGACGTCGGTTCGTTCGCCGCGGCGTCGCAGCTCGAGGGGTATCCACGCCCCGGCAAGACCGTGCTGTTCTTGGGCCGCTATGACGAGACCCGTAAGGGCATGGCGGTACTGCTCAACGCGTTGCCCAAGGTGGTGGACCGCTTTGCCGATCTGCAGTTGCTGATTGTCGGGCGCGGCGATGAGGACCAATTGCGCAGCCAGGCCGGAGGTTTGGCACGCCACCTGCGCTTTCTGGGGCAGGTCGACGATGCAGGCAAGGCCTCGGCGATGCGCAGCGCCGACGTCTATTGCGCGCCCAACACCGGCGGTGAGAGTTTCGGCATCGTCTTGGTCGAGGCCATGGCCGCCGGCACCCCGGTGGTGGCCAGCGACCTGGATGCCTTCCGACGAGTGCTGCACGACGGTGAGATCGGGCGCCTGGTGCCGGTCGATGACAGCGCGGCGCTGGCCGAAGCGCTGATTGAGGTGCTGGACAACGATGTGCTGCGGCAGCGGTATGTAGCGGCCGGCACCGATGCGGTGGGTCGCTACGACTGGTCGGTAGTGGCCGGTCAGATCATGCGGGTATACGAGACGGTTGCCGGCGCAGGCGTCAAGGTGCAGGTCGCAAGCTGATGATGTGGCTGCTTGCGGTCGGCATCGTGCTGTTGGTGGCGCTGGTTGCGTTCGGGGCCTGGGGTTACCAGCGCGCCAACCGGCTGAATCGTTTGAATGTTCGCTACGACCTGTCCTGGCAGGCGCTCGACGGCGCGCTGGCCCGGCGCGCGGTGGTGGCCCGCGCGATCGCGATCGACGCCTACCATGGCGCGCCGGAGGGCCAGCGGCTGGCGCGGCTCGCCGATGCCGCCGAGCGGGCTCCCAGACACGACCGTGAAAACGCGGAAAACGAGCTTTCCGCCGCGCTGGCGATGGTTGATCCGGCGTCGCTGCCGACGGCCTTGGTCGCCGAGCTGGCCGATGCCGAAGCCCGACTGCTGCTGGCCCGACGATTCCACAACGACGCCGTTCGCGACACTCTTGTGCTGGCCGAGCGACGCATGGTGCGGGCTTTCCGGCTGGGTGGAAGGGCGCCGCTGCCAACCTATTTCGAGATCGCCGAGCGGCCACACGCGCAGGCCCATAGCGACCACGGCGATCTTGGCCACCGCACTTCGGCGCGAGTGGTGCTGCTGGACCAAAGTGGCGCGGTGCTGTTGTTGTGCGGGTCGGATCCGGCGGCCACGGCCCATGACGCGCCCGCGCCTCGGTGGTGGTTCACCGTCGGTGGTGAAGTGCGGGCCGGCGAGCGGCTGGCACAGGCCGCGGCGCGCGAGTTGGCCGAAGAAACCGGTCTGCGGGTCGAGCCGGCCGACATCGTGGGCCCGATCTGGCGACGCAATGAGGTCTTCGAGTTCAACGGCGCGGTGATCAACAGCGAGGAGTTCTATCTGGTGCATCGCACGCAGCGGTTTGAACCGTCCGGCGATGGGCGGACCGAGCTGGAACGCGCGTACATTCATGACGCCCGCTGGTGCCAAGCCAACGACATCGCCGAGCTGGTCGCCGCCGGTGAGCAGGTTTACCCGCGACAGCTCGGCGAGCTGCTGCCCGAGGCCAATCGGGTGGCGGATGCGGCGCTGAATCGGCATTCCTTACGGGAAGCCGCTGTGCCGCAGTCCATTCGGTGACATCCACGCCGGGCTCGGATTCCGCATAGTCTCATGGCAGTTGGGGCCATGCCAGGTCGGGTGGCGACAACCCCAAATCGGACAGTGCGTCGTTGACACCGCCACGGCGCCCTGCTGCAGCTCGACGGCGACATAGGCCCAATCCACGTCCGGGAACAGCCCGAACCGGGTCGGAACATCCTGATACCCGATCCGCCTCGAATGCGCTGGCTGCCAGTCGGACCTGGCCGGCCGCTTGCTCGGCCTGGCCCGCCGCCGTGCTCAACCAGAGCGCATACGGCCCAGCCGCGCGAGTCATCGCCAGTGCGGCCGGGCCTTGCCAAAATTCGCCCGCCAGCCTTGAGGTCGCCGAGGAAAACGAGTCCTGCGCGGCGCGCAATTCGCCGGCCAACCCATCCCGCGCCGTGGCTGCCGCCATCATCGGGTCCAAGCCCGCGCCGCCGAATATCCGCGCCGAATTCACCTCCGGCGGCAACACGGCGAAATCCATCGCGACACTCCTTCCTAGTGCCGGCCTTCCGGACCAACCAGCACCCCGGCGCGCATTGCGGCCAGCTTCAGTGACCGCGATAACGCACCGCCCGGCGCCCTCGGCCGGTGGCAGGTGATGGGGCATCCGCGCATCCGGGAGCGGTCCGGTAGTAAAAACATTTAGGAGCTGTCCTGCCGGTTCTCCGGGGTTCCACCAAACTGCGGCCACGAGTCCGGCGGGCCTGCGTCTTTGTCGGCCGGTCCGGCACTACTAGACTGATTTCTTCATCGCCAGCAGCGAAGGAGAGCAGTGGACAGCGCCGCCGAGTCAACCGGAGTCCAGGCAGATCGGGCACCGTCACATCAGGCCCAGCCGGCCTCCGGTCAGACCGGAACGGCCCGGGTCAAGCGCGGCATGGCCGAGATGCTCAAAGGCGGCGTCATCATGGATGTCGTCACCCCCGAGCAGGCCCGGATCGCCGAGGGGGCCGGCGCAGTCGCCGTCATGGCGCTGGAACGGGTGCCCGCCGACATTCGCGCCCAGGGTGGGGTGTCGCGAATGAGCGATCCGGACATGATCGAGGGCATCATCTCCGCGGTCACCATCCCGGTGATGGCCAAGGCGCGCATCGGGCATTTCGTCGAGGCGCAGATCCTGCAAAGCCTCGGGGTGGACTACATCGACGAATCCGAGGTGTTGACCCCCGCCGACTACACCCACCACATCGACAAGTGGAAATTCACCGTGCCGTTCGTGTGCGGGGCGACCAACCTCGGCGAGGCGCTGCGGCGCATCAGCGAGGGTGCGGCGATGATTCGCTCCAAGGGCGAAGCCGGCACCGGCGACGTCTCCAACGCGACCACGCACATGCGCGCCATCGCGGGCGATATCCGTCGGCTCACGTCGTTGTCGGAGGATGAGCTCTTCGTGGCGGCCAAGGAGTTGCAGGCGCCCTACGAACTTGTCGTTGAGGTGGCCCGGGCCGGGAAGCTGCCGGTGACGCTGTTCACCGCCGGCGGTATCGCCACACCCGCCGACGCGGCGATGATGATGCAGCTCGGCGCCGAGGGCGTCTTCGTGGGTTCGGGCATCTTCAAATCCGGGGCCCCCGAGCACCGCGCCGCAGCGATCGTCAAGGCCACCACGTTCTACGACGACCCCGATGTGCTGGCCAAGGTGTCGCGCGGACTCGGCGAGGCCATGGTGGGCATCAACGTCGAACAGATCGCCCAGCCGCATCGTTTGGCAGAGCGCGGGTGGTAAGAATCTTTCGTGGCAATCGAGGAGATACTTGATCTCGAGCAACTCGAGGTCAACATCTATCGCGGTAGCGTTTTCAGCCCGGAATCGGGTTTCCTGCAGCGCACTTTCGGCGGTCACGTGGCCGGTCAGTCGCTGGTGTCGGCGGTGCGCACCGTCGATCCGCGCTATCAGGTCCATTCGTTGCACGGTTACTTTCTGCGCCCAGGGGACGCCCAGGAACCCACGGTCTATCTCGTCGAACGCACTCGCGACGGCGGATCGTTTGCGACCAGGCGGGTCAACGCCATCCAGCACGGCGAGATCATCTTCAGCATGGGCGCGTCCTTCCAGACCACGCAGGACGGCATCAGTCACCAGGACCAGATGCCCGCGGCGCCGCCGCCCGATGACCTGCCTGGGTTGAGATCGGTAAGGGTGTTCGACGATGCCGGGTTTCGGCAATTCGAGGAATGGGACGTCCGCATCGTGCCGCGGGACCGACTGCAACTTCTGCCCAGTAAGGCCTCCCAACAGCAGGTGTGGTTTCGTCACCACGATCCGTTGCCCGATGACCAGGTGCTGCACATCTGCGCGCTGGCCTACATGAGCGACCTGACGCTGCTGGGTTCGGCCCAGGTCACCCACCTGGAGGAGCGCGAACACCTGCAGGTGGCATCGCTGGACCACGCGATGTGGTTCATGCGGGGGTTCCGCGCCGACGAGTGGCTGCTCTACGACCAGTCCTCGCCGTCAGCGGGCAGTGGTCGTGCCCTGACCCAGGGTAAGATCTTCAACCAGCGCGGCGACTTGGTGGCGGCGGTCATGCAGGAGGGGCTGACCCGCTATCGGCGCGGATACCAGCCCGCCAGCAAGTGAGAGCGCAGTGAGCAGGCCGCGCGTCGGGGTGCTGGCGCTGCAGGGCGATACCCGGGAGCACCTCGCGGCACTGGGCGAAGCCGGGGCAGAACCAATGACCGTGCGCCGCCGCGCCGAGCTCGATGCGGTGGACGCATTGGTGATACCTGGCGGCGAATCCACCACCATGAGCCACCTGCTGTGCGACTTCGATTTGCTCGAGCCGTTGCGTGCCCGGTTGGCCGAGGGACTTCCGGTCTATGGCGCGTGTGCCGGCATGATCATGCTGGCCAGCGAAATCCTGGATGCCGGCGCCCGGGGACGTCAGGCGCTGCCCTTGCGTGGGATCGATATGACAGTGCGGCGCAACGCTTTCGGACGTCAAGTCGACTCGTTTGAAGGCGACATCGCGTTCGCGGGCATCAACGGCCCGGTGCGCGCCGTGTTTATCCGGGCACCGTGGGTCGAGCGGGTGGGTGCCACGGTACAGGTGTTGGCCCGGGCCGCCGACCACATCGTCGCGGTACGGCAAGGGGCGGTGCTGGCAACCGCGTTTCACCCGGAGATGACCGGTGATCGACGCATCCATCAGTTGTTCGTCGACATCGTCAACGGTCGCCGATGACATCCCCCCCGTGACGGTATGGGCCTGAACTGACCTACCCGTAGACTCGTTTGGCGAAGTTTCAAGCAACAGAAGAGGTACTGCGCACCGATGAGCGGCCATTCCAAGTGGGCCACCACCAAACACAAGAAGGCCGTCATCGACGCCCGCCGCGGCAAGATGTTCGCCCGCCTGATCAAGAACATCGAGGTCGCGGCTCGTGTCGGTGGCGGTGACCCGGCGGGAAACCCAACCCTGTACGACGCTATCCAAAAGGCCAAGAAAAGCTCGGTGCCCAACGAAAACATCGAGCGAGCCCGCAAGCGTGGTGCCGGCGAGGAGGCCGGCGGCGCCGATTGGCAGACGATCACCTACGAGGGCTACGCGCCCAACGGCGTTGCGGTGCTCATCGAGTGCCTGACCGATAACCGCAACCGCGCCGCCAGCGAGGTGCGAGTGGCCATGACGCGCAACGGCGGCACCATGGCCGATCCGGGATCGGTGGCCTATCTGTTTTCCCGCAAGGGCGTCGTCACTCTGGAAAAAGATGGCTTGACCGAAGACGACGTGCTGGCGGCGGTTCTCGACGCCGGTGCCGAGGACGTCAACGACCTCGGTGACAGCTTCGAGATCGTCTCCGAGCCGACCGATCTGGTCGGTGTCCGCACTGCGCTACAAGACGCCGGAATCGACTACGAGTCGGCCGAGGCCAGCTTCCAGCCGTCGGTGAGTGTGCCCGTCGATATCGATGGGGCTCGCAAGGTGTTCAAATTGGTCGAGGCGCTCGAAGACAGCGACGATGTGCAGAACGTGTGGACCAATGTCGACCTGTCGGACGAGGTGTTGGCAGCGCTCGACGAGGAGTGACCCAACGCCGCGTGCTGATCGGCGAGCGGGCGGTGCGATCAGTTGAGTGCCTGCGGGGATTCGCCGGTTTGATTGCCTCGCCACTGCATGGTTTCCAGCGCGACCGCAACGTAGAGGCTGGTTTCGTCGAGCGGCCCCGGGAGCAGCCGCTGGGCCGCCTCAAGCCGATGCAGCAGGGTGTTTCGGTGGATGAAGAGCGCCTTAGCTGCACGCGACGCGTTGCATTGGTTCTTGATAAAGGTCAGCAGCGTGGTGTGCAGCTCCGGGCTGGCCGACACGAAGTCACCGAGCGTCGTCTTGATGAAATTGTCGCTGTTGTCCAGGTTTTGGGTGAGTAATGCGACCATCTCGACCTCGGCGAAAAATGCGACTCGTTGACTGGATCGAAGGCGCGCCAACATCTGTTGTGTGATGAGCGCGTCGAGATGGCTCCGTCGAAACCCCTCGATTCCCCGCGCCGGGGTCCCGATCGCGATGTGCGCTTGCGGCGCGCTGGCCAGCGCGTCGTCAAACGCATTGGCCTGGAAGGGTTTGGCGTCGCTGACCCAGACCCAGCGGGTAGCGGCGTTGGGCACCACCGCCAACGGTCGCCGGCCACCAGCGGCGTGGCCGAACGCGTCCACCACACGATCGAGCTCGGCGTAATCGCCGTCGGGCACCTCGCTCCAGATGACCGCAGCGGTATGAGATCGGTCCAGGTGGTATTCCAACTGGGTTTCGACGCGCTGGCAGTTGATGGGACTGCCATCGAGGATCGATTCGACGACCTTGCGGCGTTCGGCGAGAACGTTGTGGGTCAGTTCGTCGTGCTCCGCGCGCATCTGCGCAACCAAGGCGGCAAGCGTGGCATCGACGAATTCGTTGGCCGCGCGTACGGGTCCGTCGAGCAGCTCGCGTAACTCCTGAGGGTCGGAGGTCAGTCCGAACACGATTTCGGTCCAGCGTCGCAATGCCACGTTGTGCCCGATGCGGTAGACCTCGAGCGCCAGTGAGTCCATGCCGCAGCGCACCAGGTCTCGAGCCATGCGCAATTGTTCGGCACCCAGTAAGGGGGGTACCGGGGCTCCGGGATCGCGCAGGTTGGCGGCCGCGAAATGGAGCAGATTGGCACGGTTGGAGCGGCTGACAACGGCGGCCAGGGCGGGATCATCGGCAATGGCAGAGTTGGGAGCCAGCGTGGCGCGGTCAAGTTCATCGAGCCATTCCGGCTTGGGATTGAGCGCGATCCAGGATGCCTCGCGGATGAGTTCACGGATCCGCTGTGAGGGCTCTCGCCATACCACGGGCCGATATTAAGTCATCGGTTCCGGATGTAGCACTGTTTGCGGTGCTCGGGAAACGGGAGTGCATCCGGGACATCGAGGTCCGCACGGCAGGGGTGTGCCAGCCCGGTCCGGCGCTGGCCAAACGATCCGCGGACATGTGCATAGTGCAAGGTCTATCGACCCTGGTTGAGGGGGTTTTGCCCTTGGGTTGGCACATTGCCGGGCCGCACTATTGCGCGACGAATGCCCCGCGGGACACGGTGTCGGCCGCGTCTGCGGCCGGCATTGGGGTGTCGGGCTACTGAAAGGTGCGAGATGTCGTTTGTCGCTGTGACGCCGGAGGCAGTGGCAGCCGCGGCGTCGGATTTGGCGCGCATCGGATCAACCATTGGTGTGGCGAATGCGGCGGCCGCGGGGTCGATCACGACGGTGCTGGCCGCCGGCGCCGATGAGGTGTCGGCGGCGATCGCGGCGTTGTTCGGCGCGCACGCGCTGCAGTATCAGGCGCTCAGCGCGCAAGCCGCGGTCTTTCACCAGCAATTCGTCCACACGTTGAGCAGGGGTGTGGGGGCCTACGCGGCCGCCGAATTGGTCAACGCGTCGCCTCTGCACGGCGTTGAGCAAGACCTGCTGAACCTCGTCAACGCGCCTACCCAGGCGTTGTTTGGGCGCCCATTGATCGGCGACGGCGCCAGCGGAGCCGCCGGGACCGGGCAGGCCGGCGGGGCGGGCGGCATCTTGTGGGGCAATGGCGGCAACGGCGGCTCCGGCGGTTTCGGCCAGGCTGGTGGCGCCGGCGGTGAGGCCGGCTTGTTCGGCAACGGTGGCACCGGGGGTGCCGGCGGCGCATGGGACTACGCCGCGGCCGGTGGGGCCGGCGGGCGCGGTGGGTTGTTGTACGGCAACGGCGGCGCCGGCGGTGTTGGTGGCCAGGGGACGTTGGTCGGGGGTTCCGGAGGCGCCGGCGGGTGGACCGGGCTGATCGGGTCGGGCGGCGCCGGCGGCGCCGGCGGTACTGGTACTGCCCTCGCCGGAGGCGCTGGCGGGGCCGGCGGCAACGCCGGGGTGTTGTTCGGACCCGGCGGCATCGGTGGGGCCGGCGGTCAGGGCCTGATCAGCGGTGGGGCCGGCGGCGCCGGCGGCGACGGCGGGCTGATCGGCGATGGCGCGCTGGGTGGTGCCGGCGGTGTCGGCACGCATGACAGCGGGGTCGGTGGCCAGGGCGGCGGCGCCCGGTTGTTCGGCGCCGGTGGTGGCGGCGGGGCGGGCGGCGCCGGCGCGGGTTCGGGCAGCGGCGGCGCCGGCGGTGATGGTGGGTCCGGTGGGTTGGTGTACGGCAACGGTGGTGGCGGTGGGGCCGGCGGCGCCGGCGGTGACTCACTGATCAGCGGTATCGGTGGCGACGGAGGACGGGGCGGTGCCGGCGGTGCCGCGGGTCTTTGGGGTGTCGGTGGCCACGGCGGCAGCGGCGCGCACGGCGGCAATGGCGCTGCGGGAGGACTCGGCCTGCCCGGGAGCGGCGGCGGCGACGCCGGCAACGGCGGGGCCGGCGGGCGGGGCGGCTGGCTTCTCGGCGCGGGCGGGACCGGCGGGCTGGGCGGCGTTGGCGGGATCGGTGGCGCGGGTGGTTCGGGCGCCAATGCATTGGCGCTCGGCAGCGACGGCGGCAGCGGCGGCAATGGTGGCAACGGCGGGGCCGGCGGGGCCGGTGGCAGCGGAGGCCAGGGTGGCTTGCTCCGTTTTCTGAGCGGACAAGGTGCCGGCGGGGCCGGCGGTGACGGCGGGGCAGCGGGCGCGGCCGGTGACGGCGGAAACGGTGCCACGGGCACCTTCTTCGGCGGCAATGGCATCGGCGGTGCCGGTGGTAACGGTGGTGACCCCGGTATCGCTGGTGCCGGCGGCGCCGGCGGTAGCGGCGCCTCCCTGGGTTTGCATGGCGTCGACGGTGCCCAGCCCACCAGCGGCGGCAACGGCGGCAATGGGGGTCGCGGCGCGGACGCCGCCGGCGGGTTTTCCTCGAGCAGTGACGGCGGAAGAGGCGGAGCCGGTGGTGACGGCGGCCGCTACGGCAATGGTGGCGACGGTGGTGCCGGCGGTCGCGGCTTGACCGGAACCAGCGGTCCCTCGGCCATCGTGTCCGGACAATCCGGCATCGGCGGGGGCGAAGGCGGTCGAGGCGGCGACGGTGGGGCTGGCGGCATGGGCGGAGCCATGGCCGGCCATGGCGGGGACGGTGGCGACGGCGGCAGCGGTGGCAACGGAGGGGTGGGCGGCAACGGCAAAGCTGGCGATAACGGCGTCACCGGGGGCAACCTCGATGGCAAGGCCGGCGGGAACGGCGGGGCCGGGGGCACCGGCGGCAATGGCGGTAACGGCGGTGCGGGCGGTCACGCGCAAGCGGCGTCATACTCCGATGGAAGCCAAGGTGCTGGCGGGGCCGGGGGCAACGGCGGGGCCGGGGGGATCGCGGGCAACGGCGGCAACGGCGCAGACGCGGTGGCGAATACCGGTGCGTCCGG
Source organism: Mycobacterium basiliense (assembly GCF_900292015.1). Classification (NCBI taxonomy): domain Bacteria; kingdom Bacillati; phylum Actinomycetota; class Actinomycetes; order Mycobacteriales; family Mycobacteriaceae; genus Mycobacterium; species Mycobacterium basiliense. Next base: position 2,156,726 of record NZ_LR130759.1, read on the forward strand.
GGGTAACGGTGGTCACGGCGGTGACAACGGCGGCGGCGGTGCCGGCGGCTTGGGCGGTAGCGGTTCCACCGCTGGGGTCGACGGCGCGACCGGGGCGACCGCAAGCGCCGGCGGTAACGGCGGTAACGGCGGTAACGGCGCCGACTCGCCCGCGTTCGCCGGGAAGGGCGGCGCCGGCGGTAACGGCGGTGACGGCGGCTCGCACGGCAACGGCGGTCACGGCGGGGACGGTGGCAAAGGCGGAGCGGGTCAACCAGGTATCACGATCATCTCGCCGTCCGGAGCCGACGGCGGTAACGGCGACATGGGCGGCAGCGGCGGGGTCGGTGGTTCCGGCGGCAAGGGCGGAACCATGGCCGGTAACGGTGGCGACGGGGGCACCGGTGGCATGGGTGGCGCCGGCGGCGACGGCGGCAGGGGCGGGGACGGCGGGCTGGACCAGCTGGGCAGCATCGACGGCGGCGATGGCGGCAACGGCGGAACCGGGGGGATCGGCGGCAACGGCGGTAGTGGCGGAACGGCTGCGCACGGCGCCCAAGGCAAGGGCGGGGCCGGCGGAACGGGAGGCACCGGCGGGGTCGCCGGCGATGGTGGGAACGGTCTGGACGCGGCCGGCGGCTCCGGTGCGGCCGGGGGCAACGGCGGGCACGGCGGCGACAACGGCGGCGGCGGTGCCGGCGGCAAAGGCGGCGGCGGCTCCACACCAGGTGGCGACGGCAAGACCGGCGCAACCCCGGACGCCGGCGGTAACGGCGGCAATGGAGGCCATGGCGGCAGCGCCGCCACCGGTTCCTCAGCCAAGGGTGGGGCTGGTGGTGACGGTGGTGATGGCGGCTCGCACGGCGATGGCGGCAAAGGCGGCAACGGTGGAGCGGGTGGCTCCGGTGCCGGCGGGGCGGACGCCACCCAGGCCAGTGCAAAAGGCGGGGCCGGGCTCAACGGTGGCGTCGGTGGTGCCGGGGGAGCCGGCGGCGATGGTGGAGCCATGGCCGGTAACGGCGGTGCCGGCGGTACCGGCGGCAACGGCGGGGGTGGAGGCACCGGCGGCAAGGGCGGTGGCGGGTCCGCCGGTGGTGCCGGCGTCGGAGGCACCAACGAGGGTGCCGGTGGCAACGGCGGGGGTGGAGGCACCGGCGGCGACGGCGGCAAGGGTGGCGGCGGGGGCGCTGGCGGTGCTGGCGGCCAGGCACATGCGGGCGGGGCATATCACGATGGCGCTACCGGCGCCGGCGGCCTCGGGGGCAAGGGGGGCACCGGCGGCACCGGCGGCAACGGCGGTGATGGCGGCAACGGCGCCGATGCGGTTGTGCTCCATGCCTTTGCCGGTAGCGGCGGTGCCGGCGGCAACGGCGGCGGTGGCGGAGTGGGCGGCTCCGGTGGTGCCGGCGGCGCCAGCGGCAATGGCTTGACCACCTCGGCGGACGGCTCGACCGGAGGTGTGGGCGCCGGCGGCAACGGCGGTAACGGCGGTAACGGCGGTGGCGCCGACGGCGGTGGCATCGTCAATCCCAAGGCCGGCAACGGAGGCCACGGCGGCCGCGGCGGCGACGGTGCCACCGGCGGCACCGGCGGCAACGGCGGCGGAGGCGGCCGGGGCGGTCCGGGAACGCTGGCCACCGGCGGCAGCGGCGGTGATGGCGGTAACGGCGGTGTCGCCAGCAACGGTGTGGGTGGCAAGGGTGGGGGCGGCGGCGTCGGTGGCCGCGGTGGCGACTACTCCATCATCTCCAATGCTGGCGATGGCGGCATCGGTGGCACGGGCGGCAACGGCGGTAGTGGCACCGCGGGCCCCGGGCACGGCGGCCGCGGTGGTGACGGCGGCGCCGGTGGTACCGGATCGGGCACACCCCCGCCCTTCGGCGGCGGCTCCCCCGGCGGCACCGGTGGCTCCGGTGGTGGCGGCGGTAAGAACGGCAACGGACTGCCGGGCTTTGGCGGCCTTCCCGGTTCGGGTCCCAACGGGGTTGCCGGTGGCGCCGGCGGTCCCGGCGGGACCGGCGGCTGAGGACTTCACCTGGCCACGTGGCCGCCAGTTTCCTAGGTCGCTTCGCCAATTAGTGGCGGTGTTCGGGCCCGCCGTTTTGGTTGTTGCGCCACCGCAGCACTTCAAGCGCGACGGCTATCTGAGTGATGTTGCCGTCGAGCGGTCGGGGCAGCAGTCGCTGAGCCGTCTCGAGCCGCTGAACCAAGGTATTTCGGTGGATGTAGAGCAGCCCGGCGGCATGGGTGGCGTTGCATTGTTGGTTGATATAGGTCAGCACGGTGGTGTGCAGGGCCGGGTTGGCTGATTCGAATTCGCCCAGGGTGTTCTTGATGAAGGCGTCGGTGTCGCGTGGAGCTTGAGTCAGCAACGCGACCATCTCGATGTCGGCGAAGCAGGTCACTCGCCGGTTGGCCCCGAGGCGAAGCAGCGTGCGTTGGGTGGTGAGTGCTTCGATGTGGCTGCGACGGAACCCCTCAAGACCTCCGGTGGTGCTGCCGATTGCGATGCGCGCCGGTGATGTCGTGTTGAAGACCTCATGAAGCCGATCTTGATCGAGCCGGGCTACGTCGGTTAGCCAAGCCCAGCGTGTCGTTTCGCTGGCAGTCACGAGCAGCCAGCGGGGGCTGCCGAGTGCGTGGCTGACGGCCTCGGCCGCGCGGTCCAGCTGGCCGTGGTCGGCATCGGGGTGGTCAATCCAGATGATGGCGGCGGTGTGAGCTGGCTCCAACGGGTAGCCCAGCTGGGTTTCCGCCCGCTCGCGGCTGATCGGGGCCCCCTCGAGCAATAGCTCGACGACCTTGCGGCGTTTGGCGCGCACATCGCGGGTCAGCTCGTCGTGTTCGAGCTGCATCTGGACGGCAAGACCGGCCAGCGTGGCATCCACGAAATCGTTGGCTGATCGCACCGGGATATCGAGCAGCTCGCGTAGCTCGTCGGGGTCGGAGGTGAGTTCGAACGCGATCTCGGTCCAGCGACGCAAAGCCACGTTCTGTCCGATGCGGTAGACGTCCAGCGCCGCCTTGTCGTGGCCATGGCGCACCAGCTCTCGAGCCATCCGCAGCTGCTCGTTGCCCAGGTTGGGCGACACCGGGGCGCCCGGATTGTGCAGGTTGGCGGCGGCGAAGTGGATCATGTTCGAGCGATTAGAGCGGCTGACGACCGCGGCCAGGGCGGGGTCCTCGGCGATGCTGGGGTTGGCGGCCAGGGTGGCGCGGTCGACCGCGTCGAGCCATTCGGGGGTGGGGTTTAGCGCCATCCATGACCCTTGGCGGATCAGTTCACATATTCGCGGTGAGGGTTGTTGCCATGCCACATGCGTGATCGTAAGGCCTTATGTGAACTATGCACGGTGCATTCTCAGTGATTGTTGGGTTTATACATATCGGGTTGTGGTGTTGCCGCCAGCACCACGGATTCACCAGCCGCCCGGCGCTGCCGGCGTCCAGGGCGGCAATCCGATCGGCCACCGCCTCTCGGGAATTAGTCGTAGCCGTGGCGCATGTCGTCGACAATGCGTGGATTTTCCAAGGTTGAGGGCTCGAGCTGGCGCGGCGCCACGTCATCGGAGAACACGGCGGCGGCATCCAACACCTGCTGGTTCAGGAAGCGCAAGGCGGGGGCAGACCGGGGCACCGCGGGTTTCGGTGCGATGTCGCCGTGGCGCGCCAAGACGAACCCCCAGTCGCCGAACGTGGGCACATGCACGTGGTAGGGGGTGACCGCGTAGCCGGCGGACCGGATCGTGGAGATGGTGCGCCAGAACGCCGTGGGGGTGGAAAAGGGGCTGCCGGCCTGCACGACCATCAGCCCGTCGGGGGCAAGCGCGCGCCCGGCCAGCGCGTAGAACTCGGTGGAATAAAGCCGGCCCAACGCGGGTGTGTCGGGATCGGGCAGGTCGACGATCACCGCGTCGAAGCCGCCCGAGGGGATCTGAGCCGCGCGCAGCCAGCGCATCGCGTCGTCGATCACGACGTGCACCCGGGGGTGGTCCAGCGCACCGCGGTTGGCGTCGCGCATGGTGGTGCGGGCCAGCTCGATGACCGCGGGATCCAGCTCGACCTGCGTGATCGTCTGCACGCCGGGTAGCCGAAGCAGTTCGCGCGCCGCCAGGCCGTCGCCGCCGCCCAGGACCAGCACCGAGCGGGCGCCGTCACGCAACCCGGGATAGACCAGGGTTTCGGTGTAGCGGTACTCGTCGCGGGTGGAAAACTGCAAACCCCCATCCAGGTAGAGGCGCATGTCGTTGCCGCGGCGGGTGACCACGATTTCCTGATAGACCGAGTGTCGGTAGGCGATGATCGGGTCGGCGTAGAGCTGTTGGCGGCTGGTGGTTTCGATTTCGCGTGCCCGGAGTAGCAGCGTGACCAGCAACATCAGCGCCGCGGCAAGTGCGCCCAGCGCGGTGACCAGTTGGCGGGTGGAGCCCACGTGACGCAGTAGGAAGAGCGACACGATCGCCGCCGCCACCAGGTTCACCATCCCGGTGACCGCGGCGCCGCGGATCATGCCCAGGTGGGGAAGCAAGACGAACGGCCAGACCAGCCCGCCGACCAACGCCCCCAGATAGTCCGCGGCGTTCAGGTTGGCCAGCGTGCGGCCGGTGTCGGTGGGGCCGGCCACCCGGCCGCGTTGCAGCAGTGTCATCAGCAGCGGCACCTCGGCACCGACCAGTCCACCGATCAGTGCCGTGCCGAGGGCCAGCACCCACGTTGACCCATCGACAAAGGCAAACGCCACGTACAAGGCGGTCGCCGAAAGTCCACCAATGATGCCCAGCAACGCCTCGACCGCGATGAAGGTGATGGCCGCGTGCGCCAACAGCGGTTTTATCACCAGGGCGCCGGCGCCCAGGGCAGCGATGTAGCCCGCGACGATTAACGAGGTGGCGACGATGCCACCACCGTTGAGGCTGGTAGAGAGCGTTAACAGCGCGAGTTCGTAGACGATGCCGCACGCCGCACACGCCGCGACGGCGGCAAGCAGCAGCGCACGCCACCGTCTCGGGGGCTCGGACGGGATTGCCTCGGCGGCCGGCGGTGACGGATCGGTGGTGGTCATGACAGCGCGGCGGCGATCACACCTCCCGCCGACAGCAGCATCACTGCCGTGGCGAACGCGGCCGGATGCAGCTGCGTGGCCTCGATGTGATCACGAAAGCGACCCGGCACCGCAATTTCCAGAATCACCAGCGCCACCCCTTGCAGGGCAACGCCGACGAGCCCGTACAACGCCACCCCGAGCAGTCCCTCACCCAACTGGCTGGAGCTGGTGAAGATGGCGCTGATGATGACGAGGGCGAGCGCGGCGTACATGGAGCAGGCCAGGACGACAGCGTTGGGGCGACGCTCCACGAACACCAGTTGCCGCAGGTTTCCCGGGGTCAGCAGGTTGACCATCACGAAGCCGGCGAGCAGGACGACGAACGCGACGAGGAAGTACAGGATGCTGGCGACCACACCCCGTAGGAGCGGATCGACGCTCAACGTGCCGAAACTGACTCCGGCTAGGTTCAGGGCCTGGTGCATGAGGGTCTCCTTTGCGTGTGCGTCAAGTGCGTCTTACTTGCTGCCGCCCGGGCCGCCGGGACTGCCACCCGAACCGCCCGACGGAGATCCGGGATAAAACCCGGGGCCGAGAAAAATGTAGGACCCGTGGTTGTATCCGGCACTGAGGTTTTCGACTCGGATGACGCACGGAAAGGTGCCATCAGGACCGACGCTGACGATGTTGCGTCGGTAGCGCATGTATTCGGTGTCCCCGTAGGACGCACGCGCCGCGGGCGACTTGTACTTGGCCAGGGTGTTGGCCACGTCCTTGGCCGATCCCGTGCAGAGGTAACGCGTTCCGTTTACGTCACGCGATTCTTCGCGATAGTGGGACGCAATATACGAACTGATGTCGCGGTTCAACAGCGTTATTCCGAAAACCAAGGACACGGTGGCCGCGACCGCAAGTGCGCCGGCAATCACAAACAAACGGTTGCGGCTCATGGACACCACCGGCTGCTGGTGTGTACCACCGTTCCTCCGGACCCGGAAGGGTTCAGCGGGTACAGATGCCAGGTCCGCCAGTACCAGCCGCTGCCTTCGGGCCGGGCCGTCAGCACGGTCAACGCGGCGTCATCGCCGGGAAACGCCCCGCCCAGCCATCCGTCGTTGTGGGTACATCGCCGGCGAAGGTCGTGTGCGAGGCGGCGAAAGGCCGGTTCGTCGTGCGTGTCGGTGCCGGTCTGCAAGCGATACCCCGGTGCCTCGGACTGCGCGGGCAGACTGCCGCCGTGAGTGCGTGCGGTACAGGACACTTCCTCGGAGAAGCGTTCGCTGCCGCGGTGCACGGTGATGAGGTGCGATGCGCCCAGCACGCCGAGCAGCAAGGTGCCACCGTCGGGGTGATGCAAGCGGTAGCTGGCCAGCGGCTGGGGGGCGGGCACGTTGAGCGCGAGCCCAAGCCGGGCTCCGGATACGTCAGCCGGAGCCACGGCGAGCTGATGAAACGGCACCTACCGGTCCTCTGATGTTCTAGGTAGCCGCCGGCGGCGCGGGGTAAACGGTAAGTTCGCCGGTCAACACCGACTTACCGGTCGATATCTCCCAGGGCATCTCCGGCGCCCATCGCTCGAACGACAGCAGCGCGGACTTGTCGGCCGCCGTGTAGTCGACGTAGTCCATGTCCCCGCCGGCCGGCAGACCCGTCGTTCCTTCGGTGGTGTAGCCGGCGCTGCCGCGCTCCGCTTCCTGGAACGTCACCCCGTCGACCACGTGTACGCCGCTGGGCTGCAATGCGAGGTCCGTGCGCTTCACCCACATCGCCAGCTCGAGTCGCCCGTCGTCTTCTTCGACGCTGAACCACAGCGGCTGGTCGCCCCCCTCGAGCAGGTGCTCCCACCACACGAAAGGGCCTTCTCGGAAGGTAACCGACCCGCGGACCACGTAGTCGATGCCGCCGTAGCTGACGATTGCTCCAGGACCGAGTTGGCGCGGGCCAAACTGAGGCATTGCGTTGAACGACAGCGGGTCTTGCCGCCCGCCCGGCTGCGCTGTCGTCTTCGGCCGCTTCATCGCCGTGACGAGAACGATGATCGAAGCGATGAACAGTGCCACCGCGAGCACGACCAGCAGTGATCCCACGCGAACCCTTCCGTACCGCTAGCGAACGTGCGCCTTAACGTAACAGCTTTGTCCCTCGCACCTGGCGGCGACGCGGTGACCGATGCCGCGCATACCGGCGCAACCCACCGCAACACATAAGGCGACACATAAATGGTGCACCCGACACGCCGAAGATCGTCGCCAAGGATTATGACTCGCGCAGCGTGCGGCGGGGGCGACCCGGCTTGGCCTGGCCGGTCAGCAGATGCCGCTGGGAATCCCGCGGGTGGGCGTGGTTTCTTGGGTGGGCATTGTTTGCGGATAGGGCACCCGATAGGGACGCGCGTAGCCCTCGTACCCCGGCACCAGGCTGCCGACACATTGCGGCAGCTTCGGGACGGTGGTCAGTCTGGGGTGGCTCAGTTTTGGTCGCGACGGGTTCGGCGGGACGGCGAAGTTGAACGTCGACGTCATATCGCCGGTCACGCTGCGGCGCCAGGCGGTCAGATTGGGGACCGGCACGCCGAACCGGGTTTCCAGTAATCGCAGCTGTGAGGTGTGGTCGAAGGTGTCGTGCACCATCAGCGGTCCGCGGCTGTAGGGAGAAATGACCAGACAGGGGACGCGGAACCCCAGGCCGATCGGACCCCTGATGCCGCCGGAACCGGCGACCGCGTTGATATCGGGCACCGTCACATATTCGCCGGGCGTCCCAGGGGGCGCCGTCGGCGGCACGACGTGGTCAAAGAAACCGCCATTTTCGTCATAGCTGACGATCAGCGCGGTTTTTTCCCACACCGCGGGATTGGCCAGCAGAATCCGCAGTGCGTCCACGATCGCGATGGCGCCGGCCGCCGCCGGGAACGCGGGGTGTTCGGAGTAGAAGAAGTTCGGTACCAGCCAGGAGACCTGAGGAAGTCTGTTGGCCATGACGTCGGTGATGAAATCCGTGGGGTAAAACGGCGCGATCCCATAGCGAGCCAAATCCGACCTCGGGTTTTGCGACTGCTTGAAGTTCGCCATGATGGCTCCGTAGCCAGCGAGCGAATCGATAACCCTCCCCAGGGTTTTTGATTCGTATACCTTCCAGCTGATCCCGCCCGCGCTGAGGTTCTCGGCCATGGTTGTCCAGCTGAACCGGCCGATCCGGGGAATGTCCGGATTAACCAGTTGGGGCCCACCCTGGGCGCCAGCGGGGTCAACGGACGCACTCACCCAATACAGCCGGTTGGGCAAGGTCCCACCGATGAGCGAGCAGTGGTAGTTGTCGCAGACCGTGAACGTGTCGGCAAGCAGGTAGTGAATGGGCAGATCGTCGCGTTGGTAATAGCCCATCACCACACCGATGTTGGCCTGCGGAGCGGTTCCGGCGCGCGCCGGCAGCCAGTTGTCGTTGGCGCCGTTGTTCCATGACAGGTGTTGCGCGATCCACTGATGGTCGGGGTCGTTGACGCATTCGCCGTTGAGCAGGGGGCCTCGGGTGGTGTCGAAGCGGTACGGGATGGTGATCCCGGCAGGGTCAAGCGCCTGTGTCTGCGGATTCCAGCCCCTTTGCTGAAATAGCGGCGAGGCGGTGTCGAACCCGTCGATCCCGGACAGCGTGCCGAAATAATGGTCGAATGAGCGATTCTCCTGCATGATCAGCACGACGTGCTCGATGTCGGTCAGGTGCCCGGAGCACGGGCCGGCAGCGTAGGCTTTCTCAATCACCGGGCCCGCCCAATTCAATTGACAGGCAGCGGCACTCAGCGCGGTCGCCTTGGCCAGAAATTCGCGGCGCGAAAGCCCGTCGACTGAGTTCGATCCCAACGCTATTCCTTAGCGCGGCAATTCGATCGTTGCCGACCGCCCGGGATAACCGGCACTAGAGATGGCGGCTGCGGCACTGGGGAGCGCGTGACATTAGCGCAGACGGTTCCGCCCAGAAATATACGACGCAATATTTCTCGTCCGAGCCGCTGCATATCGTCACTCTTTCGCGTTTGCTCGGCGCTCAGGGTATAGGAGCGTGACCACCGATCCTGGGACGTACCAGCGGCGAGTCGGACAAGGGCCGCGATCAAGGGCAGAGGCCCAAGGTCCCAGGCCGGCAGGACTTCGGTGCTTCAGCGCCACCAGGGCGAGTGTGCAATTTGCCTCATCGACCCGGCCGCGTTCTGGGGATTGTGCCCTTGACCAGGGGTTATCCGGGCACGCAGATAGATACCTGTCGGATTGAACCCTGTGAGCCCGAGGACGCGGCGCGGTCTCGGATCGATCGGAGGTACGGGATGTCGTTTCTCGCGGTGCCGGACTTTATGGTGGCTTCGGCAGCGGACTTGGCGGGTATTGGGTCGCTTGTGAGTGCGGCCAATGCCGCCGCGGCATTTCCAACCACCGAGATCTTGGTTGCCGCCGAAGACGAGGTGTCCAAGGCGATTGCGGCATTGTTTGGCGCGCACGCCCGGGAATATCAGGAATTGAGTGCACAGGCGTCGGCATTTCACAGCCGGTTCGTGCAGACCTTGACCGGAGGCGCCGGCGCATATATGGCCGCGGAGGCGGCAAATGTCTCCCCCCTGGCGACGTTTGAGCAGGATCTGCTGGGTCTGATCAACGCGCCCACGCAGGCGCTCTTCGGTCGTCCGCTGATCGGCAACGGCGCTGATGGGGCCGCGGGCACCGGGCAAGCCGGTGGGGCCGGTGGGATCTTGATCGGTAACGGCGGTAATGGCGGCTCCGGCGTAGACAATCTGTCGGGTACCACCGGTGGGGCCGGCGGGGCCGGCGGAGCCGCGGGGCTGTTCGGCAGTGGTGGGGCCGGCGGGACCGGCGGGTCGGGGTTTGTCAGTGCGGGCGCCGGTGGGGCCGGCGGGGCTGGCGGGTTGCTGTTCGGCAACGGTGGGGTTGGTGGTGCCGGCGGATCGGGCGGCTTCGGTGGTGGTTCCGGAGGCGTCGGCGGCCAGGGCGGGCTGTTCGGCAGCGGCGGGGCTGGCGGGGTCGGCGGATCGGGCGATGACGGCGGGTCCGGCGGTGTCGGCGGTAACGCGGGATGGTTCGGCAATGCCGGCCACGGTGGCGCGGGCGCGGCGGGCGCCCTGAACGGCGGGTCCGGTGGGTCGGGCGGGGCGGGCGGGCTGCTCGGTGCCGGCGGAGACGGCGGGGCCGGCGGGTCTGGCGAATTCGGTGGGGGTGCCGGCGGGGCCGCCGGAAACGGTGGATTCCTGTATGGCGCCGGCGGGGCCGGCGGGCACGGGGGTGTCGGCGGGTCGTTTGGTTCCGGCGGGTCCGGCGGTGATGGCGGCGGTAGCGGGCTGATCGGCGGCGGTGGTGTCGGCGGGGGCGGTGGCAACGGCGCCGTGTCCGGCGGTGCCGGCGGTGCTGGCGGCAATGCTTGGGTGCTCGGTGCGGGCGGGGTCGGCGGTGTCGGCGGGGACGGTGGCATCAGCGCGATCGGGGTCGGTGGCGATGGTGGTGCCGGCGGAAATGGTGGCATCGGCGGCCTGTTGGCCGGCAACGCCGGCAACGGGGGCGCTGGTGGCGCCGGCGGTAACGGTCTCACCGGTCCTGACGTCGCCGCCGGGATGCGCGGCGGTGACGGTGGCAACGGTGGAACCGGTGGTGCGGGTGGGCGCGCCACTGGCCTGTTCGCTGCGGGTGGCAATGGTGGCGCGGGCGGGACGCCCGGCAATGGCGGTGGTGGTGGCGGCGGCGACCTCAGCGTCAACGGTGGCGCCGGCGGCAACGGCGGCAACGGTGGCGACCCCGGTGCCGGAGGGGCTGGCGGGTCCGCGCTCCTGGGTTCGCACGGTGCCAACGGCGCCACCGTCACTAGCGGAGGTCATGGTGGCGACGGCGGTGCCGGCGCGGCCGCCACGGCGCCGGGTGGCGAGGGTGCGCGGGGTGGCAACGGCGGCGACGGAGGGCTGGTGGGCAACGGCGGCAATGGTGGCCGCGGCGGCAGCGGCGCGGACGGCGCCAACGGTTCCGCGGGCGCTGGCGTGGGTGCCGGCGGACAGGATGGCTTCGGTGGCGGCAACGGTGGCGCGGGCGGAATCGGTGGCAAGGGCGGAGCGCTGGCCGGCAATGGCGGCGGCGGTGGCGCGGGCGGTGACGGCGGTACCGGCGGCGAGGGCGGTAAGGGTGGCAACGGGCAAGCGGGCAGCGACGGCGGGATGGGCGGTACCGGTGGTGGGGGCGGTCAAGGCGGCAACGGCGGCGCAGGCGGGGCCGCGTTGGCCGCGTCGGGCACCCAGGGCGCTGGTGGCGACGGCGGCCAGGGTGGCGACAGCGGCAAGGGCGGGAGCGGCGGCAGGGGCGGCGCCGGTAACCCCGCGGTCAACGATGGGATCGGTGGCAACGGTGGCAACGGTGGCAACCCCGGCCAGGCCGGAGGAGGTGGGCAGGGCGGCAGCGGCTCCACTGCCGGCCTGACCGGTGCGCAGGGTGCCATGGCGATGGACGGCGGCGACGGGGGCGCCGGCGGCAAGGGCGCCGACGGCGTGTTCACCAGCGACGGCAACGGCAGGGACGGCGGCAACGGCGGCGACGGTGGGCTGGTCGGCAACGGCGGCCAAGGCGGCAACGGCGGGACGGGAGCGGTCGGCGGCGTCGGCGCCAATGGGGAGTTCGGTTCACCCGACGGCGCTATGGGACACAACGGCGGTGACGGCGGCAACGGTGGCCGCGGCGGCAGGGCCGGCGCGTTGCATGGTGACGGTGGCCAGGGCGGGGCCGGTGGTGGCGGCGGCGACGGCGGCAAGGGCGGTGACGGCCTTCAAGGCACCGACGGAATCCAAACGCCACTCCTTGCCAACGGCAAGGCCGGCGGCCAAGGCGGCGCCGGCGGCCAAGGCGGGCACGGCGGTAACGGAGGGTCAGGAGGCGCCGCGTTGGCGGGCCAGGACGGTGCGGGCGGCGCCGGCGGCGACGGCGGCAACAGCGGCGCTGGCGGCAACGGCGGCGGCGGCGGCAAGGGCGCCGACGGCGATCAGACTTTCGGTTCCACCCCCGTCGGTAACGGCGGGAATGGCGGCAACGGTGGCGCCGCCGGTGCGGCCGGGGTGCACGGCGACGGCGGTACCGGTTCCAGCACGGGCACCGACGGCGCGGACGGCATCCGAGGTGACGGGGGCGCCGGTGGGGCCGGCGGAAATGGCGGCACCGGCGGAGCCGGCAGCACGGTGGAGTCACGGATCGGTGGCGACGGCGGAGCCGGCGGGAACGGCGGGGAGGGGGTTAACGGCGGGAACGGCGGTGGCGGTGGCAAGGGCGGCAACGGTCACACCGTGCTCCCGGGAAGCTTCAGCCAAGGCGGTTTCGGCGGCACCGGCGGCAACGGCGGCAACGGTGGTGCCGGCGTTGGTGACAGCGCAGGCAACGGGGCGGGCGGCACCGGCGGTAAGGCCGGTAGCGGTGGCAACGGTGGCGGCGGCAACGTTGGGGGCAACGGTGGCGACAGCGGCACGGGCGGGGCCGGCGGCGGCGGCGTTTCTAACCACGTTGCCGGGGGCGGCGGCACTGGCAGCGGGATCCGATTCGGCGACGTCAGCTCGGGTCAGCTCGGCGGGACCGGCGGCATCGGCGGTGACGGTGGCACCGGCGGGGGGACACGTCATACCTGATGGTTCGGGTATGAGACCGCCTTTGAGGAGTCGCGCTTAGGGAGTCGCCGAGGGCTACCCGTTGGCGATGTGCCAGCGGCGTTGCGCTGCGCCCGCGTGTCCTGCCCGCGAATGTCGGGCCCAGCCGCTAGGCTATCGAACAGCTGTTCGGGCCCCGATGTTGATGGACTGGGAGCATGTGGTGCGGGTGATGGGTGTCGACCCCGGGTTGACGCGGTGCGGGCTGTCGTTGGTCGAAAATGGGCGTGGTCGCCAACTGACCGCGCTGGACGTCGACGTGGTGCGCACGCCCTCGGGTCACGCCGTGTCGGAGCGATTGCTGGCCATCAGCGATGCCGTCGAGCACTGGCTGGACACGCATCACCCGGATGTGCTGGCCATCGAGCGGGTGTTCTCCCAGGTGAATGTGACCACGGTGATGGGTACTGCGCAGGCCGGCGGCGTGATTGCGCTGGCCGCGGCCAAACGCGGTATCGACGTGCACTTCCATACCCCCACCGAGGTCAAAGCGGCGGTCACCGGCAATGGTGCCGCCGACAAGGCGCAAGTCACCGCGATGGTTACCAGAATCCTTGCGCTGCAAAGCAAACCGACACCCGCCGACGCTGCCGACGCGCTGGCCCTGGCGATCTGCCACTGTTGGCGGGCGCCGATGATCGCCCGGATGGCCAAGGCTGAGGCCTTGGCCGAGCGGCAGCGGCGCAACTACGCGGCGAAGTTGAAGGCCGCACGATGATCGCCTCGGTAAGCGGTGAGGTGCTCGCGGTCGCGCTTGATCACGTGGTGATCGAGGCCGCCGGCGTCGGCTACCGGGTGAACGCGACCCCGGCGACGCTGGCGACGTTGCGGCAGGGCACCCAGGCCCGGCTGGTGACCGCGATGATCGTGCGTGAGGATTCGATGACGCTGTACGGGTTTCATGATGGCGAAACCCGCGACCTATTTTCGACGTTGTTGTCGGTGTCGGGCGTCGGTCCCCGGCTGGCGATGGCAACGCTGGCCGTACACGACGCGCCGGCACTGCGGCAGGCGCTGGCCGACGGCGACGTCGCCGCGCTGACTCGGGTGCCCGGCATCGGCAAGCGCAGCGCCGAGCGGATGGTGCTGGAACTGCGCGACAAGGTGGGGCCGGCCGGCGAGTCCGCGACGGCGGGGGCCCCTGCCGTCAACGGCCGTGCGGTGCGCAGCCCCGTGGTCGAGGCGCTCGTCGGCCTCGGTTTTGCCGCGAAGCAGGCGGAGGAGGCAACCGACAAGGTATTGGCCGCAGACCAGGACGCGACTACGTCCAGCGCGCTGCGGGCCGCGCTATCGCTGCTGGGAAAGGCCCGCTGAACCGATGGATTCGGACGATCCTGCGGACCGTGACGTCTCGCCGGCGCTGACCGTCGGCGAGGGTGACATCGACGTCAGCCTGCGGCCCCGCTCGTTGCGCGAGTTCATCGGCCAGCCCCGGGTACGCGAACAGCTGCAGCTGGTCATCGAGGGAGCCAAAAATCGCGGCGGCACGCCGGATCACATTCTGCTGTCCGGCCCGCCCGGCCTCGGTAAGACGTCGCTGGCCATGATCATCGCCGCCGAACTGGGGTCGTCGCTGCGGGTGACGTCGGGTCCGGCCCTGGAACGCGCGGGTGATCTGGCCGCCATGCTGTCGAACCTGGTTGAGCATGACGTGCTGTTCATCGACGAGATCCATCGCATCGCCCGGCCCGCCGAGGAAATGCTTTATCTGGCGATGGAGGATTTCCGCGTCGACGTGGTCGTCGGCAAGGGCCCGGGGGCCACCTCGATCCCGCTGGAAGTGGCGCCCTTCACCCTGGTCGGCGCGACCACTCGATCCGGTGCGCTGACCGGCCCGCTGCGTGACCGGTTCGGTTTCACCGCGCACATGGATTTCTACGAGCCCACCGAGCTAGAGCGGGTGTTGGCCCGCTCGGCCGGGATTTTGGGCATCGAGCTGGGCGCCGAGGCGGGCGCGGAGATCGCGCGCCGCTCGCGGGGGACACCGCGGATCGCCAACCGGTTGCTGCGCCGGGTCCGGGACTTTGCCGAAGTACGTGCCGACGGCGTTATCACGCGCGACGTCGCGAAATCCGCGCTAGAGGTCTATGACGTCGACGAGCTGGGCCTGGATCGGCTGGACCGCGCGGTGTTGTCGGCGCTGACCCGCAGCTTCGGCGGTGGTCCGGTCGGGGTTTCGACGCTGGCGGTGGCGGTGGGGGAGGAAGCGGCCACGGTGGAGGAAGTGTGCGAGCCGTTCCTGGTACGCGCCGGTATGGTGGCCCGGACCCCGCGCGGCCGGGTGGCGACCGCGCTGGCCTGGACTCACCTAGGGATGACTGCGCCGGCCGGGGCCGGCGGGCTCAGTCAGCCAGGGCTCTTCGAATAGGAGGATGCGATGATCACCGCCGCGTTGGTATTCGCCGGGTTGGCTGCGCTGCTCCACGTCTACATCTTCATCATGGAATCGCTGACTTGGACGTCGCCCCGCACCCGCGCGACCTTTGGCACCACACCCGAGGAGGCCGAGACCACCAAATTGTTGGCGTTCAATCAGGGCTTCTACAACCTGTTCCTGGCGATTGTCGGCGGCTTGGGCGTCGCCGCGGTGGCCATGGGGTACAGGGGAATCGGAGCCGCGCTCATCTTTGCCGGTGTCGGGCCGATGGCCGCGGCGGCGGTCGTATTGGTGATCTCGGCGCCCGACAAGGCGCGGGCCGCGGTGACGCAGGGCTTGTTCCCGGTGATCGCCCTTGTCCTGCTTGGGTTCGGGCTGCTGTCGTAGCCGCATGCTGGCGAGCCCTGAGACGGGCGTTACATCGTCTGCCTGTTCGGGTACCCGAGAAGGTATCTGAAGAGGAGATTGCGATGATGCACACAGAAGATCGCCCAGCCAGGCTACGCATGCCACGCTCTCGAGGAGCGGTGACCGGGATACTTCTGGTGGTCCTGGGAGCTTGGGGAGCGCTGATCCCGTTCGTCGGGCCCAGCTTCGATTTCGGCTACACCCCTGGCCACGCTTGGACCGCTGCCCGAGGCTGGCTCGAGGTGTTGCCGGGGACCGTCACCGCGGTCGCCGGCCTGCTGTTGATCATTTCCAAGAACCGCGCCAGTGCGGTATTTGGCGGCTGGTTAGCCGGCCTGGCCGGTGCATGGTTTGTGGTCGGCGGGTCGTTCGCCCCGTTGTTGCGGATCGGCTCGGTTGGCGACCCGGTTGCGGTCCCGAATCTCAAACGCGCCCTGATCGAGGTCTCGTATTTTTCGGGCTTGGGTGTGGTGATCGTGTTCCTGGCCGGAGCAGTCTTGTCGCGGCTGGTGGCGCGGCTGGCGCGCGATGTCCAGCCGGTAACGCAGCCCGCGGAGGAACCCGCCTACGCGGTGCCCGCGGCCGAGGCGTCCGACGCGTCCGAGGCGGATGAAACAGCAGAGTCAGCCACCACAAACCCGGCGTCCGAGGAGCGTGAGGAAGAGCCTCGGTCAAAGGACGAGGGCGTACCGCAGGAAACCGAGGAGAGCGAGGCCGCGACCGAGCATCACGGCCTATCGTTCCACCCGTTCCGCCGACGCCGCGCCGGCGTATAGATCGACCTGCAGTCGGGCTTCGATCCCAGCGAGATGAAATGGTGCCCGCAGCCGTTCGGTCGGCGTCGTAGATCCGGGTGCTAGCCGGACTGTCCGGCGCCGCCCGCGGCGCTGGCGGCTGCTTGGAAGGCATTGCCGCCGAAGCCGCCGGAGCCGCCCTTGGCGCCATCGCCGCCCGCGCCGCCGGATGTGGTGCCGGTTCCTCCGGCGCCGCCGTTGGCTCCATTGCCGCCGCTGCCACCGTCAATGCCGAATGCGGACGCTAGGCCGCCCCCGCCCCCGCCGCCGCCGGTGCCCGCCGGGGCCCCGACGCCTCCGGTGCCGCCGACGGCGCTGGTGAAGGCGGCGGCGCCGTTGAAGGCTATGGCGTTACCTCCGGAGCCACCGTTTCCTGCGGTGCCGCCGGGACCGCCGGCGGCACCGCCTCCGCCTCCGCCTCCGCCGACGGCCCCTTTCGCGGCCGCCGCCCCCGCGCCACCTCCGCCGCCCCCGCCGCCGGTGCCACCGTCCGCGCCGGAGGCACTGCCGCCGCTGCCGCCTCCGCCGCCGGTACCTCCGCTGGCACTACCGGCATCGGGGGTCGGGCCGGCGTTGCTACTCGACGCGGCGCCGCCGGTACCGCCGGTGCCGCCGGTGCCGCCCTGGCCGCCGAGGGCACCGTTGCCTCCGCCGTTGCCGCCGTGGCCACCCGCGCCTCCGCCCCCGCCGCCGCCGCCGTACCCGAGGGCCGTTGCGATGCCGGAGCTGTTTTGGCCGCCGTAGCCACCGTTGCCGCCGGTACCGCCTTGGCCGCCCTGGCCACCGGTGGCGTTGGCGGTCCCGGGTGCCCCTCCGTTCCCGCCGGCACCGCCGTTGCCGCCGGTACCGCCGCTCGCGCTGGCGGTGCCGCCAGTACCGGTGTTGATGCCGCCCTGACCACCGGCACCGCCATTGCCGCCGATGCCGCCGTTGCCGCCGGCACCGCCGCCGACCCCGCCGACGCCCGCGCCGCCGGCGCCGCCGGCGCCGCCGGTCCCGCCGTCGCCGCCTGGGCCGCCCGTGGTCGGCGAGGTGCCGTCGATGCCGGTCGTGCCGACGCTGCCGGCTCCTCCGTCGCCGCCAAGACCGCCGGTGCCGCCGGTGCCGGTGCTGCCGTCGGCACCGGCGGTCGCCAGGAAATTGAATGGCGTTGTGGCGGCGCCGCCGGCCCCACTGGCCCCGGCACCGCCGCCGGTGCCGCCCATTGCGCCGTCGCCTCCGGTCGTGCCAAAGCCCGTGGCGTCGCCGCCGTTGCCGCCCCACCCGCCGACTCCGCCCAAGCCGCCGGCCCCGCCGGCGCCCCCGGCCCCGCCAATCAACGCCTGGTCGGCACCGCCGGCGCCGCCGGCCCCACCGGCCCCACCGAAACCGCCGATTTGTCCGGTCATCCCGGCCGGCCCCGCGGTCCCCGAAGCCCCGTCCGCACCGGCCCCACCAGCACCGCCGGCACCGCCGGCCCCGAACAACGACACCAGCTGCCTATTGGCTCCGCCGGCCCCACCGTCGCCGCCGGCCCCGCCTGCCTGCGCGGTGGTGCCGGGCGCACCGGCCGCACCGGCCGCACCGGCCCCACCGGAGCCACCGGTCCCGCCGTTGCCACCGCCGATCAGCCCGTTGGCCCCGCCGGCGCCGCCGGTTCCGCCCGCACCACCAGGGGTGGTCGCGTTTCCGCCGGCGCCGCCGGCCCCGCCGGCACCCCACAGGCCCGCTGACCCGCCAGCACCACCGGCCTGCCCGGGCGCGCCCGACCCACCGTTGCCGCCGTTGCCTACAATCCATCCGCCGGCCCCACCGGCCGCCCCGGTACCGTCGAGCCCATTGGCGCCGTTGCCGATCAGTGGGCGACCGGTCAGCATCTGGCTGGGGGCGTTGATGCTTGCCAGCAATTCCTGCTCCAGCGTTTGCAGTGGCGAGGCGTTGGCCGCCTCAGTCGCCGAATACGCCCTCACGCCCGCAAGTAATGCCTGTACAAAGTCGGTATGGAAGCGCGCCATGCGCGCGCTGAGCGTCTGAAATTCCTGCGCATAGGCGCCAAACATCCTGGTGACCGCCACCGATATCTCATCGCCGGCCAGGGGGGCTATCGCCGTGGTCGAGGGTGCGGCTGCCCCTGTGGCCGCCCGCACGGCTTGCCCAATCCCACCCAAATCGTCGGCCGCGGCGGTCAAGACCTCAGGTGCTGCGAACACAAAAGACGACATGGTGAGTTCTCCCGTAGACGGCGTTTAATCTCCTATGAATGTCGCACGCCCACCACATACGTCCCATAGAAAACTCAAAGAATTAGCAAAAATTCATCTAGCATGTCGCCGCGGAGGTCCGTCGCTGAGCCCCGAATGATGCTTTGCACGTTCGCAGTTCATTCTGGGCGGATTGATCTCAGAGCAGGCCGAGCAGTCTCAGGTCGTTGACGTACTTGACGATGATCGGCGGGCAGACGTGCGGAATATCTTTGTCGGGGCCGATTTTCGCTTCCTGTACCGCCGCGCGGAAATTATCGGTGGGCGCGATCGATCCACGGACGGGTTTTTCGGGCGTCCGATAGTTGTGCAACAGCGGCAGCAGTGAACTGTGCCGTTGCCGGTCCGGCAGGGCACGCAA
Organism: Mycobacterium basiliense; assembly: GCF_900292015.1. Lineage (NCBI taxonomy): Bacteria > Bacillati > Actinomycetota > Actinomycetes > Mycobacteriales > Mycobacteriaceae > Mycobacterium > Mycobacterium basiliense. The sequence goes on from NZ_LR130759.1 coordinate 2,175,598, forward strand.
CGCGGTTTCGAAGCGCTGCAGCCAATCGCCGTAGTCGGCGATGCGATGTATTGGGTAACCGGCTTCGTTCAGCCAGTCGACGAATTCGTCGAGTCCGATGCCGTCGTCGTACGGATTCATCACGTGATAGGTGTGGAACCCGTCCTGGCTTTGCGCACCCAAAGTCGAGATCGCATCGGCGATGAACTCGACCGGCAAACCGTCATAGTGGGCGCGTTGCCGGGAGCCGTCGGCGGCAAGCTGGTAGAACGAACCAGGCGCGATACCGGTGGCCACCAGGCTCAGGATCATCCGGGTGAACATGTCCGGCACATTGAGCTGGCCCGCCCATGTGGTGTCGGCCAGGATCATGTCGCAGCGGAACACGGCAACGGGCAGACCGCACCGATCATGGGCTTCGCGCAACAGCACCTCGCCGGCCCACTTGCTGTTCGAGTAGCCATTGGCGTAGCTGTCGTCGACGGCGCGGGTTGCGCTGATGACCCGGATATCGGCGTCCTCGGTGAACGCCGATGGCGGGATCTGGTCGGCAACCCCGATCGTGGAGGTGTAGGTGTAGGGCTTGATTTTCGTGGTCAGCGCCAGCCGCAACAGCTCGGCGGTTCCCAGCGCGTTCGGCCCGAACAGCTGGCTATATGGCAGTACGTGGTTGACCAGCGCTGCCGGGTCGACGATCAGATCGACCGTGTTGGCCAGGCGTTGCCAGGTTGGCCGGTCCAGGCCGAGGTCGGCTTCACCCTTGTCGCCGGCGAGCACCTCGAGATGATCGGTGGCCAGTTCTCGGTAGTGGCGCTGCAGCTCGGGGTCACCGCTATCGAACGTCCGGTCCAGCCGTGCCCTCGCCTCTTCGTCGGACTTGGCCCGCACCAGGCAGATCAATTGTCCGTCGACCAGGTCCATCCGCTGCAGCCACTCCAGGGCTAGGTAGCGACCCAGGAAGCCGGTGGCGCCGGTGAGCAGCACGGTGCGGACCTGGGTGTTGGCCACCGGAAGGTTGGGCGCCTCGGCCAGCGTGGCGGCATCGATGAACTTGTCCAGCGTGAGGTCGCGGGCGTGTACCCGATCTGGTGAGGCCCCATGCACCGAGGCGTAGCTGGGGCGTTCGGCGCCGGGCGTGCGGGCCGTTTCGATGTAATCGGCGAGCGCTCGTAAGTCATTGGCCGGGCTGACGATGACGCCCACCGGCACGTCGATGTCGAAGATCTCCTTGAGCAGGTTGGCGAAGGACAGCGCCGAAAGCGAATCACCACCCAGATCACTGAAGTGAGCACTGGGCCGCAGGTCGGTAGCGGCAGTGCCCAGTAGCGCGGCGGCGGCCCGGCCCAGCGTCTCGAGCACCGGCGCATCGGCACCGCCGGCGCGCAGGGCGCGTAGTTCGTTGGCTTGGTTGTCCGCCAGGTCGGCGTAGAGCTGCTCTAGACGCTCGGCATAGACCTTCTTCAACTGCGGCCGCGCTAGCTTGCGGATCCCGGTGAGCAGTCCGTTCTCCAGCGTCCATGGCGTCGTTTCGACGATGAAGTCGCGCGGAATCTCATACGACTGCAGCGCGGCGGCCCGGGCCACCTCTTGAAGGGAATCGGCGAGACGTGGCCGCAGCTCGTCGATGTCGAAGCGCGCCAATGCCTCCTCGGTGGGGACGATCACCGCCAGCAAGTAGGCCCGGGCGCTATTGCCGTGGATGAAGATTTGCCGCACCAGGGGGCTGTCGCCGAACACCGCCTCGAGCTTGGAGACCGTAACGAACTCGCCCTGAGACAGCTTCAACACGTTGTTGCGCCGGTCGAGGTAGACGAATTCCTCGGGGCCGACTTGGGCCATGATGTCGCCGGTGCGGTAGAAACCCTCGGGGTCGAACACCTCGGCGGTGGTCTCCGGCCTGTGGTAGTAGCCGGGGAACAAGCTCTGCGTCTTGACCAGCAGTTCGCCGCGAGGATGGGGCTGGTCGGTCACAAAGTAGCCCAGTTCGGGCACGTCGACGAGCTTGTAATCGATCACCGATGGGCGCCGTATGCGGTCCTCGTTCAGGACCATGCCCGCCTCGGTGGAGCCGTATCCCTCGACCAAATGCAGGTCCAGTAGGGAGTCGACCCAGGCCTTCATCTCCGGTGAGATCGGCGCGGAGCCGGTGACCGCCGTGACGTATCGGCCGCCGAGCAAGTTTTGCCGTAGTTCGGCCTTCACCCGCTCCTCGACGGCGGCGACGTCGGTGTCCGCCGAAGTCCGCCGGGCAACCTCGCGCTGGAACTCTTCGAACAGCATGTCCCAGATACGCGGCACGAAGGTCAGGTCGGTCGGCCGCACCAACGCGAGATCTTGGAACAATGTCGAGAGGTCGCTGTTGGCCACGAAGTAGGCGGTGCCGCCGGTTGAGAGGCTTCCGTAGAGCCCCTGACGCCCCATGACGTGGCTCATCGGCATGAAGTTGAGCGTGATCGAGGGGTATGTCTCCAGCTCGAACCAGGCGCCCGACCGGCGCCAGAAGTTCATCACCCGGCTGGCCGGGTACATCGCGCCTTTGGGCGTGCCGGTGCTGCCCGAGGTGTAGATCAGCAGCGCCAGCGGGTCTTGCGGATCGTCGGCGGAGGTCGCGGTGGGTAGCGCATACGGTCGAGCCGTTCCCGCCCGTCCGCGCTCGAGCAGCGCGTCGAGCGTCTCCACCACCACCTCGCTGTCGGCCAGGCGCGCCCGAGCGGCGTCGACGGCTTCTCGCTGCTCGTCGACGTCGCGATGGTAGTTGAACACGACCAGCCGGGCAGGGGTGTGGCCGGTCAGCACCAGCTCCACGGCCTGGTCAAGGCTGTCGACACTGGCGGCGATCAGGGTCGGCTCGGTTTCGGCAATGATGGGCTGCAGCGCTGTGGTCGCCGCGCTGGTCTGCAAAGGTACGGCCACCGCGGTCATCACGTTTAGTGCGATGTCGATGACCGTGTAGTCGACGCTGTTGAAGCCCAGCACGCAGACACGATCACCAGGCCGGACGGACTGTGTCTCGGCCAATGCGGTTGCCAACGCGCCGACGCGGTCCCAGAGCTCGCCGTAGGTCAGTGTCTCGAAGTGCGGAAGTAGCCGCAGCGATGTACGCCCGGTGGTGGGGTCGGCCACGAGCTGGTTCGCGCGCTGGCCCAGCGCCGGACGGTCCGCGTACCCCTCCATGACGGTCTGGATGAGCCGCGGTAGTCCGATACCGGGTTCCTCGAGCGTCCGACTGATTGCATCGCTGGGTTTGGCGGCGGCGAACTGCGCGTCGTTGCGGTAAAGGTCTTCGATGCGGCGGGTCAGCCGGGCTTCTTGGGAATTAGTGGACATCAAAGGTCCTCTCGCTGTGGGTGAGAGATGGGGAGAGCGTCGACGCTGCTCATAACGTTAGTTAAAGTAACGATCTAAGACAATGTGAGATGTCGCTGCCCAAGTGTGAGATGCATTACCCGACCGGCCGATGCCCGTCGCGATCGGGGACCGATGGGATCGGCCTGCGGGCGTGAGGGCGTTATTAGAGGGTGAGCGGATGCGGCCGGCCTGAAGGGCCGTCGGATCCGGGTCTGACTCAGAGGTTGGCCAGGATCCCGGAGACGATGTCAAGGCCCTCCGCGAGCAGCTCGTCACTGATGGTCAAGGGTGGCAGCAGCCGAATTACGTTGCCGAACATGCCGCAGGTCAAGATCACGACTCCAGCGGCGTGGGCGGCGGCGGCCAGTTTCAAGGTGAGCGCACCGTCGGGTTCGGTGGTGCCCGATTTCACCAGCTCCATCGCGATCATGGCGCCGCGGCCACGCACGTCGCCTACGCGATCATCGGCGGCCTGCAGCCGCAATAACCGGTCCATGATCAGTCGCTCGATCTGCTGAGCCCGCTCGATCATGCTCTCGCGCTCGATGGTCTCGATGGTGGCCAGCGCCGCCGCACAAGCGACCGGGTTGCCGCCGTAGGTGCCGCCCAGGCCGCTGGTGTGCGGGGCGTCCATGATTTCGGCCCGCCCGGTCACGGCGGACAGCGGCAATCCGTCGGCGATGCCTTTGGCGGTGACAATCAGGTCGGGCTCGACGTTCTCGTGATCGCAGGCAAACATCGCGCCGGTGCGGGCAAACCCGGTTTGCACCTCGTCGGCGATGAATACCACGTGGTTGTCGCGGCACCACCGCGTCAGCGCGGGCAGAAAGCCTTCGGCCGGAACGATGAAACCGCCTTCGCCCTGAATCGGCTCGATGATGACGGCGGCCAGGTTGCCGGCGCCGACCTGTTTGTCGATGACGTTGATGGCTCTTTCGGCGGCCAGTTCACCATCGGTGGCCATTTCCTTGTCGAGCAAGCCGTCGCGATAGGGGTAGGACAGCGGCGCGCGGTAAATCTCCGGCGCGAACGGACCAAATCCGCTCTTATACGGCATTGACTTGGCGGTCAGGGCCATCGTCAGGTTAGTGCGGCCGTGATAGGCGTGGTCGAACGCGACCACGGCTTGCTTGCGGGTGTGTGCCCGCGCGACCTTGATCGAGTTCTCTACCGCCTCCGCGCCGGAGTTGAACAGCACGGTGCGCTTCTCACCCGAGCCCGGGGTGATCCGGTTGAGCTGTTCGGCGACGGCGACGTACTGCTCGTACGGGGTCACCATGAAGCAGGTGTGGGTGAACTGTTCTACCTGTGCTCGCACCGCTTCCACGACGCGCGGCGACGAGTTGCCGATGGTGGTTACCGCGATTCCGGACCCAAGATCGATCAACCGGTTGCCGTCGGCGTCCTCGACGATTCCGCCGCCGGCCCGAACCACGAACACCGGCATGGTGACCCCCACGCCGCTGGACACCGCCGCGACCCGTCGCTTGTTCAGCTCCAGCGACGCGGGCCCGGGGATTTCTGTGACCAGATGACGGCTCTGCTCGAGGCTGGCCACGCGTCCTCCTTCACTTGCGGCGCGTCGGTCGCGTCGCGGGTAAAGCCTAGCTGTTGGGCGCGGTGTGGCGTCGGCCACCGGATTGGCCGGTGCCCGTCGGTGCACGACCTGCGGGAATGGCAGACTAGACCGTTACGAGGCGCGCGAGCTCAGGGTCCAACCTCGGCGCCGCCCTCGAAATCGAGGGACACCGATACGAAAGACAGGCGTGTTGATGGAGAGTTTCGTCTTATTCTTGCCGTTCTTGCTCATCATGGGCGGGTTCATGTACTTCGCTTCGCGACGCCAGCGCCGCGCGATGCAGGCCACCATCGATCTGCACGAGTCGTTGCAGCCGGGTGAGCGGGTGCATACCACTTCCGGCCTGGAAGCCACCATCGTTGATATCGCAGAAGACACCGTTGAGCTCGAGATTGCCCCCGGGGTGGTGACCACCTGGATGAAGCTGGCGATCCGCGACCGGATCCTGCCGGACAATGATGAGGATTTGGCGGATTTGGACGACGACCTGGCCGACTTGCACGCCGACGATGAGCCCGCACCGGCCGACGACGAAAGCCGCGCGACCAAGGATTCCTGACTGAATTCCTCATCGGGGACCGCCCGGCCGCGTGCGCGACGTGCGCGTCCCACTGCGACACGTAGGCTCTGTCGGGGTAAGAACGCACTTTCAAGGAGATAGAAGGAACGTGGCATCGTCTTCGGCGCCGGTCCATCCTGCCCGCTACCTGTCGGTGTTCCTGGTCATGCTCATCGGCGTCTACTTGCTGGTGTTTCTCACCGGGGACAAGAAGGCCGCCCCCAAGTTGGGTATTGACCTGCAGGGTGGCACCCGGGTCACGTTGACCGCGCGCACTCCAGACGGCTCGGCGCCTAGTCGGGAGGCGTTGGCGCAGGCTCAGCAGATCATCAGCGCCCGAGTCAATGGGCTGGGCGTCTCGGGCTCCGAGGTCGTGGTTGACGGCGACAACCTTGTCATCACGGTGCCTGGAACCGACGGCAGCGAAGCCCGCAATCTCGGGCAGACCGCCCGGCTCTACATCCGGCCGGTGCTCAATTCGATGCCGGCCCAGCCGGCCGAGCAGGAACCCCAGCCGGGCCCCCAGCAGCCTGGGGGAACCCCACCCGCCAGCGGCGCACCCGGCGCCGAACCGCAGGGCGGTCAACCGGGAGAGCCGGCCGCTCCGTCTGTGAGCACGCCGGCCGCTCCGCCACCGGGGGCCCCGGGAAAGCCCGGGGCGCAACCGCGGCCCTATCCGCAGGACCCACCGCCATCGCCGGCTCCCAGTCCGGCCCCGACCGGCAGCTCGACGCCGCCCGCGACGGCACCGCCGGCGGAGGTACCGCCCGGCGAGGAACCGGCGCCGCCCGATCCGCGTAAGGATCTCGCCGAGCGCATCGCACAAGAAAAGAAGTGGCGGCAAAGCACCAACCAGTACATCCAGATGGTCGCGCTGCAATACGAGGCCACCCGCTGCGGCAAGGACGACATTCTGGCCGGCAACGATGACCCGACCCTGCCCCTGGTGACCTGCTCCACCGACCACAAGACCGCCTACCTGCTGGCGCCGTCGATCATCAGCGGTGACCAGATCCAAAACGCGACCTCCGGTATGGACCAGCGCAGCATCGGCTATGTGGTGGATCTGCAGTTCAAGAGCCAGGCGGCGAATACCTGGGCCGATTACACCGCTGCCCACACCGGGACCCAGACAGCTTTTACCCTGGACTCGCAGGTCGTCAGCGCACCACAGATTCTGGAAGCCATCCCGGGCGGTCGGACTCAGATCAGTGGGGGAGACCCGCCGTTCACCGCGTCGACCGCGCGCCAGCTAGCCAACGTCCTGAAGTACGGTTCGCTGCCACTGTCCTTTGAGTCGTCAGAGGCTCAGACGGTATCGGCGACATTGGGTTTGACGTCGCTGCGGGCGGGTCTGATCGCGGGCGCCGTCGGTCTGGCGCTGGTGCTGCTGTATTCATTGCTCTACTACCGAGTGCTCGGGTTGCTGACGGCGTTGTCGCTGGTTGCTTCCGGCGCGATGGTTTTCGCGATTCTTGTGCTGTTGGGTCGCTATATCAACTACACCCTGGACTTGGCGGGTATTGCCGGTCTGATCATCGGTATCGGCACCACTGCCGACTCGTTCGTGGTGTTCTTCGAACGCATCAAAGACGAGATACGCGAGGGCCGTTCGTTCCGATCGGCGGTGCCGCGAGGTTGGGCTCGTGCGCGCAAGACGATCGTTTCGGGCAACGCGGTCACGTTCTTGGCCGCCGCCGTGCTGTACTTCCTGGCGATCGGCCAGGTGAAGGGATTCGCATTCACCTTGGGCCTCACCACGATCCTGGATATCGTCGTGGTCTTCCTGGTGACTTGGCCGCTGGTATACCTGGCTTCCAAGTCTGCGCGGATGGCAAAGCCGGCCTATAACGGCCTGGGCGCGGTGCAACAGGTCGCGCGTGAACGGCGAGCTTCCGACTCGCGGGCTCGTTCGGGGATCGCAAAGACGGGACGGGGATAACGTGATGGCGTCCAAAACCAAGGCCGGAAGCGAAGACTCGAAGAACAAGCAGGACACCGCGGCTGTCGAAGTTGCCGACGCCACCGAGAATGTGGAGTCGGCCGACGACGGGGCACGCACGCTACCGCACCACAACTTCCTCTCCCGGCTCTACACCGGTACCGGCGCGTTCGAGGTGGTGGGGCGCCGCAAGCTCTGGTACGGCATCAGCGGCGCGATCATCGCGATCGCGATCTTGAGCATCGTTGTGCGCGGGTTCACCTTCGGGATCGATTTCAAGGGCGGCACCACGGTGTCGTTCCCGCGCGGCGACGTCAACGTAGCCCAAGTCGAAGATGTATTCCATCAAACCTTGGGCAGCGATCCCGAATCGGTTGTCACCGTGGGCAATGGCGCATCGGCCACGGTGCAGATCCGGTCCGAGACGTTGTCCAACGCCGAGACGGAGAAGCTGCGCGATGCCCTGTTCGACGCGTTCCACCCGAAAGGCGCGGACGGCAAGCCCAGTAAGAAGGCCATCAGTGACGCGGCGGTGTCCGAGACCTGGGGCGGGCAGATCACCAAGAAGGCGGTGATCGCGCTGGTGGTGTTTTTGGTGCTGGTCGCCATCTACATCACTGTGCGCTACGAGCGGTACATGACCATTTCTGCGATCGCGGCCATGATTTTCGATTTGGCCGTCACCGCAGGCGTGTATGCATTGGTGGGTTTCGAAGTCACCCCCGCCACTGTCATCGGGCTCCTGACCATCCTCGGGTTCTCGCTTTATGACACCGTCATCGTGTTCGACAAGGTTGAAGAGAACACCCATGGCTTTCAACACACGACTCGGCGCACCTTCGCCGAGCAGGCCAATTTGGCGGTCAATCAGACGTTCATGCGCTCGATCAACACTAGTTTGATCTCGGTACTGCCGGTGCTGTCACTCATGGTGGTGGCGGTGTGGCTGCTGGGTGTCGGCACGCTGAAGGACTTGGCGTTGGTGCAGCTGATCGGCATCATGGTCGGCACGTATTCGTCGATCTTTTTCGCCACCCCACTGCTGGTGACGTTGAGGGAACGCACCGAACTGGTGCGTGCTCATACTCGTAAAGTCGTCAAACGACGATCTCCCGCCTCGCGTTCGGTCACCGAGAGTAACGACAAGGACAGCGAAACTATCCAGGAGTTAACGGAATCCGCGGTGGATGGGGGTAACGCTCAGGCTGCCTCCTCGCCGGGCGCGGCGGCCACCAAGCGGGCAGCGTCGAGCAAGCCGGCGCCGGGTGCGCGGCCGGCCCGCCCCACCGGTACCAAGCGTCCGACCGGCAAGCGAAACGCCGGTCGGCGGTAGTCACAATGGCCAACTGTTGTCGCCGTGTTGAAGACAACGCCGGCCAGTGGTCCAGATTGCGTAAAGTCTTGCGGTGCAAGGTTGTCGGGGCGGTGCTCGGTGTTGTCGTGACTCTGTCGGCGGCATCAACCCTGAGTGCGTGTTCGGGGAGTGCTGCCGGTCAGATCGACTACGTGGTGGACGGTGGGCTGGTTACTTACAACACCAATACCGTCGTCGGCGCCGCATCGGCCGGGGCGCAGGCATTTGCCCGTGTGCTCACCGGTTTCGGATATCACGGCCCCGACGGTCAGGTCGTGCCCGACCACGACTTCGGGAGTATCGCCGAGGTCAGCGGTGCGCCCCTGGTGCTCGACTACCAGATCTCCGACAAGGCCGTCTACTCCGACGGTAAGCCAGTCACCTGCGACGATTTGGTTCTGGCCTGGGCGGCCCAATCCGGGCGCTTTCCCGGATTCGACGCCGCAACGCAGGCCGGGTATATCGACATTGCCAACATCGAGTGCGTGCCCGGACAAAAGAAGGCGCGGGTGTCATTCATTCCGGACCGCGGTGTCGTTGACTACGCCCAACTGTTCACCGCGACGGCGATGATGCCGTCGCATGTCATCGCCGACGAACTCGATATCGATATCACCAGGGCCCTGCTGGACGACAAGGCGCCGATGGTGGAACAAATTGCCCGCCTTTGGAATACGATCTGGGATCTGAAGCGGGGCGTCGATCTCAAGCGCTTTCCGTCTTCGGGGCCGTACAAAATCGAGTCCGTCCTCGACGGCGGCGGCGTGGTGCTGGTCGCCAATGACCGATGGTGGGGTGCCAAGGCGATCACCAAGCGGGTCATCGTATGGCCGCAGCGAGCCGACATCCAGGACCGGGTCAACAACCGTAACGTTGACGTGGTGGACGTCGCTGCCGGGTCGTCGGGCGCCCTGGCCACACCGGACAACTACCAGCGCACCGACTACCCGTCGGCGGGGATCGAGCAGCTGATCTTTGCGCCGCAAGGACCGCTGGCAGATGTCCGCAATCGCCGGGCGGTAGCGCTGTGTACGCCCCGGGACGCGATCGCTCGCGACGCCGGGGTTCCGATCGCCAATTCCCGGCTCAGCCCGGCCGCCGAGGATGCCGTTGCCGAAGCGGATGGCGCCGCGGCGGCGAGTCCGTTCAATAAGGGTGATTCCGCTGCCGCTCGTAATGCGCTCGGCGGTGCGACGCTGCCGGTGCGGATTGGGTACGAGGGACCCAACGCGAGGTTGGCGGCCATCGTCGGCGCGATCGCCAAGTCGTGCGCGCCGGCCGGAATCACGGTTTCTGATGTGACTCTGGACACAGCAGGTGCCCAGGCGCTGCGGGACGGAAAGATCGATGTCCTAGTTGCCAGCACGGGCGGGGCAACCGGCAGCGGGTCCACCGGATCGTCATCGATGGATGCATATGACCTGCATAGCGGTAATGGCAATAACTTGTCGGGCTACGCCAATCCCCAAATCGACGGCATCATCGGGGCTCTCGCGGTGTCCGCCGATCCGGCCGAGCGTGTCAGGTTGCTTGCCGAGGGGGCGCCGGTACTCTGGGACGAGATGCCAACGTTGCCGTTGTACCGGCAGCAGCGGACGTTGATGATGTCGAAAAAAATGTATGCCGTTAGCAGAAATCCGACCCGGTGGGGTGCTGGATGGAACATGGACCGATGGGCGTTGATGCAGTGACGACACTGAGGGGGAGCGCTCCGGTAGCCGATGTGATCGCATCGTTGACTCGGGACGTGGCGGATTTTCCGAAGCCAGGGATTCAGTTCAAAGATCTGACCCCGCTGTTTGCTGACCGCGAGGCCATGGGCGCGGTGATCGACGCGTTGGCCGATGTCGCCGCAGGCGCCGATCTGGTGGCCGGTATCGAGTCGCGCGGATCAGTGGTGGCCGCGGCCCTTGCCGCGCGACTGGGCACCGGCGTGCTGTCCATCCGCAAGAGCGGCAAGCTTCCGCCGCCGGTGCTGACCGAGGAATACGACAGGGAATACGGCGCTGCCAGCATGGAGATCCCTGCGGACAGCCTCGAGTTGCGGGGCCGCCGCGTCGTGATTATCGACGACGTGTTGGCCACCGGTGGAACTCTCGGAGCGGCCATGCGACTGCTGGAGCGCACCGGCGCCCAGGTGACCGCGGCCGCAGTGGTCGTCGAATTGGCGGCACTGCGTGGTCGAGATGCGATCGCGCCGTTGCCAGTGCACAGTCTGAGCTGCGTTTAGCCGCGCGACGATGCGGGCCGGTGAGGCCCGAGGAGGAGTGCGGCAGTCAGGTCCAGCCGCGCGACGATGCGGGCCGGTGAGGCCCGAGGAGGAGTGCGGCAGTCAGGTCCAGCCGGGGTGGGTGTCCGCGGTAGGCGAGACCGGCGCTTCGGGCCCGAAACTGGCCGCATCGTCTATGGATCCCAGTGATTGCGCACCCCACCCATTCCGTTGCATATGTCAAATATAAATATAAGGAATAGTTGCGTAAGGCAATAGTGCTTGTGCATACTACTAGCGGTGTCGAGTAGCTTGCTTGTGCTGACCAATGATCTGCCACAGCGCATGTCAATGCGGCCACGTCCGTTTCGGCCGGCGTGGTTGCCTCTTCCGAGGGGTCGGCGCTAACTGGCGTCGGTGCCAAGTTTGCGCCTACGCTGCGACGATTCGCCACCTGTTTGTGGCCCTAAACGCCAGCGCTCTTGCGGCCACCGGCATATGCCCGTGTGTTTCGCAACAACCCAAAATGGAGGATAACGAAATGGATTTTCGCGCCCTCGAAAACCGAACCCGAGAAGCGGTATTCCGGCCTTGGCGCGGAATCCATGCTGGCCACCGCGGCGGCCGCGGATACACCCGCGAGCTGCTACCCATTGGCGGTCTGTGGCTCTAACCGTGAGTCCGCATGGGCGCGCGGTCACCGACTGCATCGACGCCGAAGAACCTTTCACAGGTGGGAACCGGATGGTTTGCTCGGCATGGTAGCCCGCCAGTCCAACCAACTCGGCTACCTGACAGCCATGGTCATCGACACCATGGGCAGCGGGTTGTGGATTCCGTTCGCGCTGCTGTTCTTCACGCATGGACGCGGGATAAAGCTCACCGATGCCGGCGCTGCCCTCACCCTTGGCAGTCTTGCTTCGCTACTGATCGGCGGCTTGTTGACCGGGGCGATTGTCGACCGCATTGGGCCGTTTCGCGCGGCGACGATCAGTTCGCTGATCCGGGTGGTTGCCTTCCCGTGCTACTTGGCCGCCAACACTCTTATTTCGCTCGCGATTATCGCCGTGGCCGTGAGCTTCGCCGGCCGGCTCTTCTGGGTAGCGCACCCGGGGATGGTCAGTGCCTTGGCGCCGTCCGAGGATGCTCGCGTCGGTATGTTTTCCACGATCAGCGCGTTGCGCAGTATCGGCCTTGGGATCGGTGGGTTGATCGCTTCGCTCGGCGTTTGGGCCGAGCAAGGCAGTGGGCTTTTCTGGAACTTCATCGTGGTGGCCAACGCCGTCAGCTTCGGGGTTTGCGGCCTGCTGTTCTGGCGGCTGCGCCGTTTCGACCGCTACACCGAGCGCCGCGACAACCACGGCGCGGGCAACTATCGCGACGTGCTGGCCCAACGAGGATTCTTGGTGTTTGTTATCGCGGTTTTCGTGCTGGCACTGGCAAGCGTCGGGTTCGATTCCATTCTGCCGGTGTATCTCATCGCGCTGGGCTTCCCGGCCTGGGCTCCGCCGCTGGTCTACCTGGTGGAGTGCATCTTGATTGCGGCCTTCGCGCCGTTGGCGACCAAATGGGGCCGCAGCAAATCCGGCCCACGTCTGTTGGCGCTAGCCAGTGGGCTCCTCGGAGTCGCATTCGCGGCGCTCGCCGCGATGGTGACGATCAATGACGTGAGCAGGACAGCGTTATTGTGCGCGGCCTTGACACTATTCAGCCTGGCCGCAGCAACCTGGGGAGCTACCGCACTGAAAACGATGTTGAGTTTCGTACCGCACAGCAGAGCAGGTCGCCATTCGGCGGTCTATTCGTTGTCTTGGGGCACAGCCATCGCCGTCGGACCCGGGCTGTTTTCGTCGCTATTCACCATCGGCCACATACTCCCGTGGATCTTTTTGGCGGTCGTGCTCGTGTTCGCGGTCACGGCATTCCTGGCTTCGTGCCAAACCCCTCGGGACGCAATGGCGGTATGCACATGAAGTGCATCGTGGGCATTGGCGCGGTCAGCCAAGTTTGGGGTTGAGCGGCGATCACGGAGCCGGCGGCGCGCCCACGATCGTCATGGCGGTCTCGGATGCGGCGCGCCTGGCAGCCGCCAACACCTGCTTCGCCGGCTGGCCGAGCGCTTGAGCGGCAGCCACAACATCTCGCCACTCCGGGTTGACGTTGACCGATTCACCATCGAGCCGGGCCGTCTTGATCCGGATTGGTTGCCCACCGATATGAACAAGGCCTTCGGACCTGGCCAGGCGGTGATGCTTGTCCACCGTCGATTCCCGTAGCCCGATCGTGCTGGTCTCGCGGAATACGATGGCGCGCAGTTGCGCCGCACGTTGTCTGGGCGCCAGTACCGAAAGTGTGTGGGCCGGCCGACCCTTCTTCATGATGATCGGAGTCAGCCATGCGTCATAGGCCCCGGCCGCGAGCAGCCGCTCGATGACGTAGGGCCAGATCCGCGGGTCGAGGTCATCGACGTTGGTTTCGAGCAGCACGGTGCGTGCCGGCTGGTCTATGGGCTCACCGACGACAATGCGCAGCACGTTGGCAATATCAATCGGGTTGTCTTGGCCCGCACCGTATCCCGCTCCAAACATGATGAGTGGGGGCATCTCACCCCATGCGGTCACCAGCGTCGCGAGCACCGCAGCGCCCATCGGCGTAGCGGATTCCGTGATGCCGGGACCGGCGGCCACCGGGAGGCCCTTGAGTAGCTCCAACGCCGCGGGAGCCGGCGTGGACAGGGAATCAGGCACCCGGGGGGCTATCCCGCTGCCGAGGCCGACCGGCGAACAGTGCAGCGCCTCGAGGCCCAAACGATGGAATCCGGCCGCGATGCCAACCACACCAGCGAGTGTGGCGCCGATCTTGTGGAACGGGACTCGTTCCAAGGGAATTCGGTGTACACGCGCTTCGGCCTCGGCTAATCGCCGAAAGATGTCGCAGGCGGTCGCGCGAGTTGGCCGGTCAACTCGGCCGAGCAGCCGCTGAATTTCGGGAAGGTGCCAGCTGGGAAGGTCTTCGTCCGCAACAACTTCGACCTTGGTAGCGCCGATGCCGGCGCGCTCGCATGTCGTCGACGTGAGGGTGATGCCAAGGCCAAGTTGGCCGACCGCCGTCTGCAACGAGTCCAGCGACGCCCCCGCGTCGACGAGTGCGCCCAGCAACATATCGCCGCTAACCCCGGCCCGGGCGTCGATCCAGCCGATCATTTACGGTTTAGTGTCAATAGGATTCGGTTCGCTGCACAGGCGGCCCCGAACCCGTTGTCGATATTCATCACGGGGATCCCCTGCGCACAACTGCTCAGCATCGCGCGCAGCGCGGTCTCCCCATTGGCGGCTGCTCCGTACCCGGTCGAGGTCGGCACTGCGATCAGTGGTTGGCCGGTGAGCCCGCCGACAACCGAGGCGAGTGCGGCGTCCATCCCGGCGACCACGATCACCACGTCGTAGACGGCGATCTCATCGATTCTTTCCAGCAAACGCCAGAGACCGGCGACCCCGACGTCGACGATGCGCGTGGCCGCAAAGCCAAGGAACTCGAGGGTCCGACAGGCTTCAGCCGCGACGGGGATATCCGATGTGCCAGCGGTGACAACAGCTACCTTGCCCTCGCGTGCGGGCAAGCAACCATGCATGACTGCGGTGGCCGACTCCACGTCGTATGCCAGCGATTGCCCGGCGAGTTCTCGGACAGCCTGGTATTGAGACTCAGTCATGCGAGTGAACAAGACCGGGTTGTCGGGCCGTTCCGCCAACTCGGCCACGATGGTGCGTAGCTGGCTCGTTGTTTTTCCGAGGCAGAACGTCGCCTCGGGCATCCCGACGCGCGCAAGCCGGGCGTAGTCGTAGCGAACGGTCACTGCAGCACCTTCAGGGCGCGACCAGGACGATATGGCTTGTCGTCCAGGAATGCTCCGCGCAGCGACGGCTCCACCCGCCGCATGGCCGCGGCCACTCGATCGATGACCTCGTCGGTGACACGTGCGTGGTCTTCGGCCGGCACCTCGATCAGCACGACGTCCGCACGCATCCGGCACCGGACGACGTCGAGTCCAGTCAACATGCGTAACAGATCTTCGCCTACTTCGATCGAGCGAAGCCGCGAGGGCGTGACGGTGGTGTCGGTATACAGGCGGCTGGCCAGGCATGGCGATGCGGGCAGTTGCGCGAAATCGAGTCCGAGCCCGTGGGCAATAGACCGGATATCGCCCTTGCTGAGGCCCGCTTCGATGTACGGGTGCCGGACTTCGTTCTCGCTGGCCGCGACCAAACCGGGGCGGTACTCGTCGAGATCGTCGACGTTGGCGCCACTGAGCATTGTTGCGCCCTCTTGATTCGGCAGTTCGCGGATCGCGGCGTAGAGGTGGCTTTTGCAGAAATAACAGCGGTTTCGCGGATTGGCAAGATAGCGCTCGTCCTCGAATTCTCTGGAGCGGACCAATTGAAGGTTCCAGTTCTCAGTGTCGGCGTGCGCGATTACCCGCGCCGTGGCCGCGGCGGGAACGGCCGGTGTGACGGCGTGGGCTACGACTGTGCGACGCGGGGCCGCTCGGTGGGCGATGGTGGCGAGCAGCATGCTGTCCACACCGCCACTGCACGCGACGATACGGTCGGGCATCGTCGTTAGGACTTGATGCAGTCGGGTCAACGCCACCGACGACACTTTCCGAAATCCATTGTTGTTCTCCGAATTCCAGGCTATTGCTGACGCTTCGCGGGCTTCGTTGGCCGCATCGATTTACGGTGGCACTTGGCGGCCACGAATGGTTGGCGATCGCCGCGGATTGAGCACTGACAGAGCTTCGACAGCGCCGTTGAGTGGCGAACTGGGCTGGGGTCAGCTCCGACCTTCGCCTGCTGATGCCGCCGAGACCCGTGCTAGTCCAAATCTCCGCGGCGGCCGGGCGAGTTACCCGGCACCGGCATCATTATGTATGAAAACTATTGCACTATGCAACTAAGACGGCCTCGTCATTGAGGGCCCGGCGCGGAAGGCGTGCCCGATGTTGGCCACGTGGCGACGCGGGGAGTGTGGCCCGAGGAGAAGCTGGGCGATCAGGTCCACGAGATATCCTCTAGGTCGGAGGTGACGACCGTGGCGGATGACCAAAGCACAACGCAAGCCGTAGCGCCGCCCGCGGAGCCTTCGCCGGCTGTCGAGGCCAGCGAGCCTTCCCCGGCGGAGACCCTCAAGACCAGCAGCAGCGCGTCGCGTCGGGTCCGGGCCCGGCTGGCCCGCCGGATGACGGCCCGCAGCGGCGCCATCAATCCCGTGCTGGAGCCCCTGGTGGCGGTCCACCGGGAGATCTACCCCAAGGCGGACCTGTCCATCCTGCAGCGCGCCTACGAGGTCGCCGATCAGCGGCATGCCAGCCAGGTGCGGTACTCCGGGGATCCGTACATCACACATCCGCTGGCGGTCGCCAACATCCTGGCCGAGCTGGGCATGGACACGACCACCCTGGTGGCCGCCCTCCTGCACGACACCGTCGAAGACACCGGTTACACGCTTGAGGCACTGTCCGAGGACTTCGGCGAGGAGGTGGGCCACCTCGTTGACGGGGTGACCAAGCTGGACCGCGTCGTGCTCGGTAGTGCCGCCGAAGGCGAGACCATCCGCAAGATGATCACCGCGATGGCCCGCGACCCTCGAGTGCTGGTGATCAAAGTGGCCGACCGGCTGCACAACATGCGCACCATGCGCTTTTTGCCGCCGGAGAAACAGGCGCGCAAGGCCCGCGAGACGCTGGAAGTCATTGCGCCTCTCGCGCATCGGTTGGGTATGGCCAGCGTTAAGTGGGAACTGGAAGATCTATCGTTCGCGATCCTGCATCCCAAGAAATACGAAGAGATTGTTCGGCTGGTCGCCGGGCGGGCGCCGTCTCGCGACACCTACCTGGCCAAGGTCCGTGCCGAGATCGTCAACACACTCAGCGCATCGAAGATCAAGGCCACCGTGGAGGGCCGTCCCAAGCACTACTGGTCGATCTATCAGAAGATGATCGTCAAGGGCCGAGACTTCGACGACATCCACGACTTGGTCGGTATTCGCATACTGTGCGACGAGATCCGCGACTGCTATGCGGCGGTGGGCGTGGTGCATTCACTGTGGCAGCCGATGGCCGGGCGGTTCAAGGACTACATTGCCCAGCCCAGGTATGGGGTGTATCAGTCCCTGCACACCACCGTCGTTGGGCCTGAGGGCAAACCGCTGGAAGTGCAGATCCGTACCCGCGACATGCACCGCACCGCCGAATACGGCATCGCCGCACACTGGCGCTACAAGGAGGCCAAGGGCCGCAACGGAGTTCCGCACCCGCATGCCGCGGCGGAAATCGACGATATGGCCTGGATGCGTCAACTACTCGACTGGCAACGCGAGGCGGCCGACCCGGGCGAGTTCCTCGAGTCATTGCGTTACGACCTTGCTGTACAAGAGATTTTCGTGTTCACACCCAAAGGCGATGTCATTACCTTGCCCACCGGGTCGACGCCGGTGGACTTCGCCTATGCGGTGCATACCGAGGTCGGCCACCGCTGCATCGGTGCCAGGGTCAACGGCCGCCTGGTAGCGCTGGAACGCGAGCTCGAAAACGGCGAAGTAGTAGAGGTTTTCACGTCCAAAGCGCCCAATGCCGGGCCGTCGCGAGACTGGCAGCAGTTCGTGGTATCGCCGCGCGCCAAGGCGAAGATTCGGCAATGGTTCGCCAAGGAGCGGCGTGAGGAGGCGCTGGAGACCGGTAAGGAGGCGATCGCGCGTGAGGTGCGCCGCGGTGGGCTCCCGCTGCAGCGATTGGTCAACGGCGAGTCCATGGGGGCGGTTGCTCGGGAACTCCACTACGCCGATGTGTCGGCGCTCTACACCGCCATCGGCGAGGGACACGTATCGGCGAAACATGCCGTGCAGCGGTTGCTGGCCGAGCTCGGCGGCATCGACCAGGCCGAGGAGGAGCTCGCGGAGCGGTCCACCCCGACGACCATTCCGCGTCGTCCGCGCAGCTCCGAGGACGTCGGGGTTTCGGTCCCCGGCGCCCCGGGCGTGCTGACCAAGTTGGCGAAGTGCTGCACTCCGGTACCCGGTGACCAGATCATGGGGTTCGTCACTCGTGGTGGCGGTGTCAGTGTGCACCGCACCGACTGCACCAACGCCGCGTCGCTGCAGCAACAATCCGAACGCATCATCGAAGTGCGCTGGGCGCCGTCGGCATCCTCGGTGTTCTTGGTGGCCATCCAGGTCGAGGCGCTCGACCGGCACCGGTTGCTATCGGATATCACCCGGGTGCTGGCTGACGAGAAGGTGAATATTCTGTCGGCATCGGTGGCGACGTCGGGTGACCGGGTGGCGATCAGCCGGTTCACCTTTGAGATGGGCGATCCCAAGCATCTGGGGCACCTGCTCAACGTTGTTCGTAACGTGGAAGGCGTTTACGACGTGTACCGGGTGACTTCTGCGGCCTAGAAAGCGGCCTAGAAGCGGCCTAGTCTAGTAGCACCGACTTGATGACGACCTCCTCGGCGGGTGGGCCGTCTTCCCCGCCACCGGCCACTCCGGCCGCCGCAATCTTGTCCAGCGTCGCCAGTCCGTCGGCCTGGATGGTGCCGAAGACGGTGTATTGCGGCGGCAGCTGGGAGTCGCGATAGACCATGAAGAACTGGCTGCTGTTGGTGTCCGGTCCGGCGTTGGCCATGGCCAGGGTGCCACGCGGATAGAGCACCGGCTGTTGCAGCGCCGGGTCATTCGGCGGGTACTGGTCGGTCGGGTACTCGTTGGCGAACTGGTAGCCCGGACCGCCGGTTCCGTCGCCCTTGGGATCGCCACATTGCAGGACCGACAGCGTCGGGGACGTGGTCAGCCGATGACACTTGGTGTCCTTGAAGAATCCCTGCTGGGCCAAGCTTGCGAAACTGTTTACGGTGCAGGGTGATTCGTTGTTGGCCAACATCAGACCGACCTTGCCTTGGCTGGTCACCATGCTCACGCTGACCTGAGCGGGGTCGGTCGGCACCTTGCCGGTCCGCGGCGGCTTGACCGGCTTGACGGCCTTGTCCGGCGACGGCGGGTACTGGCAGTTGGCGCCCAGATTGGCCGACGGCTTAAACGGCGGCAAGGGCGCGACCGAGCCGGGTGGGGGAGCGCCGGTGGGCGCGGTGGAGCTGCTCGGAGCTGCCGACGCGGTTGGCTTGTTGTCGTCCTTGTTGACGATCACGGCGATCACCACCGCGGCGATCACCGCGACCGCGACTACCGCGCCACCGACGATCGCTGCGATGCGGCGCCGCTTGGCTTGCTTGGCGCGACGCTCCAACTGCCGCTCGAGCTTGCGCTTGGCGGTCGCACGTCTCTGCTGGTTGGTCGGCACGGCCGATGTCCCTCCCTGGTTGTCCGGTTGATCGGGCCGAGTGGCCAGCTCAGGCTAATGTGAGTGCCGCAACCGCTGTCAAGTGCCCCATGGTGTTGGCCCACATCGTCGCCCGCGGTAGGGAATGGGAAACTGGGAACCGTGTTGATCACCGGATTTCCCGCGGGGGTGCTGCAGTGCAACTGTTATGTGCTGGCCGAACGGCCTGGCGCTGATGCCATCATTGTGGACCCGGGCCAACGTGCGATAGGACCGCTACGTCGCATCTTGGACAAGAACCGGCTTACCCCGGCCGCGGTGTTGATTACCCACGGGCATATCGACCACATGTGGTCTGCCCAGAAGGTTTCCGACACCTTCGGCTGCCCCACCTACATCCATCCCGAGGACCGGTTCATGCTGACCGATCCCATCTACGGCCTGGGCCCGCGGGTAGCCCAACTGTTCGCGGGGGCCTTTTTCCGCGAGCCCAAACAGCTCGTGGAACTGGACCGCGACGGCGACAAGATCGACCTCGGCGGGATCTCGGTGAACGTGGACCACACACCGGGGCACACCCGCGGATCGGTGTGTTTCCGGGTGCTTCAGGCCGCAGAGAACGACGCTGACGTGGTGTTTTCTGGTGACACGTTGTTCGAGCGCGCCATTGGGCGATCGGATCTATTCGGTGGCAGCGGCCGTGACTTGTATCGCTCGATAGTCGACAAACTCCTCGTGCTCGACGACAAGACCGTGGTGCTGCCCGGCCACGGCAACTCGACCACCATCGGCGCCGAACGCCGGTTCAACCCGTTCCTCGAAGGCCTGAGCCGGTGACGGAGTTCTCCAGCTTTGCCGCGCCCAAGGGCGTGCCCGACTATGTGCCGCCCGACTCGACGCAGTTTGTCGCGGTACGCGACGGGCTGATCGGCGCGGCTCGCCGGGCCGGGTACGGTCACATCGAGCTGCCGATCTTCGAAGACACCGCCCTGTTCGCGCGCGGTGTGGGCGAATCCACCGATGTGGTGGCCAAAGAGATGTATACCTTCGCCGACCGGGGCGACCGCTCGGTGACGTTGCGGCCAGAGGGCACCGCCGGGGTGGTGCGCGCGGTGATCGAGCATGGCTTGGACCGTGGGGCGCTCCCGGTAAAGCTGTGCTATTCCGGGCCGTTTTTCCGCTATGAGCGTCCGCAGGCGGGCCGGTATCGGCAGTTGCAGCAGGTTGGCGTGGAGGCGATCGGCGTCGACGACCCGGCCCTGGACGCCGAGGTGATCGCCGTGGCTGACGCCGGATTCCGATCGCTGGGTCTGGACGGGTTCCGCCTGGAAATCACGTCGCTGGGCGACGAAACGTGCCGGCCGCAGTACCGGGAACTGTTGCAGGAGTTCCTGTTTGCGCTCGACCTCGACGAGGAAACCCGTCGGCGCGCAGAGATCAATCCGCTGCGCGTGCTGGATGACAAACGACCCGAGATGCGCGCGATGACGGCCCAGGCGCCGGTGCTGCTCGACCACCTTTCCGACGTGGCCAAGCAGCACTTCGACACCGTGCTGGCACACCTGGACGCGCTCGGTGTGCCCTACGTGATCAATCCGCGCATGGTGCGCGGTCTGGACTACTACACCAAGACGACCTTCGAGTTCGTGCACGACGGGTTGGGTGCGCAATCCGGTATCGGCGGGGGCGGCCGCTACGACGGCCTGATGCGCAGACTCGGCGGGCAGGACCTGTCCGGTATTGGATTCGGGCTGGGGGTGGATCGGACCCTGCTGGCGCTGCGGGCCGAGGGCAAAACCGTCGACGATGCCGGCCGGTGCGATGTGTTCGCCGTGCCGCTCAGCGAGCAGGCCAAGCTACAGCTGGCCGTGTTTGCGGGGCGGCTGCGTGCTTCCGGGGTTCGCGTCGATCTGGCCTACGGGGATCGCGGGCTTAAGGGCGCCATGCGCGCAGCCGACCGATCCGGAGCACGTCTTGCACTGGTCGCGGGGGACCGTGACCTCGAAGCGGGCACGGTGGGCGTGAAGGATCTTGCCACCGGGAACCAGGTCTCGGTGCCGATGGACGGGGTAGTTGCCGAGGTACTTTCCCAGCTGTCACTGCAGTAACTGGTAGCGGCCATGGCATGTTGTGCCCGCCTACGCGCGACAATTCGAGTCCGACGGCGGGACGAGGGACGTTTGTCGCTACGAGGCGGGCACACCGGCATAGCCCGAACTTCTAGTGACACATGTGGGTAGGTGGACCCCCTTGACCCTGGATCGAACTAATGTTCGAATAGATGGATGCGGTGGGCTGGCCAGACGGTAGCGGTTAACGGGACAGCGGTCGACGACGGGGCGCTGCCCGGGTTGCAACGGATCGGCCTGGTCCGGAGTGTCCGCTCACCGCATTTCGAGGGCATGACCTTCCACGAGGTGCTGTGCAAGTCGGCGTTGAACAAAGTGCCTAATGCCGGTGCGCTGCCTTTTCACTACACCGTCAACGGATACCGCGGCTGCTCGCACGGCTGTCGGTACTGCTTTGCCCGCCCCACCCACGAATACCTCGGCTTCGATTCCGGTGCCGATTTCGATACCCACGTGGTGGTCAAGACCAACGTGGCCGAGGTCCTGCGCCGCGAGCTGCACCGGCCTTCGTGGCGGCGCGAGACCGTGGCACTGGGCACCAACACCGATCCCTACCAACGCGCTGAAGGTCGTTATGCGCTAATGCCGGGTATCGTCGGTGCGCTCGCCGGTGCCGGCACTCCGGTGTCGATCCTGACCAAGGGCACGCTGCTACGGCGCGATCTACCGCTGATCTGCGATGCGGCGCACCAGGTACCGGTGTCGTTGGCGGTATCCCTGGCGATCGCCGATCCGGACTTGCACAAGGACGTGGAGCCGGGTACGCCGACACCGCAGGCCCGGTTGAGCCTTATCGACGCGGTCCGCGAGGCTGGTCTGGACTGTCATGTGATGGTTGCGCCGGTGCTGCCGTACCTCACCGACTCCGGTGATCACCTCGACCTGCTGCTCGGGCGGATCGCCGCTGCCGGTGCCACCGGTGTGACGGTATTCGGACTGCATCTGCGCGGCCCGACACGTGGCTGGTTCATGTCGTGGCTGGCCCGGGCGCATCCCGAACTGGTCGGCCGATACCGCGAGCTGTACCGGCGCGGCGCCTATCTGCCACCCGCCTACCGCGACATGCTGCGCCGCCGCACCGCACCCTTGATCGCCAAGTATCGGCTGGGCAAAGACCAGCGTCCATCCTCGCCGGCAATGCCGGCAGCGGTCATGCCGGAACCCGTAGAACTCACCCTGTTCTGATCGGCTTGGTCAAAGTGAACTCATCGACCACGCTGACTGCCCCGTAGTTCCCGGTCACGGCGTAGTGTGTCGCTCTGATCGACGTATCGCCACCCGGTTGACCAGGGTCGACGTCAAAAGCCGCAAAACCGTAGGGGTTCCGGCGGTCTCGAAACGCCGACCACGGTGCCTGCTCGGTCACGTATATCGGCTTCTTATAGCCCAATGCGGGATCGTAGGCGCCTACCGCCATCAAGACGCGGCACTGGGGTTCGGGGAAGAACAGCGCGTTGCTGGGCAGGGAAGTGCCACCTCCGCCGATGACCAGGTGAACCGTTCCCCGTGTCGCGTCGATGACGTCGGTGCGGGTGTCCACGGGTATGGGCGTTCGAGTGTCGCTATCCAGTTCCCCGCGCAGCGGATGCGACCGTTCGTAGTGGTGTTCATGTCCGCACAACACCAGGTCGACCTGGTACTTGTCGAACAGTGGCAGCCACTCCTGTCGAATTCCCAAATCGGCACCGTTGAATCGGTCGGCCGTCGAGATGGCCGTCTGATGCATGCACACGACCAACCAGTCGATCGTCGAATCGTTGCGTGCGTCGGCGAGTTCGGTTTGCAACCAACGCTTTTGCTCTCCGCCCGAATAGTCGTGCACATAGGAGTTGCCGCCATCTTGAAAACACACGTCGTCGTTGCTCAGGGTGATCACTCGCACCGAGCCGGCGGTGAAGGAATACCACAGGCCATGGAATTGTTGGCTGGACCCGGAATCGGGTACCGCGAAATAGGTTTGAAAGGCGCTGTACCCGATTGGCCCATTGCCAAATTCGTTCTCGTGGTTGCCGGGCGCGGGCATCCATGGGCGGTAACGAGCCGAGCGACTGTTGGTTTCGAACCAATCCGACCAGGTTCGGACGCGGTCTCGGGCCATGTTGGCGTAGCACAGGTCGCCGTTGACCAGGTTGAACAATGGTGTCATACGCTCGATCGCGAGAGTGATATCGCCGGCCGCGGGCGTCCCGACGTTGTCGCTGACGTAGCGACCGTCGACCAATCTGCCCAGTGTCGGCGTGCCTTGGTCGCCGAAGCTGGTGAACCGCAGCGGTTTTCGTCCTGATGGCGCTGTTCGCACGGTACCCAATTGTGGGTCGGTGCCGTCATGCACCGCGGCATAGACGTAGTCGGTGTCCGCGGTCAGCTTGGTCAGTCGGGCGTGGTTGACGCGAACTTCGATGTTGGACTTGGCGTCTCGGTAGGTTCGGGTCTCGGCTGCCACAACACTGCCGAAGCCGGAAGTCGGGGTGCCGAACATCACACGCGGATTGCGGACGGCCTGCATGGTCTGCCACGACACCACCACCTCGGTGGCAGCGTTCTTGCCGAATTGTAAATGCAGGCCACCAACCGGTGGTGCGCCGCTGCCATCGGGCTGATACCAGACACCCGGGCCGATGTGCGGCGAGCGCACAAACGCTGCGCCCCCCGCCCCGACGCCAGCACCGATGACCGCCGAAGCCGCACTGGTCGTCAGCAACCTGCGCCGGCTGATACCCGCGGACGGCGGCTGCCTGGGGCGCTTCCGGCCGTCGTCGCTCACCCTTGCTTCATACCTCAGACGGGAGAACGCCGCGAGGCGGCTCAGTGCCGGTGCGCCTCGAGTAGCGCGGCTTGGCCGGTGGACATCGGTTCCGCCGCCAACCACCGGCGGGTCGCCGCGTGGGAGCGCTCGATGAGCGTTGCCGCCTGCGAGAAGTCGGCCCCGGAAATGGCGACCGGGCACAGCGGTCTGATGACGCGCAAATCCACCGTCCGTTCGAAGCGCTCGATGTCGACGGCGAGGCGATGGTTCACCGCCAACGATATGGCGTGCAAGACCATCGTCACGGCCGAAGGCGGGGTGCTCGGCAGGGCGCAGGAATAGCCGGTGGGCAGCACCCAGACCCGGTCGGCGCCGAGGGCGACGGCATGGGAAACGGGGGTGTTGTTGACCACACCGCCATCCATGAGATCGCGTCCATCGATGTTGACCGGCGGAAATATGCCCGGGATGGCCGCACTTGCCGCTATCGCATCGACCGCGTTTCCTGACGACAGCAAGACATCGGCGCCCCAGATCACGTCGGTGGCCACCACGTGCAGCGGAATCGGGGCATCCTCGAGCCGGACGAAACCGAGCTCGGTGCTCAGGATGCGTCGCAGGCCCTCGCTGGGGACCATGTGCTGGCGGCGTCCCATGAAGCCAAGCAGCCCGACGACCGGGCGGGTGGGGAAGACCTGTCTGCGGGACAGCGACCGCCACAGGTCGGCCAGCGCACGAATTCCGGTCGCGTCGGGCCGTGCGGCGATCCACGCGCCGTTGAGGGAGCCAACGGAGGTGCCGACGATCAAGTCCGGTGCTACGCCTTCCTCGACCAGGGCCTGCAACATGCCCACTTGGATCGCTCCTAGGCTCGCGCCGCCGGACAACACGAAGGCTGTGGTCACAGCTGGATCCTAAGACTTCTTGCCGACTTTTTGGCGCCGCGGCGAAGCGCTCTGCGCATCCCAAAACCGAATGGTGAGTGTCGAATCCGGTAGCGTTTTCGGCATGACGAACGTGCGAAAACTGGTCAGCGCGGTCTCGCCGAGAGGCCGTGCGGCATTGGCGGTCGCGGCACTGGGAATAGCGGGAACAGCCGTCCCACCCGCGCTCGCACGCGCCGATCCGGCGGGGCATCAGGTGACTTACACCATCACAACCACCAGCGATCTGACGGCCAACGTTCAATACATGAACACCGATCCGCCGAGTCAGGCCGCTTTTAATGCCGACTCATCGAAATACCTGAACTCGGTGCGTACCCCTATCGCCGGCGGGGAGCCGCTGGTCTATACGACCACGCTAGAAGACCCGAACCAGTGGGCCATCGTCACTGCCAGCGGCGGCCTGCGGATCAACCCCGAGTTTCACTGTGAGATCGCCATCGATGGGCAGGTAGTGGTATCGCAGAACGGCGGCAGCGGCGTTTCCTGCTCGACGCGGCCCTGGTAGCCAAGCAGCCGGTCAACCGGGGCGCTATCCCAGGCTGGCGGCGGTGAAGGTATCGCATTTGTTGGGATCGCCGGTTTGGTAGCCGATGGTGAACCATTTCTGCCGTTGCGTGGCCGAGCCGTGGGTCCAGGTTTCGGGGTTGGTGCGTCCGGTTACCTGTTGCTGGATGCGATCATCGCCGACCGAGGCCGCCGCTGAGAGCGCGTCTTGGATGTCCTTGTCGCTGAGCGGTTCCAGGTAGGGCACCCCGGTGCTTTCTTGTCTGACGGTGGAGGCGTAGTGCGCCCACACCCCTGCGTAACAGTCGGCCTGCAACTCGGTGCGCACCCCGTTGCCCCCGGCGCCCTGGGCGCCCTGCTGGGCGCGGCCAAGCACCCCCAAGAGGTTTTGGACGTGATGGCCGTACTCGTGGGCCACTACGTATTCCTCGGCGAACGGTCCACCGCTGGAACCGAATTGGGTGACGAGCACCTGGAAGAAGTCGGTGTCGAAATAGGCGGTCTTGTCCACCGGGCAGTAGAAGGGGCCGACGTCGCTGCTGGCCGGCCCGCAGCCGGTGCTGACCTGGCCACTAAACAGCCGCAAGTGCGGGCGCGTGTACCGGCCGGGCAGGAGTTGCTTCCAGACCGCGTCCAGGGAGTTGCCGGTGGCCACCACTCGGCACTGCACGTACTTGTTGGCGTCGGCGCCGGTCTTGCATTGACTCAGGTCGAACCCGGGTGCGATCACGTCGCCGCTCTCGACCGGAGCCTGGCTCAGTACGCCACCTGGATCGACCCCGAGGAACAGGGCGACCACCACGAGCAGCAGCCCGCCGACACCCCCACCGATCGCCATCCGCCCGACCCCCCCGCCGCCGGAGGATGAGGCGGTGCTGGTGTCGATTTGCATTCCCTCGTTGAAGGTCATCGCACCCTCCCGAAATCTGGCACTGCAACGGCTGCTCCGGCCGAACCAGCCTAACGCCGCGCCGTGGTCACGGACCGCCCAGCCGCGCCGCAGCTGCGCGCTGGGGGTGATGGTGCAGGTCGGCGAGCAGCCGCGCGTTCTAGGTTCGACCGAAATACGCTGGGACTGCACTGTTTAACACGTGCTCTACGATTGGAACGACGACCTCGCGAGGAAGATCCTGGCCACCGTTCACCAGGCGCGAAACCTGGCGCCGAGCTATTCGTCATCGACGCGGTGGTGGAGCACGGTAACACCCCTGGGTTCGCGAAGCTCCTAGACCTCGAGATGCTGGTTTTCTATGACGGAGGCCGCGAGCGCACCCTCGCCGCTATCGAGCAGCTTCTTGCGGTGACCGGCTTCCGGTCGGTCGGCGTCGTGCCCACGCACTCGCTCATGCACGTCATCGAGGCCGAGCGGGTGTCGGCCGTGGGGCTATGGCTGCTGCGACGTGGCGTACTGGGCGTCGGTGTAGCTGCGTAGCTTGCGCAGAAAACGCCGCAGCCCCAGGTTGAGCAGCGGGCCGAACAACACCATCCCCAGTCGTGCCGGTCCGGCGGGCCTTTGCGCCATGGTCCAGGTCAGCCGGCAGCCACCGGGGATGACCTCGATCCGGTAGTCCTCCGCGAACGCTGCCACGGCTTGCGTTGAGCATTCATTGAATCGAAATGCCATGCGGGTGAACGGCTCCCAACAAAAGAACTCCTCGTTGCCGACCAGGCCCCCACGCATGTCGACCGTGCGAGTGGTACCCACGCCGTGCGGCTCCGCGCTGGTCCAGGTCACCTTCTTGATCACCGACGCCCACCGCGGCCAGGCTTCCGCGTCGCAGAGCACTTCGAACAGCTGCTCGGGCGTGATCGCCAGATCGACACTGTTGCGAAAGAGGAAGGGCGCTTGACCAGAATCCGGGTCGACGAAGCTCAGGTCGACACGCTCGCAGGGAAACATGGGTTAGACACTAGCGACAACGGCGCGCCGTCAAAGCGGTAGCGGCCGGTCAGCCGGGACCGTCGCTGGCCGCGGCCAGCAGCGGCACCAGCACATCGCTGATCGGGGTGGCTAGGCCGTGGGCCCGGGCCTTGCGGATGATCACGCCGTTGCGCAGGTCCCACTCCAGTCGCCGGCGGGCTTCCCGGTCGGCCAGGATCGAGGTTCCCATGTCTTCGGGCGCTACCCGGAAAAGATCCACCAGCTCCTCGATCAACCCGTCGTCGAGCTGGGCGCCCTCGGCCCGGGCCACCGCCAGGCATTCGGCGACATAGCGACGCGACAATTCGGCGACGTCGTCACGACGAAACATTCCAGACCGCCGCCCCGACAACGCCATCAATCCCGCCAGCGCATTGAGCACCAGTTTGCGCCAGATGATCGTGGTGAAGTCGGGATTGCAGTCCACCTGACAGCCGGCACCGCGCAATAGCCGGGCGAGGTTGTCTGCCGCCGGACCGGGGGGCAGCACCAACGCTGCCGTGCCGCGCAATCGCACCCAACCCGCCGGCTGCGTCTCCGCGGAAAACCACACGCTGCCCGGCACCACAGCCGACGACGGACAGTGCGGTTGCACCTGCTCGACCTGCTCCACACCGTTTTGCAGCACCGCGACGATGGTGTGCTCATCGCACAGCCGAGTCAGCCAGCGGTGCGCGGCGTCGGTTTGGGTGGCTTTGACCGCCAATATCAGCACCTGCACCGGTCCGGTCACCTCGGCGGGGTTGGTGTACACCGGACCCGGTACCACGATCGGCTCGGCGCCGTCGGGCCGCAGTTCGATGCCGTCCCGCGGAGTGTGCCCGCACAGCAACACCCGGTGGCCGGCCGCGTGCAACAGCGCGGCGACCGTGGTGCCAACGGCGCCGGGGCCAACGAGTGCGATTGTCGGGGCGATGCAGCCAAAAGTACCGGGTCGGGCAGGCAACCCGTGCCCCCCTCTAGACTGAGCAGTCATTCAAGGCCACGACGGGCAATGAAGGGGAGTGTTTGTGCTGCGCAGCCACGCCGCTGGTGCGTTACGGGATCACGACGCCGGGCAGCGGGTGACATTGGCCGGCTGGGTGGCTCGCCGCCGCGACCACGGCGGCGTCATCTTCATCGATCTGCGGGATGCCTCCGGCGTCGCCCAGGTGGTGTTCCGCGAAACCGAGGTGCTGGCCCAGGCCCACCGGCTACGCGCCGAGTTCTGCGTCACGGTCACCGGGGTTGTCGAGATCCGCCCCGAAGGCAACGCTAACACCGAGATCGCCACCGGAGACATCGAGGTCAACGCCTCCTCGCTGACCGTGCTCGGTGAATGCGCGCCGCTGCCGTTTCAGCTCGACGAACCCGCGGGGGAGGAGTTGCGGTTGAAGTACCGCTACCTCGACCTGCGCCGTGACGGTCCGGGGTCGGCGATTCGGTTGCGTTCCAAGGTCAATGCCGCGGCGCGTGCGGTGCTCGCCCGACATGATTTCGTAGAGATCGAGACGCCGACCATCACCCGTTCGACCCCGGAAGGGGCACGGGACTTCCTGGTGCCGGCCCGGCTGCACCCGGGCTCGTTCTATGCGTTGCCGCAAAGCCCGCAGCTGTTCAAACAGTTGCTCATGGTCGCCGGGATGGAGCGCTACTACCAGATCGCGCGCTGCTACCGCGACGAGGATTTCCGTGCCGACCGGCAGCCGGAATTCACCCAGCTCGACATGGAACTCAGTTTCGTAGATGTCGAGGACATCATCGCGATCTCGGAGGAAATCCTGACCGCGCTGTGGGCGCTGATCGGCTACCAGATACCCACCCCCATCCCACGAATCAGCTATGCCGAGGCCATGCGCCGGTTCGGCTCCGATAAGCCCGACCTGCGGTTCGGACTGGAACTCGTCGAATGCACGGAGTTCTTTGCCGACACCACGTTTCGGGTGTTCCAGGCGCCATATGTCGGTGCGGTGGTGATGCCCGGCGGTGCCGGACAGCCACGACGCACGCTGGACGGCTGGCAGGAGTGGGCCAAACAACGAGGGCACCGCGGGCTGGCTTACGTGTTGGTCGGTGATGATGGCGCGTTGGGTGGTCCGGTAGCCAAGAACCTCACGGATCGCGAGCGCGATGGTCTGGCCGCACACGTGGGCGCTAATCCCGGGGACTGCATCTTCTTCTCGGCGGGTCCGGTGAAGTCGTCTCGGGCGTTGCTGGGGGCGGCGCGGATCGAGATCGCCAACCGGCTGGGCCTGATCGACCCCGACGAGTGGGCCTTCGTCTGGGTGGTCGACCCGCCACTGTTCGAGCCCGCCGACGAGGCCACCGCCGCCGGCGATGTGGCGGTCGGCTCGGGAGCATGGACCGCGGTCCATCACGCGTTCACCGCACCCAAGCCACAGGATGAGGACCGTATCGAAGCAGACCCGGGCAGCGTGTTGGCCGACGCCTACGACATCGTCTGCAATGGCCACGAGATTGGCGGCGGCTCGATCCGTATCCACCGCCGCGACATCCAGGAGCGGGTCTTCGCGGTGATGGGTCTGAACAAGGCCGAGGCAGAAGAGAAATTCGGATTTCTCCTGGAGGCGTTCATGTTTGGCGCACCGCCACACGGCGGCATCGCGTTCGGATGGGATCGGACCAATGCGCTGCTGGCCGGGGCCGATTCGATCCGTGAGGTGATCGCCTTCCCCAAGACGGGTGGCGGCGTCGACCCACTGACCGAGGCGCCCGCACCGATCACCGCCCAACAACGCAAGGAATCCGGACTAGATGCCAAGCCCACACGCGTTGATGGGGCATGACGCAAGGTATCCCGGACAGCGGAACGATTAAGGCCTTCAACAACGCCATCGTCGATGAATTCCGAAGCAATGGGGGCAAGGTCGGCGGCCAGTTCGCCGGGGCGGACCTGTTGCTGATTACCACGACCGGTGCCAGGTCCGGGCAGCCACGGCTGTCGCCGCTGGCGAATTTTCGCATCGACGGAAAGCTGATCATCATCGGATCCTTCGCGGGGGCCGACGTCCACCCGGCGTGGGTACACAATCTGCGGGCCCAACCGCGAGCGCACGTCGAGGTCGGAGCCGACGCGTTCGAGGTGACCGCGCGCGAGATGCCATCGGCCGAACGCGCCGAGCTGTTCCCCAAAATCACCGCCGCGGCACCGGGATTCGCCGACTATCAGGCCAAGACCAGCCGGGTCATTCCACTTTTCGAGTTGCGACGCGCCTAGCGCTCCCGGCTTGTTGAGAATCACCACGTTGTGTTGAGTAAGCTGCGTGACAAGCGTTTCGCTGCTTACCAGCACCCTTTCCAGAACCAGGGACGGCAGTCGCACGGCGCTGCGGCGCCTGCGCGGGGTGCTCTTTCCGATCGCCGAGACAGCAACGGCCGCGGGACTGGCCTGGTACCTCGCACACGATGTGATCGGCCATCAGCAGCCGTTCTTCGCGCCGATCGCCGCGGCGGTCTGCCTGTCGGCCAGCGACGTCCTGCGCACGCAACGCGCCGTGCAGATGATCATCGGGGTCACGTTCGGCATCGGGTTGGGCGCGGCGGTGCAAACGGTTCTCGGTACCGGAGCGATCGCCATTGCGGTCGCGGTGTTCATTTCGCTGTGCTGTGCGGTGCTGATCGCCAGCGGTTATATCGCGCAGGGATTGATGTTCTTCAACCAGGTCACCGTCTCTGCGACGCTGGTCATTTCGGTATCGCGCAGCGCCGACGTCGTCGAGCGCCTCGAAGACACCCTCCTCGGCGGAGGCCTGGCCATCGTGTTCGCCGCGTTGCTCTTCCCGGGAAATCCGTTGAAAGTGCTCCGCCACGCCCGTGCCAACGTGTTGGCGGCCGTGCGTGACCTCCTGGTCGATACCGCGGACGTGATCGGTGGCCGCGCCACGGCCGCCGATTGGCCGCTACGCGACGTCGACCGAGTGCACGGACAACTGGGGGCGCTCATCCAGGCCCGAGTCTCCGCCCGGCAGACGTTGCTGGCTCCGCGCAGATGGGGTGTGCGCGCCAGTGCCCGACGCGCCGAGCAGCAGACCGTGCGCGTCGGGCTGTTCGCCGAGTCGGCCTTGCACCTGTCGCGTGTCGCGACCGCTGTCCGCGAGGTCGGTGGTCGGCTTCCGCCACCCGTGCCCGCAGCCATCGCGGACCTCGCCGCTGCGGCGACCGTTGCCGAAACGGACCTCTCAGCATCGGCCGCGCACATCGCGGCCGCGCGCGCCTGCGCAGCGGCGTTGGATGCGGCCGCCAGTAGCAAAACGGATTGGCAGCTGGCCAGCGCCGTGCAGGCCTGCGTCGATGACTTGCAACAGGCCATCGATCTCGAGCCGTGCCCGCCGAGCGGTTGCGTTTGGCGGTGCGGTAAGCAGGCCCCATGACGACTTCGCTGCTTACCCGGGTGGCTGATGGGGGCCTGGCGGCCGTCCATCGGCTGCGGGCCGTGGTGTGGCCGATCACCCAGACGTCGGTGGCCGCTGGCCTTGCCTGGTATCTGGCCCACGATGTGCTGGACCACCCGCAGCCGTTCTTCGCGCCGATCTCGGCCGTGGTGTGCATGTCGGCGACCAACGTGCTGCGCGCCCGCCGCGCCGCGCAGATGATCGTCGGGGTGGCGCTGGGCATCGTGGTGGGTGCCGCCGTGCACGTTGTTCTCGGGACCGGACCGCTCGCCATGGCGGTTGCGGTGTTCGTCGCGCTGTGCGTGGCGGTTTTGGGCGCGCTGGGCTTCATCGGCCAAGGCCTGATGTTCGTCAATCAGACCGCTGTCTCGTCGGTTTTGGTCCTGGTGTTTGCTTCCACCGGCGGTGTGGTGGGGGAGCGTCTCTTCGATGCGCTCATCGGTGGCGGTCTGGCCTTCGTGTTCGCCATCCTGTTGTTTCCGGCCGACCCCGCGCGGATCCTCGCCGATGCGCGCGTCAGCGTGTTGGCGGCGTTGCACGACACCCTCGTGGAGGTGACGAACATCGTGGACGATCCGGCCCGCGTCGCTCCGGACTGGCCGCTGGCGGCCTTTGATCGGCTGCACGCCGAGCTGGGCGGCCTGCTCGAGGCCCGGGCAACGGCGGTGGTGGTGGTGCGCATCGCGCCCCGCCGCTGGGCGTCACGCAACTCCATTCTCGACGTCGAGCAACAGTCGGCGCGGTTGGGGATGTTGGTCAGCGGCGTGCTGGAGCTGGCGCGCGACGTCACCCGGACTTTTGACCGAGCGGTGCAGCGGCCCGTGCGCATCGCACTTGACGAACTCGCGAAGGCGATGTCCGTCGCCCACCGGGACCCGGCAACGGCCACCGCATGCGCTGCCGCCGCCCGTGCCCAGGCGTTGGAAGTGGGGACATCGGCTCGTGACAGGGCCGAGGTGGTGCTGGCCGACATCCTCTGTGCCTGCGCCGACGACCTGCAACAAGTGATCGACCTGCCCGGCCTAGGCGGCTAGTCGGGTCAAATCGACTTCGCCAGGAACTCCTTGACGGCCTTTTTTGGCGCCTGAGTCAGCCAGGCCTCGGTGATCAGGTCTTCCAAATCGGTTAACTCGATCTCGGCCAATCTGACCAGCACTGCCGGATAGCCGTCGAAGTGTGGCGTGGTGAAGTAGACCGTCGGCTCGTCGGCGATCAGGGCGAACTTGATGCCCTCATCGGCGACCCGGACGCCGAGGATATCGCCCGCCGGTGGCTCGACACCGGCGCGCGTCAGTGCTGCCACGTCGGACTTTCGTAGCGGTCGTTCCCACGCCATCGGTTTCTTGCCGACCCGCCAGTTGTGTGGGGACGGCTCGGCGCTCAACGGCAGCCCACCCACGATGCGGGTGACATCATTCCAGGTAGCCACCTGCTGATTGTGCGCCGGATAGGGCCGCTTGGTGAGGCATTCGCCTGGGCCGGCCCATTATGTGGTGTGATCAGCGTTGCCACTACGTCCAGGAATCAGGAGTCGGCCGTTGTCCCTTTCGCTAGACGGGCCTTCCGATAGGTTGTTCGGCTCCGCGGCTGCCAGGCGCTATCGAGTCACCCACCGCACGGAGTACCGCTACTCCGATATCGTGACCAGCTCTTACGGGCGAGCGTTCCTCACTCCCCGCGACTCGCTGCGCCAGCATTGTGTCGCTCACCGGCTGACCGTCGATCCGACCCCGACCGATAGCTCCACCAGCCCCGACTCCTACGGCAATATCAGGTCCTATTTCCACGTCACCGAACCGCACCGCGCCCTGAGCATCACCAGCGAATCCATCGTCGACGTGGCACCACCGGATCCGCGGCTGTACACCAGCGGGCCGGCGCTGAAACCGTGGGAGGAGGCCCGACCCAGCGGGCGTAAGGGTGCTCTCGAGGTCGACTTCGCGCTGGACCTGAACCCGGCGGAAATCACCGATGAGGTGCGCGAATACGCGGCTCCCAGCTTTGTGCCCGAACGGCCGCTGGTCGAGGTGCTCCGCGATCTCACGACACGGATCTATACCGACTTCACCTACTGTTCGGGCTCCACCACCGTTTCCACCAGGGTTACCGAGGTTCTTTCGGCCCGGGAAGGGGTATGCCAAGACTTTGCGAGGCTGGCGATCGCCTGCCTGCGCGCCCACGGTCTGGCGGCCTGCTACGTGTCCGGGTATCTGGCCACCGACCCACCGCCTGGAAAGGATCGGATGATCGGTATTGACGCAACCCATGCCTGGGCATCGGTGTGGACTCCCCAGCAACCGGGACAGTTTGAATGGTTGGGCCTCGACCCCACCAATGACCAGTTCGTCGACGAGCGCTACATCGTGGTGGGGCGCGGCCGCGACTATGCCGATGTGCCGCCGTTGCGTGGCATCATCTACACCAACTCGGAGAATAGCGTCATCGACGTCGGTGTCGACGTCGTGCCCTTCGAAAGCGATGTGCTGGATGCGTGACTTTCATTGTCCCAATTGCGGCCAGCGGCTGACCTTCGAGAACTCCACCTGTCTGTCGTGCGGCAGCCCGTTGGGCTTCTCCCTGGATCAGATGGCGTTGCTGGTGATCGCCGAGCACCACGACGGAAGCGAACATGCCGGTGCCGTACCGGCCGACCACTTTCGGTTGTGCAAGAACTTGCACCTGGCCGAATGCAATTGGCTGGTGTCCGCCCAACATCCCAACGGACTGTGCGAGTCGTGCGTATTGACCGTGGAGCGGCCCAACGATGGCGATGCTGTAGGTCTGGCGGAGTTCGCCCGGGCCGAGGCCGCCAAGCGACGGCTGGTTGCCGAGCTGTCCGAGCTGAAGCTGCCGATCGTCGGACGTGACGAGGATCCCGAAGGCGGATTGGCGTTCCGGCTACTGTCGAGTGCCCACGAGAATGTGGTGACTGGACACGAAAACGGGTTCATCACACTGGATCTCGCTGAGGGTGATGATGTCCACCGCGAACAGTTGCGGGTTGAGATGGACGAGCCCTACCGCACCCTGCTCGGCCACTTTCGCCATGAGGTCGGGCACTACTACTTCTATCGGCTGATCGAGCGGGCCACCGACGATAGGGCCGACCAGGCTTACCTGACCACATTCCGGGAGTTGTTCGGTGACCCGGACGCCGACTACCAGGAGGCGCTGGATCGGCACTACCGCGACGGTGCACCCGAGGGCTGGCAGGAAAGGTTCGTGTCCTCCTATGCGACCATGCACCCCGCCGAGGATTGGGCCGAGACCTTCGCTCACTATCTGCACATCCGGGATGCGCTGGATACCGCGGCTTGGTGCGGTCTGGCGCCGGCATCGGCAACCTTTGACCGGCCAACGTTGGGGCCCAGCGCTTTTCCCACCATCATCGATATGTGGTTGCCGTTATCGTGGTCACTGAACATGGTGAACCGTTCGATGGGCCACGACGACCTGTATCCCTTTGTGCTGCCGACCGCGGTGTTGAACAAGATGCGGTTCATCCATGACGTCATCCACGAGACCACGTCCGATTCGCGGGATTCGCGGGATACGGGCAGGCCCGCCTAGCGGCCAGGGCACGACGCCTAGGCGGGCATCGACCGCCGCTCGTCGGGCCCCCACAACGGCTGCATACCGCCGGGCAGGGCCAGCTGGGTTGCGGTGATGACATCGGCCAGGTCGCGCAGCCCGGTGTGTATCGCGGCCAACAGGTCTGCCAGTTCCCCGCGGCGCCCCTCGATGACCTCTTCCAGCTCGGCGGGATCGGACCTGCGTAGCCGCGCAGTGATCTCATCGACCATCCGCTCCGGTCGCGACGAACCCGATGAGCCAGGCAGATCCTTGAGATCGGCGCGCAGTCGTTCCAGTTGGTAGGCCAGCGAGCGCGGGTTCTGCGCGTCGAAGAGCATCAACTCGTTCACCGTGGCAACGCTGAACTTGCCGACCGTGCGGCGCCGGTAAATCACCGAGGATTCGCAGGCCACCAACGTCGACTCGATAACGGTTTGCTCGGCCACAACGCCGCGGACCGTGGTCAGCGTGTCCGCCAGCAACGCCGTGAGCCACAGGCTGCGTTCGATGCGCTTGCCGATATCCATCATCGTCCAGCCCGCATCGCGCACCATCGACTCGCTGGCCACGCCGGACAGCGTCAGCATCCCGGCGAGCGTGCGCCCCTGAGACTCGGCGAGCAACGCGTCGGCCTCGGCGAGTGACTGCGGTGGATCGGACCGCAGCGCGACCGCGCGCTCGACATCAGCCAGCACCATCCAGGTGTCATTGGACAGCTGGTCGCGCACCGCCCTGGCGGCCAACGCCAATCCTTCTACCGACTGAACCAGGGACCCCGGACGCTCTAGGTCCACGGTCATCGACCACAACATCGATGGCGCAACCGCGATCATCTCGGCGTGGTCGCTCGCCGCGCCGGTGTCGGTTCCGGTGATGTGGCCCAGTGCGGCCATCAGCACCGGCACACATTCGCTTTCCTCGGTGTCCTGGTAGTGGCGGAAGACGTGGTAGCGCTCGCGCGCGACGATCAGCAACCGGGCCATGTTCTCGGCGCGTTCGCCGTAGCGCCCCATCCAGAACAGATCCGACAACACACGGGGGGAACTGACACCGCGGGTGCCCGCGCCGGTCTTCGTCGGTTGCAAAACCGACGGCTCCAAAGCGGGCAGGCTGACCGTCTCGGCGATCGCACGTTCCGTGGGACGAACCCAGATATCCTTCGCCGCGACAGATTTCAGCGTATATGCGGCGGGTCCAGGCGCTAACACGTAGCCCAGCCCGCCGATCATTGGGGCGTAGCCACTGCGTTGGGCAACGGTGAACAACCGCATCCCCACGCCGGCCGAAGACAACACGCCGGCGTGGTCGGTCGGCGCGGAGGAGAACGTCGGGAGTTCCTGACCCGCCCACTGCCAGGGCATCGCCTCGATCCGCGCCGTCAGGTCAGCCAACTGCGCGGCCGAAAGCGTCGGCCCGACTAGGGTTTTGCCGCCAACGGTGGACTTGATCAACAGCGACGACAGGTTCGCCAGCAGATGCGAGCGTTCACTGGCGATACCTCCCCAGTAGACGGGCGACGTCTGCAGCAGCGGTTCTTCACCCAGTAAGCGCTCGGCCAGCTCTGGTAGGAAGCGGAGCAGGCCTGGGCTTTCCAAGATGCCGCTGCCCAGCGTGTTGACCACGGTCACCGCTCCCCGGTGCTGGGCCTCCACCAAACCGACCACGCCGAGCCGGGAATCGGCACGCAGATCCAACGGATCGGCGTAGTTCTCGTCCACCCGGCGCAGCACCACGTCGACGCGTTTGAGCGTGCCCAGCGAGCGCATCCACAGTTTGCCCTCGCGCACCACCAGATCCGCGCTCTCCACCAGCGGAAAACCCAGCAGGGTAGCCAGATACGCCTGATCGAACGCGGTTTCGGAATAGATGCCCGGGCTCAACACCACCACCACCGGGTCTTGGGCCACATCGGGTGCCGCATCGATCAGTGCCAGGCGCAGCGCTTGCGCGAATGGGGTCGTCGGGCGCGGGCCGATGTTCTCGTAGAGGTCCGGGATCGCGTGTGCGACCACGCGGCGGTCGGCCAGCGCATAGCCGGCGCCCGAGGGGGCCTGGGTCCAATCGGCGTTGACCTGGTAGCTGCCGTCCGGCATCCGGCTGAGGTCGCAGGCGTGCAGGAAAAGTTGGTGGTGCCCGGGCACGGTGATGCCATTGCCGGCGCGTACATAACCGGGATGACCGAAGACAAGCTCCGCCGGCAAAATGCCCTCGGTGAGCAGGCTGTGCGGTCCATAGAGGTCGGCGAGCACGGCGTCGAGCAGACGCGAGCGCTGCACCAGTCCGGCTTCCAAGACATCCCAATCCTCCGCGGAAACGACCAGCGGCAGGGTGTCCAGCTTCCAGGGCCCGGGCTCTAGGCCATGCAGAACGTGCCCGTCGCGCGCGGGATCGACCCCGGTGTAGGTGATGCCGTCGTGGTCGATCAGGCCGTGCACCACCGTACGCAGCCGGTCCAGCCCCGCCCTGCCACGCTCGGCGACCGCATCGGCCAGCTCGTCCCACGCCGGGCGTACGTTGCCGTCGGCGTCGACGAATTCGTCGTAGCCAATGCCGGGGCCGTCACGCAGATCGAACAATGCCTCTTGAGCGCGCGCGGTGCGGTATCCGGCCAGCAAGCGATCAACGTCATAGCGGGCAGCGGGTGAAGCGTCCGCAGCCCTACTCATGCTGAGTGACATCGCTTTGCCAATCCTGTGCCGATTTGGGCGCCATTACTGTTGCACGGTACGCACGCGTCGCAGGTCGAGGATGCCAGGCGCGCCGATATCGGTTAACATCCGCGCCTGCTTCTCCCTGATTCCGGATAAATCAAGTTTGCCGGGGGTGGTGAACCCGGTCGCCTCGAAACGACGGGCTCGGCGCGACTCGGCCTCGACGGCGTTGATGGGCGGCTCGTCGTAGGCGCGACCACCCGGATGGGTGACGTGATACGTGCAGCCGCCACGCGACGTTCCAGCGGTGAGGTCGATGAGTTCGAACTGCAGCGGGCCGTCGGCTGAGATGGTCGGGTGCAGCGCGCTGGGCGGCTGCCAGGCCTTGAAACGCACCCCACCCACGTGGATGTCGGGGTTGTCGGTGGCCAGCAACGGCACCGGGTAGCCATTGCAGGTAACCACGTAGCGGTGGCGGTCGGCGCCGATGACGCGGACCTGTACCCGCTCGACCGAGGAGTCGACGTAGCGGGCGGTGCCGGTAGCGCTGGACTCCTCCCCGAGGGTGTTCCATGGCTCGATCGCCCCGCGCAGTTCGATCTCCACGCCGTCGAACACTGCGGTGCCGATGCGTGGGAAGCGGAACTCGGTGAACGGGTCCAGCCAGCTGGTCTCGAACGCGATACCATGTGCGCGCAGATCCGCTGCCACGTCGGCGATGTCGTGGATCAGGAAGTGCGGCAACAGATATCGCCCATGAAGGTTGGCGCCATGGCGGATCAGCGGGGCGCGCAGCGGCTGTTCCCAGAACCACGCCACCAGCGAGCGAACCAGCAGCGACTGCACCATCGCCATCCGCAAATGGGGTGGCATCTCGAATCCGCGAAGTTCCAGTAAGCCCAGCCTGCCGCGGGGGCTTTCGGGACTGTAGAGCTTGTCGATGCAGAACTCGGCACGATGAGTGTTGCCGGTGATGTCGGTGAGCAGGTGGCGCAGCGCGCGGTCGGTCACCCAGGGCTTCACGGCGCCGCCCGCCGACAGTCGGGCGATCTCGGAAAACGCGATTTCGAGCTCGTAGAGGGCCTCGGCGCGGCCCTCGTCCACCCGGGGTGCCTGGGAAGTGGTGCCGACGAAGCGCCCGGCGAACAGGTAGGACAGCGACGGGTGTCGCTGCCAGTAGGTCAACAGGGAGACCAGCATGTCGGGGCGGCGCAGCAGTGGTGAATCGGCGGGTGTGACGCCGCCGAGGGTGATGTGGTTGCCACCACCGGTGCCCCCGTGGGATCCGTCGACGTCGAACGACTCCGTGGATAGCCGGGCCAGTCGCGCCTCTTCGTACAGCGTTTCCAGCTGCCGACGTTGCTCGTCGAAGCTGGCGGTCGGAGCCACGTTGACCTCGATCACACCGGGGTCGGGCGTGATGGTGGTGGAGGATAGCCGCGGGTCCGGCGGCGGACCGTAGCCCTCCAGGACGACCGGGCACTCGGCCTGCACCGCCGCGGCTTCGATGCGGGTGATCAGGTCCACGAAGTGTTCGAGCGCCTCGGTGGGTGGGACAAAGACGTAGAGCAGACCGTCTCGAACCTCTGCGACGAGCGCGGTCGTGGGCGCGCTCTCCGGATCGTCCAGGAGTGCCGCCTCTGCCGCGGCGGTCGCGGGCTCGGGCAGTGCGTGTCCGACCGACACCGGATCGGCGTCGAACGAGGCCCGCGGTGGCTGCCAGCTGATCGAATCCAGTGGCAGCCGCAACCCGGCTGGCGAATCGCCCTCGATCAACACCAGCCGGCCACGGCGCAGACGCCAGTCCGCGCTGGCCCAGCCCAGTTCGTCGGCGCGGCGGTGCAACGGAAGGACATAGGCGGCTGGGGTGGTGATAGAGGTGTCGAGGCGGGCCAGTAGTGCGGCGCGTCCGGTGGGGGTGTCGGAGTCGGTTTCGGGGGCGAGGTCGTCAGTCGGGTCCACCGGGTCGCCCGCCGGCAACCGCACCGCGGCCGCCAGCCGCGACAGCGGATCCTCGTAGGCCGGCCGTACCTGAGACAGCGGTAACCCCAGCCCCTTGGCAAATCCGGCGAGCAGGCGATGCGCGGCGTCCGCATCGACGGGGTCCGGCCGATTCAGCCAGGGATCGGCCAGGAGCGCGCCGTTCGTCCACAGCGAGCGTCCGTCGGTGCGCCAGTACAGCGCAATCTGCCAGCGCGGCAATGGTTCTCCGGGATACCACCTGCCCTGGCTGCGCTGAATCAGTCCCTGCGGAGCCCACTTGGCCTTTAGCCGGGCGGCTAGATCGGATGCCCGCTGACGCTTGTGCGGGCCGTCGGCGGCGGTCCGCCACTCCTTGTCGGTCTGATTGTCCACCGACACGAATGTGGGTTCGCCGCCGACGGTCAAGCGGACATCACCGGCGGCCAGCCGTTCGTCGACCCGGCCGCCGACCTCGCAGATCGTCTGCCACGCGGTGTCTGTGTAGGGCAATGTGACCCGGGGGTCTTCGTGGACGCGAGTGACGGTATTGGAAAACTCCAGCACCGTGCCGCACACGTCGGTGCCACCGCTGATGGGAGCCGCGGTGGCGGGGTGCGGTGTGGCCGCCAGGGGTATGTGGCCCTCGCCGGCGAACAGTCCTGACGTTGGGTCCAGCCCGATCCATCCCGCACCGGGGATATACACCTCGGTCCACGCGTGCAGATCGGTGAAGTCGGCGACGGGCCCGGACGGGCCGTCGAGGGCTTCGATGTCGGAGGCCAGCTGGACCAGGTAGCCGGATACGAACCGCGCGGCCAACCCCAGCTGGCGCAGGATCGACACCAACAACCACGCCGAGTCCCGGCAGGATCCCACACCGGTGCGCAGGGTGAAATCCGGTGTCTGGACGCCCGGTTCCATGCGCAGGCTGTAGCCGACGTCGGCGTTGATCGCCCGGTTGATGGCGACCAAAAAGTCGATCGTCCGGGTGCCCTCGGGCACCGAGAAGTTGCGCGCCCACGCCTTCGCCAGGTCGCCGGGCCCGGAGCCCTCGCCATCTTCATCGACCGGCCGCAGGTACGGTTCGAGGTCGTCGGCCAGTGCCTTGGGGTAGGTCATCCCCGCAGACGGCCAGGTTTCGGCCCAATCCTCGATGAAGAAATCGAACGGATTGATGACCTTGAGGTCGGCGATCAGCCCGACGGTAATCGTCAGTTGCCGCATTGGTTTGGGAAAGACCAAGCGGGCCAGAAAGTTTCCCAGCGCGTCCTGCTGCCAGTTGATGAAGTGCTCGGTCGGTTCGACCCGCAACGAGTACGCCTCGATGGGGGTGCGGGAGTGGGGTGCCGGGCGCAATCTGACGACATGCGGATAGACCTGCACCAGCTTGTCAAAGGCGTAACTGGTGCGGTGCTCCAGCGCAACTTTGATGCTCATAATCGCTGATCCCATCACAAGACCCAGCACGCCGCAGCGCACCCGCGGACAACGTCGGCCCCGGTCGGGCGATCACGCGGTTGCTACGCCGTTGGTTGTGAACACGGCGTTTCGGTGGCTTTACGGTTACTGGTTTGGTTTGGTCGGGCGGCTAGCCGAATTGCGGGGCCGGCGGTGGCCCGGGCGGTAGTCCGGACGGCGGTCCAGGCTGGCTGAGCTCAACGACTTGGCCTCCGGACAGCTTCCGCCAGGTGTAGGTCTGAATGAGCGAGGCCACCGGAATGCCGACGAGCAACCCCACCAGGCAAACGAATTCACCCGCGAGTACCACCGCATACTGCACCAGCCAGGACAACGCCGTGTTGCCCAGCTGTTCGCGGACCGTGGTGATGCTCGCCTTGATGGAGTCGATCGGTGACAGCGACCGGTCCACGGCGGCGATGATGGCGAACTGCGCGAGAAAGCCGAAGATCAGCCCGGGGATGACACACAGCAGCGACCCGATGGCGGTCAACACGATGACCAGCAGACCGGTCAGTACCACCGCGCCAAGATTGCGGGGCTTGAAGAACGTTGCGACGCTCACCGGTTTCCCATCGGCGATGTCCAAGCAGCCCGTCGTGATCCCGGCGTGCATGTAGAGCGCCACCGCGAACAAAGCCAGGTAGCCGACGAACATCACAATGCCGCCCAGCGGGCTCGTCGTCATGTTCACCGTTTCCGAAGTGTTGCCGTAGGCGTCGGTGTAGGTCGTGGTCGTGCGGTCGGAAAGGGCCAAGAAAAGCCCGATCATCACGCCGCCGACGGCGGCCAGGATCAAGCCGTAGATTGCGACTGGCGCGACGAGCGCCGCGATGTTCTGGGTGAACCGGTTCCATGCCCAGCTGAAGGCCTCGCCGACGCTGAAGGCGGGTTTCACCGGACCGCCGAAGCCGGGTTGCGGCGGGTAGCCGGGTGGGGGTGGGCCGTAGCCGGGGGGTGGTGGCGGTGGTGGGCTGTAGCCGGGGGGCGAGTAGCCGCTTGGAGGTTGGCCATAGCTCGGTGGTGGCGGCGGTGCGCCGTAACCAGGTGGCGGCGGTGCGCCGTAACCAGGTGGGGGAGGTGCGCCGTAGCCAGGCGGCGGGGGCGGGGGAGGCGCGCCATAGCTGGGCGGTGGCTGGTAGCCCGGGCTGCCTTGGTCACCGCCCTGTGGGTCGGCTTGACTGCCTGGATGTTCTGGCGGCTGGCTCATCGCTGTCCTAATTTGCTTCGTAGTTCGGTCGTACCGGTACGCGGAATTCAGCAAACCGGAACTTAGCAAAAATGACGCGGAGGCGCGCGGACTGGTGTGTTAGGAGTATTACGGCCCCGGCGGCATGGCGGGAGGCCACTGTTGGTAACCCGACCTGGCGAACTCAACGACCTGTCCGCCGGAAGCTTCCGGTAGGTGTAGGTCAGGATGAGCGTGGCGACAGGCACCGCGATGAGCAGGCCGACGCCGCATGCCAACGCGCCGACGATGATCACGGCGATTTGCAACAGCCATGCCAATAGGGCCCCACCGATGTGAGCCCACGCGGCCGACACGCTGGACCCCAGTGCCTGGGTCGCGGAGAAGGACCGATCGATGACAAGCGGCATGGTGAACCGCAGCAGCACGGCGAGAATGAGGCCAGGGAAGAACAGGATTGTCGAGGCCGCGCCGGTGAGAATGGCGACCAGCAACGCCGCGAGGATCGCCATGGAGAGGTCGCGGGGCTTGAAGAACGAAGCGACCGTCACCGGCTTTCCGTCGGCGATGTCGAGGGATCCGGACAAGAACGCCGCCTGGGCGTAAATTGCCACCGCACCGATGAGCGTTCAACACGCGATCAGGACGGCCCACTGGCTGCCACTCCATTCCTGCGCGGCGCCGGTGGCGGTGGCGGCATAGTCGTCCG
Source organism: Mycobacterium basiliense (assembly GCF_900292015.1). NCBI lineage: Bacteria > Bacillati > Actinomycetota > Actinomycetes > Mycobacteriales > Mycobacteriaceae > Mycobacterium > Mycobacterium basiliense. Next base: position 2,219,083 of record NZ_LR130759.1, read on the forward strand.
AACTTGTCGTGATGTCGTCGGCGGGAAGGGGCACCGCCATCACCGCGTAGAGGCCGGCCAGCACGACCCCATACATACGCAAGGGCGGAAACGATAAGCGGCCCAGCGTGCTTGCCGAATCGGCTGACGGCCCACCCGAACGCGGCGCCCGCGCTGAACTGGGCCGGCAGGCCGGGCTGGCCACCATAGCCGGATGGCGGAGGAGGAACCCCGTACCCGGTCGGTGCGCCGTAGTTCGGCGGAGGCGGGTACGACGGCGGCGGATACCCGGGCGGGCCTGGATTGCCACCTTCGGATGTGGACGGGCTGCCCCGCCAATCGCGGAGGCTGGTTCATGGCAGGTCCTGATCGCTTAAGCGACGTGCATCCGACGAAATAAGTCAATACTCCGCCAAGACGCCCGGGGTCTACCCCTCGTGGTATGTCTGAAGTCGTGTCCGACGGTCTGTTTGACCTGCCCGGCGAACCGCAGCCGAGCGGAGAGGCGCTGGCCGTGCCGGCCGGTGCGCCGCTGGCCGTGCGGATGCGGCCCACCTCGCTCGACGAAGTGGTCGGTCAAGAGCACCTGCTGGCGCCCGGATCGCCGCTGCGACGCCTCGTCCAGGGCTCGGGTGTGGCGTCGGCCATCCTGTACGGCCCCCCGGGAAGCGGCAAAACGACGTTGGCGGCGTTGATCTCGCGGGCCACCGGCCGTCGGTTCGAAGCGCTGTCGGCCTTGTCTGCCGGCGTCAAGGAGGTTCGCGCCGTCATCGAGGGTGCCAGAATCGCGATCCTGCGCGGCGAGCAAACCGTGCTGTTCATCGACGAGGTGCACCGGTTCTCCAAGACCCAGCAGGACGCACTGCTGGCAGCGGTGGAAAACCGGGTGGTGTTGCTGGTCGCCGCGACGACGGAAAACCCGTCATTCTCCGTGGTGGCGCCGCTGTTGTCGCGGTCGCTGATCATGCAGTTGCGCCCGCTGACCGCCGACGACATTCGCACGGTCGTACACCGCGCCATCGATGACCCGCGCGGGCTCGGCGGGCGGGTCACGGTGACACCCGAGGCCATCGACCTGCTGGTGCAACTGGCGGCCGGCGACGCACGCCGTGCCCTGACGGCGATGGAGGTGGCCGCCGAAGCGAGCGATCACGTCGGCGTCGAGACCATTGAGCAGTCTCTGGACAGGGCCGCGGTTCGTTACGACCGAGACGGTGATCAGCACTACGACGTGGTGAGTGCGTTCATCAAATCGGTGCGGGGCTCCGACGTTGACGCCGCGTTGCACTATTTGGCTCGCATGCTGGTGGCGGGGGAGGATCCGAGGTTCATCGCGCGCCGGCTGATGATCCTGGCCAGCGAAGATATCGGGATGGCGGACTCGAGTGCACTGCAGGTGGCGGTAGCCGCCGCGCAAACGGTGGCGTTGATCGGCATGCCCGAGGCGCAGCTGACGTTGGCGCACGCCACCATCCATCTGGCCACCGCGCCGAAATCCAACACCGTGACCAAGGCCCTGGCTGCGGCAATGGCGGACGTCAGGGCCGGCAAGGCGGGCCTGGTGCCGGCTCATCTGCGTGACGGGCATTACTCCGGTGCGGCGGCGCTGGGCAATGCGCAGGGATACAAATATTCCCACGACGATCCCGACGGCGTTGTCGCCCAACAATATCCACCCGATGATCTGGTGGACGTGGATTACTACCAGCCGACCGGCCGTGGCGGCGAGCGCGAGATCGCCGGCCGGCTCGACCGGCTGCGCGCCATCATCCGCGGCAAACGTGGATGACAGCGTCACACTCGCCGCGTCGGCTAGGTCAGACCAGCTCGGGTACCCGTAGGTGCGCGATCGCCAACTCGAACTCGGCGACATCGAGCACCTCGGCACCCAGTTCGCGGACACGCCTGCTGCGTAACTCGGTTGCCTGGTCGCGGTTGCGGGCCATCGCTTCCATGGTGTCGAACGTCGAGCAGGACACCGCGCGCCGGCACGCGGGATGATCGACCATCAGGCTCGCGCTGCAGAATCCGTCCAGATCCTCCATCTCGGGCAGCACATACATCCCGTAGAAGTCCAGGGATCGCTCAATCTGGTCCGGCACCACCTTCAGCCAGGTAGCGCGCACGCAGGCCCCTTCGTGCGACCGGTGGTCGCGGTGCAGCATCGCGATGCTCCATTCTTCGACTCGCGCATTGCCGGAGAACATCATTGCCGCCCGATCACGGATGGGCGCTACCGCGTGTGCGCTGGCGCGCATCGCTTCCAACGTCTTCCATGCGCTGGTGGCAATGCAGCTGCCCGATTGCCGGTCGACCAGCAGCGATAACCCGATACATCCGTCGATCTCCTGCAGCGCGGGCATGACGACATCGCGAACATGCGCAATTCCGATGTCGACCGACAAGGGTTGTGCCTGGATGGTGGTAGAGCGTGCGTACACGATCGGCCCCCTCCTCTGTCGGGGCAGCGCCCCGGTGGCGCCACCGGTCCCACCGACTACCTTCCTCCTGCTGCTTTGCCCTGGCAATGCCCGCGGGGGCTGGTGGCAATGGATTGGCAGGTCGCCGAGCCGTCACCGTAGGCTGGACGGGATGGATACCGATGTGCTGGATGTCGACACCGCGCGCCGGCGCATCGTCGACCTCACCGACGCGGTGCGCGCGTTCTGCGCCAAGCACGGCGACGGACTGTGCAACGTATTCGTCCCGCACGCGACAGCTGGAGTGGCGATCATTGAGACGGGCGCCGGCTCGGACCATGACCTGGTCGATGCCCTGGAACGGCTGCTGCCGCGCGACGACCGCTACCAGCACGCACACGGGTCTCCCGGCCATGGTGCCGACCATGTGATGCCGGCCCTGGTCGCGCCATCGGTGACCGTGCCGGTCACGGGCGGTGAGCCCCTGCTGGGCACCTGGCAAAGCGTTGTGCTGGTCGACCTTAATCGCGACAATCCGCAACGGTCGGTCCGACTGAGCTTCCTCGCGGGGTAGGTGGCAGGCTAAGCGGGCCATATACATCTTTAGCCGGCCTTCCAAAAGGCCGGCGAATAGGCTGACAACTGACCCCAGCTAGGACCAAGCGAACTAAGGAAGCGACGAAAAGTGCAGACACACGAGATCAGGAAGCGGTTCCTTGATCATTTCGTGAAGGCGGGCCACACCGAGGTGCCCAGCGCTTCGGTGATCCTCGACGACCCCAACCTGCTGTTCGTCAACGCCGGCATGGTCCAGTTCGTGCCCTACTTTCTCGGCCAGCGCACCGCGCCGCACGCGACGGCGACCAGCATCCAGAAATGCATCCGCACCCCCGATATCGACGAGGTGGGTATCACCACCCGGCACAACACGTTCTTTCAGATGGCCGGCAATTTCTCGTTCGGCGACTACTTCAAGCGCGGGGCCATCGAACTGGCGTGGGCGCTGCTGACCAACAGCATCGCTGACGGTGGATACGGGCTTGACCCGGAAAAGCTATGGGCCACAGTCTATCTCGATGACGACGAGGCGGCCGGACTGTGGCGCGAAATCGCTGGGCTGCCGGCCGAACGGATTCAGCGCCGTGGCATGGCGGACAACTACTGGTCGATGGGGATCCCCGGGCCGTGTGGCCCATCGTCGGAGATCTACTACGACCGCGGGTCCGAATACGGGGTCGGTGGCGGTCCCATTGCCAACGAGGATCGATACCTCGAGGTGTGGAACCTCGTGTTCATGGAAAACGAGCGCGGCGAGGGAACCTCCAAGGAGGACTTCGAGATCCTGGGGCCGCTGCCGCGCAAGAACATCGACACCGGCATGGGCGTTGAGCGGATTGCGCTGGTTCTGCAAGGAGTGCACAACGTCTACGAAACCGATCTGCTGCGGCCGGTCATCGACCTGGTCGCCGCTCGGGCGCCGCGCGGCTACGACATGGGTAATCACGCTGACGACGTGCGTTACCGGATCATCGCCGACCACAGCCGTACGGCCGCGATCCTGATCGGCGACGGTGTCAGCCCGGGCAACGACGGCCGTGGTTATGTATTGCGCCGGCTACTGCGCCGCGTCATCCGGTCAGCCAAGCTCCTGGGTATCGACTCCCCGATCCTGGGCGATCTGATGGCCAGCGTGCGCGACGCGATGGGGCCGTCGTATCCCGAGCTGGTCGCCGACTTCGACCGGATCAATCGGATAGCCGTCGCGGAAGAGACCGCGTTCAACCGGACCCTGGCGTCCGGGTCCAGGCTGTTCGACGAGGTGGCCGGCGCGACCAAGTCATCCGGCGCCACCATGGTGTCCGGCTCGGATGCCTTCACCCTGCACGACACCTACGGGTTCCCGATCGAGCTCACGCTGGAGATGGCCGCCGAATCCGGTCTGTCGGTCGATGAGGCCGGGTTCCATGAATTGATGGCCGACCAGCGTCGGCGCGCCAAGGCCGACGCTGCCGCTCGCAAACACGCCCACGCGGACCTAACCGCCTACCGGGAGCTGGTCGACGCCGGGCCCACCGAGTTCACCGGCTTTGACGAGTTGACCTCGGAGGCGCGGATCCTGGGCATCTTCGTTGACGGTAAGCGGGTTCCGGTGGTCGCGCACGGTTCGGAGCGCGGGGCTACGGATGCCGATCGGGTGGAGTTCGTGTTGGACCGCACCCCGCTGTATGCCGAGTCGGGTGGCCAAATTGCCGACGTCGGGACCATCGGCGGAACGGGATCGGGCAGCAGTGCGCGCGCGGCGGTCACCGATGTGCAAAAGATCGCTAAAACCCTGTGGGTGCACCGCGTCAACGTCGAGTCCGGGGAATTTGTCGAAGGCGACAGCGTCGTCGCCGCGGTGGACCCCGGCTGGCGCAAAGGTGCCACCCAGGGGCACTCGGGTACCCATATGGTGCATGCCGCGCTGCGGCAAGTGTTGGGGCCTAACGCGGTTCAGGCCGGGTCGCTGAACCGGCCGGGTTATCTGCGATTCGACTTCAACTGGCAGGGGTCGCTAAGCGACGAGCAACGCAGCCAAGTCGAACACGTGACCAACGAGGCGGTTCAGGCGGACTTTGAGGTGCACACTTTCACCGAGCAACTCGAGAAAGCCAAAGCCATGGGTGCCATGGCGTTGTTCGGCGAGGCCTATCCCGATCAGGTGCGGGTGGTAGAGATCGGCGGGCCGTTCTCGTTGGAGCTGTGCGGTGGCACCCACGTGGACAGCTCGGCGCAGATCGGTCCGGTGACCATCCTGGGCGAATCGTCGATCGGCTCGGGAGTTCGGCGAGTGGAGGCCTACGTGGGCCTGGATTCTTTCCGGCACCTGGCCAAGGAACGTGCTCTGATGGCCGGCCTGGCCGCGTCGCTAAGAGTGCCGTCCGAAGAGGTCCCCGCTCGGGTGGCCAATCTGGTGGAGCGGCTCAAGGCCGCCGAGAAGGAGCTAGAGCGCGCCCGGTTGGCCAACGCGCGGGCGGCTGCGGCAAACGCCGCCGCCGGGGCCGAGCGGATAGGTAACGTGCGTGTGGTGGCTCAGCGGATGTCCGGCGCGATGACCGCGGCCGACCTGCGTTCGCTGGTCGGCGACATTCGCGGCAAGCTGGGCAACGACCCCGCTGTGGTCGCGCTGATCTCGACCAGCTCCGACGGCGAGAAGGACACCGTCCCTTATGCGATCGCGGCCAACGCGGCCGCCCAGGACCTGGGGATCCGCGCCAACGAGCTGATCAAGATGGTTGCCGTGGCGGTCGAAGGCCGCGGCGGCGGCAAGCCCGATCTGGCCCAGGGCTCGGGAACGAAACCGACCGGCATCGACGCCGCGCTTGAGGCACTACGGGCAGAGATAGCGCGGGTCGGTTGAGTGGTCGCCGCACCGCATCGCCCCCCTGACCGGCCCGGCGACTCAGACCCCGGACTGGGACGACGCCTTGGCATCGATGTGGGCACGGTGCGTATCGGTGTGGCGGCCAGCGACCCGAACGGCATCCTGGCCACCCCGGTGGAAACCGTGCGTCGCGACCGCACCGGCAAGCACCTGCGCCGGCTCGCCGCCCTGGTTGCCGAGCTGGAGGCGGTGGAAGTGGTGGTTGGGTTGCCGCGGACCCTCGGCGATCGCATCGGCGCATCGGCGCAGGACGCGATCGACCTGGCCGAGACGCTGGGCCGGCGCATTGCCCCCACGCCGGTCCGGCTGGCCGACGAGCGACTGAGCACCGTGAGCGCGCAGCGATCCCTGCGAGAGGCAGGGATTCGGGCCAAAGACCAACGCGCGGTGATCGACCAGGCGGCCGCGGTGGCCATCCTGCAAACTTGGCTCGATCAACGCCGCGGTGCGGGGATCGGTTCTCCGGCCGGACCCGGCACGCAGACGTTGGCCGGAGACGTCTTTGATGGCTGAGGACACATATCGCCCGAGGGCCGAACCCGAGGCAATCGGGCCGAGCCGACACCGAATGAGCAGAGTCGATCGGCTCAAGCGCGACCGCGAACGGAATGGCCGCCGCTGGCGGCGGCGACTTTTCGGCGGATTCGCCTTGGGCCTGCTCGTCGTGATCGTGGTGGCCGCCGTCGTCTTCGGCGGCAAGATTTGGCACATCATGTCGGGCAGCGGCAACGACTTCAGCGGTCCCGGCAAACGCGACATCGTGATTCAGATCAAGGCCGGCGACTCGACCACGGCGGTCGGGGAGACGCTATACAACCAGGGCGTGGTCGCCACGGTTCGGGCATTCGTGGATGCCGCGCACGGCAACGCCGCGATTTCGTCGATCCAGCCCGGCTTCTACCGGGTGCGCACCGAGATTCCGGCGGCCAACGCGGTCGCACGGCTCGCCGACCCGCAAAGCCGGGTGGGCAAGCTGGTCATCCCGGAGGGGCGTCAGCTCGACGACACCACAGACATGAAGACCAACGTCGTGACCCCGGGCATTCTCACGTTGATATCCCGGGCCAGCTGTGTGGATCTGGATGGCATCAAACACTGCGTTTCGGTTGCCGATCTGCGCTCGGCGGCGAGCAAGGGGACTCCGCTGATGCTGTCGGTGCCGGCTTGGGCGGTCGAGCCGGTGCTCGAGCTGGGTGAGGACCATCGGCGCATCGAAGGCCTCATCGCGCCGGGCACCTTCAATATCGATCCCGCGGCTCCAGCGGAACGGATCCTGTCCTCGCTGATCGGTGCCGGCGCCGTGGAGTACATGAAAGCGGGGCTGGTGACGACTGCCACCTCGCGAGGCCTGTCGCCCTACGACATCCTCGTGGTGGCATCGCTGGTACAGCAGGAATCCAACGTCCAGGATTTCCCCAAGGTGGCACAGGTCATCTACAACCGGCTCAATGAGCACCGCACGCTGGAGTTCGACTCGACGGTGAACTATTCGCTGGATCGGCGCGAGGTGGCTACCAGCGACGCGGACCGAGCCCTGCGGACGCCGTGGAACACCTACGTGTCCGAAGGCCTGCCGGCCACGGCGATCTGTTCGCCCGGCGTCGACGCGCTGCTGGCGGCCGAACACCCGGCGCCGGGGGACTGGTTGTACTTCGTGACCATCGACGCCCAGGGGACGACGTTGTTCACCCGGGACTACCAGCAGCATCTGGCGAATATCGAACTGGCCAAGCGTAACGGTGTCCTCGACAGCGCGCGCTAGAAAGGCCGGTGTTCTCGGGTCGCCGATCGCCCATTCCCGGTCCCCGCAACTGCACCTGGCCGCCTATCGTGCGTTGGGCTTGCAGGGCTGGACCTACGACCGCATCGAGTGCGCTGCTGCGGAATTGCCCGGCGTGGTCAGCGGATTCGGGCCGGAATGGGTCGGAGTGTCGGTCACCATGCCGGGCAAGTTCGCCGCGCTGCGGTTCGCCGATGAGCGCACCACCCGCGCCCAACGGGTGGGCTCGGCCAACACCCTGGTCCGCACTCCCGAAGGTTGGCGGGCCGATAACACCGACATCGACGGTGTAGCGGGGGCGTTGGGGCCGCTATCCGGGCATGCCCTGGTCTGCGGTTCGGGCGGGACCGCGCCGGCGGCCGTCGCGGGACTGGCCGAACTGGGTGTAGCCGGAATCACCGTTGTGGCGCGCAATCCTGACAAGGCGGACCGCCTGGTCGACCTGGGAACACGGCTGGGCGTGCCGAGTCGGTTCTGCGGCCTGGATGACGTCGCTCTGGCCGACGAAGTCGGCGGCGCTGCGGTACTGGTCAGCACCATTCCGGCCGAGGTGGCAGCGTATTACGCCCCAACCCTGGCCCCCATCCCGGTGTTGCTGGACGCGATCTATGACCCGTGGCCGACGCCGCTGGCCGCCGCGGTGGCCAGCGCCGGCGGCCGAGTGATCAGTGGACTGCAGATGTTGCTGCACCAGGCCTTTGCACAGGTGGAGCAGTTCACCGGGCTGCCGGCGCCGCGTGAGGCGATGACTTGCGCGTTGGCGGAACTGGATTAGCCTGCTGCGCATGCGAATTGCGATAACCGGGCTGGTTCTGGTGTGGCTGGGGGTGTTGAGCGCTTACGACGTCCGGCAACGCCGCCTGCCCAACGGTCTGACGCTGCCCGGGGCGGCAGCCATCCTGCTGGCCGCGGTCGCGGGCGGGTGGGGCATGGCGGCGCTGGCCGGTGCGACGGCCTTGAGCGCGGTGTATCTGTTGGTCCACCTCGTGGCGCCGACGGCGATGGGCGCCGGCGACGTCAAGCTGGCCATCGGTCTGGGCGGGTTGGCCGGGTGCTTCGGTGCCGACGTGTGGTTTCTGGCGGCGCTGGCCGCGCCGCTGCTGAGCGTGCTGGCGGGGCTGGGGATGCGGTGGCGTGGTGTCCAGACGGTGCCGCACGGCCTGTCAATGTGTATGGCCACCGCCGGCGCGGCCGGGATGGCGTTGCTGGGTTGACCGCGGGCTCCTAGTCGTGGTGGCGTTGGCGCCCGGTGCACAGCGCAGGTGTGGCTGTCCCGACTGCGGGAGGGCGCCGTCATCGATGTTGAATCGTTCGTACAAACGTTGAATGGTTCTTGGATCGCTGGCGGTGGGGCAGGCCGGCGGGCCTTGCCGCGGCACATGGGAAGATGATCAGGTGTTGCGCTGGATCACCGCCGGGGAATCCCATGGCAGGGCATTGGTAGCCGTAGTTGAGGGCATGGTCGCCGGCGTGCAGGTCACCTCGACCGACATCGCCGACCAGTTGGCCCGACGCCGGCTGGGCTACGGTCGCGGCGCACGGATGGCGTTCGAGCGCGACGCGGTAACCGTGCTGTCCGGGGTACGCCACGGCAGCACCCTGGGCGGACCCATCGCCATCGAGATCGGCAACACCGAATGGCCGAAGTGGGAAACCGTGATGGCTACCGATCCGGTTGATCCGTCGGAAGCGGCTGATCTGCAAAACTCAGCGCGCAACGCGCCGCTGACCCGGCCGCGTCCGGGCCACGCCGACTATGCCGGCATGCTCAAGTACGGTTTCGACGATGCCCGGCCGGTGCTCGAGCGAGCCAGTGCCCGGGAGACCGCCGCCCGTGTCGCCGCGGGCACCATTGCGCGGGCGTTCCTGCGCCAGGCGTTGGGGGTCGAAGTGCTCTCCCATGTCATCTCGATCGGGCCATCGGAGCCCTACGATGGGGCGCCGCCCTGCGCGGAAGACTTGCCTGCGATTGACGCCAGCCCGGTCCGGGCGTTTGGCGCAGCGGCCGAAAAAAGCATGATCGACGAAATCGAAGCGGCCAAGAAAGACGGCGACACTCTCGGTGGCGTGGTCGAGGTGGTGGCACTGGGCCTGCCGGTGGGCCTGGGATCGTTCACCAGCGGTGAGAACCGTCTCGACAGCCAGCTGGCCGCCGCCGTGATGGGCGTCCAGGCGATCAAGGGCGTAGAGATCGGCGACGGCTTCGAGACGGCACGTCGTCGTGGTAGCCGCGCCCATGACGAGATGTATCCGGGGGCCGATGGTGTCGTCCGCTCGACCAACCGGGCAGGCGGGCTCGAAGGCGGGATGACCAATGGCCAAGCGCTGCGGGTGCGCGCGGCGATGAAGCCGATCTCCACGGTGCCCCGAGCGCTGGCCACCGTCGATATGGCTACCGGCGATGAGGCCGTCGCCATCCATCAGCGTTCGGATGTGTGCGCCGTGCCGGCGGCTGCGGTCGTGGTCGAAACCATGGTGGCGCTGGTGCTGGCGCGCGCGGCGTTGGAGAAGTTCGGCGGCGACTCGCTGACCGAAACCCGTCGCAATATCGACGCCTACCTGCACACCGTCGCCGACCGCGAGGCGCCGGCGGCTCGGGCTCGGGTCGGCCAGGGCTAGGCAGGTTTGATGGCTCCCAAAGCGGTACTGGTGGGATTGCCGGGCTCCGGTAAATCCACCATCGGACGCAGGCTCGCCAAAACGCTCGGGGTTGGCCTGCTCGACACCGATGCGGCGATCGAGGCGCGGACCGGACGCAGCATCGCCGATATCTTTGCCGCCGATGGTGAGAAGGAGTTCCGACGGATTGAGGAGGAAGTCGTGCGCGCGGCACTAGCCGACCATGATGGTGTGCTGTCCCTTGGGGGCGGCGCCGTCACCAGCCCCGGAGTGCGCGCGGCACTGGCCGGTCACACCGTCGTCTACCTCGAGATCAACGCCGCCGAAGGGGTGCGACGCACCGGCGGAAACACCGTGCGGCCCCTGCTGGCGGGCCCCGACCGGGCTGACAAATACCGGGCGCTGATGTCCGCCCGGGTCCCGCTATACCGCCGGGTTGCGACCATCCGGGTGGACACCAACCGCCGCAATCCCGGAGCGGTGGTTCGCTACATCACGTCGCGGCTGCAAAAGCCGTCGCCACAGCCAAATCCCGACTCGACCGCCAGCGGGGTCAGCACATGATCGATGGCGCCGCACCGGTCACCGTGCAGGTGGCTGTCGACCCCCCTTACCCGGTGCTGATCGGCACCGGTCTGCTGACCGAATTGGAGCAGTTGCTGGCCGGGCGCCACAAGGTCGCGATCCTGCATCAGCCTGTGCTGGCGACGACCGCCGAGGCCATCCGGGCGCGGCTGGCCGACAAAGGCGTGGACGCACACCGGATCGAAATCCCCGACGCCGAGGCCGGCAAGGACCTGCCGGTCGTGGGGTTCATTTGGGAAGTGTTGGGCCGCATCGGGATTGGCCGCAAAGACGCGCTGGTTAGCTTGGGCGGCGGAGCCGCTACCGATGTCGCCGGGTTTGCCGCGGCCACCTGGTTGCGTGGAGTCTCGATCGTGCATGTGCCCACCACGCTGTTGGGCATGGTCGACGCGGCCATCGGCGGCAAGACGGGCATCAATACCGATGCCGGCAAGAATCTGGTCGGGTCGTTTTATCAGCCGCTGGCCGTGCTCGCCGACCTGGCCACTCTGCAAACCCTGCCACGTGACGAAATTGTTTGTGGGATGGCCGAAGTGGTCAAGGCCGGATTCATCGCGGACCCGGTTATCCTGGACCTCATCGAAGCCGACCCCCAGGCCGCACTTGACCCGGCAGGCAAGATCATGCCGGAATTGATCCGTCGCGCGATCAGTGTCAAGGCGGAAGTTGTGGCCGCCGATGAGAAGGAATCCGAGCTGCGCGAAATCCTCAACTACGGCCACACTTTGGCTCACGCGATCGAGCGCAGGGAGCGTTACCAATGGCGGCACGGCGCGGCGGTGTCGGTGGGCCTGGTGTTCGCGGCCGAGCTCGCCAGGCTTGCCGGACGGCTCGATGACGCCACCGCGCAACGGCATCGCACCATCCTGTCGGGTCTGGGCCTGCCGGTCAGCTATGACGCCGACGCGCTGCCTCAGCTGCTGGAAATCATGGCCGGCGACAAGAAAACACGGGCCGGTGTGCTTCGATTTGTGGTCCTCGACGGGCTGGCCAACCCGGGCCGGATGGTGGGGCCGGACCCCGGGCTGCTGGTGACCGCCTACGCGGGAATCTGTGCCCCATGAGTGCGCGGACGGTCAACGTGATTAATGGCCCAAACCTGGGCCGGCTGGGCCAGCGCGAGCCCGGTGTCTACGGCAGCACGACTCACGCCGAGCTGGCCGCTCTGATCGAGCGGGAAGCTGTCGAACTCGGAGTCAAAGCCGTTGTGCGGCAAAGTGATAGCGAAGCTCAGCTGCTGGAGTGGATTCATCTGGCCGCCGATGCGGGGGAGTCGGTGATCCTCAATGCCGGCGGATTGACGCACACGTCGGTCGCGTTGCGCGACGCATGCGCAGAACTGAGTGCGCCGCTGATCGAGGTGCATATCTCCAATGTGCATGCCCGCGAGGAATTCCGGCACCACTCCTACCTCAGTCCGGTTGCCACCGGGGTGATTGTTGGGCTGGGTATCCAGGGCTACTTGCTCGCGCTGCGGTATTTGGTGACCGCCGGCCAAAGCTGAAGGGAACTAGTCCGTTTTTGGTTTCTTGCCCGGCTTGGTCTCGTCGTTGTCCAGATTGATCACCTCGGTGCTCGCCTCGGTGTCCGTGGTGGCGATCGTTTCGGTGGGTGTCTCGGGCTCGGAGGTGCGGATCACTTCGGTTGGTGATTCGCTTGCCGGCGTGGCGATGGTCTCGGTGGGTGTTTCGCGTTCAACCGTGGCAACCTGTGTCGGCGCCGTTGCTCCTGCTTCCTGGCGCGCCACCGGCACCTCTCCGGTGGGGCTGTCGTCGCCGCGGACGGCGGCGAACACATCGGTGTCGGCCCGTCCGGTAGAACCGTCGTGGTGCGGCACCGGGGGTGCCTTGCGGTCCACTCGCCACCGGCCGACCGCCACTCCGGATAGTCCCGGCAGGAAGACGATGAGTGCGGTGAAGGCGGCGAACGTCGTCAGTTCGTTGATCAAACCACCGACGTAGACGCCCTTGCAGAACAGCGAAATGATCCAGGTCACGGCTCCGCTGAGGATACCGGCCACCAGGCCGCCCAGCAGCCAGGTCATGGCCAGATCCGCGCGGCGATCCGGATCCGGGCTTGTCTTGGCGTCCGCGCGCCCGTCGAGGGTCCCCCACAGGGCCACGCCAATGATGTACAGCAGGAGCAGCACCAGGCTGATCACGCCGGCCTGGGTCTGCCACGCGTTGATCAACGCCCCTTGAAAGAGGCGAAGAACGACCATCGCGGCAGCGAACACCAACCCGCGCAGCATCCAGTTAGTCATGGATGCTCAGCGTAGCGAGTACCGTCAAGGGGCGTGACACATTCCCAGCGTCGACACAACCTCAAAGCCAAAATCGGTGCCGCCGGACTGGACGCGATGCTGGTCACCGATCTGATAAATGTCCGATATCTATCGGGTTTCAGCGGGTCCAACGGCGCGTTGCTGGTATTCGCCGACGAACGCGAAGCGGTGCTGGCCACCGATGGTCGCTACCGCACTCAGGCTGCGCACCAGGCACCAGACCTGGAGGTAGCGATCGAACGCGCTCTTGGACGCCATCTGAGCCGCCGTGCCGCCGACGACGGCGTACGCAAGCTCGGCTTTGAGAGCCATGTGGTCACGGTGGACGGCTTGGATGCGCTAACTGGTGCGCTGGCGCAGACGAACACCGAGTTGGTGCGTGCCTCCGGAACCGTGGAGACACTGCGCGAGATCAAAGACGCTGGTGAGCTGGCGCTATTGCGCCTGGCGTGCGAAGCGGCCGACGCCGCACTGACCGACCTGGTCAAACGCGGCGGTCTGCGGCCGGGCCGAACCGAACGTGAGGTGGCTCGCGATCTGGAGGGCCTGATGTTCGACCATGGCGCCGACGCGGTGTCGTTCGAGACCATCGTGGCCGCCGGGGCAAATTCGGCGATTCCGCATCACCGGCCCACCGACGCGGCGTTGGCGGCGGGTGACTTTGTCAAAATCGATTTCGGTGCGTTGGTCGCCGGCTACCACTCCGACATGACCCGCACCTTTGTGCTGGGCAAGGCGGCTGACTGGCAGCTGGAGATCTATCAGCTGGTCTCCGAGGCGCAACGGGCCGGCCGGGAGGCGTTGCGCCCGGGTGCCGAACTGCGTGAGGTCGATGGTGCGGCCCGACAGCTGATCGCGGACGCGGGCTATGCGGAAAACTTCGGCCACGGCCTGGGACACGGCGTCGGCCTGCAGATACATGAAGCGCCGGGCATCGGTGCGACATCCGCCGGTACACTACTGGCGGGCTCCGTGGTCACCGTGGAGCCCGGCGTCTATCTACCCGGCCGCGGCGGTGTTCGCATTGAGGACACATTGGTGGTGGCCAGCGAAAACCCGGTCACCTCAGAGTCGCGAAGTGCCGGGCAGACCCCGGAATTGTTGACCCGGTTCCCGAAGGAACTGGCCATCCTGTAGGAGATTTGGCGATCGTGGCGAGCACCGCTGACTTCAAGAATGGACTTGTCCTGGCTATCGACGGGCAACTATGGACGATCGTCGAGTTCCAGCACGTCAAGCCGGGCAAGGGCCCGGCCTTTGTGCGCACCAAGCTCAAGAACGTGCTCTCGGGCAAGGTCGTGGACAAGACCTACAACGCCGGGGTGAAGGTGGAGACGGCGACCGTCGACCGCCGCGACACCACCTACCTCTACCGCGACGGCTCGGACTTCGTGTTTATGGACAGCCAGGACTACGAGCAGCACCCCTTGCCGGAGTCCCTGGTCGGCGATGACGCACGGTTCCTGTTGGAGGGTATGCCGGTGCAGGTGGCCTTCCACAACGGGTCGCCGCTGTACATCGAGTTGCCCGTCACCGTGGAGCTCGAAGTCACCCACACCGAGCCGGGTCTGCAGGGCGACCGGTCCAGCGCGGGCACCAAACCTGCCACCTTGGAAACGGGCGCCCAGATCAACGTGCCCTTGTTCATCAACACCGGAGACAGGCTGAAGGTCGATTCGCGCGACGGCAGCTACCTGGGCAGGGTCAACGCCTGAGCATGGCGGACGGAAAGCCGGACAAGCCGGCGAAAGCGACCAAGGGACGCCATCAGGCCCGCAAGCGTGCGGTGGACCTGTTGTTCGAGGCCGAGGCCCGCGGCATGAGCCCGGTCGAGGTCGCCGATGCCCGGACTGCGCTTGCCAAAGCGAAGCCGGAGGTCGCCTCGCTGCACCCCTACACCGCGGCGGTGGCGCACGGGGTCGGCGAGCACGCCGCCCACATCGATGATCTGATCGCTTCGCACCTGCAGGGTTGGACCCTGGACCGGCTGCCCGCGGTGGACCGTGCAATATTGCGCGTCGCGGTGTGGGAGTTGCTGTATGCCGAGGACGTGCCCGAACCCGTGGCCGTAGACGAGGCCGTCGAGCTGGCCAAGGAGCTGTCCACCGACGATTCGCCGAGCTTCATCAACGGGGTACTCGGACAGGTCATGTTGGTGACGCCGCAGATCCGCGCGGCCGCCGCGGCGGTCCGCGAGTCGGTTCCGCATCAGGAGGCGCTCCAGCCGGAAAACCAAGGATCGTGTACATGAGCAGACTCGAGTTGCGTGTGGTGATCGCCGCCTGGATGGCGGCGGCGGTGATTTTTGGTGCGGTCATCTGCGCTGCCTACGGGTGGGTCATTGTCGCCTCGGCGCTGTCCATTTACGCGCTGGGCGTGGGTGCTTGGCTGTATCACTCGATCGAGCGCCTGGTTCTGGCCCGTCGCATCAGCACCGTTCGGTCGGCGGCGCGGCCGCTGCAGCCGCTGCTGCCGGTGATGGCCGCCATCATGGGTCTGACGCAGGCCGTGGTGCGCTCGCTCGGCGATGTCACTGACCTGCCGGCACGTCGCTGGGAGCTTCCACAGCTGCCGGTGCTGCGTTGGGTGGATAGCACCCTGGGAAGCCGGCGGATTGTCGACGGCGACGACGAGCTTGAGGGCTGACACCTCCGATCCCGGTCGCCGGCGGTCGGCGGGACGAACATTCGGTGCTGCAATACGGTCTGATGCCACCGATTAACTCGATAACCTGCGAGAGTGAGTCTTCGGGTATGACAGGTACGCGCGCGCGCTACTAAACGGCTGCCCGACGGCGCGTCCCGCACCACAAGGACAGGTGACGACATGAAGCGATACAGCACCCGACCGCGACGACTTCGTGTCTCGGCATTGGCAGCGGTGGCCAACCCGTCGTATGCACGCGTCGACACGTGGAATCTGCTCGATGACGCATGCTCGCACCTTGCCGAGGTCGACCTCGCAGGGTTGGACACCGCCCACGACATGGCGAAGGTGCGGCGGCTGATGGACCGCATCGGCGCCTACGAACGCTACTGGCTCTATCCGGGCGCGGAGAAGCTAGCCACGTTTCGCGCTCACCTGGAAAGCAAGTCCACGGTGCGGCTCAAAGAAGAGGTGTCGCTGGCCGTCCGTCTGCTGGGTGAATACGGCGACCGCACAGCGTTGTTCGACACCTCCGCGCCGCTGGCCGAGCAGGAGCTGGTGGCCCAGGCCAAGCAGCAGCAGTTCTACACCGTGTTGGTTGCCGACGACGCGCCCACGACCGCGCCCGACTCTTTAGCCGAAAACCTTCGGGCACTGCATAATCCGTCTGACGACGTTCAGTTTGAAGTGCTGGTGGCGCCCAGCGTCGAGGACGCCATCACCGCGGTGGCGCTCAACGGCGAGATCCAGGCCGCCATCATCCGCCACGACCTGCCGCTTCGGTCCAGGGACCGGTTACCGCTGATGAACACGTTGTTGGGGGCCAACGATGACGTGGTGGCTTCCGACAGTCCGCACGACTGGATCGAATGTGGTGAGTGGATCAGGGAGCTGCGCCCGCACATCGACCTTTACCTGCTCACCGACGAGTCCATCGCGGCCGGCAACGATGACGAGCCGGACGTCTACGACCGCACTTTCTACCGGCTCAACGATGTCACCGATCTGCACAGCACAGTGCTCGCCGGGCTGCGGAACCGGTTTGCCACACCGTTTTTCGATGCCCTGCGCGCCTACGCGGCGGCACCTGTCGGTCAATTCCACGCGCTTCCCGTCGCGCGCGGTGCCAGCATTTTCAACTCCAAGTCGCTGCAGGACATGGGTGACTTCTACGGCCGCAACATCTTCATGGCCGAGACGTCGACCACTTCGGGCGGTTTGGATTCTCTGCTGGACCCGCACGGCAACATCAAGAAAGCGATGGACAAGGCCGCGCACACCTGGAACGCCGACCACACCTACTTCGTCACCAACGGCACTTCCACGGCGAACAAGATCGTGGTGCAGTCGCTGACCCGGCCGGGCGACATCGTGCTGATCGACCGCAACTGTCACAAGTCACACCATTACGGCCTGGTGCTGGCCGGCGCGTATCCGTTGTATCTGGACGCCTATCCGCTGCCTCAGTTCGCCATCTACGGAGCGGTATCGCTACAGACGATCAAGAAGGTGTTGCTGGACTTGGAAGCGGCCGGACAGCTGCACAAGGTGCGCATGCTGCTGTTGACCAACTGCACCTTCGACGGCGTTGTCTATAACCCGCGCCGCGTGATGGAGGAAGTGCTGGCGATCAAGCCAGACATCTGTTTCCTGTGGGACGAGGCCTGGTACGCGTTTGCCACCGCCGTGCCGTGGGCCCGGCAACGTACCGCGATGGTATCCGCGGAATATCTCGAGTCGATGTTGGCCTCGCCGGAATACGCCGAGGAATACGAGGCTTGGCGGGCCTCGATGGAGGGGGTGCCGCGCTCGGACTGGGCGGATCGCCGGCTGCTACCCGATCCCGCTCGCGCGCGGGTCCGGGTCTATGCCACGCACTCCACGCACAAGTCGCTGTCGGCGCTGCGGCAGGCCTCCATGATCCACGTCCGTGATCAGGACTTCAACGCGCTGACCCGCGACGCGTTCGGTGAGGCATTTCTGACCCACACCTCGACGTCGCCGAACCAGCAACTTCTGGCCTCGCTGGACCTGGCCCGCCGGCAGGTCGATATCGAGGGCTTCCAGCTGGTCCGCCAGGTCTATGACATGGCGCTGGTTTTTCGGCACCGGGTTCGTAAGGACCGGCTGATCAGCAAGTGGTTCCGGATTCTCGACGAATCCGACTTGGTGCCCGAGGAGTTCCGGGCCTCGGCGGTCAGCTCCTATCGGCAGGTGCGGCAGGGTGCTTTGGCCGAGTGGAATGAGGCGTGGCGGTCCGATCAGTTTGTGCTGGACGCGACGCGGGTCACGTTGTTCATCGGGGCGACGGGAATGAACGGATACGACTTCCGCGAGAAGATCCTGATGGAGCGATTCGGCATCCAGATTAACAAGACCTCGATCAACAGCGTGCTGCTGATCTTCACCATCGGTGTCACCTGGTCCAGCGTGCACTATCTGCTCGACGTCCTGCGTCGGATCGCCACCGACTTTGACCGAGGCCAGAAGGCCGCCAGCGCGGCCGACTGGGCCCTGCACCAGCGCCGGGTCGAGGAGATCACTCAGGACTTGCCGCACCTACCCGACTTCAGTGAATTTGACGTTGCGTTCCGTCCCGACGACGCAAGCAATTTCGGCGATATGCGATCGGCCTTCTACGCCGGTTATGAGGAATCCGACCGCGAGTACGTGCAGATCGGTCTGGCTGGTCGACGGCTCGCCGAGGGCAAAACCTTGGTGTCCACCACATTCGTCGTGCCCTACCCACCGGGGTTCCCGGTCCTGGTTCCAGGTCAAGTGGTGTCCAAAGAGATCGTCTATTTCCTGGCCCAGCTCGACGTCAAAGAAATTCACGGCTACAACCACGAACTGGGGTTGTCGGTGTTCAGCGAGCCCGCGCTCAAGCGCATGGAGGCGGCCCGCAGCGTGATCGCCTCGGCAGGAGCGGGGCTGCCTGCCTTCGAGGTGCCGGTGGATTCGTCGGTGGTGAACGGCGACGGTGTGCTGCAGGCGGTCGCCGAAGATTGATGCCGGTGACCCGCTATGCGTGCTGGCTGGGGCGCAGAGCGGGATAGTCGGGCAGGTCGACCGATTCGGCAACGGTGAACCATTTTCTTTCCGCGATCGGACGAAACGGCCAACGCTGCATGTATTTCATCGCCAGGGCCGTCATGCGGATGTCGGAGGCGGACATCGGTAGATAGCGATCGATGGTGTTCGGCAGATCCTGGCACTTGGCTACGTACGGCCGCATGACCGTCGCGTAGCGGCCGAGCGCGTCCGCGAGTAGCCCGCCATCGATGGTGTCATCGTGTGCCGGGCCCAACTCGCCGGCCAGCACATAGGCACCCACCAGCGCCAGGCTGGTGCCCATGCCGCTGAGCGGCGACGCGCAATAGCCGGCGTCGCCAACCAGCGTCACCCGCCCACACGACCAGGTATCCATCTGGATCTGGACGATCGCGTCGAAATAGAAGTCGTCGGCTTCGCGTGCGGCGGCGACCAGGGCATCGGATTGCCAACCGGCGCCGGCGAAACGGGCGGCCAGCAGGTCGCGTTGCGCATCGAGATCGGCGCGGTCGTAGCGGATCGGATCGGAGCGAAATGCCAGGCCGGCCTTGGCTATCGCCGGATCATGTGACGGGCGCAGCGACGCGTTGCGGCCGCCGGGTGCCTGGTACATCAGGTACCAGCCGTCGAGGCCGACGGTGTCGGGCGCGCTGAACCAGGCGTTGTAACCGCCCAGTGCGCGCACAAATTTCTCCTCGGGACCGAAGACCAGCCGTCGTACGGTCGAATGCGGGCCGTCGGCGCCAACCACCAGATCCGCGCGCAGCGTCGATCCGTCGGACAACGTCGCCAACACGGCGTCATCGGAAGGTGCCAGCTGGGTGATGCGGCTGCCAAAGCGGTAGTCGGTACCGGCCGCGGTGGCACCGTACAGCACGTCGACCAGATCGCCGCGCAAGATCTCGAGCTGGCTTACCGGGCCGTTCCCGTGGAACGCCTCGACCGGCATCTCGGCGCGACGCCGGCCGTCGGCGTGCACCCAGGCGATGCCCCGCTGTCTCAGGCTGCGCTCGCGCATCTGGTCCAGCAGCCCCATCCGCTCGGTGACATGGCGCCCGGCCCCCCGTAGGTCGACGGTCTGACCACCCGGGCGGATGCCATCGGCCAGCTCCAGTACCACCACGTGGTAACCGATGCGGCCGAGCCAGAACGCCAACGCGGGTCCCGCGATCCCCGCGCCACTGACCAGTACGGTTGGTTTTGCCACGCGGCTCAGCCTAAGCCAACGGTTACTCGGGGATGGTATACAGCTCGTGCGCCATGGCGCGATTGCGTTCCTCAGTCTGCTGGTAGCTGGTGACCGTGACGTGTATCCGTTGCGCTAGTCCGCGCAGGGCATCGCTAACCCGGACGATATTCGTATCTAAACTTGCCACGATCTCTGGCGATATTTCATTGAAGTTGGCCGACGCGTCGTCAAGTCCGAGCGCAAGATAAGGCTCCGTGAGACGCTGGGAGGCGATCTGTGCGGAAATTACGCCCAGGCGATCCGCCAATGAACGGAGGGCTGGGAAGCTTGTGACCCCTGCCGGCATCGTCATTGTTGGCTCCTTCTCTGCGAATGTGCCGGCGCTGGCTGCTTGCGTGTTAGGTATTTCTCGGTTGGACTGGCGCCTGAAGTACGGTGTCATTATTCCTAAGTAACCCGCACCGTTGTCAACCGTTGGCACGCTCAGATTGTCTCGTTAGCGCTGGTGGATCCGCGTCATCAAGGTGCGTGTGGCTCGTCGGTGAATTTTTCGCCTGCTGTTGCTGAATTTGTACCGATGTTTCGTATCGAGTGTTCCCATTTCGGCGCCTAGGGGAGCGATGAAGTTTCTCGTGCGTTGATGAATAATATTGCGCAAGTTCGATGAATTTCGCAGTCGCCGAGACTATTTACCCGGGGAGATTTTCAGCTGAACTCGTAGACGATATCCCGGGTTCATGTTATTGGTACTAGCTGATGCTGCACGGCGCTACGTCTCAGGAGGTAAGCATAATGCCGATCCCAAGGCCGACCGGCCAAGTCGAAACCATTCTGATGACCGGTGCTAACGCGTGGCCCGACATCGATGAAGACGCCGTATTTGCCCAGGCGGCGAGGATCAAGGCGACTTCGGCGGTGCTCACCGCACAGAAGGCAGCTTGTGACGAGCTCTTGGCAGGTCTAGGACTGACGTGGTGGGGAGAGGCTGCCGAGGCAGCCATGGCCAACCTTGAAGCCATCGTGCGCGAACTAGATGGGGTACTGACGGACCTCGCGGCCGCGGAGGAATGCTACGACGACTTAGCCGAAGAGGTGGACGAGTTGAAGGGCGCCATCACGTACAGGGTCGAGCTCGCTCAAGCCACGATCAATATGCTGAAGACCCAGCCCGAGGGCGCCGCAGACATCCCGGAGATCGTCGAAGCGGTGTCTGCGCTGAACGTCGCTGCGGTTTCCGCGCTCGCGGCAGCAATTCAGGAGGAAGGCGGGGTACTGTGCGAGGACCTCGTAGGGCCGACGGTGCATGCTGAATGAGCTGTTGGGCCACCGCCCGCGCGTGGATCACCCGCCCCAGCCCGTGCCGTGGTGCTGGCCGTTCGGGTTCGGCTGCTCGATCGCCGGCTGGGTGATCCCGTTGCCGATGCGGCGTGCGGCGGCCCACGCGGCCCACGCCAGCGCGTTGACCAGCGCCGCATCGGTAGCTAGTGCCGGTCGTGCGGCGGCGACGTCGGCGCCGGTGACCTGGTGCGGGGCCAGGCTGGTCAACAGGGCAAGGCGGGTGGCTGCTCGCAGGTCGGCAGGCAGCTGCGCGGTGTGCTCGGTGGTCCAGCCGCTGCTCAGTGGCATGGGGTCGCCACGCCAGGAATCCACGACCCGCCGCACCAACTGCCGGCTAGGTTCGGTTAGGTGCGCCGAGGTCTCCAGGTGATGGTCGAGCGCGGCAATCGCGGTGGCCAACGGCAAAGATGAAGCGGCCCAGCGGAGTTCGTGGGGTAGTGCTCGGGATGTTAGTCGTTGGGTGGACAGTCCGGATGGGCGGTCGGCGCGCGCCTTGCGGCCGAACGCCAGCCCACCGGCTCGCCGGAGCAAGGCCTGGGTGCGCCGACCCCCGGGCAAGAAGGTCTCGTCGAGCAGGACCAGGACAACCCGCGCGATGAAGTGGAATGCCAGTGCGGTGCCGATATATTCGGCCTCCTCTGCCGCGCCGAAGGGTACCTCCTGCCGCGACAGCTGCCCGGTGCCGGCGGCCCATGCCACCAGCGGTGCATTCGGATCGTCGGCGGATAGCTCCTTGTCGGCTGCGATCGCGGCTGCCGTGTCGCTCGCGCCCGTGGCGTAGAGCAGGGTGGTGTGAGCGTCGACGCACCACGGGCAGCGCAGGCCGGCCGCGACCGCGGCCGCGACGGCCTCCTTGCGAGCGCGGGGCACCTGTCCCGCCATCAGGGATTCCCGCACCGTTGCCCAGGCGGCGGCCAGCAGTCGTTCATCGGGGGAGAACATGACCATCGGCTCGACGACTCGTCCGAAATCGTGACGCACCTCGGCGTACACATCGGCGACGCAGCCGACGGCTCGCCTGGGCGTCACTGGCTCAATATGGTTGATGAACTTCACTTCTCGTCCCCCTTGGCGCCGGCGCCGGCTCGTGCCAGCGCCGTGTCGATGGCCGCGCGGGCCCGGTCGCAGGCGTCGTCGTCGTCCAACAGCAGGCGGGACCAGTTGGCCTCCATCGCAAATGCGTGCAACTCGAATGCCAGCTGGCGTGCTTCGACGTGCGCGCCCAACTGCCCGAGGCGTTGCGCCGCTTCGATTTCGGCCGTCATTGCGGCGATTCCTGCGTGGCCGGCCTCGGCGATGAGGTCACGCACCGGCCCGGGCCGCGAGTCGACATCGGCGGACGCGGCGACAAAGAAGCAGCCACCGGTGAACACATCGCGCTCGAGGTAGCCGACCCATGCTCGCATCAGGGCCCGCAGCCGGCCCAGCCCGGCCTCGGCTGCCAGTGCAGGGTTGAGGACCTCCCGTTCGAACACGCCCATGGCGGCGTCGACGGTGGCCAATTGCAGCTGTTCTTTGGCGCCGAAGTGGCGAAACAGGCCCGATTTGCTCATCCCGAGTTCGGTGGCCAGCTCGCCGATAGACAGCCCGGCCAATCCCTTGACCGATGCCACATTCATCGCGGTGTGGAGAATCTGTTCGCGGGTCTTGCGGCCAACTTCCGCACTAGGCATGGCTTTTCGCTTCCGCCCCGAATTCCTCGAGCAACGGTGCCAAGCTGTCCATCGCCGATTGCACCTCGTCGTGACCTGCGGAGGGGAGTGTTAGCGCGACTTCGTCGACACCGGCCACCCGATACTTCTCCAGCGTCGCCGGGTCGCCTGCCGATGAGTACACGCACACCTGCGCGCTGGCCGGGTCGCGTCCGGCCCGCGCGAATGCGGAGCGCAACATGGTAAGCGCCCCAATGGTTTCTCCGTATCCTTCGATCGGTTGCCACCCGTCACCGTGACGGGCAATCACATCAAAGGCCCGCGCGCCGGACCGGCAACCGAACAGCACGCTCGGGCCGATCGGGGGTTTAGGCCAGGCCCATGAGGGTGGTACCGAGGCGTGCGGCCCTCGATAGGGTGTCGGTTCGGCGGCCCACAGCGCACGCATGGCCCCAAGTTTGTCCACCGTGACTGCGATCCGGTCGGCGAACGGCACGCCATGGTCGGCCAGCTCTTCAACATTCCACCCGAACCCGATTCCTAGCACGAACCGGGAGTTCGACACGGTGCACAGGGATGCGATCTGTTTGGCCAGCAGGATGGGATCGTGCACAGCAACCAGACAGGCCCCGGTGCCTACCCGCAATCGGGTGGTTACCGCAGCGGCCGCGGTGAGCGCGACGAAGGGGTCGAAGCAGCGGCGGTACCAGTCGGGCAGCTCACCGCCCGGCCACGGCGTGGCTCGACTGATCGGCACGTGCGTCTTCTCGGGTACGTATAGGCCGTCGAACCCACGCTCCTCGGCCCACCCCGCGACCACCTGCGGGGGTGGAGTCAGATCGGTCACGAACTGCATTACGGAAACACGCACGACGACGCCTCCCTGTTAGGAACGAACGTTCGTTCTTAACGCTAGAATCGGCCGATGTGCGCTGTCAACGCCCGGTCATCCGGGTGCGCGATTCAGCGCAGGATCTTCGCGTAGAGCAGGCTGTCATCCGGTTCGGGCGCCACGTTCGGGTAAACAGCATTCCGAGCCAGGCGGCCCTCCAATACGAACCCTGCCCGCTGCAGTAGCAGCGCCGACCTGCCGTTGTCGACATGGCAGGTGGCCCACACCCGATAAATCGCGGGGTCGGCGGCGAGCTGGTCCAGCAGCAGGTTGAGTGCTTCGGACATCAGACCCATGCCCCACCATCGCCGAGCGAGGCAGTAGCCAACCTCCGCGGAGTGACGCGCGAACCTGCGGCAGCTGAGGAGTCCAACGATGTCATTGCTGCCGCGCAGGGTGACCACCCAGGTTCGCTCGCGGTCGGCCTCGATCAGCTGGTGCAGAATCACCCGGCGCGTTTCTGCCGCATCGGGATGGACGGTCCACAGCAAGAATCGGGTGACTTCGGGATCACCGGCGATCCGTTCGAACAATGCGTCTGCGTCGTCGAGCACCGGTGGGCGTAGCAATAGCCGCGGGCCGGAAAGGTGTGGGGAAGGGAACCGCGTCATGGTGCCGGCTCACCGCTACAGTCCGAGTGCACGGTAGGTGTGGCGGACGAACCTCGGTTGTGCGGTCCGAAGCTTCGCCAGACCCGGGTTACCGGCGACGGCGTCCGCCGCGTTCACCGACAAGTCCGGGCAGTGTTGGATCAGGTACAACAGGACCAGGTTGGCGGCGGGGTCGGCCTGCCACCACGTGCCATACGCGCCGGGCCAACTGAACGTGCCCAGGCCACCCGGCCCGAACAGCGGAGCGGACTTGGCAGGGTCGGTCACCACCGACAGGTTGAGCCCGAACCCGCGGCCCACCCAGAACGGTGCTCCCAGGAAGTTGTGGCGCTTGTGCTCGTCGCTCAGCCTGTCGGTGCGCATCAGGCGTGCTGACTCCGCCGACAAGACCCGAACCCCGTCGATCATTCCGCCGCCCAGCAACATCCGGATAAGCCGCAGGTAATCATCGGCGGTCGAATACAGGCCGCCACCGGCGTTACAGAACTTCGGCGGCATCACCCGAGGCGGACCCATGACGTCATGCCGTAACCGGTTCTGCTCGTCGAGCCGATACATCGTCGCCACGCGCCCTCGTGCTTCGGTCGACACGAAGAATCCCGTGTCGACCATGCCCGCCGGACCCAGCACTCGTTCCTCAAGCACTTGGTGACACGGCTTGTCATCGATGCGGGACACGATGACCCCGAGCACGTCGATGGCATGGCTGTAGGTCACCCGCTCGCCGGGCTGGTGCACCAGGGGTAGCGCGGCGAGTTCGGCCAACCAGGCGTCCGAACCCTGGCCGAATGGCAGCCGCATGTATGCCCGGGAGATGGGCCCGGAGACCGAAAAGCTGTACGCCAGCCCACTGGTATGGGTGAGCAGATCCTCCACCAGGATCGGTCGCCGGGCGCGATGGACCTGGTCCACGGGGCCGTGCGGATCGTCTAGCACCGTCAGGTTGGCGAGTTCGGGTGCCCAGCGGGTGACCGGGTCGCGCAACGTCAGCTTGCCCTCGTCGACCAGGCTCATCGCCGCGGCCACCGTGACTGGCTTGGTCATCGACGCGATGCGAAACAGCGTGTCTCGTCGCATCGGCAACCCGGCGTCGACGTCTTGGTAGCCGACTTCGTTGACCTGCAACACTTCTCCGTTGTGCCAAACGACCGTCACGGCACCGGAAAGCAAGCCGGCATCGCAGACCTCACGAATTGCTGCCTGATTACCGCCGAGATTCACCCGGTTTAGGTTAGCCGCATGGCGTCGCCGGGCACGGCAATCCGGCGACTGGCGACCAGCGGAGCCCGGTCCGCGAACGTGCACGTCATCCGCCGCCTTGGCGCCGCGCGCCCGATCGTTGCTTCTGGGAAAAGGTTTCCACGCCGGCTGACGCATGTTACTGTCGCGCTCTCCGGCAAATGTGATCTGGGGAACATGCTGTGAGGGCAACGGCGTAGCTTCAACGACAGTGTCGTTGCTGGTGAACCAGGGTGCGGGGAGCAGTCACCCAGACCCGCAGCCATGGGCGGGGGTCCGACCGCTGGACGCCGTCCGTGCCGTACCAGGAGGGCGGTGACCGCTGCCCACTACAACCGGTTTGGACAACTCAGCAAAGGCTGGCCATGAATGGCTTGAACTCGCAAGCACAAATCTCCCACCGCAGCGTCTCCCCGCGGCCCGCGACCAAGGTGTCCATAGCGATCCTGTTCGCGGCAGCACTTGTCGGGACCGTCGTTGCGGGATGCGGACAAAAATCGACCACCGCGACTTCTCAGACTCCCGGTGCATCTGGGACCTCTGCCACGACCGCGCCATCGGGGACATCGGGCTCCCCGGCACCGCAAGCCCAACAGATCCTGCAAGACAGCTCCAAGGCGACCAAAGGCCTACATTCCGTTCACGTGGCGGTGAACGTCACCGATCTTCCCACTTTGCCTTTCGAGAGCGTCAACGCTGATGTGACCAATCAGCCGCAGGGCAATGGTCAGGCGGTGGGCAATGCGAAGGTTCGAATGAAGCCAGACACTCCGGCAGTCGCTACCGAATTCCTGGTCACCAACAAGACCATGTACACCAAGCAGGACGGCACCTACACGTCGGTTGGCCCGGCGGAGAGAATTTATGACCCGGGCATCATCCTGGACAAAGACCGCGGCTTGGGCGCTGTCATCGCGCAGGTGCAGAACCCGAAGATGGAGGGAAACGAAACGGTCGACGGCATAGCCACGATCAAGCTGTCTGGCACCATCGACGCCGCGGTGATCGATCCGATCGTGCCGCAACTGGGCAAAGGCGGGGGCACCCTGCCGGTCACTTTGTGGATCGTTGACACCAGTGTGCAGACCCCGGCGAGTTCAACCGCCCAATCGCCTGCGCCAGCACCCAGCGCTGCGGCGAACCTGGTTCGGATGGTTGTCAACAAAGACCAAGGCAACGTGGACATAACGCTGTCCAATTGGGGGGCGCCGGTCACCATCCCCAACCCGACCGGGTAGCAGCCGCGAGGTGAACTTCGGATTGGGAACCAGCCCGCGGCTGCTGCGGCGTGGCATGGACGCTCGATAGTCTCCGGGTTGGTTCTCGTCCGCTGTTTTTCCTGCGCGCAACGGATCTGGTGCAGCGTCATGGCGGACACCGCAATTCGGCGATCCGGAATTCCCTGGAATTCCTTTGAGAATCCTCCAAGACCGTCCCTCCACCATTGGGTCACTTCGCCGGAAACGACGGCTAGCAACCGATCTCATTGACCAGACCTGGAGGAATACGAATGACGAACGACCTCCCAGAAGTTCGCGAGCGTGGCCCAGGTCCACGCCCTGCTCCTCCTCCGGGTGGGCCGCCGATGTCAGACGTATGGGTCTACAAGGGACGGGCCTACGACCTTAGTGACTGGATATCCAAGCATCCCGGTGGTGCCTTCTTCATCGGTCGAACCAAGAACCGCGATATCACCGCCGTCATCGCGGCCTACCACCGCGATCCAGCCAAGGTCGAGCGGATCCTGCAGCGGCGGTACGCGTTGGGACGCGACGCAACTCCGAAGGACATCCATCCAAAGCACAACGCCCCAGCGTTTCTGTTCAAAGAGGATTTCAACAGCTGGCGCGATATCCCGCAGTACCGCTTTGATGACAAGAACGATTTGATGCACCGCGTCAAAGCGCGTCTGAGTGAGCCCGCGCTAGCCGCCCGCATCAAGCGGATGGATACGCTCTTCAACGTTATTGTCGCGACATTGGCTGTCGCATACCTTGCGGTGCAAGGGTTACGGCTGAGCGACCCTCGATGGATGCCGCTGCCGGCCTTTGTCATTGCGATGGTGGTGCTGCGCAGCTCGCTTGCCGGATTTGGCCACTACGCACTGCATCGCGCCCAGCGGGGCATCAACAGGGTCCTGGGAAACAGCTTCGACATGAACTACGTGGCGCTGTCCCTGGTCACCGCGGACGGACACACGCTGCTGCATCACCCGTACACGCAAAGCGATGTCGACATCAAGAAGAACGTGTTCACTATGATGATGCAACTGCCGCGGTTGTATCGCGTTCCCCTGCATACGATTCACAAGTTTGGTCACATGTTCAGTGGCATGGCTATCCGGATTGCCGACGTCTGCCGTGTCACGCGCAAGGCGGGCGTCGAGCAGGCCTACGGCAGTTGGCGCGTCGCGCTGCCGCACTTTCTCGGTTCCTCCGGCGTGCGTTTGCTCCTGGTAACCGAGCTGCTGGTCTTTGTTCTGGCCGGGGATTTCTGGGCGTGGGCACTGCAATTTGTCGCGACGCTGTGGGTCAGCACCTTCCTGGTGGTAGCCAGCCACGAGTTCGAGGATGACCGTGAAGACGAGGTGGTCGAGGGTAACGACTGGGGTGTAGATCAAGTCGTGCACGCCAACGACTTGAAAGTGATTGGAAATCGCTACGTCGACTGCTTCTTGTCGGCCGGTCTGAGTTCGCACCGCGTCCACCACGTATTGCCGTTCCAGCGCAGCGGGTTCGCCAACATCGTCACCGAGGACGTACTACGCGAGGAGTCAGCAAAATTCGGTGTCGAGTGGCTTCCCGCCAGGAGCTTTGTCACCGACCGGCTGCCCAAGCTGTGCCGCACGTATCTGCTGGCGCCGTCGCGTCTTGCCCGGGAAAAGAACTGGGACTTGCTGCGCGAACACTGCTCGCCGGCAGCGTGGAAAGCCAGCGTCGGCTATGTGGTGGCCGGCTTCGTCGGAATCGGGTCGGTATGAGCGCCGCGGCCGAGGGCGGCGCAGTGCGCCGCACCGACTACCAGCCACAGTATGATCTCGCCCAGCTGCCGCCGGCCCCACCGACCACGGTCGGCGTTATCGAAGGCATGGCGACCGGCGCGCCGCAACGGGTGGTCAGTCAATCCGATGCGGCCGCGTGTGTAGCCCAGTTGTTCGCTGATCCACACCAGCGCGAACGGATTCCACGGGTTTACCAGAAGACACGGATAGATACCCGCAGGATGGCTGTGGACCCGCTCGACGCCGAGTTCGAGGCGTTCCGACGTGAATCGGCAACCGTCCGCGACCGGATGAACCTGTTTTTTCAGCACGCCGTACCGCTCGCCGTCGAAGTGTCCGGGCGGGCGCTCGCGACTCTTCCCTACGGGCCGGAGGAGATCGGGATGCTGGTGTTCGTCACCAGCACCGGGTTCATCGCTCCGGGCGTCGACGTCGCGATCGTCAAAAAGCTTGGACTGTCTCGCTCGATATCGCGCGTCGTAGTCAACTTCATGGGGTGTGCGGCCGCAATGAACGCCATCCGCACCGCGACGAACTACGTTCGTGCCCACCCGAGCATGAAGGCGCTGGTGGTGTGTATCGAATTGTCATCGGTGAACGCCGTTTTCGCTGACGACATCAATGATGTGGTGATACACAGTCTGTTTGGTGACGGGTGCGCGGCAATGGTAATCGGGGCCAGCCAGGTTCGGCAGCCACTTCCCGCAGGCAGCGTGGTGATCCGCAGCAGTTTTTCCGAGCTGCTTGACGGTGCCGAAGACGGCATCGTGCTCGGTGTCAACCACGACGGCATCACCTGCGAGCTGTCGGAAAATCTTCCGGACTATATCTACCGTGGAGTCCGTCCGGTAGTCGCAGAGATGTTGCGGGACAACGGATTGTGCAAACCTGATGTCGATCTGTGGGCGATCCATCCGGGCGGGCCCAGAATCATCGAGCAGTCGGCGCGGTCGCTGGGGATTCCCGCAGAGCTGGCCGCTCAGAGCTGGGATGTACTCGCTAGATTCGGCAACATGCTCAGCGTATCGCTGATCTTCGTGCTGGAAATGATGGTGCGGGAGGCGGAGTCGGATAAACCCATTTCGACAGGTGTGGCTTTCGCGTTCGCTCCGGGCGTCACCATTGAAGGCATGTTGTTCGACATTGTCCGGCGGTGAGCAGCAAACCCCCAATGGGCCAACGCTATTGAACAGGAGAAGTCGTGGCTGTGATTTCCGGCAAGGAGGGCGTCTACCGCTCGGTCCCCCGCGTTGCATACCGCTCCTGGATGAGCGACAACCTGCGATGGGACGCGCTGGAGCTGCGCGATGGTGACATCATCATCTCCGCGCCTCCGAAGTGCGGCACCACCTGGACGCAGCGGCTGGTGTCCCTGCTGATCTTCGATGGGCCCGCCTTGCCGGGGCCGATGCAGATGATGTCCCCATGGCTGGACCTGACCGCCCAGCCGATCCAGGAAGTAGCCGCCGCTCTTGCCGCGCAGCAGCACCGGCGGTTCATCAAGACCCATACGCCGCTGGACGGCCTGGAGCTCGATGATCGCGTCAGCTATATCGCGGTGGGCCGTGATCCGCGCGATGCCGCGGTCTCGATGCTGATGGACCAGGACCGGATGCGGGCGCTGCACGAGGCGGCCGGGCCGGCCGGCCAGCGATTCGCCCCGCCTGGGCTCGATTTCGATGGCGACTTCACCCCGCTCGACGTGCTGCGCCGCTGGATGGACGGACCCGTCACGCCCACCGAGGGGATAGCGTCGCTAGCGACCATCCTGCACCACTTCGGTACCGCATGGGACCGTCGCCACCTGTGCAACGTGGCCATGTTTCACTACACCGACTATCGGGTCGACCTCGTCGGGGAGCTCGTCCGCCTGGCGGCTGTCCTAGGTAGGGACCTAGATCGTGACCGCGCCGCCGAGCTGGCGGTGCACGCCAGTCTCGACGCCATGCGAGCCCGCGCCCCCGAGCTCGCCCCGAGGGCTACCGCCGGCATCCGACCGAAGGCCGAACCGCACCACAACGACCCGTTTTTCCGGTCCGGTGGCAGCGGCCAGTGGTGGGAGATATTCACTGAGGCCGAGCACGAACGCTATCCCAACCGTGCGGCCGAGCTCGCCGGGCCGGAGCTGCTCGCCTGGGCGCACGAGGGACGGAGGGGCTATGACCCCGCCGGGTAGGGATGGCCTGATGACCGGCCGGGCCCTGTACCGCTCTTGGATCAGCGACAACCTGAGGTGGGATGCGCTGGAATTGCGCGACGGCGACATCGTCATTTCGG
Organism: Mycobacterium basiliense; assembly: GCF_900292015.1. Classification (NCBI taxonomy): domain Bacteria; kingdom Bacillati; phylum Actinomycetota; class Actinomycetes; order Mycobacteriales; family Mycobacteriaceae; genus Mycobacterium; species Mycobacterium basiliense. Next base: position 2,250,070 of record NZ_LR130759.1, read on the forward strand.
CGCCATCGAAGTGTGGCGTCACCTGGACCCAGCGGCTGGTTTCACTGCTCGTTTTCGACGGACCGGATTTGCCCGGCCCCATGTCGACGGTCTCACCCTGGCTGGATCGGACGATCGTGCCGATCGATGAGGTCGTGGACACCCTCGCCGCCCAACGCCATCGACGGTTCATCAAAACCCATACGCCGCTGGACGGCTTGAGGCTCGACGATCGCGTGACCTATATCGGAGTGGGCCGCGATCCACGCGATGCCGCGATGTCCGAACTGTTCCAGTGGGACAACATGAACCACATGAGCCTGAATCGGGTGCAGCCCCTCGATCGGGCGGCCACCGGGATTGCTCCGGCTGGCGACCGTGCCCCCGTCGAAGCGTTCCGGGACTGGATGGAGGGTCCGATCATGCCGCCCCAGGGTGCGGGTTTGCGGCCGCAGGGCAGGGGATTCATGGCGCCCAACGGGCGGGACGAGATGCCGCCCGTCAAGCACATGGGCTCGCTCGCCAACATCTTGCACCACTTCGGCACGATCTGGTCGCGACGTCAGCTGCCCAACGTGGCCATGTTCCACTATGCCGACTACCGGGTGGACCTGGTCGCTGAGCTGCTCCGGCTGGCGCGAGTCCTCGGTATGGAAATCGGTCGTGAACGCGCCGAGCAACTGTCGCGACATGCCACGCTGGACTCGATGCGGGCCCGCGCGGCGGATCTCGCGCCCGAGTCCACCGAAGGTATTTGGCGCAGCAATGAACGGTTTTTTCGGGCCGGTGCCAGTGGGGAGTGGCAGGAGTTTTTCAACGAACGCGTTTACCGGCGCTACTACGATCGGATCAACCAGCTGGCCCCGCCGGATCTGCTCGCCTGGGCGCACGAGGGGCGGGAAGGATGCGACCCCGCCGGCTAAGGTTCAGACCGCGGCGCGGCGTCGGGCGCGAACGTACCAGAACGCCATTTCTGTTTCGGCTCCGTCGATTTCGCGGCGGACAGTCACCGTCTCCAGCGACTCGATATCCCACCCTGTGTCGTCGAGCACGGCTCGTAGGGTTTGCTCGGACACCGCCGGTCGGGGCCAATCCTCGTGCGCCGGGTTGGCGTCGCAGAAGCAACTGATCAACAAGGTGGCGTCGGCCCGAGTGGCTCGGTGCACGGCGGTGGCGTAGCTGCGCTTGCCGTCGTCGTCGAGACAGTGGAACATCCCGCTATCGATAACGGTGTCGAATGCGTCGGTGTACCCGTGCAACATGGTGGCGTCGGCCACCGCGAATGTCACGTCGACCCCGGCGTCGCTGGCGCGACGTTGGGCGGTGGTGAGCGCGGTGGGTGAGATATCCAAGGCGGTCACGCAATACCCGTGCTGAGCTAGGTAGACGGCGTTGTCGCCGAGTCCGCAGCCCACGTCCAGAACGTTCCCGTGGACCCAACCGCCGTTCTGCCACGCAATGACGTTGTCTTTGGGCGCCTTGGTATCCCAGGGTGGCTTAGACATGGGCGGGATACCGGCGCCAGGGCTCTCACCGCGGTACAGCGCATCGAAATCTATCCGCTGCAAGTCGGCGGGAAAGTCCGAGGACGGTGAGCCGGTCACCTTGGCCAGGGTATAGCCGATTGCCGAGGCTGGTGCCGGCGGGTTGTGCCGCACCGGTCGCGGCTGGACCCCTGTGGCCGCTGTGGCAGGAGTCACCCCGACGCCTCCGCCACGTGACCCGGATCGCCGCCACGGCGGTCACCAGTGTTACGCTCCCGGACAGTCGACATCCTTTAACGATCCGTCCGGAGAGGCGGAGAAGGAGGTCAAGGCCTCGCATGGGTGCTGCCGGTGATGCGGCCAGTGGCCGGGATTCGCGAGAATTGATGTCCGCGGCCGATGTTGGTCGGACCATTTCTCGCATTGCGCATCAGATCATCGAAAAAACCGCGCTGGATGCCCCCGACGCGCCGCGGGTGGTGCTACTGGGCATCCCGACCCGCGGCGTAATTCTGGCCGATCGGCTGGCAACTAATATCGGCGAATACAGCGGCATTGAGGTCGGCCACGGAGCGCTGGATATCACCCTGTACCGCGATGATTTGATGAGCAAGCCGCCGCGGCCGCTGGAGGAGACGTCCATTCCCGCCGGCGGAGTCGACGACGCGCTGGTGATTCTGGTCGACGACGTGCTGTACTCCGGGCGTTCGGTGCGCTCCGCTTTGGACGCGTTGCGGCATGTGGGCCGGCCCAGCGTGGTGCAGTTGGCCGTGTTGGTCGACCGCGGCCACCGGGAGCTGCCGGTGCGCGCCGATTATGTGGGCAAAAACGTTCCGACCTCACGCAGTGAGAGCGTGCATGTTTTGCTCAGCGAGCACGACGATCGCGACGGCGTGGTGATCTCCCGATGACCCCGCGGCATCTGCTGGCCGCAGGCGACTTGAGTCGCGACGACGCCACCGCAATCCTCGACGACGCGGACCGGTTCGCCCAGGCCTTGGTGGGTCGCGAGATCAAGAAGCTACCTACGCTGCGCGGTCGCACGGTGGTCACGATGTTCTACGAGAACTCGACGCGAACCCGGGTGTCCTTCGAGGTGGCCGGCAAGTGGATGAGCGCTGACGTGATCAACGTCAGCGCGACCGGGTCTTCGGTGAGTAAAGGCGAGTCGCTGCGGGATACCGCGTTGACGCTGCACGCGGCCGGGGCGGACGCGCTGATCATCCGACACTCGGCATCGGGCGCCGCGCGGCTACTGGCCGACTGGACTGCGAGTCCGTCCGGCGGCGGCCCATCGGTGATCAATGCCGGTGACGGCACCCACGAGCACCCAACCCAGGCGTTGCTGGACGCGCTGACCATCCGGCAGCGGCTCGGGGACATTGCCGGCCGGCGTGTGGTCATCGTCGGCGACATTCTGCATAGCCGGGTGGCGCGCTCCAACGTCATGCTGCTGGCCACGTTGGGTGCCGAGGTGGTGTTGGTGGCGCCGCCCACGTTGCTGCCGGTGGGTGTTGGCGATTGGCCGGTCACCGTCTCCCACGACTTCGACGCGGAGCTGCCGGCCGCCGACGCGGTGCTGATGTTGCGGGTCCAGGCCGAGCGGATGAATGGTGGCTTCTTCCCCTCGGTGCGTGAGTATTCGACTCGGTACGGGCTTTCCGATCGTCGCCAGGCGATGCTTCCCGGCCATGCAGTGGTGCTGCATCCCGGACCGATGCTGCGCGGGATGGAGATTGCATCATCGGTTGCCGACTCGTCGCAATCGGCGGTGCTGCAACAGGTTTCCAACGGGGTGCATGTTCGCATGGCGGTGTTGTTCCATGTCCTGGTTGGCACGGACTCGGCCGGGGAAGAAGGTGCGGCATGAGCGTGCTGCTGCGCGGCGTCCGGCTCTATGGTGAGGGACAACCGGTCGACGTGCTGGTCGGCGGTCCCGGCTATGAGGGCCAGATCGCTGATATCGGTCCTGGACTTGCCATTCCGGATACCGCAGATGTTATCGATGCTACCGGGCAGGTGCTGTTGCCCGGATTGGTCGATCTGCACACGCACCTGCGAGAACCCGGCCGTGAATATGCGGAGGATATTGAAACTGGTTCGGCCGCAGCGGCTCTGGGGGGCTATACCGCGGTCTTTGCGATGGCCAATACGCACCCCGTGGCGGATAGTCCGGTGGTCACCGAACACGTCTGGCATCGCGGCCAGCAGGTAGGGCTGGTGGATGTGCACCCCGTCGGCGCGGTCACCGTCGGGTTGGCCGGTGTCGAGCTCACCGAGATGGGGATGATGAACGCCGGTGCTGCCGGGGTGCGCATGTTCTCCGATGACGGCCTGTGTGTCCACAACCCGTTGGTGATGCGCCGCGCCCTGGAATATGCCACCGGCCTGGGTGTGCTGATCGCTCAGCACGCCGAGGAGCCCCGGCTGACTGAAGGTGCGGTTGCGCACGAGGGCCCGGCCGCCGCACGGCTGGGCCTGGCGGGATGGCCCAGAGCGGCCGAGGAATCGATCGTTGCTCGGGACGCCCTGCTTGCCCGCGATGCGGGCGCCCGCGTGCACATCTGCCATGCCTCTACCGCAGGCACCGTTGAGATATTGAGATGGGCTAAAGAACAAGGCATTTCGATCACCGCCGAAGTCACCCCCCACCACTTGATGCTTGACGATGCCAGGTTGGCCAGCTACGACGGAGTCAATCGGGTCAACCCGCCGCTGCGTGAAGCCTCCGACGCCAGCGCGCTGCGCCAGGCGCTGGCCGACGGGATCATCGACTGTGTGGCAACCGATCACGCCCCGCACGCCGAGCACGAGAAGTGCGTCGAGTTTTCCGCTGCGCGCCCTGGCATGCTCGGGTTACAGACCGCGTTGTCGGTGGTGGCGCAGACCATGGTGAACCCGGGCCTGTTGACCTGGCGCGACGTCGCGCGGGTGATGAGTGAGAATCCCGCGCAGATCGTGGGCCTGCCTGACCATGGCCGCCCGCTGGCGGTGGGGGAGCCGGCCAACCTGACCGTGGTGGACCCGGACGCCACCTGGCTGGTCGCGGGCGGCGAGTTGGCCAGTCGGTCGGCCAACACGCCCTATGAGGCAATGACATTGCCCGTCACCGTCACAGTGACGCTGCTGCGCGGGAAGATCACCGCACGGGACGGGAAGAGCCCGGCATGAACTCTGGCACGCTGATCGGCTCGCTGATCTTCGCAGCCATGCTGGTGGTGTTGATCGCAGTCGTGATGCAGCTGATGATGCGCGGCTGGCGCCGCCGCGCGCAGCGTCAGGCGGAGTTGATTGGCGCTTTGCCCGATATGCCCGAGCGGGTGGGCGGGGCGACCATCAGCACGCGCGGCACGTATGTCGGATGCACATTGTCGCCGGCCTGGAACGACAGGGTCGCGTTCGGTGACCTCGGCTACCGCGGCAAGGCGGTGCTGACCCGTTATCCGGAAGGGATTTTAGTGGAGCGGGTTCGCGCTCGGCCGATCTGGATTCCGCAGGAGTCCATTGCCGCCGTCCGAACCGAGCATGGCATCGCCGGTAAGGTGGCCGCCCGCAACGGAATACTGGCGATCCGGTGGCGGTTGCCGTCGGGCACCGAGATCGACACCGGATTCCAAGCCGACAACCGCGATGAATACGACCACTGGCTGGAGCCTGGAATGGAGGAGCGGCGCCGATGAGCTGCGCGGACGACGATGCAGAGCGAAGCGATGGGGAGGAGCGGCGCCGATGAGCTGCGCGGACGACGATGCAGAGCGAAGCGATGGGGAGGAGCGGCGCCGATGAGCTGCGCGGACGACGATGCAGAGCGAAGCGATGGGGAGGAGCGGCGCCGATGAGCAAAGCCCAACTGGTACTCGAAGACGGTCGGGTCTTCACCGGAACCCCGTTCGGGCAGATCGGCCAAACCCTCGGGGAAGCCGTATTCAGCACCGGCATGTCCGGTTACCAGGAAACGTTGACCGATCCCAGTTACCACCGCCAGATCGTGGTGGCCACCGCACCACAGATTGGCAACACGGGCTGGAATGGTGAGGATGGCGAGAGCCGCGGCGACAAGATCTGGGTCGCCGGTTATGCCGTGCGAGACCCGTCGCCGCGTGCCTCCAACTGGCGCGCCACCGGCACCTTGGAAGACGAGCTGATCCGCCAGCAGATCGTCGGTATCGCCAGTATCGACACCAGAGCTGTGGTGCGTCATCTGCGCAGTCGAGGCTCGATGAAAGCGGGGGTGTTCTCGGGTGCGGCGCTCGCCGAGCCTGACGAGCTCGTTGAGCGGGTCCGTGCTCAGCCGCCGATGTTGGGGGCCGATCTCGCAGGAGAGGTGAGCACACCCGAGGCTTATGTTGTTGAACCCGAAGGACCGCAGCGGTTTACCGTGGTTGCGCTGGATCTTGGCATCAAGACCAACACACCGCGTAACTTTGCCCAGCGCGGGGTCCGCAGCCATGTGCTGCCCTCGTCGGCAACATTTGATCAGATCAGCGACCTCAAGCCGCACGGCGTGTTCCTATCCAATGGCCCAGGTGACCCGGCCACCGCTGATCACGTCGTGGCGCTGACCCGGGAGGTGCTGGGCGCCGGAATCCCGTTGTTCGGAATCTGTTTCGGAAATCAGATTCTTGGTAGGGCGTTAGGGCTGTCGACCTACAAGATGGTGTTCGGTCACCGTGGGATCAACATTCCGGTTATCGACCACGCCACCGGGCGGGTCGCGGTGACCGCGCAGAACCACGGCTTTGCTTTGGAAGGTGAGGCGGGCCAGTCGTTCGATACGCCGTTCGGTCTTGCGACAGTGAGCCACACCTGCGCCAACGACGGTGTGGTCGAGGGTGTCAGGCTGGTTGACGGACGGGCCTTTTCGGTGCAATACCACCCTGAGGCGGCCGCCGGACCGCACGATGCGGCATACCTTTTCGATCAATTCGTCGACCTAATGGCAGGAAAAGACTGATGACCGCGAGTGCATGTGTGACACGCCGCAATGGGCGTACGACTGCGAATACTCGCGCCCGGAAAGGAGGGTGCTAGTGCCGCTTCGCACCGATTTGCGCCACGTGTTGGTGATTGGCTCGGGGCCGATCGTCATTGGACAGGCCTGCGAGTTCGACTATTCCGGCACCCAAGCGTGCCGGGTGTTGCGCTCCGAGGGGCTGCAGGTCAGTTTGGTCAATTCCAACCCAGCCACCATCATGACCGACCCCGAGTACGCCGACTTCACCTATGTTGAGCCGATCACTCCCGAGTTCGTCGAGCGGGTAATTGCGCAGCAGGCGGAGCGCGGTAACAAGATTGACGCGCTGCTGGCTACCTTGGGCGGGCAGACCGCACTCAACACCGCGGTTGCGCTATATGAAAACGGGGCGCTGGAGCGCTACGGAGTGGAACTCATCGGTGCTGATTTCGATGCGATCCAACGCGGCGAGGACCGGCAGCGGTTCAAGGACATCGTTGACAAAGTCGGCGGCGAATCCGCCCGCAGCCGAGTGTGTTTCAGCATGGACGAGGTCCGCGAGACGGTTGCTGAACTGGGTCTGCCGGTGGTGGTGCGGCCAAGCTTCACCATGGGCGGGCTGGGCTCGGGTCTGGCGCACTCTGCGGCGGAAATTGACCGGATGGCGGGCGCCGGGCTGGCAGCTTCGCCCAGCGCAAATGTACTGATCGAAGAATCGATCTACGGCTGGAAAGAATTCGAACTAGAGCTGATGCGGGACGGCCACGACAACGTGGTGGTGGTGTGCTCGATCGAGAATGTCGACCCGATGGGCGTGCACACCGGAGACTCGGTGACTGTCGCGCCCGCGATGACGCTGACCGACCGGGAATACCAGCGGATGCGGGACCTAGGCATCGCGATTCTGCGCGAGGTCGGTGTGGACACCGGTGGTTGCAACATTCAGTTCGCGGTCAACCCGAGTGACGGAAGGTTGATCGTTGTCGAGATGAACCCGCGAGTATCGCGCTCAAGCGCGTTGGCGTCCAAGGCTACTGGGTTTCCGATCGCCAAGATCGCCGCCAAGCTGGCCATCGGCTATACGCTTGATGAGATCGTCAACGACATCACTAAGGAAACCCCGGCCTGTTTTGAGCCCACGCTCGACTACGTGGTGGTTAAGGCACCGCGGTTCGCGTTCGAGAAGTTCCCTGGCGCCGATCCCACCCTGACCACCACGATGAAATCCGTGGGTGAGGCAATGTCGCTGGGGCGCAACTTTGTCGAAGCGCTTGGCAAGGTGATGCGGTCCCTGGAAACGACCCGCGCCGGGTTCTGGACTGGTCCGGATCCCGAGGGCAATGTCGACGAGGTCCTCACCCGGTTGCAGACCCCGACCGAAGGTCGGCTCTACGACATCGAACTGGCCTTGCGGTTGGGTGCATCGGTAAACCGGGTGGCCGAGGCCAGCGGTGTCGACCCATGGTTCGTTGCGCAGATCGACGAGTTGGTGGCACTGCGCGCGGAGCTTGTGGACGCTCCTGTGCTCGATGGCGGTCTGCTCCGGCACGCCAAGCACAGTGGGCTATCGGACCGCCAGATCGCCGCGCTGCGACCCGAATTGGCGGGCGAGAACGGTGTGCGATCGCTGCGTGAGCGACTAGGCATCCGCCCGGTGTACAAGACGGTCGATACCTGCGCCGCCGAGTTTGAGGCCAAGACGCCTTACCACTACAGCAGCTACGAACTCGACCCGGCTGCCGAGAGCGAAGTGGCTCCGCAAACCGAGAAGCCCAAGGTGTTGATTCTGGGATCCGGGCCAAACCGCATCGGCCAGGGCATCGAATTCGACTACAGCTGCGTACACGCGGCAACCACCTTGAGCCAGGCTGGCTTTGAGACGGTCATGGTGAACTGCAATCCGGAGACAGTGTCCACCGACTACGACACTGCCGATCGGCTGTATTTCGAGCCGCTCACCTTCGAGGATGTCCTAGAGGTGTTCCATGCCGAGGAGCAGTCCGCGGCGGGCGGGTCCGCGGCGGCGGGTGTGGCGGGGGTGATCGTGCAACTCGGCGGTCAGACCCCACTTGGGCTGGCGCAACGCCTCGCTGATGCCGGGGTACCGATCGTCGGTACCCCGCCGGAGGCCATTGATCTCGCCGAGGACCGTGGCGCTTTCGGCGATGTCCTGAACGCGGCGGGCTTGCCGGCTCCAAAGTTTGGCACCGCAACGACTTTCGCGCAGGCCCGCCGCATCGCCGAAGAAATCGGCTACCCGGTATTGGTGCGTCCTTCCTACGTACTCGGCGGTCGAGGCATGGAAATCGTCTACGACGAAGAGACACTCCGGGGCTACATCACGCGCGCCACCGAGCTCTCGCCCGAGCACCCGGTACTTGTCGACCGGTTTCTTGAAGACGCCGTGGAGATCGACGTCGACGCGCTATGCGACGGCACCGAGGTTTATATCGGCGGAGTCATGGAGCACATCGAGGAGGCGGGCGTCCACTCCGGTGATTCGGCGTGTGCACTACCACCGGTCACCTTGGGGCGCAGCGACATTGAAAAGGTGCGCAGGGCCACCGAAGCCATCGCCCATGGCATCGGCGTGGTGGGTCTGCTCAATGTGCAGTATGCACTCAAAGACGACGTTCTCTACGTCCTGGAGGCTAATCCGCGCGCCAGCCGCACCGTGCCGTTCGTCTCCAAAGCAACCGCTATCCCGCTTGCTAAGGCGTGTGCTCGAATTATGCTGGGCACCAGCATTTCCCAGCTGCGTAGCGAAGGAATGCTGGCGTCCACGGGTGACGGTGCCAACGCTGACCCGTACGCTCCCATCGCGGTCAAAGAAGCTGTGCTGCCCTTCCATCGGTTCCGCCGTGCCGACGGGGCCGCCATCGATTCGTTGCTGGGCCCGGAGATGAAATCGACGGGCGAGGTAATGGGGATCGATCGGGATTTTGGCAGTGCCTTTGCCAAGAGTCAGGCGGCCGCCTATGGCTCGCTGCCGGCGCAGGGGACCGTGTTCGTCTCGGTTGCCAACCGGGACAAACGCTCGCTGGTGTTCCCCGTCAAGCGCCTGGCCGACCTCGGATTTCGGGTCTTAGCTACCGAGGGAACCGCCGAAATGCTGCGTCGCAACGGAATCCCTTGTGATGAGGTGCGCAAGCATTTCGAGTCACCCCAGCCGGGGCGCCCAGAGATTTCTGCCGTGGAGGCGATCCGCGCCGGCGAAGTCGACATGGTGATCAATACACCCTATGGCAATTCCGGGCCGCGGGTCGATGGCTATGAGATCCGATCGGTTGCTGTGGGCGTCAACATCCCTTGTGTCACAACGGTGCAGGGCGCATCGGCCGCTGTGCAAGGAATCGAAGCTGGAATTCGTGGCGATATCGGTGTGCGGTCGTTGCAAGAGTTGCACCGCGCCCTGGGGCAGCCGAGTTCGGCGGATCGCGAGGCCAGGTGACCGGTTTCGGTGCGCGGTTGGCTGAGGCCAGGGCGCGCCGCGGGCCGCTGTGCTTGGGCATCGATCCGCATCCCGAACTGCTGGCGGCCTGGGATCTACCCAACACCGTCGATGGGCTGGCCGCGTTCTGTGACGTTTGCGTTCAGGCTTACGCCGGTTTTGCCGTGGTCAAACCGCAGGTGGCGTTTTTCGAGGTGTACGGCGCGGGGGGGTTCGCGGTACTGGAACGCACCATTGCCGCACTACGCGCAGACGGCGTGCTGGTCCTGGCGGACGCCAAGCGCGGGGACATCGGCTCGACGATGGCCGCCTACGCCGCGGCGTGGGCCGGCGAATCGCCGCTGGCCGCCGACGCCGTGACCGCCTCGCCCTATCTGGGTTTTGGCTCGCTGCGGCCGCTGCTGGACGTCGCGGTGGCCCATGACCGGGGTGTGTTCGTGTTGGCGGCGACCTCCAACCCCGAGGGCGCCGCGGTGCAGCGCGCTGATGCCGGTGGCCGCACGGTTGCCCAGTTGGTCGTCGATGAGGTGACATCTTTCAACCGGGAGGTGGTCGGGCCCGCCGAACCCGCGCGTGGATCCGTCGGTGTGGTCGTCGGTGCGACCGTGGCGCAGCCCCCTGACCTGGGCGAGCTGGGCGGGCCAGTGCTGGTGCCGGGTGTGGGTGTGCAGGGTGGGCGGCCCGAGGCGCTGGCCGGACTGGGTGGGGCGGCACCGGAGCAGCTGTTGCCCGCGGCGGCCCGCGAGGTGCTGCGGGCCGGCCCCGGCGTCGCGCAGGTTCGGGCCGCGGGCCAGCGCCTGCTGGACGCTGTCGCCTACCTGTCTGCGTAGTCGCTGGTCGACGTCTGCCGTTTCCCGTGGCCAGTGCGCGACACGCGCGACGCGCGACCAAAATGCGTGATGCACGGCACCGCACGTCTGCGGTGGCGTTCGCCGCGGGTCGCCCCCAGCCGTGGTGGTCCGACGACCTTGCGGGTTGGGTGCCTCCGCCGCACGAAAAGTGCAGCTAGGCGAGGTTTTCTGAGTCGAGATACTCCAGCTGCCGGCTTCCCTTTTGGCTGACGCCCGGGCGGGTGTCGGGCGGTTGCGGGCGACGTCCAGCCGCGTCGCGTGGCGGGCCCACGCTGGGGATTTAACGCCCTAACCAGGGGGTCGGGTTAGATTTCGTTCCGAAGCGTGAGTACGGTCGTCTCCGCTGGCTGGAGTACCCGGCCAAGACCAAACAAAGATCGATTGACATCGATGAGAGACGGAGGAATCGTGGCCCTTCCCCAGTTGACCGACGAGCAGCGCGCGGCCGCGTTGGAGAAGGCTGCTGCCGCACGTCGAGCGCGAGCAGAGCTCAAGGATCGGCTCAAGCGCGGCGGCACCAACCTCACCCAGGTGCTCAAGGACGCCGAGACCGACGAGGTCTTGGGCAAGATGAAGGTCTCTGCGCTGCTCGAGGCGTTGCCGAAGGTGGGCAAGGTCAAGGCGCAGGAAATCATGACCGAGCTGGAAATCGCGCCGACTCGTCGTCTGCGCGGGCTCGGTGATCGTCAGCGCAAGGCCCTGCTGGAAAAGTTCGGCTCCGCCTAACCCACCCTGCGATGCGGGCCGGCAGGCCTGAGCTGGGGGTGCGCCCCCACGGGGAGGTGCCCCCGCCGAATGGCGGGGGCGAGGCGGGCAGTCAGGCCCAGCACCCACACCAGTACCCACGGATGCAAGCCGAACGGCCTGCGGGGGGTGCGGACCCAGGAGCGCTGATGAGCGCCGGCGGAGGACCGGAATCAGCACGCGTTGTCGTGCTGTCCGGTCCCTCCGCGGTCGGCAAGTCGACGGTGGTCCGCTGCCTTCGGGATCGCATCCCGAACCTGCATTTCAGTGTCTCGGCCACGACGCGGGCGCCACGGCCGGGTGAGGTCGACGGCGTCGACTACCATTTCGTCTCCGCCGCTCGCTTCCAGCAATTGATCGACCGGGGCGAACTGCTGGAGTGGGCCGACATCCACGGTGGGCTGCACCGGTCGGGCACGTTGGCGCAGCCGGTTCGGGCGGCCATCAGATCTGGAGTTCCGGTGCTTATCGAGGTTGATCTGGCGGGGGCCAGGTCGGTCAAGCAAGCGCTGCCCGAGGCCTTGACCGTATTCTTGGCGCCGCCCAGCTGGGAGGATCTCAAGGCCAGGCTGGTGGGCCGGGGCACCGAAACCGCTGAGGTGATTCGCCGCCGCTTGGAGACCGCACGAGCCGAACTCGCTGCCCAAGACGACTTCGACACGGTCGTAGTGAACAGTCGATTGGAGTCTGCATGCGACGAATTGGTATCCTTGCTGGTGAGAACTGCGCCTGGCTCTGCATGAGCAACCAGCCAGAATTAAAGAATCAAAATTTTAACCGTTCGCACCGCTCTATGCCGCCAGGAGAAAGTCTTAAGTGAGTATTCCGCAGTCCGACGCGTCGTTGGCCGCTGTTACTGCCGTGGATCAGTTCGATCCTTCGTCGGGCGGGGTGGGCGCCTACGACACCCCGTTGGGCATCACCAACCCGCCCATCGACGAATTGCTTGACCGCGTCTCGAGCAAATACGCGTTGGTGATTTATGCGGCAAAGCGTGCTCGGCAGATCAACGATTACTACAACCAGCTCGGCGAGGGGATTCTGGAGTACGTCGGGCCGCTGGTCGAGCCCGGGCTGCAGGAAAAGCCCCTGTCCATCGCTATGCGCGAGATCCACTCCGATCTGCTTGAGCACACCGAGGGCGAGTAACAGGGCAGGCCCCGGATGGACCGTAAGCGGATCGTCGTCGGCGTCTCTGGGGGCATCGCCGCTTACAAGGCGTGCACCGTCGTTCGTCAGCTGACCGAGGCCGGTCACCACGTCCGGGTTATCCCTACCGAATCCGCCTTGCGGTTCATCGGTGCCGCTAGCTTCGAAGCGCTCTCCGGAGAGCCGGTGCATACCGGCGTTTTCGACGACGTGCCGGCCGTGCCGCACGTTCAGATCGGCCAGCAGGCCGACCTGGTCGTCGTCGCACCGGCCACCGCTGACCTGTTGGCGCGGGCCGTCGCCGGTCGCGCGGATGACCTGCTGACGGCGACGCTGCTCACGGCGCGGTGCCCGGTGATGTACGCCCCGGCGATGCACACCGAGATGTGGTTACATCCGGCAACGATCGACAATGTCGCAACGCTGCGCCACCGTGGTGCGGTGGTGCTCGAGCCGGCATCCGGGCGCCTGACCGGCAGTGACAGTGGTGCCGGGCGCCTGCCGGAGGCCGAGGAGATCACCACCTTGGCGCAGTTGCTGTTAGAGCGCCACGACGCTCTGCCCTACGACCTGGCCGGCCGCAAGGTGCTCGTGACCGCCGGCGGTACCCGCGAGGCGATCGATCCCGTGCGCTTTGTCGGCAACCGCAGCTCGGGCAAGCAGGGCTACGCGGTCGCGCGGGTCGCCGCCCAACGCGGTGCGGAGGTCACCTTGATCGCCGGGCATACCACCGGGCTCGTTGACCCGGCCGGAGTCGAAGTGGTGCACATCAGCTCGGCGCAGCAACTCGGCGACGCGGTTTCCAAGCATGCCCCCGAGGCCGACGTCCTGGTGATGGCCGCGGCCGTTGCCGATTTCCGGCCAGCGCAGGTTTCCGCCGCAAAGATCAAAAAGGGCGCCGAAGGTCCACCGACCATCGAACTGCTGCGCAATGACGATGTGCTGGCCGGCGCGGTACGTGCCCGCCAGCACGGCGAGTTGCCCAACATGCGGGCCATCGTCGGTTTCGCGGCCGAGACCGGAGACGCCAATGGTGACGTGCTGTTTCACGCCCGGGCAAAGCTGCGGCGCAAGGGTTGCGACCTGTTGGTCGTCAATGCCGTGGGCGGTGACCGGGCCTTTGAGGTAGACAACAACGATGGTTGGCTGTTGGCTGCCGACGGGACCGAGTCGGCGTTGCAGCACGGCTCGAAGACGTTGATGGCGAGTCGTATCGTTGATGCGATCGTCACGTTCTTGGATGGCAGTAGCGGGTAGCCCATCCATGGGCCGGGTGCTGTGCGGCGCCTGAACAGGTGCTGAGCGATGCCTTGCCCGAGTGGACGGGCGCAAATTGATGCCTGAGGATATAATTCGGCTAACTAATTATCGGAAGGAAGCAAGATTGTGAGCGAAAAGGGTCGACTGTTTACCAGTGAGTCGGTGACAGAGGGACATCCCGACAAGATCTGTGATGCGATCAGCGACTCGGTCCTGGACGCGCTTCTGGCTGCGGACCCGCGCTCACGTGTTGCGGTCGAGACGTTGGTCACCACCGGGCAGGTGCACGTGGTCGGTGAGGTGACGACGACGGCGAAAGAGGCATTCGCCGACATCACTAACACGGTCCGCCAGCGGATCCTCGACATCGGTTACGACTCGTCGGACAAGGGCTTCGACGGGATGTCATGTGGGGTGAACATCGGCATCGGTGCGCAGTCGCCCGACATCGCGCAGGGTGTCGACAGTGCCCACGAGGCGCGCGTTGAGGGCGCCGCGGACCCACTGGACTCTCAGGGCGCTGGCGACCAGGGCCTGATGTTCGGTTACGCGATCAACGACACCCCGGAACTGATGCCGTTGCCGATCGCGCTGGCCCACCGGCTGTCGCGGCGGCTGACCGAAGTGCGCAAGAACGGTGTGCTGCCCTACCTGCGTCCCGATGGCAAGACGCAGGTCACCATCGCCTACGAGGACAGGGTTCCGGTGCGGCTGGACACGGTGGTCATCTCCACTCAGCACGCGGCCGACATCGACTTGGACAAGACGCTGGATCCCGACATCCGCGAGCACGTGCTAAAGACCGTGTTGAACGATCTGGCCCACGAAACGCTGGATGCTTCCTCGGTGCGGGTGCTGGTGAACCCGACGGGCAAGTTCGTCCTGGGCGGACCGATGGGAGACGCTGGTCTTACCGGCCGCAAGATCATCGTCGATACCTACGGTGGCTGGGCCCGTCACGGCGGCGGCGCCTTCTCCGGAAAGGATCCGTCCAAGGTGGACCGGTCGGCGGCGTACGCGATGCGCTGGGTGGCAAAGAACGTGGTCGCAGCCGGGCTGGCGGAACGGGTCGAGGTGCAGGTGGCCTACGCAATCGGCAAGGCGGCCCCGGTCGGCCTGTTTGTGGAGACCTTCGGCTCCGAGGCGGTTGACCCGCTCAAGATCGAGAAGGCCATCGGCGAGGTATTCGATTTGCGACCCGGTGCGATCATCCGCGACCTGCGGCTGCTGCGCCCGATCTATGCACCGACGGCGGCCTACGGGCACTTCGGCCGCACCGATGTCGACCTGCCGTGGGAGCGGCTCGACAAGGTCGAGGACCTCAAGCGCGCCATCTAGTTCTGGCGCACCGGCCCGTTCAGCGGGCCGCGCTGGGCGGTAGCGGATGGTCGGCGTCCAACCCGGGCAGGCCATCGATGCTGTGCTGGTTGCGACCGATCATGCGCACGTAGGTATCGTCGGCAGCCTTTTGGTGGTAGCGGTCGAGCACCGGCCGTTCGTCGACAAGCTCGTAGTAGGGCACCGCAAATCCGCACGCGTCGGCGATCCGGTCGACGTCGACGACGATGGCGGCCCGTGTTCCTGCATGCAAGGTCTTGAAATGCGTTCTGACAAGCTCGAACTCGGTGTCATCCGGGCGCACGACACGCCCGGTGCCGAACAGTCGCAGGATTCGTGAGTTGTGGGTGAACGAGCAGAACATGATGGTGATTCGGCCGTTGTCGCGTAGGTGCGAGATTGTCTCAGCGCCACTGCCGAACAGGTCGATGTAGGCGACGGTGTGGTCGTCGAGCACGGCAAATGTGTCCCGGTATCCCTTGGGGGAGAGGTTGACTCGACCTCCATTTGACGGCGCAGTGGCAACAAAGAACATGGCCTGCTGACCGATGAAGTCGCGGAGCGATTCGTCGATGTGTGCGAACTCTTTGGACATCGAGATCTCCTCCTGCGCATTCAATGTTCGAGCCTAGCGCTGGCCAACGAGGTTGGCCGGAGTGAGATTTGTCTCGGTCGCCGACCGCTAACTGGTGAACCGGTAGTCGTCCAGGCTAAAGCGGCGACTGCGCCAATAGGCCTCCATTGTCGTCGTCGGTCGCAACGGGACGTCACCGTTCTTGTCGAAGTAGTAGCTGTTGGCTCGCCGACAGCTGTCCTGCCAGAAGACCTGGCGGTGACGGCGGCGCATGACCTCGGCGAAATAGCGATCGTTGGCTTCCTCGGTCACCTCGACGCGGGTCGCGCCCTCGCGACGGGCCCGCTTCAGGCAACGCAGGATGTGATGTGTCTGCGTCTCGATCAGGGCGAAATACGACGACCCGACGTAGCCGTACGGGCCGAACACCGCGAAGAAGTTCGGATAGCCCGGAACGCTGACGCCCTCGTATGCCTGTGTTCGGTGGTCGTCCCAGAACTGGCTCAAGGACCGGCCAGCACGACCGACGACGGGGTAGGTGAGTACGTCGTCGGTGTCTAGCACCTTGAAGCCGGTGGCGAGAACCAGGACGTCGACCTCGTGGCTGGTGCCATCGGTGGTGGCCACCGCGGCGGGTGTGATCTGCTCGATCGGCTCGGTAATCAGCTGCACGTTGTCGCGGTTGAACGTGGCCAGATAGGTGTTGTGGAATCCCGGCCGTTTGCAGCCCACGGCATAGCGCGGGGTGAGTTGGTCGCGCACTACCGGGTCGTTGACCTGTTGGCGCAGATAACGCCGCCCCAGTGAGGCGCTCCAGCGGGCCAGCGGAAACACCGTGAAGTAGTGCGCTGAAATCGGGAACGTCGCTTCCACGAAAGCCTGGCTAAGGATTCGCTGGACGGCTTTGCCGCCCGGAAGCCGCATTGCCCAGCGCGCCGGCGCCGGCAGCGGCACATCGAGCTTGGGGAAGCACCAGATTGGGGTACGCTGAAATACGGTGAGGTGTTCAACTATTGGCGCGATTTCCGGGATGATCTGGACAGCCGAGGCGCCGGTGCCGACAATCCCGACGCGCTTGCCGGTCAGATCCTGGTTGTGATCCCAGCGTGCGGTGTGCATGGTCACCCCGCCGAAGTCGTCGACACCGTCAATGTCGGGAAGCTTGGGCACCGTCAGCACGCCGCTGGCGTTGATGACGAATCTGGCGGTGAGTTCGCCGCCAGGGTCGGTGTGTAGTCGCCACAGGCCGAGTTTTTCATCGAATTCGGCGCCAAGCACTTTGGTGTCGAATCGGATCCGCGATCGGATGCGGTATTTGTCGACGCAATGTTCGGCATATGCCTTGAGCTCGCGTCCGGGCGCATAGGTCCGTGACCACCGTGCGCTCTGCTCAAAGGAGAACTGGTAGGAAAAGGACGGAATGTCCACGGCAATACCGGGGTAGGTGTTCCAAAACCACGTCCCGCCAACTCCGTCGCCGGCTTCGAGCACCACGTAGTCGCTAAATCCCGCTTTGTCGAGTTTGATGGCGGCGCCGATGCCGGAGAATCCGGCGCCGACGATCGCTGTGTGGTAATCCGGCAAGGTCGTCATTGGCGCTCACTTCCGATGACATGAACTCCGTACTTGGGCCGCAGCGTTAGCGTCGCCTCAAGTTTGACCGGATTCCGGAGTGGACCAACCGGCACGTCAAAGGTGAAGCGTTGACTCATGATTGCCGCCATCAGCACCATCTCCATGAGTGCAAAGCCCTGCCCGATGCAAATGCGCCGGCCACCGCCGAACGGCAGGTACGAGGAGCGCGGTCGGGTCTTGGCAGCCGACAGGAACCGTTCGGGATCGAATCTTTCCGGGTCGGGCCACCAGCGCGGGTCATGGTGAACATGGTGGATCGGGATGACCACGGTGGTGCCGCGGCGAATGTGATGCCCGTCCACCACGTCGTCTTCGATCGCCTCCCGCGCGATGACCCACACCGAGGAGAAGTAGCGTTGCGATTCCTGCAGGCATGCGGTGGTCCATACCAGCTTGCCCAAGTCCTCGGCCGCCGGGCGGCGCGCTCCCAGCACGTCGTCGACCTCGGCGAGCATCCGGTTGCGCGCCGTGGGGTGGACGGCCATCAGGTACCAGAACCAGGACATGGCGTTGGCGGTCGTTTCGTGGCCGGCGAGCATGAAGGTCAGCGCCTCGTCTCGGACGCGCTGGCGCGGCCAGGTGCCGTTGTCGGCGTGCAGTAGCACGTTGAGCAGGTCAGCGCGATCGGTCGGCTCCGACAGCCGCTGATCAATCACCGAGTTGACCGCATGGTCCAGCGTCAGGGTGATGTCCTGTATCTCCCGCAGCGGCGGAGGCAATGGCACTCCCGAGTAGGTGCACCACATCAGCAGGTCGTAGACCCGGCGGGGCATCAAACCCCATAGGCCGAGTCGCTCCAGCTTTTCGGCGTGGCGCAGTCCGCGGGTGGCGAGATCGTTCATGGACTGGACCAAGGGCCCGAAGTCCTGGCCGAACAGCGCATTTGCCACCACCCGCAAAGTTGCCTCGACCATCGTCTGATGTATGTCGAAGCTCTCACCGCCGACCAATGTGTTGGTGACGTTCGCGATGGGATCGATCATCAGGTCTACGAGTTCGTCGAGGTGGCGTCTCGCGAACGTCGGGTTCAAGGCGCTGCGGTGGCTGCTCCAGGAACTACCCTCGTCGGTGAGCAGATTGAGGCCCGCGGCGGCTCGGATCGGTCCGTACTCGTCGGATTTGACGTACTTCAACCGTGCCTGGTGTAGCACGTGGTCGATATACTCCGGATGACTAAGGGAGACGAAACGTCTTCCAGCGCAACGAAACCTGGTGATGTCATGGCCGCGGGACCGGCCCAGGAAACCGTCTCCGACGTCGAACCCGATGGTGAGTGCTTCTCGTGTCATCGTCCAGGTACCCAGCCTGCTAGCCGGTCCCCGCAGGGGCCGCTCGGCGGTGAGACTGCCCATGGCTCCACTGTATGGCTGACGAGGGGGGCCCGTAATGAGACAATGGGACACAGAGTTGGGAGTTTAGGACAATCATGGGAAACGCGCCGCCGCCGGCCGAAATACGACATCCGGTGTATGCGACCCGGGTGTTGTGCGAGGTGGCCAACGAGCGCGGGGTGTCCACCAATGATGTGCTGGCGGGCACCGCGATCGAACCGGCCGATCTCAACGATCCGAACGCAGTAGTCAGCGGGTTCGACGAAGTGGTGGCGGTACGCCGGATGCTGGCACGGTTGCCGGATGACGCCGGTGTCGGGATCGACGTGGGCAGCCGGTTTACGCTTACGCACTTCGGGTTGTTCGGGTTTGCCGTGATGTCGTGCGCCAACCTTCGTGAGTTGTTCACCATCGCCATGCGGTATTTCGCGCTGACCATGTTGCACATCGACATCAGGTTGTTCGAGACCGCCGACGACTGCCTTTTCGAACTGGACGCCGGCCACCTGCCCGCCGATGTGCGGAGGTTTTTCATCGAGCGTGATATCGCCGGAATAATCACCACGACAATGAGTTTCACCCTGCCCCTGGCGGAGCGGTATGCCGATCAGGTATCGGCGGAGTTGGCGGTCGACGAAGAGTTGATGCGTCCGTTGCTCGGGGTTGTTCCGGTGCACGACGTCGCGTTCGGGCGGGCGCACAACAGGCTGCACTTTCCGCGGGCGATGTTCGACGAGCCGCTGCCGCAGGCCGATCGCCACACCTTGGAGACGTGCATGGCGCAGTGCGACGTGCTGATGCAGCGCAATGAACGACGCCAGGGGATCACGGCGCTGGTTCGCACCAAGATATTCCGCGATTATCGGGTCGTTCCGACGCTGCGCGACGTCGCCGCCGAACTCGACCTGCATCCGCGCACGCTGCGGCGCCGCCTTGCCGAGGAAGGTACGTCGTTTCGGGCGTTGGTGAACGAAGCGCGGTCCACCGTGGCGGTCGACCTACTGTGCAACGTCGGATTGACCGTGGAAGAGGTGTCTACCCGGCTGGGCTACACCGAGGTGTCGACCTTCTCGCACGCCTTCAAACGCTGGTATGGATCTTCGCCCAGTCGGTATTTGCGCCGGGCCTAGGCGCCGAGTGCCCGAAGCCGCGGGGGTGGCAATCTCGGGCGCCGGTATCACCCGCAGGTGTCCGAAATTCGGCTACGGGTGCAGCGCCTTGCGCAGTGCGGCCAAACCTCGGTCGGTCGCCTCGGCCGCGGTGGGCACCACCAACGCGAAGTTGACGTAGCCATGCACCAGGTTCGGCTCGTTGTACCACTCGGCCGGGACCCCTGCGGCCGCCAGCAGCTCGGCGTAGCGGGCCCCGTCATCGCGCAATGGGTCGTGCTCGGCGGTGCCGATGAAGGCCGGAGGCAGCCCCGACAGGTCTCCGTTGCCGGGAGCAAGGGTGCTGGGCAGCGACGAGTGGTCAGTGATATCGATCCCGGGCACGTACCACGACAGAAAGGCGTCGATGACTTCGAGATCCAGGATCGGTGCCGTCGCGTTCTCGGTGAATGACGGCAGCGTGAGGTCGCCGATGCAGGACGGATACCACAGCAGTTGGAAGGCCAGGCTGGGACCGCCCTTGTCGGCGTGGTCCCGAGCCAGCTGCGCCATGATCGCCGAGATGTTGCCGCCTGCGGAGTCGCCGGCTACGGCGATTCTGGTGGGATCGCCGCCGAGCTCGGCGGCGTGCTCACCGACCCACCGCAGTGCGGCCCAGCTGTCGTCAATCCCAGCCGGATAGGGATGCTCCGGTGCCAGCCGGTAGCCGACGGAGACCACGATCGCCTCAGCGCCTACCGCGTGGGCGCGCGCGACGTGGTCATGGGTGTCGAGGTCGCCCAGCGCCCAGCCGCCGCCGTGGTAGTACACGACCACTGGCAAATCCTGGTCGGCAGCTTCGGGGGGCCAATAGATCCGGACCGGGATGTCGGTGTGCCCTCCGTACCCCACCGTGCGGTTCTCGATCCGCAGGTCGGGGAGCAGTTCCGGGGGCACCTTGAGCGCAGCCAGCCGCTGTCGGGCAACTTCGACGCCGTCAGCTGCGCAAAAAGTCATCGGAATAGCGTCGAGCATCATCTTGAGGATGGGATCGATGCCGGGGCGGGTGATGATCGGCTCCGTCATGGTCCTACGGTACGCACCGCGCTAGCTAACCGTGCAGCGCCACGCGCAATGCCGCCAGCCCACGATTCATGGCGGCGGTGGCGGCGGGCACCACCCCGGCGTAGCCGACGTACCCGTGCACCATGGTTTTGGCGTTGTGCACCTCTACGGGAACGCCGGCGTCGGCGAGCAGTTCGCCATACCGAATGCCGTCATCGCGCAGCGGGTCGTGGCCGGCTACCCCGATATAGGCGGGTGGAAGATCCACCAAGTTCTCTGAGCGGCCCGGAGCCATGCCCGCGGGTGGGTTGGACAGGTCGACATCGCCCGCGTACCAACGAGAGAAGTCGGCAATGGCCTTGGCGTCAAGCACCTCGGCGTTGGCGTTTTCGGTGAACGACGGCAACGAAGGATCCCACATCGTGGAGGGATACCACAACAGTTGGAACCTGACCGGTGGTCCGCCGGCATCGGCCTGGTCACGGGCGTACTGTGCGATCACCGCGGCGATGGTGCCGCCTGCCGAATCTCCTGCTACGGCCACTCGGGTGGTGTCCGCTCCGAGTGCGGCACCATGCTCGGCAACCCATAGCATTGCGGCCCAAGCGTCTTCGACGGCAGCGGGGTAGGGGTGTTCCGGGGCAAGCCGGTAATCGACTGACACCACCAATGTGTCGGCGCCAACGGCGTGCTGACGGCACGTGCCGTCGTGCGTATCAAGGTCACCCATGACAAACCCGCCGCCATGGAAGAACACCACCACCGGTAGCGCATCAGTCAAGGCGGGACTGGTTGGTGGCCAATAGATCCGGATCGGGATAGGCCCGGCTGGCCCGTCGATGGCCCGATCCTCGACTCGCAGCTCGGTGTGTACCGGCCGGCGTGGTAGGTCCCGCAACCGCTGGCGCACCGCGTCGATTCCGTCCTCGGTAGATAGCCGAAACGGAACCGCATCCAGTACCTTCTGCAGGATGGGGTCGATAGCGGGTTTCTCGTCGGCGGTGTTGTCCAAACTGGGCATGGACGTACCGTACGCACCTCGTTTGGTGGCCGGAGGTTGGGTGGTGGCTGGCTGGGCCGGCCTAGCCTACGGCGTGTATTTGACGGTGATTGCCATGCGCCGGCCGCCGGGCACCGAGCTGACCGGACATTGGATTCTGCAGCCGGCGTTCAAAGCATCGATGGCGGTGTTGCTGGCCCTGGCGGCGCTTGCTCATCCGATCGTGCGTGAGCGGCGGTGGTTGGTGCCGGCCTTGTTGTTCTCCGCGACCGGTGACTGGTTGTTGGCCATCCCATGGTTGACCCAGTCCTTTGTCTTAGGGCTCGGCTCATTCTTGTTGGCGCACTTGTGTTTTCTTGGTGCATTGCGGCCGCTGGCATGGGGTTCGGCGCCTTCGCGGCCGCGGATCGCTGCCGCCGCGTTGATGTGTGCGGCCTCTGTCGGGCTCTTGGTCTGGTTTTGGCCCCACTTGGCTCAGGAGAAGCTGACGATTCCGGTGACGCTATACATCGTGGTGCTGACCGCGATGGTCTGCGCGGCGTTTCTCGCGCGCCTGCCGACCATATGGACTGCGGTGGGGGCGCTCAGTTTTGCGGCTTCGGACTCCATGATCGCGATTAGCCGGTTCGTCCTCGGCAACGAGGCTCTGGCGGTGCCAATCTGGTGGTCGTATGCGGCGGCGGAGATCCTGATCACGGCCGGGTTCTTTTTCGGTCGCGAACTGGTGGATGGCGCCGCCGAGGCTGGCGACAGCTAACGGACCGCGCCGGAAGCGCAAGCGGGGCAACAACTATTGTCTGGCAAACCATCCCGCGGATCCGCCCGTACACCTATCGAGGTCGAGCCGATCGCCCGGGTGCTGCCGATGCTGTCGGTACCCCACCTGGATCGCGAATTCGACTATCTGGTCTCCGCCGAGCAGTCCGACGATGCCCAGCCGGGCGTGCGGGTTCGGGTGCGGTTCCACGGCCGGCTGGTCGATGGTTTCGTGCTCGAGCGCCGCAACGACACCGAGCATCAGGGCAAGCTGGGCTGGCTGGAACGTGTTGTATCCGCTGAACCCGTGCTCACACCGGAAATCCGCCGATTGGTCGACGCGGTGGCCGCGCGCTACGCGGGTACCAGGCCCGACGTGTTGCGGCTGGCGGTGCCGGCCCGCCACGCCAGGGTGGAACGAGAACACGCGGTGCTCAAGGAGGTGTCGGATGTCGCCGCGATCGATCCGTCGGGGTGGGAGGTCTACGGCCGTGGCGGCCAGTTCTTGGCGGCGCTAGCCGAGACGCGAGCGGCCCGTGCCGTTTGGCAGGCATTGCCCGGCGAGCTGTGGACGGAGCGCTTCGCCGAGGCCGCCGCTCAAATGGTACGGGCGGGCCGCTCGGTGCTGGCGATCGTGCCTGATCAGCGAGACCTGGACGCGCTGTGGCAGTCGGCCACGACGCGCCTCGACCAGACCAGCGTGGCGGCCCTGTCGGCCGGCCTGGGGCCCGCCGCGCGATATCGGCGCTGGCTGTCCGCGTTGCGCGGCACCGCGCGGCTGGTGATCGGCACCCGCAGCGCGGTGTTCGCCCCGCTCAGTGACCTGGGTCTGGTCATGGTGTGGGCCGACGGCGACGACAGCTTGGCCGAACCCCGGGCGCCCTACCCGCATGCCCGGGAGGTGGCGATGCTGCGCGCCCACCAGGCTCGGTGCGCGGCGCTGATCGGCGGCTATGCGCGCACCGCCGAAGCACATGCGTTGGTGCGCAGTGGATGGGCACACGACATCGTGGCCGTTCGACCGGTGGTGCGCGCCCGCAGCCCACGCGTCGTCGCGCTGGACGACAGTGGATACGCCGACGAGCGCGACCCGGCGGCTCGCACGGCGCGGCTGCCCTCCATCGCCTTGCGTGCCGCCCGGTCGGCGTTGCAGGCCGGAGCGCCGGTGCTGGTGCAGGTGCCGCGGCGCGGGTATTTGCCGTCGCTGGCCTGTGGTCGCTGCCGGGCGATTGCCCGCTGCCGACACTGCACGGGCCCGTTATCGCTGCAGTCGCTCGACGATGGCGGCGGACCGGGCGTGACGTGCCGCTGGTGCGGCCGGGCCGACCCGACGCTTCGGTGCGCTCGGTGCGGGTCGGAGGCGGTGCGTGCGGTGGTTGTCGGCGCCCGACGCACCGCCGAGGAACTCGGCCGGGCCTTTCCTGGCACGGCGGTGATCACCTCGTCCGGTGATGCCATCGTGAGCGAGGTCGGTGCCCGTCCGGCATTGGTGGTCGCTACACCCGGCGCCGAACCCAGGGCTTGCGGTGGCTACGGTGCGGCGCTGCTGCTGGATACCTGGGCGTTGCTGGGCCGACAGGATCTGCGCGCAGCCGAAGACGCCCTGTGTCGCTGGATGGCGGCCGGGGCGTTGGTGCGGTCGCGTGCTGACGGCGGTGTGGTGACGGTGGTCGCCGAATCGTCCATCTCGACGGTGCAGTCGCTGATTCGTTGGGATCCGGTCGGCCACGCCGAGGCCGAACTGGCGGCCCGAAGCGACGTCGGTCTGCCCCCGAGCGTGCACATCGCCGCTCTTGATGGCATCGGCGCCGCGGTCATGGCACTGCTCGAACAGGCCAGGTTGCCGGACGACGCCGAACTGCTGGGCCCGGTCGATCTGCCGGCAGCCGTGCGCCGCCCAGCGGGCTTCCCCACGGGTGCGACCGTCACCCGAATGTTGGTGCGGGTCCGCCGTGAGCAGGGCCTGGAGCTGGCGGCCTCGCTGCGTCGAGGCGTCAGCGTGCTCAGCGCTCGCCAGACGCACGATCCGGTTCGGGTGCAGATCGATCCGCTGCACATCGGCTAGCCCGGAGAACGGCTATCACCGTTTGCGTGCGGTGAAAATCAGGTATTCCCAATGCGTTACACCGCTGACGAGGTGTTCGCGGCTGAGTTCGATGAGTTCGGTGTCCAGCCTGGCCACCCGCCGGGGGTCGCCACCGATGTTGCGGTAGGCATTGATCGTCGGCCCGTAACGTTCTTTGAACTCGTCGACGCACTGTTCCGGCTGCTCGAAGCGGTCCACTGTCAGTGCGCCGCGCCGGGTGCGGATGTCGCAGACGTGGTCGCCGAACAGGCTACTGATGTAGGGCTCACGGCCCCACCACACTTCATGCGGCGCCCCGGTCGGAAGCGTCGGTTGACGGGGCCTGATGATGGAGAGTAGTTGACCGTAAAAGCCCTCTGGGGTCCAGCTCAACACACTGATCTTGCCGCCGCGCCGGCAAACCCTGGCCAGCTCGTCGGGCGCGCGTTGGTGGCGAGGGGCGAACATCACCCCCACCGTCGACAGCACCGCGTCGAACTCGTTGAAGCCGAAGGGTAGGGCTTCCGCGTTGGCTTCCCGCCAGCCGAGCGTCAGGTCCGCGGCGGCGGCTCGTTGCTGAGCACGGCGTAGCAGCTCGGGCGTCAGGTCGGTGGCGACGACATGGGCCCCGGTCATTGCGGCGGCGATCGACACGTTGCCGGACCCGGCGGCCACGTCGAGCACGCGGTCGCCGCGGCGAACACCGCTGGCGGACACAAGAGTTGGGCCAAGTGAAGCCAAGACCCCGTCCGCAATGGCGGGATAGTCGCCCAACGCCCACATGTCCCGGTGCGTGGTTACCGGGGCTTTGAAGTCGCCGGGGGTGGTGTCGATGGGCAACCCGACCTCCTGCCGGACGCGGACTCAGATACGACCTCATCGTCGGCAGCGGGCAGGCGGCTGCGCGGCAAGTGCGATAGTTGCCCGGGACGCAATTGTATACGCGGGCAACAATCAAAGCCTACGATTGTAGGGCGCTGCTAGACTTTTCTCTTGCTGTGGACCGGTTAGTGTCACAACGATGTTGAAAAACGGTGTTGAAGACCGGTCGAACCCGGGGAAGGGGGCCATTTATGTCCGCCGAGAATGCAACGGCAGCTGAAGACTCAGTAGACATGATCACCGATGCGCTACTGACGGCATCCCGGCTGTTGGTAGGCATCTCGGCCAATTCGATCGCGCAGGTCGACGAGAACATCACCATCCCGCAGTTCCGGACACTGGTGATTCTGTCCAACCGCGGTCCGGTCAATCTGGCGACGCTGGCGAACTTGCTCGGGGTTCAGCCATCGGCGACGGGCCGGATGGTGGATCGGCTCGTTGGCGCCGGCATGATCGACCGCCAAGCGCACCCGACGTCACGGCGCGAACTGCTTGCCGTGCTGACCAAGCGAGGCCGGGATCTGGTTCGTCAGGTCACCGCGCACCGGCGTGAAGAAATCGCTCGGATTGTCGGACAGATGGCGCCAGCGGAACGACAGGGGTTGGTGCGTGCCCTCACGGCGTTCACCGCCGCCGGTGGTGAGCCCGACGCAAACGTCGAGATGGATCTTTAGGCATCTCCTGGCCGCCAGCCCATGCCAGGCCGCCTGCGCAACGGCGGGCCTGGCATGGGCTGGCGTCAACTCACAGCTTTGTCGCGGTGAGAACCAAGTACTCCCAATCCATGACGCCGTTCGTCAGGTATTGCGCGGCCAGCTCCACCAGTTGAGTGTCGAGCTCGGCGGCCAGCACGGCGTTGTCACCGATGTTTGCGTAGGCCTCGATCGTCGGGCCGTAGTGATTCTTGAAGTAGTCGTGCACCGCTTGTGCGGTCTCGAATCGCTTCACTTCCAGCATTCCGCGACGCGTTTGGATATCGGTGGTTCGATCCTTGAACAGCCCGCGGGCGTAGGCTTCCCGTCCCCATAGCGCCGAGGGAGGTAGTGCCGCGGAAAGGCTCGGCCGGTATGGCCTGATGGCAGCGAGCATCCGACCGAAGAATCCTTCGGGGGTCCAGCTGATTACACCGATCGTGCCGCCCGGCTTGCAGGCCCGAATCAGCTCGTTGGCCGAACACTGATGGTCCGGTGCGAACATCACACCGATCGCCGAGATCACGACGTCGAACTCACCGTCGCCGAACGGCAATGCCTGGGCGTTGGCTTCCTGGTAATGAAGGGTCAGACCCTGTGCTGCGGCTCGTGCCTGAGAACGCTGCAGCAACTCCGGTGTGAGGTCGGTGGACACGACAGTGGCGCCCGCTTTCGCTGCGGGAAGCGAGATGTTGCCAGAGCCGGCTGCGACGTCGAGTACCCGGACGCCGGGCCCAATGCCCGCCGCATCGACCAGGATTGGGCCGAGTGGGGCCATCACTTCTTCTGCCATCAGGGCGTAGTCGCCCAGTGCCCACAGAGCCCGGTGCGTGGCCGCGAGCGTGACGTCCTCACGGACGGGTATGTCGATAGTCATTCAGAGCTCCTGAAATGAAAAGGGATATGGCTGCGTACTTCGACCTCGTCGTCGCAGGCGCGGCGGCAAATTCGACTGCCGTGCAGAACGTATCCGCCGGACATAGTATGCAATAGCAAGATTGTAAGTCGCTGTGAATCTGGCCGTCGGGATTGTGTTCTGCGACACGTTAATGCGGCTTTCTGAGGCTTTCTTAGACTATGGCGGTGCGCCTTGTTTTCGCCGGCACCCCAGAACCCGCGCTGCCCGCGCTGTGCAGCCTCATCGACTCGCCACGTCACGAGGTAGTCGCGGTGCTGACCAGGCCCGATGCCGCTTCCGGACGGCGTGGCAAGCCGCAGCCGTCGCCCGTGGCCCGTGCTGCGCTCGAGCGTGGAATTCCGGTGTTGCGGCCGCCGCGACCTAATTCCGCAGAATTCGTTGCTGAACTGTCCGCGCTGGGCCCGCAGTGCTGCGCGGTCGTCGCCTACGGGGCGCTGCTTGGCGATGCGCTGCTTGCGGTTCCGTCGCGCGGCTGGGTCAATCTGCATTTCTCGCTGCTGCCCGCCTGGCGGGGCGCCGCTCCGGTACAGGCCGCGATTGCCGCGGGGGATACGGTCACCGGGGCCACGACCTTCCAGATCGAGCCGAGCCTAGACTCCGGACCCGTTTACGGTGTAGTCACCGAGACTATCCAGTCGACCGACACGGCGGGTGAACTGCTTAAGCGACTTGCGGTTTCGGGCGCTGCGCTATTGTCGGCCACGCTGGACGGCATCGCTGATCAATCCTTGGCGCCACGACCGCAACCGGCCGATGGGGTCAGCCTGGCGCCCAAAATCACCGTCGAGCAGGCTCGGGTGCGCTGGGAGCTGCCGGCGCCGGTAATTGAACGTCGGATCCGCGCGGTCACGCCAAATCCGGGTGCTTGGACGCTCATCGGCGACTTGCGGGTCAAGCTTGGACCCGTACACGTCGACGGCGCCCCTAAGCCCCCAGATCCGTTGACATCCGGGGCTATCCATGTGGACCGCAAGAACGTCTGGATCGGCACCGGATCAGAACCGGTGCGGTTGGGGGAGATTCAGCCGCCCGGCAAGAAGGTGATGAACGCGATCGACTGGGCGCGCGGCGCCCGGCTCGATCCTGGTGCGCGGGCATCATGACCTCGAAGCCGCAACGGCCCCAACGGAAGGGCGGCCCAAGTCAGCGAAAGGGTCCCCGTCGGCGACCGCTGGACCCGGCGCGCCGGGCGGCGTTCGATGTGCTGCGTGCGGTCAGTGAGCGCAACGCCTACGCAAACCTGGCGTTACCCGCGCTACTGCGCGAACGCGGTATCGCCGGACGTGACGCCGCGTTTGCCACCGAGTTGGCCTACGGCACCTGCCGGATCCTGGGTCTGCTCGACCCGATCATCGGTGCTGCGGCCGGGCGCTCACCGGAGGCGATCCATCCGGTCTTGCTCGATCTGCTACGGCTTGGCAGCTATCAGCTGCTGCGCACTAGGGTTGACGCGCACGCTGCGGTGTCCACCACCGTCGAGCAGGCGGGCATCGAATTCGACTCGGCCAGAGCCGGTTTCGTCAATGCTGTGCTGCGAACCATCGCCGATCGAGACGAGCGCAGCTGGCTGACGGAGCTGGCGCCAGACCCACGCGCCGACCCCGTCGGGCACGCCGCGTTTGTACACGCCCACCCACGTTGGATCGCACAGGCATTCGTAGACGCACTGGGTTCGGCGGCCGGTGAACTCGACGCGGTGCTGGCCAGCGACGACGAACGACCACGGGTGCACTTGGCCGCCCGGCCCGGGGTGCTGACCGCCGCGGAACTGGCCGACGCGGTGAATGGCACGGTCGGGCGCTACTCGCCGTACGCCGTGTACCTGCCGAGCGGGGACCCCGGACGGTTGGAATCGGTGCGCCAAGGCCAAGCCCTGGTTCAGGACGAGGGCAGCCAGTTGGTGGCTCGGGCGTTGACCTTGGCGCCGGTCGAGGACGACACCGGACGGTGGCTGGATCTGTGCGCCGGACCGGGGGGTAAGACAGCGCTGTTGGCTGGCTTGAGCGTGGCGGCCGGGGCACGCGTGACCGCTGTGGAGCCGTCGCAACATCGCGCGGACCTGGTGGCCGACAACACCCGCGGGCTTCCGGTCGACATCGTGCGCGGTGACGGACGGCACACCGATCTGGAGCCGGGCTTCGACCGGGTGTTGGTCGATGCGCCGTGTACCGGGTTGGGGGCGTTGCGTCGTCGGCCGGAGGCGCGCTGGCGGCGACTGCCGACCGACGTGCCAACACTGACCAAGCTGCAACGTGAGCTGCTCGCGGCCGCGATCGCCCTAACCAGGCCGGGTGGCGTCGTGTTCTACGCGACCTGCTCGCCCCACCTGGCCGAGACCGTTGGGGTGGTCGGCGACGCACTGCGCCGCCATCCGGTGCACACAGTGGATGCCAGGCCGCTGTTCGAGCCCGTTGCAACCGGACTGGGGGAGGGGCCCTACGTCCAGTTGTGGCCGCACCGACACGGTACCGATGCCATGTTCGCCGCGGCGCTGCAGCGCCGGGCGTGACCCCCGACGGCGAATCGCCGCCCTACATCGCGCGCACCTGCGGCAGGGCTCAGTAGTGTGTCGCCTATGGTATGCAGCACGGGGGAACCCATGATCGCGCCCTCGATCCTGGCCGCTGACTTCGCCCGACTCGCCGACGCCGCGGCGGCCGTGCGCGGCGCCGACTGGTTGCACGTCGATGTGATGGACGGCCATTTCGTGCCGAATCTGACGATTGGCTTGCCAGTGGTGGAGAGCCTGCTGGCGGCCAGCGACATCCCGATGGATTGCCATCTGATGATCGACAATCCGGACCGGTGGGCTCCGCCATATGCCGAAGCAGGCGCCTACAACGTCACGTTTCACGCCGAGGCCACCGACAATCCGGTCGGGGTGGCCCGCGATATCCGCGCGGCGGGCGCCAAAGCGGGAATCAGCGTGAAGCCTGGCACGCCACTGGATCCGTACCTGGAGATCCTGCGGCATTTCGACACCCTGCTGATCATGTCGGTGGAGCCGGGTTTTGGTGGCCAAAGCTTCATTCCCGAGGTGCTGAGCAAGGTACGCACGGCGCGCAAATTGGTTGATTCGGGCGAGTTGAGGATCCTGATCGAGATTGACGGCGGTATCAACGCCGACACCGTCGAGCAGGCCGCCGAGGCCGGTGTCGACTGCTTTGTCGCCGGGTCGGCGGTGTACGGAGCGGAGGACCCCGCCGCCGCGGTAAAGGCGCTCCGGCGACAGGCGGGTGCGGTGTCACCCCGCTGCGGCCGATGAGGGGCCGGTGCACAGCCGGCGAGGGGGCGGTGAGCGGCACATGAGCGTCGAACAAGTCAAGAGCCTCGAAGAGGCTATGCGTCTTGCCATCGAGCAGTCCTTCCTGGTCAAGGGCACGACGTATCCCAACCCGCCGGTCGGGGCCGTCATCGTCGACCCCGAGGGGCGGGTTGTGGGAGTTGGCGGTACCCAGCCCTCCGGCGGGGATCATGCCGAGGTGGTAGCGCTGCGCCGGGCCGGTGGCCTGGCGGCCGGTGGCATCGCGGTGGTCACCATGGAGCCGTGCAACCACTACGGCAAGACCCCGCCCTGTGTGAATGCGCTGATCGAAGCCCGAGTCGGGACAGTGATTTACGGCGTTGCCGACCCCAACGGTATCGCCGGCGGCGGTGCTGGTCGGCTATCGGCAGCGGGCTTGCAGGTGCGTTCCGGGGTGCTGGCGGATGCGATTACGGCCGGACCGTTGCGGGAGTGGCTCCACAAGCAACGCACCGGGCTGCCGCACGTGACCTGGAAGTACGCCACCAGCGTCGATGGTCGCAGCGCCGCCGCCGACGGCTCCAGCCAGTGGATTTCCAGTGAAGCGGCGCGCGCTGACCTGCATCGTCGACGCGCCATTGCGGACGCGATCGTGGTTGGCACCGGCACCGTCCTCGCGGACGACCCGGTCCTGACCGCACGACTGCCCGATGGATCCTTAGCGGCGCAACAACCGTTGCGAGTGGTGGTGGGCAACCGCGAAATACCATCGGAGGCAAAGGTTCTCAATGACGATGCACGCACAATGGTGATCCGTACCCACGAGCCTGTGGAAGTACTCCGGGCGTTGCTGGACCGCACCGATGTCCTGCTGGAAGGTGGTCCCACCCTCGCCGGCGCCTTCTTACGGGCCGGGGCGATCAACCGGATCGTGGCCTACGTCGCACCGATTCTGCTGGGTGGACCGGTGACTGCCGTCGATGATGTGGGGGTGTCCAGCATCGCCCACGCATTGCGCTGGCAGTTCGACGGTGTCGAACGGTGTGGTCCGGACCTGTTGCTCAGCCTGGTGGCGCGGTAGCGGCACCAGCCTGACGCGAGACCGCCTCGCGTCCGGCCGCATCCGGTTCGCTGGGGTGGTCCTTGCGGCCGCTGATCAGAAGACCCAGCACCGCTCCAACGACACACACAATCGCGGTGATCGTAAATATCTCGCCGTACATCAGCGCGAACGCCTTCTGGTATTGCGCTCCGATCGCCGCTGCGCGCTCGATCAGGGTGGCATTGGGTGGTACCGCCGCCGACAACCCCGTCAGGATCTGGTTGAACCGGTATAGGCCCCAGGCGCTGAGCGCGGCCACCCCGATCAACATGCCGGTCATCCGGGCCACCACCACTGCGGCCGAGGCGATGCCGTGCTGCGCCGGCGGGACGACCCGCAGGGTGGCCGATGACAGCGGCCCGATCACCAGGCCAAGACCGAGGCCGGCTACGAGCAGGTCGGCGTGCATGGCGGGCACCGTGAACAGCCCGAAGATGCTGTGCCGATAGTCCGGCAGGTCGACCGGCCAGTGGGAAATCAGCAAGTAGCCGCCGGCCGCGATGAGCAGTCCCACGAAGGTCACCGCACGATCACCGGCTTTGGTGGCGATCCACCCGCCCGTCACCGCGCCCACCGGCAACGCGATGAGAAACCACAGC
Organism: Mycobacterium basiliense; assembly: GCF_900292015.1. Taxonomy (NCBI): domain Bacteria; kingdom Bacillati; phylum Actinomycetota; class Actinomycetes; order Mycobacteriales; family Mycobacteriaceae; genus Mycobacterium; species Mycobacterium basiliense. The sequence goes on from NZ_LR130759.1 coordinate 2,282,232, forward strand.
AGCATTCCGGCGGCCTGCGTTTGGTCCATACTCAGCACGCCTTGGCCGAACAACTCCACATTGACCAGCGTCACCATTAGCGCCGCGCCGGCCGCGACCGAGGCCCCCAGAGCGGAAAGGAACGGCCGGAAGTGCACACCGGCAGGTTCGATCAACCGCGTGCGAGCGAAGCGCTCCCAGACAAAGAACGCCACGGCCGCCGCGATGGCTCCGACCAGCACCGGAGGCCCATAGCTGGGTAGCACGTGGTTGCCGTCGGGGTTGGGGTTGTACAGCCCGATCACGGCGAGCCCCAGCGCGACCGCCAGCAGCGCACCGCCGACCAGATCGATCCTTTCCGGTTCGGCGCTGCGGTCGTGTGCGGGCAGGCTGAATTGGATCATCAGCATGGCGATCGCGGTGAGCGGGACGTTTATCCAGAACACGTCACGCCAGTCGTGGAACAACCAGACGATGAAAATCCCGTAAAGCGGGCCTAGCACGCTGCCGAGCTCCTGCGCGGCACCGATTCCGCCCAGCACACCGGCGCGGTTTCGTTGCGCCCACAAATCCGCGCCCAGCGCCAGCGTGATGGGCAGCAACGCGCCACTGGCCACACCCTGGATTGCGCGCCCGGCGAGCAGCATATGGAAATCGCCGAAATGTCCCGCCAGCGCGGTGACCACCGAACCAGCGGCGAAACCGAGCAGGCTTACTTGCAGCATCAGCTTGCGGCCGAACCGGTCCGAGGCCCGGCCCAGCAGCGGCATGGCCGCGATATAGCCCAGCAGGTACCAGGTGACGATCCAGGTGATTCGTTGCAGCTGGTTAATCGGAATGCCGACGCTCTGCATGATGTCGCGCATGATGGTGACCACGACGTAGGTGTCGAGGGCCCCCAGTAGTACCGCGAGGCTGCCCGCGCTGATTGCGACGCGGCGCCCGGTCAGCGTGCTCATCCGCTCACCGGGGGCTTGGTTACCTGCACCTGCTCGCCCCAGTTAGACAAGGTCATCTCGACCGAATTGCCCGAACCGCGATCCAATTTGGCCTGTGCCAGTTGGTGATCGCCGCCCTCCTGAATCCACACCGTGCCGGGTACCGGATCTGTCGCATTGAATGGCGGTGCGATCTGATTCACCGCGTCGGCCGTGACCTTTCCGCTGACGCGGATGGTGCTTTGTCCGTTGATCGTGTCCCGTCCCTCGGTCTTGGCGTCCTTGAGGTTGGCCAGCACGTTGGCCAGCCCAGTGTCCGGGTTCAAGATCTGTGACGGGTCATAAATATCCGCGGCCGGACCGAAATCACTCCACTTGTTGGGCGTCAGGGTGGCGTACAGGTTCCCGTCGATGACCACAAAGTCGGCGTCGATGTCCGAGCCGCCGAGGGTGAGCTTGACGTTTCCCTTCGCGGCCGTGGGTTTGGTGGTGAGATCGCCGGAAAGCGTCTTCAGGGAAAGCCCGGGGATTTTGCCGTTGACCGTCAGGACCAGGTGCGCACTCTTGAGGTTCTTGGTTTGCTCGGTTGCCTGCGTGACCAGGGGGGCAGCATCGGGTAACGGTCCGCCGCTGTCCTTGGTGCCCGACGAGCAGGCCGCGACCAGAGCGGTGGCGATGCTCAGGGTGGCGAGGACAGCGAATAGACGACGGCGGATTTGCATACCCTGCATCGTAGAGGGTGCCCGTGACTGGGTTCGGCAACGTGGGGTGCCCGGCGCCGCCCGGCGACGGTCTATGTCGTGTCCGACCAGGGGCCAATTAGCCTGGTGCAATGTTCACCGGAATAGTCGAGGAACTGGGAGAGGTCACGGGTCGGCAGGCCCTTGCCGACGCCGCACGCCTCACGATCCGCGGTCCCGTTGTTACCGCCGACGCCGGCCACGGCGATTCCATTGCCGTCAACGGCGTCTGCTTGACGGTGGTCGACGTGTCGCCCGACGGTCAATTCAGCGCTGATGTCATGGCCGAGTCGCTCAACCGGTCCAACCTGGGTGAGTTGCAGGTCGGCAGCCGGGTCAATTTGGAGCGTGCCGCGGCGATCAACAGCCGGCTCGGTGGCCACATCGTGCAGGGGCATGTCGATGGAACCGGACAGATCGTGGCTCGGGAGCCCTCGGAGCACTGGGAGGTTGTGCGGGTCCAGATGCCCGTAACGGTGGCGCGCTATGTCGTGGAGAAGGGGTCGATCACCGTCGACGGTATTTCGCTCACCGTTTCCGGTCTTGGTGCCGAACCCCGGGACTGGTTCGAGGTCTCGCTGATTCCCACCACGCTGGAGCTGACCACCCTGGGTAAAGCCCCGGTGGGCACGCAGGTCAATCTCGAAGTGGACGTGATCGCCAAATATGTCGAACGGCTGCTGCAGACCGCACCCCCCAAGCCGTCGTGAGCGGTCGCGGTTGCGCCGAATGCGGCTAGCGGCTCAACCGCCATCAAGACCCCCCCGGGGGGTCTTGATGGCGGTCCGGGCGTGGGATCACGCACCCAGCGTGGCAAAGCGATGGCAAGAACTGCCGTGCCGTGGTTCATACTGTTTGCAACACGGGGGCTTCTCGTGTTAGCCGGTCTGACAGCAAGGTAGCAAGCATGACGAGGTTTGACTCCGTCGAGCGGGCGGTTGCCGACATTGCAGCGGGTAAGGCCATCGTCGTCATTGACGACGAGGATCGCGAGAACGAGGGCGACCTGATCTTCGCGGCGGAGAAGGCTACCCCGGAACTGGTGGCCTTCATGGTTCGCTACACCTCGGGATACCTCTGTGTGCCTCTCGATGGCGCTGTCTGCGACCGGCTGGGCCTGTTGCCGATGTACGCGGTCAACCAGGACAAACACGGCACCGCCTACACCGTTACCGTGGACGCGCGAAAGGGTGTGGGAACCGGGATCTCGGCATCCGACCGGGCCACCACCATGCGGTTGCTGGCCGATCCGGCGAGTATTGCCGAGGACTTCAGCCGTCCCGGCCATGTCGTTCCGTTGCGGGCCAAGGATGGCGGCGTGCTGAGGCGCCCCGGCCACACCGAGGCGGCCGTTGACCTGGCCCGGATGGCTGGGTTACAGCCTGCGGGCGCGATCTGCGAGATCGTGAGCCAAAAAGATGAAGGCGCGATGGCCCAGACCGACGAGTTGCGGGTGTTCGCCGATGAACACGACTTGGCGCTGATCACCATTGCCAGCTTGATCGAATGGCGGCGCAAGCACGAGAAACACATCGAGCGCATCGCCGAGGCCCGAATTCCGACCCGCCATGGCGAGTTTCGCGCGATCGGTTACAGCAGCATCTACGAGGACGTCGAACATGTGGCGCTGGTGCGGGGCGAGATCGCAGGACCCAACGCAGACGGCGATGATGTGCTGGTCCGGGTGCACTCCGAATGCCTGACCGGCGATGTGTTCGGCTCCCGCCGCTGTGACTGCGGGCCTCAGTTGGATGCCGCCATGGCGTTGGTTGCGCGCGAGGGGCGTGGTGTGGTCCTCTACATGCGCGGGCACGAGGGGCGAGGCATTGGTCTGATGCATAAACTGCAGGCATATCAGCTGCAGGATGCCGGCGCGGATACCGTGGATGCCAACCTCAAGCTCGGATTACCGGCCGACGCAAGGGATTACGGGACCGGCGCGCAAATCTTGGTCGACCTCGGGGTGCGGTCGATGCGATTGTTGACTAACAACCCGGCTAAGCGGGTGGGACTGGACGGATACGGATTGCATATCATCGAGCGCGTGCCATTGCCGGTGCGTGCCAACGCAGAGAACATTCGCTATTTGATGACCAAACGCGACAAGATGGGTCACGACCTAGTCGGGCTGGACGATTTTAGCGACTTCCACGAGTCTGTCAATCTTCCAGGCGAATTCGGTGGTGCTCTGTGAGCGGTGGTGCCGGAGTTCCGGACATCCCGGTGGTCGACGCGTCCGATGTGCGGCTGGCTATCGTCGCCAGCACGTGGCACAGCAAGATCTGTGAGGCGCTGCTGGCCGGCGCCCGCAAAGTGGCTGCCGAGGCCGGCATCGCCAACCCAACGGTGGTCCGCGTGCTCGGCGCGATCGAAATTCCAGTCATGACACAAGAGTTGGCCCGCAATCATGACGCGGTCGTGGCCCTTGGCGTGGTAATCCGCGGTGAGACACCACATTTCGACTACGTTTGCGATGCGGTAACCCAAGGGCTGACCCGGGTTTCGCTGGACGCCTCGACCCCGGTCGCCAACGGGGTATTGACCACCAATACCGAAGATCAGGCGCTGGATCGGGCCGGGCTTCCGACGTCCGCCGAAGACAAGGGCGCGCAGGCGACCGCGGCAGCGCTCACTACCGCGCTCGCGTTGCGCGACTTGCGTACTGGGCCGTGACTGCGGAACTGCAGCGGGACGGCTGGGACGTGGTGGTACGTCCCTACTGGACGCCCATCTTTGCCTGTGGTGCGGCATTCCTGATCGCGTTGGCGCACGTTGCCGGTGGTCTGCTGCTCAAGGTCGGCTCCAGCGGGGTGGTTTTTCAGACCGCCGATCAAGTGGCGATGGCTGTTTTGGGCCTGGTCCTGGCCGGCACTGTGCTGCTGTTCACCCGGCCTCGACTGCGGGTGGGCGCCACCGGCCTTTCGGTACGCAATTTGTTGGGATACAAGCTAATCCCATGGCATGAGGTGATGGGCGTGTCGTTTCCCTCGGGTAGCCGCTGGGCGCGAATCGACCTGCCCGATGACGAGTACATCCCGGTGATGGCCATTCAGGCCGTGGACAAGGAACGTGCGGTGGACTCGATGGACACGGTGCGCTCGCTGCTGACCCGATACCGGCCGGACCTGCACACAAGCTAAGCCGCGGTGCACGATTGGCGCCCGGGTCGCCAGCAGGCGAGCATCGGTCGACGACGGGGTCGCTTTCCCGGCACCGCTATGTCAGCCCGGCCCGGCAGTGTCCGTACATATGTTCGAATCGTGGTATGCGTCGCGCCCCCCGTCGGAGTCGAAAGCGCTGCTGGACCGGGTGCGAGGCGCGGCGCGCACGGAAGCGCAGGCCGCCCGCCCAGCGGTTGGTCGCGGTCGGCGAACTGTTGATGCTGCGATGCCGTGATTCCGGTGAGCCTGCGGACTGGGCCACCGACACCTGGGAGGCGGTGGCGGCACAGGTGGCAGCCGCGCGGCGGACCATTGTGCGATGGACTTGAGCTATCCGCACTACGCCATGGCGATGCGCGATCGGCTGCCCGAGGTGGGAAGGGTATTCGCCAACCGCAGACCTGGCATCGGCACCACCGGGCAATCCCGACACGCGCTGCTAAGGCCGTGCGGTGATGATGCCCACACGCGGTCGTACCGGTGCGCCAAACCGGGCGAACTGCATCAACGCCGAACTCCGACAAAATCGCCGTGCCGCCCAAGCTGCACTGACTCAGTCGGTCCAAATCGGTGCGTACGACACTGCAGACCGGCGATCCGAACCCGACGAGCCCCCGCCTTTCTAGGCGCCCTTTTGGCGGCTACTAGCCTGGGTACGTGCCAGATCCCGCGACGTATCGCCCCGCTCCCGGGTCCATCCCGGTCGAGCCCGGCGTGTACCGATTCCGGGATCCGCATGGCCGGGTCATCTACGTCGGCAAGGCCAAGAGCCTGCGCAGCAGGCTGACGTCATATTTCGCCGACGTCGCACATCTGCATCCCAGGACCAGGCAGATGGTCACCACTGCGGCCAAGGTCGAGTGGACGGTCGTCAATACCGAGGTCGAAGCGCTGCAGCTGGAGTACAACTGGATCAAGGAATTCGATCCGCGCTTCAATGTCCGCTATCGCGACGACAAGTCATATCCGGTATTGGCTGTCACCCTCAACGAGGAATTTCCCCGGTTGATGGTTTATCGCGGTCCGCGACGCAAGGGTGTGCGCTATTTCGGGCCGTACTCGCACGCGTGGGCGATTCGTGAAACGTTGGACCTGCTCACCCGGGTATTCCCGGCGCGAACGTGCTCCGCTGGAGTATTCAAGCGGCACAAGCAGATCGACCGTCCATGCTTGCTCGGCTACATTGACAAGTGTTCGGCTCCCTGCGTCGGTACGGTCAGCGCTGAGCAGCATCGCCGTATTGTGGAGGATTTCTGCGACTTCCTGTCCGGCAAGACTGACCGGTATGCCCGTGAGCTGGAACAGCAGATGAACGGTGCGGCCGAGCGACTCGACTTCGAGCGAGCCGCTCGCCTGCGTGACGACCTGTCCGCACTGAAGCGGGCGATGGAAAAGCAGGCCGTGGTGCTTGGCGACGGCACCGACGCTGACGTGGTGGCATTCGCCGACGACGAACTGGAAGCAGCGGTGCAAGTGTTTCACGTGCGCGGCGGCCGAGTTCGGGGCCAGCGCGGCTGGATTGTTGAAAAGCCAAGCGGTCCTGGTGATTCCGGTGAAGAACAGTTGGTCGAGCAATTCCTGACGCAGTTCTACGGCGACCAGGCGGAGTTGGGCGGCGCGGCAGACGAATCCGTCAATCCCGTTCCCCGCGAGGTGCTGGTGCCGTGTCTGCCATCCAACGCCGATGAGTTGTCCGATTGGCTTTCCGGCCTGCGGGGTGCACGGGTTGCCTTGCGGGTTCCGCGCCGCGGCGACAAGCGCGCCCTGGCTGAAACCGTACAGCGCAACGCGAAAGAGGCGTTACAGCAACACAAGCTAAAGAGGGCAGGTGACTTCACTGCAAGATCCGCTGCATTGCAGAACATTCAGGAGGCGCTCGGATTGGCCGATGCGCCACTGCGCATCGAGTGCATTGACATCAGTCATGTGCAGGGTACCGATGTGGTGGGCTCGCTGGTGGTATTCGAGGATGGGTTGCCGCGCAAATCCGATTACCGGCACTTCGGCATTCGGGTGGCCGCCGGGCAGGGGCGTTCCGATGATGTCGCGTCCATCGCAGAAGTGACTCGACGTCGATTCCAGCGCCATCTGAGTGAACAAAACGATCCGAATCTGCTTTCCGGGGAAGGAAAATCTCGCCGGTTCGCCTATCCGCCCAATCTGTACGTCGTCGATGGTGGTGCACCTCAGGTCAATGCCGCCAGCGCCGTTCTGGAAGAGCTGGGAGTCACCGACATTGCGGTGATCGGCCTGGCCAAGCGGCTAGAAGAGGTGTGGGTTCCGTCGGAACCCGATCCGATCATCATGCCGCGTAACAGCGAGGGCCTGTACCTCTTGCAGCGAGTGCGCGACGAGGCGCACCGCTTCGCCATCACCTACCATCGGAGCAAGCGATCCAAGCGGATGACCGCCTCAGCGCTGGACGCGGTGCCTGGATTGGGAGAGCATCGTCGCAAAGCACTGGTAACCCATTTCGGATCATTAGCCCGCATCAAGGAGGCCACCGTCGACCAGATCACCGCCGTTCCAGGAATTGGCGTGGCCACGGCGACCGCCGTGCTGGAGGCGTTGCGACCTGACAACCCGGGAGCCCCGGAATGACGAACCACGTTGCCAATGACCCGAATCCGCCGGGCCCCGAAAACAACGTTCCCGCTGACATCGACGTTGTTCTGGTGACCGGGCTGTCCGGTGCCGGGCGCGGTACTGCGGCGAAAGTGCTCGAGGACTTGGGCTGGTATGTCGCGGATAACCTGCCACCTCAGCTGATCACTCGCATGGTGGATTTCGGGCTGACGGCCGGATCGCGGATTACGCAGCTGGCGGTGGTGATGGACGTGCGTTCGCGCGGGTTCACCGGCGACCTCGACTCGGTGCGCAACGAACTGGCCACCCGCAACATCAGGCCCCGCGTGGTGTTCCTGGAGGCATCCGACGACATGCTGGTGCGCCGTTATGAACAGAATCGCCGCAGCCACCCCCTGCAGGGTGGGCACACGCTGGCCGAGGGCATCGCCGCCGAGCGCAAGATGCTAGCTCCGGTGCGGGCGACGGCGGACCTGATCATTGACACCTCGACCCTGTCGGTGCGCGGATTGCGCGAGAGTATCGAGCGCGCCTTCGGGAGCGACGGCGGCGCCACAACAAGCGTCACCGTGGAGTCCTTTGGCTTCAAATACGGCCTGCCGATGGACGCCGACATGGTGATGGACGTGCGATTCCTACCCAATCCGCACTGGGTGGACGAGCTTAGGCCGCTCACCGGCCAGCATGGGCCGGTGAGCGATTACGTGCTAAGCCAGGCTGGCGCCGCTGAATTTCTGGAAACCTACCATCGGTTGCTGTCCCTGGTCGTCGACGGCTATCGCCGAGAGGGGAAGCGCTACATGACCGTAGCCATTGGCTGCACCGGAGGTAAGCATCGTAGCGTCGCGATCGCGGAGGCGTTGATGGGGCTACTACGGTCGAATTCGCGACTATCGGTGCGGGTGCTGCATCGGGATCTGGGTCGCGAATGAACTCACCGACCAGCCCGCCGGTCAGCCAAAGCATCGTTGCCCTGGGCGGCGGACACGGGTTGTACGCGACGTTGTCCGCGGCTCGGAGGCTAACTCACCTCGTCACCGCGATAGTGACCGTTGCCGATGACGGTGGGTCCTCTGGCCGGTTGCGCAACGAACTCGAGGTGGTGCCGCCGGGAGATCTGCGAATGGCCTTGGCGGCCCTGGCATCCGACAGCCCGTACGGTCGTTTGTGGGCGACCATCATGCAGCACCGCTTTGGCGGTAGTGGGGCGCTGGCCGGACATCCGATCGGCAACCTGCTGCTCGCGGGCCTGTCCGAGGTGCTCGCAGATCCGGTTGCGGCGCTCGACGAACTCGGACGCATCCTGGGTGTCAAGGGCAGGGTGTTGCCGATGTGTCCGATCGCCCTGCAGATCGAGGCCGACGTGTCCGGCCTCGAGTCTGACCCGCGGATGTTCCGCGTGATTCGCGGCCAGGTGGCGATCGCGACCACGCCGGGAAAGGTACGGCGGGTGCGGTTGCTGCCCGCAGATCCGCCGGCTACCCGGCAAGCCGTCGACGCCATCATGGCGGCCGATTTGGTGGTGCTTGGGCCGGGTTCGTGGTTCACCAGTGTGATTCCGCACGTGCTGGTGCCCGGGCTGTTCACGGCGCTGCAGAACTCCTCGGCCCGTCGAGCGCTGGTATTGAACCTGGTGGCCGAACCGGGGGAGACTGCGGGTTTTTCGGTCGAGCGTCACCTGCACGTTTTGGCCCAGCATGCCCCGGGCTTTACGGTGCACGACATCATCATCGATGCTGAGCGAGTGCCCAGCGAGCGGGAGCGCGAGCAACTGCGCCGCACTGCGACGCTGCTGAAGGCCGAGGTCCACTTCGCTGATGTGGCCAGACCTGGTACACCTTTACATGACCCGGGCAAATTGGCGGCCGCACTGGATGCAGTGCGGGCGCGTGACAGGGGCCCGGCGGCTCCGGTGACGAATACACAGGAGATACCGATCGAAGGTGGACGTCAACAGACCGGCGCGCAGCAGCCGGGCGGCAACGGACCGAGGGGTGACGACGCGTGGCGATGACGACCGAAGTCAAGGACGAGCTGAGTCGTCTGGTGGTCAAAGCGGTCAGTGCTCGACGCGCCGAGGTTACTTCTCTGTTGCGATTCGCCGGCGGCCTGCACATAGTGGCCGGTCGTGTCGTCGTGGAAGCCGAAGTGGATCTGGGCAGCATTGCCCGCCGGCTGCGCAAGGACATCTTCGATTTGTACGGCTACAACGCTGTTGTGCATGTGCTGTCGGCCAGCGGGATACGCAAGAACACCCGGTACGTGCTGCGGGTCGCCAATGATGGCGAAGCATTGGCGCGCCAGACCGGACTGCTCGACATGCGAGGGCGCCCGGTGCGGGGGCTGCCGGCGCAGGTGGTCGGTGGCAGTATCGCCGATGCCGAAGCGGCATGGCGGGGAGCGTTTTTGGCACATGGGTCGCTGACTGAGCCGGGCCGCTCCTCGGCGTTGGAGGTCAGCTGCCCCGGCCCGGAGGCGGCGCTGGCGCTGGTGGGTGCCGCACGCCGGCTCGGGGTCAGCGCCAAAGCCCGCGAGGTGCGCGGCGCTGACCGCGTGGTGGTGCGCGACGGAGAAGCGATCGGGGCGTTGCTGACCCGAATGGGGGCCCAGGATACCCGGCTGGTTTGGGAGGAGCGCCGGATGCGGCGCGAGGTGCGCGCGACCGCCAACCGGCTGGCCAACTTCGACGATGCCAATCTGAGGCGTTCGGCGCGGGCGGCGGTCGCCGCGGCCGCCCGGGTGGAGCGTGCCCTGGAAATACTCGGCGATACCGTGCCCGACCATCTAGCGTCGGCCGGCAAACTTCGCGTCGAACATCGGCAGGCGTCGCTGGAGGAGCTGGGACGACTGGCCGATCCGCCGATGACTAAAGATGCTGTGGCAGGCCGGATTCGACGGTTGCTGTCGATGGCCGATCGCAAGGCGAAGGTGGAAGGCATCCCCGACACCGAGTCGGCGGTGACTCCAGACCTGCTCGAAGACGCCTAACTGGGTCCCCGCCGAACCTTGAGCCATCGATGGTCACCGATCGGGCCGCGGGCTGTCGAGACGTCAGGCTCGGTCGTCATCGACAGGCTTTGTTGGGGATAGCTGCGCGCGGCCAATGGCCTAGGGCTAGCGTCGAGTGTCATGAGGCGGCTTTCAAGTGTTGATGCGGCGTTTTGGTCTGCGGAAACTGCGGGATGGCACATGCACGTCGGTGCCCTGGCGATATGCGACCCCACCGACGCGCCCGACTACAGCTTTCAGCGACTGCGCGAACTGCTCATCGAACGATTGCCGGAGCTCCCGCAGCTGCGCTGGAAGGTCACCGGTGCCCCGCTCGGGTTGGACCGGCCGTGGTTTGTTGAGGATCAGGATCTCGACGTCGACTTCCACGTCCGTCGGATCGGCGTTCCCGCTCCTGGCGGACGGCGCGAACTTGAGGAGCTGGTCGGCCGACTCATGTCCTACAAGCTGGACCGCTCTCGGCCCCTGTGGGAACTGTGGGTCATCGAGGGCGTCGAGGACGGCCGTATCGCGACGCTGACCAAGATGCACCATGCCATTGTCGACGGCGTCTCCGGTGCAGGGCTGGGAGAGATCCTGTTGGATATCACGCCCGAACCGAGACCGCCACAGGAGGAAACGGTGGGATTTGTGGGCTCCACCATTCCTCGCTTGGAAAGACGCGCGGTGGGCGCCTTGATCAACGTCGGAATAATGACGCCGTTCCGGATCGCACGGTTGGTGGAACAGACGGTGCGTCAGCAGATCGCAGCTCTAGGCCTGCGCCGACCACCGCGGTACTTTGACGCACCCAAGACGCGGTTCAATGCGCACGTGTCGCCGCATCGTCGGGTAACCGGTTGCCGCGTGGAACTGGCGCGGGTCAAGGCCGTCAAGGACGCCTTCGGGGTCAAGCTCAACGATGTCGTGCTGGCGATGGTGGCGGGTGCCGCTCGGGAATACCTGAAGAAGCGTGACGAGCTGCCCGTCAAGCCGCTCATCGCGCAGATTCCGGTGTCCACCCGCACCGACGAAACGAAGGCCGACGTCGGTAATCAGATCAGCTCGATGACCGCGTCGCTGGCAACCCATCTCGAGGACCCCGCCAAGCGGGTGGCGGCCATTCACGAAAGCACCCGCAGTGCCAAGGAAATGGCCAAGGCACTCTCGGCGCACCAGATCATGGGGCTTACCGAGACCACCCCGCCAGGTCTGTTGCAGCTGGCCGCCCGCGCCTATACGGTCACCGGGCTGTCGCAGAACCTGGCACCCATCAATTTGGTGGTCTCCAACGTCCCCGGTCCGCAGTTCCCGTTGTATATGGCCGGCGCACGGCTGGACTCCTTGGTACCGCTCGGGCCGCCGGTGATGGATGTCGCGCTGAACATCACCTGCTTTTCCTACCAGGAGCATCTGGACTTCGGGTTTGTGACGACTCCCGAAGTGGCCAACGACATCGACGAGATGGCAGACCTCATCGAGCCGGCGCTGGCCGAACTCGAGCGTGCCGCGGGTTTGTAATGGGCCAGAACGGGACCCGATTCCTAGCGTTCGGCTTCCCGGCTCTTCGTGACGTAGACCCAGGACAGGAATCGGGCCACGGCTTCGGACGCCTGATGCGCGCGTGCAGAACCGAAGATGTCGAAAGCGTGCTGAGCGTTGGGTAGTTCCGCGTAGGCCACCGGAGATTTGGATACCGCCCGCAGTTCGTCGACGAACTCCTGGGCTTCTATGACGGGGATGAGGGAATCGTCTCGGCCGTGCAGGACGAAAAACGGTGGTGCGTCGGCGTGCACGTGGTGGATCGGTGACGCCTCGAGGAAGATCTGCCGGTGGGTGCTGAATTTTTGCTTCACCACAAACCGCTCCAGCAGCTCGACGAACTCGGGCCGTCCGTCGGCGTCGGTGGAATACCAGTCGTACCGACCGTAGATGGGGACGGCCGCCACCACCGAGGTGTCGGCGTCCTCGAAGCCGGGCTGGAACCGGGGCTCGTTGGGGGTCAACGCCGCCAGGGCCGAAAGGTGCCCGCCGGCGGAGCCGCCGCTGATCGCCACGAAATCCGGATCCCCTCCGTAGGCCGCGATATTTTCCTTCACCCACGCCAGCGCGCGTTTGACGTCGACGATGTGGGCGGGCCAGGTGTGCAGGGGAGAGACCCGATAATTCAGCGACACGCAGACCCAGCCACGCGAAACCAGGTGGCTCATCAGTGGATACGCCTGCGGGCGTCGCCACCCGAGTACCCACGCGCCGCCCGGCACCTGGACCAGCACCGGTGCCTTGCCGTCGCGTGGCAGGTCACGGCGACGCCAGATGTCGGCCAAGTTGGCGCGTCGATGCGGGCCATACGCCACGATGTTGCTCTTTGCGACGTAGCGCCGCCGCGCCACCGTCGTGCGCAGGGGCAAATTGCGTCGACCACGCTTCGTCGGCTCGGTGGGGAGAGCCGCCAGCTCCTGTGCGTAGTCGGGCCCGAGTCCCTCGTTGAGCCCCGCTTCCAGCACCGGCCCGGGGGTGGTGATCCCGCGGTGGCGGATCACCCCCAGTATCGCCCAAGCTGCAACCGTCAATGCCAACGCCGTCCTTCCCTTCGGCCCGGCGAAGTCACCGCGGCGGCCGCGGCGCACCGCGTCGACCAGCGAAGCGGTCAGGTAGATTCCCGGCACCTCGGAGGTTGGCCAGCCGAACCAGAACACCGCGGGGGCCGCGTAGGGGTTACGAGTAATCGGGCGCAAGCCATTGGCGGCGTTGGTGAATTCCAGCGTTGCGCGGGTCAGCGGCCGGGGCCGGCGCGCTAGCCGTAATAGGCGCTGTGCCTTCATGATCCGTTGACCATCGAGTGCAGTTCGGCCCGCAGGATCTTTCCGGTACTGCCGCGCGGCAGCTGATCGAGGATGGTGATTTCGCGGGGCACCTTGTAGTTGGCCAGGTTGTCGCGGACATGTTGCTTGAGGGTCTCCGACGTGGCCGATCCGCCGGGCTCCAACACCACGAACGCCGCCAGCCGCTGGCCATACTGCTGGTCATCCACGCCGATCACCGACGCCTCGGCCACCCCGGGATGGCCGGCCAGCGTCTTTTCCACTTCGATCGGATAGACGTTTTCGCCGCCCGAGACAATCATCTCGTCGTCGCGCCCGACCACGAACAATCGTCCGGCGTGGTCGAGGTAGCCGACGTCGCCCGACGACATGAAACCGTCGTGGAAGTCTTTGGTGCTGCCCGAGGTATAGCCATCGAATTGGCTGTCGTTGCGGACATAGATGGTCCCCACTTCGCCGGTGGGTACCCGATTGAATTCCGGGTCCAGGATGTGGATTTCCGTTCCGTCCGCCGGCCGACCCGCGGTATCGGGCGCCGCCCGCAAGTCCGCGGGCGTAGCGGTGGCGATCATGCCGGCCTCGGTGGCGTTGTAGTTGTTATAGATCACGTCGCCGAACTGGTCCATGAACGCGACCACGACATCGGGCCGCATCCGGGATCCCGATGCTGCGGCAAATCGCAGTGACCGGCAACTGTAGCGATTACGCACTTCGGTGGGCAGCTCCATGATCCGGTCGAACATCACTGGCACCACCACCAACCCCGTCGCGTGATGGCGGTCGATGAGGTCCAGTGTGGCCTCCGGGTCGAACTTGCGGCGGGTGATGATCGTGCAGGCCATCGACGCAGCCAAAACCAACTGAGAGAAGCCCCAGGCATGGAACATCGGCGCCACCACCACAATGGACTCCTCGGCCCGCCACGGCGTGCGGTCCAAAATCGCCTTGAGGGTGCCCAATCCACTGGTACCGCCAGAGTGCTTGGCGCCCTTAGGTGTTCCAGTGGTGCCGGAGGTCAGCAAGATCACCTTGCCCTTGGTGCCGGGACGGACCGGTCGTTGCCCAGTGTGGTCAGCGATCAGCCCTTCGACGGTCAGTTCGTGCTGCGCGTCGGTCCACGCCACGATGCGGGTAGTACCGGGTTGATCCGCGAATGCGCGGTCTACCGTGGCGGCGAACTCCTCGTCGTAGATAACGGTGTCAACGCTTTCGCGGGCCACCACGTCTGCCAGCGCCGGTCCGGCGAACGAAGTGTTGAGCAAAAGAACATTGGCGCCAATCCTGTTGGCCGCTAACAGTGCATCGATGAAACCACGATGGTTGCGGCACATGATGCCAACGCTCTTCGGCGCTCCGCCGGGAAGCCCCTGCAGCGCAGCGGCCAAGGCGTTGCCACGCTCGTCGAGCTGCCGCCAGGTCAAGGTGCCCCGCTCGTCCACCAACCCAGGCCGGTCCGGGCAGCGCTGCGCCGCACCGGAAAACCCGGAGGTGAAGCTCATGCCTTCGCGACGCATCGCGGCGGCGATCTTCAGGTATCGGTCCGGCCGCATCGGTGCGATCATCCGGGCCCGCCGTAACGTTGCGAGCAGATCGAAAGCCTGGTTGATACGAGTTGACATGGTTTACCCCAGGATCGGGAAACGTCGCGTAGCGGCCAGCCGGTTGAGGGCTTCCTGCATCACCGACCGAACGTGGGCGTCGACTTCGTCGACATCGGGATTCTCGCCGAACTGCCCGGTGATGTCGATGGGATCGAGCACCTCGGTGACGATCTTGGTCGGCAGCGGCAGGTTGGGTGGTATCGCGGCACTAAACCCAAACGGAAATCCGAATGACAGCGGCAGGATATCGCTGCGCAGCAAGCGTTTTAAGCCCAACCGCTCGGCCAGCCAGGTGCCCCGTGACAGGTAGAACTGCGTCTCCTGGCCGCCTATCGACACCGCGGGAACGATGGGCACGCCGGCCTCGATCGCGGTGCTGACGTATCCCTTGCGACCGTTGAAGTCGATGATGTTCTCGGAGAAGGTAGGTCGGTACGCGTCGTAGTCGCCACCGGGAAACACGATGACCACGCCGCCGGACCGTAGGGCCTTGGCGGCGTTGTGCCGACTGGCCCGGATGTAGCCGGTGCGCCGGAAAAGCTGTCCGGTCAAGCCCATGAAAAGGATGTCGTGGCTAAGCGTGTAGACCGGTCGGTCGTAGCCGAATTTCTCGTAGAAGCTGACGCTGAAGATGGGGACGTCCATCGGAAACATTCCGCCGGAGTGGTTACCGACCACCAGTGCTCCGCCCGGCGGAAAGGCATCCAGGCCATGCACCTCGCATCGGAAGTAGGTTTTCAAAACTGGGCGCATCACATCCATCAAGCGCTTGGTTAGGCCTGGGTCCCACTTGCCGATCTCGGGATCTCCGATATCCGGGCTATCGGTGCTCACGTTCCTCCCTCGCGCCGTCCTCGCGGCTCCGTTGCCGTCGAGTCTTTCGATGGTAACGACCGAAGCGGAAGCGACGTGGCGGCATCGGGCCGAAACCCTCCCGCGTTGGCCTGTGGGCGGGCAAGGTGATCATTGGTGCTGATCGGAGCCCAGCCCAGAAGGGACGTGCAGGTGGCCGAAGTCGCAGGCGGATGCATCTCGGTGATTGCCCGGCAGATGGACACGATCCGCGACGAGTTCATCGCGGGGTTGTTCGCCATGATGAAGGACGAGATTCGCGGGCTCAACCACGACGCCCGCATGCTGGACCTGTGGCGGGCGAGTCTTACCGAAAACTATCTCGCTGCCATCCACTATCTGGATCGCGATACACCCAGCTCGGTGCTCGAAGCACCGGCGGCCGCCTTGGCGTACGCCCGGGCTTCGGCGCAACGCGACGTGCCGTTGGCGCCGTTGGTGAGGGCACATCGACTCGGTCATGCGCGATTCCTCGAGGTGGCGATGCAGTACGTGTCGCTATTGGAGCCGGCGCAGCAAGTGCCGACCATCACCGAGTTGGTGAATCGCTCGTCGCGGGTCATCGACATGGTGGCCGACCAGCTGATTATCGCCTACGAAGAGGAACACGATCGCTGGTTGAGTCGGCGCAGCGGCCTGCAGCAACAGTGGGTCGGCCAGGTGCTCGCGGGTACCCCGGTCGACGCACAACGCGCGGAACGGGTGCTGGGCTACCGGTTGGACGGGGCGCACCTCGCGGCATTGGCGTGGGCGGATACGACCGTGCCGGTCGGTGACGTGGTGTCGCTGTTCGATCGTATCCGCTTGTTGGTGGCCGACGAACTGGATCAGGTGACCGGCTCATTGATGGTGCCGACCGATGAACATGAGGTACGCCTATGGTTTTCCGTTGCTGCGCCTCGCGAAGGGGTACCGACCGACCCGTCCCGTTTGTGTGCTGCATTCGAGACGGCAGGTCTCCCGGCACGGCTGGCGTGCGGTCGGGTGGGTCACGGACTGCACGGCTTCCGGGCCTCGTTGAACGAGGCTGAGCTGGTCAAGGCGGTGGCGCACGCCGGTGGGGCCCGCGGCGCCCGCGTTGTCTGTTACACCGAGGTCGCGCCGGTGGCGCTAATGGCCGCGGATCTGGATGAGCTGCGGCGCTTCGTCGCCGATGTGCTCGGCCAGCTCAGCATTGCCGATGAGCGCACCGAGTGGTTGCGCGAGACCCTGCGCGAGTTCTTGATCCGCAACCGGAGCTATGTGGCAACCGCCGAGGCAATGACGCTGCATCGCAACACTATTCAATATCGTGTTGCTCAGGCGATGGAGCTCTGTGATCAGAGTCTCGACGATCCGGATGCGGTGTTCAAGGTGCAGACCGCGTTGGAGGTCTGCCGATGGATGGCTCCGGCGGTGCTGCGCACACCCACGTAGCGGGGCTTGGCTGTTCGTGCTGTGCGCACAAAGCCGATGGCGATTTTCGGTTTCCGCTCATATGGTGTCCGGCGGCGCTGGAAGTTACGTTTGTGCACGTCAAGGGACAAACGAGGCGAGCGACAGTGACGGCAGACCTGTGCGCCTCCGCAAGGTCCCACCGTGCTCTCGGCGGGCGCGGGTTTGTGGTCCGCTAGGACGACAATCGGTCGACTGGGAAACTCGGGCAGCCATCCGTGTGCGATGAGGGGTCGCGCGGAGGGCGCCGCTCGGCGCAGATCCGGGCCGATCGACCGCGCCCGACGAGCAATAGCCGCGCTCCGGGAATCTCTGCCCGGCCGAAGGCAACCGCGCGATCGACTGCTTCGAATATTGATGCAAGCATCGCTTGTGAAGGAAACTGGGGGCCAGCGGTACCGCACCGAATCGTAGGAAGGCCGTCATGGGATTCATGTCACCGGAGCTTCCGGACGTCGATCACGACAGCTGGCAGACCCTGCCACGGGCCACGCGACTGCAAATCGTCACTCGGCACTGGGCGGAGCACGGCTTCGGGACGCCGTATGCGGTGTATCTGCTCTACTTGATCAAGATCGGTGTGTATGTGGCCGCGCCGGCGGCGATCATCGCGTTGACCCCCGGCCTAGGCGGACTGGCCCATATCGCCGACTGGTGGACACAGCCGATCGTGTACCAGAAGGTCATCATCTTCACGCTGCTGTTTGAGGTGTTGGGTTTTGGTTGTGGATCGGGTCCTTTGACCGGGCGGTTCATGCCGCCGATTGGCGGATTTCTTTACTGGTTGCGGCCCAACACAATTCGATTGCCGGCATGGCCGGACAAGGTGCCATTCACCCGCGGGGATTCCCGCGCTCTGATCGATGTCGCTCTTTATGCGATCGTGTTGATCGGCGGGGTTTGGGCGCTGCTGTCGCCAGGGCGTGGTGGACCGGTTACGGCCGATGGCGATGTGGGTCTGATCAACCCGGTCCTGCTCATCCCGACGATCGTCGCCCTGGCGCTGTTGGGCCTACGGGACAAGACAATTTTCCTGGCCGCTCGTGGCGAACACTATTGGTTGAAGCTGTTCGTGTTCTTCTTCCCATTCACCGACCAGATCGCGGCCTTCAAGCTCATCATGCTGGCGTTGTGGTGGGGGGCGGCAACCTCCAAGGTCAACCACCATTTCCCGTACGTGGTCTCGGTGATGACCAGCAATAATGCCCTGCTGCGGGGCAGGCTGTTCAACCCGATCAAGCACCTGCTCTACCTGGATCACGTGAATGATTTGCGCCCGTCCTGGCTGCCGAAGATCATGGCACACGTCGGCGGGACCACCGCGGAATTTCTGGTTCCGTCGATTCTGGTATTTGTCGCCGGTGATCAGCCCTGGCGGTGGTTCCTGATTGGATTCATGGTGATCTTCCACCTCAACATCTTGTCCAACCTCCCCATGGGAGTCCCGCTGGAATGGAATGTGTTCTTCATCTTCTCGCTGTTCTACCTGTTCGGGCACTACGGCTCGATCCAAGCCACCGACCTGCGGTCGCCACTGCTGCTGGTCATCGTGCTCGCCGCGGTGCTTGTCGTGATCGCGGGAAACCTTTTCCCGGAGAAGATTTCGTTCCTGCCGGCGATGCGCTATTACGCCGGGAACTGGGCCACCAGCGTGTGGTGCTTCCGCGCGGCTGCCGAGGACAAGATCGAGGAAAACGTCGTCAAAAGCTCGGCGCTGGTGGTCAATCAATTGGGCAAGCTGTACGACGCCAAGACCGCCGAAATCATGGCCGACAAGACCGCCGCGTTCCGGGCAATGCACACTCACGGCAGGGCGCTCAACGGTCTGTTGCCCCGGGCGGTGGACAACGAAGCCGACTACAAAATCCGAGAGGGCGAGATCGTGGCCGGGCCGTTGGTGGGGTGGAATTTCGGTGAGGGGCACCTGCACAACGAGCAGCTGGTGGAGGCCGTGCAACGGCGATGCAACTTCGCCGACGGGGACGTCCGCGTCATAATCCTGGAAGGTCAGCCGATCCACGTCCAGAAGCAGTGGTATCGCATTGTTGATGCCAAAACCGGGTTGATCGAGGCGGGTTATGTCGATGTCAAGGACATGTTGACGCGACAGCCGTGGCCCGAGCCGGATGACGAGTTCCCCGTTCATGTCACGACCCAACGCGCGGTGCCCGGACAGCCGTGACGACCGCGGTCGTGGTCGGGGCCGGGCCTAATGGCCTGGCTGCCGCCATTCACCTGGCTCGCCAGGGTCTGGACGTGCAGGTGCTTGAGGCCAGCGACACCGTCGGTGGGGGAGCGCGCTCGGGCGAGTTGACCAGGCCGGGGCTCATCCACGATCACTGCTCGGCTTTTCATCCGCTCGGCGTCGGTTCGCCGTTCTGGAAGGAGATCGATCTGCAGCGGTACGGGTTGACGTGGAAGTGGCCGGAGGTGGACTGCGCGCACCCGCTCGACGACGGCAGCGCCGGGGTGCTGCTGCAGTCGATCGATGCGACCGCAGCGCAGCTGGGACCGGACGGCACCCGATGGCGCAGGGCGGTGGGCGACCTCGCTTCCGGATTCGATGAACTAGCAAGCGACTTGCTCCGCCCCGTGATCAACGTTCCGCGACATCCGATCCGGCTTGCTGCCTTCGGCCCGCGTGCGGCGCTGCCGGCCACCGTGGCGGCGCGCTGGTTCCGCACTGAGCAGGCCCGCGCGCTCTTCGGTGGTGCGGCCGCACACGTGTACACCCGACTGGACCGGCCGCTGACGGCGTCGCTGGGACTGATGATCCTGGCCAGCGGGCACCGCTACGGCTGGCCCGTTGCGCAGGGCGGATCCGGGTCGATCACGGCGGCCCTAGCCGCCGCCGTGGCGGCGCATGGCGGCAGCATCACCACCGGTGTGACCGTCACCAGCCGCAGTGACATCCCCGACGCCGACATCGTCATGCTTGATCTCAGCCCGTCACAGGTGCTAGCGATCTATGGCGATCTCATGCCGGGCCTGGTCAAACGGTCCTATCGGCGTTATCGCCAGGGTTCGTCGGCGTTTAAGGTCGACTTCGCCATCGAGGGCGGCATTCCGTGGACCAACGCCAACTGTGGGCGGGCCGGCACGGTCCACTTGGGGGGCAGCTTCGCCGAGATCTCAGATACCGAACGTCAACGCGCACAGGGCAAGATGGTGCAGCGCCCCTTCGTGCTCGTGGGGCAGCAGTATCTGGCCGACCCGTCGCGGTCAGCGGACAACCTCAATCCAATATGGGCCTATGCGCACGTTCCGTTCGGCTATACCGGTGATGCCACCGGGGCCGTGGTTGACCAAATCGAGCGATTCGCCCCCGGCTTCCGCGACCGCATCATCGCCACCGTCAGCAAGTCGACGGGCGAACTGCAGTCCTACAACCGCAACTTTATCGGCGGGGACATTATCGGCGGTGCCAACGACCGGCTTCAGGTCGTTCTCCGGCCGCGGGTGGCCATTGACCCCTACCGCATCGGGGTGCCGGGCGTTTACCTGTGTTCGCAGTCGGCTCCGCCGGGTGCCGGCATTCACGGGCTGTGCGGTTACCACGCCGCCGAATCGGCGTTGCGGTGGCTGCGCAAGCGGCGCTGAAGGCGCCGCTTGCGCTCGATGAGGCGGTTGGGCGCCCGGAACGGTGCGGAGAGGTTCAGCTTCCGCCCGCGCCGGAAGGACCGGGCGCAACCGGCTCACCGACCACCGGCCCGCCGGCCGGGGCCGGGCCAGTCGGCGCACCCTTACCGGTCCCAGACATCTCCGTGATTGGAGCGCCAACCGGTAGCGGCGCACCCACCGGGGCTCCCGCCGCCACCGGCCCAAGAGCGATCAACGGGACACCTGCTGGCATCGGAACCAATGCCGGGGCGCCGGCCGGGATGGGGACGGGGGCGCCGGCCGGGATGGGGACGGGGGCGCCGGCCGGGATGGGGACGGGGGCGCCGGCCGGGATGGGGACGGGGGCGCCGGCCGGGATGGGGACGGGGGCGCCGGCCGGGATGGGGACGGGGGCGCCGGCCGGGATGGGGACGGGGGCGCCGGCCGGGATGGGGACGGGGGCGGCGGCCGCGGCCGCCGGCCCAAGGTCGATCAGCGGGGCGCCGGCCGGCAGCACCGGGGCAGGCCCCGGCACAGCCATCGGAACACCGGCCATGTCAGTGAGCGGGGCGCTAGCTTTGCATAGCCCGCCGGTGGCCGCCGGACCGCCGGCGGCAGCGGGTCCGCCGGCCGCCGGCGCGCCGCCTTCGCCCGCCATCCCCTGGATGCACGCGTAGCCGTCGGTTTTCAGCGGGGTGGCTGCCGCATCCGGGCTCAACGCCAGGGCAGCCCCGCACAACCCGGCGCAGGCCACTACTTTGAAGCTGAACCGATCAAAGACCGTCGTCACCGCCGACTCCTCTTTCCTAAAACGCCCAACCGTGTGGGCTTTACTGCACTCGTGTCTAGCCGACCGGCACAATTGTCAGCAGCTGATGTGCAACACGCGGCACGCCGCACCGCGCCGTGTCCAAATGGTGACGTTCGGCCGTCACAATTCCGTCAAGGCGCCACCCTGGTGGGGGCCATCGCTGCCCGTCAAATCGTCTATCGCGCAGGTTCGTCGCGGCCGCTACTCGGCCGAACCTGGCATTTCGCCGCTGCCGAGTTGCGGCACCGTTACCGGCAGGGCGGCGGTGGTGGTACCTGATCTAGGCTGACGACAAGCGCGCATAAGCGGACAGGGAAAGGCAGGGAGAGGCAAGTGACGGTCCGGGTAGGCATCAACGGCTTTGGTCGCATCGGCCGCAACTTTTACCGGGCCTTATTGGCTCAGCAAGAGCAAGGGACCGCTGACATCGAGGTGGTGGCCGTCAACGACATCACCGACAACAGCACACTGGCCCACCTGCTCAAATTCGACTCAATCCTGGGCCGGTTGCCCTACGAGGTCACCCTCGAGGGCGAGGACACGATTGTGGTCGGCACCGCAAAGATCAAGGCACTGGAGGTGCGGGAGGGCCCCGCCGCACTGCCGTGGGGGGACCTCGGCGTTGACGTGGTGGTCGAATCCACCGGCCTGTTCACCAACGCGGCCAAGGCCAAAGGCCACGTGGAAGCCGGTGCCAAGAAAGTGATCATTTCGGCGCCCGCTACCGACCCCGATCTGACCATCGTCCTCGGCGTCAACGACGACAAATACGATGGCAGCCAAAACATCGTCTCCAACGCCTCGTGCACCACCAACTGCCTTGCGCCGTTGGCCAAGGTCCTCCATGACGAGTTCGGCATCGTTAAGGGTCTGATGACCACCATCCACGCTTACACCCAGGACCAAAACCTGCAGGACGGTCCACACAAAGATCTCCGTCGTGCCCGCGCGGCCGCGCTGAATATCGTGCCGACCTCGACCGGCGCGGCCAAGGCAATCGGCCTGGTGATGCCGGAGCTCCAAGGCAAACTCGACGGCTACGCGCTGCGGGTACCGATCCCGACCGGATCGGTCACCGACCTGACGGCCGACCTGGCCAAGTCGGCCACCGCCGAAGAGATCAATGCGGCGTTCAAGGCTGCGGCCGAGGGCCGGCTTAAGGGCATCCTGAAGTACTACGACGCGCCCATCGTCTCCAGCGACATAGTCACCGACCCGCACAGCTCGATCTTCGACTCCGGCCTGACCAAGGTGATCGGCGACCAAGCCAAGGTGGTGTCCTGGTACGACAACGAATGGGGATACTCCAACCGCCTCGTTGATCTGGTCGCGCTGGTTGGCAAGTCGCTCTAACCGTGTCCATTTTCAACCTCAAAGACCTTCTAGACGAAGGTGTTTCGGGCCGTGGCGTGCTGGTGCGTTCCGATCTGAATGTCCCGCTCGAGGACGGCACGATCACCGACGCGGGGCGCATCACCGCGTCGGTGCCAACCCTGAAGGCACTGGTGGATGCCGGCGCGAAAGTCGTGGTCACCGCGCACCTAGGCCGTCCCAAGGATGGTCCCGACCCGCAATTGTCCCTGGCGCCGGTGGCCGCGGCGCTGGGCGAACAGCTGGGCCGGCATGTGCAATTGGCCGGTGACGTCGTCGGCACCGACGCCCTGGCCCGCGCCGAAGGCCTGACCGACGGCGACATCCTGTTGTTGGAGAACATCCGCTTCGATCCGCGCGAGACCAGCAAAAACGACAGCGAGCGCCTTGCCCTGGCCAAGCAGCTCGCCGAATTGGTCTGGCCGGGAGGTGCTTTCGTCTCGGACGGGTTCGGGGTGGTGCACCGCAAGCAAGCCTCGGTGTACGACGTCGCGACGTTGCTGCCGCATTACGCCGGCACGTTGGTGGCGGACGAGATTTCTGTGTTGGAGCAGTTGACCAGCTCGACCGAGCGGCCCTATGCGGTGGTACTCGGCGGATCGAAGGTCTCCGACAAACTCGGCGTGATCGAGTCGCTGGCGACCAAGGCTGACAGTATCGTGATCGGCGGTGGCATGTGCTTTACCTTCCTTGCCGCACAGGGCTATTCGGTGGGGGCATCGCTGCTGGAAGAAGAGATGATCGAGACGTGTCGTAGGCTGCTCGACACCTATCACGATGTGCTGCGGTTGCCCGTCGACATCGTGGTGACCGAGAAATTCGATGCCGATTCGCCGCCGCAAACCGTTGCTGCCGATGAGATCCCGGACGGTCTGATGGGGCTGGATATCGGACCGGGATCGATCAAGCGGTTCGCCACGCTGCTGTCCAACGCCAGGACCATCTTCTGGAACGGTCCGATGGGCGTGTTCGAGTTTCCGGCGTATGCGGCGGGCACCGAAGGTGTCGCCGAAGCAATCGTCGCCGCGACCGCCAAAGGCGCTTTCAGCGTGGTCGGCGGCGGCGACTCCGCGGCCGCGGTTCGCACGCTGGGCATCTCGGAGGGTTCGTTCTCCCACATCTCCACCGGTGGCGGTGCGTCGCTGGAATACCTTGAAGGTAAGACGCTTCCCGGCATCGAGGTGTTGGGTCGTGAGCAGCCGAGTGGAGGGAAGTCGTGAGCCGCAAGCCGCTGATCGCGGGCAACTGGAAGATGAACCTCAATCATTTCGAGGCGATCGCACTGGTGCAAAAGATCGCTTTTTCCTTGCCGGACAAGTATTACGACAAGGTTGATGTCACGGTGATCCCACCGTTCACCGACCTGCGCAGTGTGCAAACCCTGGTCGACGGTGACAAGCTGCGGCTGACCTATGGGGCGCAGGACTTATCGCAACACGACTCCGGGGCCTACACCGGTGACATCAGTGGGGCATTCCTGGCCAAACTGGGCTGCAGCTTCGTTGTCGTCGGGCACTCCGAGCGGCGTACCTATCACGACGAGGATGACGCCCTGGTGGCCGCCAAGGCGGCCTCCGCGCTCAAGCATGGTCTCACGCCGATCGTCTGCATTGGCGAACACCTCGACGTCCGCGAAGCCGGAAATCACGTGTCGCACAACGTCGAACAACTACGCGGCTCGTTGGCCGGCCTTTCCACCGAGCAGATCGCTTCGGTGGTCATCGCCTATGAGCCGGTCTGGGCGATCGGGACCGGACGCGTGGCCAGCGCCGCCGACGCCCAGGAGGTCTGCGCGGCGATCCGCGGTGAGCTGGCGTCGCTCGCGTCGTCGGCGATAGCCGACTCCGTGCGGGTACTCTACGGCGGGTCGGTGAACGCCAAGAACGTCGGCGACCTGGTGGCCCAGCCGGACATCGACGGTGGCCTGGTCGGCGGGGCGTCGCTGGACGGGGAGCAGTTTGCCACGCTAGCGGCCATCGCTGCCGGGGGGCCGCTGCCGTAATCGTGGGCGCACGCTCAGCGATCGGTCACGCGAGTGCTCACCACCCCTCTGTTAGCACTCGGTCGAGCATGTCGACGAAGTAGTCCGCCGCGGTCATGTCGATGCACAGCGGTGGCTTGGTCTTCAGGACGTTCATCCGCTCGCTGGTCGGCTGGATGATGACTCCGAGTTCGAGCATCCGGTCGCAGATGGCGGCGGTCTCTTCAGCTGCCGGCTCCAGAGTGTTCCGGTCACGGACCAACTCCACGCCGATGTAGAGGCCGCAGCCATGCACCGTTCCGATGAGGGGGTGCTTGGCGGCCAAGTCATGCAGGCGGGCGACCAAGTGATTGCCGACCGCCAGGGCATTGTCTTGCAGCCGCTCGCTTTTCAGCACGTCGAGTACCGCGATCCCGACTGCGCTCGATAGCGGGCTGCCACCTGTGGACGAGAAGAAGTAGCCCTGCGAGCGGAACCGTTGTGCGATGGCCCTGCTGGTGATGACGGCGCCGACGGGATGGCCGTTGCCGGTCGCCTTGGCGATGGTCACGATGTCGGGGACGACGCCCTGTTGCTCGAATCCCCAGAACCACTTCCCAAGCCTGCCGTATCCGACCTGGACTTCATCGGCGATGGCCAGTCCGCCTGCGGCGCGGATAGCGGTGTAGACCGCGTCCAGATAGCCGTCGGGAAGAGCCATTCCTCCGGCGCTGCCGTAGACGGTTTCGGAGATGAACGCCGCGGGGGCGCGACCCGAGCGGATGAGGCCCTCGACTACGGTGACGGCATCGCGGGCGTACTGGGATGCGGCGGTGCCGCGATGCTTTCCGCGGAAGCTGTTCGGGGACTCCACGGTGTGCACCCAGGATGGCCGGGTGTTCAATGCGTTGGGGTTGTCCGCGGTGGACGTGGATACCGCGTCGGTGGCGTACGTCCAGCCGTGATAAGCCTCGCCAACCGCGACGACGTCGTGTCGGCCGGTGGCCGCCATCGCCAGCCGCAATGCGAGGTCGTCGGCCTCCGAACCGGAGTTGACCAGGAATACGGTGTCGAGGGGATCCGGCAGCAGCTCGGTAAGTCGTTCGCAGAACTCCACCACGATCGCGTAGTTGAATCGCGAGTTGGTGTTGAGCCGGTCCAGTTGGCGCGCTGCCGCCGTGGCGACATCGGGATGCGCATGACCCAGAACGGTGACGTTGTTGACCATGTCCAGATAGCTGCGCCCATCGGTGGACAGCAAGTAGTGCCGCCAGCCTCGTTCGATCTGCGGCGGGTCGTCGTAATAGTGCTCCTGGACGTCGGCGAACGAGGCGGCTCGCCGTTCCAGCACGTCGGGTGCCGCCCGGGCGACTGGCTCCAACCCCAATAGCACGGCAGGATCCTCGGTGATAGCCAACCAGCCGGGTGCGTATTCCGGGCGTACCGTGTGGGGCGCGACTGGCGTTCCAGTCTGGCGTAGCGCGAGGTGAATGCGTTGTCCAGCGCCTGCTTTGGCCCATGGCTGGCCCGCTTTAACCCGTGGGCCACTCGTCGGCAGCGGCCGCGCACCGGTTAGGTGTAGGTCGTGGGAGGCGGTGCGCAGGGTGATGGTCCCAGAGCCGCCAACGACGTCTCCGTCCCACGGCGCAAAGATGTCAGCGTCGTCGCGCGGCCAGAAGTCGATGCCGGTGGCGATGGTGGGGCTGCTCTGCGGGTGCAGCGGGTCGATGCAGTCCATCCGGGTGGCCGCGTAGCGAGTCGCTGCGGCGCAGGTGTGGGACGCGAATACGGCGTGCGCCAGTTGGTCGGCCGGGGCGCCATCGAGCCAGGCACCCCGGTCCGCCATGTCGGACTCCACCGAAAGATCCAGCGTTGCAACGGAGTTCGGGTCGAAGTTGACGATCGTCCGCCGCGGTGTGGGAAGGCGATGGCGCGGCCGTTGGGGGATGCCTAGCCGGTCATTGATGAGGCCGGTCATCACGGGGACCGGTATGAGTAGAGCCTGGTCGAGGATGGCCCGTTCGCGTTGGACGGTGTTGGCCGCGTATTCGTTGTCGGGGTCGATGGCGACCTGTTGGAGATCACTGACCAGTAGCACGGTCGCCCGCGCGATCACCATCGGCCACAGCGCTTCGACCTCGTCGCCGCTGAGGGGACGAATTGCGTGAAACGCCGCGATGAGTGGAAGTAGCGCGGCCGGTTCGGCGCCCGGGTGATGTAGGCAGGCGGCGACGGTGGTGGCCAGCTCGGCGACTGCCCAGGTCGTGGTCAGGTCACCGAA
Source organism: Mycobacterium basiliense (assembly GCF_900292015.1). Taxonomy (NCBI): domain Bacteria; kingdom Bacillati; phylum Actinomycetota; class Actinomycetes; order Mycobacteriales; family Mycobacteriaceae; genus Mycobacterium; species Mycobacterium basiliense. The sequence continues at coordinate 2,309,359 of NZ_LR130759.1, forward strand.
GTCGATGACGCCATCGGGGTGGCGGCGCCCGTCGTGCCCCAGGGACCCCACCGTGTTGGTGTCGGTGATGTCGAGATGAACAGCCTGTCGGGGCAGTTGCGGGTTCAAGCGCTGAAGGGTGTTGACCGCCGTGGAGGTGGCAACTGAGACGCGGTGGGCCTCCGCGGGGTCGGTCACATAACCGACGAGGGCGTCGACGGCCTCGCCCGCAAAGCGCGGATCCCACTGCAGCACACGGTCTAGCCCGGGATGATCAAATGACGCCAGCGCCCGGCTGACACGGCCAGTCAGGTTCCCCATGCCGGCGAGAACGCTGGGTGCGAGATATCCCGACTGCGATAAGGTGCCGCCCGGCAGAAAGGTCAGCAGGCGCGCCGTTCCCAGCGCTTGTTGCCCGATCGACATGAGAGTGTGTTGCTGGCCCCGGCGGTCCGGGATGGCGCGGGGGAGTCGTAGTGCGCTGTCGCGTTCAGCCACCCATTCAACGGCTTCGACCTGGGCACCGATCTCGTCGGTGCCGAACACCGCGTTGGCCACCTTCAGCACCCCGACGGTGTTGCCGTGGGGATCTGTCATCAGGAAGTTGGCGTCCTGCTGGCTTCCCAGATTCGTTGCTTGAGCGGTGGTTCCGTAGTTCTCAACGACGAACTTCTCGGCATCGCCCTCGGTGACCGGCGGCGCCGGCAGTTCGGGATGGGCGAAGAAGTCGAAGCCCGTCGGGGCTTTCACGGATTTCACTGCAGGGTCCCTTCTTTGGTCAGAGCAACGTGGGTATCGATGGGTGCCGCATCGGCGTCGAAGTCCACTGCAGGCGCTGGCCCGCGAAATCCGCGCGTCAGCGCCGCCAGATAGGCGGCGCCGATCCCGAGCCAGGCAAACCCGATGGCGAAGGCGCCAACGGAAAGGTTGGTCCACAGCCAGCCTGTCAAGACGACCCCGACGGCGGGCATTGCCGCGTACAACACCCAGTTACGCCACCCGCGTCGGCGCCGATCGATCAGGAAGTGCTTGGTCACCGCGAGATGCACCAGCGTGAAGGCCGCCAACGCGCCGAAACTGACGATCGATGCCATCGTCTCGAGGTCGGCGATCAGTGCCAGCGTGGAGATGACCGAGACGACAAGGGCCGCTCCGATCGGCGTGTGGAATCGCTGGCTGACCCGGCCAAACACCGCATGGGGCAGCACACCGTCGCGTCCCATGGCATAGAGCACGCGGGTGACGCTGACTTGCGACGACAGCGCCGCGGCGCTGCATGCGCACATGTAGGCGACGACAAAAAACGTCTGCAGCGAATTGCCGCCGGCAGCGACCACTATCTGCAGGGCGGCCGCGTTGGGGGCGGTGATTGCGCGATAGTCGGGCTCGACCACGGTTGCGCAGTAGGACACCGCCAAGAAGATGGCACCGCCGATGAGCACCGTAAGGATGATTGCCAGCGGAACCGTGCGGCGCGGGTTACGTGCCTCCTCGGCCATCGTCGATACCGCGTCGAAGCCGACGAAGCTCAAGGCGACGACGGCCGCCCCACCGAGTATGTCACCGCCCTGAAATCCGGCGCTGTAGAGCGGCTGCAGCAACGACGCGTCCGGGTGGTCACGCAGAAACAGCATTGACACCGCAATGAAGACCACGACGAACAGCAATTGCAAACCGACTAGCACGAAATTGAGCCGGTTCATGATGACGACGCCGACAATGTTGACGGTGGTCACCAGGGCGATAGCGCCCAAGCAGAACACGGGTCGCGGGATGGCCGGGAACTGCGCGTTGAGGTAGATCCCGATCAATAGATAGTTGACCAGGGGCAACAGCAGGTAGTCGAGCATCAATGCCCAGCCGGTCAGAAAGCCGACGTTGCCGCCGAACGCGCGTCGCGCGAAGGTATAGGCACTCCCGGCGCTGGGGTAGGCGTGCACGAGCACGGCGTAGCTTGCGGCGGTAATCAGCATCGCGAGAAATGTCACGATGTAAGCGGTCGGCACGTGACCGTGGGTCGTCTGGCTGACGACGCCGAACGTGTCGAACATTGCCAGCGGATCGATGTAGGCCAAGCCGAACGCAACCAGCCCGGCAACGCCCAATGCCCGGCGCAGCCGGGGTTCGCCTTCGATGGTCGGCCCCCTACCTAGACGCGAGTGCATTCGCTCTCATCCAATATTGGTCACCAATGTCACAATGACACGATTCGCTCGTTGACCATACGCGTCGATCTGGGTATGTGCGAGCCGATGTTGTCGGTCGACCATGCAGCGCGTGTCGAAAGCGGTGCAAACAGGCGTGGTAACAATGTTGCGAGACGAAGAATGCTCAGAAAGAAGTGGTGGTGGCACCAAGGGCGGATGGTCCAGATCAGACACGCGGGCGGTTACCGGCTCGCGGCACCATTGGCGAACAGGTCGCGGATCTGATACGGGAGTCGATCCTGTCCGGCGAGGCGAAGCGCGGTGCTGCACTTCGCGAGGAATTGATTGCCGACCGTTATCAGGTTTCCCGTCGTACGGTTCGAGATGCGCTGCGAGTCTTGGAGTCCGACGGGCTGGTTCGCCATCAGCGGCATAAGGGGTCGACCGTGGTGGACTTCAGCGCTGGCGATATCACCGATATGTACCGCTCGCGCGAGGTCCTCGAACTAGATGCCGCCAAACGGTGGTGTGCGGCGGGCGCTGTGGACTCCGCCTACCGGTTCGAACGCCTTACCGAGGCGCTCGGTCGGCTGGAGCAGGCCTCGCGTGGGAGCGATTCCGGGCTGATCGTCAAGTCCGACCTCGATTTCCACGCTGCGATCATCGGCCTGCTGGACAGCCCGCGCGTGGATCGGTTCTTTGCCGCGATCGAGGCCGAGATGCTCTATGCGTTAGCCATTCTCGAGGCCAGCGAAGGCGAGTACAAGACCGATGCGGAAAAGGCTTTGAGCGAACACAAAGCCATCTATGAGGCGCTTCACCAACGCGACGAGCGACGCTCGACGCAGCTCATCTCCGAGCATCTTCGGGTCAACCGCGACATCCTGATCCGCATTGTCGCCAGCTAACAATGCGCTGGCTGTGAGCCTCGCGTCGGCCAGTCGGCAGCCGGCATCGGGAGGCGATTCCCCCCAAACCCGGCCCGGGCTGGTGGGTCAGCGGTACTTGATCAGCAATGCCACGCCGACGATAGATACCAGCCAGATCCCGGTGATGAACAGGGTTAACCGGTCGAGATTCTTCTCCACAACGGTGGACCCGGACAGCGATGACTGCACACCGCCGCCGAACAGTGTCGACAGGCCACCACCCTTCGCGCGGTGCAGCAGCACCAGCAACACCACCAGCACGCTGGTGACCACCAACGTGATCTGCAGTGCCAACTCCATGGCCAGCAGCCTACCGAACAACCGATCGACAACAGGCGCCGGGCGCGCTGGTCCTTAATACTGGGACGCATGGTTGAGGTTTCCGATACCGCGCTGGAGCCCATCGGCGATGTCCACCGGACCCGGATCGGCCGCGAGGCGACCGAACCCATGCGCGCCGACATCAGGCTACTGGGCACCATCCTCGGCGATACCGTGCGTGAGCAGAACGGCGACGAGGTCTTCGATCTTGTGGAGCGAGCTCGGGTGGAGGCCTTCCGAGTGCGGCGCTCCGAGATCGACCGCGCCGAAATGGCTCGCATGTTCGAGGGCATCGACATCCACCAAGCCATCCCCATCATCCGCGCGTTCAGTCATTTCGCACTGCTTGCCAACGTGGCCGAGGACATCCACCGCGAACGTCGTCGCAGCATTCACGTCGCCGCCGGCGAGCCACCACAAGATAGCAGTCTGGCCGCCACGTATATGAAACTCGATGCGGCCCAGTTGGATTCGTCAACCATCGCCGAGGCTCTGCAGGGTGCGTTGGTGTCTCCGGTGATCACCGCGCATCCGACCGAGACCCGGCGTCGCACCATTTTCGAGACCCAGCACCGAATCACCCAGTTGATGCGACTGCACGCGGAAGGACACACCGAGACGGACGACGGCCGCGGCATCGAAGTCGAATTGCGCCGCCAGGTCTTGAGGTTGTGGCAGACCGCGCTGATCCGGCTGTTCCGCTTGCAGATCTCCGACGAGATCGAGGTGGGGTTGCGGTACTACCCGGCCGCGCTCTTCGAAGTGATCCCGCAGGTCAACGCCGAGGTTCGGGAGGCGTTGCGGGCTCGCTGGCCCGATGCCGAGCTGTTTGTCGAACCCATCTTGCGCCCGGGATCTTGGATCGGCGGCGACCGGGATGGAAACCCCAATGTCACCGCCGACGTGGTCCGGCTGGCCACCGGTAGCGCCGCCTTCGCCGCGCTGGAGCATTACCTGGCCGAACTGACGGCACTCGCACAAGAACTGTCGATGTCGGCGCGACTGATTACCGTCACACCTGACTTGGCCGCCCTTGCCGAGGCGTGTCCCGAGGGTGCCCGGCCGGACGAGCCGTACCGACGGGCGTTACACGTGGTCCGTGGCCGGCTCAGTGCGACCGCGGCCCAAGTCCTGGACCAGCAGCCGCAGCACACGCTTGCCTTGGGCCTGCCGCCATATGCCAGGCACGACGACCTTCGGGCCGATCTTGACACCATCGATGCCTCACTGCGCACGCACGGCGCTGGGCTGCTGGCCGACGACCGGCTAGCCCGGCTGCGTGAAGCGGTGCACGTCTTCGGCTTTCACCTGTCCGGCTTGGATATGCGGCAAAATTCCGACGTTCACGAAGAGGTGGTCAGTGAGCTATTCGCATGGTCGGGTGTGCACCCGGACTACAGCTCGCTGACCGAAGATGAGCGGGTGGAGCTGCTGGCCACCGAACTGAGCACCCGCCGGCCGCTGATCCGCGATGGCGCGCCGCTGTCGGATCTGGCTCGCAGCGAGCTCGATGTCCTGGCGGCAGCCGCCCATGCGGTCCGGACCTTTGGCGCTGCGGCGGTGCCCAACTACATCATCTCGATGTGCCAGTCGGTTTCGGACATGCTGGAAGCCGCGATCCTGCTCAAAGAGGTTGGCCTACTGGATGCTTCCGAGTCGGAACCTTATTGCCCGGTGGGCATCTCGCCGCTATTCGAGACGATCGAAGATCTGCACAATGGGGCGACCATATTGCAGGCGATGTTGGATCTGCCGCTGTATCGAGCGTTGGTGACAGCCCGGGGTGGCTGCCAGGAGGTGATGCTCGGCTATTCGGATTCCAACAAGGACGGCGGGTATCTGGCGGCCAACTGGGCGGTGTACCGCGCGGAGCTTGCGCTGGTGGAAGCGGCGCGCAAGACCGGAATCCGGTTGCGCCTCTTCCATGGGCGCGGCGGCACCGTCGGCCGCGGCGGCGGCCCCAGCTACCAAGCCATCCTGGCCCAGCCACCGGGCGCGGTAAGCGGCTCGTTGCGGCTCACCGAGCAGGGCGAGGTGATCGCGGCCAAGTACGCCGAACCACAGATGGCGCGGCGCAATCTGGAGAGCTTGCTGGCCGCCACCCTGGAATCGACGCTACTGGACGTCGAGGGGCTAGGTGACACGGCGGCACCGGCCTATGCGGTGCTCGACGAGGTAGCGGCCCTGGCGCAACGTGCGTACGCCGAATTAGTGCACGAGACACCGGGTTTCGTTGAGTACTTCAAGGCTTCAACCCCGGTCAGTGAAATCGGCGCGCTGAACATTGGTAGCCGGCCAACCTCGCGCAAGCCGACCGCGTCTATCGCGGACCTGCGCGCCATCCCGTGGGTACTGGCCTGGAGCCAGTCGCGGGTGATGCTGCCCGGTTGGTACGGCACCGGGTCGGCGTTCGAGCAGTGGATCGCCGCGGGGCCGGAAAGCGCAGCCGAGCGGCTCGCAGTGCTACACGACCTGTATCAGCGGTGGCCGTTTTTTCGCAGCGTGCTGTCCAACATGGCGCAAGTAATGGCCAAGAGTGACCTGGGATTGGCGGCCCGTTACGCCGAACTGGTGGCCGATGAAGCGTTGCGCCGCCGAGTGTTCGACAAGATCGCCGACGAACACCACCGTACGATCACCATGTACAAACGCATCACCGGACAAGACGACCTGCTCGCCGACAACCCGGCCCTGGCGCGCTCGGTGTTCAACCGCTTTCCCTACCTGGAGCCGTTGAACCACCTTCAGGTGGAACTGCTGCGTCGGTACCGCAGCGGTGAGGACGACGAAATCGTGCAACGGGGCATTCTGTTGACGATGAACGGGTTGGCGAGTGCGCTGAGAAACAGCGGCTGATGGGTGGCGCATTGATGGCCGGGGGCACCCGCGCCGGTGCCGTCGCGGTCAACATCTCCGGGACCGCCGGTACCACCTGCACCGGTTCAGTCCAGTTCGTTGGTCGTCGCAAAATCGGTTCGATGTAGCGAAACCAGCAGCGGCTCCGTTAGCGCGCCGTTCGGTTCCGCAGCTTGTCCAGGAAGCCGCGAACCGTGTGTTCGGTGATCGACAGCGGGGACATCACCGTTTCACCCAGGCTCACGATGTAGTCAATCCGATCGACGATGGCCTCCACCGGCTCGACCAGCACGATAAGCCGCTTGGCCAGATCGTCCAGGCTGGACAGCGTGCCCTCGAGGTGGTCCAGGCCGCCCTCGAGGCGTTCCACCGTGGCATTGAGGGCCGACAGCGAACTGTTCAAGTCATTCATAGTCTTGCCCAGCCCGTCGAGGACGTCTTCGACCTGCTCCACCGTCTTATCGGCGTTCAACGCCGCCTGGGTGAGGGTCTTCATTCGTTGTCGCGCTGGCGTCGGGCGGCCGGTTCTATCTGCCATGACGGTCATTATGGCCCCTTTGTCGAGGGGCAACACCCCCCCCCCGGGCGGGCGGCGTCCGATCAGCCAGCAAGCCGGGCCGCGGCATCGCGGTCCAGCAGCCAGCGTGTCTTCTCGCGCCCGACGGCACCGGCCGCGGGCAACGCCACCGGGTCGGCGCCGGCGATGGCAGCTGCGGCGGCGTCGGCCTTGGCGCGGCCGGATACCATCAACCAGACTTCGCGCGAACGTTGGATTGCCGGCAGCGTCAGGGTAATTCGCTGTGGCGGTGGTTTGGGGGAGTCCTCGACGGCGACCACGAGCCGGGTGGTCTCCCGCACGGCCTGAGTGTCCGGAAAAAGCGAATTGATGTGGCCTTCGGGCCCCATGCCCAGCAGGTGGACGTCGAAATTCGGTGCCAGTTGACCAGGTGCGGCGTTGGCCGCCAGAACCTGTTCGTAGGCCAGTGCCGCGGCGTCGAGGTCGGTTCCGAAGTTGCCGTCGCTGGCGGCCATCGGGTGCACCTGGTTCGCCGGGATGTCCACGTGATCGAGCAACGCCGCGCGTGCCTGTTTGTCGTTGCGCTCGTCGTCGTGGCCAGGCACGTAGCGGTCGTCGCCCCAGAACACATGAACCTTGGACCAGTCGATTCGTGGCCCTTGGGTACCGAGATAGCGCAGCAACGCGATGCCGTTGCCGCCGCCGGTCAACACGATCAGCGCCTGCCCACGTGCGGCCACCGCGCCACCGATGGCATCCACCAGCCGCTGACCCGCGGCCCCGACCAAGGCGTCGCTATCGGGGAAGACCTCGACGTCCAGGCTCATATGTACTGCACCTTTTTGATGCCCTCGAGGGCGGCGAAGTAGATCTCGTCCGGATCCAACCGACGCAGATCTTCGGCCAGACACTCCCCGGTTACCCGGCGCGCCAGGGGAACCAAGGCGTCGGGTTTGGCGGTTCGGCTCAGCGTGGCGGTAATGCCCTCTTGGGGCCGGCTCAGCAAGATGGTTTCGCTCTTCCGGACCAGCTCCACCTTAAGCTCGCCGACCTCGCGGCGCACCGGACCCTCGATCCGACTGGCCAGCCAACCAGCCAAGATGTCCAGTGCCGGCTCGGTCTTCAAACCGGAAACCAGCGCCGATTCGATCTGCTCGTGGGGTGGCTGGTCGACGGCGGAGGTCAGCAGCGCCCGCCAATAGGTGATGCGGCTCCACGCCAGATCGGTGTCTCCCGCGGTGTACCCCGGGAGCCGGCTCTTGATTGCCGACAACGGGTCGATGCCGTTCGTCGCGTCAGTAATACGACGAATTGCTAACTTACCCAACGGATCCTGGGCGGGCACTGCGGGAGCGATGTCGGGCCACCACGCCACTACCGGAATATCGGGAAGCAAGAACGGGGTAACGACGCTGTCGGCATGACCGGCGAGCGGGCCGGACAGCTGCAGTACCACGACCTCCCCGGCCCCGGCGTCCGCACCCACCCGCAGTTGTGCATCCAACCGCGGTTCGTCAGCGTATGGGTCGCCCCGCATAGTGACGATGATCCGGCTGGGATGCTCATGGCTGGCATCGTTGGCCGCGTCGATCGCCTCTTCACACATCGCATCGCTATCCGGCACGATGATCAGCGTCAGCACCCGCCCCATCGTGACGGCGCCAATCTTTTCGCGGAGTTCGTCGAGTTTCTTGTTGATCGCGGTGGTTGTGGTGTCAGGCAAATCGACGATCATGAGCGCCGCTCCTCCTCATCGCTTCGCTCTGCATCGTTGTCGGCGCGGATCATGAGCGCCGCTCCTCCTCATCGCTTCGCTCTGCATCGTTGTCGGCGCGGATCATGGCCGCCGCCATTCCCGGCCGGTGCGGCGCAGCATCTCAAACGCTGACTCCGGGCCCCAGGTGCCCGCCTCGTAGGGTTCGGGTTTGCCATTCCGTGCCCAGTTGTCCAGGACGGGATCCAATATTTCCCAAGCTAATTCGACCTCCGCATTGACCGGGAAAAGGGAGGGCTCGCCGAGTAACACGTCGAGAATCAACCTTTCGTAGGCCTCCGGCGAATCCTCGGCAAACGCTGAGCCGTAGGAGAAATCCATGTTGACGTCGCGCACTTCCATTGCCGAACCCGGAACTTTGGAACCGAATCGCAACGTGACCCCTTCATCGGGCTGCACCCGGATCACCATGGCGTTGGCACCGAGCTCGTCGGTCATGGTGGCGTCGAAAGGAAGATGCGGGGCACGTTTGAAGACCAGGGCGATCTCGGTCACCCTGCGGCCCAATCGTTTTCCGGTGCGCAGGTAGAACGGCACACCCGCCCAGCGCCGGGTGTCCACCTCCAGCGTTATCGCCGCGAAGGTTTCGGTGGTGGAGTCCTTGGAGAACCCTTCCTCCTCGAGTAGTCCGACCACCTTCTCCCCGCCCTGCCAGCCGGCGGCGTATTGGCCGCGGCTGGTGGTCTCATCGAGCGGTTCGGCAAGCTGGGTGGCCGACAGCACCTTGATCTTCTCGGTCTGCAGGGATGCGGGGTTGAAGCTGACCGGCTCCTCCATCGCCGTGAGCGCCAGCAGTTGCATCAAATGGTTCTGGATGACGTCCCGGGCGGCGCCGATGCCGTCGTAATAGCCGGCTCGCCCGCCCAGTCCGATGTCTTCGGCCATGGTGATCTGCACGTGGTCGACGTAGTGCGCGTTCCAGATCGGATCGAAGAGCTGATTGGCGAACCGCATCGCCAAGATGTTCTGCACCGTTTCTTTGCCCAGGTAGTGGTCGATACGGAAGACCGATTCTTCCGGAAAGACCGCATTGACCGCCTTGTTCAGGTCGCGGGCGCTTTGCAGATCGTGCCCAAACGGCTTTTCGATGACCACGCGACTCCACCGGTCGCCCTGCGGGCGGGCCAACCCGGACTTGTGTAGCTTCTCGCACACCACCGGGAAGGACTTGGGCGGGATCGCAAGATAGAAGGCGTGATTGCCGCCGGTACCGCGTTCCACGTCCAGCTTCTCCAGCGTCTCGGCGAGCCGGGCGAACGCCGCATCGTCGTCGAACGAGCCTGGCACGAAGCGGAATCCCTCCGCCAACCGGTCCCAATTCTGCTGTCGAAAGGGGGTCCGGCAGTGCTCCTTGACCGCTTGATAGACCACCTTGCCGAAATCCTGGGTGTCCCAGTCTCGGCGGGCAAAACCCACCAGTGCGAAGGTGGGCGGCAGCAGTCCCCGGTTGGCTAAGTCGTAGATCGCCGGCATCACCTTTTTGCGGGCCAGGTCGCCAGTAACGCCGAAGATCACCATGCCACATGAGCCGGCGATTCTGGGCAGCCGCTTATCCAGCTTGTCGCGTAGCGGGTTATGCCATTGGGTGGCCGCGGTGGCTGGGCTCATTTGTCGGCGTTGTCGAGCTGTGCCTGGGTTTCCTTGAGGAGCTCATTCCACGACGTCTCGAACTTCTCCACGCCCTCGTTCTCCAGGACGACGAACACGTCGGCGAGGTCTATTCCGACAGCCGCGAGTTTGTCGAAGATGTCCTGGGCGTCCGATGCGGTGCCACTGACCGTGTCTCCGCGGACCACGCCGTGGTCAGCTACGGCGTCGATGGTCTTCTCCGGCATGGTGTTCACCGTGTGCGGAGCGACCAGCTCGGTGACGTACAGGGTGTCGGAATAGTCCGGGTTCTTGACGCCGGTCGACGCCCACAGTGGGCGTTGCACCCGGGCGCCGGCGGCCTTCAGTGCCTGGTAACGGTCACCGACCTGGAAAACCTCCTGGTAGGCGCCATAGGCCAGACGGGCATTAGCCACACCGGCCTGACCGCGCAACGCAAGCGCTTCCGGTGACCCGAGCTTTTCCAGCCGCTTGTCGATTTCGGTATCCACCCGGGACACGAAAAACGAGGCCACCGAATGAATCTTGGACAGGTCATGGCCGGCCTTGGCGGCCTTTTCCATTCCAGCCAGGTAGGCGTCCATCACCTCGCGGTGTCGTTCGACGGAAAAGATCAACGTAACGTTGACCGAAATCCCTTCCGCCAGAACGGCGGTGATGGCGGGTAAGCCGGCTTTGGTTGCCGGGATCTTGATCAGCAGGTTGGGCCGGTCAACAATCTTCCACAGCTCGATGGCCTGCTGGATCGTCTTGTCGGTCTCGTGGGCTAGCCGCGGATCGACCTCGATCGATACCCGACCGTCGACTCCGGCGGAGGACTCCCACGCCGGCGCGAGCACGTCGCACGCGTTGCGCACATCGTCGGTGGTGACCGTGCGGATGGTGGCGTCCACGTCGGCGCCGCGCTCGGCCAGCTCGGCCACTTGCGCGTCGTAGGCATGCCCTTCGGAGAGCGCCTTTTGGAAGATGGACGGGTTGGTTGTCACGCCGACCACACTCATAGTGTCAATCAGGTCCTGCAGGTTGCCGGACTGCAGACGGTCGCGCGACAAGTCGTCCAGCCAAACGGATACTCCCGCGGCGCTAAGCGCGGCTAGGTTGGAGTTTTGACTCATCTTCAATAGCCCTTTCTCAGTTTTCCAGTGCTCGCTCCGCGGCGGCGGCAACGGCTTCAGCGGTAAAGCCGTACTCGCGGAACAGCGTCTTGTAGTCGGCGGATTCCCCGTAGTGCTCGATCGAGACGATCTCGCCCGTGTCGCCGACCAGTTTGTGCCAGCACTGCGCGACGCCGGCCTCAACGGCCACTCGGGCCGATACCGCGGGTGGCAACACGGCGTCGCGATAGTCCTCCGGCTGGGACTCGAACCACTCCACACATGGCATGGAGACCACCCGCGCGATGATGTCGTTGTCGGCCAACAGCTTCTGCGCCTCAACCGCGAGCTGTACCTCGGAACCGGTGGCGATCAACACGACGTCGGGCTCTTCTCCCTCCGGCTCGCGACCAAGCACGTAGCCGCCGCGCGAAACGCCCTCGGCGTTGGTCCCTTCCAGCACGGGTACGCCTTGTCGGGTCAAGATCAAGCCGACCGGGCCACTGCCGTTGCCCCGCGCCAAGATGGTGTGCCAGGCATACGCAGTCTCGTTGGCGTCGGCCGGACGCACCACCGAGAGCCGGGGGATCGCCCGCAGCGCCGAAAGATGCTCGATGGGCTGATGGGTGGGGCCGTCCTCACCCAGCCCGATCGAATCGTGTGTCCAGACGTAGATGGTGTCGATATCCATCAACGCCGCCAGGCGCACCGCCGGGCGCATGTAGTCGGAGAACTGTAGGAAGGTGCCACCGTACGCTCGGGTGGGGCCGTGCAGCGCGATGCCGGACAGGATGGCACCCATGGCGTGTTCGCGAACACCGAAGTGCAGCGTGCGTCCATACCAGTGTGCGGTGTAATCCTTAGTCGAGATCGACGGCGGGCCAAAGGAATCCGCACCTTTGATGGTGGTGTTGTTGCTCCCCGCCAGGTCGGCCGAACCGCCCCACAACTCGGGCAGTTTCGGCCCGACAGCGGCCAGCACCTCACCGGACGCCGCGCGGGTAGCCAGTGCCTTGGACCCGGCTTCCCAGTGCGGCACATCGACGTCCCAGCCCTCGGGCAACTGCTGGGCCGTCAGTCGGTCCAGCAAGGCTTTGCGGTCCGGCTCACGCTGTGCCCACTCATCGAATTGCACCTGCCAGCTGTCGTGTGCCTCCTTGCCCCGGGCAACCAGACCCCGGGTGTGGGTGATGACGTCCGCACGAACCTCGAATGTCTTCTCGGGATCGAATCCGAGGATCTTCTTCACGGCCGCCACTTCGTCGTCCCCCAGGGCCGCGCCGTGCGCCTTGCCGGTGTTCATCAAGTTCGGTGCCGGGTAGCCGATGATGGTGCGCAACGAGATGAACGACGGCCGATCGGTTTCGGCTTTCGCCTTGGCGATGGCCTCTTCGATCCCGACCACGTTTTCGCCGCCCTCCACCTCCTGCACATGCCAGCCGTATGCGCGGTAGCGAGCCGCGGTGTCCTCACAGAGCGCGATGTTGGTGTCGTCCTCGATCGAGATCTGGTTGTGGTCGTAAAACACGATCAGGTTGCCCAGCTGCTGGACGGCGGCCAACGACGAGGCTTCGGAGGTCACCCCTTCTTCGATGTCACCGTCGGAGGCGATCACGTAGATGTAGTGGTCGAAGGGACTGGTTCCCGGTTCGGCGTCTGGGTCGAACAAGCCACGCTCATAACGTGCCGCCATCGCCATCCCGACCGCCGACGCTAACCCCTGTCCCAGCGGCCCGGTGGTGATTTCCACGGCTTTGGTGTGCCGGAACTCCGGGTGGCCCGGAGTTTTGGATCCCCAGGTCCGCAGCGACTCGATGTCGGACAGTTCCAGCCCGAAGCCGCCCAGGTAGAGCTGTATGTAGAGGGTCAGGCTGCTGTGCCCGCAGGACAACACGAACCGGTCGCGGCCAAGCCAGGTGGTGTCACTGGGATCGTGGCGCATCGCGCGCTGAAACAGGGTGTAGGCCAGGGGCGCCAGGCTCATCGCCGTGCCGGGGTGGCCGTTACCGACCTTCTGCACCGCATCGGCGGCCAGCACCCGGACGGTATCGACCGCAGCCGAATCGATCTCGGTCCAGTCGTCGGGATGGCGCGGTTGGGTGAGCGCGGAGATCTCTTCGAGTGTGGTCACAAATTCAGTCCTCAATCCTCAGATCATCAAACTGATCAATCCCACCCTAGTGGGGGATGACAGGCGGTTGCAGGCCTCGATCTCGGATACCCATCGGGGCCCAACTGAAAATATCGTGTCGACTGTTAACGCTTTGTCATCAGTGCCGCACGGCCGGGGAAATTACTGTGAATTGACCCGCGGCGCTAAGGTCCATGCGGTGCCGTCTACCATCGTGCGTAGTAGAAGCTGTGCGCGGCTGCGATTCCCCGAGGAGTTATTGCGTGAGCGTTGACGGGCGCGTCGCGCCGGGCCGGATAACTGGCGCCGCCCGGCGGAGTAGTCGACCGCGCAGCGTCTCGTGGCGAAGCCGGGCGCTGGATACGGTGCTGGCCTATGTGGCGTTGACTAAGCCGCGGGTCATCGAGTTGCTGCTGGTCACCGCGATCCCGGCGATGTTGCTTGCCGATCGAGGCGCCGTGCACCCGCTGCTTATTCTCAACACGCTGATCGGTGGCATGATGGCCGCCGGCGGCGCCAACACGCTCAACTGTGTCGCCGACGCCGATATCGACAAGGTGATGAAGCGAACGGCGCGACGGCCGCTTGCCCGCGCAGCGGTGCCGACCAGGAACGCGCTGGCCCTCGGGTTGGCGCTGACCGTGGTTTCGTTCTTCTGGCTGTGGTGGACCACGAATCTGCTGTCCGGCTTGCTTGCGCTGGCCACCGTCGCGTTCTACGTCTTCGTCTACACATTGCTACTCAAGCGCCGGACCTCACAAAACGTGGTGTGGGGCGGCGCGGCCGGCTGCATGCCGGTAATGATCGGCTGGTCGGCAATCACCGGCACGGTCGCCTGGCCGGCGCTGGTGATGTTCGCGATTATCTTCTTCTGGACCCCGCCGCATACCTGGGCATTGGCGATGCGGTACAAGGAGGACTACAAAGTGGCCGGCGTACCGATGCTGCCGGCCGTGGCCACAGAGCAACAAGTCACCAAGCAGATCCTGATCTACACCTGGCTTACCGTGGCCGCCACCATGGTGTTGGCGGTGGCGACGGGGTGGTTGTACGCCGTGGTCGCCGCGGTTGCGGGAGTCTGGTTCCTGGCGATGGCGCATCAGCTCTACACCGGCGTTCGTGCTGGTGAACCGGTCAAGCCGCTGCGGCTTTTCCTGCAATCGAACAACTACTTGGCGCTGGTTTTTTGCGCGTTGGCGATCGACTCGGCGATAGGGCTGCCCACGCTGCTCGGATGACGACCGTCCACCGGCCCTGACTAGTACATTCGGGAGCCATTCACGTTTTCTCCACGGCCCGCACGGCACCGTCGCGGGTGGTCGAGCACCTGCGGTGGGAGGGGACCGCACCACCGTGAGCCTCGCTGATGAACTGCGATCGTCGGTCTTACCGATGACCGGCGAAACGGTCACCAGCGCGTTGGTGCTGCCGCCGGTTTTGGGGCGCACCGAGCGTTATGTCGTGCGGCGCGAGGACACCATCGCCCACCGCGTCGATCCGAGGCTTCCCGAGGTGCTCGCCACGCTTTCGTCATGACGGATGTCTTCAGCGTCACCGACTCTTCGGAGTTGTGCATGCGATTCCTCAAGAGCTACCCGCTAACGGCCGCAGGCGGATCGACGGCCGCAAGCAGAGTGGGCTTCCGTGCGGCGGGACCTTTGTCACCAGTCAGGCGCCGAAATGCTCCGAGGGCTGTGGAGAGGTTCATTTCGCTGGGGGCGCGCGCAACGATTGGGTGACTACCTGTTCGGAATATTCGGGCTAGGGGATTGCCACGATGAGGTTCGTCACCGTCGACCCGCGTCTGCACGACGGGGTGATCCTTGTGCTCGAAGGAGACGCGGCCGAGGTTGTGGACACCACGGGCTCGGCCTGGGAACCCATCGGCGCGCTGGTCCGCCAGCTCTGGTCGGCCGGGGTGGCAACCGCAGCCTATTGGCCGGCAAGCCGGAGGGTACGGGTGCTGGAGGCGGCCGGACTTGCCGAACCTCTTGGCACTCGGATCGACGCATCGGTCAGCGTCGCTGGCTCGCCCGCGAAGCCCTACCGGGAGGGCCTATTGACCGCCGCCGCGGAGCTGGGAGTGGACGTTAAGCGATCGGCGGTCATCGCCGAAGCACCTGCCGGAGTGGCGGCGGCCCGTGCGTGCGGCTTCGCCCTCGTCATCGGCCTGGACCGGGACGGATGCGCCGGCCCACTGCAGCAATGCGGCGCCGACGTCGTCGCCGCCAGCCTCGTAGAAGTCACTGTGCGTACCGGCGACGAGCGTTTGTCGCAGCGCCCCAACGCGCTGGATTCCTACGGGCA
The DNA here is from genome assembly GCF_900292015.1 of Mycobacterium basiliense. Classification (NCBI taxonomy): domain Bacteria; kingdom Bacillati; phylum Actinomycetota; class Actinomycetes; order Mycobacteriales; family Mycobacteriaceae; genus Mycobacterium; species Mycobacterium basiliense. Next base: position 2,325,022 of record NZ_LR130759.1, read on the forward strand.
GGTAATCGGGATGGCCGCCGGTCGGCAGCTATTGGTCTGTCTTGACTACGACGGCACGCTCTCGGAAATCGTGTCGGACCCCGATAGCGCGCTGCTCGTCGACGGCGCCGCCGAGGCGCTCGAACACCTGTCGAAGCAGTGCCCGGTCGCCATCTTGTCCGGACGCGATCTGACCGATATCCGCGAACGGGTGGGGGTGCCGGGTATCTGGTACGCCGGCAGCCACGGCTTCGAACTGGTCGCGCCCGACGGTACCCACCACCAGCATGAGGCGGCGGGCGCGGCGACAGCCGCGCTTGCCCGTGCGGCCAGCGATTTGGGCGACGAACTGTCCCAGCTTCTGGGCGCGCGGGTCGAACACAGGCACTTTGCCGTCGCGGTGCACTTCCGCAATGTGGCGCGCGACCAGCGGGCCCAGGTCATCGCCGCAGCGCACCGCCACGGCCGCCGGCACGGCCTTCGGGTGACCAGCGGGCGCAAAGTCATCGAGCTGCGGCCCGACCTTGACTGGCACCAGGGCGCCGCCCTGGCCTGGATTCGCACGCTCATCTTCGGGTCCGATCGGGTATTGCCGATCTACGTCGGTGACAACCTCACCGACGAGGACGCCTTCGACGCGCTGCGGTTCAGCGGCATCGGGATCGTGGTCTGCCACGACGAGGACGGTGATCGCCCGACCGCAGCCAACTTTAAGCTGCGAAACCCAACCGAGGTCCGTGATTTCATTCGGCGTGGCGCTGCCTGGCTGCAGCGCGGTCGCGAAACGCATTCTCGTGGATGGACTTTCATATTCGAGGGCTACGATCCGCCCAACGAGAAGCTGCGCGAAGCGCTGTGCACCGTCGGTAACGGCTACTTTGCCACCCGCGGTGCAGCCCCCGAATCGAAAGCTGGCCAAGTGCATTACCCGGCAACGTATTCCGGCGGTGTGTACAACAGGCTGGATGACCTGATCGGCGGTACCCGTACCGCACACGAAAGCCTGGTGAATCTGCCCAATTGGCTTCCATTGACCTTCCGCATCGATGGCGGTGATTGGTTCGACATCGACGAAGTGACGTTGCTGTCCTACCGCCAGGCCCTTGACCTGCGAGGTGCGGTGTTGACCCGGGAGCTGAGCTTCCGGGACGGCGCCGCGCGCACCACCTCGGTGACCCAGCATCGGTTCGTGTCGATGGACCAGGCGCATGTGGCAGCGTTGCAAACCACCGTCGTGGCCGAAGATTGGTCGGGCGCCATCGAGATCCGGTCGGCAGTCGATGGCAACGTGCGCAACTCCGGGGTCGAGCGCTATCGAAACTTGGCGGGCAACCACCTGCAGGGCCTGAAAAAGACTGTGTTGTCCGAGAATTCGGTGCTAATGGCGGTCGAGACCAGCCAGTCGAAGATTCCGGTCGCGATCGCCGTGCGGACCAGCTTGTGGCACGGTGACGAGCCAGTCTCGGCGACGTATCGGTTGCTCGATGAAGAATTCGAGATCGGCCACGAGATCTTCACCGAAGCCAGGCAGGGTCAGCCGTTGACCGTGGAGAAGGTTGTCGCCTTGGTGAGCGGGCGCGATGTGGCCACCTCGCACCCGGCGATCGGTGCCGAGCGTCGGCTGGGCCGTCAGGGAAGATTCGCCGAGATCTGTGCCGCCCACCGGCTTGCCTGGGCACACCTATGGGAACGGTTATCGATCGAATTCTCCAATCACACAGAAGAATTACGGGTCTTGCGGTTACATCTGCTGCACTTGCTGCAGACGGTCTCCTACAACAGCGCCGATCTTGATGTCGGGGTACCTGCCCGTGGATTGCACGGTGAGGCCTACCGCGGACACATTTTCTGGGACGAGCTGTTCATCTTCCCAGTACTGAACCTGCGACTGCCAACGGTGACCCGATCACTGCTGCTGTATCGGTATCGGCGACTGATGGAGGCGCGGCGCGCGGCGAAGTTGGCGGGCTACCGCGGCGCCATGTATCCGTGGCAGTCCGGTAGCGACGGGCGCGAGGAAAGCCCGGAACAGCACCTCAATCCGAGGTCGGGTCGTTGGATACCCGATGCGAGTCACCGCGCGCACCACATCGGCATCGCCGTCGCCTACAACGTGTGGCAGTTCTATCAAGTAACGGGTGATTTGGCTTTCATGATCGACTATGGGACCGAGATGATGGCCGAGATTGCTCGGTTCTGGGTGAGCAGGACCACCTATGATGCCGTGACGGATCGGTTCAGCATCAACGGCGTCATCGGGCCCGACGAATTCCACTCCGGTTACCCGGACCGCCCATACGACGGCGTGGACAACAACGCCTACACCAACGTGATGGCGGCCTGGGCAATCCTGCGGGCGATCGATGCGCTGAGTCTGATGCCGTTGCCGAACCGGCTGGATCTCTACGAGAAACTCGGTTTGACCGACGACGAACTCGCCGGCTGGGACCACGTCAGCAGACGCATGTTCGTTCCGTTCCACGACGGTGTGATCAGCCAGTTCGACGGCTACCAACAACTGTTGGAACTGGACTGGGCTGCGTATCGGGGCAAGTACGGCAACATCCAGCGGCTCGACCGCATCCTGGAAGCCGAGAACGACGACGTCAACCGATATCGGGCGTCCAAACAGGCCGACGCGCTCATGCTGCTGTACCTGTTGTCGGCCAATGAACTGGTTGAGCTTTTGAACCGGCTCGGCTACCACATGGATTCGGGTCAGATCCCAGAGATGGTGGACTACTACATGGCGCGTACGTCGCACGGGTCGACGCTGAGCGCCGCGGTCCATGGCTGGGTGCTGGCCAGGGCCAATCGGGATCGTGCCCTGGAGTTCTTCCAGCAGGTGCTCGAATCCGATGTCGCCGACATCCAAGGGGGTACCACCGCGGAGGGCGTCCACCTGGCCGCGATGGCCGGCAGTGTCGATTTCGTGCAGCGCTGCTTCACCGGTCTTGAGATTCGTGACGACCGCATCGTGCTATCCCCGCATTGGCCGGAATATCTTGGTGCACTCGGGTTTCCGATTCACTATCGCGGTAACCACCTACACCTGCGGGTGAGCGGGAAGGGCGCGGAAATTAGCGTGGAACCACGCGATGTACCACCGGTAGAAGTCGAATGCCATGGGCGAGTGGAGCGGCTGACGCCCGGCAGCGTCGTCCGGTTTGGCTAGGACGTTGGTGGCGGATGGCCACCTGATAGGTGCCGCCCGCCTTGATGCCGGACCGGAGCCTTCGGTGCCGCCGGAGCCGAAAATCCAGCCCGTACCACCGGCCCTACCGACTCCGCCAGCGCCTCTCGCTCACGCCACCGTTCTTGGTGCTGATGTCGGCGGCGCTCACAGCGTCGTGCCGCCGGTACCGCTCTATCAACCGGTCCACCGTTGTCGCCCATCCACCCGACCGCCGGGAAACCCATGGGTCGGTGGAGTGGCGGTCGTCGTGCTATGACGTCGGTCACCGCAACCGGCCTCATCATGACGGCCTGCATGCTGGTGGCGCCGGAGTGGGCGCCGGCCCCACCGGCCGGTGCCGATCAACGGGCATCCCAAACAACGGCAGGATGGGCGCGTTCGGCACATCACGGGTCAACCCCTGCACAAACTGACCAGGAATTTCTGCCGCGCGGGCGCTCAGCGCCTGATATTGCTGGGCGTGGGCTCCGCCGACCGCCGCAATCGCCGCCGACACTTCGTGCTGCGCCGTCGCCAGCAACTGAGTGATCGGCGGTGCGGTCGCATTGGCAGCGTTGATTGCCGACCCGATTGATACCAGATCCGATGTCGCTGTGACCACAAATTCGGGGGCCACGTTCGCGAACGACATGCCAGGTCCCAGCAACCATACCGGTCCACACTTGACGATCGCTGTAATCGCACGTTATGTCGATCTCTGCGGACGCCAAGGTGTTTGCAGTATCCGGGCGCTCTAACGACTATTAGTTCCGCTTCGCAGCGTTTGCGGGTGCAAATCGCCTGGGTCCACTGCAATTGAGCGATGCAATGTGCGCGATTGCTTTAGGATCTGCTTGTGGCATCCCGGGAACCTTCGACGCGCGTACGCGAGTTGATCCGCGAAGCGGCACGTGTCGCACTCAATCCCAGTGAGCAGTGGCTTGAGGAATTTGACCGCGCTACGCTGGCCGCGGCACCACCGATCGCAGACAACCCAGACTTGGCCACCGTCATCAAGAGCTCCAATCGCGCGAACCTGCGCCACTTTGCTGCCGCCAATTTGCGAAATCCCGGCGAGCCGGTTCCAGCAAATTTGGGTACCGAGCCGCTGCGCATGGCTCGGGATTTAGTACGCCTGGGTCTGGAAACGCTGACTCCTGACGTCTATCGCGTCGGGCAAAACGTGGCCTGGCAGCGCTGGACTGACATCGCGTTCGGACTGACTTCTGACCCTCAAGAGCTGCGCGATCTGCTCAACGTGCCATTTCGGGCGGCCACCGCGTTCATTGACACCACCCTTGCCGGCATCGCCACGCAGATGGAGTTGGAGCACCACGAGCTGACCCGCAACATCCGCGCCGAGCGCCGCAAGATAGTCGAATTGCTACTCGACGGTGCGCCGGTTAACCGCGAGTACGCCGAAGCTCGGTTGGGCTATCCCCTTGACCGGTCACACACTGCCGCCATCATTTGGAGTGACCAGCCCGACGCCGACTCCGACATGTTGGACCGGGTCGTCGATGCCTTCAACCACGCTGTCGGATGCCCGAGCGCACTTGCCGTCGTAGCCAGCACCGCTACGCGCTGGGTCTGGCTGCGAGACGTCGATGCCCTCGATGGCGACCACATTCGCCAGTTGCTACACAATGCACCGCAGGTACGCATCGCCGTCGGAACCACTGTGCCGGGAATCGACGGTTTCCGCCGCAGCCACGGCGATGCTCTTACCACAGCTCGCATGATGATCCGGTTGAGGTCGCCGCAACGCTTCGCCTTTTTCGCTGATGTCGACATGGTTGCGCTGTTAACCGAAAACGCCGTGAGCGCAGATGACTTCATCGCGAAAACGCTCGGGGAATTCGAGGCGGCCAGCCCCGTTCTGCAATCCACCCTGTTGACCTTCATCAACCAGCAATGCAATGCGTCTCGTGCGGCGCGCTTGCTCTACACGCACCGCAATACCTTGATGAATCGGCTTGAGGCCGCTCAACGGCTGTTGCCGCGGCCACTCGACGATTCCACGGTCCGCGTTGCCGTCGCGCTCGAGGCCCTGCGTTGGCGAGCTAGGCAAACTGGCGACTCCGCCAAGCAACATTGAGCGGAAGTTCGCCGGCACGCCGCACAGCCGACCGCACCGCGCCGACGATCGACTCCGGTTCAGGCTAGGGCAATAACACGACCGAGCCCACGGTCTTGCGGGCCTCCAAGTCCCTATGCGCGCGAGCCGCCTCGGCCAGCGGATAGCGGCCGCCGACCTCGACGGTGATCGCACCGCTGCCGATCGCGTCGAACAATTCGGCTGCCCGCCAACTGAATTCCTCGCCTGTTCGGACGAAGTGAAACAGCGACGGACGAGTCAGATAGACCGATCCGGAGGCGTTGAGTCGCTGGGGATCCACCGGCGGAACGGGACCGCTGGCGGCACCGAACAGCGCCAGCGTTCCACGCACCGCCAGGCTGGCCAGGCTGGCATCGAACGTGGTGGCCCCGACGCCGTCGTACACCGCTGCCACACCCGCGCCATCGGTCAGCGCGCGAACCTTCCCGCCGAACTCCCACGGGTCCTTGGGGTAGTCCAGCACCTCGACCGCACCGGCATCCCTGGACAATGTGGCCTTCTCGGGAGTTGAGACGGTGGTGATCACACGCACACCGAGATGGGTTGCCCACTGTGTCAGGATCAGCCCGACGCCTCCGGCGCCGGCGTGCACCAAGATGGTGTCGCCGCTCTGCACGGGATATACCGACTTCAGCAGGTAGTGCGCGGTCAGGCCCTTGAGCATCGCCGACGCCGCCACTTCTGAGGTGACGCCCTCCGGCACCTTGGCGGTCAACATGGTCGGCGCAGTGCAGAATTCGGCGTATCCGCCGTTCGCCGAAGCGCTGACCACCCGATCACCCACCCGGATGCCGCTTCCTGCCGTGCCAGCCGGGGCCGTCTCCGCTCCATCGCCCAACGCGGCCACCGTGCCGCACACCTCTGAACCGATGATGAAGGGCAGTTCCCGGGGGTAGCTTCCGGAGCGGAAATAGGTGTCGATGAAGTTGACTCCTACCGCCTCGGTCTTGATCACCAGTGCGCCGTGCCCGGGTTGGGGTTGCGGCGTGTCGACATAACGTAGGACGTCGGGGCCGCCGGTTTCGCTGACTTCGATTGCATGCACCTGGCTATCATGCCCGACCATGAAGCTTGCCCGACCGGACGTCTTCCATCCGCGGGTCGTGCTGGCCGGTTGGCCGCGCCATCCCACCGGCGACGGAGACGACGCTGGGCTGGTTGCGGCCTTGCGCCGCCGTGGTTTGCCGGCCCATTGGGCGTCCTGGGACGATCCCGACGTCGGCGACGCGGACCTGGTGATCCTGCGCGCCACCCGCGACTACGCGCGCCGGCTGGACGAGTTTCTGCCGTGGACGACCGGCCTCGCCAACGTGTTGAATCCTCCCGCCGTCGTGGCGTGGAATGCCGACCGGCGCTATCTCGATGACCTGGCGGATCGGGGAGTGCCTATGCTGCCCGGCCAGCAGTGTGAGCCGGGGGAGCCGCTTCGGCCGCCGGGTTCCGGTCACGTCTTTGTCAGCCCAGCCCTCGGCTCCGGAACGCGTCGCTTTAGTGACCACTCGGCGGCCGCCGTGCACGTCGCCGAACTGCACGAATGCGGACAGACGGTGTTGGTACGCGCCGGCGGGTCGCTACCCGAAACGGTGTTGATTTTTCTTGGCGGACGGCCGTCACACGCATTTACCACCCAGGGCAACGCCGTGCGCCAGGGCGAGCCCGACTTTGAAGTCTGGGACGTGGGGGCCGCGGCCCTGGCCGCGGCGATGGCGCAGGTGAGGGTAGCCTTCGGCGAATTGCTTTATGCGCGAGTGCATCTGGTCGGAAGCGAGCTGCTTGAGCTGCAATTGGTGGACCCGTCGCTGGGCTGGCGCCGGCTAGACGCGGATACCCGTGAACGGGGCCAGCGTGAATTTGCGCTGTGCGTGGAGTCAGCTTTGCAGCGCCTCGGGCTGGGCCCGTTCTCGCATCGACGCCCATAGCGCCGCGGTCGCCGCCGTGCACGCGGCGGCCCCGGCCACGTGGATGGCAACCAGGGCCGCGGGCACACCGCTGAAATACTGCACGGTGCCGATACCGGCCTGGGCAAAGACCAAGGCGAGTAGCACTGCGAGCCGGCTCATGGTTGGCCGGCCGGCGGCGACGGCCAACAGCCCGAATCCCAGCCCGATCAGCAATGCCAGGTAGGAGATCAGCAGCGACGAATGCAGATGCACCAGGGTGTTGATTTCGATTTTTAGTCGCGGCACGGTTCGGCTTGGGCTCTTGTCGCCGGCATGGGGGCCGGCCGCGGTTACCAGGGTGCCGGTGACCAGGACCGCAGCCAGATTCAATGCGCTCACCACCGTCAGTGCACGCAGCGGCCCGGCCACCAGCTGCCGAATAACCCCATTGTCGGGTTGGCCGACCTTGACATACAGCACCACCGACAACCACACCATCGTCATCGACGCCAGCAGGTGGATGGCCACCGTCCACCACAGCAGCCCGGTGCGCACCGTGATGCCACCGATCACCGCCTGCACCACCGTCGAAGCCGGCATGAGCCACGCATAGACCAGAACCTCGGTCCGCCGGCGTGCCCGGGTGACGGCGAGTACGGCCAGCCCCGCGGTGATGACCACCGCGAAGGTGATCATCCGGTTGCCGAATTCGACGGCCTGGTGGATGCGTGGCACCTCCGCGACCGCCACCGGTGTGAAGCTGCCCGGAAAACATTGCGGCCAGGTGGGGCATCCCAGGCCCGATGCGGTAACGCGGACGATCGCGCCGGTGACCGCGATGCCCCCCTGGGTCAGGATGACGGCCGCGGCAATAATCCGCTGCACACGCAGGCTGGGATCGGGGAGCAGATCCACCCACCGCAACACGGCTCGTCCGAGGGTCACCGCCCGATCGTAGCGATAACTACGCCGCGTAGTAGAAGTGGGCGTCGGGCCGAGATTCCAGGCCAGGTGTGCCGACCGGTCAGGTGAATCGGAACCAGCGGCGCGCCGCGAGCCCCGCCAGCGTTCCCCACACCGCCAGGACAACGACGCCGAACCAGTCCATCGACAGGGTCATCGCCTGTGAGAGCGCCTCGGTGAGTGCGCCCGACGGAGTAAGACGAGCGGCCCACTTGACCGCCGTCGGAATGATGTCCGTCTCCAGCGTCAGGGCGCCGAATCCGGCGAACACGAACCACATCAGGTTGGCCACCGCCAAAACGATCTCGGCCCGTAGGGTTCCGCCGAGCAGCAGGCCAAGGGCGGCAAATCCCGCGGTGCCCAATGCGATAACGGCCGCGCCCAACGCCAAGGCCGCCGGCGCCGGACGCCAACCGAGCGCAAAGCCGATGGCTCCCAGGATGACCGCCTGCAGGAACACCACGGCAACCACGGCCAGGGACTTGCCGACGATGATGCCCCAGACCGGCAATGGGGTTGCCCCCAGTCGCTTCAACGCTCCGTACCGGCGATCGAACGCGACCGCGATGGCCTGTCCGGTAAACGCGGTGGAGATGACCGCCAGTGCCATGATGACCGGAACAAACGTAGCGGCGCGGTGCGGTCCGAAGGAGCCCAGCGGCAGCAGCGTCATCCCGACCAACAACGTGATCGGGATGAACATGGTCAGCAGCAGCTGCTCGCCGTTGCGCAGCAACAGCTTCAGCTCCAGGCTGAACTGGGCGGCCAGCATTCGGGACACGGCATTGGGCCGCGGGTCAGGGGCGAAGGTGCCCGGGGGAAACAGGGGGCCGTCGGTCTTGCTTTGCGTCACGGTCGCAACTTTCTGCCAGTCATGTCCAAGAAGACGTCCTCAAGGCTGCGCTGCTCGACCCGCATATCGGTGGCGAGCACGTCGATGCGAGCACACCAGGCGGTGACGGTGGCCAGCACTTGTGGGGTGATTGGACCTTCGACCAGGTACTCACCGGGCGTGATCTCGCTGGACTGGTAATCCTCCGGCAATGCCGTGGCCAACAACGACAGATCCAGCCGCGGCGGTGCGGTAAACCGCAGCTGGTCCTTGGCCCCGCTGCGCATCAATTCCGACGGCGTACCCGCTGCCACCGTGACGCCGTGGTCGATGATCACCAACCGGTCGGCAAGCTCTTCCGCCTCTTTGAGTTGATGGGTGGTCAGCAGCACGGTCACGCCGTCGCGTCGCAGGGCGTCGATCAATTCCCACACCAGGAGGCGGGCATGGGCATCCATGCCCGCGGTGGGTTCGTCGAGGAATACCAGCTCAGGACGGCCCACCAGGGCACAGGCCAGCGCAAGCCGTTGCTGCTGCCCCCCGGAGAGCCGGCGGAAGGTGGTGTTTGCGACGTCGGTGAGGCCCAAGGTGTCGAGTAACCAACGCGGATCCAACGGATCGGCCGCATAGGCCGCGACGAGGTCGAGCATTTCGCCGGCGCGCGCCGCTGGGTAGCCGCCGCCGCCCTGCAGCATCACGCCGATACGCGGGCGCAGGCGCGCGTTGTCGGCGATCGGGTCCAGCCCCAATACCTCGATGGTGCCGGTGTCCGGGCGTACGAAACCCTCACACATTTCCACCGTCGTCGTCTTGCCGGCCCCGTTGGGACCTAGCAGCGCCAGCACCTCTGCGGCGTGTACCTCGAGATCGAGGTTGGTGACGGCATTTAGCGATCCATAGTGTTTACCGACCCCACGGAGCCGCACCACGATTTCGGGGGCCGGGGGTTCGCTGGGCGCCGAGCTCACGTGGAGTCAGCGTAGGCGTCGGGTGCCGACGTCGGACGCCGGGTCACCGCAGGCTCAGTCGCCGGCGCCGCTGGTTGGTCTTGTTCCGCGGCGTCAGCGGGTAGTCCGCGCCACGGTAACCGTTGGTAGGTCAGTGCGATCAGCACCAGCACAATGATCGCGCTGGCCAGCGTGGCATCCACGATCTGGAACAACGCGAAGCGATCACCATTGGCCGTGGGGCCGAAGATGCCGACGATGAGGGTAACGACGATGGCTGCCACCCGGAATCCCGTGCGGGTCGCCCAGGCGGCCAGCGGAATGATTGCCCAGAGCAAATACCAGGGCTGCACCACGGGGAACAACAACACGGTGAGACCGAGTGCCACTCCAAGGCCTCCGATCGGGTGCAGTCGGCCGCGAAAGACCGCCAGCAACAGCCAGCTGACCATCACCATGATGATCAGCACACCCATGGCGCGCGTCAGGGACAGCACCGCGGTGGTGTGATCGCCGAGGCCCAGCAAGATCCCCACCTGCCCGGTGCCCAGTGCCAGCAGCGTCGGCGGTGACATCCAGCTGCGCACCACGTTGGCGGTGCCCAGTGTGTACATCCAGCCGAACCCCAGTCCGCTGGCCCAACCGACAATCGCCATCACCGACACGGCCAAGCCGGCCATCGCACCACCGGCGAGTAGCAGCGCCTTGATGGTGCCACCGCAGCGGTATGCCAGTGCCATGGTGATAAAGCCCAGTGCCAGCAGCGAGGGGAGCTTTACCTGCGATGACAGCGTGATCAGGATCGACCCCGCCGCCAGCATGCCCAGGGGTTCCCATTGCGCGAGCGCCTTGACCCGCCACGACGTGGGTAGCAGTTGGGGGGCATCTAGGCCACGCAACGCGAATTCGGCGCCGGCCAGCATCATCCCGAGCATCAGCGCTTCGTTGTGGATGCCGGCGACCAGGTGCATGAACAGCAGCGGATTGGCCGCGCCGAGCCATAGCGCGCTCACTTCGGCGACCCCGCAGCGCTGGGCAAGACGCGGCGTTGCCCAGACGATCAACGCCACCCCGATCAATACCACCAGCCGATGGAAGAGCACGGCCGCGACGATGTTCTCCCCGGTGAGGTGGGAGATTCCGCGACCGATCCACAAAAACAGGGGACCGTAGGGTGCCGGCGTCTCCCGCCACAGGCTGGGCACCGACAATGTGAAGACATGGCCTAGGCCGAGCCCGGATGCCGGCCCCACCCGATAGGGGTCGAGCCCGTCGCGTGCGATCTGGCTTTGGGCCAGGTAGGAATAGACGTCCTTGCTGTACATCGGCGGGGCGACCAACAACGGCAGCATCCACAACAGCAGGGTGCGATCCAGTTCGCCGCGCGACATGCGACGTTTGCCCAGCGCGAACCGGCCCAGCATCAGCCAGGCCAAGGCCATCATGACGGCCCCGGTGGTCGTCATCGTCAACGACACCGTCTGGATTCGCGATGGCAGATTCAGTAGCCGGACGCCGAAGGTGGGATCCTGTACGACCGGCCTGGCCCCCGCGCCCAGCGCGCCGACGCCCATCAGGACGGTGCCGGTGGCGCCGAACAACCGGGTGCGCCGCAGTGCGCTGAGTTCGGCGGCATTCAGCGGCGAACCCACCGCCTGCTCGTCGCCATGCAAGCTGGCGATCGATGAGCTCAGCGTGTGGTGGCGGGCTGCCATCAGAGCAGCCTAGCCCCGGCGACGACGCGGCCCGCCGCGGAGCGGTGCGATCGGGCAAGCGATCTCCGCGTAGTCGATGTGTCGTGGTTGTGTGGTCGATGTGTGACGGATGCAACCCCTCACCTGACCTCGCTTGCTGGACCGATTCCCGGAATTGCGTCACACTAGTGTTGTGAAAATCCGATCGGAGCTAGCGGCTGCCCACGAGGCTGCCCCGGCGACCGCTGCGGGCTCGGATGGTCACACTCGCCGCGCCATCGTGCGCCTTCTGCTGGAATCCGGGTCCATCACCGCCGGCGAGATCGGCGACCGGCTGGGCCTGTCGGCCGCCGGCGTACGGCGTCACCTCGACGCATTGATCGAAGCGGGCGACGCGGAGTCCGCGGCTGCGGCGCCGTGGCAGCAAGCGGGCCGGGGACGGCCCGCGAAACGCTACCGACTGACCGCGGGCGGCCGGGCCAAACTAGACCACGCCTACGACGATCTGGCCGCCGCGGCGATGCGGCAACTGCGAGAAATCGGCGGCGAGGATGCGGTCCGCACGTTTGCGCGGCGCCGGATCGATGCGATTCTGGCCGATGTCACGGCGGCTGACGGTCCCGACGACGCCGCCCTGGAAGCCGCGGCCGACCGGATCGCCACTGCGTTGACCAGCGCTGGCTACGTCGCCACCACCACCCGGGTGGGCTTGCCGATCCACGGTGTGCAAATCTGCCAGCATCACTGCCCGGTTTCCCATGTTGCCGAGGAATTCCCGGAGTTGTGTGAAGCCGAGCAGGAGGCTATGGCCGAGGTGCTCGGTACCCACGTGCAGCGGTTGGCGACCATTGTCAACGGAGACTGTGCCTGCACAACCCATGTGCCACTAACGCCGGCGCCCAGCCCGCGCCAACACATCACGAGCACCAGAGGAGCGTCCGCATGACACTCACACCAGAGGCCAAGACCGCGGCCGAGCCGTTGACCCAGGAAGAGGCCATCGCTTCGCTGGGTAAGTACGGCTACGGTTGGGCGGACTCGGATGTCGCCGGCGCCTCGGCCAGGCGAGGTCTTTCAGCGGCGGTTGTCCGCGACATCTCCGCCAAGAAGAGCGAACCCGAATGGATGCTGGAAACCCGACTCAAGGCCTTGCGCATCTTCGACCGCAAGCCCATGCCCAAGTGGGGTTCCAACCTCGAGGGCATCGACTTCGACAACATCAAATACTTTGTTCGCTCCACCGAGAAGCAGGCCGCGAGCTGGGACGATCTGCCCGAAGACATCCGCAACACCTACGATCGGCTGGGCATCCCGGAGGCCGAGAAGCAGCGTCTGGTTGCGGGCGTGGCCGCCCAGTACGAGTCCGAGGTGGTGTACCACCAGATCCGGGAGGATTTGGAGGCCCAAGGCGTCATCTTCCTTGACACCGACACCGGTCTGCGGGAACACCCAGAGATCTTCAAGGAGTACTTCGGCACCGTTATCCCCGCCGGGGACAACAAGTTCTCGGCGTTGAACACCGCGGTGTGGTCGGGCGGCAGCTTTATCTATGTCCCGCCCGGGGTGCACGTCGACATCCCGCTACAGGCCTACTTCCGGATCAACACCGAGAACATGGGCCAGTTCGAGCGGACGTTGATCATCGCCGACGAAGGCTCCTACGTGCACTACGTCGAAGGCTGTACCGCGCCGATCTACAAGTCGGACTCACTGCACTCGGCGGTGGTCGAGATCGTCGTCAAGCCGCATGCGCGCGTTCGCTACACCACCATCCAGAACTGGTCGAACAACGTCTACAACCTGGTGACCAAGCGGGCCCGCGCCGAGGCGGGCGCCACCATGGAATGGATCGACGGCAACATCGGGTCCAAGGTGACGATGAAATACCCGGCGGTGTGGATGACCGGTGAGCACGCCAAAGGCGAAGTGCTGTCGGTGGCGTTCGCCGGCGAAGACCAGCACCAGGACACCGGGGCCAAGATGCTGCACCTGGCGCCCAACACCTCGAGCAACATCGTGTCCAAGTCGGTGGCGCGTGGCGGCGGCCGTACCTCGTATCGAGGTCTGGTTCAGGTGAACAAAGGCGCGAACGGCTCCAAGTCCAGCGTGAAATGTGATGCGCTGCTGGTCGATACGATAAGCCGCAGCGACACCTATCCCTACGTCGACATTCGCGAAGACGACGTCACGATGGGCCATGAGGCCACCGTGTCGAAGGTCAGCGAGAACCAGCTGTTCTACCTCATGAGTCGCGGTCTGACCGAGGACGAGGCCATGGCGATGGTGGTGCGCGGCTTCGTGGAGCCGATCGCCAAAGAACTCCCCATGGAATACGCGCTCGAGCTCAACCGGCTGATCGAGCTGCAGATGGAGGGCGCGGTCGGATGACGTCCGCCCCCGCCAATGCCGCACTCAACAAGGGCGAACTTTTCGCATCCTTCGACGTTGAGGCTTTCGAGGTTCCACATGGACGCGATGAACTCTGGCGCTTTACCCCGCTGAAGCGACTGCGCGGCCTGCACGACGGTTCCGCGCTCGCCACCGGTGCGGCCAAGATCACCGTCAGCGAGCACCCCGGCTTGCGCACCGAGACCGTCCGCCGTGGTGACGATCGCCTGGGTCAGGGCGGTGTGCCCGCCGACCGGGTTGCAGCCCAAGCGTTCTCGTCGTTCAACGCCGCGACGCTGGTCACCGTCGGCCGGGACACGCAGATTGCGGATCCGGTGAACATCACGGTCACCGGGCCCGGCGACGGTGCGGTGGCCTACGGGCACCTGCAGATCAGGGTCGAAGAACTCGGCGAGGCCGTGGTGGTGATCGACCTCCGGGGCAGTGGAACCTACGCCGACAACGTCGAGTTCGTCGTTGACGACGCGGCGCGACTCACCGTTGTGTGGATCGCCGACTGGGCCGACGACATGGTGCACCTCACCGCACACCACGCTCGCCTCGGCAAGGACGCGGTGCTTCGCCACATCTCTGTCACGTTGGGCGGTGAGGTGGTGCGGATGTCGGCCAACGTGCGGTTCTCCGGGCCCGGTGGCGATGCCGAACTGCTGGGCCTGTATTTCGCCGACGACGGCCAACACCTTGAGTCGCGGCTGCTGGTGGACCACGCGCACCCCGACTGTAAGTCCAACGTGTTGTACAAGGGTGCGCTGCAAGGGGATCCGGCGTCGTCACTACCCGACGCGCACACCGTCTGGGTGGGGGACGTGCTGATTCGTGCCGCGGCCACCGGCACCGACACCTTCGAGGTGAACCGCAACTTGGTGCTCACCGACGGCGCCCGTGCCGACTCGGTACCCAACCTGGAGATCGAGACCGGAGAAATCGCTGGTGCCGGACATGCCAGCGCCACTGGCCGCTTCGACGACGAGCAACTGTTCTATCTGTGCTCGCGCGGCATCCCGGAAGAGCAGGCTCGCCGGCTGGTGATCCGGGGCTTCTTCGGCGAGATCATCTCCAAGATCGCGGTGCCCGAGATACGCGAGCGCCTGACCGCAGCCATCGAACACGAACTGGCCATCACAGAAGCAAAGGCAACGGAGAAGACAACCGCCTCATGACCATTCTGGAAATCAAAGACCTGCACGTGAGCGTCGAAAGCCCCGACGCCACCGAGATCCCGATCCTCAACGGGGTAGACCTGACCGTGAAATCCGGTGAGACACATGCCTTGATGGGTCCCAACGGCTCCGGCAAGTCCACCCTGTCCTATGCCGTTGCCGGTCACCCCAAGTACCAGGTGACTTCGGGTTCGATCACGCTGGACGGCGCGGATGTGCTGGCGATGAGTATCGACGAGCGCGCGCGGGCCGGACTGTTTCTGGCGATGCAGTATCCCGTCGAGGTGTCCGGCGTCTCGGTGTCGAACTTCCTGCGCTCGGCGGCGACGGCCATCCGGGGCGAGGCGCCGAAGCTGCGGCACTGGGTCAAAGAGGTCAAGGCTGCCATGGCCGCCTTGGACATCGACCCGTCGTTCGCCGAGCGCAGCGTCAACGAAGGTTTCTCGGGCGGAGAAAAGAAGCGCCATGAGATCCTGCAGTTAGAGCTGCTTAAGCCAAAGATCGCCGTCCTCGATGAAACCGACTCCGGCCTGGACGTGGACGCACTGCGCGTGGTCAGCGAGGGCGTGAACCGTTATGCCGAAGCAGAGCACGGTGGCATCCTGCTGATCACCCACTACACCCGCATCCTGCGCTACATCCATCCGGAATACGTGCACGTGTTCGTCGGCGGCCGCATCGCCGAGTCCGGCGGGCCCGAGCTTGCCGACGAACTTGAGCAGAACGGCTACGTCCGCTTCACCCAGACGGCGGCCACCGGGGTCTGACCCATGACTGCTTCCGTCACTCCGCTGGATCTTGCCGCGATCCGTGCTGACTTCCCGATCCTCAAGCGCATCATGCGCAGCGGAAACCCGTTGGCGTACTTGGATTCGGGCGCAACGTCTCAACGCCCACTGCAGGTGCTCGACGCCGAGCGCGAATTTTTGACCACGTGCAACGGTGCCGTCCATCGCGGTGCACACCAGCTGATGGAGGAGGCGACCGACGCCTATGAACAGGGGCGCGCCGACATTGCGACGTTCGTCGGGGCCCAACCTGACGAGCTGGTGTTCACCAAGAATGCCACGGAGTCGCTGAACCTGGTGTCCTATGTGTTTGGGGACAGTCGTTTCGAGCTTGCGGTCGGGCCGGGTGACGTCATTGTCACCACCGAGCTGGAGCATCATGCCAACCTAATTCCCTGGCAGGAGCTGGCCCGGCGCACCGGGGCCACCTTGCGCTGGTATGGCGTAACCGATGAGGGGCGCATCGATCTGGATTCACTGCGGCTCGATGAGCGTGTCAAGGTCGTTGCGTTCACCCATCATTCGAATGTGACCGGTGCGTTGGCTCCGGTTGCCGAATTGGTGTCGCGGGCCAAGGCGGTGGGCGCGCATACCGTGTTGGACGCCTGCCAGTCGGTACCGCACCAGCCGGTCGACTTTCCGGGGCTGGGTGTCGATTTCGCCGCATTCTCCGGACATAAGATGCTGGGCCCCAACGGAATCGGTGTGCTGTACGGCCGTCGTGAGCTGCTGGCCCAGATGCCCCCGTTTCTCACCGGCGGTTCGATGATCGAGACCGTCGCCATGGAAGCCAGTACCTATGCCCCGGCACCGCAGCGATTCGAGGCGGGTACCCCGATGACCTCCCAGGTGGTCGGCTTGGCAGCGGCGGCACGCTATCTGAGTGCCATTGGCATGAACGCCGTGGAAGCCCATGAGCGTGAGCTGGTCGCGGCGGCCATCGATGGACTATCCGGTATCGACGGTGTGCGCATCATCGGGCCCACATCGATGGAGAACCGGGGGTCGCCGGTGTCATTCGTCGTCGATGGTGTGCATGCCCATGACGTTGGTCAAGTGCTCGATGATGACGGCGTTGCCGTGCGGGTCGGTCATCACTGCGCGTTACCCCTGCATCGCAGGTTTGGTGTGGCCGCGACGGCGCGGGCGTCTTTCGCGGTGTACAACACCGTCGATGAGGTTGAGCGTTTGCTGGCCGGCATACGCCGTTCGCTGAACTTCTTTGGGAGATCCTGAAGTTGCGACTGGAGCAGATGTATCAGGACGTGATCCTCGATCACTACAAGCACCCTCAGCATCGCGGGTTGCGGGCGCCGTTCGGCGCGGAGGTCTACCACGTGAACCCGATCTGCGGCGACGAGATCACCCTGCGGGTCGCGCTGTCGAACGACGGGACGACGGTGGCCGATGTTTCCTACGATGGTCAAGGTTGCTCGATCAGCCAGGCATCGACCTCGGTATTGACCCAGCAAGTGATCGGCCAAACGGTGCCAGTGGCAATGAAGACCATCGATGCCTTCAGCGAGATGGTGTCCTCACGCGGAACTGTGCAGGGCGATGAGGACGTTCTGGGCGACGGAGTGGCGTTTTCGGGAGTCGCGAAATATCCGGCCCGGGTGAAGTGTGCGCTGCTGGGCTGGATGGCTTTCAAAGACGCGCTGGTCCAAGCCATTGCGGCATCGGCGCTGGTCGACGACGGTGAAGATTTGGAGGAGGCCACCAATGAGTGAAACCACTGCTGCCAACGAGGAGTTGCTCGCCGACGTCGAGGAGGCGATGCATGACGTCGTCGACCCGGAGCTGGGGATCAACGTCGTGGACCTGGGACTGGTTTACGGGGTTGACGTGGCGGATTGCGACGACGGGACCGTCGCACTGATCGACATGACCTTGACATCGGCGGCTTGCCCGCTGACCGACGTCATCGAGGATCAGTCGCGCAGTGCCTTGGTGGGCAGCGGCCTGGTCGACGAGATCCGCATCAACTGGGTATGGAACCCACCCTGGGGTCCGGACAAGATCACCGATGACGGGCGCGAGCAACTTCGCGCGCTCGGCTTTACCGTTTAGCTCCTGCCCACCGGCGCCCGGACTTCGAGGCCCCCCCGGGGGGTCGCCACCGGCCATGCGGCGTCGCGGCCGAAGGCAAGGTTGCCCTCGGCGGCAGCGGATTTGGCGGGCATCGGTGCGGCGCCGACCGCAGACGGACGCCTCAGAAGGCGTCTTCGGAAACGCGCATGATCTCATCGTCGATGGACTCGATGACGGTGCGCACCCCGGATAGTTTCGGCAGCATATTCTTGGCGAAGAAGGCCGCCACGGCGATCTTGCCCTGGTAGAAGGCGGTGTCACCGTTCGGGTCGTCCTTGGTGTCCGGGCCGGCCAGCGCGGCGTGCGCGACGCCGGCCTGCACCAATAGTCGCCAACCGATGATTAAGTCGCCCACCGCGAGCAGGTATCGCACCGACGCCAACCCCACCTTGTAGATGTCTGTCGGGTGTTGCGCGGCCGACATCAGGTATGTGGTCAGCGCTCCCGTCATCGCGGTGACGTCGTCGAGCGCGGTCTGCAGCAGCGCGGCTTGTGGTTTCAGCGCCGGATCGATGTTGTCGATGGTCTGGCTGATTTGAGCGGTCACAAACTGCAGCGCCTGACCGTGGTCGCGCACGATCTTGCGGAAGAAGAAGTCCAGCGACTGGATGGCGGTGGTGCCCTCATAGAGGGAATCGATCTTGGCGTCGCGGATGTACTGCTCGATCGGGTAGTCCGACAAGAACCCCGAACCGCCCAGGGTCTGCAGCGATTCGGTAAGGATTTCATAGGCGCGTTCCGAGCCGACCCCTTTGACCACGGGCAACAACAGATCGTCCACACGATGCGCCATGTCGTGGTCTGCGCCCGAAACATGTTGTGCGACAGCATCATCCTGGTGTGCCGCCGCGTAGAGGTAGAGCGCCCGCAGGCCTTCGGCGTAGGCCTTCTGAGTCATGAGACTGCGGCGCACATCGGGGTGGTGCATGATCGTGACCCGCGGCGCGGTCTTGTCGGTCATCTGGGTCAAATCCGCACCCTGCACCCGCTCCTTGGCATAGGCGAGCGCATTGAGGTAGCCCGTGGACAATGTGCCGCAGGACTTGACCCCGATGGTCATCCGAGCGTGTTCGATCACGGTGAACATCTGCGCGATCCCGTTGTGCACGCCGCCCACCAGGTAACCAACCGCGGGCACATCGGTGGCGCCGAAGGTCACCTCGCAGGTGGGGGAGGACTTCAGGCCCATCTTGTGTTCCAGGCCGGTGACATAGACGCCGTTGCGCGGCCCGAGCTCGCCGGTGTCGGGATCGAACAGGTAGTTGGGCACGTAGAAAAGACTCAACCCCTTGGTACCTGGTCCGGCGCCTTCGGGGCGGGCCAACACCAGATGGAAGATGTTCTCAGTTGTGTCGCCCACGTCGCCACCGGAAATGAACCGCTTCACTCCTTCGATGTGCCAGGTGCCATCGGGTTGTTCGATGGCTTTGGCCCGGCCGGCCCCGACGTCGGAGCCGGCGTCGGGTTCGGTGAGCACCATGGTGGCTTGCCACCCGCGCTCGACTCCCATCGCGGCCCATTGCCGCTGCAGCTCGTTGCCCTCGACGTAGAGGGACTGAGCCATCGTCGGGCCCAGGAGGAAGAAGCAGGCAGACGGGTTGGCGCAGAAGATCATTTCGTTGACCGCCCAGGTGAGTGGCGGGGGCGCAGGCATACCGCCGATCTCCTCGGCCAGGCCCAGCCGCCACCACTCGGCGTCTTTGATCGCCTGCACGGTCTTGGCCAATTCGTCGGACACGCTGATGGAGTGTGTAGCGGGGTCGAACACCGGCGGATTGCGGTCGGCGGCGGCGAAGGATTCGGCGATCGGCCCCTCGGCCAATCGAGCCGCTTCGGACAGGATCGTCCGGACGGTATCGGTATCGAGTTCGCTGTAGCGTCCGGTGCCGAGGACGGCGCCGACATCAAGGACCTCGAAAATGTTGAACTCAAGATCACGGACGTTGGCGATGTAGTGCCCCAATGCAGTTCCCTTCAGTTGGGCTGAGCGGCGCTTACCTCGGGGATCAGTCTCTCCGAGTGGGCAAAACGTACGCAACCGTAACCCGCGGCGGGGCGGACTGACCTGCCGCTACCACTAGCCGTTGGCGCCGGCCTGGCCGAACAACAGCCCGCCCGTTCCGCCGAGGCCGTCGGTGCCGGTTCCGCCGCCAGTGCCGCCGTGACCGCCATTGCCGACCAACAACGCGTTGCCGCCATTGCCCCCGTTTCCGCTCACGCCTCCGCCATCACCACCGGCCCCTCCGTTGCCGATCAGGCCGGCCTGACCGCCGATCCCGCCGTTGGCGTTCGACCCGCCGGTGCCGCCGGTGCCGCCGTTGCCGATGAAGAACCCGGCGTTACCGCCATTGCCAGAGTTCCCCATGGAGCTCGCGCCCCCTCCGGCGCCACCGTTGCCAAATAGCCACGCCCGGCCGCCGCTGCCACCGCCAAAGACACCGCTGCCGCCATCACCGGCATTGCCCAGCAGCAGCCCGCCATTGCCGCCGGGGCCACCGATCCCAGCCAGACCGCTGGTGCCGCCGGCGCCACCCATGCCGATCAGTAGGGCAGAGCCGCCGGCGCCGGCGGTACTGCCGGTGCCGCCCATACCGCCGGCGCCGCCGTTGCCGAGCAGCAGCCCGCCCGTGCCGCCGTTGCCGCCGAGCGCACCCCCTCCGCCCGTCCCACCGGCGCCGCCGTTGCCGAATAGCCCCGCGGCTCCACCGGCGCCGCCGGCGACCCCGGCGGTGGAGGACGAGAAGCCCTTGCCCCCATTGCCGAACAGCAGCCCGCCGCCCCCGCCGTTGGGGTTGGCCGCCGTACCGTCGGTACCGTTGCCGATCAGCGGACGGTTGAACAGCACCTGAGTGGGTGTGTTGATCAAGTCGAGCACCGCCTGCAAGGGGTTGGCGCTGGCGGCCTCGGCGCTGGCATACGCGGCCGCACCGCCGAACAGTCTTTGTACGAACTGGTCGTGGAAGGCCGCGGCCTGCACGGACAGTGCCTGGTAACCCAAGCCGTGTGCGTCGAAGAACGCCGCTACGGCGGCCGATACCTCGTCGGCCCCGGCGGCCACCACGGCGGTTGTTTCCGCTGCCGCCGCGGAGTTCGCCTCGCTGATCACCGAACCGATGCGGGCCAGATTCCCGGCCGCTTGGGACACAAACTGCGGATCTGCAATAACGAAAGACATCGCGCACCTCCAGTGTGACGCGTCAGCGGCCGATGAATTTTATCGCAAATTCCGCAGTTCTGGTTGCCCAATTTTCCCAGGTCCTCGGGTGAATTTATCTGCACACGTGCAGAATTCGATGCCCCCCGGACGGAGCAACCCAGGCTGCCCTAAGAACCGGCAGAGGTCGGGACCGCCGCCACACGAGCGTTGCTGAGGTGCTCCGGCTTGCCTTGTGCCAGTGACCAATTCAATCGCATACCGCAACGCAATCGAGATTTTAGGCGATCCCTGCGTCCCTAAACTCGGTTCAGCCCAACCAACGCCCACTAGCCCCTGGGAGGCCGCCGAATGACCCTGACCACGTTCGAAGTAAGTGCGTCCGAGACTTCTTGTGACCGTGCTTCGAGCCCTATCGCGCGACCGCTGAGTTGGCGTGCCGCGCTGTGGTCGGTGATGTCCGTGCGTTGGGCAGCAGTCGCGCTGGCGTTGTTCCTGGCCGGACTGGTCACTCAGCTCAATGCCGCCCCGCAGGTCGTGTGGTGGTCGCTGTATCTGGCCTGCTACCTCGCCGGTGGCTGGGGTTCGGCGTGGGCAGGCGCACAAGCCTTGCGGAACAAGGCACTTGACGTCGATCTGTTGATGATCGTGGCAGCGATCGGCGCAGTGGCCATCGGGCAGATCTTCGATGGTGCGCTGTTGATCGTGATCTTTGCGACATCGGGTGCGCTCGATGACGTCGCCACCAAACACACCGAGGACTCGGTCAAGGGCCTGCTGGACCTCGCGCCGGATCGGGCCGTGGTGCTCGACGGTGATGGCACCGAGCGGGTGGTGGCCGCCGGCGAGCTGGTGGTAGGTGACCGGGTGGTGGTCCGGCCGGGGGAGCGGATACCCGCCGACGGTGCCGTGCTCTCCGGATTTTCTGAGGTCGACCAATGCTCTATCACCGGTGAGTCCATGCCGGCGGCCAAGAGCCGCGGCGACGAGGTGTTTGCCGGCACCGTGAACGGGTCAGGCGTCCTGCAGGTACTGGTCACCCGCGACCCGTCCCAGACCGTGGTTGCTCGAATCGTTGAACTGGTGGCCGAAGCTTCGGCTACCAAGGCCAAGACTCAATTATTTATCGAAAAGATTGAGCAGCGTTACTCCATTACCGTGGTGGCAGCCACCCTTGCGCTGGTCGCCATTCCGCTGATGTTGGGTGCCCCGTTGCAGCCAGTCTTGTTGCGCGCCATGACGTTTATGATCGTGGCGTCCCCGTGTGCGGTCGTGCTGGCCACCATGCCGCCGTTGCTGTCGGCGATCGCCAACGCCGGCCGGCACGGAGTCTTGGTCAAATCCGCTGTCGTCGTTGAACACCTCGCCGCCACCAGCGTCGTCGCGCTGGACAAGACCGGCACCTTGACCTGTGGCGTACCACAATTGACCATGGTCGAGCCGCTCAGACCCGAAGCGGTCGGGGTCCGCAAACTGCTTCAATTGGCGGCTGCTGCAGAACAATCCAGCGAACACCCGCTTGGACGAGCCATCGTCGAAGAAGTCCGTAGGCGCGGCATCGTCATCCCGGTCGCCGACGATTTCCGGGCACTGCCCGGCCGCGGGGTTCGGGCCATCGTGGGGCGAGACTTTGTCGAGGTGTGCAGCCCGCACAGTTATCGGGGTGCACCCCTGTCCGAACTTGAACCGATCCTGGCGGCGGGGGCCACGGCCGCCGTGGTCATGCTGAACGGCGTTGCCGTCGGAGTGCTTGGACTCACCGATCAGGTGCGGGTTGATGCCGCGGAATCCGTGGCGTCGTTGGCCACGCTGACAGTCGCACCGCCACTGTTGCTCACCGGCGACAACCAATGCGCGGCCGGGCGGGTGGCCCAGCACGCCGGGATTACCGATGTGCGTGCCGCATTGCTCCCCGA
The DNA here is from genome assembly GCF_900292015.1 of Mycobacterium basiliense. Classification (NCBI taxonomy): domain Bacteria; kingdom Bacillati; phylum Actinomycetota; class Actinomycetes; order Mycobacteriales; family Mycobacteriaceae; genus Mycobacterium; species Mycobacterium basiliense. The sequence continues at coordinate 2,348,129 of NZ_LR130759.1, forward strand.
GCAAAAGGTGCAGGCGGTTCGCGCACTGCAGGAAAGCGGCCACCGAGTGCTCGTGGTCGGAGACGGCGTCAACGACGCCCCGGCCATGGCGGCAGCCCGCACGTCGATCGCGATGGGCGCCGGTGCCGACCTGACGTTGCAGACCGCCGACGGCGTCACGGTACGCGACGAACTGCATTCGATTCCGACGATCATCGGGCTGGCTCGGCAGGCTCGGCGCGTGGTGACCGCCAACCTGATCATCGCGGGCACTTTCATCACCGTCTTGGTGTTGTGGGATCTGTTCGGGACGTTGCCACTACCGCTGGGCGTGGCCGGTCACGAAGGGTCTACGGTGCTCGTCGCCCTCAACGGTATGCGGCTGCTGACCAACCGGTCCTGGCGTACCGCCGCGTCCGGTGTGCGTTGAGGCCTTAGAAATCGCCGGCGATTCTGCGGCATGCGACGTACGCTCGACTTCGCCGGGTCGACGACGAGCGTAGGTGCCAGGCAGGGCACGCGGCGAGGACGTAAAGAGGACAGGTGGCTACCCAAGATCTCACCCTCGCGAATTTCCGGCAGACTGTGTACGGCAACGACAACGTGCTGGTGTACGTATGGGCGCCGTTGTGCGCCCCGTGCGACGTGTTCACGCCGACCTACGAAGAGTCGTCGGACAAATATCCCGACATCGTGTATGGCAAAGTCAACTACGAAACCGAGCAAGAGCTGGTTTCGATGGCTCAGGTCAAGCACTTGCCAACATTGATGGCGTTCAAAAAGGGTAAGCTGGTGTTCAAACAGGCCGGCATCGCCAATCCCAACGTTATGGACGACTTGGTGGGACACCTCCGGGTGTGGAACGTGCCATCACCGGCGAGCCGGCGGGGTCTGCTCTAGACGGCTTGACCGCGCAGAAATCGGCACAGAAATCGGGCGGAACAAAGACACCGGTGTGTGTCGTTATGGCAAACATGGCAACCCAAGACTTGACCGCTGACCAGTTCAACGAGACCGTGACCGGTAACGACATGGTGCTGATCGACTTCTGGGCCTCCTGGTGCGGCCCGTGTCGTTCGTTTGCGCCGACATTTCAGGCGTCGTCGGAGAAACACCCCGACATCGTCTATGCCAAAGTCGATACCGAGGCCGAACAAGAATTGGCCGCGGCCGCCCAGATCCAGTCCATCCCCACGCTGATGGCTTTCAAGAAGGGCCAGCTGCTGTTCAATCAGCCCGGCGCCTTGCCGCCGGCGGCCCTAGAGGACCTGGTGCAACAGCTCAAATCCTTCGAAGTCGCGTAGGTGTTCCTAGGCATTCACTATGCCTAGTGTTGCGATCGCGGCGCTGCAACGCGGTATCGGAACCGTCCGCGATACCGTGCACAAGTGACTTTGGTCCTGCTCGAACACCCGCGCCCGGAAATTGCGCTCATCACCCTGAATCGGCCAGAGCGGATGAACTCCATGGCGTTCGACGTCATGGTGCCGCTCAAAGAGGCCCTTGCGGAGGTAACCCACGACAACTCCGTGCGGGTGCTGGTGCTGACCGGGGCGGGTCGGGGTTTTTCCTCCGGGGCGGATCACAAGTCCGCCGGAGTCGTACCGCACGTTGAGGGTTTGACTCGGCCCACGTATGCGCTGCGTTCGATGGAACTGCTCGACGACATCATTTTGATGCTGCGGCGGTTGCACCAGCCGGTGATCGCCGCAGTCAACGGGCCGGCGATCGGCGGAGGGCTGTGTCTGGCGCTGGCCGCAGACATCCGGGTGGCATCGACTAGCGCCTACTTCCGAGCCGCCGGTATTAACAACGGGCTGACCGCGAGCGAATTGGGGTTGAGCTACCTGTTGCCCCGGGCCATCGGATCCTCGCGCGCGTTCGAGATCATGCTGACCGGACGTGACGTCAGCGCGGATGAAGCCGAGCGCATCGGATTGGTGTCCTGCCGGGTGCCTGATGGCCAGCTGCTGGATACCTGTTATGCCATCGCCGCGCGCATGGCGGCGTTCTCGCGCCCGGGAATAGAGTTGACCAAACGCACACTATGGAGTGGACTAGACGCCGCTAGCCTGGAAGGGCACATGCAGGCCGAGGGTCTGGGACAACTTTTTGTGCGCCTGCTGACCCAAAACTTCGAAGAAGCAGTTGCCGCGCGCGCCGAGAAGCGGCCGCCGGTGTTCACCGACGATAAGTAGCATCCGCAACACAGGAGAGAGATTGTGATCACGGCCACGGACCTCGAAGTCCGCGCTGGCGCGCGCATCTTGCTCTCACCTGACGGCCCCGATTTGCGGGTGCAGCCCGGCGATCGCATCGGCCTGGTCGGTCGCAATGGCGCGGGCAAGACCACAACCTTGCGCATCCTGGCCGGTGAAAGCGAACCCTATTCCGGCTCGGTCACCAGATCCGGTGAAATTGGCTACCTGCCACAAGATCCCAAAGAGGGTGATTTGGATGTGCTGGCCCGCGACCGAGTGCTGTCGGCTCGTGGACTGGACGTCTTGCTCACCGATCTGGAAAAGCAGCAGGCACTCATGGCCGAGGTTGCTGACGACGATGCCCGCGACCGGGCCATCCGCCGCTACGGCCAACTGGAGGAGCGGTTTGTTGCCCTGGGTGGCTATGGCGCCGAAAGCGAAGCCAGCCGGATCTGTGCCAGCCTCGGTTTGCCCGAGCGGGTGCTGACACAGCAGTTACATACCCTCTCCGGTGGCCAGCGCCGCCGTGTCGAGTTGGCGCGTATTCTGTTCGCCGCGTCCGAGGGAGGCGCTGGTGCCTCAGGTTCCGGGGCGGTCTTGTTGCTCGACGAGCCGACCAACCACCTTGATGCGGATTCGGTTGGCTGGCTGCGAGATTTCCTCCGTTCGCACACCGGGGGCTTGATCATCATCAGTCACAACGTGGAGCTGCTCGCCGATGTCGTCAATCGGGTGTGGTTCCTGGACGCAGTGCGCGGCGAGGTCGACGTCTACAACATGGGCTGGCACAAGTACCTCGACGCCCGGGCCACCGACGAGCAGCGCCGTCGCCGGGAACGTGCCAACGCCGAACGCAAGGCCGCCGCCCTGCGCACCCAGGCCGCCAAATTGGGCGCCAAGGCCACAAAGGCCGTTGCCGCCCAAAACATGTTGCGTCGTGCCGATCGGATGATGGCCGCCCTCGACGAAGACCGGGTGGCCGACAAAGTGGCCCGGATCAAATTCCCTACTCCGGCTGCCTGCGGTCGCGTACCGCTGGTGGTTAAGGGGCTGAGCAAGACGTATGGGTCACTCGAGGTGTTCACCGGAGTGGATCTGGCGATCGATCGGGGCTCGCGCGTGGTGGTGCTCGGCCTCAATGGCGCGGGCAAGACCACACTGCTGCGGCTGTTGGCGGGCGTCGAGCAACCTGATACCGGAGCGTTGGAACCCGGACACGGCTTGCGGATCGGCTATTTCGCGCAGGAGCATGACACGCTCGATAACGACGCGACCGTCTGGGAGAACATCCGCCACGCTGCACCCGAATCCGGAGAGCAAGATCTGCGGGGTCTATTGGGCGCGTTCATGTTCAGCGGCGCGCAGCTCGACCAAACGGCGGGCACATTGTCCGGCGGGGAGAAGACCCGGCTGGCATTGGCCGGCTTGGTGGCCTCCACGGCAAACGTCTTGCTGCTCGACGAGCCGACCAACAATCTCGACCCCGCCTCGCGTGAACAGGTCCTCGACGCGCTGCGCAGCTATCAGGGCGCAGTGGTGTTGGTGACACACGATCCCGGTGCGGCCGAGGCGCTCGATCCGCAACGCGTCGTGCTGCTACCCGACGCCACCGAGGACTATTGGTCGCAGGAGTACCGGGACCTCATCGAGCTGGCCTGAATAACCGCAGGCGATTTCGCCCAAAGCAGCCCCTTGGTGGCAGTGGGTTCTTACGCTAGGTGCCTGGGGTCGATGGAGGTACCGATGCGAAAGTCAAAGAAGACACGCGACCAGCTGTTGGATGAGCTGCGCAACGCCTATGAGGCCGGGGCCAGCATTCGCAATTTGGCGGCCACCACCGGCCGAAGCTACGGATCCGTCCATAGCATGCTGCGTGAATCAGGTACCGCGATGCGCAGCCGCGGCGGACCCAATCACCGGTCCCGGCTGCGCTGAGCGCTCCCAGCGCCACCGCCCAGACCTCGTCGGTCTTGCTATCGCGGTCTGCTCGCGCGCCAAATCAGCTGCGGCGCACCGAGTTCTCCACCAGGTCGAGTACCGCGGTAAGCCGTTGCGGGTCTTCGCCGGAGGCCAGCCGGGCCACCAGGCCGTCGAGCACGAGGTCCAGGTAGCACTGCAGCACCTCACTGGGAACGTCGTCACGCACCCGGTTTGCCTGCTTCTGCCGACGTAGCCGATCGGTGGTTGCCGCGGCCAGTTCCGCGGAGCGCTCCGCCCAGCCCCGGCTGAATTCCGGGTCGTTGCGCAGCTTGCGGGCGATCTCCAGCCGGGTGGCCAGCCAGTCGAACTGGTCTGGCGCGGCAAGCATGTCGCGCATCACCTGGATGAGGCCTTCACGGGCCGCGACATCGGCCATCCGCTCGGCATCCTCGTGGGCCAGCGCGAAGAACAGCGCGTCCTTGTCCCGGAAGTGGTGGAAGATCGCGCCGCGCGACATACCGATCGCCTTTTCCAGACGCCGGACCGTGGCCTTGTCGTAGCCGAACTCGGCAAAGCAGCGGCGAGCGCCGTCGAGGATCTGGCGGCGGCGGGCCGCCAGATGGTCCTCGCTGACCTTGGGCACGGTTCGGGGCTAGCCCGACTTCAGCATGTTGCGCAGCACATACTGCAGGATGCCGCCGTTGCGGTAGTAGTCCGCCTCACCGGGGGTGTCGATACGCACGACCGCGTCGAACTCGATGGGCCCGCCCGAGTCCTTGGTGGCTTTGACATGCACCGTCTTGGGCGTCTTGCCACTGTTGAGTGCGTCGATGCCGGTGATGGCGAACGTTTCGGTGCCGTCCAGCCCCAGCGACGACGCCGACTCGCCCTCGGGGAACTGCAGCGGGATGACGCCCATGCCGATCAAGTTGGAGCGGTGAATGCGTTCGAACGACTCGGCGATGACCGCTCGCACCCCCAACAGCAGAGTCCCCTTTGCGGCCCAGTCCCGCGACGAACCCGACCCGTATTCTTTGCCACCCAGGACCACCAGCGGAATATTTTGTGCCGCATAGTTTTGCGCAGCGTCGTAGATGAACGCCTGTGGGCCGCCGTCTTGGGTGAAGTCGCGGGTGTAGCCGCCGGAAACGTCGTCCAACAATTGGTTGCGCAGCCGAATATTGGCGAACGTACCGCGAATCATCACTTCGTGGTTGCCCCGCCGCGAACCGAAGGAGTTGTAGTCCTTGCGGTCCACCCCGTGCGCATCCAGGTATTGGGCGGCCGGGGTGCCCGGCTTGATGGCGCCGGCAGGGGAGATGTGGTCGGTGGTCACCGAATCGCCGAGCAGGGCCAGCACTCGGGCGCCGGTGATGTCGGTGACCGGCTCGGGTTCGGCCGTCATGCCCTCGAAGTAGGGCGGTTTGCGCACGTACGTCGAATCCTGGTCCCACTCAAAGGTGTTGCCGCTGGGCGTCGGGAGGTTGCGCCAGCGCTCGTCGCCCTTGAACACATCGGCGTAGTTCTTGGTAAACATCTCCTGATTGATCGCCGAGGCAATGGTGTCGGAGACATCCTTTTGCGATGGCCAGATGTCACGCAGGAAGACGTCGTTGCCGTCTTTGTCCCGGCCAAGCGGCTGAGTATCGAAGTCGAAGTCCATGGTGCCGGCCAACGCGTAGGCGACCACCAGCGGCGGCGACGCCAGGTAGTTCATTTTCACGTCGGGGTTGATCCGGCCCTCGAAGTTGCGGTTACCCGACAACACCGCGGTCACCGACAGATCGTTGTCGTTGATAGCCTTCGAAATCTCCTCGGGTAGCGGGCCGGAGTTGCCGATGCAGGTGGTGCAGCCATAGCCGACCAGATAGAAGCCGAGCTTCTCGAGGTACGGCCACAGTCCGGCCTTGTCGTAGTAGTCGTTGACCACCTGCGAGCCCGGAGCCATGGTGGTCTTGACCCACGGCTTGGAGGTCAAGCCTTTGTCGACAGCGTTGCGGGCCAGCAGGGCGGCGCCCAACATCACCTCGGGGTTGGAGGTGTTGGTGCACGAGGTCACCGCCGCGATCACGACAGCGCCGTGGTCGAGCACGAATTCCCCGAGTTCGTCGGACTTCACCGTGACGGGTTTGCTCACCCGGCCATCGGCGTGCGCGGCGGCCGAGTGCGTGACCGCGACGTCGTCGTCGGCGAAGGTCAGTTGGCCGGGGTCGCTGGCAGGGAAGGTTTCTTCCACCACTTCGTCGAGCTTGGAGTGCGCGTCGTGCGACGGGGAGCTGTCGCCGACGTAGTGGGTAATCTGTTCGCGGAACGTGGCTTTGGCCTCCGACAACATGATTCGATCCTGCGGACGCTTGGGCCCGGCGATGGACGGCACCACGTCGGACAGATCCAGCTCGAGATATTCGGAGAACACCGGCTCGTGCTCCGGGTCGTGCCACATGCCCTGCTCTTTGGCGTAGGCCTCGACCAGCGCCACCTGCTCGGCCGAGCGGCCGGTGAACCGCAGATAGTTGATTGTCTCTTCGTCGACCGGAAAAATTGCTGCGGTAGAACCGAATTCAGGGCTCATGTTGCCCAGGGTGGCGCGGTTGGCCAATGGCACCTGAGCGACGCCTTCCCCGTAGAACTCGACAAACTTGCCGACAACGCCGTGCTTGCGCAGCATTTCGGTGACGGTCAGCACGACGTCGGTGGCTGTCACGCCTGGCTGAATCTCTCCGGTCAGCTTGAAGCCAACCACCCGCGGGATCAGCATGGAAACCGGCTGACCGAGCATGGCGGCTTCGGCTTCGATGCCACCCACGCCCCAGCCGAGAACGCCGAGGCCGTTGACCATCGTGGTGTGGGAGTCGGTGCCCACACAGGTGTCGGGATAGGCGGTCGCCGTTCCGGCATCATCACGCACCATCACCACGCTGGCCAGGTATTCGATGTTGACCTGGTGCACGATTCCGGTGCCGGGCGGCACCACCTTGAAGTCATTGAAAGCGCCCTGGCCCCAGCGCAAGAACTGGTAGCGCTCGCCATTGCGTTGGTATTCGATCTCGACGTTGCGCTCGAAGGCGTCGGCCCGGCCGAACAAGTCGGCGATCACCGAGTGGTCGATCACCAGGTCGGCCGGCGCTAACGGGTTGACCTTGTCCGGCTTGCCGCCGAGATCGCCGATCGCCTCACGCATGGTGGCCAGGTCGACGATGCAGGGCACGCCGGTGAAATCTTGCATGATGACCCGCGCCGGGGTGTATTGGATCTCGATGCTGGGCTCGGCCTGTGGATCCCAGTTAGCGATGGCCTCAATGTGAGCCTTGGTGATGTTGCTGCCGTCCTCGTTGCGCAGCAGATTCTCGGCGAGGACCTTGAGGCTGTAGGGAAGTCTCTTCGTGTTGGGGACGGCGTCGAGACGATAGATCTGGTAACTCTTGTCGCCGACTTGTAGCGTGTCGCGGGCTCCGAATGAGTTCACCGAATCTTTGTTTGTCACATCAACTCCCGAGGATTAAGTTCTTCCGCCGACGGGCCGTGTCGACGGTGCGTGAAACGACCTTCTACAACTGCAGCCACTTTAACAGTACGCTTGTCCTGCATTGTGACGGCACCCGTATGGGTCAGTCTTGTCGTGCCCGGCGCGTGGGGGAACCCCTTGCCGGCGGGTGGTGCACAGGAGTGCTTGCCCTCGCGTACGGTGCCTGTAGCACCGAGGTGTGAGAGGAGGACGCCATGACCGGGCACGACGCCGCAAGCCAGCTGCCGTTACCCCAGACGATCCCGTTCCTGCCGGCCTACATTCCGCAAGACGTCGATATGACGGCAGTGAAAGCTGAGGTGGCCGCCATCGGGGTCAGCGCGCCGGAGCCAGCCCTGCCGGGACTCGTCGAAGTGGTCAGTCACGCTCATCACGAGGGCATCAACCTCAAGATTGTGCTGCTCGACCACAATCCTCCCAACGACACTCCCTTGCGGGACATTGCGACCGTCGTCGGCGCCGACTACCCGGACGCAACGGTGTTGGCGCTCAGCCCGAACTTTGTCGGCAGCTACAGCGCACAGTTCCCGCGTGTCACGCTCGAGGCGGGCGAAGATCATTCCAAGACCGGTAACCCGGTGCAGTCGGCGCAGAACTTTTTACACGAGCTCAATACCCCCGAGTTTCCCTGGACTGGGTTGACCATTTTCCTGCTGATTGGTGTGCTCGCCGCCGCCGTCGGCACCCGGTTCATGCAGCTCCGCGCCCGGCAATCAGCAACATCTGCCGGCGACGCCGAAGTGCCGCCAGAACGGCCTGATCGGTCAGTCTGACCAGGTAGAGGCACCCGGACGGTGTTGGCGCACCGGCCGGGGTGTGCACGGTTGGCAAACGCGTCAGGTAACCGTTCGGTCACATTCATTGCACGTACCGGGTGCACTTTGTGACATACGTTTCTTTAGCGTCGAGTGTGACGTACGGTGCAAATGATGCTTCTGATGCCATTGGCGCTTTCGGTAAAAACGGGCGCCGTCCGTCCGGTTTAAGCCCTAGGAGACCTGAGTCGAATGAGACGGACCCGCCGTGGCTCTGCTTCACGATCGGCCGCGAGGTTGGTGCGGCCGGCCATTCCGTCGGTCTTGAGTGTGGCGATGTTGGTTTCGACCCCCGGACTGGGCACCGCGGACCCGGGTACCGACACCATCGCGTCCCTGATCGCGGAGGTCGCGAGGGCCAATCAACGGTTAGAGGATCTGAGCGCCACCGTCGAGATGGAGCAAGAGAGCGTCAACAAGGCGATGGTCGAAGTCGAGACCGCCCGGGAGCAGGCCGTTGCCGCCGGACACCAGCTAGAGGTCAGCGAGCAGGCGGTCCAGGATGCCAACGCTGCCATTGGCGCGGCGCAACATCGGTTCGATACGTTCGCGGCGGCCACCTATATGAATGGCCCCTCCGACAGCTACCTGACCGCCACCAGCCCGGACGAGATCATCGCCGCGGCAACTGCCGCCAAGACTTTGGCCGCTAGCGCCCAGGCCGTGATGACCAACCTGGCGCGGGCCCGTACCGAACAAGTGAACAAGGAGTCGGCGGCGCGGCTAGCCAAGCAGAATGCCGACCGGGCCGCCGCCGACGCCCAGGCCAGCCAGGATGCGGCGGTGGCGGCGCTCACCGACACCCAACGGAAGTTCGACGAACAGCGTGAGGAGGTCAATCGCCTGGCCGCCGAGCGCGACGAGGCGCAAGCAAAGCTCCAGGCGGCCAGGCTGGTCGCCTGGACGTCGGCCGGTGGGCAAGGTGCGCCGCCATCGGACGGCATGTGGGACCCCGCATCGGGGCCGGGAGGCGGGCGCCGCTGGGATGGCTGGGACCCCACGCTGCCGATGATTCCCAGCGCCAACATCCCGGGCGACCCGATTGCGGTGGTGAACCAGGTGTTGGGGATCTCGGCTACTTCGGCGCAGGTCACCGCGAACATGGGGCGCAAGTTTCTGGAGCAGCTGGGCATCCTGCAGCCCACCGACACCGGTATCACCAACGCTGCGGCAGGTTCGGCTTCGGGACGGATTCCCCGGGTCTATGGGCGGCAAGCCTCCGAATATGTGATCCGTCGCGGCATGTCGCAGATCGGAGTGCCCTACTCGTGGGGTGGCGGCAACGCCGCCGGCCCCAGTAAAGGAATCGATTCCGGCGCCAGTATCACCGGCTTCGACTGTTCCGGGCTGGTTCTGTATTCGTTCGCCGGGGTAGGCATCAAGTTGCCGCACTACTCCGGCTCGCAATACAACCTGGGCCGCAAGATCCCGACCGCACAGATGCGCCGCGGCGACGTCATCTTCTACGGCCCGGGCGGCAGCCAGCACGTGACCATCTACCTCGGCGACGGCCAGATGCTCGAGGCTCCCGACATCGGTTTGAAGGTCCGCGTTGCGCCGGTGCGGACCAGCGGCATGACGCCCTTCGTGGTCCGTTACATCGAGTACTAAGAAGATGAGTAGTTATCGAGGTACCATGCGTCACAAACGATTTCGCCTGATCAACCTCGCCTGGATCATCGCGATCGCCACCGGGCTGCTGTTGGCGGTAGCGGCGCCGGCCGATGCCGACCCCGGACCGTGGGATCCGACCTTGCCGGCAACCGCCAGTGCGGGTGCCCCTGGCGATGCGCTGGCCATGGCCAACGCGTCGTTACAGGCCACCGCCCAGGCCACCCAGACCACGCTGGACCTGGGCCGGCAATTTCTGGGCGGGCTAGGGATCAACCTGGGGGGCAACCCCGCCCCCAGCGCCGCCAACACCGGCGCAAGCCGGATCCCGCGGGTCTACGGCCGCCAGGCGATCGAGTATGTAATCCGCCGGGGTGGTTCGCAGATGGGGGTTCCGTACTCCTGGGGTGGCGGCAGCCTGCAGGGTCCCAGCAAGGGCGTCGACTCCGGGGCCAATACCGTCGGCTTCGACTGCTCGGGTCTGATGCGATACGCCTTTGCCGGGGTGGGAGTGCTGATCCCGCGCTACTCCGGTGACCAGTACAACGCGGGCCAGCATATTCCACCCGACCAGGCCAAGCGTGGCGACCTGATCTTCTACGGGCCGAACGGCAGTCAACACGTCACCATGTACCTGGGCAATGGGCAGATGCTCGAGGCAAGCAGCCTCGCCGGCAAAGTCACGGTCAGTCCGGTGCGCAAGGCGGGAATGACGCCGTTCGTGACTAGGATCATCGAGTACTAAAGCCAGGTGTGTCGGCTCGGGCAACGGGCCGGACGCTTGGGACGTAGCGAGGTGTGGTCGTCCGGCCAGGTGAGCCGGGCGGGAACCGCGGCGTCGACGGAATCCAGGACGCCTGGAATAGTTGAACGCGGGCACGTCGTCGCTACCGCGATTTTGTCGTGTCAGCAGTCGTGTCTGATCGAGCGGTGGAGGGTTGTTGATGACATCAGCAGGTGGCGGTTACTCGGGTCCGGGTGGGCAGTCAAGTCCCCCGGCCCATGAGGCGCCTTCAGGTGGCCCGGACGGGCTGGCTGCCGAGGTACACACCCTCGAGCGGGCGATCTTCGAGGTCAAGCGCATCATCGTCGGCCAGGACCAGCTGGTGGAGCGGATGCTGGTGGGCCTGCTGGCCAAAGGGCATGTGCTGCTCGAGGGTGTTCCCGGGGTCGCCAAAACGTTGGCGGTGGAAACCTTCGCCCGGGTGGTCGGCGGGTCATTCGCACGCATTCAGTTCACGCCCGACCTGGTACCCACCGATATCGTCGGTACCCGCATTTACCGGCAGGGCAAAGAGGAATTCGACACCGAGCTCGGCCCGGTGGTGGTCAACTTCCTGCTCGCAGACGAGATCAACCGTGCGCCGGCAAAGGTGCAGTCGGCGCTGCTCGAGGTGATGGCCGAACGCCACGTGTCCATCGGCGGCAAGACCTTCCCGATGCCCAACCCGTTCCTGGTGATGGCGACCCAGAACCCGATCGAACAGGAAGGCGTGTACCCACTGCCCGAGGCGCAGCGAGACCGCTTCCTGTTCAAGATCAACGTCGGCTATCCGTCACCCGAAGAGGAGCGGGAGATCATCTACCGGATGGGGGTCACCCCACCTCAGCCCAAACAGATCCTGAACCCGGGTGACCTACTGCGGCTGCAGGGCATCGCGGCCAACAACTTCGTGCACCATGCGCTGGTCGACTACGTGGTTCGGGTGGTGATGGCGACCCGCCAGCCCGAGCAACTCGGCATGAACGACGTCAAGACCTGGATCGCGTTCGGCGCTTCCCCGCGCGCGTCGCTGGGCATCATCGCCGCCTCCCGGGCATTGGCCCTGGTCCGCGGTCGCGACTATGTAATCCCACAGGACATCATCGAGGTGGTGCCGGACGTGCTGCGGCATCGCCTGGTACTCACCTACGACGCGTTGGCCGACGAGATCTCACCGGAGATTGTCATCAACCGGGTCCTGCAGACGGTTGCCCTGCCGCAGGTGAATGCCGTACCCCAGCAAGGTCATTCGGTGCCCCCGGTGATGCAGGCCGCCGCCGCGGCTGGCGGTCGGTGAGCGATTCGGGCCCGGTGGCCCAGGAGGCGGTGGGGCCAGCTGCCGTTCATCCGCCGTCGATGCAGCGCGGAGACATCAACGATCCCAAGCTGGCGGCGGCGCTGAAGACGCTTGAGCTAACTGTGCGTCACAAGCTGGACGGTGTGCTACACGGCGACCATTTGGGCCTGCTGCCAGGTCCGGGCACCGAGCCCGGGGAGTCCCGCATTTACCAGCCCGGCGATGACGTGCGCCGGATGGACTGGTCGGTCACCGCTCGCACCACCACGCCGCACGTCCGCCAGATGATCGCGGACCGGGAACTGGAAACCTGGCTGGTGGTCGACATGTCGGCCAGCCTGGACTTCGGCACCGCGGTGTGCGAGAAGCGGGACCTCGCGGTGGCGGCGGCCGCGGCAATTTCCTATCTCAACAGCGGTGGTGGCAACCGCCTTGGGGCGTTGGTCTCCAACGGCGCAAATCTGACCCGGGTGCCGGCGCGGTCCGGTCGCCAGCATCTGCACACGATGCTGCGCACCATCGCGACCACACCCAAGGCGCCGGTCGGGGTGCGGGGTGACCTGGCGGTTGCCATCGATGCACTGCGCCGGCCGGAGCGCCGTCGCGGAATGGCCGTGATCATCAGCGACTTTCTGGGACCGATCAATTGGATGCGTCCACTGCGGGCAATCTCGGCCCGCCACGAAGTGCTGGCCATTGAGGTGCTCGATCCCCGCGATGTCGAACTGCCCGATATCGGCGACGTGATCCTGCAGGATGCCGAATCCGGCGTGACCCGCGAGTTCACCATCGATGCGCAGCTGCAGAGCGACTTTGCTCGGGCCGCCGCGGTCCACCGCGCCGAGGTTGCCCGCACGATCCGCGGTTGCGGGGCACCGGTGATGTCGCTTCGCACCGACCGGGATTGGATCGCCGACATCGTGCGTTTCGTCGCCTCCCGTCGGCGTGGGGCAATGGCGGGTCGCCGGTGACACAAACGCTCATACACATTGAGACGGGTTTGTTATGACTTTGCCGCTGCTTGGACCGATGACGCTGTCCGGCTTCGCCCATTCCTGGTTCTTTCTGTTCCTCCTTATCGTTGTCGGGTTGGTCGCGCTCTACGTGGTGCTCCAGCTGGCTCGCCAGAAGCGAATGCTGCGGTTCGCCAACATGGAATTGCTGGAGAGCGTGGCCCCGCTGCGGCCATCGCGCTTTCGGCATATTCCGGCCATCCTGCTGGCGTTGTCGCTGGTGCTGTTCACCGTCGCGATGGCCGGGCCGACGCACGACGTCCGGATTCCACGCAACCGCGCCGTGGTCATGTTGGTGATCGACGTGTCGCAATCGATGCGCGCCACCGACGTCGAACCCAACCGGATGGTCGCCGCGCAGGAGGCTGCCAAGCAGTTCGCCGACGAATTGACCCCCGGAATCAACCTTGGACTGATCGCCTATGCGGGCACGGCGACGGTCCTGGTCTCGCCGACGACAAACCGGGAGGCGACCAAGGCGGCGCTGGACAAGCTACAGTTCGCCGACCGCACGGCCACCGGGGAGGCCATCTTCACCGCCTTGCAGGCCATCGCCACCGTGGGCGCGGTGATCGGTGGCGGCGATACGCCGCCGCCGGCGCGCATCGTGTTGTTCTCCGACGGCAAGGAGACGATGCCCACCAACCCGGACAACCCCAAGGGAGCCTTTACCGCCGCCCGTACCGCCAAGGACCAAGGCGTGCCGATCTCGACGATCTCGTTCGGCACCCCCTATGGCTTCGTCGAGATCAACGACCAGCGCCAGCCCGTCCCCGTCGACGACGAGACGCTCAAGAAGGTCGCCCAACTCTCCGGTGGAAATGCTTATAACGCGGCGACGCTGGCGGAGCTGAAGGCCGTGTACGCATCGCTGCAGCAGCAGATCGGCTACGAGACCATCAGGGGCGACGCCAGCATGGGTTGGTTGCGGCTCGGTGCGCTGGTCCTGGTGCTGGCTGCGTTGGCCGCGCTGTTGATCAACCGGCGGCTGCCCACCTGACTTTGCGGGAGCGTGACGACATGGCGAAACCCGGCTCTTGAAGTCCAGATGTTGCAACGACAACGTGACTTCACGGGGCACAAGATTGTCGTGGTGTCACGTTGGCGACGAGCCGGTTACAGTCCTGCTCACATGAGGCGCTAGGTTGGCGGGGTGACTGACACGGCCACCGAGCAAATTACCGAAAGTGCCGCCGAGGGCGGAAAACCCGCATTCGTATCCCGCTCTGTCCTGGTGACGGGCGGAAACCGGGGGATCGGTTTGGCGATCGCGCAGCGACTTCTCGCCGATGGCCACAAGGTGGCCGTCACGCACCGTGGATCCGGGGCGCCGGAGGGAATGTTCGGCGTCGAATGTGATGTCACCGACAACGAGGCCGTCGATCGGGCGTTCAAAGCGGTCGAAGAACACCAGGGCCCGGTCGAGGTGCTGGTTTCCAACGCCGGTATGGCCGCCGACGCGTTCCTGATGCGGATGACCGAGGAGAAGTTTGAGAAGGTCATCGACGCCAACCTGACCGGGGCGTTCCGGGTGGCCCAGCGGGCATCACGCAGCATGCAGCGAAAGCGGTTCGGCCGAATGATCTTCATCGGATCCGTCTCCGGCAGCTGGGGCATCGGCAACCAGGCCAATTACGCAGCCTCCAAGGCAGGTGTGATCGGCATGGCCCGGTCAATCGCCCGGGAGCTGTCGAAGGTCAACGTAACCGCAAATGTGGTGGCCCCGGGCTACATCGACACCGACATGACGCGCGCGCTGGATGAGCGGATTCAACAGGGGGCGCTGGAGTTCATCCCGGCGAAGCGGGTCGGCACCGCCGCCGAGGTCGCCGGGGTGGTCAGTTTCCTGGCGTCGGAGGACGCGAGTTACATCTCCGGTGCGGTTATCCCGGTCGATGGCGGCATGGGCATGGGCCACTGATTCCAACAACACCTAAGGACGGACATGGCAGGACTGCTGGACGGCAAACGGATCCTGGTCAGCGGGATCATCACCGACTCATCGATCGCGTTTCACATCGCCCGGGTAGCCCAAGAGCAGGGCGCCCAGTTGGTGTTGACCGGCTTTGATCGGCTGCGGCTGATCCAGCGCATCGTCGATCGGTTGCCGGAGAAAGCCCCGCTACTAGAACTCGACGTGCAAAACGAAGAGCACCTGGCCACGCTTGCCGACCGGGTGACCGAGGTGATCGGCAAGGACAACAAGCTCGACGGGGTGGTGCACTCCATCGGCTTCATGCCACAGAGCGGTATGGGCATCAATCCGTTCTTCGACGCCCCCTACGAGGACGTCGCCAAAGGCATTCATATCTCCGCGTACTCCTATGCCTCGCTGGCCAAGGCGTTGTTGCCCATCATGAATCCCGGTGGCGGCATCGTCGGTATGGACTTCGACCCAACCCGGGCAATGCCGGCCTACAACTGGATGACGGTTGCCAAGAGTGCACTGGAGTCGGTGAACCGGTTTGTCGCGCGTGAAGCAGGCAAATTCGGTGTCCGTTCGAATCTTGTTGCTGCCGGGCCGATCCGGACGCTGGCCATGAGCGCTATCGTCGGTGGCGCGCTTGGCGACGAGGCCGGTGCCCAGATCCAGCTGCTCGAGGAAGGCTGGGACCAGCGAGCCCCGATCGGCTGGAATATGAAGGATCCGACGCCGGTCGCCAAGACGGTCTGCGCGCTGCTTTCTGAATGGCTGCCCGCGACAACGGGTGACATCATTTTCGCGGACGGCGGCGCACACACCCAGTTGCTGTAGTAGGCAACAGAATACCGTGGAATTTGATGCCGTCCTACTGCTGTCCTTCGGCGGGCCGGAGGGGCCTGAACAGGTGCGGCCCTTCCTGGAGAACGTCACCAGGGGTCGCGGTGTGCCGGCCGAACGGCTCGATGCGGTGGCCGAGCACTATTATCATTTCGGGGGCGTATCGCCGATCAACGGCATCAACCGTGCGTTAATCGCAGAGCTGCAAGCCGAACAGGATCTGCCGGTGTACTTCGGCAACCGAAATTGGGAACCCTATGTCGAAGACGCGGTTACGGCGATGCGGGCCAAGGGTATTCGTCGTGCAGCGGTATTCACCACCTCGGCATGGAGTGGATACTCCGGCTGCACACAGTACGTCGAGGACATAGCCAGGGCACGGCTGGCGGCCGGACCAGATGCACCCGAATTGGTGAAGCTAAGGCCCTATTTCGACCATCCGATGTTCGTCGAGATGTTCGTGGACGCGATCGCCGCGGCGGCCGAAGGCATGCCCGATGACGCGCGCCTGGTATTCACCGCTCATTCGATTCCGGTGGCTGCGGATCGGCGCTGCGGTCCGCAGCTCTACAGCCGCCAAGTCATTTATGCCGCAAAGCTGGTCGCGGCTGCTGCCGGATACGCCGACTATGACGTGGCCTGGCAGTCCCGGTCGGGCCCGCCCCGGGTTCCCTGGCTAGAGCCCGATATTGCCGACCACCTCGAAACATTGGCTGCCGCCGGCACCAACGCCGTGATCGTTTGTCCCGTCGGATTTGTCGCCGATCACATCGAGGTGGTGTGGGATCTTGATCATGAGTTGCGATCCCAGGCCGAGGCGGCGGGCATGGCATTTTCCCGTGTCCGCACGCCCAACGCCGATCGGCGATTCGCACGTCTGGCCGCGGGTTTGATCGACGAAGTCCGCCATGGCCGGGCGCCCGTCCGGGTCGGCGGCACCGATCCGGTGCCCGGCTGTCTGGCCAGTGTCGATGGGGAGCCCTGCCGTCCACCGCACTGCGTAGCACAGGCAAGCGACTAGGCGGCCACGTGGTCAGTCCGACCAGGCGGAGTGCAGGATCGCGCTAACCGCGGCCATCCGAGCCGAACGCACCACGGCGGTCAGCGGCCGCAGCGCCGCGGTGGCGACCTGGGCGTCCGATGACGATTGGGTGCCGATCCTGGCGACGATGCGGTCGGTGGTGGCGTCGGGTAGCCGGCTGAGCCCCACGCCCACCGCGATGATCGCGTCGACGTGCGCGGCGTTCTCCAATACCCGCAGGGCGCGGGTCGGCGCGTGGTCGGGAATCCGGTGTTGACGCGCGGATTCCAGCAACTGCTCGACCAGGCCGCGCGGATTGGCGACGTCGCTAGCACCCAGTCCCAGGCCCATGGTGCTTAGTGCGTCGGCGGCCGAGCGCACCGCAGAGCGCAGTGCGTATTCGGCATCACCCAGCTCGTGGTGCTCGAATACCGGCGTACCGGGCAAGGAGTACACCGTCCAGGCCAGGGCGCACAATTCGGGTGTGGCCGCGTCGTCATCGAGTGTCTCTTCGATTTCGCCGTAGGAGAATTCCGGTACCAACCCGATCGAGGTGCCGGGATCGTTCGGGTTGGTGACGATCACCGCCTCACCCGCGGCCAACGCATCGCGCTCGAACTGTGTTCCGGCCGCCAATCCACGCACATCGCCTGGCACCGGCAATACCACATTGATCGTTCCGCGCAATCGATCCGCGCTACCGGGCTCGGCGATGGTCGACCGGCCCACTGCGGCTCGCAGCGTCTGCAGCAGTGACACCGTACCCGCATTGTGCACATCGGGCCATGGCAGACCCGTGTGGCCAGCCGCCACGGCATCATAGGCGGTGACCGATTGCGTTGGCGCCCATAGTGATAATGCGTCCAAGAAGTCGTCGGGCGCTGCCTTACCCGCGAGCCAGGCATTGGCCCACATGGACAGCGAAACACTGGGACACCACATGGTCTCGCAGTGTAGTTGCTCGCCGCGGTTGAGGCGGATCACGCGTATCCTGTGGCCATGCCCGTCGCGCTGATCTGGCTGATCGCAGCGTTGGTACTCGCCGGCGCGGAGGCATTGACCGGCGACATGTTCTTGCTGATGCTCGGTGGCGGCGCGCTTGCGGCCGCGGCGAGCAGCTGGCTTGCGGACTGGCCGGTATGGGCGGACGGAATCGTGTTTCTGATCGTCTCGGTGCTGCTGCTGTCGCTGGTTCGACCCACGTTGCGCCGGCGGCTGGCACCGGGCAAAGGCCTGCGGATGGGCATCAAGGCGCTGGAGGGCAAGAATGCGCTGGTGCTCGATCGGGTCGCTCATGATGCGGGCCAGGTGAAAATTGACGGCGAAGTGTGGACGGCACGCCCGCTAAACGAGGGGGACGTGTTCGAACCGGGTGATTCGGTGACGGTGGTGCACATCGAAGGCGCCACCGCGGTGGTGTTCAGGGACGTATAGCAACTCGAGAGAGGTATGCCGGTGGAAGATGCGGTGGTTGGTCTGGTGTTTCTGGCTGTCCTGGTGATATTTGCCATCATCGTGGTTGCCAAATCAATCGCGCTGATACCGCAGGCGGAGGCCGCGGTGATCGAACGGTTGGGTCGGTACAGCCGCACGGTCAGCGGGCAACTGACGCTGCTGGTGCCGTTTATCGACCGCGTGCGCGCCCGCGTCGATCTGCGCGAGCGAGTGGTGTCCTTCCCGCCGCAGCCCGTCATTACCGAGGACAATCTGACCCTCAACATCGACACTGTGGTGTACTTCCAGGTCACGGTCCCGCAGGCGGCGGTATACGAAATCAGCAATTACATCGTCGGCGTCGAGCAGCTGGCCACGACCACGCTGCGCAACGTCGTCGGTGGGATGACGTTGGAGCAGACGCTGACTTCCCGAGACCAGATCAACGCCCAGCTGCGCGGCGTGCTCGACGAAGCGACGGGCCGCTGGGGCCTGCGAGTAGCGCGGGTGGAGCTGCGCAGCATCGACCCACCGCCGTCGATTCAGGCGTCGATGGAAAAGCAGATGAAGGCCGACCGGGAGAAGCGGGCGATGATCCTGACCGCCGAAGGCACACGAGAGGCGGCGATCAAACAAGCAGAGGGCCAGAAGCAGTCGCAGATCTTGGCCGCCGAGGGCGCCAAGCAAGCCGCCATCCTGGCCGCCGAGGCTGACCGGCAGTCCCGGATGTTGCGCGCCCAAGGTGAACGTGCCGCTGCCTACCTACGGGCGCAGGGTGAGGCCAAAGCGATCGAGAAGACGTTCGCCGCGATCAAGGCCGGCCGACCGACTCCGGAGATGCTGGCCTATCAGTACCTGCAGACCCTGCCGGAGATGGCGCGCGGTGATGCCAACAAAGTATGGGTCGTGCCGAGCGACTTCAATGCCGCGTTGCAAGGCTTTACCCGGATGTTGGGCAAGCCCGGGGAGGATGGCGTGTTCCGGTTCGAGCCTTCGCCAGCCGACGACGCGCCCAAGCACGTTGCCCAAGGTGAAGACGACGAGGTCGCCGATTGGTTTTCCACCGAGACCGACCCGACGATCGCCCAGGCGGTTGCCAAGGCCGAGGCGATAGCCCGTAAGCCGGTCGAGGGCCCGCTGGGCCAGCCACCACAACTCGGGCAGTACAACCGGTGACCGCCCTGACGTCACCGAAAACCTATGTGGCGCTGGGCGCGTTTCAGGCCGGCGATGCGGTGGCTTGCGCGATTCCGTTGCCTGCGATTGCCAAGATCCTGGACGATTTGGGTGTCCCGGACACCGTTCGCCCGGTTTTTCCGGTGGTCAAGGCCGCCGCTGCGGTCGGTTTGCTGTCGGTGACCCGATTCCCCGCCCTGGCAAGGCTGACGACGGCCATGCTGACGTTCTATTTCGTGCTGGCGGTGGGTGCGCATGTCCGTGCGCGGGATCGGCTGGTCAACATGATTCCGGCGGCGTCATTTCTGACGCTATACGCGCTGATGACGGTGAAAGGGCCGGAGCGCAGCTAGGCGAGTTGTAGCTCGACCATCGATAGCGCCGTATTGGCTTCGGTGATTTCGGTGCCGAGGGTTTCCTCGAGTATTGGTTTGAACTGCTCCCAGGCGCGGGTGTGCCGGCTGCGGTAGACGCCCAGTGTGCGGTCGGCTTCGTCCTGGTCGAGGATGCGTGCCATGGCCGGGGCGGGCGCGCGGCTGCCGGCGTAGACGCGTACCCGCGGGTTGGCCTCGATGTTGCGGAACCATTGGGCCTTGCGGCCGAAGCCGGAGGCGATGACGTAGCTGTCGGGGGTGGGGTGATCGATGACTTCCAACACCGCGTATCGGCGCGCGCCGGATTTGCGGCCGACGTGTTCGAGCATCAGGATCCGCGACCCGAACACCGCGCCGGCCCTGGCCTTGTAGATCCAGATTGGCGCGCGCATGAGAAAGCGCGAGCGCAGTATCCGGGCGCCGGTCTTGGCGAAGAGTGACATGGCTACCTCCATTTCTGTTTTCTGCTGGGTCAGGTGCCGATAAGACCGTCGCGATAGATCGTGAACACTTCGCCCGCCCAGCGGCGCATGCCCGCGCCCGATAGGGGGTCGACGCCGAGCACTTCGGTCAGCCGGGGCCGCAGGGTCAGCACGGCCAGATCGTTGACGAGCAGGAAGGCCGCTCGCACCGCTGAATCCTCGCCGGGACTGGCGATTCCGGCCGACACCATCTGGTCCAAAGCGTTTTGGCTGAGTCGGAACAGGCGCTCGAACAAATCCGCCCCGGCGCGACCGCCGGTGATCAGCAGCCGGCCCAGGTACGCGGGGATAGCCGATGCTGGCGGCAGGTGGGTTGCCAGGCCATCGAGCAGGCTAGGTACGGCTGCCACATCGAGTCCGCCCGTCCCGGTCTGCTGGGTCATCTGGACCAGAAGTAGCTCGAAGGTCGTGACCACGTGCTGGTCGACGGCCTCGATCAGCCCGTCCTTGGAGCCGTAGTGCCGAATGAGCAGGGCTGGGGAGACTCCGGCTGCGGTTGCGATGTCGCGCATGGTGACCGCGTCGGGACCGCGGCGGGCGAACAGTTGCAGCGCTTCGTCACGGATCCGTGCCCGCGCTGTGCGATCGTCCGGCTGGGGTGAATACATGTTTACAATACTAAACAACCGTTTAGTTCAATGCCATTTGGAATCCGTGGTAGCCCGCCTGGATGCGGGTCGTTGGGGTTGCCGAGTGGTTGGTGTTCGGGACCGGAAACGCGATGACGACGGCGTCCCGGGGGCGGCCGTCGGGCCGAGGACCGGGACCCGGTAGCGACCGACCGCGCGGGGCGGCTCCGGCGCCCACCCGCGCGGTCGGTTCGCCCAACCGAGGTTTTCTGCCTCACCTCAGCGTCCCTGCGGGCCTCAGGTGTGCGGCCCCGGGGTGCTGGGTGCAGGCGATGCCGGGCCCCCGGGCGCGGGTGCCGGTGCTTGCACTCCCGGTATTTGGCCAGGCGCAGGGGCACCGGGCGGAGGGCCGGAGCGGAATCCGGGTCCACCTGGCGGTGGCGGCAGCATGGGTGGTCCACCTGGCATCGGTCCCCGCTGCAATCCCGCACCAGGATGGGGCGCCGGTGGCAAGCCCATGGGCGCCATTTGCGATGCGATTGGACCTCGCGGCATGGGCGGCGGCGGGGGAGACCCGAAAGCGAAGGCCCAGAGGAAGAGCGATGCACCGGCGCTGGCCACCGCACCGGTGACCAAGCCGATCAACCCGGCGCCGACCACCACCCCGGTGGAGTAGCGACGACGCGGCCGATCTGGCTGGGCGGTGGGTGCGGGCGGGGGGACGGCGCCCGGGTGCCCGGTATGGGCGCCGATATTCGGATTTGTGTCACCGTCTTCGGTAGTCATGCTGACCTCCACTTCATGGGTTGTTGGCGATCTCGTTGGTTGGCAATCGAGACCGTAATGACCGAACTTGAAGTGGATCTGAAGAATTTCGACGCGTTTAGGGGCCCGGGGGCGGGGGCGGCGCGGGTAAGCCGCTGGGCGTCGATTGCGGCGGCGGCGTCGAGGTCGCCGTTCCTGGAGGCAGCGGCGGGTAGCTTACCGTCGGTGTCGACGACGGATACAGCGGCGGGGGTAGCTCGACTCGTACGGTCCAGACCAGGCCGGTTATCGCGAAAGCTGCCATTGCGCCGAGCACCATGCCCGCCATTGTGGCGCCGATCACCACGGCCGTGGAATGGCGCCGGGTGCGGCTGTCGATCGCGGTTGCACGGGTGCCCGATTTGATGTCTGGGTTGGCGTCGCCAGCGTTCATGTCGCTTCCCATCTCGTTGTGGTGGGCTGAGCGAGATCGATGAGACCGAAAGCAACTCGCAAACGACTCTAGAAACATGGCGTGCTTCAGGCTGATCTCAGGACAGCGAGCTAACAATAGGGCCATGACCGAATGTTCGCGTCCGGACCGGACCAGCATCCGTTCGGCGGGTCCGGCTGGAGGCCGGACCGATCAATTCAGTGTCGGCACGCCGCGGGTGCTGGTGGTCGAGGATTCCGAGACCATCCGCGAAATGGTCAGCGAGGCCCTGACCGACGTCGGTTACCACACCGACGCTCGTTGCGACGGAGATGGACTGGAAGATCTGCTGGACGGCCTGCGGCCGGATCTGGTGGTCCTGGACGTGATGCTGCCTGGCCGTGACGGGTTCGCGCTGATCGACGTTATCCGCGAATGGGGCGACATCGGCATCGTGTTGATCACCGCGCGCGATGGTCTACCGGACAGGTTGCGCGGCCTGGACGGCGGCGCCGACGACTACGTGATCAAACCTTTCGAGCTCGCCGAACTCGTGTCGCGGGTTGGAGCTGTGTTGCGGCGGCGCGGGCGCCTGCCTCGGGTGGTTCAGTTGGGCGAGCTGATGCTCGACGTGGATGCCGGGGCGGCCGCGCGAGATGGACACCGACTGGATCTGACGGCCACCGAGCTGCGGCTGCTGGCTTTCCTCGTGGAGCAGCGTGGCCGGATAGTCAGCGCCGGACAGATCCTCAACGCGGTCTGGGGCTACGACGCCTATGACCCCAACCTGGTGCAGGTGCACGTCAGCGGACTGCGCCGCAAACTCGAGGCGCACGGACCGCGGATTTTGCACACCGTCCGAGGGATCGGCTACCGACTGCAGCCGCAGCGGCCATGAGCCCCTCCGCAGCGAGCCCGTCGAATGTCGCCGAACCGGCGACACCGACGCCGTCGCTGCAGCGGCGAGTCACGGTTCTGGTAGTGATGCTGCTCGCGGTGCTGTTGCTGGTGCTGGGCACCATCATCGACGTCAGCCTCGGTATTCAGGCTCGTCGGAACCTGCACGACCGGTTGGTTGCCGCTACCTCACGTGCCGATGCGCTGGTGGCCGCGCAGACTTCGCCAGAGCTGATCGCCGCCGAGCTCAACGGCGGCGGTGTGCGGGCGCTGCTGGTCACCGACGACGGCACCACTTACGGTGACCCCGGTATCAGTGCGGACACCACTGCGGGACCCACCATCCCACCGCCCCCGGGGCCGCCGCCTCCGGCTCCGCCCGGTCCGCATCCAGGACCTCCGCCCGCTCTGCCGCCGCCTCCGCCGCCACCGCCGGGGGGGCCGCCGGATGCCACCGCGACCGTGGTGGTGCACCCACTGCCCGAGGGTGGACGAGTGATCTTGGTTGCCGACACCACCCAGACCACGCAGGTGACCCGCCAGCTACGCCAACTCATGGTCGGTGCCGGTCTGGCGACCCTGGTGGTGGCGGCCCTGCTGTTGGTGGTCGTCAGCCGCGCGGCGCTGCGGCCGTTGGATCGGCTTACCGCGCTGGCCAAAGACATCACGATCGGTGATCGCGGCCGGCGGCTGCGCCCCGATCGCATCGATACCGAACTCGGGCGTGCGGCCAGTGCATTCGACGGGATGCTCGATGCATTGGAAGCCTCTGAGCTGCGGGCCCAGCAATCGGCGGATGCCGCGCAACGTGCCGAGAGCGCCACCCGGCAATTCCTCGTCGACGCCGCGCACGAATTGCGCACCCCGATCGCCGGTATCCAGGTTGCCGCCGAACAACTTGCCACCACTGCCAGACAACAGGAATCCGATCCTGCGGCGCGTGGTCAGTACCGTCGGGCGAGCCTGTTGCAGTCCGATGCGCGCCGCGCCGGACGCCTCGTGGCCGACATGCTGGATCTGAGTCGAATCGACGCTGGCCTTCCCCTGGATGTCCAAGACTCCGATCTGGCCGCGATCGTCGACGCCGAAGTCCAACGGACGGCAATGATGGCGCCGCAGATCGAGGTCGTCCGGACCGGCCGCACCGGACTGCACGTGCGAGCAGATCCGACTCGGGTGGCCCAGATCCTGTCCAACCTGCTCGACAACGCGCGCAGGTACACCCCGGCTGGCGGATCGATCACCGTCGATTTGCGCACCGTTCGCGGGGTCACCGAGGTGACCGTCACTGACAGCGGCCCTGGCGTGCCCGAGGACGAGCGATACCGGATCTTCGAGCGGCTGGTGCGTTTGGATGCCGGGCGCACCCGCGACCATGGCGGCGCCGGCTTGGGTTTGCCGATTGCCAGGGCGCTGGCCCGCGCTCATGGCGGTGAACTGGCGTGTCTGCCGCATGACGGCGGCGCCAGGTTCCGGCTCAGCCTGCCTGCTGCCGGCCGCCCATGACATGAGACCGGCGCGTCTCACCGATCGTTACCACGTGGTGGTGCCAACCATCAGTCGTTAGTAAGGTGTGGCCATGCAGGCCACGGGGCCGATCCGCACGTTCTCTACCAACAGGTGGCTGCGAGCCCAAGCTCGGCCGGTGTCGGTGGCGGCGGCAGCGGGCGTGGGATACGGAAGTTGGGCCACGTTGACCCACTACCACCTCGGCATGGCCGTTGCCTTGAAGGCCGGTTCGGCACAATTCGCGCTGAGCTTGACGGCGACTCTGGTGCTGGTCATGGTTCTCGAGCAACTTTTTCGGTGGCCGTCAAACTCCACTCGTGGGTTCTGGCTCGCCGCTGTTGGGACGTCGGTCCTTGCGGCCATGTGGCTCATCGGCGGGCACGTGGTGGCGGGCACATCGAACATTGCGTTGACTATCGCGCCCAATCTAATCATTGGCACCACAGTAAATTTCGCTTACAGCAGCGCGTTGCTCGCGCACGCCAGACGCAATGCGGACAAGTAGGTCTGCTGGGCGAAAAGGACCGCGGTGGCTGGCGGGCCCGACCGGTCGCAGCACACCACGGCCACCCGCATCGGCTAACTCGACATCACCCGTGGAGTGCGGGGGTTCTGCGATTCGGCGCTGTCGGCCTGCGCGTCGGGTCGGGGCAGGAGCAGGGCACGAGCCACCGGACGCGGCCCAAGCGGCCGCAGTAGCTGACTGGCGGGGCGGGTGCGCACTTGCTGCGGCCACCAGAACCAGCGTCCCAACAGCGCGGCAATGGACGGCATCATGAATGAGCGAACGATCAGGGTGTCGAACAATAGACCCAGGCCGATGGTGGTCCCCACCTGACCGATGACTTTCAAATCGCCAATGATGAAGGACGACATCGTAGCGGCGAATACGAGGCCCGCAGATGTTACTACCGCGCCGGTGCCGGCCATGGAGCGGATAATGCCAGTATTCAGTCCGGCGTGAATTTCCTCTTTGAAGCGGGAAACCAACAACAGGTTGTAGTCAGAACCCACCGCCAAAAGCAGGATGACCGACATTGCAAGCACCATCCAGTGCAATCCGACGCCCATGATGTACTGCCAGACGAGTACGGAAAGCCCGAAGGAGGCGCCCAACGAGAGCACCACGGTGCCCACAATGGTGATTGCGGCGACCAAACTCCGGGTAATGATCAGCATGATGATCAAGATAAGAGTGGCCGCGGCGACTCCGGCGATCATCAGGTCGTACTGGGATCCGTCGCGCATGTCCTTATAGAAAGAGGCCGTTCCGCCCAGATAGATCCTGGCGCCCTCGAGTGGGGTTCCCTTTATCGCCTCCTTCGCCGCGCTCATGATCGGATCGACGTGCGAGATGCCTTCAGCGGATGCGGGATCACCTTCATGGGAGATGATGAACCGTGCCGCGTGCCCGTCGGGCGACACGAATATTGCCAGGCCTCGTTGGAAGTCCGGATTGTCGAAGACTTCTGGCGGCAAATAGAACGAGTCGTCATTCTTGGCAGTGTCGAATGCCTTGCCCATCGCCGTCGCGTTCTGGGTCAGCTCATCCAGCTGGGCGTAGAACGACGCCTGGGAGGTGCGCATGGACAGGATCATTCGCTTCATGGTGGTCAACGAGGCAATCTGCGGCGGGATCTGAGCGCGCATCTGCGGCAGCAGTATGTCGAGGTTGTCCAGTTCTCCGGACAGGGCGGTGAGCTTTTCGGTGAGCTTGTCCACGCCGTCCATCGCGTCGAAGATCGACCTCAACGCCCAGCAGATCGGGACATCGAAGCAGTGCTTTTCCCAATAGAAGTAAGACCGGATTGGCCGCCAGAAATCGCCGAAATCGGAGACGTGATCGCGAAGTTCATCGGTAATTTCCACCATGTCATGCGTTAGCAAGTCCATGTTGTGGGTTGTCGTGACGATGTTCCCCATGATGTCGTACATGCGATGCAGCGTGTCGATCGAATCCTGTATGGCGTCGGCTTGCGTCAGCATGTCGCCCATGCGTTGGTGTAGGTACTGAAGGTTTTCGATTTGCGTCGTGTTTCGCATGCTGAGGTGGAAGGGTATTGACGTGTGCTTGATCGGTGTTCCCAAAGGTCTGGTGATCGCCTGGACGCGCGCGACGCCAGGGGTGTGAAAGACGGTCCTGGCAATCCGATCCAAGATCAGCATGCCCTCCGGATTGCGCATATCATGATCGGTTTCGACTAGCAGTATTTCCGGATTCATCCGACCGTTGGAAAAATGCCGGTCCGCCGCCTCATATCCGATGTTCGAGTTGGCGCTCGGCGGCAGATAATCGCGCATACCGTAACTCGTTTTGTACCCGGTTAAGGCGAGCAGACCGATGAGAGCGATCGCGATCGACGCGACCAGAATCGGCCCGGGCCACCGCACGATCGCCGTGCCGACCCGCCGCCATCCCCGGGTTCGCATTTTTCGTTTCGGGTCGAACAGGTGAAAGAAACTACCGACGGTTAAGACCGCCGGACCCAGGGTGATCGCGGCAAAGACAGTGACGAGCATTGCTACGGCGCACGGCACGCCGATCGATTGAAAATAAGGCATGCGGGTGAAGCTGAGGCAATACGTGGCACCGGCAATGGTCAATCCGGAGCCAATAACAACGTGCGCGGTTCCGCGGAACATGGTGTAGAAGGCCGTTTCCCGGTCCTCGCCACGGCCGCGAGACTCTTGGTATCGGCCCAAAATAAATATCGAATAGTCCGTCCCGGCCGCGATCACCATCAGCACCAGCAGATTAACCGCAAAGGTCGAAAGCCCAATGATGTTGTTGTGAGCCAGCAACGAGACAACCTGTCGGGCGGCCATTAGCTCAACGACGACCATCAGCAAGGTGACAAGCGCGGTGGCAATCGACCTGTAGACGAAAACCAACATCACAAAAATCACCAGTATGGTCGTGGCGGTGACTTTCTTAATGCCTCTCTCCCCGGCCACGGACTGATCGGCGAAAACTGCGGCGGGGCCGGTGACGTAGGCCTTGACGCCCGGCGGCGGGGTTACGCCTTCCACGATCTTGCGCACCGCTGCGACGGACTCGTTGGCCAGGCTCTCGCCCTGACTGCCGGCGAGGTAGACCTGCGCGTAGGCCGCCTTGCCGTCCGGGCTTTGCGAACCGGCCGCCGTTAGTCTGTCGCCCCAGAAGTCCTGGACGTACTGGACGTGCTTCGTGTCCGCCGATACCCGATCCATCAGCTGCTCGTAGAAATGGTGGGCATCGTCGGCGAGGGGCTGGTCGCCTTCCAGGAGGAGCATGATCACGCTGTCGGTATGGAATTCATTGAACACCTCACCGACACGGTTCATCGCCTGCATGGACGGCGCGTTCTTCGGGCTCATCGACACCGTGTGTTCTTTGCCGACTTTATCCAATGAGGGGGCAAAAACGATAAGAATGGCGACGAGCCCGATCCATGCCAAGACAATGGGCAACGCCAACTTATGGATTATCCGGGCAAGGGCCAGCATGCGCGGGTGCTGCGCGGTTCTGTTATCGCTCACGATGAACCGGCAGGCATGTGGTCGCTGCCGTTCTGGGCTCCGATTTCCCCCGATGGTCTATGCCCTTTCACGCGGTCCTGGTGGACGTAGAAATAGAGCTTGGAGCCCGTCACGCTGCTACGGCCGGTAATCAGAAATACAACAACCCAGATCAGCTGACAGAAGAGCAATACTAACGGATTCCAAAATGTCGCTAGACCCGCTGAGATTTCGGTGCTTTCCGTTTGTTCTACGGAAAACATGACCGCAATTATCGTGATGTAGGCAACGGTGATAATCGCCATCATCTGATAGGGGGAAAACCTGCGCAAGGTACGGTTCGATCGGGTGCGCAAGGTTTCCGAGAATATCCGCCAGAGTTGTGTCATTATCATTGTTGTCAACAATGCTCCAATGAACCAAGATTGCAGAAACAGATACGTGCCTACGAGCGCGATTGAAATAAAGACCACAGAGGTCATCGCCTGCACCGGTGCGATGCGTATCCCCTCCAAGCGCCCTTCATACGCGGCCTTTTTCATCGCTCCCGTAAAGGTGAAGCTGAATGATGAAAGCAGCCTACGTAAGCGAGGGGAAAGCTCCTGCAGGCTTTTGCCGTAACAACACCCAAAGCTGATGCAAGCCAGCCGGCCCAATCCTTCGCCATATGCATACGCAACCGATACGACCGCGAGCGCCGGGATTACCGGGATCGTGCCACCGAGTGCATCGCCCGATGAATGATTTAGCAGGCCGATTAGCCACGGCAGCGCAAGCGTACCAGCGAATACCGCCCCACCGACTGTGAAGAGATGTTGCCTCCGCTCGATCAACCACACGATCAGCTTCGACGCCGTCCAGCACACTGCGAAAAGGAGTACGGTCAGGGCGAAGATGGCGTTTGTGGTAACGCCGATGGCGCCAAACAGTATGAATGCCATCGCCACCGCCAGCGAGTTCGAGGTGGCCTGGAAGAAGCCGTAATAAGTGAGATTTAGTCCATGCCATTCACCATTACCGCCTTTTGTCAAGGGCACGGCAGCGAGGATCTGCCACTGCTCTTTCGGTAATGCGCGGAAGGCCCAGGTGAAGAGCGCGGCAAAGAGCGATGCCAATACAAGAAGGAAGAGTTCGTTACTCATTTATCCCTCTACTCTGGTTTCCATCAGATGACCACCACATGACCGCAATTTTGCGGACGTGTAGCACGTCGGTTTCGGCCCACGGATGGCCTCGCCCCGTGCAGACCAGCTCCGCACGCCCGCCCGCTGCATGTTATCGCAAGTCGCGATTAAAGAGGCCACATACGAAATGTTCAAAACCGGCCAACTGACATAAGCTACGCGCTAGGCTGCCAAGGCTGAAGGCGGTGCGGTGGCGAGGAGGCGAATCTTGCAAGCAGGCGTCAGTTCTCGGGCGGAACACGAGGGCCGCGGTGTCAACTTTTTCGCGAATCAAGGCAAGCTGCGTTACCCGGTGTTGGAAACCACGAAGATTACGGCCGGCACGCCTCATCTCGGCACCACGGCCCCCGCTCTTTAATGGCGGCGCGCGACGCGGCACCTGTACGGGTGCATTCCCGGTATTCACCGCCAGGCGAATTTCGAATCGTCCGTGAGACGGTGAACCCGGCCGCCCGACGCCGTCCTGCGGCGGCAGTGGTACCGACAAATCGGAAGACCATTCTGGTAAGGAGCCTTAACCAACTGGCGTCGTTGACCGGCGGCAAATGCGGACCCAAACATATGCGCGAATCACACATGTCGGGGACTCGCGAAGTAATACCGGCCTGCGTTGTGCGATCCACCCGTCGTACACCGCAAAGAGCAGCGGAATCAGGGCGGTGTCAGCGGGTGCTGGCTCAATTGCAATTGTTCGACCGCACCGAACGGGTGGCCGCGGTCGCGCCCGGCGGGGGGCGCCGGCGCATCGGCGGAGGAAACCACGATGGGTAGATCTCCCCAAAATCTGGCACGGATGCTGTCGGACCAGGTGGACAGCCAGAGCGATCAGGTCGCGTTCGGGTATTTGGCGGACGGCGAGGATGACCTGATCACGCTTAGCTACGGCGAACTTGACAGCCGGGCGCGTCAAATTGCCGTTGTGCTGTCCGACCGGATCGCTCCCGGTGGTCGGGTGGTGTTGATGTGCCCACCGGATCTCAATTTCGTTGCAGGCCTTTTCGGCACCCTGTATGCCGGTCTCATCCCGGTGCCGATCTACCCACCCAATCCCGCTGCACCAGAGGCATATGGGGCACGGCTGGCGGACGTGGTGCAGGACTGTTCGGCCGAGGCGGTGTTGACCACCGCGCTGCTCAAATCGATGCAGACAATGGTGCTGGATCCAGCGGTCAGTAGGCGAGCGGTGCCCTGGTTGGCCACCGACGACGAGGATTGCCTCGATGCCGACCCCGCCGACTGGACGGATCCGCAGATTCCCAGCAACGCCGCGGCATTGATCCAGTACACCTCGGGTTCGACCGCGGCGCCCAAGGGCGTGGTGCTGACACACGCGAACTTCTTGGCCAACCAGGTTGCGATCAGACAAACGTTTGGCATCCCAGAAGGCCCGGTAGCCATGAATTGGCTGCCGCCGTATCACGACATGGGCCTGAGCGGGAGCCTGTTCGCGCCCATCTACCGCGGCGGGTGCGGATACCTCATGTCGCCGATGCACTTCTTGCAAAAGCCGGTGCGCTGGCTGCGAGCCATTGACCGGGTTTCCGCAACCCACTCGTCCAGCCCGAACTTTGGCTTCGAGCTGTGCCTGCGCAGGGTCAGTGATGAGCAAAAAGTGGGACTCGACTTGTCGTCCTGGCAGGTGGCGTTCTGCGGGGCAGAGCCGGTCATGGCGGATACCGCACGACGGTTCACGCAACGCTTTGCCGAGCATGGATTTCGTCGTGGGACATTCTCACCCTGCTACGGCCTGGCCGAGGCCTCGTTGCTGGTCACCGGGGCGGTGCGCGAGCTCGGTCCGCGCACCACCTGGATCGACAGGGAGAAGCTGGCGCACGGCATCGCCGTCGTGGTCGACGAGGGACAACCCCAGGCGGTTCAAGTGGTGTCGTCCGGGCGCGCACCGACCGACAGCACGGTAGCGGTGGTTGACCAAGCGTCCGGGCAGGAGCTTCCCTCCGGGCAGGTGGGCGAAATCTGGGTCAGCGGACCAAGCGTCGCGCACGGTTACTGGCGTCGGCCCGAGCTGACCGAGACGACCTTCGGTGCACGGTTGCCCGCTCGAGACGATGGCTTTCTGCGCACCGGCGACCTCGGCTTCAAACTTGGCGACGAGCTGTACGTGACGGGCCGGATCAAAGACATCATCATCATCGCCGGACGCAACATCTATCCGCAGGATATCGAGCTCGCTGTGCAACGCGCCGACACCCGACTGCGCCCTGGTTGCGGAGCCGCGTTCGGAATCGTGGTGGACGAGGCCGAAAGCATTGCGATTGTGCAGGAAACCGCCGAGGAGGATCGCAGCGAGCTGGACCTGCTTGTCAAGGCGGCACGTAAGGCGGTGCTGGAAGCACACCAGATCGACCCCGCTGCCGTCGTGTTGACCCCGGCTCGGAGCCTGCCCAAGACCACTAGCGGCAAGCTTCGCCGGGCAGCGATTCGCACTGCCTTCCTGGACGGGTCGCTACCGGTGGTGGCTCAGCTGGCAACAAGAACCTACGAGTGATGTCCGACAAGGCGGCAATCCGTTCGCTCGTGCTCGAAGTGCTCGCCGAGCACACGAACATGATGCCAACGGATATCGATGAGTTCGAGCCGTTCAGTTCCTATGGGCTGGGCTCGGTCGCTGCCGCTGCCGTGGCCGGTGAGTTGGCGAACCGGCTCGGGATGAAGATCGATCCACTTGCGTTGTTCGAATACCCCTGTGTGGCAACGTTGGTCGACGGTCTGACCGCCTCATCTTCCGGTCCCGGTAGGCGCAAGACGACGGCGGTCTCGTCCAGGTCAACACACGAAGCAATAGCCATCACCGGGATGGCGTGTCGGATGCCCGGCGCGCCGAGTACCGACATGTTTTGGCAACGCCTCCTAGACGGTGCCGACGCGATTTCCGCTGTGCCGCAAGATCGCTGGCCTGCCGACGAGTCAACTGGGCTGTCCGGCGGCTTCGTCGACGGCGTCGACCTGTTCGATAACCACTTCTTCCGGGTCTCGGCGGCCGAAGCCGCCCGCATGGACCCGCAGCAGCGGTTGCTGCTCGAGGTCAGCTGGCACGCGCTGGAGGATGCCGGAGTAGTCCCGGACAGGCTGAAGGCCAATCCGGTCGGGGTATTCGTGGGCGCGTCGTTCAGTGACTACGGAATGACTCAGCTGGCCGCCAGCGTCAATGGGCACGCGTTGACCAACACCGGCTGTGCGTTGGCACTACTTGCCAACCGGTTGTCCTACTTCTACGACCTGCGCGGGCCGAGCATGACGGTGGACACCGCGTGCTCGTCGGCCCTGGTCGCCACGCACCTGGCGGCCCGCGCGATCCGCGCGGGTGACTGCGAGCAGGCATTGGTCGGTGCGGTCAATCTGCTGTTGACACCCCAGATTTCGCGGGGGCTGGTTGCGGCTGGAATGTTGGCTCCGGACGGCCGGTGCAAGCCATTCGACGCCCGTGCCAATGGATACGTGCGGGCTGAGGGCTGCGGCGTGCTGGTGCTCAAACCGCTCGACAAGGCTCGGCGGGACAAGGACCGGATCTATGCGGTCATCCGCGGCAGCGCAGTGGGTCAGGATGGCCTTACCAACGGTCTCACCGCGCCGAACCCACTTGCGCAACGTGCCGTGTTGTCGGCCGCGTACGCCGACGCAGGCGTTTCACCCAAAGATGTCGGTTACATCGAGTGCCACGGCATCGGCACTCCGCTCGGAGATCGAATCGAGGCCACCGCGCTTGGCTCGGTGATCGGGACCGGTAGCGGGCGCGATGCTGAGCAGCCTTGCCTGATCGGATCGGTGAAGAGCAACATCGGGCATCTCGAATCGGCTGCCGGCATCGCGGGTCTGATCAAGGCCGCGTTGGTGCTACATACCGGCGTCGTGCCGTCCAACATCAACTACACCGAGCCCAATCCGACAATTCCGTTCGAGAAACTCGGCTTGCGGGTGGCCGCCGAAAACGTTCAACTTCCGAGCGATGGGGTAGCACTGGCGGGCGTGAGTGCCTTCGGATTCGGCGGAACCGACGCGCACGTGGTGCTCGAATCCGTCAAAGCCATAACCGGCCAAGAGCCTACGACCGCGACCGCGCCGACACGTTATGCAGTGTTACCGGTCTCGGCCTGCACCCAGGCCGCGCTCGCCGCGACACGAGCGGAATGGGCAGACGCCCTGGACGGCGCCGGCGAAGGCGGCATGGTTGAGCTGGTCCGCGTTGCGGCATTGCGGCGCACCCACCACCCCCTGCGGCTGGCCGTCGCGGGGTCCAGCTCTCAGGAATTGGCCACCGCATTGCGCAACGGCGGCGCCCGAATCCAAACCCTGAACGGCGCACCGAAACCCTTGTTCGTATTCGCCGGACACGAAGCCCAGTCGGTTGACCTGCTGCGAGGTCTCGCCGCTGAGGAGTCGCTGGTCGCATCGGTGCTGGCGCGCTGCGACGAGGCGCTGGCCGAATGCGCTGACTGGTCGCTACGGGAACTCGCCGCCACCACCGATCCTCGATTGTTTGCCGACACCGCGTTTGTCCAGCCCGCGCTGTGTGCGACCCAAATCGCACTCAATGCGCTGTGGCGGTCGATGGGAGTGCAACCTGGCGCGGTCCTAGGCCACGGTGTCGGCGAGATCGCCGCGGCCGAGGCAGCCGGCATACTCGACATTCCGACCGCCATGCGCCTGTCCTACGAGCGCGGTCGGCTGACGGCGCCATTGCATGGTCATGGACGTATGCTCGCCATCGGCTTACCCGAGGCCGACACGGCCGCTTTGGCGGAGCGCCACGGCGTGGATGTGGCTGCGATAAACAGCCCCGATACAACTGTGCTCTCCGGCGCGGCTGATCGGCTAGAAGAGATCGCCAAGACGGTGAGCACGCGGGGCACGTTCGTCCGCTGGCTGAATGGCCACTACCCCTTCCATAGCTCGCTGGTCCAACCCGCAGCCGAGCAACTCGTGGCGGTGCTGAGCGGACTCGAGTCGCGCGAAGGTGCGGTGCCATTCGTCTCCGGCACCGGGGGAGCGGTACAGGACGGTCGATCGCTAGATGCGACCTATTGGGGCCACAACCTCCGGCATACCGTGCGGTTCGCCGCGGCCCTGCACATCGCAGTCGAGCTGGGCGCGGACACGGTGCTCGAGGTTGGCGCGCGCCCCGTGCTGCATGCCGCGATTCGCCGTACCGTCCAGTCGCTCGACCATCAGGGCCCGGTGGTGTTGCCGGCCAAGCGGGTTCGCCACGATGATGAGTTGAGGTCGACGTATGAGACGGTCGCGGATCTGTACTCGCGAGGCTGCAATATCCGCTGGCGGCACAAGTCGACACCCGTCGTCGAGCCCGGGAGATTTCGGGTCAGTCCACCCCGGGCCCGGGTGGTCCAGGCCCCGCGGTACCCGTTCGATCCGGCGCGGCACTGGTTGCGTCCTCCCCCCGTCACTGTTGGGACCGGTCGGTCGGCGGGTCCGTTGGTCGGCGCCGAAATTGATTTGTCCAACAGCGACGGTCGGCGCGTTTGGGAGGTTTGGCTGAGCCTGGATTCATTGCCCCACCTCGGCGGCTACCGTGTCGCCGGCGCGGCGGTGTTGCCGGCCAGCGCGGTGATCGAAGGTGTGGTCGTGCTCGCCACGGTCATTGGCATACCCGACGCCGACGTCGTCGATGTCGTCATCTATGAACCGCTGCTGCTCGGTGTGGAGCCGATTGCTGTGCAGTGGACCGTGGTTCCCGGTGATCTGGGTGAGTTCGCAGTCACCATGCACGCCCGCCGTGACTGCAGCTGGCGGCTGCAGGCCAGCGCGTCGCTTCGGCCACCGGTGGATGCCGCCCTGGCTCCGGTCTCCGATCGTGCGGCCGGGGCAAGAAGCCGGTGCGACGAGCAATTGTCGCCGCGGCAGGTGTACCAGATGCTCGCCCGGCACGGCTCCGACTATGCACCCGAGCTGCGCGGCGTGCGCCAGGTCTGGCGGCGCGCGGACGAGGCCGTAGCGCGCATCAGCGTGGACAACGGCGATTTCACCCGACTGCTGGACTCCGCCTTCCACGTGGTCGCTGCCGCGGCGGGGATGCCGCCTACCAACCATGGACCGCGCCCGTTCCTCCCGGTGAGCGCCGAGTTCGTCCGCCATGCACCCAGCGCGCGGTTGCTGGGTGAGGTCGACGTCACCGTTGCGCTGCGGAACGGTGACGCTGACGAAATTGTATGTGACTTAACACTTTTCGATACCAACGGCGTGCCGATTCTGCTCGTCGGTGGGCTGAGCCTGCAGGCGCACGGTGCGCAGCCGAGCTTGCCGCAGTGCGACGCCACCACGGCCGTAACGGCTGTGGGTGCCGGTCTGAGGTCGCGGCCCGATATCGGGGAGTATGTGGCTCCGCGCAATGAACTCGAGCAGCGGATCGCCACGATTTGGGCGACCGCGCTGGGCGTCGACAGGCTGAGCGTGTTCGACGGATTCTTCGAACTCGGTGGCGACTCGGTGTTTGCCAACCAAATCCTGATCGAGATCAACCGCATGCTCGGCGTCCGGATCGAGCCGGAGCGGGCGTTTCGAGCGCTGACCGTCGCAGGTCTTGCCGAGCTCGCCGAACAGGAGATGCTCAGCCTGCTGGCGAACATGACCGACGATGAGGCGGCGGCCCTTGCCGGCTGGGAGGAATAGCGGCGGTCGGGAGCGATACCATAGACCGAATTATGAGCTTGCCGTGGGAGTTTCGAAAGCCGCACCGGCCCGTGCTCGGGCTGCGGAGTGCACACCAAGCCCGCCGTGTTTGCATTGTCAGGCACGTTGGCTTCCGGCTGGCGTGGAGGGCGGATGGCAGCTGAGGAGCCGACCCTGTCCCCGGCCAAAGCGGCGTTGCTTGCCCGCTGGCGCAATGGCAGCCTCCGGCCGACCGGTCCAGCTCAACTGATTGCGGGGGCACCGTCCGCGCTGGCCGAGTGTTCTTACGAACAACAATTCTTGTTCGACAGGCAGCGTGAGACACCGGACTTGCAGCTATACAACATCGGTTTCTGCGCGCGCCTGGATGCGCCGGTTGACGTCGAGGTGTTCCGGCTCTGCGCCCAGGAGATGTCCATGCGGCACGAGACGCTGCGAACCAGGATCGATCCGACGCCGCAGAATCCGATGCAGCGAATCGGTCCGGCGCCGCATTTTGATCTGGTGATCATTGACCTGCGCGACCGGGGGGCCGGCACTGCGGAGCGAGCCGCCTTAGATCATGCGCAGGGGTTGCTGCGCAACCCGTTCGATCTCACCAGCGGGCCGCTGGTGCGGTTGGGCTTGTACCGGATTGCAGACAATGCCACTGTGCTGGCGATCGTGGCCCATCACCTGATCGCCGATGGCTGGTCACTGGATATCGTGCTGTCCGAGCTGGCCGCGTTGTATGGGGCCACGATCGCGGGCCGCAGAGCCCAGTTGCCGTCGTTGCCGGTGCAATACCGAGACTTCGCGCGGTGGCAAGCGGGTTGGCTGAAACGGGGTGAGTGGCGCAGCGACGCCGAGTTCTGCCGGAATCTGCTCGCCGATCTGCCGCCCGCCAATCTTCCTTGGGACCGTGAGCCACCCGCCGAGCGCGACTTCCGCTGTGCCCACACGCACTTCGCGTTCACGCCGGCGCAGTCCACCGGGCTACGCGATTTCTCGCGGCGCGAAGGTGCGTCGTTGTTCATGACGATGCTTGCTTGCTTACAGGTGCTGCTGGCGCGTACCGCGGGCATTGACGACGTCGCGGTTGGTGTCCCTATGGTGAACCGTCAGCACCAGCAAACCCAGCAACTGATCGGCTACTTCTCGAACTACACGGTGGTGCGCACCAACATGGCCGATTCTCCGGCGTTCCGTGACGTCCTGACCAGGGTCCGCGAAGGCGTGCTGCAGGCGTTGGCTCGTCAGTCATTGCCGTTGCCGCTATATCTCGAACAAGAGAATCGGCATCTGGATCAGCACGGAAAGCCGAACTGGCCGAACCTGGTCAGGGAGCCGCTTTACCGGGCACAATACAATTTCAGACCGCCGGTGAAGTCGACCGAGTTCGCCGGGGCAACTTTGCAGCCTCGCCCGCTCAACCGAGCCGTCAGTACGTATGACTTCACGTTGTTGATGGAGGACGCCGATCCGTTGTACGGAAAGATCGAGTACGCCGTCGACATATTCGACGCGGCGACGGTGGACACACTGGTGACCGCGTTCTTCGCCATCATTGATCAGGTGGTGGCTAACCCCGACCTGCGGATCGCCGACGTGGCGATCTGACCAGGCACCTGAGTGCGCCGGGCTCACCGTCGGCGGGTGCCTCAGTTCGGCCCGGTAAGCGGGGTCAGATTCCATTTGTCCAGCCATGGCCGTACCAGCTCGGCGATGGAAAAGGTTGCCGGGATCGAGCACCCGGGGTTGGGGTCGTTGGGCCGCCCGGCGCGGATGTGGATACCCACTGCGATTGCGCTGCCATCGTTTTGGATGGCGTATACCGGACCTCCGGAATCGCCGCACTGACTGGCCGCTAGGAACTCGACCTTGCTGTCGGTGACGTCGGTGATCTGCCCGCATTCGGCCCTGCCGGTACGCATGCCGAACTTGCAGAGCTGCTGGCCTATCCGCAGGTTATCTGCCACCCCGGTGACCGGTAGCGACGCGGCAATGGCCGAGGTTCGTGGAACGTTGCCGGAATCGAGCACGATCAGGCCGATGTCGTGAGCTTCGCCGCGAAGTCCCTCGCTGATGGTCTGGTTGAACGTGCCCACTATCACGTACGGGCTGGTTCCGGTGTAGTTGATGCTTACCTTGCTCGCTTCCCCCGGCTTGTTGCAGTGACCGGCGGTGAGCACACCGGTCTTGCCGGTGCTGGTGCGCACCAAAAACCCGGCTGTACAGCCCATTCCCCCGGAACCGTCGGCATAGCTGACCGCGATCCCGGCGCCGGGACCGATGGCATCGGTACTCGGCAACGGGATCGGGGGCCGCAGCGTGGTCGCGGTCCGACCCGGCGTCCAGATGAAAGCCACGAATGCGACGGCGCAGACCAGCGCCACGATCGAAAGTCTCACGCCGTCGGTTCGTCGACGTTCCGGCGCCGAGTAGGGCACATCGGTGCCAGGGAAGACCTGTGCACGCCGGTCACGATTCCGTTGGATGCGATTGGCCAAGAATGGGCCGGCCGCCACGGCCAGACACAGCAGCGCCCCGACCACCAGTAGTGCGGTGCGAGCCGGGGACTGCTGCAGCGCCACATTCGAAAGTTCGCGGGCGCTAACCCTCACCATTTGAGAGATCTTTTCAGCCAACCGGGAGCGCGCTCAACCGTTGCTCCGGGCGGCAACCCCGGTCAGCAGGTAATCGCCGGCTCACGCACCGGCGGGTCGTCGAGCTGCGGCGCATC
Source organism: Mycobacterium basiliense (assembly GCF_900292015.1). Lineage (NCBI taxonomy): Bacteria > Bacillati > Actinomycetota > Actinomycetes > Mycobacteriales > Mycobacteriaceae > Mycobacterium > Mycobacterium basiliense. The sequence continues at coordinate 2,386,700 of NZ_LR130759.1, forward strand.
CCGGTGATGTTGCCGTCGGTAGTGGCGGACTTCGAAGATCAGGCCCGTCATCCCCAGCGCGGCGGTGCACACCGATATCAGGACCAGCAGCGGATCGCCGTTAGTGGCGAGCGCATCGCCCAGGATCACCACCGCGGCGGTACCCGGCAGCAGACCCGCCAGCGTGGACAGCGCGTAGGGAGTCACCCGCACCGTTGAAGCGCCAGCGCCATAGTTGAGTGCGGCGAACGGTACGGCGGGAATCAGGCGCAACGACAAGATGGTGGGCCAGCAGCGATCACGCAAGCGCTCGTCCAGCCGATCGACTGCGCGATGATGCACCAGGCGGTTGAGCCGCCACCCGGTTGCGCGGACCAGCAGCAGCGCCAACACCGCGCTCGCGGTGCTGGCGGTCACCGCTAGCACTATGCCGAGTACCGGCCCGAATAGCATCCCGGCAGCCACGGTGAACGCAGTGCGGGGGAACGGCGGCACCGTGATGGCGACGTGCACCAACAGGAATACCAAGGGAAACCACGGGCCGACCGACGACGCCCATTCCCGCATCTGCACCGCGGTGGGCAGTTGCACCAGCAGGGCGACCACGACCAATACTGTGATTCCCGCCACGGTGAGCACCATCCGCTGCAGCGATATCTGACGCGCAGCCGCCACCAGCGCGGTCGCGATACCGCGCACCGTATCGCTGGTTTTGCAGGTGGCCTGGGCCGTCACGCCTTCCAAGGGTACGGGTCGAAGGTGAATATCTCGTTTCCCTCCGCTGGCGTTTCTTATCACACTCAGGGATCTATTGGGGCACCTGGAGGCCTATGCGCCCACCCTGATCAATTAGCCTGATTAGTTAAGTAGCAGTCCCCAAGCAACTGGAAACAATGTTGGCAATTGCTGCGTAAATAGGAGCAGTCGGTGTCCATTGATGTACCCGGGCTCGCCGACCTAGAACAGGTTCGCGAGCGTTGGCGCAGCGCGGTGGCCGGTGTGCTTTCCAAGACCACCCGCGGTGACCCGGCCGAGCTCGGCGATCATCCCGAGCAGGCGTTGGACGCCGCAACCTACGACGGATTTGCCATCCGGGCGCTCTACAGCGTGTTCGACGAGCTGCCGGAGCCGCCGCTGCCGGGCCACTGGCCCTACGTACGCGGTGGCGATGCGGCCCGCGACGTCAAGTCGGGCTGGAAGGTTGTCGAGGCGTTTCCGGCCCAGGGCACGTCCGTCCGTGACGCCAACGATGCGTTGCTGGCCGCGCTCGGCGACGGTGTCAGCGCGCTGCTGGTCAGGGTGGGGGATGCCGGCGTGGCGCCCGACCAGCTCAAAGCGTTGCTCGCGGGTGTGTACCTGAACCTGGCGCCGGTAATCCTCGACGCGGGCGCGGACTACTCGGCGGCCTGCGAGGTGATGCTGGAGCTGCTGGCCCGGCTGGATACCGCCCAGCGCGGCACCGTGTCGATCGATCTGGGCGCCGACCCCTTAACCGCGACGCTCAGCGAACGTCCCGCCCCGGCGATCAAAGAGGTCGTCGCGGTTGCGGGACGGGTGGCCAGCTATCGACGCGTGCGAGCGATTACCGTCGACGGACCCGCGTTTCACAATCTCGGGGCCACCGCGGCCTGGGAGCTGGCCGGAACCATCGCCGCCGCGGTCGCCTATCTTCGTTTGCTCACCAAATCCGGGCTCCCGGTCGGCGATGCATTGCGCCAGATCAGCCTTCGCTTGGCCGCGGACGACGACCAGTTCATGACGCTGTCCAAGATGCGGGCCGCCCGTCTGCTGTGGGCCCGAGTCGCCGAGGTGGCCGGGGATCCGGATGGCGGCGCAGCCATGTTGCACGCCGAGACGTCGCTGCCGATGATGACCCAGCGCGACCCCTGGGTGAATATGTTGCGGTGCACGCTGGCCGGCTTCGGCGCCGGGGTGGGCGGCGCGGACACCGTCTTGGTGTACCCCTTCGACGTGGCGATCCCAGGCGGCTTTCCCAACTCGCCGACCGGTTTCGCTCGCCGGATCGCCCGCAACACCCAACTGCTCCTGTTGGAAGAGTCCCATGTCGGCCGGGTCCTGGACCCGGGCGGCGGGGCGTGGTTTGTCGAACACCTCACCGAACAGCTGGCCCAGCAGGCCTGGCAGCATTTCCAGTCGATCGAGGCGCACGGCGGGTTCGTCGACGCCCATGACTATCTGGCCGGCCGCATCGCCGATCTTGCGGCGCGCCGCACCGACGACATTGCGCATCGGCGCATCGCGATCACAGGCGTCAACGAATTTCCCGACCTCAGCGAACCTGTTCTGCCCTGCAGTGATACGTCTTTTTCGCCCGTTGGAGCGGGAAAGTTGCTGCGCTATGCGGCTGAATTCGAAGCTCTGCGCGACCGGTCGGATGACTACCTGGGCCGCAAGGGGACAAGGCCGCAGGCGCTGCTGCTGCCGCTGGGCCCGCTGGCCGAGCACAATATCCGGGCGACGTTCGCGACCAACTTATTAGCATCGGGCGGCATCGAGGCCCTCAACCCGGGAACGGTCGACGCCGCCGGTATCAGGAAGGTGGTCTGTGGGGCGGGATCGCCGACGGTTGCGGTTATCTGCGGTACCGACAAGCGATACCAGGACGAGGCCGCCGACGTGATACGGGCGGCGAGAGACGCCGGCATTGACCGGGTCTACCTGGCCGGACCGGAAACGGCTTTGGCGGACGTGGCCGATGACGCGCAGCGGCCCGACGAGTTCCTGACCGCCAAAATTAATGCAGTCCAAGCCCTTTCGAATCTGCTTACCCGGTTGGGAGCGTAGTGACGATGACCACCACTGCACCTGCAATTGGCAGTTTCGCCGACATACCGCTCCATAGTGAGCGAGCCGTACAGGCCGTTACCGAAGGCGCTGTCGAAGAGTACGTGGCAGCGGCCGCAGCAACACATGGGCACACGCCCGATCAGTTGCACTGGCACACCCCGGAAGGCATTGACGTCAAACCGGTTTATATCGCCGCCGACCGGCGGGCCGCCGAGGCAGACGGCTATCCGTTGGACAGTTTCCCGGGCGAGCCGCCCTTTGTTCGCGGCCCCTACCCGACGATGTATGTCAACCAGCCCTGGACCATTCGGCAGTATGCCGGTTTCTCCACCGCCGCCGATTCCAACGCGTTCTACCGCCGGAATCTGGCCGCGGGCCAGAAGGGATTGTCGGTGGCCTTCGACCTGGCCACCCACCGAGGCTATGACTCCGACCACCCCCGAGTTCAAGGTGATGTCGGAATGGCCGGCGTGGCAATCGATTCCATCCTCGACATGCGACAGTTGTTCGATGGCATCGACCTGTCGTCGGTATCGGTGTCGATGACGATGAACGGTGCCGTGCTGCCGATCCTGGCGTTGTATGTGGTCGCGGCCGAGGAGCAGGGTGTGCCGCCGGAGAAACTGGCGGGCACCATCCAGAACGACATCCTCAAGGAGTTCATGGTCCGCAACACCTACATCTATCCGCCCAAGCCGTCCATGCGGATCATCTCCGACATTTTCGCCTACACCAGCGCCAAGATGCCGAAGTTCAACTCCATCTCGATTTCCGGCTACCATATCCAGGAGGCCGGCGCCACAGCGGATTTGGAGCTGGCATACACCCTTGCCGACGGTGTCGACTACATCAAGGCGGGCCTGAATGCCGGTCTGGACATCGATAAATTCGCGCCCCGGTTGTCCTTCTTCTGGGGCATCGGAATGAATTTCTTTATGGAGGTTGCCAAGCTTCGCGCGGGTCGGCTGCTGTGGAGCGAGCTGGTGGCCAAATTCGAGCCGAAAAACTCCAAATCGCTGTCACTCCGCACCCATTCGCAGACCTCGGGCTGGTCGCTCACGGCGCAGGATGCGTTCAACAACGTCGCCCGCACCTGCATCGAGGCGATGGCCGCCACTCAGGGTCACACGCAGTCGCTGCATACCAACGCGCTCGACGAGGCGTTGGCGTTGCCCACCGATTTTTCTGCTCGGATCGCCCGTAACACCCAATTGCTGTTGCAGCAGGAATCCGGCACCACCAGGCCGATTGACCCCTGGGCGGGCTCTTACTACGTCGAGTGGCTGACGCATCGGTTAGCGCAGCGGGCGCGTGCCCACATCGAGGAGGTCGCTGAGCACGGGGGCATGGCGCAGGCCATCAGCGACGGCATTCCCAAGCTACGCATCGAGGAAGCGGCCGCGCGCACTCAAGCGCGCATCGATTCCGGCCAGCAGCCGGTGGTTGGGGTCAACAAGTACCAGGTCGACGAGGACCAGCAGATCGAGGTGCTCAAGGTTGAAAACAGCCGGGTGCGCGCCGAACAGTTGGCCAAGCTGCAGGAATTGCGGGCCGATCGGGACCAGGCGGCGGCCGCGGCCGCGCTGGCGGAACTGACCCGTGCCGCTGCCGCGCACGGCCGCGCCGGACCGGACGGATTGGGCAACAACTTGCTGGCGTTGGCGATCGACGCGGCCCGAGCGAAGGCGACCGTCGGGGAGATCTCCGACGCCCTGGAGCGGGTGTATGGGCGCCATCGGGCAGAAATCCGTACCATCGCCGGCGTCTACCGTGATGAAGTTGAAGGAGGCGGCAACATCACCCCGCTGTCCAAGGCAACCGAACTCGTCGAGAAATTTGCCGAGGCTGACGGCCGCCGTCCCCGCATCCTGGTGGCCAAGATGGGCCAGGACGGTCACGACCGTGGTCAGAAGGTGATTGCCACGGCGTTTGCCGACATCGGCTTCGACGTCGACGTCGGGTCTCTGTTTTCCACGCCCGATGAGGTGGCCCGCGAGGCCGCGGACAACGACGTACACGTCGTCGGCGTCTCGTCGTTGGCCGCCGGGCACCTGACGCTGGTGCCGGCGCTGCGCGACGCGCTGGTCAATGTGGGCCGGCCCGACATCATGATCGTGGTCGGCGGGGTCATTCCGCCAGATGATTTCGACGAGTTGTACGCGGCCGGCGCTACCGCGATATATCCGCCCGGGACGGTGATCGCCGACGCCGCCATCGGCTTGCTGCACAAGCTGGCCGAACGGCTGGGATACACGCTGAATTAGTGGCCGGCAATAGGTTTTCCACGGGCGTGACGCAATGGCCAAATTCGCCCGCGACTTTTCTCGCCCTAACGTTACGCTCGGCGCCCCGAATGAGGCTGGCAACGTGAGCACGGAGCAGCTGGCGGCGGCCGTGCGCAAGTGTGATCGCGCCGCGCTGCCACGGGCAATTACCCTGCTGGAGTCGACCCGCGCAGACCATCGTGAGCAGGCGCAACAGCTGCTGCTGGCCCTGCTGCCCGATTCCGGGAACGCTCACCGGGTGGGCATCACAGGGGTGCCAGGGGTGGGGAAGTCAACCACCATTGAGGCCCTCGGTATGCACCTGATCGGGCAGGGGCACAAGGTTGCGGTCTTGGCCGTCGACCCCTCCTCAACGCGAACCGGCGGATCGATTCTTGGAGACAAGACGCGGATGGCGCGGTTGGCGATGCACCCCGACGCCTACATCCGGCCGTCGCCGACCTCGGGCACGTTGGGCGGGGTGGCCAAGGCCACCCGAGAAACGGTGGTCCTAATGGAAGCCGCAGGTTTCGATGTGATCTTGATCGAGACCGTCGGCGTCGGCCAGTCCGAAGTCGCGGTGGCCAACATGGTGGACACCTTCGTTCTGCTGACCTTGGCGCGCAGCGGTGACCAGTTGCAGGGCATCAAAAAGGGTGTGCTGGAGCTGGCCGATATTGTGGTGGTGAACAAGGCCGACGGAGACCATCTGCGTGATGCCCGCTTGGCTGCACGGGAGCTGTCCGCGGCGATCAGATTGATCTACCCGCGCGAAACACTGTGGCGACCACCGGTTCTCACCATGAGTGCGTTGGAAGGCGAAGGCTTGACGCAGCTGTGGGACACCGTTGAGCGGCACTGCCAGGTGCTCACCGAGGCGGGCGAATTCGAAGCTCGTCGCCGCGACCAGCAAGTCGACTGGACGTGGCAACTGGTCCGCGACACGGTGCTGGACCGCGTGCTGTCCAATCCGGAGGTGCGTAAGGTCCGATCCGAGGTGGAACGTCGGGTCCGCGACGGCAAATTGACCCCCGCTCTGGCCGCCCAGGAAATACTGAATATCGCATCGTCCTAACGGAACGGTAAATTACTTCCGGTTTGACACTGGGCTCTATGAAAGCCAAGTAAATTCGAAGATGTGACGGTAGACATTGGAGTCAATCGCCGCGTCGTTCGTTCTCACGATGACCGTGACGCAGGTCATCGTGTGTCCGGGGCTGCGGACTCCCACTTTGGATGCGTCGTTCGGATGTTTTCCAGCATGTTTCCCGGCCGCCGGTTCGGCGGAGGAGCGCTGGCGGTGTATCTCGACGGCGAACCGGTCGTCGACGTGTGGAAAGGGTGGTCAGACCGCGAGGGCCACGAGCCGTGGTCAGCGGACACCGCTCCGATGGTGTTCTCGGCGACCAAGGGCATGGCGGCCACGGTGATCCACCGGCTGGCTGACCGCGGGCTGATCGACTATGAGGCGCCGGTTGCCGAATATTGGCCGGAGTTCGCTGCCAACGGGAAGCAAGACCTGACGGTCCGTGCAGTGATGCGCCACACGGCCGGCCTGTCGGGTCTGCGCGGCGCCACTCAGGCGGACTTGTTGGACCACGTCGTGATGGAAGAGCGGCTGGCGGCGGCGGCTCCCGGGCGTTTGCTGGGCAAGTCGGCATATCACGCGCTGACCTTCGGCTGGCTGATGTCGGGGCTGGCCCGGGCGGTGACCGGCAAAGACATGCGGGTCCTGTTTCGTGAGGAGCTTGCCGAGCCGCTGGACACCGATGGCGTTCATCTGGGCCGGCCCCCGGCCGGCTCGTCCACCCGGGTTGCGCACATCATCATGCCGCAGGACATCGCGGCCAATCCGGTTCTGACCTGTGCCGTGCACAAGATTGCCAGCCAGCTCTCCGGCGGATTCCGCTCGATGTACTTTCCGGGCATGCTGGCCGCGGTGCAGGGCGAGACTCCGTTACTCGATGCTGAGATTCCGGCGGCCAACGGAGTGGTGACGGCCCGCGCGCTGGCGCGGATGTATGGCGCGATCGCCAACGGCGGCGAGATCGAGGGCACCCAATTCCTGTCCAGAGAGCTGGTGGCCGGCCTCACCGGCGAGCGACAACGGTTGCGGCCTGATCGCAATCTCTTTGTGCCGCTGGCTTTCCACCTGGGCTATCACAGTCTGCCCATCGGCAACATCATGCCCGGATTTGGCCATGTCGGAATGGGTGGTTCCGTCGGATGGAATGATCCGTCGACCGGGGTGGCGTTTGCGTTGGTGCACAACCGGCTGCTGACCCCTTTGGTGGCCACCGACCATGCCGGTTTTGTCGCCCTCTACGCCTTAATCCGGCAGGCCGCCGCCAAAGCGCGCAAACGCGGTTACCAGCCAGTCACCGGGATCGGGGCGCCGTACTCGGAGCCGGGAGCCGTTGCCGGCTGAGCAAGCGAAACGCCTACGAATCCTCGAGGCGGAAACCCACCTTCATGGTCACCTGGAAGTGGCCGACGGCGCCGTCAACCAGGTGGCCGCGCACGGACTCGACCTCGAACCAGTCCAGGGCGCGCATGGTCTGGGCCGCGCGAGCCAGGCCGCTGCGGATCGCCGCGTCGATTCCGTCGGGTGATGATCCGACAACTTCGATCACGCGGTAGGTGTGATTGCTCATCGCGTCCCCTTGCGTTCGGTGGTGGCAACCCGGGTGAGGGTGTGCAGCACAATCCTGCGCCAGCGAACCCCGCGGGACAGCGCCCGACACGCGTCTCACGGCAGGCGATCGCGGGGACAGCCGACCGTGGCCCGCGAAGGGGGTGGGGCGCCCACCGCGTTGCGCTACTTCCCGCCGATCGAACGGAGCGCGTGTTAGGGGCTGACGCGCATCTCATAGAAGCGCAGTCGCGCAGTCGGCTTGGACTGACCCAGGGACCGGCTGCGGTCGATACCGATTGTGCGGGAGGCAATCTCGAGGTTGGTGCTGTGGACCGAACTGGGTGTCCTGACCAGAAACGGCTCGGCGGCGTTGGCGGCGATGAGGCGGTAGCTGACCCCGTCCAGGATCACCGTGAAGGAAGTGAGCGGAACGAGAGATCCCATGAATAGCCGGTCGACGATGGTTGGTTCCAAATCAATACCCACCAGCACGGCGTTGTCGGGTCCACTCGGTGCGGGCACCGCGACAGCGTCGCCATCGCGGACGACGACCTGCGAGATCGGGTCAAGCGGTCCGCAGCGGGGTCGGGTGTGGGTGAACAGCGCCCAGTCGTCCTGCACTGCGCTGCGCAGGAAGTTGCACAGCAGCGCGCGCGAATATAGCGGGTTCTCCTGCACGCCCAGTCGTTGATTGATGCCGGTGGCGGGAGAGGTGGGGGAGCGCCGTGACAGGACGAATCGCGGACCGGCCGAGAGCGTGTCGCTGTTCAGTTTGTCAAGCGCCGGTGTGTACACCGAGTACGTCTGGAAGATCGGCGCAGGGCGCCAGGCCAGGTCGTAGGCCCACACCGCGGAGGTTTCGTCCGGGTCAATGTGGACCGGATCGGGCCCGATGGTCTTGATAAAGCGGCTCGGGACGTCGTAAAGCCGGCGTTGACGCGCCTTGGCCGTCTCGATATGGCTGCGCGCCAGACCCGGCACAGCGACGGTGGCTAAACGATCAAGCGCGCGTGCCGGCGCCTGTATCACTCCTAGCGGGCGGATCTCGATCGCAACAACGCCGGCGACAAAGATGACAACAACCGCGACCACAACGAACTTGCCTGCCCGAGGCAGTATTTCGAACACACCGCCAATCGTCATCGCAACGACCATCAATCCGAGCAGCGCGGCGAAGTGAATCGTGTCGTAGCGTCCGAACGCGCTCTTCGCCACCAGCACAGTCACCAGGCCGACAAGCACTACGTACTTGCGTGGGATGTGCCGGCCGCCGCGAAGGAACATGACGCAAATCGCGACGATCCAGACAAGGGTCAAAGCAACCGCACCGGCGGCATCCAACGGGATGGGTACGGATTGCGCATCGATATAGCCGGACACAATCTCCGAGCTGAGTTTGAGCCACGTTGGCAGGTTCTGCAGTGGTTGACCGGCGAGCAGCCAGCCGATGGGAACAGCGCCGGCGAACGCGGCGACGGTGGCGCAGTGACGCCAGATAGCTTTCCAATCCAGCAACATCGACATGCCCAGGGCGATCGCCAGGACGACGGGGCCGGTGTTGAACTTGACCAGCAGTTCAAGTCCCGCGACCGCACCGAGCACAGTAGAGGTGACAAACACGGTCGAGGGTCGACTCGTGGCGCCCAACAGGGGAACGCTGGCCCAGGCAAAGGCCGCAAGTACGACCATTTCGGGATACATGGAACCGAGCGCGATGGCGGTGATACCGGTGGTCACGAAGGCGAACGCGAGCGACGTCAGCGGTGGATAGCGTTGGCGCAACACGGCCGCAATACCGAGGAACAGGGCGGCGACGACGATTACCTGGTAGAGGGTGGACAGCACCGCCTGAGTGGTCGAGTAGTAGGAGCTGTCCTGCAGAAATGCCAGCGGTCCATAGGTGAAGACGATCTGCGGCCCCCAGGCGAGATGGCGGGTTTGGCCCAACGCCACGGCGGCCTGCCAGGACGGGTCGACCCCGGTTGGGGCTTCGACGGGCACCTGCGGCCAGAAGAAGACCACGGCAACAAGGGCGGCCAGGCAACGTTGCCAGCGTGCGGAGCCCCATGTCGTCTCGGGACACCAGGACCTGACGCGTTCCGACCGCGTTGAAACCATGCGTGCAAGCTATCCCGGATCAGGCCCGAATCTCGCCGAAGGCCATGAAGGCGTGTTCGGCGGGGCGTTCATCGAACTTGAAGAGCCATCGGTCCAGGATGAGGAACCGGCCAACCCATACGACACCGAAGCCGAGCAGCTGGGCGAAGAATACGGCCAGGCCGTGCGCTGGCGCCGGCCGAGCCGCCATGGCGCCCTCGACGAGGTAGGTGAAGCCGGTGGCTAGCAAAACGGCGAGCATCACCATCGTCCAGAACAGCAACACCTGCCTGCGGAGATCGCCATCCGAGGTTGCCCGCCAGACGAAGTGCCTATTGGCGAAAAAGTTGGGAATCGTGGCCAAACCCGCGGCCAGCAGCGAGGCGAGGGTGTAGTTGTTCAGCCATGGGCCGAGCACCTGGATGAGGCCCTGGCCGATGGGCAGAAAGACCAGCGCCACCGCACCATAACGCAGCTTCCTGCGCGTGGTCTCACTGCTGGTGTGCACGCTCAAGCCCCCCGCCAGCCCCATGGGCAGCCAAGTTACCCGCTACCAAGACGCTGCGGGCCAGAACTCAGCAATCAAACGTGGTCCGCGCCGTGGCGATTCTGATCTTCACCAATCAAAAGACAAGTTCCCGGCACGCGTGGAATGCTGTAGCGAAAGGCAACCGCAGTCAACGGAGCCGCGGGGAGGACCGGCCTTGTTGGTTCGCTAGAAATGCCGCACGCTCTGGCGGTGATCTCGTAGGCTCCAACACCATCTATATGGACAACGACCGGCCTTGTTATGGTCAAATCCCTTAACGAGGCCGAGAGCAGGAAGGGGAGGCGGCGGTTCGCGTGACAACTCAAGCGTCTGAGCGAATCTGTATCGTCGGGGGCGCCGGCCACGTCGGGCTACCGCTGGCGTTGGTGCTGGCCGACGAGGGATACAACGTCGACATCCTCGACACCAATGCCGAGGCCTTGGAGACCATCATGGCCGGTCGAATGCCATTCATCGAAACCGGAGCCGAGGACCTTCTCAAGCGGCTGTTGCCAACCGGGCGTATCGGCGCAAGCACCGATGCGCAGGTGGTCAGCAACTCCGACATCGTGATCTGTGTGGTTGGCACGCCGGTTGACGAATACCTAACGCCCCAGGCGCACACGTTCTTTCGTGTGATCGATGAAATCAGCCCGTTCTTCCATGATGGGCAAACACTCATTCTGCGAAGCACCGTTTACCCGGGACTGAGTCAGCGGGTTCACGACATGTTCTCCGAGCGTGGCATTGGCGTGCACGTCACGTTCTGCCCTGAGCGCATCGCCCAGGGCCACTCGATCCGCGAGTTGCGGATTATTCCTCAGATAATCAGCGGTTTCGACGCCGAGGGGCTTCGCGTAGTTCGCGAACTGTTCGCGCACATTGCCAGCGAGATCATCGAGGTCGAGCCGCAAGAAGCGGAACTGGCCAAACTCTTCTGTAATAGCTACCGCTACATTCAGTTCGCGGTGGCCAACCAGTTTTATCTGCTCAGCCGCGAGGCTGGGCTCGATTTCGATCGAGTCCACCATGCGGCGACCTACAAGAACGGTCGTGTCGACAGCCTTCCGAAAGCCGGACTTGCCGCCGGCCCATGCCTGCTCAAGGACACGATGCAGCTCGCGGCGTTCAGCAATAACAACTTTATGCTCGGGCATTCGGCCATGCTGATCAACGAAGGCCAGCCGCAGTTCATCGTCAATATGCTCAAGCGCCGGGTTAATCTGCGCGACAGGACCGTTGGCATACTCGGCATGACCTTCAAGGCTGACTGCGACGACACCCGCGACTCACTCAGCTTTAAACTCAGGCACCTGCTGATGCTGGAAGCAAAGGAAGTGATGTTGCACGACCCGTTCCTCGAGGGTAAGGATTATTACCCCTTAGAGACCGTGCTGGACCGGTCCGATGTCATCGTTGTAGGTGTGCCTCACTCCGCCTACCGAGGTCTTCGCGTGCCGCGGGGCAAGGTGGTGGAGGACGTCTGGGGATGTCTGGACATCAGCGAGCTTGACGATGACCCATGCAACGGAGTGAATTTCGCGACGCTGGGCACGGCGGCGGTGGCCCGGTGAAGGTACTAGTAACGGGCAGCGCAGGATTCATCAACGGGTACGTCGTCGAAGAGTTGTTGGGTGCCGGGCACGAAGTGGTTGGGATCGACAACTACTCCAAATACGGCAAGGTGGCCAAGAGCTACGACGACCACCCCAACTACCACTTCGTCGAGGGCGACGTCAAAGACGTTGACCTGATGTTCGAACTGGTCGAGGGTTGCGAGCAGATGGTGGCCAGCGCGGCTCGCATCGGTGGCATCACCTATTTCCACGAGTACGCCTACGATTTGCTGGCCGAGAACGAGCGAATCGCGGCGGCCCACTTTGATACGGCCATCCACGCCTACCGCAAGGGATGGCTGAAGAAGATCAACGTGATCAGTTCGTCCATGGTGTTCGAGAATGCGAGCATCTTCCCGACGCCGGAAAAACACATCACCGAATGCCCGCCCCCGACCAGCACTTACGGCTTTCAGAAGCTGGCCTGTGAGTACTTCGCGCACGGAGCATACGAGCAGTACGGACTCCCGTACACCATCATTCGTCCCTTCAACTGTGTCGGAACCGGTGAGCAACGGGCGCTGGGCGGCCATGAAATCCCAAGCGGCAATGTCAAACTCGCGATGAGCCACGTCGTTCCGGACCTGATTCAGAAGGTGGTCAAAGGCCAAGACCCGCTGCACATCCTCGGGGACGGTACCCAAGTTCGGCACTACACCTACGGTGGTGACCTGGCGCGGGGCATCCGCATATGTATGGAGCACCCGGCCGCGCTCAACGGCGACTTCAATCTCTCGACGCCCGAAGCCACCACGGTGCTGGAGCTGGCCGAAGTGATCTGGCGCAAGATGCGGCCAGATACGCCGTTCCGCTATGAAAGCGATCCGCCGTTCGAGCATGACGTCCAGCTCCGCTCTCCCGACGTTCACAAAGCATCGGAGGTACTCGGTTTCGAGGCCACGACTACGCTTGACGCCATGCTCGACGAAGTCATCCCGTGGATCGTGAACGCAGTTGAGGCCGGGACGATCTGACGTGTGTTGGTGCAACCCACGAGGATGCCATGCGCATCGCGGGTGAACCCGACCTGCAGCAGATCTACCGCAATCGCTTTGGCCATGCCCGCGAATCGCGTTCTGCCATTTGGGGCGTACTAGTCGGGGACTTTTTTCAGGCCTGGGTGAGACGCAGTGACACGGTCGTAGACCTCGGCTGTGGTTACGGCGAGTTCCTCAATCATGTGAGCGCGGCCCGCAGGATCGGTGTTGACCTGAACCCCGACAGCGCCAGCATGCTCGAGCCAGGCGTCGAGTTTTATGGTGGCCGAGCCGACGATCTCAGTTTCTTGGTCGACGACTCGGTGGACGTGGTCTTCACCAGCAACCTGCTCGAGCACTTGCAGAGCAAAGCCGAGGTGGAGCGCACGATCGCTGAAGCACGCCGTGTGCTCAAACCGGGTGGCCACTTGATCGCTATGGGTCCCAATATTCGTTTTCTCGGCGGCGACTACTGGGATTTCTGGGACCACACGGTGCCGATCAGCGATCGTTCGCTCATCGAGGTGCTGGAATCGCAGCATCTGAAGATCATCGACCACCACGACCGGTTTTTGCCCTACACGACGAGGTCGCCCTGGCCGCAGGCGCCGGTCCTGGTGCGGCGGTATCTGCGCTCCCCAATGATGTGGCCGTTCTTCGGCAAGCAGTTCGTGATCCGCGCCCGCAAAGCTCGCTCCGAAGTCGCCCTCGATCGTTTGGTCAGCGTGGTAATCCCGGTGTACAACGAGGGCGAGAACATTCAAGTCTGCGTCCGCCGATTGACCGAGGCGCTCTCGGAACTGCCCCACGAACTGCTCATTTGCTACGACTTCGACGAGGACACCACGTTGCCGGCGCTTGCGGCGATGCCAGACAAGCCGGCGACCGTCCGGCTGATCCGCAACTCCATCGGCAAGGGCGTGGCGAATGCGCTGATCGCGGGCTTCGCGGCCGCCCGTGGGGATGTCGTCGTGACGAGCATGGCCGACCTGTCCGATCCACCGTCGGTCATTCCGCTGATGGCGGCCAAGATCCGCGACGAGGGTGCGGACATCGTTAGCGGATCGCGATACATGCCCGGTGGCTCGCAGACCGGCGGGCCCCGGTTGAAGACGTTGATGTCGAGGACGGCGGGGCTGAGCCTGCATTACGTGGGCAGGATGCCCACCCATGACGCGACCACGAATTTTCGAGGTTATAGCCGACGCTTCCTCGACGACGTTGCGGTGGAGAGCGTCAAGGGGTTCGAAGTGGGATTGGAACTCACGACGAAGGCGCATTTGACGGGTTTTCGAGTCGATGAGGTGCCCAGCAGCTGGGAAGACCGGACCGCCGGCACCAGCAAGTTTGACTTGGTCGGCTGGTTGCCGTCGTATCTGCATTGGTACGGCGTGGCGATGCGACGCCCCGTGCTGCGGTGGGCGGGCAGTGGGGCGGGCACGTTCGGGGCAGTGTGGTTCCTGCGTCGACTCCGACGCGGTGAGGGGAACGCACGTCGCGGTTTCCGTTCCCGGCAATGAATTCCTGGCCCGTGGCGTGAGTGGACTGGTGGATGGAGGCGCCCGCGCCCTGGCGGCGCGGGCGCTGGGCAGGGATCGGATACTGGTCACCGGTGCGACGGGCTGGTTCGGGCGCACTGCGCTGGACCTGTTGGCCCCGCTTGGGCTGCCCACGCTGGCCCTGGCCAGCCGCGCCCGGATGATCCGGGTGGGGGATTGCGCCATCGAGTGCCGGGTGTGGGACGACCGGGAAGTGGCTGCCTTCGCGCCGACTGTCGTGCTGGACTGCGCGTTTCTCACCCGGGACCGAGTCGCGGGCATGCCCTTGGGAGACTACGTTGCTGCCAACCGCGCCCTGACCGAGCGCCTGGTCCACGCGACACGGCTGGCAGACGTACGCCTTGCGGTCACGATTTCTAGCGGAGCGGCGGTTTACCCGCACGACGCGCTCCGCGGCCCGATCCGTGACAACCCGTACGGCTACCTCAAGCACGAGGCCGAGGGTCGCCTGGTACGGGCCGCCACCGAGAGCGGGGCGGTGCCCGTGGTCGCGCGTGCCTGGAGCATCTCGGGAGCCCATGTGCAGAGGCCGGAGGCTTATGCGTTGGGTTCGATGATCCGGGCCGCAGCGGCCGGGGCCATCAGGATCACCGCGCGCCGTCCGGTATTTCGCCGCTATACCCTGGCTGAGGAGCTGCTGGCGGTGGCGATCGCGGAGGGCGGTGTCGGCCCGGCCACCATTGATAGCGGTGGTGAGCTGGTGGAGATGGCCGAGCTTGCCGCGCACATCGCCTCGGTGGTGCGTCCCGATGCGCTGATCAGCCGTGATGAGGTCGACCCCCGCGATCCGGATCGATACCACTCCGACGGTCGCGACTGGCAGCTTCGGTGCCAGCGGTGGGAATTGGCCAGCGCGCCCCTCGACCGTCAGATCGAGATCACCGCGCGTGGAGTGCTCGGCAGTAACTGACCGGTCGCTGCAGCGAATTGGCGAAATCGCCCGGTTCAGTTGTCTTATCGAGCAGGCAAGCCGGTGGCACGCCCACAGCGCCGAAACCGCGGGCGATCAACGAATCATTATGGGTCACAACAAAAGTCGAGTATTTCGGCACAGACGACAAAGGCGGCAAAGAAATCTTGCCGGGGAGCTGGCCAGGTGGCTCGCCATTTGCGATTTGGGTCGAACGCGGCCAAAAGCCAGTCCAGGCTGGTCAGCCCTCGGTATGATCCCGGAAGAATGCTTAGCGGTGGTGGATTGGATTGCGGATGCGTCTGTCGATCGTAACGACTCTGTACATGTCCGAGCCCTACGTGCTGGAGTTCTATCGGCGCGCCCGCGCGGCGGCGGACAAGGTCACCAGCGATGTCGAGATGATCTTCGTCGATGACGGCTCTCCGGACGGATCGCTCGATCGGGCGATCTCGTTGCTCGGCAGCGACCCCTGTGTGCGGGTTATTCAGCTTTCACGAAATTTCGGTCATTACAAGGCGATGATGACCGGACTGGCGCACGCGACGGGGGATCTCGTCTTTCTGATCGACTCGGACCTGGAGGAGGATCCGGGACTCCTGGAGCGGTTCTACGAGAAATTGGTGTCGACCGACGCCGACGTGGTATTTGGCTGCCAGGCTCAGCGGCCCGGCGGGTGGTGGAAGAATCTTGGCCCGAAAGTCGCCTATCGTGCCTCTGCCATGTTGTGCGACCCCCCGCTGCACGAAAACGTCCTCACGGTCCGGTTGATGAGAGCCGATTATGTGCGCAGTCTGGTCCAGCACCAGGAGCGGGAGCTGTCCATCGCCGGTCTGTGGCAGATCACGGGGTATGACCAGGTCCCCATGTCCGTGGACAAGGCGTCGAAGGGAACGTCGACATATACCTTCGCGCACCGGGTAAAGGCGCTCGTCGACAACGTCACGTCGTTTAGCAACAAGCCTTTGGTCTTCATTTTCTATCTTGGTGCCGCCATTTTCATCATTTCGAGCTTGGCGGCGGGATACCTCATCATCGACCGTCTTTTCTTTAGGACTCTGCTAGGCGGCTGGCCATCCTTGATTGTTTCCATTTGGATGTTGGGTGGCTTGACGATATTCTGCCTGGGGCTGATCGGGATTTACATTTCAAAAATATTCGCCGAAACCAAGCAGCGGCCCTACACGATTATCCGAAGAATCTATGGCCCGGACTTCGCGCAGGCGTCGCCGCCCCTCGAGGCTGCTCTTCATGTTGCTCCGCAGGCGAGTTGGGAACGTTTCGGTAAATAACTACTCGGGTGGTACAGTCGCGCAATGACCGGCCTTAACAAGTATTGATGGCTTGGCGGAAACTCGGCAGAATATATGTGCCATCAGGCACACTCGATTGGGCGCGCACGCACGCAGCGCAACCCGTTCCTGAGTGGATTGATGGCGATATTTTCCGAATCTACTTCAGCACTCGCGACGACCAGAATCGGTCCAGCATCGGTTGCGTGGTCGTTGACTTGTCGGTGGGCGGCAAGGTTCTGGATATTTCGGCAGAGCCGGTTTTGCGCCCGGGCGCTCTCGGGATGTTCGATGACTGCGGTGTTTCGATAGGATCGATTGTGCGCGTGGGCGATACGCGCTTCCTTTATTACATGGGCTGGAATCTCGCCGTGACCGTGCCATGGAAAAACGCCATCGGCCTGGCGATTAGCGAGGCGGGTGCGCAGTTCGAGCGATGGTCCACATTCCCGGTGGTTACGCTCGACGAGCGCGATCCATATTCGATTTCCTATCCGTGGGTAATTCTGGATGAAGGCAGATACCGAATGTGGTATGGCTCGAATGTGTGCTGGGAGCAGAATACAAAGAACATGGACGGACTCCCGCATGTCATCAAGAGCGCGGAATCCAGTGACGGCATTCACTGGAACAAGCACGACTTCGTCGCCGTGGATACAACCGGCTGTGACGACATCGCCGCAGCCAGACCCTGCGTGGTACGCGATCCTGAGCTGTACCGAATGTGGTACTGCGCCCGCGGCGCACGCTATCGCATTTACAGTGCCATCTCGCAGGACGGTTTGACCTGGCAGCAACTCGGTAAAGATGGCGGCATCAACGTATCGCCCGGTAGTTGGGACTCCGATATGGTTGGGTACCCGTGCGTATTCGACCATGCCGGACAGCGCTTCCTGTTGTATTCGGGAGACGGCTACGGGCGCACGGGGTTTGGTTTAGCGGTTTGGGAAGACTGATCAAGGCGTGGCGCGCCACGACCGAGTGCTCGCGCGGGTGCGTGCAGCGGGTATTGCCCGGGTCTGGGTCTTGGCTGATAGGTCTAGCCGAACGTATAGCAGCAGACTTCACCGATCCTGGCTTGTGGCCGAATGTCCAGGACGTCAAAGTAGGGACAATGAAGGATCGCATAGTTCGCCTTGACGCTGATCGCTGCGTCGTGGGTGCTCATGCCAATGAGGTTTGCCTGGAGATGCAAATACGTTATCGGAATCGTCATCTTCCTGGAGTAAACACCGGCCTGTGTGAAATCATCGACAATAATACGGCCCCGCCGTAGGTCCATCTTGCACAGCCGAGCCAGTTTTTCAGTGTCGTGCGACGCCTGAGACCACCTGCGCAGAACGGACAAGGATGGGCCTTCGTACCCGTTCGCGAGCCGCGGAACAAATAACACTGCGTTGAAAACAAGCGATGCCCCGACGACGATTCCTATGATCGCAGATGCGCCTTTAGTAAAGCGAAGTGCGACGGGGCCGGAAAACGATGCCAGTATCAAGCAGGCGGCCACGGATATCAAGTGATTCAAGTAGGAATTTCTGTAGAAAGCGTTTTGTGCGTCGTAAGCAAAAAGGATTAGCACGGGGAGTGCAATCAGTGCAGCGATGACGAACGGCTGATTCTCCTCGAATAGCTTGGTTGGCGCGATGTTTCTCAGGGGGAGTCGGAAGGATTTGCACCAGCGAAACAGCGACACCGCAAGGATGCACAGGACAAGCCCGGCCATAAAGATGATGACCAGTGAAATCAGCATGTTCATCGCCGTGATGGGGGCATTCGATGCGACGCCCGGGAGAAACCGGATCGGGAAAAGAGGCGCATAGACAAAGCTGCCGACATAGGAGCGCGCGCTGTGGAACAGCAGCAGAGCTAGCTGCCGCGCCCCAAAGTTGGAGTCGTCAAAGGCCAGGCTTTGCCAGAACGCCTCGATCTCCGGGTGCTCGGTGCAGACCGGATGATGCAGGGTCAGAGCCGGGGGGACGAAAAGCGCTAATGGGACGATTCCTGCAAGCAATCCGATCGACCCAAATCGGCGAACGGCGAGCCGCGCCAACAGGTAGGACGTGAGAGGCAAGAAAAGCAAACCCTGAATGTGCGACCACACAGACAGCGCGGCGGCCAGGATCAATCCGAGGGCGACGCCGAGGTCTCCTGGGATGCCGGTTCGTCGCCTCGTCAGCCGTCCGGCGGCCACCAGGCAGGAGAGTAGTTGGAGTTCGAGCGCAAATTCATATCGGACGAAGATCAGGCTGGCCCCGGCGACGCCGACAAACGAAGCCAGGACCAAATAGCCGGCGCCCGGATTCCGATTGCCTGCGGTCTGACGGACCACCGTGAACACCACGGCCAGCACGGCCGCGAAAGACAGAATCCGCATCTCCAGCGGCGATAACATGCGCATGGTCTGCGATAGCAGCCATGCGACGGGTTCGAGGACGACCGGCACCGCCTTGACGTTGGACGGGCACATCTCGTAGAGGCCATAAACGACGCCGTGGTCAGGGACGACGCGTCCAGACTGTTGTCGATAGGCGATCTCGTCGGGGTAGATCGGCGATAACGCCCAGACGCCCAGACAGGCGAAGGCGACGCCGGTGGCACCGAGAGCGCGGTAAAGGGGCGCCGACGACTTGGTTTCGTCGGCTTGCCCCGAGGTGGCAGCGGCGGGATCTGTCACGTCACGCTCATTCATGCGCGGAACGTCAGGATGCGCGTTAGCGCGTCGACGACGCGGTTCTGGTCCGTCTCCTGAAGTCCCACCCACATCGGCAGGCGAATGAGCCGAGAAGACAGCTCCGTAGTGACGCGCAGGTCGCCGTTGGTGCGGCCGTAGCGCCGGCCGGCCGGCGAATCATGAAGGGGCACATAATGAAAGACGGCGTTTATGCCTTCGTCAGCCAGAGCTGCCAGTACCTCCGCGCGATCAGCGCCGGGCGGCAGCAAAACGTAGTACATATGGGCGTTGTGCGAGCATCCGTCGGGGATGATTGGGCGACGTAGTAGGCCGCGCCGTTCCAGCGGTTCGAAGCTTTCGTGGTAGTGGTTCCACAAGTCCAATCTGCAGCGGGTAATCCGCTCGGCTTCCTCGAACTGAGCCCAAAGAAAGGCGGCGATCAGTTCGCTTGACAGGTAAGAGGACCCCTTGTCCTGCCAGGTGTATTTGTCAACCTCCTTGCGCAGAAAGCGGCTGCGATTGGTCCCTTTGTCCCTGAGGATCTCGGCGCGGGACATGAACTCTTCGGTGTTTACCAGTAGGGCGCCTCCCTCTCCCGAAATCACGTTCTTGGTTTCGTGAAATGAGAGGGCGCCGAGGTCACCGATGCTGCCGAGTGCCCGGCCGCGGTAGTAAGCCATTGCGCCTTGGGCGGCGTCCTCGACCACGGCGAGGTTGTGTCGCCTGGCGATCGACATGATCGCGTCCATCTCGCAGGCCACGCCAGCGTAGTGAACAGGGACGATTGCTTTGGTCCGCCGCGTGATGACATCTTCGATCTGGGTTTCGTCGATGTTGAGTGTGTCGGATCTAATGTCAACGAAGACGGGCACGCCGCCGCGCAATACGAACGCGTTCGCCGTGGAGACAAAGGTGAATGACGGCACAATGACTTCGTCCCCCTCGGCTATGTCCAGCAGCAAAGCCATCATCTCCAGCGCGGCGGTGCACGAAGGAGTGAGCAGCGCCTTGCGACAGCCGGTCTGCTCTTCGAGCCAGGCGTGACAGCGACGGGTGAAGGGGCCGTCGCCGGCGAGGTGGCCGCCGGAGTGGGCTTCGGCGATGTAGTCGAGCTCCTGACCGGTCATATACGGCCGGTTGAATGGAATTTTGTGATCCCCCATATGCGCCAACTCTCAAGCACCAGAGCGATGTTCGGCGCTCGGCACGATTGTGTGCCCGACTAGGAGAGGAAATTCCCTCGGTGGTCTGAAGATCCGGAGTGTTTTCCAGGATCGATGCATACCCTCAGTATTCTTCATATCTTCCGCAACCCCGTGCTTGGCACGGGGCGGCGCTCTGTCGCGGGGCCTATGTAGAGCCCATCGGGGGCGGCATCGCCGAGCAGCAGGACGCCCGCGCCGATCACGCACTTCGAACCGACGGTGATATGGTCACGCAGCGTCGCATTGACGCCGATAAAACATTGCTCCTCAATCATCACACCGCCGGAGACGACGATATGAGAAGCCAGGAAACTGTGGTCGCGAATCGTCGAGTGGTGTCCGATGTGGTTTCCACTCCATAACGTGACATTGTTTCCGATGCTGACGAATGGTTGAATCGTGTTGTCTTCGAGCAAGAAGACGTTGTCTCCGATCCGCCCGTCGTTCAAGATGGTAGCGTGCGAGCTGACATAGCTGGCGAGCTCATAGCCGAGGGCCTTGGCGGCTAGATACTTTTCTCTTCGCACCCCGTTCAGTTTGGCGTACGCCAGCGCCACGAACATGGCGTGCGATTCGGGCGAGAAGTGTTGTGTGACCTCGTCAAAGGCGACCAGTGGCACCCCGCAGAACTCAGCTTCGCTGGCATACTCGCGATCGACGGTGAATGCCACGACTTCATATTCCGAATCTCTCGTGAAATAGTAGTGGGCGAGTTGCGCAATGTCGCCGCCCCCGAAAATCACCAATGGTTTTTTCATGGCGCCTCCCTAACCAGAATTGTGAATTCGTAGAGTCCGTAGTCGTGCAGGAGTGCAACGCTCTTGGAGTAGCGGCGCTTGCAGAGATCGAAAAGGTCACAGGGGTCGGCATAGTAAAGGTCGTCTCGCATCTTCGAGGCGTCAGAATAGGACGTCAAGCAGTTGAAGGAGAAGCCGCGGCGACTCGCGGCATGTAGCATATCTAGGGTCGCCTCAATATAATTTCGCCACTCCGCGTCCGACCGTTCGAGACGAACGTTGAATATCCCACTGGCAACACTGTAGTCGGCTTCCCGATCCAAGTGGGATCCACAGACGAAGTCGGCATCCGTCCGGCCTTCGAAGCGTCGCGCGCCGGCACGAGCCATTTCGGCGGAGACGTCGACCCCGGTGTAGTCCACTTCGAAACCACGCCCATCGAGGTAGTCCAGCAGCGCTCCATACCCGCACCCCAGATCGTTTATCGAGAAACGATCTGCAACATCGACAATGCGCAGCAGTTGTTCGAAGCGCAGCGTCTGGCTGACTTCGCCGTTCCAATCGACGCCACGTGCCGTGGTGCCATGCTCGACAAGTTTCGATGCGTAGTAGCGGGCCACCTCGCCGAGCACGGTCGTTGCGTCGTCCGCCATGAACCTGCCTAACGATCGTGTAGGGTTCGCTGCCTGGTTTCGGAATATACCTTCGACAGATACCCGCCGATGATGACTCCAACGAAGACGACCATCCCGCATAGCGGCTAGATGGCGGCCGGCGGTGCGATTCCAGGCGTTTCGTGGGTGCCAGCGGGACCCGGATATCTTGTTCGGGCTGAGTTGTCGCGGTCCGTATTGAGCGGCACCTTGTCGGGGGTCTCGGATGTAGGACGGCTAAGGCCATGTCACCGAAAAGTCGTCTGTACAGCGCAATTGGCGGGGCTGGCGCTGGTATCGGTTGTGGGTAATCAGCCCAGACGTTGGCAAGGGCTCGAAGTACTGCCGGTAGCGCACGCGATAGCTGCCCGGCGGGAGGTCCTGTTTGCGCAAGTAAATGCTTGTCAGATAGCGCATCTCGTTTTCGTCTTGCGGAAAGAAGCACCCCGACTGACCGATATGGCGTCGCCGCCATTGCAAGGTTTTGCCAAAGTAGACCCGGTCCGAGGCGTGGTAGCCCAGCCGTGATCCATCTTCGGCCAAGATCGGGAGTAGCGTCTCGTGAGCGTCCGACAGCAGAGACAAGGTAAACCAGTTTTCGGCCATCCGCAGATCGGTTTCGTTGAAGACGTTGATCGGTGCCATGCCGTAGATATGCGCGCCCTCGGCGAGCGGATTGGGCCGGCCCTGGTGCCCGAGAAAGGGCGCGGGAATGGCCACCAGAAAGAACACGCCGAGAAGTGTGGCGTGCAGCAGTACGGCCCGCGCGACGGTCAGCTGTGCAGGGTCATCGCGGGCAACACCCGATGAAAGCGTGGGCCGTTTGCGAGACGACGCAGGGGAGACACCCGACAATGTGTGTCGGCGCTTCGCGATCCAGTCGTAGGCCACGATTCCGAAGCGCAACCATCTGCCCATCAGCAGAATGGGGTACATCGGCCAAAGCAGAACCACATTGCGCGCCACCCTGGTGCAGCAGTCGTACCCCGAGAGCACGTCGCCGGTAGCCTCATCGACACCCTGCGGATGGTCCATCGTCTGCTGTTCACTGATCCCAAACGACTGCAGCCAATCCAGATCTTTGCCAGCGGGTACCAGCTTAATGCGATCGAAGATGTCGACCATGCGTACAAACTGGCCACTTCGGTTGCACAGCTTGTTCTTATCGTCGAACACCACGGAGAATTCCCTTGGGGTGGTGATCCCCGTCCTTGACCAAAAGATCGCCGCCCAAAGGAGGAGCTCAATTTCCGCGAGCCACCCGAGCTTCAACAAGACCAGACTGAAAACGAAAAACGATAAGCCCCAGACGATTGCATACGCGCGCGTGATGGACCCGATCAATACGCACGGTACCAGCAACGCATACCAAGGCATCATTGACCACAGCGCCAAACGGGCCGCAAAGACGGCCCACTGGTTATCCGTTAAGAGCTGCCCCAGAGCCTCGTGAGGGCCGGTCATGAAGTTATTGGTAAATAGCAGCGGTCCGGCGGTACCGGTTTTCCAAGCAGGTTCGTTGAGGTGCATCGAAAGCGAATACAGGCAGATAAGCCAGAAGGAGAAGAGCGCCAGCCATTTAGCCGTCGTTATGCTTGCCGGACTTGGTGGGCCAGCATAATAAAGTAGTGGTCGGCGTAGTCGGGGGAAGTGCTTCAGCCCCCACCCGTCCAACGCGAAGTTCCGTCCGCTGTTCACCAACAGCAAGAGCACGGCAAGAACCGCGGCGACGTCGTTTCCCAGTGTGCTTGTGCCGAGTACAAGCTCACCAAGGTGCCATTGGATGACCACGAGAAAGATCAGCGCGTATTGACACAAGAAGCCGAGGAGGACGGCGACGCCGGCGACGAGATTCAGGATGGCAAACAACAGGATGTGTGAATCGTGGTAGTCCGCCGGGGCCAGATACCAGAACACTTCGGCCGCACGCCAGGATAGGACTACCCCGAAACCTACCCGGATCAGCGCGAACTTTGGTCCCTCAACAGCGGTCGAGGGAAGAGCCTTGCGTCCAACCTTCGCCACCCAGGCGTCGATCGGCGCTGCCACCGGTCGGCAAAACCGCACCACCAGGAAAGCGGTGGCGAGGGTGAGAAAGAAGACGAAGTAGACGTAGGGACTCATGCCTAAGAGTTCTACTCGATTCCGATGAAAGGTTCTTCGGTACTGCTGGATCCCGCTGGCGCGCCGACTCGATGTCGAGCCGGGTGGTTGTCCGGATTCGATCGATCGCGCAGGCCAACGGGTTACCGGCGCGGGGTGCTGGGGGTTGCGGTGGTGGTCCGGCGCCGAGATGACGACGGCGGGGTCTTGCTCGAAGCCGCCGACAGTCAACCGGCCGACTGGGTGGCCAAGTGTTGCGCGGTTGAGAAATCGCGTGCCCGGGTCTCGCTGAACGATTCAATGTGGCTGCGTGCCATGGGCGCGGCCGAATGCGGCCCGGGCGAGCCCTGCGCCGGCAGAATCTTTGCGGCACTACGGAAACCACTTTAGTTGTGTCCATCCGCGGCGGCCTGGGCGCACGCCGCGCTCGGCGGCGAAGCAACCTCCGG
This sequence comes from Mycobacterium basiliense, assembly GCF_900292015.1. NCBI lineage: Bacteria > Bacillati > Actinomycetota > Actinomycetes > Mycobacteriales > Mycobacteriaceae > Mycobacterium > Mycobacterium basiliense. The sequence goes on from NZ_LR130759.1 coordinate 2,411,184, forward strand.
ATCCGGGACCGCCGCCGAGTGATGGTGGTGCCCAACGGGCCACGAATCCGATTACCCGGCAAGCGAACCAGCCGAAATCCTGGCCGACTAGACCCGTCGGTTGTCGAAAACCATTTGCCGCGCGGTACGGTTCGACGATTGTCATGTTGGATCGTGTTGCATCAGCGCAACTTTAGGGGTGCGGTCCGCTGGCGCGCGTGCTCGGCAACCAAGCGGTCTAGACGATGGAGGCTTTCACCCGCGGCAGTGCCTCAAATAGTCCGGCGCCTCGGCGCCCACGTTGAAGAGCAGATCCAGAATTGACACGGCCGGCTCGAACGCTCCCCACAATTGCGCATACTCACGATAGCCGTCGTAGTCGTACCAGGTGAGCCGGATCCCAAGGTCGTGGAAAACGCGCTCATCGACATAAGAGCGGGCCGACGGGCCCGAGACATATTCTGTCGCTTCGGCTTGCCGGCAGAGGTCGGCCAACCTTTCGGTCTTGCCGTCGGCTAATTCATAGTCCCATGAATTCGTTAGACGGGTTTCGATGCCCAGATATCCACAAATGGCCTCTAGCAGTCGCCGGTTGAGTAGAGAGAGATTAGCGAACCGCTCTTCGAGATAAATTGGCGCGAGCCACTCGGCGATCTCCCCGAAATGAGCCGCCGCGCTGTAGTTGAATTCAAGGGCTCGCCAGTGCGACCTTGCCCAGTCAGTGCCGTCGATGAGGGTTTCCCTGATCTTCTGGTGGTAGCGCCCTTTGACCTGCACGGGAACGGTCATCCACTGCAGTCCCTGACTGGTTTTGATCCGGTTCCGGTTCCGCCAGTCACGCTTTGTGTATTGCATGTCATCGTAGATGATGAACTCATCGACAAATGCGATCATGTCAAAATACCCCCGCCAGGGAATATAATTCGATTGAACAATCGCAACTCTCTTCAACGGCAAATCTCCAAATTGGATAGAGAAATTATCGGGCCCCTAAAATCGAAAAAATTGTATCATAGACCGCACCTATTGCGATTAAAGGGAGAGGGTAAGTGTGAGCGCAGCGCCCGGTTGGGTTCTCGTCTGCGGCTCGTCCGATTGTGCGCTTCAAACCATCCGTGGGGGGAGTTCCCCCGGGTGTGGAATATTGCGTTGTGCGTTCCGGCTCAATTTCCACGCCCTCATCCGGGATCTGGACGCGTCGCGGTCAAACCCGTCGCGTCCCCGTGCAGCTCACGGCCGGAACCGCGATGATGTGTTGATCGAGCATTAACATTTGGTCGCGGTAGGTAACGTCCACGGAAGCGGTGAGCCGAAGGCCCTGTTCGTCACAACAAGAGCCCTGTTCGTCACAACAAGATTTGTCGAATTCTCCCCGACAGAACGACATGCGCACTAGATTTACCCCCTGGGGGGGTGCGCTGGGCGCCCGCTCTTGCGGAGTTTCGGATCCGAATGGAGAGCACACGTGAGTCGACCTGGGGAGGTGCCGGGGGTCACGGCGGTCCGGCAGCAGGCCGTGGGACTAGCTCGGCAATCCCCACGCACGCTGCTACTCGGTACCGTGCTGCTGACGTCGGCGGTGTCGATGGTGACGGGCATTATTTACGTCCAGTACTTCTCCATCGACGTGTTCAGCTCGCTGCTCTACGTCCCACAGGACTGCTGGCTTGACTGGGACATCAGTTTCGGTCGGCACTGCTTCAGCGACTACGCATGGCAAGCGACCGCCGCGCTTCGGCCAGATCCTTGGGAACATCTGGGTCCAGCGAACTGGCCGGGCAATCCCTACCCGCCAGCGGCGATGGTCCCGTTTCTGCTGTTCGGGCTTATCGGCAAATGGCTGCACACGCCGCAGGTGGGGTTGTTCTGCTACCTGCTGACGTTGGTGATCGCGGTCCTTACCCCCGCCGTATGGGCCAGCCGGGGTGCGCGGGGTCTTGAGCGCCTGGTGATCTTTTTGGCGTTGGGCGTGGCGGCTATCCCGGCCTGGGTCGCTGTGGATCGTGGTAATTCGACGGGTTTTCTGGCGCCGATCGCGCTGTTTTTCTTGGTGGCGTTGTGCCGACGGCGGTGGGGGCTCGTCACCATCATGGTGATTTTGGCCGCGCTGTTAAAACCCCAGCTTGTTGTGCTAGCAGTCGCCTTGTTCGCGGCACGGCAATGGCGGATGGGTGGGATCGCGGTTGTCGGAGCGGTGATCTCCAACCTGGCCGCGTATCTGTTGTGGCCGAGCAATCTACCGGAGACGATCTCGCAGTCGATTCACAATGCTCTGGGCTATGGCGCCTTCAGCGACGAGATCAGCGTCGGCAACGTGTCCTTCGGCAAGGCCCTGATGTGGATCCCGGACGGGTTGAAGCTCCTGCAGACCGGCGGCACGCTACCGGACGGTTACTTTGCCGCTCCCAGAGCCCTGATCGGGTACGCCGTCTTGCTGCTGGTCGTCGTGGCCGTTTTGGTTCTCGGGCGGCGCATCCCGCCGGTCACCGCGGGAATCGTGCTGTTAGCCGCTGCCTCACTCTTCCCGGCTGTCACCTACCGCTATTACCTGGTGTTCGTCTTGGCGGTGGCGGCGTTGGTGGTCCGCGACCCCGAGGGGCCGCCTGGAGCCGGCATATTCGACCGCCTCGGCGGCGGCCGTCGCGCCGTCGGAATCAGCGTCAGCGTCGCTGCGGCGTTAAGCCTTGCCCACGTCGCCGTACCCGGCCCGTCGTTTCCGGTGCCGGTGGCGGGTGAGCCGGGGGTTCTGACGGCATTCGGCACAAGTCCGGTCATCACTACCACGGCGGTCCTTTCGCCGGCGTTGTGGTTGGTCGCGTGCATGGTGATCATCGTGTCGTATGCACGCAAACCGGCTCGGGTAGCCTCCGCGGACGCGTCCGTCGCATTGGCGACGGTCGCAAGGTCGGTCGAAAGGTCGCTTGAAAGATCGGATGAACCGGCAACACCGGCGGTCGCCACGGCAGCGGTCAATCCGAACGACACTGTGGCCGACGTCCAAACGGTCTCCGCCAGCGGTCGGAAGCTTCCCTCGGTTTCGGATGCCAGACGGCCCGGGTAGCGCTGCGGTCGGACCCGCCATCCGGATGGTTACCGGCAGGCCGCCCGGATTGGCGATGATGGTGGCGGAGTTGCGATGTGGCGATCACACCGCCCGATCTTCGGAGCGGTGACCATCAACCGGGGAATGTCCGGCGCCCGAACAGCTCGGCTCGTTTCGCATCTCTACAGCTGACCGGCCAGCAGTGCCAGTCCTCGCAGGGCCATGTCACCCTTGGGTGCGACCTTTGCCGGCCGATTTAGGCCCGCCTGGATTGCGGCGCGCAGCGGCGCGAAACGTTGGGCCACCCCGCCGCAGAACAGGAGCTCGTCCAGCGGTCGGAACCCGACGTCCGCTGCACCCTCGATGTACGGCGCCGCGACGGCAGCGACCAGTGCCCGGACCAGGTCTTCGGCGCTGTGTGCCGCTGTGATGCCCGACCAACCACCCCCGTCAACGGTATGGAAGAGCGGGTGCGCGCGGGGAAGACCGGTCTGTGCGGGCATGGCGGCGGCGTTGGCGGCCCATCGCCACGCCGCGTCGTCTGCGCGACCGCGGGACAACAGCGCAACACCCTGCGTTAACGCTCGCCCGGCTGGCAAATGGGTCCGGGTGTGGAGCAACCTCCCGCCGAAGTAGGGCCTGATCTGGCAGCGGACGCCGGCGGGTTCGAGGGCGAGCCGGGCCACCTGGCCGCCGGTCGCGATATTGCAGGCGGTGATACCCGCGCCGAGTCCTGCGCCGAGGAGCGCCGCCTGCTGATCTCCGACCGGGGTGTAAACGGCCGCGCCCGAACCTTTGTGGACGCCGATCCTCTCCGCCACCCACGACACTCGAGGCAAGATCAGTCGCGAGCCGCCGACGAATGCCGTGATCTGCTCGGACCACGATCCGATCCCGAGGTCGTACATTCCGGAGGCCGCTGCGTCGGTGACGTGTTGTACGAACTCCGATTTCGTGGTCAGCGCCGCGGCCACCCAAGACAGCAGACTGTGCGCGCGTAACGGGCCGCCGATCGCCGAAAGATCGGTTGCGAAAATACCCGCTACGGGCAACCCCGAGCGCAGCTCGTTGCCCACGGCATGCCAGATTTCCGGTGCGAAGTTGCGGCGCAATCGATCCAGATGAGCGGTTCCGTCGCGAGTGAGCAGCGCTCGGTTGTCCTGCCACGTGACCAGCGGCAGATGCGGGACATTGTGCTCGTCGGTCAATGTCCAACCGTGCATTTGGCCGCTGAGCAGGATTCGCTCTGGACGCTCGGCCGGGGGCAACGCGGATGCGATGGCCGCTTCGACCGCGGCCAGGACTACGCCGGGGTCCAGCGTGCGGTACGGCCCATCGAGTGAGGTGAATGGGGGGAAAGGGGAGCTGCTCTCCGCGACTATGCCGGCATCGGGGCGCAGCACTGCGACCTTGACATAGGTCGCGCCGAGGTCAACGAGCAGCGAAAAGGGGGTTGCCATCCAAGTATTCCGAGACCTCGCCAACAAGTGTCTCGTCGAGCGGTTTGGGCACGATCCTCAGATCGCCCTCGTCGTGCAACACAGCGAAGTACATGACACCCTTGCGCACCTTCTTGTCGCGTTTGAGCGTGTCGACCAATTCTCGCGCTGACGGAATGGTGGGAATGGCGTAATCGGTGTTGGCGTCCAGGACGGTGCGCACCCTGGCTGCCGTTCCGGGGTTGGTCAGTCCCCACTTCACCCCAAGGAAATTGATCAGATCCATGCCCCACATCACCGCGAGTCCGTGCGGAATCTCGTTGTGGGTGAGCGCTTCAAGAGCATGGCCGAAGCTGTGGCCGTAGTTGAGCACTCGTCGCAGATCGGACTCGTGCTCGTCCTTTTCGATGACCAGTCGCTTGCTCTCCAAGGCGTTGCGGATCATCTCCAGCACACGCGGGTTGCGGTGTCCGCCAACGCTTAACGCTTCGGTGAGTTCGTCGAAAAAGGCACCCTCATTGGTGAGTGCAAGCTTGTAGATTTCGCCATAGCCCGAGTCGACCTCGATCTGCGGCAGGCTCGTCAAGAACTCCGAGCAGACGATTACGTGGCTGGGTGAGTGAAACACGCCGAGCTGGTTCTTCAGTGGTAGCACGTTGATGCTGGATTTCGCTCCGATACAACTGTCCGCCTGGCTAAGCAGCGTGGTCGGAACGAAGGTCCACCCCACTCCACGGTAGTAGATGTGACAGGCGAAAGTTGCGACATCCTGTATGACACCGCCGCCGATCGCCACAATGTGTGCTGACCGGGTTGCCTTGTTCTCCAGCAGCCAGTCAACGAAAAGGCTTACACCGGAAAGGGTTTTGCTCTCCTCGTCGGCACGTACCCGATAGGTCGGGTACGACGACAGTCCACTCAGAGCCTGGCCATAGAGGTCCACCAACGCCTCATCGATGATCACGAAGGTCTCGGGGCCCCCATCAATGAGCTCGGGCACCTGCTTGACTTCCCCGACGAAGTCCACCGGGTAATCGCCCTGCTCGGACTTGATGATCATCCGATCCTGGGTCACACGCACAAAAAACCTCCGTCAATCGTGATGCACTGGCCGGTGATGTAGGAGTTCTCATCAGATGCCAGCCAACAAATGAAGGTAGCAATCTCCTCGGGTTCGGCCAGTCGGCCTACCGGAATGCGCTCGGCCAGAGCTTGCAGCTGTTTGGCGTCGTTGTTCTGGTACGTGAGATCAGTGAGCACGAAACCCGGGGCAACGCAGTTGGCCAGCACTCCGAAAGGCCCGTACTCGACCGCGACCGCGCGTACCACTTCCTCGATCGCAGCCTTGGAGGCACTGTAGGCTACCCGCCCCATGCGGGCTCGATGGGCGTAAACGCTGGACAGGGCGACCACTCTGCCGAACCCCTCGGCTGCCATCCCGGGCAGCACGCCCTGCAGCAGTAACAGATTGGCGTTGAGGTTGACCTGTTGTGTGGTTGACCAGTTATCCGCCGAAAGCGTCTCCATCGGTTCGGGATTGTTGATGCCGGCATTGAGCACCAAAATGTCGACCGTTTGGTCCAAATTCGTGAGATAGTCGGCGACGGATTCCGGCACTGCGAGATCGAGTTCCTGACGCCCAGGCCTGAGTACCTGGATTCCTTTGGACTCCAACGTGTCAGCAACGCTGCGGCCGATGCCCCGGGCGGCGCCGGTGACAAGAGCCCTGGCCGTAGCCCTGGAAGACGACTTGGAAGGCACGTGTTTTCAGAACCAGCGGTCGTTGAGGAGTGTGCGCGGCTGGCCGGAATTGGTCACGCTTGCCTTCCCTTCTTGCATTGCACGGCGGGCAAGTCGCGGGATAACCCGGCCGCGTGTGCAAGCAGCGGTTTGCACAACGCGGCGCTGCCCCGGCTGCCAGCCAGTTTGGATCGCTGCGGGCGGCTTCTCAGTGGTGGTTCAGGACTTTCCAACGTGCGTCGAGCATTTCGATCCGCTTCGCGTCCTCGTCGGTGATGTGGCCGTAGTAGTCGCGCTTGTTGAGCAACCAGAGCAATTCGAAGTGCACCGCGTTGAGCAAGCCGTCGGCAATTGAGGCGAGGGTGCCGGCCGAGCCGTCGAACACGACCTTGCGGGTTTCGAAGCGAGTCAGGTGCACGTTGGCGACCTCGCGGATGGTGTCGAGAGTATCGCTGGATATCGCGCCGCCGAGGACCAAGTCCAGGCCCGCCTGCTTGGCCTTTTCGGCGACGGTGGTCACATACTTGGTGATTTCCGGCGAGTTGATGGTCTCGCGGGTCTGGCCGAGCGATCCGGTGAAGTCCACCCGGCCGAAGACGATGCCATGCACGCCGCGGCCTTTGGTGGCCAGCTCAAGCATGTCGTCGAGGTTGTTGTAGCCGGTGATTGTCTCCAGGTTGAACAAGAAGTCGGTGTCGAGTTCCTCGTCCGCGTCGTAGACGGCGTTCTTGGCGGCGATGTATTTCGATAGCGCGTATGCGGATTCCACCATGGGCGCGACGATGTAGCGCACACCGATTTGCTTGGCCTCCAATAGGTCACGCATGGCCTCGCAGCCGCCAACCTTGACGGTCAGCGGCAGCCCCGCGGAACGGGCGATATCGACCAGACGCAGCAACTCGTCAATGCGGGTCCCCTCGGCCTCGAATTCCGCTTTGACGCTCACCACGCCGTGTTTTTCCTTACCTACGCGCAGAATTTCGGCCATCTGCCGTTCGGTCTTGTTCACCATGCCTCCCCTGGTAATGCCTCGCAACGAGTGTGCCGAGTATAACCGCCGGTCACGCGGCCCCGTGGCCAATTTGCGCAGGAAAACCCGCCTCCGAGCGCGCAATTGAGCGTGCGATTGAGCCTACTCGGTGCGGATACAAGTACTTTCCCGGTGATCGTGTCCAACGAGCGGTTCAGGCTTGTGGTAGTGCAGCGCAGAGGTACGCGGTCACCCGTTCCTCGACATCGGCAGGAAGGTCGGGGCTCATCCTGTGCAACGGGTTCGATTTCATCGAGCCGTCCGCCTGAACCGCAGAAGTGATCTTGGGATAGTACGTCTGGTCGGGGTCGATGGGCACCTCGATCAGCGCCGGGCCATCCCCATCCATCAGCGAGCGGATCACCGGGTCATCCAGTCCGACCGCGGCGTCGAGTCGCGCGAACGGAATTCGGAATGCCCGTGCCAAGTCCTCCCAGTTCGGCAGGCCGAGCCCGGTCTGGGCATCGCAGCCGATCCAGGCGCCGCCGAAGTAGTTCCGTTGTGTCATCCGGATCGACGCGTAGCCATTGTTGTTGAGTACAAAAACCTTGACGTTGGCTGCTGTCGCCGCCAGCGTGCCGAGCTCCTGGAGGTTTTGCGCAAACCCGCCATCTCCCTCGCTCAACAGCACTTGACGTCCGGGGTTGGCCAGGGCCGCCCCGATCGCTCCGGACAGCCCGTAGCCCATGGCCGCGATCGACTTGTTCGAGATCAGCTGTTGCTCGGCCCGCTGCTGTAGAGCCTGCATGGAGACGGTGAACGAACCGCCGCTGCTGCAGGGCAGAATGATGGCATCGGGCTCGGCAACTTCGGCCAATCGCATCGCGAACTCGTAAGGCTTGACGTACCCGGGGGCGGTGACGTTCTGTGGATCGTTCAGCGGCAGTTCGGCACGCACCGACGCAATGAACTCCCGCCACGCCTGCCAGCCGTCGGGGGCACCAAGGTCAGCGGCGTACAGGGCGGCCAAGAAGCGGTCCGCGTCTCCTCGCAGTGCGACGTCGACCCGTGGATGACCCTTGGTCAGTTCGGCGACGTCGATGTCGACCTGCACGACTCGCCCGATCGGCACGAACTCTTGCCACGCGAATCCCGTCTGTTGCAACCCCAGCCGGGTGCCGACTGCGACCACCAGGTCGGCCTGCTGAATGAGGATGTTGGCGGCTCGTTGCCCCCAGGTATTCGGACGTCCGGCATACAGCGGGTGTTCGCTGGACAGCCGGTCCGCGCCGTGCCACGTGGTCATGAGCGGTACACCGGCGGCTGCCGCCCGCTCACCCAGAGCCCGTACTGCCCCGCGGCTAACGCCGCCGCCGATCAAGATGACCGGGCGCTCCGACTCGCGCACCAACGCGGCGATCTGCTCAACGTCGGCTCCGGATACCTCCGGTTGAGCGGCCTCCTCGGGGATGGCAACCGGATCCTGCCCGGGCAACGGAAGGGCCGCCTGCGCGTCCAGGCAGACTTCGAGGAATACCGGGCCCTGCCGCGGTGAACGTCCGTCGAGCACGGCGTCCAAGATCAGCTCGCGGCCCACCGGATGCTCGATTCTAAGTGCCCGCTTGGTCACGCTGCTGACCAGCTCTATGCCGTCGATTTCCTGGATACCCCGCTGGCGCACCACGCCACGGCTCAGATCACTGCTCTTGACCTGTCCGCCCAACACTAAGAGTTCACGACTTTCCTGCCAGGCGCCCGCAATCCCGGTCAGCGCATTGGTGATGCCGGGACCCGCCGTCACCAGCGCCAGCGCACGGCCGCCTCCCTGGCCGCGGGAGGCGTTGAAGTATTCCACCGCGATCGCCGCACCCACCTCGTGTACGAACGGCACGCAGACCATCCGGGTGCGTACCGAATTCAGTAGGTGCATGATGTTGCCGCCCGCAACGAAGAAACAGTGCGTATAGCCGGCACCTACCAGCCAGTCGACCAGCTGATCCGAATACTTGGCGGGCTGGGCGGGGGCGTTCGCGGCGGCCGGACTCACATGCCCACCTTTCGGGTGACGACGAAGTTGGGGCGCTGCTTGACCTCCTCGTAGATGAGCGCGAGGTACTCGCCGACGACCCCGAGGAGCAGGGTGACCACCCCGAAGCCGACCAGCATCAGACCTACCAGCGAGCCGAAGCCCGGGAAGGGAACCCCATAGAAGACGAAGCGCACGGCAAGTACCAACACCGCGATTGCGGCAATGGCACTCAACAGGAAACCGGTGAGGGTGATAAGTCTTAGTGGCACATACGAGTGCGCGAGAATCCCCTTGCCCGCCAGGTCCATCACCTTGAAGGTGTAGGCCTTGGACTCCCCGGCGAAGCGGGGTGCCCGCTTCATCGGTAGCCCAATCGATTTGAAACCGACCCACGAGAACAACCCCCGCACGAACCGGTTGCGCTCGTCCATCGAACGAACCGCTTCATAGACCTTGCGGTCTACAAGGCGAAAATCGCTGGCGTTGCTGGTAATCCGGTCGTCGGTAAGCCTGCCCGCCAGCCAGTAGAACAGCTGAGAGTTCATTCGGCGGACAGGTCCCACGCCGCCCCGCTCGGTGACCACTCCGTAGACGTTCTCGTAGCCCTGTTCCCATGCACGGATCATTTCCGGGATGAACTCCGGCGGGTCCTGCAGATCGGCGGTCATCAGCACAACAGCGTCGGCGTCAACCACATTGAGGCCAGCGGTCAGACCGCCGTCCATCCGAAAATTGCGGGCCAGCTGCAAGATCTTGAACCGAGGGTCGGCCGCGCGGATGGCGAGCAGCTTGTCCATCGTGTCGTCACTGGAGCCGTTTTCCACGATGATTGCCTCGAAGTCGTACGCAGGCTCGGAGTCGAACACGGCGGCCAGCTGGCGCGCCAATTCCTCAACGCATTCGCTTTCGTTATAGGCGGGGGCTATCACGGCGATCTTTTTCCTCGTTCCCGCACCTGCTCCCACGCTCACTCCCATACTTTCCACGGCGGGTTTCCGCTGTTCCACAGGTTATTCAGCAGTTGCGACTCCCGGAAGGTGTCCATCGGCTGCCAGAACCCGTGGTGCGGGAACGCGGCGATCTGGTGATCTTCGGCCATCCGGCGCAGCGGCTTGTCCTCGAGGACGGTTTCGTCACCCTCGAGGTAGTCGAACACGCCCTTCTCGAAGACGAAGTAGCCGATGTTGATCCAGTCTTCGGTCTTCGGCTTCTCTCGGAACTTTGCGACCGCGCCGTCCCGCTCCAGGTCGATGACCCCGAACCGGCTCATCGGCTGGGTAGCCGTCACCGTCGCGATCTTGCCGTGTGCGCGATGGAACTCCAGCAACGCGGGTATATCCACGTCGGCGATACCGTCGCCGTAGGTGCACAGGAACGGCTCATCGCCAACGTACTTGTGGATGCGTTTGATCCGGCCGCCTGTCATCGTGCTCAAGCCGGTGTCGGCTACGGTCACCCGCCAGTTGAATTCGTCGTGCGAGCCGTGATACTGGATGCTCGACTGGTCGCCCAGGGTGATGGTGAAGTCCAGATTGGACACCCCATAGTTCGAGAAGTAGTCCTTGATGTACTCGCTCTTGTATCCGGTGCACACTACAAACTCGGAGATCCCATGGTGCCCCAGGATTTTCATGATGTGCCACAGCACCGGCCGGCCCCCCACCTCGACCATTGGCTTGGGGCGGAACTCGGTTTCCTCGCGCATACGGGTACCGAGGCCACCCGCGAGGAGCACGGCTTTCATGATGGAGTGTCCAATCTCAATGTATGCATTCCCCCGAAGCGGTTTCGCTGACGCAGCGTCGCGCAGGTGACACACTAGCAATGTCGCGAGACGCAGGGTGGCGTTTCGAGATCGCGGCGTAATGTATGGATTCCAACGCTTGAGGAGCACTCATTTCAAGACTCGATACCGATGGTTACGGGGAGGACGGGCTCGAGGAGGATCGCCAGGACATCCTCGCGGCGGTTCGCGGGTACGCAAAGCGCAAGCTAGCAACATCGGAGTTCATCGCTGGTTCTACGCCGGTCCCGGTGTCGGGCAAGGTGCTCGATGCCGAGGATTTCGCGGCGCTGGTGGACGCCTCACTTGATGGATGGTTGACCGCGGGCCGGTTCCATCCCCTCTTCGAACGCGCGCTGTCCCGCTATGTGGGCGCCCGCGACGCCGTCTTTGTCAACAGTGGCTCGAGCGCCAACCTGTGTGCACTGAGCGCGCTGACCAGCCCAAAGCTGGGGAAGAACAAGAAGAGGTTCGGAAAGCGGCCGTTGGAGCCCGGTGACGAGGTGCTGACGGTGGCCTCCGGTTTTCCCACCACGGTCAACCCGATCATCCAGAACCAACTGCGACCCGTCGTCGTCGACATTGAGCTGGGGACCTACGACGCGGTGCCGGAGCGGCTCCGGGAGGCGGTCGGGCCCAAGACGCGGGCTATCATGATGGCGCACACGCTGGGCAATCCGTTCGACCTGGACACCGTCCAGGAGCTGTGCGACGAGCATGGTCTGTGGTTGGTCGAGGACTCCTGCGATGCGCTCGGCTCGACCTATGACGGCAAACGCACCGGAAGTTTCGGCGACACCGCGACCGTGAGCTTCTATCCCGCACACCACATCACTACCGGCGAGGGTGGCGCCGTGTTCGTCAAGTCGGCACTGGTCCGCAAACAGGTCGAATCGTTCCGCGACTGGGGGCGGGACTGTTATTGCGCACCGGGAAACGACAACACGTGCCAGAAGCGGTTCGAGTGGCAACTCGGCGATCTACCAAAGGGCTACGACCACAAATACATCTACAGCCATATTGGATACAACTTGAAAGCCACGGACATGCAGGCCGCGTTGGGGTTGTCCCAGTTGGCAAAGCTCGATGGCTTCGTCCAAGCGCGCAAGGAAAACTTCGATTACCTGAGCGCGCGACTTTCCGGGGTCGAAGGACTTATCCTGCCGGTCGCCACACCTAAATCAGATCCGTCCTGGTTCGGCTTCCCGATCACCCTCGATCCCGAGCACCCGGTGGAGCGCACCAAGTTCATGCGCTTCCTCGATGAGCGCAAGATCGGCTTTCGCCAGCTGTTCGCTGGCAACCTGGTGAAGCAGCCGGCGTATCGCAACGTTGACTTCAGGATCGTCGGCGACCTGACCAACACCGACATTGTGATGAATCGGACCTTCTGGGTGGGCACTTTCCCGGGTCTGACCAGGCCGATGCTGGACTTCGTGGCGGATTCGATCCGCGAGTACATGGCCGAGGCCGCGCGATAGCCGTGCACTACCTGATCACGGGCCATACCGGGTTCAAGGGACCCTGGCTGACGTTGCTCCTGCTTAGCCGCGGACATCAGGTTTCCGGTCTGGCCCTCGACCCGGAGCAGGGCAGTCTTTTCAAGCGCGCCGGGCTTGCCGACCAGCTCGTGTCCGATTTGCGAGTCGACATCCGTGAGGTCGAGGCCACCACGGCGGCGTTACAGGCGGTCGCGCCGGACGTCGTGATCCACCTGGCAGCCCAGTCGCTGGTCCGCGAGTCCTACCGCAACCCGCACTACACGTACGAGACCAACGCGATGGGCACACTCAACGTCTTGGAGGCCGTCGGCGCCACCCCTTCGGTGCGTGCGCATGTCGTCATCACCACCGACAAGGTCTACCGCAACGTCAACCAAGAGGCCGGCTATGTCGAAACCGACCCGCTGGGTGGAGACGACCCCTACAGCGCGTCGAAGGCTATGGCTGACCTATTGGCTCAATCGTGGGTCCGGAGCTTCCCCGGTTGCCCCACTGCCATTGCACGTGCTGGCAACGTCATCGGTGGGGGCGACATCAGTCGCGACCGATTATTCCCAGACCTGGTGGCCGCCTACGCGCAGGGCCAGGCTCCACGCCTGAGATTCCCCCGGGCCGTGCGCCCTTGGCAGCACGTACTCGACTGCCTTAGTGGCTACCTCGCCCTCGCCGACGCGCTGCTGGCCGGATCCGGTTTGGGCCAGTGGAACTTTGGGCCGGGCCGCGACAGCTTTGTCGAGGTCGGCCAGGTGGCCACGTTGGCGGCCGACCTGTGGGGCGGCGGCGCCCACTGGGACGTTGACAGCGGAGAACACCCGCACGAGGCGCATCTGCTTGCGCTCGACGCCGGCAAAGCCGAGGCGGAACTGGGCTGGCGTAATCGGCTCGGCTTCCGCGATGCCGTGGCATGGACAATCGGCTGGGAGCGGCGTGTGTACGACGGCGCCGATCCGTTGGCAATAACTCGGGACCAGATCGCCGCATTCGAAGGCCTGGAATGACCGAATTCGACCTGCCACCGGAATCGGCGCCGCCCGGTCCATTGATCCGGCTCTTTCACGACCAGCGAGTCGCCTTCTTGGTGGTCGGGGGAATCAACACGGTGGTTGGGTTCGCGATCTTCGTCGCCTGCTCGGTGATGGTGGGCCAATTCGTCGACCACCGGTTCGGCAAGACCGTCGCGGCGTTGGTAACCCTCGGCATCGCGCATGTGCTGAGCGTCCTGTTTGCCTTCGTCATGCACCGGCAGTTCGTATTCCGCGTTCGCGGACACGTGCTGCGCGATCTGGTGCGGTTCGAAAGTGTCTATCTCACCGCCCTGGCCATCAATGCCATCGCACTACCCTTACTGGTTGAGCTGGGCATGTCCCGGATACCGGCGCAGGCGATCATTGTCGCGTCCGCGACACTCCTAAGCTATTTCGGTCACCGGCACTTTTCGTTTCGGCGCAGCGCCGCCGAAATTCAGGGCGAGGCGCCGAATATCGAGCGCACGTAGAGCGTGCAACCATCACAGCCATCGGTGATGGGGGCGGTGCGAAACTGCTCGCCTATCAGTTCGGACAGCTGCGGGTAGATACGGGGCAACGTCACCGATGGCGGAAGGCAATAACCGAGCGGGTGCTCGGGGCGCACACCGGGGCATTGTGGGCGCGTCACGTTCGTCGCGTCGACGACGCAACTAGCCCGGTCGATTCCGCTGCGTATCACCGGCTCGGCGGAGTCGCGGATGGCGGGACTAATCGCCATGCCGAGCACGTTTGGGTACGGGATCGTGCTTTGCCAGTCCTGCGCAATGTAGATCTCGGGCGCCCAGCCCCAGACCAGGGCGGATGAGCCGGGCGGGCACACACGGGCGATGCTGGAGTTGCGGTTGACCGAATTGGCCGAAAGCGCTGCGATCGCCCGTTGCGGTGACAGTGGTCGCCAGCGATCCATCACATAGCCGGCCAGGAGTATGACGACCGCGACCACGGCCAACGTGCAGGCCAGCACACGTATCGACAACCGCTTGGGAACCAGTTGAGCACCGGGTCTGACCGGCATCGTGACGGCCAGACCGAGAGCCCCAAACAGCAGGATGAGGTAGTGCGGGAAGCCCATGCCCCCGATCAGTACGGATACCAATCCGCCGCCGATGAGCACGATGCGGGCCACGTTGGACCGTCTGTCGCTATGACGGGCAAGCCAGACGACCACGGCGACTAAGACCAGCAAATAACCCGCTGCCCAGGTGAACGCGGCCCAGGTGTGGATGAGTTTCTGCAGCGCGGTAGGGCCGCCAGCATAGGACCCCAGGAAGGAGAGGGTCTGGTCGACGAGATCCCAGTTGGTCGCGGGTGAGGCCACGATCGTCAGCACGATCGCCGCGATGGGCAGCGCCGCGCCCGCCAGCCACCAAAACAGTGATACGACAGTGCGTCTAGTGTTGGTGTGCAACACGATCAGTTGTGCCACGGCGAATGCGACGGCCAGGGGCGCGACCTGGAACTTGGCGCCGAGCGCGAGGCCGGCCAGCGTGCCAAGGACGGCGAACAGCCAGGGCCGCTTCGCCAATCGCTCACGCCTCACCAACGCCGACATCACGACGAGCAGCGTGGGCAGGTATTCGGTGCTGAGCGCGCCGAAGTCCACAGCGTCGCCTACCGGGAAAATCGCGGCAACAGGGAACCACCACCAGGCGATGACCACGCACGCGAGACCGAAACCAATCGCGCGGGAAGCGACGACAAGCAAGGCGGCGGCGGTGAGCCCGAGCAGGACCGCGGCCAGCATATGGGCGAACGCGAGGTTCAGCGGCGCACCGAGGACGGCCAGGCCTGTCAGGAACAACGTCCAATACGGTCCGGTTGTACCGGTGATCCAGGTGCTGAACGGAACCGGCGAGTGGCGTGCCGCGCGTGCCTGCACCAATAGCTCAGCCTCGTCGGGGTTGAGGTAATTCCACTCGCCGATCTGCTGGCCCCGCAGCAACGCGGTGATCGCTACAAATCCGACGGCAACGGCGAGGTACCAAAGGGCTGACCGCAGGCGACCGTCAACCCTGTCATCCAGCACCGTCACAGGGGGGACTTCGCTACTAGCTCCGGCGATGCGTGCAAACCCGGTTCGGCATTGACGTATTCACCGCGCTCTGACGAGAATACGGTCATCGGGTGATGCCGGTTCGCTCGCCTGGCTCGTCGTGGGGGAAGTCGTGTTCACCGAGTTCGTCTACGTGGTAGACCGGCGGCGCGGCGTGCTTCATGTTGCCAGTTCTCGTTTTTCGGCGACACACGCGTACTGCAGGAAAACTCCATCGGCGAAGTGGCCCAAGCTCAAAGCGATGAACAACGCGCCGAAAGGCCCCAAGAAGGGATTGATGCCTTTGATGCGCCGCATGGAATAGCCCGCGTCCTCGAACATCCGCACCATGCTGCTGCGCGTGAAGAAGCGCAGATGTGTGCGGTCGAAGATGCCAAAGTCCTCCTGCGGGAAGTCTCTTCGGAATACCACCTTGCCCAGCGCGGGCAAGTAGCGGATGTTCGGAATCGAGGCAACTACAACACCGCGAGGGTTGAGCTTGCACCTAACCCTAGTGAGGGTGTCACGCGGATCCACCAAGTGCTCTAGCACGTCGTTGCAGATCACTGCGTCAAAGTAGTCGTCGGGTAACTCGGCGATCCGCTGGTTCGCGTCACCGGCCAGGACATGATCAAGGATGCCGCCGGCGCGCTGTGCGGCTTCTTCGTTGTACTCGATGCCCCAAACTTCCGCACCGGTGCTGTCCTTGATCGCGGCGCCGAATACGCCTTCGCCGCAACCGAGTTCGAGCACGCGCTGGGCGTCGGGGGGAATGAAGCGCAACATCTCGGGCCGCTGGTGACCGTAATACTCGGTGACACTTTTTGATTCCGGCAATATGCGCATCATCTATCCGTCCCGAAGCGCGAACAACACCGAGTCGTAACTTATTTCGGCGACCATCACGAAGACGTTGCGGCTTCTTCCGGCGCCAGCTGTGTAAACAGGTGGTCGGCCAAACCCCGCACCGTGGTGATGTCGGTGGAGCTGATCCGGATCCCCGTTTCCGATTGAACGCGGGTGCGCAGTTCCAGGTTGCCCAGTGAGTCCAGCCCGTACTCGGAGAGCTGGCGGTCGGGATCGATGGTGCGCCGCAGGATCAGGCTGACCTGTTCGGATACCAGTCGCCGCAGCTGGCCGGGCCACTCTTCCAACGGTAGGGTGGCCAGTTCCGCGCGGAACTTGCTGGTGCCCGAACGGCCCTGCTCCAAAGCCTTGAAGGCCTCGGCGAACCGACTCCGTTCTGCAAACGCAACCACCCACGGCGCTCCGATGATCGGGGCGTAGCCGGTGTAGGTGCGGTTGTGGCGGAGCAGGGTTTGGAATGCGTGGGCGCCTTCGTCGGGGGCGATGGCGGCGTCGCTGCTTTCGGCGAGGGCGATGGCGCGTCCGATTTCGGCCCAGGGGCCCCAGGCGATGGCGGTGGCGGGCAGGTTTTGGGAGTGCCGCCAGTGGGTGAAGGCGTCGAGCCAGCTGTTGGCCGCGGCGTAGGCGCCTTGGCCGGGGGAGCCGAGGAGGGCTGCTGCTGAGGAGAAGGAGCAGAACCAGTCCAGGGGTTGGTCGGTGGTGGCGTGGTGGAGGTGCCAGGCACCGTAGACCTTGGGGGCCCAGTCGCGGTCGAGGAGTTCGTCGGTGATGTTGGTGAGGGTGGCGTCTTCGACTACGGCGGCGGCGTGGAGGACCCCGCGCAGGGGGAGTCCGGTGGCGGTGGCGTTGGCGACTAGTCGTGCTGCGGTGGCGGGGTGGGCGATGTCGCCGCATTCGACCACGACATCGGAGCCGATGGAGCGGATCAGTTCGATGGTTTCGAGGGCTTTTTGGCTGGGGGCTGATCGGGAGCTTAAGACGATGCGTCCGGCGCCGGCGGTAGCCATTTTTTCGGCTAGGAAAAGTCCTAGTCCGCCGAGGCCGCCGGTGATCAGGTAGGAGCCGTCGGTGCGAAACACTGGGACCTGGTCGGGGGGCAGGACCACTGCGCTGCTTCCGGTGCGGGGGATGTCGAGCAGTAGTTTGCCGGTGTGGTCGGCGGCGCCCATTACGCGTACGGCGGTGGCGGCATCGGCTAGGGGGTAGTGGGTGGTGTGGGGCATGGGGAGTAGCGCGTCGGCGGTGTGTTGGTAGACGGTGGTCAATAGTTGGCGGATCAGGTGGGGATGGGTGATCGACATCATCCCGAGGTCCACACCGTAGAAGGACAGGTTGCGCCGGAACGGGAACAGGCCCATTTTGGTGTCGCCGTAGATGTCGCGTTTGCCGATTTCGATGAACCGTCCGCCCCAGGCCAGCAATTCCAGTCCGGCGCGTTGGGCCGCACCGGTTAGGGAGTTGAGCACGATGTCTACCCCGTAGCCGTCGGTGTCGGCGCGGATGGCCTCGGCGAAGTCGATGCTGCGGGAGTCATAGACGTGTTCGATGCCCATGTCGTGGAGCAGTTGGCGGCGTTGGGGGCTGCCCGCGGTGGCATAGATGTCGGCTCCGGCCGCGCGCGCGATCGCGATCGCGGCCTGGCCGACCCCGCCGGTTCCGGAGTGGATGAGGACTTTATCGCCGGCGCGGATGCGGCCTAGGTCGTGCAGGCCGTACCAGGCGGTGGCGTGTGCGGTGGTCACCGCGGCCGCTTGCGCATCGCTAAGGCCGGCCGGGATCGGGGTGGCCAGTCTGGCATCACAGGTCACAAATGTGGCCCAGCAGCCGTGCGGCGACATCCCGCCGACCCGGTCACCGACGCGGTGGTCGCGGACATCGGGGCCCACCGCGGTGATGACCCCGGCGAAATCGGTGCCCAGCTGCGGCATCTGCCCATCGGGGGAGTTGTAGCGCCCGAAGGTGACCAACACATCGGCGAAGTTGATGCTCGAGGCACTCACGGCGACTTCGATCTGACCCGGGCCCGGAGCGGGACGGTCAAAGGCCACAAATTCCATCGTCTGTAGATCACCGGGGGTGCGGATCTGTAACCGCATCCCCTCGCAGCCATGATCGACCACCGTGGTCTTGCGTTCTTCAGGACGCAACGGCATCGGCGATAACCGTGCGGTATACCACTGACCATGACGCCAGGCCGTCTCGTCTTCTTCTGAACCCGACAACAACTGACGCGCCACCTGCTCAACACCGGTGTGCTCATCAACATCAATATGAGTGGTATGCAAATGCGGATGCTCGGCACCAATCACCCGCAACAACCCCCGCACCCCGGCCTGCTCCAAATTAGCGCTCTCACCCCCAAGCACCGTCTGCGCACCCCGAGTCAATACAAACAACCGCGGCGCCTCACCCGTCACCTCAGGCAACTC
Organism: Mycobacterium basiliense; assembly: GCF_900292015.1. Lineage (NCBI taxonomy): Bacteria > Bacillati > Actinomycetota > Actinomycetes > Mycobacteriales > Mycobacteriaceae > Mycobacterium > Mycobacterium basiliense. Next base: position 2,430,025 of record NZ_LR130759.1, read on the forward strand.
ACGAACAACACGCACCAAATGCCGCACACACTCGACACCCTGGACGCCGCTGTTCTCGTCGCGAATGCCGTTGTCCGGCTTGACGAGGATGACCGCATTGTGGAACCCGCCGGCATTGAGCTGGCTTCGTAGCCGTTCGGCGCTGGCCGCATGATCGGCATCCTGGGTCCAGCTGAAGGTTGCGCACTGCACGTCGTGCAGCTTCAGCGCGTCAGTCAACTCTGTTGCCACCATTTCCGCGGCATCGGAGGTGTTGATCAGCAGCCACGCTCCGGTGTCTGCGGCGTCCAGTTCTGGCAGGTCTCGCTCTTGCCATTCGATGGTCAGCAGCCGCTCGTTCAGCACGCGATCACGGTTGCCGTCTTCGGAAACCCCGGTACCGAGCTGCAGGCCATGCACAGCCACCAGCACATTCCCGTGCTCATCCAGCACATCCAAGTCAGCCTCGACCGCGGCCGTGTCAGCGTTGGTTATCCGCGCATAGCAGTAGTGAGCGTTGCGGGTGGACGCGTGGGCACGGATCCGACGGACGCCCAGCGGCAACATCAGGCCGCCGTTACCGGCCACCTGGACATCGGGGTGGGCACCGACGGCCTGGAAACAGGCATCCAGTAGCGCAGGGTGAATTGCGTAGGCGCGCTGTTGCGACCGCATTGCACCGGGCAGCGCGACCTCGGCCAGCACCGAGCTAACCGCCCCATCCGCGATGTGCGCCGCCCCCAGACCGGTGAAGGCAGGGCCATATTGAACGCCGTGCTCGTCGAACCGCAGCCGCAGCTCTTCGCCGTCCTCGGTGCGCGCATGGGCGGCCACCAAACCCGGGATGTCGTAGGCCGGCGGTTGGTTCTCATCGTCGGTGGCGTGCAACACAGCCCCACCACGCCGGACCGCGCTACCCTCCTGGAAGGTCTCCACCACGAAGTCGACAACACCCGGTGATTTCACCGACCCCACAGCCGACAAGGGAGTCTCTTCGTCCAGTAGCAGCATTTGCTCGAAGCGGACGTCGCGGACCTCAGCGGCGTCGCCGAGAATGGTGCGCGCGGCAGCAAGGGCCATTTCGCAGTATGCGGCCCCGGGAAGTGCAGGGGCACTGTGGATTTGGTGATCGGCCAACCACGGCAGCGCCTCCGTGCCGACGTTGGCTTGCCACACATGCCGCTCCGGTTCCTCCGGCAGCAGTACATGCGAGCCAAGCAGGGGGTGCACGACCACCGACGAGCCGCCTTGGGCTTGATGCTCCTGCCCGGCGGGGTTCAGCAACAATGATCGGTGCGTCCAAGCCGATAGCGGTGCGTCCACCAGCTGCCCGGTGGGGTAGAGCACGGAGAAATCCACCGCGGCACCGGCGCTGTGCAGATCCGCCAGCAGGCCGCGAAGCCCGTGTGGCAATGGCTGCTCGCGCCGCATGCCGGCCAAGGCGGCCGCGGGCATGTCGAGACTCTCGGCGGTCTTTTCGACCGCACGGGTCAATAGCGGGTGGGGTGCCAATTCGGCGAAGACTCGGAAGCCGTCCTCGAGCGCAGCTTGCACCGCGGCCCCGAACCGGACCGTGTGGCGCAAATTATCCACCCAGTAGCTGGCATCGCAGTACGGCTCCTCGCGGGGGTCGAACAGCGTTGCTGAGTAGTAGGGAACCTCCGGTGTGAGCGGCTCGATGTCGGACAGCACCTCGTATAGGTCGTCGAGAATAGGGTCTACCTGCGGTGAGTGCGATGCGACGTCGACGGCCACCTCACGGGCCATTACCTCACGTTGTTCCCACGCCGCGACCAGCTCGCGAACCGTCTCGGTAGCACCGCCGATCACCGTGGATTGTGGCGACGCCACAACCGCCACCACGACGTCGTTGATGCCGCGACCCATCAGCTCCGAAAGCACCTGTGGAGCAGGCAATTCCACCGACGCCATGGCGCCGGAACCGGAGATACGGTTCATCAGCCGCGATCGCCGACAGATCACCTTCGCCCCGTCTTCCATGGACAGCGCGCCCGCGGCAACGGCCGCGGCAGACTCTCCGAGGGAGTGCCCGATGATCGCTCCGGGTTGCACCCCGTAAGACTTCATCGTGGCCGCCAGCGCCACCTGCACGGCGAACAGCGTCGGCTGCACCCGGTCGATGCCGGTCACTGTCTCCGCTGCGGTCATCGCTTCGGTCACCGAGAACCCGGACTCCCGGGCGATCAGCGGCTCCAGCTCGGCAATCGTCGCTGCGAAGACTGGCTCGTTGGCCAGCAGGTCCGCGCCCATCGCCGCCCATTGCGAGCCCTGGCCGGAAAATATCCATACCGGACCTCGGTCGTCCTGCCCGACGGCGGCTTGATAAGGAGTCTCGTCTTGGGCGATTTCACGCAAAGCCGCGGACAATTCCGCTGCGCCACGTGCCACTACAGCCGTGCGCACCGGTCGGTAACCCCGACGACGGGCGAGCGTGTAGGCCAGATCAGATACCGCCAACTCCGGCGCTTGCGCATCGATCCAGTCCGCGAGCTGACCGGCGGTGACCCGTAGCCCTTCGGCGGATGTGGACGAGAGCACATAGATCAGGTCGCTGTCGCTGGCCGGCGTCGACGGCGCGTCGCTCGGGCAGGTCTCAGGTGCTTGTTCGACGATGGCGTGCACGTTCGTTCCGGAGATCCCATAGGACGACACCGCCGCCCGTCGCACCTCGTCGCCAGTCGACGGCCAAGGCGTCACCTCTCGTGGCACAAAGAGGCCAGTTTGAATTGCGGCCATCGCGTCAGGAAGGCGGGTGAAATGCAGGTTCCGCGGGATCACGCCGTGCTGCAGGGCGAGAATCGCCTTCATCAGCCCCAGAGCGCCAGCACCCGCTTGCATGTGCCCGAAATTTGGTTTCGCAGAGGTCAGTGCGCAGGGGCGGTTGATGCCGTATACGTCAGCCAGACTTTCGAATTCAATCGGGTCACCTACGGGTGTGCCGGTGCCGTGCGCCTCAACCAAGCCGATGCTGCCGGGGTCCACGTCCGCAGCGGCCAGCGCCGCGCGGTAAACCGTGGATTGTGCTTCCGCCGAAGGCGTCGCGATGTTTACCGTGTGGCCGTCCTGGTTGGCGGCAGTGCCACGCAGCACGGCGAGGATCCGATCCCCGTCTCGTTGCGCGTCCGGTAGCCGCTTGAGCAGCAACACCACAGACCCTTCGCCGGACACGAACCCGTCTGCGGCGACATCGAATGCATGGCAATGTCCGGTGGGAGACAACATGTTTTGCGCGGATCCCGAGGCGAACCTGCGTGGCTCAAGCATCACGTAAACACCTGCTGCGAAAGCGAGATCGCTTTCCCCGTCGGTCAAGCTTCGGCAGGCCAGGTGGGTTGCGTACAAGCTGGAAGAACAAGCGGTGTCTACGGTGACGGCCGGCCCGTGCAGCCGCAGCGCATAGGAAATACGCCCCGATGCGAAGCAGCCATTGGTTCCGGTGTTGCCGTATGGCCCGTCGAAGGTGTTTGCGTCAACGTGTACGAATTGGTAGTCGCCGTGATTGAGTCCGACAAACACGCCAGTCAGCGACTCGGCCATCTTTTCCGGGGTCAGACCGCCGTGTTCCATAGCTTCCCACGCGGTTTCCAGGAGCAATCGGTGCTGCGGATCGATCGCGGTGGCTTCCTTTTCGGTGATCCCGAAGAACTCCGGATCGAACTCGCCGACGTTGTCGAGGAAGGCGCCCCACTTGCACACCGTCCGGCCAGGCACGCCTGGCTCGGGGTCGTAGTACTCGTCGGCGTCCCAACGATCAGCGGGTATCTCGGTGACCATGTCGTCGCCCCGGAGCAACGCTTCCCACAGCTTTTCTGGGGAGCCGATACCACCGGGCAAGCGGCATGCCATGCCGATTACCGCGACGGGCGTCATACGTGGGTCGTTCACGGCCACATCACCTTCTTCTTTCCCCCTGCTTCAGGAGACCTCGTCGAATTATCGGTCCGAGCCGGGGGATGCCGCCGCACCGCACACCGAGCCACGGTCCCCCTTGCCGATTCCGACTTGTACATAGTCGAGTGATCAGCAGCGTAGCTTGTTGGCTCCGCGCGCGTGGAAAAATAGTGCGGACGTACAAAAAAATTCACACGCCCTGTTCACCTGGCGGCTGACCAGCAAGAACACTTCAACAGCTGGTTGTGTGATCCGGGCAATCCTATACCCTGCACATATAGATGAGGGCTAATCCTTGGCTTTCGGCGGGTAACGGTCCGATCTAGATCGGCCCTCGGGTAGCCGTTCGTATACGCAGCAGGTCGGGAGTGGCGGCGCGCGCTACCGTTGTTTGGCGTTCTGCATCCGGGCTTCCGATGTAGGGTGAGCGCGTGGTTGAGTCTTCGCTACCTGCCGTGCTGCGCGAGCGCGCCAGTCTGGTGCCAAACCAGACGGCGCTCACCTTCATCGACTACGAGCAGGATTGGGACGGCGTCGAAAAGACGCTGACATGGTCGCAGTTGTATCGCCAGATGCTGGGCGTTGCCGAACATCTCAAGGAACGCGCGTCAGCGGGCGATCGCGCTGTGATACTGGCGCCGCAGGGACTTGAATATATCGTCAGTTTCCTGGCCGCGTTGCAGGCCGGAATTATCCCCGTTCCGCTCTCGGTGCCGTATGGCGGTGTTCACGATGAGCGAACCGTTTCGGTGGTCGGTGATACATCTCCGGCCGTCATTCTCACGACGTCGTCGGTGATCAACTACGTCGGCGGGTACGGGGAGGCGCAGCCTGGAAAGCCGGCGCCGTCGATAATCGAAGTTGATTTGTTGGACCTGGATTCCCGGAAGGGCTCGTCCAGTCGGCCCGGCCTGCGGGCACCAGCCGATGACGGATCCAATCCTATTTATTTGCAATACACTTCGGGATCCACGCGGATGCCTGCGGGGGTCATGGTTACCAACAGGAATCTGTTCGCCAACTTCGAGCAGATCATGGATGCCTACTACCGGGCCTTCGGGAATGTCGCCCCGCCGGACACCACCGTGGTGTCGTGGCTTCCGTTTTATCACGACATGGGATTTATTCTGGGAATCGTATTTCCGGTACTTGCGGGCGTCCCCGCCGTATTGACCAGTCCGATTGGGTTCTTGCAGCGACCAGCGCGGTGGATGCAATTATTGGCAAGCAACACGCGCGCATATACTGCGGCGCCAAATTTCGCGTTTGATTTGGCATCGCGCAAGACGACGGACGAGGATATGGCCGGGTTGGACCTCGGCGGAGTGCTGCATATTCTCAATGGAAGTGAGCGGGTGCAGCCGGTCAGCCTGAAGCGCTTCGCCGATCGATTCGCGCCCTTCAACCTTGACCCCGCGGTCATACGGCCTTCGTATGGGATGGCGGAAGCAACGGTGTATGTGGCAACCCGTGCCCCGGGCGAACCGCCCAAAATTGTCTCATTCGACTCCGAGAAGCTTCCTGCCGGCGAGGCCAAGCAGTGTGCAAGCGGGACACCGCTGGTCAGCTACGGTGTGCCAGAGCAGCAGACGGTGCGGATCGTGGATCCAGACACCTCGCTCGAGTGTCCCGAGGGCTCGGTCGGTGAGATCTGGGTGCATGGGCGCAACGTGGGAATCGGCTATTGGCAGCGGCCCGAAGTATCGGAAACCATATTCCGTGCCCAGATAGTCAATCCCTCGGAGGGCACACCCGTGGGGCCCTGGCTGCGAACCGGAGATTCGGGCTTCTTCTCGGACGGGGAACTCTTCATCATCGGCCGTATTAAGGATCTCTTGATTGTCTACGGCCGCAACCATTCTCCCGACGATATCGAAGCGACGATCCAAGAGGTTACGCCAGGTCGATGTGCCGCCATAGCGGTTCCCGATCGGGGCGCAGGTGCTGAGAAGCTGGTCGCCATTATCGAGCTCAAGAAGCGAGACGACTCGGAAGAAGACGCGGCCGACAGGCTGAGTGTCGTCAAACGTGAAGTCATCTCGGCGATATCGAAGTCGCACGGGCTGAGCGTGGCTGATCTGGTGCTGGTTTCGCCAGGATCCATTCCGATCACGACGAGCGGCAAGGTCAGACGAGCACAGTGTGTTGAGCTCTACAGACAGGACGAGTTCACTCGCCTGGACGCCTAGCGCCGTTTCGGCTTCGACGTATGGCGGCAGGTAGCCCAGACTCGTTGCGAGTGATGTTGATTCGGTTCAAACGGTGGGATCGGCGAGTCGGCTTCCGCGACACGTAAATTAGGTACCGGACACGCCGGAGAACGTCGCCATGGTTAATGACTCGCATGCGGTCGCCATATTCGCCGAGACTGTCCGAAGGCTATCTGCTTCGTTGTCGACCTCTTGGATTGAATTATGCTGCGCAACAACGAGAGTCGTCTCGGGTGGTGAGCGGTCAACGGCTGGGTGATGATGGCGCTTCTGGATGGTCGACCACCGGCCCGCTCTGGGTATCGGGCTCGAAGATCCGGTCCTGGCGCAGACCTCGCGAAGCGTTGTCGTGTGGTTGGTCAAGCAACGGGTGATCTTCGCGCAAGTAGTGATTGGCTACTAATTGACCAGCGCATCCGGTAGGTCGACGGGCGCGAAAAGCGGTAGCGAGTGGCAGCAGTCGTCGTCATCGGACTTTCTACCAGCGCTTAGTTTGCCGTTGGCGTGGCCGTTGCCGTTGCCGTTGGTGGTGAGATGGCCGTTACCATTGCCGTTGGTGTGGCCGTGGCCGTTGCCGTTGCCGTTGGTCGTGAGATGGCCGTTGCCGTTGCCATTGCCGTTGGTGTGGCCATTGCCGTTGGTGTGGCCATTGCCGTTGGTGTGGCCGTTGCCGTTGGTGTGGCCGTTGCCGTTGGTGTGGCCGTTGCCGTTGGTGTGGCCGTTGCCGTTGGTGTGGCCGTTGCCGTTGGTGTGGCCGTTGCCGTTGGTGTGGCCGTTGCCGTTGGTGTGGCCGTTGCCGTTGGTGTGGCCGTTGCCGTGGGTGTGGCCGTTTCCGTTGCCGTTGGTGGCCGGTACGCGGAATTCCGTGGTGTCGGCCAGATTGAGCACCTGCGGTTTGGCCTCACCGGGATCTGACGCCGGTAGTGCCACCACAGCGAGGTCATCATCCGAGTGCTGTTTGTCGGTGCTGTCGCTTACATCATCGTGTGGTGGCCCGATCGGGACCACCTCACGTGGTAGCCGGATGGAGCCGAACAACGGCAGCGAGTGTTCCTCGAGATCGTTGTAGTCGCTGATCGTCAGCGGGGGGATAACCGGTGTCCGTGGTTTCTTTGCGACGGCTCTGGCGACCAGGTGGCCGCTGCCCTTAGCAGCAGCCAATGGCCGTTTGCCCGCTGTCGGCGGCGTAGCGACCTTGGTGCCCAGCTTGACGTTTCGGATGCTCTTCACCCGGTCTAGCAGGTTGGGCTTGGGGGCGCGAGCCCGTTGGTACACCCGGCGCCGAGTTGGGGTTGCTCCAAGCTTCGAAGGCCACCAGTTGGCCTGGCCCAGCATTGCAGCCATAGCAGGCACCGTAACGCTGCGCACCAGGAAGGTGTCGATCAGGATGCCGGCTCCGATGATGAATCCGGCTTCGACCATGGTGGCGATGCTGGCTGCCAGCAGGCCGAACATTGACGCAGCGAAGATGAGACCCGCGGACGTGATGACGCCACCGGTTGAACCCACCGTACGAATAACGCCAACCCGCACACCGTGCGGTGACTCGTCACGGATACGGGAGATAAGCAGCATGTTGTAGTCGGCGCCCACCGCTACCAGCAGGATGAAGGACAACCCGGGCAAGCTCCAGTGCAAGTCCTTGCCAAGTATCAATTGGAAGACGATGACACCAAGGCCCAATGCGGACAAGAACGAAACCAACACCGAGCCAATGAGATACAGCGGCGCCACGATCGCTCGCAGCAGAATAACGAGGATCAGGAATACGATGAGAATGGTCGCGAAAACGATGAATCGTATGTCGTGATTGTAGTAATCACGGGTGTCCCGCAGGCCGGTCGGAATCCCAGCCATCGATATCGTGGCGTCCGACAACTCGGAGTTCGGCTTGGAATCGCGTGCTACGTCCAGGATCTCATTGACCTGATCCATGGCGGCCGTGGTGAAGGGGTTAAGAGCGCTTTGCACCAGGTACCGCGCCCCGTGACCGTCGGGCGAAATGAAAATCTGCGCAGCCTTTTTGAACTCATCGTTGGCAAGGGCCTCGGGTGGAATATTGAAGCCGGCCATTGAGGGCTTGTTCGCGTCATGCTTCATCTGCAATAGGAAGTCCGACGCCTCGTCGAGTCCGGAGCCCATCCGCTTGGTTTGTTTGACCAGCTCGTTCACGCCCTGGGCGATTGCGCGGCTGCCCTGCGCGAGAGCAGAAGCACCTCGCTGCATTTCGTTCAGCTGGTTCTGCATCCCGTCGATGGAGCGCAACAGGGTGACGGCTTGGTTGAGGTTCGTTTCCAGCTTCTCGATTGTTTGTGCGACGGTTTGGAATTCCTGTGTCTGCTGCAGGGTGCGGCCAAGTGCGGTGATGCTGTTGAGGCTCCCGCTGGTCTGGGCGTCGACCAGTGCTTTTAGCTGCGAACGCGAGGCCACGCAGGCTGGGTCGGCATTGCATTGCGGACTGGCGTTGAGGGCTGAAACGATCGGGCTAGCCCAGGCGACGGTATTGGATACGTCGACCATGTTGGAGGTGAGTGCACTACCGAGGGCACGCATCCGTCCGACGAGTTTGGCCGTTTGGTCCAAAGCGTTGAGCGTCTTGTCGCCGCCGATAAGTTTCTTCGTTGTTACTAGAAGGTCGACCAACGCGCCCGCGTTGGCAACCGACTCGGTGACCTCATCGCGAACCGCAGCGAGGGCGTCTGCCAGCTGATTAGAACCACTAGCCAATTGGTCTAGTTCGCCCCCGTGTTCCTCGATCGCAGAGGAAACCTCGTCAAGTTTGCCGCCAACCTCTCCGGCCTGATATGAGACCTTGGTTTGCTCCAGCGGCTCTCCGTTGGGCCTGGTCAAGCCGCGTATTGCCACGATGTTTGGCAGTTGGCTCACCCGGCTGACCATCAGTTCCAGGTCGGCGAGGGCACTTGGGCTTCGCAGGTCCCGCGGCGACTTAATGAACAACATCATCGGAGTCATCATGTTCTGCGGGAAGTGGCGATCCATCGCGTCGTATCCGGCGACGCTATCGACGTCCTCGGGCAGTGCCTTGAGATCGTCGTAGTTGAAGCGCACCAGCAACGTGCTGCTGGCCAAGATGGCGAGCACGATCAAGCTGGCCAGCAGATGGATCCTCGGCCGTCGCACAATGCGCGTTCCCAGGATCCGCCAAAAGCGATGGGTCAGGTCCCGGCGTGGCTTGATCCAGCCACGCCGTCCAATCAATACCAGGATGGCGGGCAGCAGGGTGATGGCGGCGATGAACGCGACAAGAATCGAGATCGAAATCGCGGGTCCGATGCTGGCGAAAATAGCCAGCTTTGAAAAGACCATCGCCAGAAATGTGACGGCTACGGTGGCCGCTGACGCGGCGATCACCTTGCCGATGGACATCATCGCGTTCTTGACCGCTTGGTCCGAATGGAGACCTTTGCGCACGTAATCGTGATAACGGCTGATCAGGAAGACGGCGTAGTCCGTTCCGGCCCCGATCATGACGGCCGTCATGAAGACGATGGTCTGCATCTGGACGTCCAGACCAATTTTTGACAGTCCGGACAGGACGCCCTGAGCGGTCGCCAGAGACAGGCCGATGGTCACCAGCGGCACCAGCATCGTGACGATGTTTCGGTAGACCATCAGCAGAATGACGAGCACGCTGACCGCGGTACCGATCTCGATGAGGTGGGTGTCTTCCTGGCCGATAGTGACCAGGTCGGCCACCGTGGCCACCGCTCCGGCGTAGTGCGGGGTCAGCGTGGATCCCTTGAGGACGTCGCTGACGATCTCCTTGATGCGCTTATATGCCGACTGAGTAGCGGGGTCGTCTTGGCCCGTCTGGAACATGACGGGTAGGTTCCACGCCTTGTTGTCCTTGCTGGCTAACACTTCGTGCAGCGGGGGATTGCTGACGAAGTCCTGTACCGAAAACTTCTCGGCGCGTAGCTTTTCGACCAACTTCGTGTACGCAGCCAAGTCGGCCGGACCCATGCCGTCCTCGTTGGTCAGGATCACCAACAACTGAGAGCCGCCGGTGTTTCCCTTGTCGTTCTTGGTGTTCTTGTCGTCCTTGGTGTCCTTGTCGCTCTTTCCCTCGAACGACTTGGCCATCTCTCGGGAGGTCACCATCGTCGGAGCATCGTCTGGAAGAGCGGCCGAATTGTTCTTGCCGGCCGCAGCCTCCATCAGCGGCGGGAATAGCAACGCGGGGATGGCCGCTATGGCAATCCAGGCGGCGATGACCACGAACGGCTTTTGGATGACAAACTTGCTCAGTCTGTCAAAAATGCCGCCGACGCGTGCGGCCTCGGAATCACTCATCGGCCGTCACGCCGGTCAGCCGGACGCCCTCGCGGAGACGGGAAGTTGCGGTGGCAGCGACCGGGGTGGCCCGTGGCGTACGCACGTCTGACCGACCCACCGCGGTGGGATTCAGGTTGTCAATCCTGAAGCATCGCACGTCGACCCACGGCCCCCCAACATCCAAGCCAATCTCTAATTCAGCAAGTGAGCAACAGACTAACCTGTTGCCTTCGCGGATGTAGGAAAATCGTGCGGACGTACAAAAAAGTTGCCGTCCGCACGTGCAGGCTTCGGCAGGTCAGGATACGCTGACCAGCGCCACAGCGCCAGCATGTTCCGGAGGAAGCGGACCGAGTAGCGCAAGCTTCGTTAGGCCCTGCGTCTCCTACCAGCGAACTTCATCACACTTGCGCGGTTTCGCTCCAGCGCGCTCCCTCCGCGACGCGCAGATACACGGTTTTCATCGTCTCGAGGTAGCGCGCCAGCGACTCGTGAGCGATCGGATTGTTCGGCAACGACGCCGTCACGGTGGTCTCGTCCTGGAATTTGTTAACCCAGATGCATACCCGGGCGGCGACCCTGCCGTCGCTGAATGCTCTGGCATTGATTCGGTTCAGATGCATCGCCACGACGCCAGACAGCGGCGGCACACCCCCGTCGAGGAATGACAACATGGGAAAGCCGCCGCGAGGTGGTGGTTTCGTGAGCCAAGGGGCCAGTTCCAGTACCCGCTCAAACGGTACGTTAGCCAGCTGGGCACTCGCATCGAAATTGGCCTGGGCGCCGCGGACCGTTTCGTCGAACGAGGGAGCGACCGGGACCGCAAAGGGAATGTGGCCGACAAACCAACCCGTGGTCATGAATTCTGTCGGCGCGCTCCGCGTACTGGTGGGCGTGACGGCGTAGTAGGTGCGCGAGCCGGTGAGCTCGTGTTCGGCCAACGCTGCGCAAGCGAATACTCCACCGCTGAAACGTGCGCCGGCACTAGTGCATGCGGCTTCAAACCGAGCGGTCTGACGGGCATCCATCAGCTGCAATGACAGCAATTCGCCGGTATCGACCAGCGAGAGGTCACCGAGCGGCAGCGGAAAGGACGGCAGCGCCCCGCCATTGTTTTCGAAGAAGTCGATCCACTGCCGTATTTCTGGGGATTCCAGCGTCAGTGACGAGGTGTAGGTCCGCTCGCGCAGGCAATAGTCACCGTAGCTACCGGCCTCCGGGAGCGGGATCGGTGCGCCGCCGTCGGCCAGCGTGTTGTACATCGCCTCGATCTCCCAGAACACTGCACTGATAAACATGGCATCGACGTGGAGATGGTCGACGCTCACACAAAAAGTGAAGTGCTCATCATGTTGAATAATGGCGAACCGGAAACAATCCCATTCCAGCGGACCTGGTGTAGCCAATATATAGTTTTGCCACTCTTTCGGTGACATCGTGCCGTGCTCGATCGGAATTAGCTCAATATCGGCCGAATCCTCCATGGTGTGCCGAACGATATCGTTTGCCTCGGTGAATTCAAACCAACTGCTGTATGTGTCGTGCCGCCGAAGGTGTGCGTTGATGACGTAGGTCATCGCCCGGATATCGCATTGACCGGGGATGTCCATGGCCGCGACCACAAGGCGCGACATCTCGTGGCCGTGAGCTGTTTGTTCGCTGAAACCTCGCAGGTGCCGCGCCTGGATGTAGCTTGGCGGCACCGCGCTGATTGGCGCTTGCCGTACCTGATCCAGCGTGGCCGGTGACGGGTGCCAACGCCACACCGAACCGGGCGCCGGGACCCAGTTGCTGACGGTCTCCAACCCCACATTGCCTAAGACGACCAATTTGACTCCGGTGAGTTTGCGAGTAGCTCCGAGGATATTTCACCCAGACTGCAAAACCTCATATTGCGGCCGGGGCGTCTTCTGCGGGTATGAGTTTTTTGCATAGGTGGTCGGCCATGCCCCGCACCGTGGTGATGTCGGTAGAGCCGATCCGCACCCCGGTCTCGGTCTCGATGCGGGTGCGCAGTTCCAGGTTGCCCAGTGAATCCAGCCCGTAGTCGGTAAGTGGGCGGTCGGGATCGACGTTGCGGCGCAGGATCAGGCTGACCTGTTCGGAAATCAACCGCCTGAGTCTGGCCGGCCACTCGTCCAGTGGTAGCTGAATGAGTTCGGTACGCAATCCGCTGCGATCGGATCGCATGAGGCTGTCGCATCGGAAGGCCTCGGCGAACCGACTCCGTTGCGCCAGCGTTGTCAACCATGGTGAGCCCACGACAGGGAGATAGCCGGTGTAGGTGCGGTTGTGGCGGAGCAGGGTTTGGAATGCGTGGGCGCCTTCGTCGGGGGCGATGGCGGCGTCGCTGCTTTCGGCGAGGGCGATGGCGCGTCCGATTTCGGCCCAGGGGCCCCAGGCGATGGCGGTGGCGGGCAGGTTTTGGGAGTGCCGCCAGTGGGTGAAGGCGTCGAGCCAGCTGTTGGCCGCGGCGTAGGCGCCTTGGCCGGGGGAGCCGAGGAGGGCTGCTGCTGAGGAGAAGGAGCAGAACCAGTCCAGGGGTTGGTCGGTGGTGGCGTGGTGGAGGTGCCAGGCACCGTAGACCTTGGGGGCCCAGTCGCGGTCGAGGAGTTCGTCGGTGATGTTGGTGAGGGTGGCGTCTTCGACTACGGCGGCGGCGTGGAGGACCCCGCGCAGGGGGAGTCCGGTGGCGGTGGCGTTGGCGACTAGTCGTGCTGCGGTGGCGGGGTGGGCGATGTCGCCGCATTCGACCACGACATCGGAGCCGATGGAGCGGATCAGTTCGATGGTTTCGAGGGCTTTTTGGCTGGGGGCTGATCGGGAGCTTAAGACGATGCGTCCGGCGCCGGCGGTAGCCATTTTTTCGGCTAGGAAAAGTCCTAGTCCGCCGAGGCCGCCGGTGATCAGGTAGGAGCCGTCGGTGCGAAACACTGGGACCTGGTCGGGGGGCAGGACCACTGCGCTGCTTCCGGTGCGGGGGATGTCGAGCAGTAGTTTGCCGGTGTGGTCGGCGGCGCCCATTACGCGTACGGCGGTGGCGGCATCGGCTAGGGGGTAGTGGGTGGTGTGGGGCATGGGGAGTAGCGCGTCGGCGGTGTGTTGGTAGACGGTGGTCAATAGTTGGCGGATCAGGTGGGGATGGGTGATCGACATCATCCCGAGGTCCACACCGTAGAAGGACAGGTTGCGCCGGAACGGGAACAGGCCCATTTTGGTGTCGCCGTAGATGTCGCGTTTGCCGATTTCGATGAACCGTCCGCCCCAGGCCAGCAATTCCAGTCCGGCGCGTTGGGCCGCACCGGTTAGGGAGTTGAGCACGATGTCTACCCCGTAGCCGTCGGTGTCGGCGCGGATGGCCTCGGCGAAGTCGATGCTGCGGGAGTCATAGACGTGTTCGATGCCCATGTCGTGGAGCAGTTGGCGGCGTTGGGGGCTGCCCGCGGTGGCATAGATGTCGGCTCCGGCCGCGCGCGCGATCGCGATCGCGGCCTGGCCGACCCCGCCGGTTCCGGAGTGGATGAGGACTTTATCGCCGGCGCGGATGCGGCCTAGGTCGTGCAGGCCGTACCAGGCGGTGGCGTGTGCGGTGGTCACCGCGGCCGCTTGCGCATCGCTAAGGCCGGCCGGGATCGGGGTGGCCAGTCTGGCATCACAGGTCACAAATGTGGCCCAGCAGCCGTGCGGCGACATCCCGCCGACCCGGTCACCGACGCGGTGGTCGCGGACATCGGGGCCCACCGCGGTGATGACCCCGGCGAAATCGGTGCCCAGCTGCGGCATCTGCCCATCGGGGGAGTTGTAGCGCCCGAAGGTGACCAACACATCGGCGAAGTTGATGCTCGAGGCACTCACGGCGACTTCGATCTGACCCGGGCCCGGAGCGGGACGGTCAAAGGCCACAAATTCCATCGTCTGTAGATCACCGGGGGTGCGGATCTGTAACCGCATCCCCTCGCAGCCATGATCGACCACCGTGGTCTTGCGTTCTTCAGGACGCAACGGCATCGGCGATAACCGTGCGGTATACCACTGACCATGACGCCAGGCCGTCTCGTCTTCTTCTGAACCCGACAACAACTGACGCGCCACCTGCTCAACACCGGTGTGCTCATCAACATCAATATGAGTGGTATGCAAATGCGGATGCTCGGCACCAATCACCCGCAACAACCCCCGCACCCCGGCCTGCTCCAAATTAGCGCTCTCACCCCCAAGCACCGTCTGCGCACCCCGAGTCAATACAAACAACCGCGGCGCCTCACCCGTCACCTCAGGCAACTCACGAACAACACGCACCAAATGCCGCACACACTCGACACCCACCGGGTTGTGACGCGTGGGCCCGGTCACCACGACCACACCGGTGAACTGGTTGTCACGCAACTGATCACCTAGTAGCTTTGCGTGCGCTACGTGGTCAGCCCGCTGAGGCCAGCATGTCGTCGTCCAATCCGCGCCTTGCGACTTCAATGCACCGAACAACTGCGTGGCGAGCGGGTCAGGGGTATCGGAAATCCTTACCAGCAGCCAGGTTCCAGTGATTGCGGGTTTTGGCTCGGGCGGCTCGCGCCGTTGCCATTCCACGTTCAGTAGGCGGTGGTCCACCAAACGATCCTGGTCGGCAGTCTCGGAAAGCCCCGTGCCCATCAGCAGTCCGCGCAGTTCGAGTATTACCGTGCCGTGTTGGTCCATGACGTCGATGTCGGCTTCGGCCTCGTGGCCGCAGGCGGTCACCCGTGTGTAGCAGTAGCGGGCGCTGCGGCTAACAGCGTGGAGCCGTAGCTGACGCACGCTCAGCGGCAACAGCAGCCCGCCGGTACCCATTTGCTGTACCACGGGATGTGCCGCAACGGACTGAAAGCAGCTGTCCAACAACGCGGGGTGGACGAAGTAACTGGCCTGTTGCGTGCGAACCGAACCCGGCAAGCTCAGCTCCGCCAGCACCGTATCCGTTGCTCCTACGCCGGTATGGGCAGCGGCAAGACCCGTGAATGCTGGGCCGTAGTGAATTCCATGCTCGCCGAACCACTCTCGAAGTTCGTTCCCAGCCAGGCGATGAGTATGAGCGCTCAGTAAGTCCTCGACGTCATAGGCGGTGGGTGCCGTATCGTGGCGTATCGCATGCAGTGACGCGCTGGCTCGCCGCACCTTCTCGCCATTTTGAGATGTGTCTACGACAAAGGTGGCAACTCCAGGCGCTTGCACCGAAGCGACTGCTCCCACTGGGGTTTCGTCATCGAGCAGCAGCATGTGCTCGAAGCGGACGTCGCGAACCTCGCACTCATCGCCAAGTACCGTGCTGGCCGCGGCGAGCGCCATTTCGCAGTAGGCGGCCCCCGGAAGTGCCGCCACATCGTTCACCCGATGATCGGCCAACCAGGGCGATGCCGCGACACCGATCTCGGCCTGCCAGGCGTGCCGTTCGGGCTCCTCCAAAAGATCGACGTGCGAACCCAACAGCGGATGCACCACAACGGTATTGCAATGAGCATGGTGTTTGGCATTGACCGCGGACAGCAGTAGGCGGCGGTTGGTCCATATGGGCAGAGGTGCGTCGACCAGCCGTCCCACCGGATACAGCGTTGAGAAGTCGACTGCGGCGCCGGCACTGTGTAGGTCGGCTACCAGTGCACGTAGCCCCCATGGCAGTGGTTGGTTGCGTCGCATCGCGGGCACCGCCGCGACCGGCATGTCGATGCTGGTGGCGGTCTGCTCGACGGCTCGAGTCAGCAGTGGATGTGGTGACAGTTCGGCGAACACCCGGTACCCGTCATCGAGTGCCGCCCGCACCGCTGCGGAGAACCGCACCGCGTGACGCAGGTTGTCGACCCAGTATTTGGCGTCACAACGCGGCCGCTCGCGTGGGTCGAAGGAGGTCGCCGAGTAGTAGGGGACCTTCGCGATCGTCGGACGAAGATCGGTCAGCGATTCGGACAACTCATCGAGAATCGGCTCGACCTGCGGTGTATGCGATGCCACATCGACGGCTACCTCACGAGCCAGCACGTCACGCTCTTCCCAGGCCGCGACCAGGTCGCGAACGGTTTGGGTCGCCCCACCGATCACCGTGGATTGTGGCGAGGCCACCACCGCCACCACGGCGTCTTTGACTCCGCGGCGAACGAGGTCCTCGCGCACCCGGGCCGCCGGCAGCTCCACCGACGCCATCGCTCCGATGCCCGCGATACGGGTGCACAGCCGGGAGCGGCGACAAATGACACGTACCCCGTCCTCCCGCGAAAGCGCGCCTGCTACCACGGCGGCTGCCACCTCGCCCAAGGAATGGCCAATGACCGCGCCGGGGCGCACGCCATACGACTTCATCGTTTCGGCCAACGCGACGTGCATCGCGAACAGGGTTGGTTGCACCCGGTCAATCCCGCTTGGAGTCTCTTGCGCGGTCATGGCTGCGGTCACCGAAAAGCCGGATTCGGCGGCGATCAGCGGCTCCAGCGCCGCGATGGTCGCGGCGAACACCGGCTCGTTTGCCAGTAGGTCCGCGCCCATCGTCGCCCATTGCGAACCCTGGCCGGAAAACACCCACACGGGCCCCAGGTCGTCATGGCCGACCGCGGCTTGGCCGGGGGCGTCGCCGGTGGCGGCCATGCGCAGACCATCGGCCAGCCCAGCCCGGTCGGTGGCGATGATGGCGGTGCGCACCCGTCGGTGCCCCCGTCGGCGCGTAAGGGTATACGC
Organism: Mycobacterium basiliense; assembly: GCF_900292015.1. Classification (NCBI taxonomy): domain Bacteria; kingdom Bacillati; phylum Actinomycetota; class Actinomycetes; order Mycobacteriales; family Mycobacteriaceae; genus Mycobacterium; species Mycobacterium basiliense. The sequence goes on from NZ_LR130759.1 coordinate 2,447,121, forward strand.
CAGATCCGGAAGCGACACCTCGCGATCGGTAACCCAGTCGGCCAACCGGTGCGCGGTGCGGCGCAGCGCCTCGGTCGAGCTGGCGGACAGTGGGAACAACAGCGGGTTGCTCGATGTGGCGGTGTCGTTGTGGTGGGGTTCGGGGGCCTGCTCGAGAATGGCGTGCACGTTGGTGCCTGACATTCCATACGATGACACCGCCGCACGCCGTGGCGTGGCGTCGCCTTCCCGTGGCCAGGGCGTAATTTCTTGCGGCACAAACAATGCGCAGTCGATCCGCGCGAGCTCCTCGGGCAGCCGAGTGTGGTGCACCATCGGCGGCACCAGGCCGTGTTGAAGCGAGAGGATCGCCTTGATGATCCCTACCACTCCGGCGGCGGCTTCGGTGTGCCCCAGATTGCTCTTGGCCGACCCGACAGCGCATCGATTCCCGTTGGCCCCGTACACCTGCGCCAAGCTGCTGAATTCGATCGGATCACCGACCGGCGTACCCGTGCCGTGCGCTTCGATCAAACCGACGCTGTCGGCGTCAACCCCCGCTGCCGCCAACGCCGCTCGATAGACCATGACCTGTGCGTCCAACGACGGCGTTGTCACGTTGTCGGTGCGACCGTCTTGATTGGTTGCGGTACCACGCAGCACCGCCAGAATGCGGTCACCACTGCGCAGCGCGTCGGGCAGCCTCTTGAGCATGAGCATCGCGCAACCCTCGGAGCGGACGAACCCGTCGGCGTCGACATCGAACGTCCGGCAGCGCCCGGTAGGGGAGAGCATGCCCTGTGCCGAGGCCGAGCTGGATAGTTGTGGTTCCAGCATGATCATGCAGCCACCTGCCAAAGCGAGATCGCTCTCACCCGCATGCAAACTACGGCAGGCCAGATGCACGGCGAGCAAACTCGACGAGCAGGCGGTGTCGACGGTCAAGGCTGGGCCGCGCAGTCCCATCGCGTACGACACTCGCCCAGAGGCCATGCTCAATGCCGTTCCGGTGAATCCGTAGGCGTCGCTTAACGCGCCCGCTTCATCGGTGACGTGAGTGTAGTCGTCATGGCACATTCCCACGAACACCCCGGTTGGTGAACCGCTCAAGGCCGTCGGCGCCAATCCGGCATGCTCTGCGGCTTCCCATGAAGTCTGCAGCAGCAAACGGTGTTGCGGATCGATTGCGGTTGCTTCGCGTTCGCTGATGCCGAAGAACTCGGGATCGAAGCCCGCCATATCGTCCAGGAATCCGCCCCAGCGGGACACCGATCGATCCGGCGTACCGGGCTCCGGGTCGTAGTACGCGTCGGCGTCCCAGCGGTCGGTCGGAATTTCGGTGATCAGGTTGTCGCCGCGCAGCAACGCATTCCAGAAGTCTTCCGGCGAGTCGATGCCCTGGGGCAGCCGACACGCCATGCCGATCACGGCAATCGGGGTGGCGTGTGCCTCATCCACGGGCAGGGCACCCGAACACGGCGGTCCGCACGATTCCAGCCGATCTCCATGTCTATCAAGGTGAACAAGGGCGTCGCGGGCTAACTGCACACTGCGTGAACAGCACGGCAAGCCTAGCCGGTTGCGTGGCATACATGCGGTAGGTTGGCTGGTGCCTAGAGAACGTGTCGCGGGGTGATGGGTCGCCCAGTGGCTGAATTGGTGCAACGCGGCCCCGTCGCCAGGTTGCGATCGTTTTGCGCTGTGCCACAACAAGTCTGCATTGACTTGCGAGTCAATAATTCATAATGTGCTGTAAGCCAGTACAACGGAGTGCACATACCATGACTAAGTCTCGCGTGCCGCGACTGCCGCTCGCCGATGCCAAGGCCGCCGCTGATCAAGCGGGCGTGCCCGACTACATGGCCGAGCTCAATATCTTTCAGGTATTGCTGAACCATCCGCATTTGGCGCGCACCTTCAACGACATGCTTGCCACCATGCTGTGGCACGGCGCGCTCGACCCGCGGCTGCGCGAGCTGGTGATCATGCGGATCGGCTGGCTCACCGGGTGTGACTACGAGTGGACTCAACATTGGCGCGTTGCTACCGGGCTCGGTGTGTCAGCTGAAGACCTGCTGGGCGTTCGGGATTGGCAAAGCTACAACGATTTTGGGTCAGTCGAGCGCGCCGTGCTATCGGCCACCGACGACGTCGTGCGAAACGGTGCCGTGAGCACTGAGAGCTGGACTGCGTGCGAACGCGAATTGCAAGGTGACTCAACAGTTCTCATAGAGTTAGTTACCGCCATTAGCTCATGGCGGATGGTCGCAACCATCTTGCACAGTCTTAGGGTCCCGTTGGAAGACGGGTTACCCAGCTGGCCGCCGGACGGCCGCTCACCCTAGCTGCGGCCAGCGCGCCGGGCGCTGTCTTGGATGCTTTGCCGGGCAGGCTATTCGAGTGAGCGTGACGCGGCCGGCGTCGCGCCCAGCGAGCCGTCCGAGGCGCGCGGCCCGCGTTGAACCGGTGGGCGCCCGGCCTTCCAAAAAATCTGGCTGGCGGCGTCCAACGCCAATGCGCCCACACATGAAAAGCGATGTGCTCGCCATTATTTCGGCTGCTGACGGGTGGTTCGCGCTATTACCAGGGGATCGACGGCCGACGTTCGTTTTGATTGACACGCCAACCAGGTGCTCATAGCGTCAGCGGAATGCAAACCAGAGTCGCCGAAATGCTCGGCGTTGAGTTCCCCATCTGCGCCTTCAGCCACTGTCGCGATGTGGTCGCCGCGGTGACCAACGCCGGCGGGTTCGGGGTCCTTGGCGCCGTAGCGCATAGCCCCACGCGGCTGGAACGTGAGCTGACTTGGATCGAGGAGCAGGCGGGAGGCAAACCGTACGGTGTCGACCTGCTGTTACCGCCCAGATATGTCGGCTCCGAGCAGGGCGGGATCGACCCCCGGCAGGTATCGGAGCTATTGCCTGAGGAGCATCGCACGTTTGTCGACGAGTTGTTGGTGCGATACGGAATCGAAAGGCCGGCCGATCAGCAGGCGACGGTCGCAAGGTCTGGAGGTGGACTCAACATCTCGCGCAGCGGCTATGAGCCGCTACTGGAGGTGGCCTTCGCCCACAAGATCCGGCTGATCGCAAGCGCGCTCGGACCGCCACCCCAGGACCTCGTCGAGCGTGCCCATAGCAACGATGTGTTGGTAGCCGCCCTGGCTGGCACCACCCACCACGCACAACGACACGCGGCCGCCGGTGTCGACCTGATCGTGGCGCAGGGAACCGAAGCGGGCGGCCACACCGGCGAGGTGGCCACCATGGTCTTGGTGCCAGAGGTGGTAGACGCGGTGGCGCCGACTCCAGTGTTGGCAGCGGGCGGGATCGCGCGAGGCCGCCAAATCGCGGCGTCGCTGGCACTGGGCGCCGAGGGAGTGTGGTGTGGATCGGTGTGGTTGACCACCGAGGAAGCCGAAACGACTCCGGTAGTCAAAGAAAAATTCCTCACCGCCACGTCGTCGGATACGGTGCGGTCGCGGTCGATGACTGGTAAGCCCGCGCGGATGCTGCGGACAGCCTGGACCGACGAATGGGACCGGCCGGATACTCCCGACCCACTCGGCATGCCGCTGCAAAGTGCGCTGGTCGCCGACTCGCAGGTGCGGATAAACCAGGCCGCTGGCCAACCGGGCACCCAGGCCCGCGAGTTGGCGACTTACTTCGTTGGCCAGGTCGTCGGCTCGCTCGACCGGGTGCGGCCGACGCGCTCGGTGGTGCTCGACATGGTTGAGGAGTTCATCAATACGGTCGGGCGGCTTGAGCAGTTGATCGAGAGATGACACACACCGGGTACCCAGCGGCGTGGGGGCGGACCGCGATGACGCAAAGTCACGGCGGTGCGCGCGGCGAGATCCCGAAGGCGGCGCAGGGAACGTCGTAGTCGCTGGTCAAGCTCGTAGCAATGGCGGCGGTGCCGCCTAGACGATCGGGTTGTTGTGCTGAAGTGCACCGGCGGGGACTGCGCCTAGCCGGAGCATCGGCGGGGTCCGGGGGGCCCCGTTTTCGAGCTAAAAATCCAGGTCAACGGCCTTAAACTGGTTGATAGCTGGCAACGCCCATCGTGAGTCCGTAAAGGTTTGGACACACGGCGTGGGTGAGTTGACCGAATGGATTGGCTCGTGCATGATCAGTCGGGTAAGCACCTCGTTAGGTGAGGCGGCTACACGAACATAGGCCACTGACCCCGAACGTCGAAAGACGCCCCGGGTCAGGACAGCTCCTCCCGGCTTAAGGGTTGAGCCCAGGTGGCTTCCGGAATATCGGACACGTCGTGTAGTGCCAAAGCTCTGACGAGAGGGGTGCGGATTTCCGGCAGTCGTCGGTATTTCTGTACTCCTTTGTGGCGCCTAGAGCGTGCGAAAACTCGCACGTGCCGTGACCGTGAGGAGGTGAGGGACGCATGAGTTCGAGTGATAGTCCGGGTCGATATCCCGGCTATGTTTCGTCCCGATCCGGCATCCGGCGCGACGTTCTCGGCTGAATCGTCGTTACGCGCACGGCCCTGTGGCCGAGCGCTCCTGGATCGCAACCGGTACGGGGTGGAACAAGCCAGCCCAAACACAATTCGTATCGAGTTCGTCCAGGAGACCATCATGACCGTAGCTGTGTTCGACGAAGTGGTAACCGCTGCACCCGCGCCCAAGCTGACGGTGGTGCGCGATGGAACCCCGGCTCAGTCCCCGGCGCCCAAGAAGAACCCGACCAACCGCCCCGAGTTCGTTGCGGGCGACCCGCTGGTCGACGGCGCGGCCAGGTTGCTGAGCATTCCCGTGCGCCACGTCTATGCCGCACTGTGGCGGGTGGGGTTGCTCGAGGTTCAGGCATGAGTCATGGACAGTGAGCGATCCAACCCCGCAAGCGCCGGGGTGGCTGGCGCATGGCTTCAAGGGGTTGACTGGCCGCAGACGTAGTTGTCTGTGCCGCTGCGGCTTGCCAACCCCTTGGAGCCATGTCTACCTGGAATCGTGGGCATTCGCGCCCGTCGGGACGGTTTTGATGCCGGCATCTCGCCCAGAATTGCCCCGGGCGTGACCTGGCCAGTGTACGGTCGCCCCATGTCCGTACTGATTACTGTCCCGGTATTTGGGCAGCATGAGTACACCCATGCTCTCGTCGGCGACTTGGAGCGCGAAGGCGCAGAATATCTAATCGTCGACAATCGGGGCGATTATCCCAAGATCAGCAACGAACGTGTCATTACATTCGGCGAAAACCTCGGCTGGGCGGGTGGGAGCGACCTTGGATTCCGAATTGCCTTTTCGGAGGGGTACTCCCATGCGATGACGCTCAACAACGACACTCGCATATCGAAGGGATTTGTCGCCGGCCTGCTTGATCCGCGTCTGCCCACCGATGCCGGAATCGTTGGTCCGTTGCTCGATCACGGGTTCCCTTGCGCCGAGGACGAGCAGAAACCAGATGCCGCGGACTACATTCCCCGGCCCCAATATCGGGCGGTGAGTGCGGTGGAGGGAACGGCGCTGATGCTGTCCCGCGAATGCTGGCAGGCTATCGGCGGAATGGATTTGCGTACCTTCGGCCGCTACGGCTGGGGCGTAGATCTCGACCTTGCATTGCGTGCCGGCAACGCTGGGTTTGGTTTGTACACAACCGAGATGGCCTACATTAACCATTTCGGTCGCGGGACGGCCAACGTGCATTTCGGCAGATGGCGGTATCTACTCGGTGCCAACACGGCGATGGAGCGGTCGATGCGCCGATTGCATGGCCGTAAGTGGCGTAAGCGATTTCCGCCGGGGACCCTGCCGCAAGCGGTGTCGCGAAACCCGATCGCCTACACCACACATCAGCTAGTGGAGTGATGCCGGCACCGGCCACCATGAAACAGTTAGGGGGCTTGGTGCGGGCCCGACGGTGATGCGACGCACGCGTATTGCAGGTATAAGCCATCGGCGAAGTAGCCCAGCGTCAGCACGGCGAGTAAAACACCCAGGGCCCCGTGCCAAGCATTGATCCCCTGGATGCGTTGCACGGTGTAGCCCGCCGTCTTGAACATTCGTACCGTGCTCCGGCGCGTAAAATAACGCAGGTGAGTTCGGTCGAAGGTGCCAAAGTCCTCCTGCGGGAAATCTTTTCGGATAAGTACCTGTCCCATCGCGGGTAGAAAGCGAATGTTGGGCACGGCGGCGACGACGACGCCATGTGGCTTGAGCTTGCACCGAAGCTGCCGTAGCGCCGCGCCCGGCTCGACCAGACGCTCCAGGGTGTCGGTGCAAACGATTGCGTCGAAATGGCTGTCGGGTAACTCGGCAATCCGCTCGTGAACGGCGCCGACGAGCACGTGATCGATGATGCTGTTTGCATGTTGGGCCGCTTGGGGGTCCGAGTCAATACCCCAGACCTCGCCGCCGGTGTGGTCTTTGAGCGTCGCGCCGAACGCGCCGTCCCCGCAGCCTAGGTCGAGTACCCGTCCCGCAGTGGTCGGTACAAGCCGCAACACCTCCGGCCGTGTTGGGCGGTAATATGCTGTGACGCTTTTCGATTCTCTTGCGATGCGCATGGTTGTCCGTCCTGTTAAGCGAACCGCACCGAGCATAGCCCGCGGATGGCGGCAGGGCCGGCCGTTGTCGGAGTTCGAGCAGGCAGATCCTGTTACGATCGTGTCGTGTTGAGTGACGTCTCAACCGGGGGTAGTACCGATATGGGTGGCTCTCGGGAGCTGCATTTTTCCATCATCATTCCGGCGCACAATGAAGAGAAATATATCGGCGCAACGCTGGAACACGCCGCAAACCTTTCATATCCCGTGGAATCGTTTGAGGTCATTGTGGTTGAGAACGGCTCCTCGGACCGCACCTATGATCACGCAAAACAATTCGAAGGCCCCAACATCCGCGTCTTCAAGAACGATAGGGCCGGAGTGTCGGCGGCCAAAAACTTTGGTATCGATCAGCTTTCGCCGCTTAGCGACTGGGTGGTGTTCCTGGACGCGGATACAATTCTCAAACCGGGCTTTCTCCGCGATCTCGATGCCAAGCTGCGAGCGTCGCGCAAACCGCTCGCCGTGGGTACCACCAAGGTCTTGCCTCTCGGTGGCGGCTGGCACGCGCGCACCTGGTTCGCCTGCTACGACCTGCTGCACCGGTTGGGCGGCTCGTACGCCATCCAGATTGCAAAGCGTTCGCTCTTTCCCACACTCAGGTTCGATGAACATCTGATTATGGGTGAAGACTTACTGCTGATAAAGCAGGCCCGAAAATTGGGAAAATTTTTCTACGTGCCAACGCCCACGGTCTACACGTCGACGCGTCGGTTCGACAGTGTCGGATACTGGCGGCTTTACTTCCAGTGGGCATCGTTCGAAATATTGCCACGGCGGCTGCAAAAGCGTCGCGGCTACAAGGTCGTCCGATAGACGCTGAACGTCCGATAGCCGTTGAAGTGAGTGTCTGCAGATATGCAGCCAGCCGGATTAAGTCTGGAATCCGGCAGCGGGCCGTCGCGCAGTCGCGTTCAGATGCTGCCCATGCCGTTTGCCACCAGCGCGATCCCCGCCACCGCCACGGCTACCGAGATGATCTTCCGCCGGTGGGTGCGTAACCAGTCACGCAGCGCCAACATGGTCGCCTCCGTTTTGGCGGGGTTGACCAGGTTGCTCACGAGCGGGATTTCGATGATCGCGAGCATCACGAGCAGATATGCGACAGTGGCGCTGACCTGCGTGCCGATCGCCGCCCCCGAGGCGCCGATGGCGGTGAGCGCCACCAAGTACTCCACCGGCGGCGGCCCCGCTGAGCTTAGGCCAGCCACAAACGCAACCCAGGGAAAACCGCTCTCCAGCGCACCCTGGGCACTGGTCATCAGGCGTGCGAATCGGGTCGGCTTTTCCTCTACCAGCAGCATCGATGCGTCACCGCCGCCCGAGGTTACCAACGCGGGTGACCGCACCGAGAAGCCCGTCGCTACTAGCGCGGCGATCAGCAATGCGACCACACCAACGGCGACCTGAATGTGCCCGACCACGGAGGTTGCCGCCAAGGACGTCACACTGTCGACCAGCGCATTCGCGAAGTCGCGGAGCAGCAACAGGACCCCTAGGGCGACGGCCACACCCGTTGCCATACCGCCGAACCAGAAAGCGAGCAGGTTCACCATCGGTCGTGGCTTGGTGACGAGGAAGATGGCGACCCCGAGGCGTACCGGCTCAGTTGCCGTCATCACCGCGAGTATGAGCACTGTGGTCCACATCTTCCCCCTCCTCCCGCTCCCCGTCGCTCAGCTAACCGACAATTGATCGACGGACAGGACGCGCACGGCAGCGCTGTGGGCTCTGTCGTTGAACCGACGTTCCAAGCTAGCCATGTCTTCCTTGTCGAGGTGGGTGGTGGAGCCAGCAGCCGTCATTTGCGCAACTGACGGCTCGGGTAGTTCCGGCTGACCTCATTTTCCAGGAGGTCGGCTGCCCGCGTGGCGCTTTCGCCAGGTTTGGTCATCCGATTTGCAACCTCACGGGCTCGGGTGACGTACTCGGGTGCCAAAATCGAGCGAAGATCGCTGATCAACGTTTCCTTGGTGGTGGCCGCTAGCCGGCGCCCCGCACCAACTTTTAGCCGTTTGATCTGGGCTAACCAGATAGGTTGTTCGATCCAGATCCACAGAATCAGGGTGGGGATACCGGCCCTCATGCCTGCTGCGGTGGTTCCGGCGCCACCGTGGTGCACCACGGCGCGGCAGGCAGGAAACACCGCGGCGTGCGACACGCCGGGGACCAACTTCACGTGGTCGGGGGTTTCCGATTCGTCGATGTCGTTGGCGCCGGTGCAAATCAGAGCCCGTTCACCCAATGCTGCGCAGGCGGCGCTGATCATCGCGACTGTGTCGGCAGGTGAATCAACCGGCATGCTACCGAAGCCGAAGTAGATCGGCGGAGTTCCAGCGGCAATCCACGACAACACCTCGTCGTCGGATGCCGTCGGCAATTCCAGGGTCAGCGCTCCCACAAACGGTCGTCGATCAGCCCACTTTTCCCATTCGGCCGCAAGCCCGGGAAAGCAAAGCTCGTCGTAGGCTTGGATCTCCAGTGCCCGGCCGGCCAGGATTCGTGACGTGGAGGATGCGGTCGCCTTCGGCAAACCTAGCTCCCGTCGCTGCATTTCTTCGGGATTCTTTGTCACGCGCCAATGGACCCACCAGAGTGCCGAAATCAGCGCATGATTCATCCGCGCCGGCAAGATCGGAATGACCTGGCCGTTGACCCGCGACGGCAGGTAGTGCATCGCCGCCAGCGGAATGTCGTAGCGCTCCGCGACGTTGGCGGCGATGCCCTGGTGGATCATGCCCGTCAACACCAGGTCAACGCCGTCTGCCAGAGACATCAGCGTCGTCGCCATTTCCGACCAGGCCTGACGCAGGTCCGCCATGCCTTCGCGCACTAACTTGATCGAATGTTGGGGCTTCCAGAAGTCATGCTGGTAGCTGTCCTCGCCGTCGACCAATTCCTGGGTGTCTGGGCCGTAGGGTACCGCCTCCAGCCCGGCCGACGTGACCAAGCCGGTCAGGTTGGGCGGGACGGCGATACGTGCCTCGTGACCGCGGCGCGACAACTCCCGACCCAGCGCCGCGCATGGCTCGACATCACCGCGTGTGCCGTTTATTGCCAGTGCGAATTTCATCAGCGGCCCCCTGCCACTCATTTCTCGTCCCGCAGATGCCAGTCGATCCGGTTGCCGGCCGGACCTATTGGATTATCTCTGCTGTCAGCGAATAGTCGGCAAGCGCTTGCTCCGCCAGTGCTCGAAGATACTGGTTTGAGTTTTCAGCACCAGGTTGATATCCGCATATGCTTATGAAGATTTTTCCGTGGAGACGTCCGGACCCTAAGAACAGCTCGCCGCTGTCCCGTTCGTAGCGTCCCTTGGTCGCACCACGGGTGAACAAGCGTGCGGATGACCAGTCGGCCTCGGTACCGTCCACACGGGTCAATCCCTGACTGAGGTCCCTAAGGTTCGAACAGCCAACGGGCAAGTCCGAATTTCCCAGGGCTAGCCCTTCGATCTTGCGCGCCAGCCACTTCGGTGTGTAGGGCACCAGCGGAAGGGGTTTGAGCAGCTCGTTCGGGGTGTCTCCGAGAGCGGCCAGACCCTGCTTGATCTCGTTGCGGATGATCTGCAAATCCGTCCTTGCGCGGTCGGGGTCGAGATCGAAGGTGATCGCGGTGAGTGCATTCGCACGGGTGTCATCCGCTGTGCGTTCGCTGACCGGCATGACTATCGAGACCGCGCCATCCGCGGCTCTCACCCGGCCCATGAGTTGAGCCAATCTGGTCGCAATTGCGACCAACAGCGCATTGCTGGACCCGCCTAGGTCGAGTGCGCGGGCATCCCAGGCGGACAGATCGCAGAAGAGTGTGATCGATGGAATGGTGATCGGTTCATCACCGTCACCCGCCGGCGGCGTTGTGGCGGGTCGGCCCGCAGCTCCGGTATCGCGTCTGAGCAGGATCATGATGCAGGCGAAAAGCGCCCGGAAGACTTCTGGTAGCTCGCGAAGAGCGTCCCACAGGTCGATGAACAGCCTGCGCATACGACTGCGGGATCGTGACGGTGGGTACCCGAAGTCCCGGGTGATGTCGTTCATTGCCTCATATATCGCGAGGCTACCGCCCAGGCCATCCACCAACGTGTGCGAAATCAACAAGCTGACGGCCGTGCCGCCGTCCTCCAGGGGTAGGACTCCGAGGTGCCAGCCGGGTCCATACTCGGGGTCGACCAGAATCCTTCCCCGTTCATTGAGCCAGGCCGTAATTTCACTGCGCGGTCGTGGCATCACGGCGACATCGATGTCGGGTGCATCATGGCATACCACCCAGCGGGGACGACCAAATGGCAACGGAGAACGCTCGATCCGGCGCCCCAGCAGCCCGTAGCCAAGATTCTCGTTGAATCGTTGCAGGGCGTCCATGTCCACCTTGCGGTCGTAAATCCACAAAGTTTGACCAACGGTTTCTAGGTCGGTAGCCCGCAAGCGCAGGAAAGACGCGTGGTCTAGATAAGCGACCCTGTCGTCCGTCATCGTCGATGACGTTGCTGGTCCAGCGTTCATAAAACCCGGATTGTCCGCCTAGCCGGTACGCCAGGTGGTCAACGGGGGCACCGCTGCCGGTGGCTCGTAGGTGCGCCGGCTGTAAGCAAGGTGCAGCTGACTTCCGCTGCGGTGCCGGGCGGGCATCACATCGCGTCCCTCGGCCACTCGAACAAACGCGGATTTCAGCGCTTCGACGTAGCGGGTAACCGATTCGCGGGCGACGGGGTTGTTCGGGAACAACACCGTGAGTTGGGTTTCCTTCTCGAGCCGATTCACCCGGATGTCAATTTGCCCCATCATTCCGCCGTCGTGGCAGAGCCGCGCACGCAAGCCCTCAACGTGGGAGTTCGCCATTGCGGAAAGCGGCGGAATACCGGCGTCGAGGTAGAACAGCAGCGGGGCTCCCCACTGACCTTCCTGCAGCCAGGGCACGAGCTCCATCACGCAATCCAACGGAACGTCGGCTAGGTCTCTACCGGAGTCAAAGGACTCCTGAGCGGCCTGGACGATTTCGCGGAAAGACTCTCCCGTGGTCGGGACGGTGATTGGCACGAAACCGGTGAACCAACCCGTTGTCATGAAATCCACCTCGGTACGGCGGATGTCGATCGGAACGATCGCGTAGTAGTTGTCGGCACCGGTCAATTCGTGCTGGACCACGGCGGAGATCGCGAACACGCCGCCGCAGAACCGAGCTCCCGCTGCCATACAAGCGGATTCGAAGGCGAGGGTCTGTCGCTCGTCCATCAGTTTGACGCCCATCATCTCGCACGGCGACGACTTGTCACCTAGCGGCAACGGGAACGCGGGCAGCGATCCTTCATTGTTGTCGAAGAATTCGGCCCATTTGCGGATGACCGGGGACTCCAGGGTGAGCCCCGAGATGTGCTCGCGCTGCCGCACGCAGTAGTCGTGATAGCTTCCCGGTTCTGCCAGGCGCAACGGTGCTCCGCCCCCGACGAGTGCCGCGTACATCAGGTGTATCTCGGCGAAAGCGACACCGACGAACATGGCGTCGCAATGGAGATGGTCGATGGCGACGCAGAACGTGAAGTGATCTGCTCGCTGAATGATCGAGAAGCGGAAGCATGCCCAGTCCAATGGCGTTGGGGTACTCAGCAGGTGGTCTCGCCATTGGCTTTGAGTTGTCAGTTCGCCGTGTTGAACGGCAACGAACTGAATGTCGTTGGGCTTGGTTAGGGTACGCCGCACGAAGTGATCGCCCTCGGTGTGCTCGAACCAGCTCCGGTAAGTGTCGTGCCGACGTAGATGGGCATTGATGACGTGCGTCATGGTGCGGATATCGCACCGACCGGGCATGTCCCAGGCGGAAATGAGCAGTCGCGACATTTCCAGACCACGGCCCGCGTAGGACCGGAAGTTGCGCAGGTGGTGGGCTTGCATATAGCTGGGCGGCACCGGGCTAACCGGCGCATGCGCCGCCTTCGTCAGCGACGCAGGCGATGGTTGCCACGACACCAGCGTGCCGGGCTCAGGATCCCAGTCGCTGATTGTCCCAGCTTCAACCTTCCCTACTCTGACCATTTTTCCTCCAAGTCGCGCAGTAGGTTGCGGTGCACCGGAGAGCCATCGGTGGTCCACGAAACCTGTAACAGTGATGTTGCTGGTAAGGGCCCCACTGAATCGGTGTTCAGCTCTTGGCTTTGGTTGCTTCGGCTTGGGCTACTGATGCGACGTTGCAACGCCCCCCGTGACATGCCTGACGAGTCGGCCACCCCAGCTAGCCAACCGACCGCAGTGGTGACGGCACTCGGTATGCCAGGTAATGTGGTGTTCACATGCCCCCTCATAAAGTTGGTCGTGCCTCCCCGAAGGCACGACCATTCTCTCGCCGGTGTGGTAACACCGCCGCTGTGATGACCGTTCGTCCGGGTATTAACTTTTCTTCACGTTCGCTGAGCAGAGCCTAGTTGATTGTTGGGCGTTAGATTTCCGTTTTCGCTGCATTGGGATCGAACAGAGGCGTAAAGGGGCGCAGTTTGTGCGCTGGCCGCGGCGCTCGCGCGTCTGTGGCCGGGTAATATCGCGGCATCGGCATCGATCCGGCTATCACCGGTTAGCCTTCGGAAGAACGGCAAAAGCCCAGTAAAACCGAACGGGTGGGCCCGTTACAGCCTCAAAGCGAGTGGCCGTACCTAGGTGCGGCAAGCGGGGTGGTACCGCGGCGTTCGCGTGCGTGGCGCGTCGTCGTCCCCGTGCCGTGTGATCTATGGCACAGGAGACTTGATGACTGACGCTTACCCGCGTGGTGGCCTTGGCGCAGACCACCGTGGTGGTTCTCCCAATTTTCCCGCGTTGGAGGGCCAAGTCCTCGACTATTGGGCCCGTGACGACACCTTTCGGGCCAGCATTGAGCAACGCGACGGCGCCCCGGAATACGTGTTTTACGACGGCCCACCGTTCGCCAACGGCTTGCCGCACTACGGCCATCTTCTGACCGGCTACGTCAAAGACATTGTGCCGCGGTATCGCACCATGCGCGGGTACAAGGTGGAACGGCGCTTCGGTTGGGATACCCACGGCCTACCTGCCGAACTCGAAGTCGAACGGCAACTGGGCATCACCGACAAGTCGCAGATTGAGGCGATGGGCATCGCGGCATTCAACGATGCCTGCCGAGAATCGGTGTTGCGTTACACCGATGAATGGCGGGCCTACGTGACTCGTCAGGCTCGCTGGGTCGATTTCGACAACGACTACAAGACACTAGATCTCGGCTACATGGAGTCGGTGATCTGGGCATTCAAACAGCTGTGGGACAAGGGCCTGGCCTACGAGGGTTATCGAGTACTGCCGTACTGCTGGCGGGACGAGACACCGTTGTCCAACCACGAACTACGAATGGACGACGACGTCTACCAAATCCGGCAAGATCCGGCAATCACGGTGGGGTTCAAGGTCGTCGGGAGCGAGCCGGAAGGCGAGCTGGTTGGCGCATATCTGCTGGTGTGGACGACAACACCGTGGACGCTGCCGTCCAACCTCGCGGTTGCTGTTCACCCGGACGTGTCGTACGTGCAAGTCCGCGTGGGGGATCGTCGCGTCGTGCTGGCCGCGGCGCGGCTGCCAGCATATGCTCGCGAGATCGGCGAGGAGCCCGAGGTGATCGCCACCTACCAGGGTGCCGATCTACTGGGTGCCCGCTACCAGCCGCCGTTTCCGTATTTCCTTGACTCACCCAACGCTTTTCAGGTGTTGCCCGCGGACTTTGTCACCACCGACGACGGCACCGGAATTGTGCATATGGCACCGGCCTATGGCGAGGACGACATGGCGATCAGCGACAAAGCCGGTATTGTGCCGGTCACGCCAGTCGATTCCAAGGGTCGCTTTGATTCGACGGTCCCGGACTACCAGGGGCAGCACGTCTTTGACGCCAATCCGCAGATCATTCGTGATCTGAAGAAGCAGAGCGGTCCGGCGGCGCACAACGGCGCGATATTGATCCGCCACGAAACCTACGACCACCCGTACCCACATTGCTGGCGGTGTCGTAACCCGTTGATATACCGGGCAGTGTCGTCGTGGTTTGTCACTGTGACGCAATTCCGAGACCGCATGGTCGAACTCAATCAACAGATCACCTGGTATCCCGACCACGTCAAGGACGGCCAGTTCGGTAAATGGTTGCAGGGAGCCCGCGACTGGTCGATCTCGCGGAACCGCTATTGGGGCACCCCGATCCCGGTGTGGAAATCCGACGACCCTGCCTACCCTCGCATTGACGTCTACGGCAGCCTTGATGAGCTGGAGCGCGACTTTGGCGTGCGGCCCACCAATTTGCACCGGCCTTACATCGACGAGCTCACTCGCCCCAACCCCGACGACCCCACCGGACAAAGCACAATGCGGCGTATTCCCGACGTGCTCGACGTGTGGTTCGACTCGGGGTCTATGCCCTACGCGCAAGTGCACTATCCGTTCGAGAGCAAGGACTGGTTCCTGGGCGGGTCGACGGGGGAAGGGGAGGCGCACTACCCAGGCGACTTTATCGTCGAGTACATCGGGCAGACTCGCGGCTGGTTCTACACCCTGCACGTGCTGGCCACCGCGCTCTTTGACCGGCCGGCATTCAAAACCTGTGTGGCACATGGAATTGTGCTCGGTTCCGATGGCCAGAAGATGAGCAAGTCGCTACGCAACTATCCAGACGTTACCGAGGTGTTCCATCGTGACGGCTCCGATGCGATGCGGTGGTTTCTGATGGCCTCACCGATCCTGCGCGGCGGTAACCTGATCGTCACCGAGCAGGGCATCCGCGAGGGCGTGCGACAGGTGTTGCTGCCGTTTTGGAACGCCTACAGTTTCCTGGCGCTCTATGCGCCCAAAGTTGGTAGTTGGCGCACTGATTCGGCGCATGTGCTGGATCGCTACATCTTGGCGAAGCTGGCGGTGCTTCGCGAGGACTTTACCGCGTCGATGGAGGTCTGCGATATCTCCGGGGCTTGTGAGCAGTTGCGCCAATTCACCGAGGCGTTGACGAATTGGTACGTGCGAAGGTCGCGGGCACGCTTTTGGGAGGAAGATGCCGACGCCATCGACACCCTGCACACCGTACTGGAGATCACCGCGAGGCTGGCTGCGCCTTTGCTTCCGCTGATCACCGAGTTGATCTGGCGTGCGTTGACGGGTGAGCGTTCGGTGCATCTGACGGATTGGCCGCAGGCCACCGAGCTGCCCGCGGACGCGGAGCTTGTCGCCGCGATGGACCAGGTGCGCGAAGTGTGCTCGGCGGCGTCCTCGCTGCGTAAAGCCAAAAAACTGCGGGTACGCCTTCCCCTGCCGAAACTTACTGTGGCGGTGGAGAACCCACAACGGCTAGCGCCGTTTGCGGACCTAATCGGTGATGAACTTAACGTCAAGCAAGTAGAACTGACGGATGCGATCGGCGCCTACGGTCGGTTCGAGCTCACGGTCAATGCCCGCGTGGCCGGGCCACGGCTTGGTAAGGATGTCCAAGCGGCGATCAGGGCGGTGAAGGCCGGCGAAGGTGTCATCAACCCCGATGGCACCTTGACAGCGGGCCAGGCCGTGTTGCAGCCCGACGAGTACAGCTCGCGGCTGGTGGCGGCTGATCCGGACTTCACCGCCGCACTTCCCGGCGGGGCGGGTCTGGTGGTGTTGGATGGCACCGTGTCTCCGGAATTGGAGGCCGAGGGGTGGGCCAAAGACCGCATCCGCGAATTGCAAGAACTGCGCAAATCCACCGGACTCGACGTCTCCGACCGCATCCAGGTGGTGATGTCGGTGCCCGCCGATCGGGTGGAGTGGGCCCGGACCCACCGTGATCTGATCGCCGGCGAAATCCTGGCCACCAGCTTCGAACTCGGCGAATTGCAAGGCGGCGTCGACATCGGCGATGGGGTGCGCGTGGAGATCGCGAGATCAGGCTGAATTTCACGCGGTGCAACGGGCGTCAAATTGGCTCACCGGGCAGCCTCGAGGCAACATCGCCATCTGTCGGCGATCCACCGGCCTCACGGTACAGCAAACTTGTTGGTTGGAGCGTCCGGCCACTTCCTAGACTGCAGGTTTGAGTGCGCGCCAGCGTTGCCTACCGGCGCGAACTTCAACCTCGGCATCGTGAAAGCCCGCTGTGCGCAGTCGATCCGGCAGGGTTGCCGGGGCTATCGGATTGCAGGTGTCGCGGAAATGCAAGATGCTGAACACCAGGGACGGCACACCGTCGCTGCCGGCGAAGACACCTCCCGGACGCAGTACCCGAAAAGCTTCAGCAAACAGACGATCTTGCAAATCCACGGTCGGCACGTGGTGCAGCATGGTGAAACAAACCACTGAGCTGAACTCGTTGCCGGGCAGTGCGGTGTCGGTGCCGTCGCCGTTGATGATGCGCGCTCGATCTCCGTACAAATCCTGCAGTCGCTGCGCCATTGCGGTATCGATTTCGATCGCGGTGAGGTTGGGCGCCTGGTCGACCAGCACCCGAAGAAATGCGCCGTATCCGGGTCCGATCTCCAACGTGCTCTCGCCCAAGTCGACGTCGGCGAGCACCCATGGCAACACCTGGCCCCGGACCTCTTTGGCCCAACGATCGGAGTTGCAGCACAGCCGGTGCACGAGGTTCATTGCCATGTCCACCGACGTTAGACCAGGTCGCTTGGCTTGCCCGCATAGCATTGCCGATTGTGGAGTCCCGTTGGGTGCTGCACCTGGACATGGATGCGTTCTTTGCCTCGGTCGAACAACTCACCCGACCGACTCTGAAGGGCCGACCAGTCCTGGTGGGGGGCATGGGTGGACGCGGTGTGGTCGCCGGCGCGAGTTATGAGGCGCGGGTCTTCGGTGCGCGGTCGGCCATGCCAATGCATCAGGCCCGTCGGTTGATCGGGGTGACGGCGGTGGTGTTGCCGCCGCGCGGTGTGGTCTATGGGGTAGCCAGCCGCCGAGTCTTCGACACGGTGCGCAGCCTGATTCCTGTGGTGGAGCAGCTCTCATTCGACGAGGCATTCGGCGAGCCACTAGCGCTGGGCGGAGCTTCGGCCGCCGACGTCGAGACGTTCTGCGAGCGTTTGCGGCGCCGGGTGCGTGACGAGACCGGCCTGACCGCATCGGTCGGAGCGGGTTCGGGCAAGCAAATCGCTAAAATCGCCTCCGGTCTGGCCAAACCCGATGGGATCAGAGTGGTCCGTCGCGACGAGGAACAGCTGCTGCTCGGCGGGTTACCGGTGCGTCGGCTCTGGGGCATCGGTCCGGTTGCCGAGGAGAAGCTGCACCGGCTCGGCATTGAAACGGTTGGGCAGTTGGCCGCTTTGACCGATGCCGAGGTGGCCAACATCCTGGGTGCGACCATCGGGCCGGCGTTGCACCGACTGGCTCGCGGTATCGATGACCGACCGGTCGCCGAGCGTGCCGAAGCCAAGCAAATCAGCGCCGAGTCGACCTTTGCCGTTGACTTGACCACACTCGAACAGCTGCTTGACTCGATTGATCCGATCGCCGAGCACGCTCATCAACGCCTGCTCAGAGACGGTCGCGGTGCCCGCACCGTCACGGTGAAGCTGAAGAAGGCCGACATGACCACGTTGACCCGCTCGGCCACGATGCCCTACGCGACCACCGAGGCGGGTGCATTGATCGCGGTGGCGCGACGATTGCTGCTGGACCCGCTCCAGATAGGTCCAATTCGCCTTCTCGGCGTGGGATTTTCCGGGCTCAGCGAGGTGCGGCAGGAGTCGCTGTTTCCAGACTTGGAGCTGTCAGCGGAAATGTCGGAGGAAGCCCAGCACGCTTACCCTGGCTCGCGCCTCGCGGTGCGCACTGGACAGGACGGCGCGGGATGGCGGATCGGCGACGATGTGGCCCACCGCGAACTTGGCCACGGCTGGGTGCAGGGTGCCGGACACGGCGTGGTCACCGTTCGGTTCGAAACTCGTGCTACTGGGCCGGGCCCGGCGCGGACGTTCCCCATTGATAGCGACGACATCTGCCTTGCCAACCCGGCCGACAGCCTCGACTGGCCCGACTACCTCGGCCAACTGCGGATCGACGAGCCTGAGATCTCAGCCCCAGCGGCTGATCACCTCGGGAACCGGTAGGCCGGCCGCCAGCGCGGCCATCAGCAGGACGCGCGCTTGGGGTGGTGCCAGCCGTGGCACCATCACCGCGCCGGCGGCCACCAGGTCGTGCCCGGGACCGTAGCCGGCGCCGACACGCGCGCCGGCGACCCTAGTGGAGACGGCGATCACCACCCCGTCCGCACAATGGCGGGCTACTCCGTCGATTACCGCGGGGCCTGCGTTGCCCGAACCCAACGCTTCCAATACGACCGCCCGTGCGCCGGCCGCCACACAGGCGTCCAGCGCCACGGTGGCACTTCCCGGATATGCGGTGACGATGTCGACTTGGGGCGCCCCGGCCGCAAGAACGCTGCCCAGGTACGGCCGCGATTTCGGTAGCCGCATCGTCACCGTGTCCGAGATCGTGCCGATCAGTTCGCCGGCGAAGCCGCTCAGGTCATTGGTGGCCACCTTGCGCAGGCCTAGCGGTTGCAAGACTCGGCCGGCAAAGCACACCAGCACGCCGCAATCTCGGGCGGCCGGATCGGCCGCCAGAGTCAGTGCGTCGCGGAGGTTACCCGGTCCGTCAGCGTCGGGGGCATCCCCGCTGTGCATGGCCCCGGTCAACACCACCGGGGTGCTGCCGTCATAGGTGAGCTCGAGCCACAGGGCTGTCTCTTCGAGAGTGTCAGTGCCGTGTGTGATCACAACACCGTCGGGGCCTTCGGCGCCCCGATCGATCTCGGCTTGCAGGGCTGCGCGGATGCGATCCCAATCGGGCGGGGTTAGCTGCGAGCTGTCCACTGCCATCAAATCGACGACATCAACGTCGAGCCCGTTGCTGACGGCAGCGGTCAGCTCCGCTCCGGTTCGGCAGGGCCGGCGCACTCCGTCCGCGCCGACGGTGGTCGCGATCGTGCCTCCGGTGGTGATGACAGTTAGGCGGCCCATGGTGGGATCATCCCGCATCGGTGGCTTCGCCATCCGCATGTGGGTGCCGGTAACGAACTAGGGGATGATGGGGGAGTGTTTGACGAACCAACAGGATCAGCCGATTCAGTGACCACCGCGGGGGATGCCAAGGTTGCCGGGGAACCTGCGGACTCCGCGCCGCAGCCAGCGCCGAGGCGGCTGCGGCTGTTGCTATCGGTGGCCGCTGTTGTGCTGGCACTGGACGTTGTGACCAAGGTGCTCGCGGTCAAACTGCTGCCACCAGGCCAGCCGGTCTCGATCATCGGCGACACGGTGACATGGACATTGGTGCGTAATTCTGGCGCCGCGTTCTCGATGGCGACCGGTTACACCTGGGTGTTGACCCTGATCGCAACGGGCGTAGTCGGCGGCATTTTCTGGATGGGACGCCGGCTGGTCTCGCCGTGGTGGGCGCTGGGGCTGGGGATGATTCTGGGCGGGGCCATGGGGAACCTGGTCGATCGCTTCTTCCGGGCGCCCGGGCCGCTGCGCGGGCACGTCGTCGATTTCCTGTCGGTCGGTTGGTGGCCGGTCTTCAATGTCGCCGACCCGTCGGTGGTCGGTGGTGCGATCCTGCTTGTGGTCCTGTCAATTTTCGGCTACGACTTTGACACTGTGGGGCGGCGCAAGGTCGACCAGCACTAATGGCCGATCGCTCGATGCCGATCCCGGAGGGCTTGGCGGGCATGCGTGTTGACGCCGGACTGGCGCGGTTGTTGGGACTGTCGCGCAGCGCTGCCGCGGCCATCGCCGAAGAAGGCGGGGTCGAACTGGACGGTGTGCCGGCGGGCAAATCCGACCGTCTGATCTCGGGGGCCTGGCTCCAGGTTCAGCTCCCCGAGGCGCCGGCGCCGCTGGAGAACACGCCCGTCGAGATCGAGGGCATGACGGTTCTTTACGCCGATGACGACATCGTCGCCGTGGACAAGCCGGCCGCGGTGGCCGCGCACGCGTCGGTGGGCTGGACCGGGCCTACGGTGCTGGGTGGGTTGGCGGCCGCCGGCTACCGCATCACCACGTCCGGTGTGCATGAGCGGCAGGGCATTGTGCATCGTCTCGACGTCGGGACCTCCGGGGTGATGGTGGTGGCACTCTCCGAACGCGCATATACGGTGCTCAAACGGGCGTTCAAACAACGCACTGTCGACAAGCGCTATCACGCCCTGGTGCAGGGACATCCGGATCCGTCCAGCGGGACGATCGACGCACCGATCGGCCGACACCCCGGCCCCGAATGGAAATTCGCGGTTACCAAGACTGGCCGACACAGCCTCACCCACTACGACACCGTGGAAGCTTTCGTGGCAGCAAGCCTGCTCGACGTGCATCTGGAAACCGGGCGTACCCACCAGATTCGGGTGCACTTCGCCGCCCTGCGGCACCCGTGCTGTGGCGACTTGGTCTATGGAGCCGACCCAAAACTGGCGAAAAGGCTTGGTCTGGAACGCCAATGGCTTCATGCGCGTTCTCTCGCGTTCGCGCATCCGGCGGACGGACGGCGGGTGGAGATCGTCAGCCCATACCCGGCGGACCTGCAACATGCTTTAGACGTGCTAAGAGCCGAGGGATGAGCGGATAGGTGCCGAGCTCGCGCGACGTGAGCTCAGCGTCTCATGCCGTGGTGCAGACAAACTGGGTGCCGTTGAAATCGAGTCGCACTTCGCCCTGGTGTTCCCAGTACTCGATGCCCTGCCGCCCATATCGGGCGCCGCTGCCGGACGGTTGCACGAACAGGATGTACGGGTCGCCTTTCCAGGTCAGCACGGCTGTTTGCGGGTCCAGCTCGTTGTAGAACTGCGCGGTCAGCGGCCCGTTCTCGGGTGGGCACCGGTAGGTGACGACCGGCGGTGCGGGCGTAGCCGGATCCGCGAGGGCCAACTGGACCAGCCGGGTTTGGAAGGCCTGCGTGAGGCAGGTGCGCGTGTCGGTGTTTTGCACGCATTGATCGCGGGTGGTGGCCCAGCCGTTCTGCGCCGCTTGCAGCGCTGCCTTGTCGGCGCCGGGACGGTCAAGTGCTTGCCGGTAGGCGACTTGGAGCCGCTGGTCGAGCGCGGACAATTGGGGGTCTTGGCACACCAGCTGTTGGATCTCGCCGGCAGGCTTACCGCACTCGGGGGACGTCCCAGCGGTTGCGGACGAGTTCGAGGTCGTGGTGCCGATGGCCGGGCTGGGCGCCGGTGAGCTGGCGTGCGGCTGCGTCGATGTCGAGCCGCACGCGCTCAAGATCAGCATTGCCCCGATGATGGCGATTCGTCTCACATGTGCTGCCTACCGGGTGCTTGCTGGATACCAACGTGCGACACGCCCATCAAACACGAAATTGGTACCGCCGCGTTCACGCTTCAGCGGTGCTGGTCTCGCCGGATACGATGTCGGCGGCCAGCGGCGCGATCAGCTTGAGGATCTCGGTGACCGTCTCCGATGGCACCCCAGCCCCGGTCAGCGCGTCGCCTAGGTGACCGGCGACCAGGCTGAAATGGTGCATCGTGATGCCGCGTCCCTGATGCACCTGCTTCATGGGGGCGCCGGTGTAGGGTTCCGGCCCGCCGAGGGCGGCCGCAAAAAACTCGGCTTGTTTGCCCTTGAGACGGTTCATCTTCGTCCCGGTGAAGAAGCCGGACAGTTCATCGTCGGCAAGCACTCGGACGTAGAAGTCCTCGACGACGGCTTCGATGGCCTCATACCCGCCGATCTTGTCGTAGATGCTGACCGGCGCGCGTTTGCCTAGGCGTGACAGGAGTTTCATCGGGCAAGGGCAACATTGCTCAGTTGCGCATGGATTAGCGCGTAGTCACAGTCGGATTGCCTTACGTAACAAGTACATTGCTGTGTGGGCGGGCATTTTCCAGGGTGCCGGCGGACCCGCGTCCCGGCCTGGGTGGACCCACCCGTATCTATTCGAGGATGTATGTCCTAGGTTGGCCTTATGACCTGTGTCACACCAACCACACCGCCCTCAGGAGCGACAACCGATGAATCTTGGTGATCTAACGAATCTTGTCGAAAAGCCCTTGGCGGCGGTGTCCAACATCGTCAATACTCCGAACTCGGCGGGCCGATATCGGCCTTTCTATCTGAGGAACCTGCTTGATGCGGTGCAAGGCCGCAAACTCGGGGATGCGGTCGACGGCAGAACCGTCCTGATCACCGGCGGGTCGTCGGGCATTGGCGAGGCGGCGGCGAAGAAGATCGCTGAATCGGGGGGCGCGGTCGTGCTGGTTGCGCGGACCCGGGAGAACTTGGAGAAGGTTGCCGACGACGTCCGTGCCAGCGGTGGGACCGCCCACGTCTATCCATGCGATCTGTCCGACATGGACGCCATCGCCGCGATGGCCGACCAGGTGCTCGCCGATCTGGGCCGCGTGGACATTCTGATCAACAACGCGGGCCGATCGATTCGGCGCTCGCTGGAGTTGTCCTACGACCGGATTCATGACTATCAGCGGACCATGCAGCTGAACTATCTCGGCGCCGTCCAGCTCATCCTCAAGTTCATTCCCGGGATGCGCGAACGTGGCTTTGGCCACATCATCAACGTGTCCTCGGTGGGCGTACAGACGCGCGCTCCGCGCTTTGGCGCCTATATCGCCAGCAAGGCTGCGCTGGACAGCCTCTGTGACGCGCTGCAGGCCGAGACGGTGAACGACAACGTGCGATTCACCACCGTGCACATGGCGTTGGTGCGGACCCCGATGATCAGCCCGACCACGATGTACGACAAATTCCCGACGCTGACGCCCGAACAGGCCGCGGGCGTCATCACCGACGCGATTGTGCACCGGCCGCGCCGAGCCAGCTCACCGTTTGGGCAATTCGCGGCGGTGGCCGACGCCGTCAATCCGGCGGTGATGGATCGGGTACGTAATCGCGCGTTCAGCATGTTCGCCGACTCCGCCGCGGCCAAGGGCGGCCAATCCCAAACTGACACATCAGATCTCGACAAGCGAAGTGAAACGTTTGTGCAAGCGACCAGAGGAATACATTGGTGACGTTATGAGCCTTCCCAAACCGAACAAGCAGGCAGCTGTTGTTATCACCGGTGCATCTTCGGGCATCGGTGTCGAATTGGCCCGCGGCCTCGCCGGTCGCGGCTTTCCCCTGGTGCTGGTGGCACGTCGTCGAGAGCGACTTGAGGAACTGGCCCAGGACGTACGCAGCGAGTTCTCGGTCGGGGTTGAGGTCCTGCCGCTGGATCTCGCCGATGTGCAAGCCCGAGCGGAGCTTGCCGATCGGCTTCGTACCGGTGAGATCGCAGGTCTGTGCAACAGCGCGGGCTTTGGCACCAGCGGCCGGTTCTACGAGTTGCCTTTTGAACGCGAAAGCGAGCAGGTAACCCTCAATGCCTTGGCGCTGATGGAACTCACCCGCGCGGTCCTGCCCGGCATGGTTCAGCGCGGGGCCGGTGCGGTGCTCAACATCGCATCGATCGCTGGCTTCCAGCCGATTCCCTTCATGGCCGTGTATTCGGCGACCAAGGCCTTCGTGCTGACATTCTCCGAGGCCGTCCACGAGGAGCTGCACGGAACGGGTGTCTCGGTCACCGCGTTGTGCCCCGGCCCGGTACCCACCGAGTGGGCCGAGATCGCCAGTGCTGAGCGGTTCAGCATCCCCCTTGCGCAGGTCTCACCGCATGATGTTGCCGAGGCGGCCATCGCCGGGATGCTGTCCGGGAGGCGCACCGTGGTGCCCGGCGTGGTACCCAAGTTCGTCAGCACCGGCGGCAGGTTTGCCCCTCGTAGCCTGCTGCTTCCCGCGATCCGGATCGGCAATCGGCTGCGCGGCGGACCCAGTCACTAGGCGCACCCCGGTCGCGCTCGGCACAGGGTCCTTGGGTCAGCGGCGCCTACTGGGCTGGGACGGATGTGGTGGATGAGACAGTCGCCAACCGCGCTGACTTTGCTGAAGGCGCGCCCGCCGGCATCATCGCGGCGGCTAGGCTCATTCGATGGCTTCCGTTGAGATGACCGCTGAGGTCCCGATGACTCCGCAGGAAACGTGGGATCACGTGTCGGATTTGTCGGCGTTGGGCGATTGGCTCGTGATCCACGAGGGATGGCGCAGCGAGCTGCCGGACGAGCTGGGCGAAGGTGTCGAAATCGTCGGCGTGGCACGTGCCAAAGGGATGCGCAACCGGGTGACCTGGACGGTGACCACGTGGGACCCGCCGCACGAAGTCGCCATGTCTGGCTCGGGTAAGGGCGGAACCAACTACGGTGTCGCGCTCACCGTACGGGCCACGGGGGACGGTTCAGTGCTCGGTTTGCGCCTCGAATTGTCCGGGCGGGCGTTGTTCGGTCCGCTGGGTTCGGCGGCGGCTCGTGCCGTCAAGGGCGATGTGGAGCAGTCGTTGAAGCAGTTCGTTCAGCTGTACGCGTAGCGGCTGTGAGGAGCCGGTAAGACACACTTTGCGACACGCCCGAACGACGTCGGTCCTCGGTCATAGACTGGCGTCCCTATGAACCAGTCCTCCTTCGTGCACCTGCATAATCACACCGAGTACTCGATGTTGGACGGTGCCGCGAAGATCACCCCGATGCTCGCCGAGGTCGAGCGGCTCCAGATGCCCGCGATCGGGATGACCGACCACGGAAACATGTTCGGCGCCAGCGAGTTCTACAACTCGGTGACGCGAGCAGGCATCAAGCCGATCATCGGGGTTGAGGCATACGTCGCGCCAGGTTCACGGTTCGACACCCGGCGGATCTTCTGGGGTGACCCCAGCCAGAAGTCCGACGACATCTCGGGCAGCGGCTCCTACACCCACCTGACCATGATGGCCGAGAACGCGACGGGCCTACGTAATCTGTTCACGCTGTCATCGCTGGCATCTTTCGAGGGCCAGCTGAGCAAGTGGTCACGCATGGATGCCGAACTCATCGCCGAGCACGCTGAAGGCATCATCATCACCACTGGCTGTCCCTCGGGTGAGGTGCAGACCCGCCTGCGCCTGGGCCAGGACCGCGAGGCATTGGAAGCGGCGGCGAGGTGGCGCGAGATCGTCGGCGCCGACAACTACTTCCTGGAGCTGATGGACCACGGGCTGACTATCGAACGGCGGGTCCGTGAGGGGTTGCTACACATTGGCCGGACGCTCAACATTCCGCCGCTAGCGACCAACGACTGCCATTACGTCACCCGCGACGCGGCCCACAACCACGAGGCGCTGTTGTGTGTACAGACCGGCAAGACCTTGTCGGACCCGAATCGCTTCAAGTTCGACGGCGACGGCTACTACCTCAAGTCGGCCGCCGAAATGCGGCAGCTCTGGGACGACGAGGTGCCGGGTGCGTGCGATTCCACATTGCTTATCGCCGAGCGCGTGCAGTCCTACGCCGAGGTGTGGACGCCTCGGGACAGAATGCCGATTTTCCCGGTGCCCGAGGGACACGACCCGGCTTCCTGGCTGCGCCACGAGGTAGACGCCGGGCTAAGTCGTCGGTTCCCCGAAGGCCCGCCGCAGAATTACACGACGCGGGCGGCGTATGAAATCGATGTCATCTGTGCTAAGGGTTTCCCCTCCTACTTTCTCATCGTCGCCGACCTGATCAGCTATGCGAAGTCGGTGGGTATTCGGGTGGGCCCCGGTCGGGGTTCCGCCGCCGGCTCACTCGTCGCCTATGCCCTGGGCATCACCGACATCGACCCGATTCCGCACGGTCTGCTGTTCGAGCGGTTCCTCAATCCGGAG
This sequence comes from Mycobacterium basiliense, assembly GCF_900292015.1. Taxonomy (NCBI): domain Bacteria; kingdom Bacillati; phylum Actinomycetota; class Actinomycetes; order Mycobacteriales; family Mycobacteriaceae; genus Mycobacterium; species Mycobacterium basiliense. Next base: position 2,473,346 of record NZ_LR130759.1, read on the forward strand.
CGCACGTCGATGCCCGACATCGACATCGACTTCGACGACCGTCGTCGCGGCGAGATGGTGCGGTACGCCGCCGAGAAATGGGGTCACGACCGGGTCGCGCAGGTCATCACCTTCGGCACGATTAAGACCAAAGCGGCGCTGAAGGACTCGGCACGAATCCACTACGGGCAACCGGGTTTTGCGATCGCTGACCGGATCACCAAGGCGCTACCGCCGGCGATCATGGCCAAAGATATTCCACTGGCCGGCATCACCGACCCCGCACATGAGCGGTACAAAGAAGCGGCCGAGGTCCGTGGCCTGATCGAGACCGATCCAGATGTCCGCACCATCTACCAGACCGCGCTGGGTTTGGAAGGCTTGATTCGCAACGCCGGGGTGCACGCGTGTGCGGTGATCATGAGCAGCGAGCCGCTGACTGAGGCCATCCCATTATGGAAGAGGCCGCAGGACGGGGCCATCATTACCGGCTGGGATTACCCCTCGTGCGAGGCCATCGGGTTGCTGAAGATGGATTTCCTCGGCCTGCGGAATCTGACGATCATCGGCGACGCGATCGACAACATCAAGGCCAACCGGGGAGTTGACCTCAACCTCGAGTCTGTACCGCTGGAAGACAAGCCCACCTACGAGCTGCTGGGCCGTGGTGACACGCTTGGGGTGTTCCAACTTGATGGCGGGCCGATGCGCGACTTGCTGCGCCGCATGCAGCCCACCGGCTTCGAAGACATCGTCGCCGTGCTGGCCCTGTATCGCCCCGGCCCAATGGGACAAAACGCACACAACGACTACGCGGATCGCAAGAACGGTCGCCAAGCGATCAAGCCGATCCATCCGGAGCTGGCCGAGCCGCTCGAAGAAATCCTGGCCGAGACCTACGGTCTGATTGTCTACCAAGAGCAGATCATGCGAATTGCGCAGAAGGTGGCCGGCTACTCGCTGGCCCGAGCCGACATCTTGCGCAAGGCCATGGGCAAGAAGCAACGCGACGTGCTGGACAAGGAGTACGAAGGCTTCTCGGACGGAATGAAGGCCAACGGATTCTCTGCCGGTGCCATCAAGGCGCTGTGGGACACCATCCTGCCGTTCGCCGACTACGCGTTCAACAAGTCGCACGCGGCCGGCTATGGGCTGGTCTCCTACTGGACCGCATATCTCAAGGCCAACTATCCAGGTGAGTACATGGCCGGTCTGTTGACCTCGGTCGGCGATGACAAGGACAAGGCGGCGGTGTATCTGGCCGACTGTCGCAAGTTGGGCATCACCGTGTTGCCCCCCGACGTCAACGAGTCCGGTCTGAACTTCGCGTCGGTGGGCAACGACATCCGGTATGGCTTGGGTGCGGTGCGCAATGTCGGCGCCAACGTCGTTGGATCACTGATCCAAACCCGCAGCAACAAAGGTAAATTCACCGACTTCTCGGACTATCTGGACAAGATCGACATTTCGGTATGCAACAAGAAAGTCACCGAGTCGTTGATCAAAGCGGGCGCATTTGACTCACTGGGGCACGCCCGCAAGGGCCTCTTCTTGGTGCACACCGACGCCGTCGACTCCGTGCTGGGTACCAAGAAGGCCGAAGCGATGGGACAATTTGACCTGTTCGGTGGCAGTGATGTCGGCACCGATGCAGTGTTCGCTATCCGGGTCCCCGATGACGAGTGGGAAGACAAGCACAAGCTCGCTCTAGAACGGGAGATGCTGGGGTTGTACGTATCCGGGCATCCGCTCAACGGGGTCGCGCACCTGTTGGCTGCCCAGGTCGATACCGCTATCCCGGCGATCCTGGACGGTGATGTCCCCAACGACAGTCAGGTGCGCGTGGGCGGCATCCTGGCGTCCGTCAACCGAAGGGTCAACAAGAACGGAATGCCTTGGGCTTCTGCCCAATTGGAAGATCTCACCGGCGGAATCGAAGTAATGTTCTTTCCGCACACGTATTCGGCTTTCGGAGCGGACATCGCCGATGACGCCGTGGTGCTAGTCAACGCCAAGGTTGCCGTCCGCGATGACCGCACCACACTGATCGCCAACGAACTTGTCGTACCGGATTTTTCCAACGCACAGGTGGATCGGCCGCTGGCCGTCAGCCTACCCACCCGGCAGTGCACCATCGACAAGGTCACCGCGCTCAAGCAAGTGCTGGCGCGCCACCCTGGGACGTCGCAGGTGCATCTGCGGCTGATTAGTGGGGACCGCATCACCACGCTGGAGCTCGACCAGTCACTGCGGGTGACACCGTCACCGGCATTGATGGGGGACCTCAAAGAGTTGCTCGGGCCGGGGTGCTTGGGCGGCTAGCGTCTCATGGCCGGTGTCATCTCGTCGGGGTCATCTGCTGCCGCAACCGGGGCAGGCTCCACTGACGCCAGACCCTCTCGAGGGCGACGACCAACAGGCGGCCAGGCATCCAGGGCGGGGTATCGAACGTCATCAGGTAGTCCAGGCGGGTGCGACCGGTGGAGACCGGTGTGAGTTCAACCCGGCCATGGTGATTACGGACCGGCCCGCGAACGGTGCGGTATTCGATCAGCGTGGGCGACGAATGGGTGACGATCTCTTCCTGGATTGGCCAAATCCCCAGCACCCGCTGGGCGCGGACCGAACGCAGGCCGTCGGGCTCGTCGGGGTGCACGCCATCACGGACCCGGCGCTGACGCACCGGCCAAAGAGTTGCCCACTGGCGGGTGAGGACGTGGAACACGTGCTCGGGCGACGCGTCCAGCTCGGCGGTGCAATCGATCCGATGCCGGCCGGTCGGCGCCGCGGTGTCGGTACTTGCCGGCCGGGTCGCACCGCTTCGAGCGGTGAGCCAGTCACGCACGAAGGCAAAGACGTCTGCCGCCGCGCCTGGATGTAGTAGGGGAGATTCATGGCTGTGGTTACGGGCGAACCCGTGCCGGCGCGCGGCCGATTGAATACGCCGGTCGGAGCCGGCGAATGACCTAGCCAGCCGGTGGCAGCGGGTCGCCGGGGCGATGGCGTCCCGGGGCGAGGTAAGTGCCAGTATCGGCACGTCGAGTGTGTTGAGTTTGGCCGCGATCTGGCCTTGGGCGCGTTCGGTCGCGCCCCACAACACCGCGTCTTCGAGGGCGGCGACCGGCTCGTCCTCGGGGCCGAGGCGAAAGCGCCGCGCCGGGAACACACCACCCCACAGGCGGGCCGTCACGGCGGCGACAACCATCCGATTGGCCAGCAGCGGGATATCGAGTGCCGCGTTGACCAGCACCAATCCCTCGACCTGGGACGCCTGTAGCGTCTCGGCAGCGGCGCGGGCCAGCGCGGCCCCGCCGAACGAATGGCCGATCCAGAATGCGGATCGGCCGGTTTCGGCGTTGATCAGCCGTTGGGCTGCGGGCAAATCGACCCTGACCATCTCCGCCCACCCGGCGCGGGTCTGGGCACTCAGGGCAACCCCGCCTGTCCCGCGCCGTTCGACAATCCATGCGTCGAAGCCGGCGGCGGCCAGCATCTCGGCCAGGCCGCCACCGCCCGGCCACAGATATAACCGCCGGTTGTCGAACGTCCCCGGGATCAGGACCACCGGCACGCCATGGCCCGCACCGATCCGAGTCACCCGGAACCGCCCCCCGTCCTCGACGGTCAGCACCGTCGCCTGCACACCGCAGTGTGGATGCTCCTCAACGGTCCACACGGTGGGCACGCGGTTTCCCTTCGTCGATCGGAAGCTCGAGCCGGCATCATAACCGGGCAGATTCACGTTCGCGGTGTCGCCGATGTGCAGGACGGGTCTGATGCCGATATCGACGCCGCCGCCGTTTGCGGGTTGGTCGACGATCGAGGACCGTGCTGTCGCGAGACGACGTTGGCCATGACGGGAGCTAGACCCAGCCGCTGCCCGGCCGCACCGAATTAGGTCGACGTATTCCACCCCTGGTGACGCGGACGTACGCTCACCACTGTGACGTTGGGGGAAGCTGATCGGTGCGAAGGAGACGGGAAATGACCACAACCGAGCGTCCGACCACCCTGTGCGAGGCATTCCAGCGCACCGCCGCGATCGATCCGGACGCTGTTGCGCTGCGGGTACCCGGCGGCACCACGGCGCTGACGTGGGCGGAGTATGCGCAGCAGGTGCGGCAGGTGGCCGCGGGATTGTCGGGTTTGGGAGTATGCCGCGGCGATACGGTTTCGCTGATGATGGCGAACCGGGTCGAGTTCTACCCGCTCGAAGTGGGCACGCAACACGTTGGCGCCACCTCGTTTTCGGTTTACAACACGTTGCCGGCCGAGCAGCTGACCTACGTGTTCGACAACGCGGGCACAAAGGTGGTGATCTGCGAGGAGCAGTATGTCGACCGCGTCCGTGCCAGCGGCGCGCCCATTGAACATATCGTGTGCATTGACGGTTCACCGGAAGGGACGATCTCGGTACGCGATTTGTACGCCGCCGCACCGGCGGATTTCGACTTCGAGTCAACCTGGCATGCGGTGCAGCCCGATGACATCGTCACACTCATCTACACCTCCGGCACCACGGGTAATCCCAAGGGCGTGGAGATGACCCACACGAACCTATTGTTCGAGGGATACGCCATCGACGAAGTGCTGGGGATCCATTTCGGCGACCGGGTGACGTCGTTCCTGCCGTCGGCGCACATCGCCGATCGGATGACCGGCCTCTACCTGCAGGAGATGTTTGGCACTCAGGTTACCGCGGTGTCTGACGGACGCGCGATCGTAACCGCCCTCCCCGATGTTCGGCCAACCGTGTGGGGAGCGGTGCCGCGGGTATGGGAAAAGCTTAAGGCCGGAATCGAATTCACCATCAGCCATGAGAACGACGAGATGAAGCGGCAGGCTGTGGCGTGGGCGATGTCGGTGGCTGCCAAACGCGCGGCAACCCTGCTCGCGGGTGAACCGATGTCCGACGAGGTAGCCGCGGAATGGGCCAGGGCCGATGAGTTGGTGCTGTCGAAGCTGCGCGAAAGGCTTGGCTTCGCCGAACTGCGGTGGGCACTCTCCGGCGCGGCGCCGATTCCCAAGGAAACCTTGGCGTTCTTCGCCGGCATCGGCATTCCGATCGCCGAGATTTGGGGAATGTCCGAGCTCAGCTGCGCCGCTACCGCCAGCCACCCGCGCGATTCGCGGTTGGGCAGTGTCGGCAAATTGCTTCCTGGGCTGGAAGGCAAGATTGCCGAAGACGGCGAGTACTTGGTCCGCGGTCCGCTGGTAATGAAGGGTTACCGCAAGGAACCAGCCAAGACCGCCGAAGCGATTGACGAGGATGGCTGGCTGCATACCGGCGACATCTTCGACATCGACCCCGACGGCTATCTGCGGGTGGTCGATCGCAAGAAGGAGCTGATCATCAATGCGGCCGGAAAGAATATGTCGCCGGCCAACATTGAGAACACCATTCTGGCCGCCTGTCCCATGGTGGGTGTGATGATCGCGATCGGTGATGGGCGACCGTACAACACCGCCCTCATGGTTTTCGACGCTGACTCCGTCGGTCCGTACGCGGCGCAGCGCGGTCTCTCCGATGCCTCGCCCGCGGCCCTGGCGGCGGACCCGGAGGTGGTGGCCGGCATCGCCGCCGGTGTGGCCGCCGGGAACGCCAAACTGTCGCGGGTGGAACAGGTCAAGCGATTCCGCATCTTGCCGACGTTGTGGGAGCCCGGTGGAGACGAGATCACTCTGACCATGAAGCTCAAGCGTCGGCCTATCGTGACGAAATACGCCGCCGAGATCGATGAGCTCTACGCGGCCGAGCCGGGAGACAACGTCCACGAACCGGCAGCTGCGACGTCGGCGCAACCGGTGTGATAGGAGGACCGGTGATGTCTGCACGAGAGGTCGGCCGGATTGGGGTGCGAAAGCTGCTGCAGCGCACCGGTTTTATCGATGAATCGACAACGCCGTTGTCGACCGATTCGACCGAGGTTGTCCAGCTGTTAGGTGCCCGGTGGTATGACGAGCGGTTAGTCAAGGTTGCCGACGAACTTGGACGAGACCCGGACAGTGTGCGCGCCGAAGCCGCCGGCTACTTGCGGGAAATGGCGGCCAGTCTGGACGAGCGGGCGGTGGAGGCATGGCGTGGTTTTAGCCGCTGGCTGATGCGGGCCTACGACGTGCTGGTTGACGAAGACCAGATCGCGCAGCTGCGCAAGTTGGATCGCAAGGCGACTTTGGCGTTCGCCTTCTCACATCGGTCCTACCTGGACGGCATGCTGTTGCCGGAGGTGATTCTGGCCAACCGGCTCTCGCCCGCGCTTACCTTCGGCGGGGCGAACTTGAACTTCTTTCCGATGGGCGGGTTCGCCAAACGAACCGGGGCGATCTTTATCCGGCGCCAGACCAAGGACATCCCCGTCTACCGGTACGTGCTGCGTGCTTACACCGCACAGCTGGTGCAAAACCACGCAAACCTAACCTGGTCGATCGAAGGGGGACGGACCCGGACCGGCAAGCTACGGCCTCCGGTTTTCGGGATCCTGCGATACATCACTGACGCGGTCGATGAAATCGACGGTCCGGAAGTGTATTTGGTGCCGACCTCCATTGTGTACGACCAGTTGCACGAGGTGGAGGCGATGACCACTGAGGCCTACGGCGCAGTAAAGCGCCCCGAAGACCTTTGGTTTCTGATCCGACTCGCCCGCCAGCAGGGTGAGCGACTCGGCCGCGCGTACCTCGACTTCGGTGAACCGTTGCCGTTACGTAAGCGACTTGAGGAGTTGCGCGCCGACGAGTCCGGGACCGGCACCGAAATCGAACGCATCGCCCTGGACGTGGAACACCGGATCAACCGTGCCACACCGGTTACTCCCACCGCTGTGGTCAGCCTTGCCTTACTGGGGGCGGATCGGTCGTTGTCGATCACAGAGGTACTGGCCACGGTGCGCCCCCTGGCGAGTTATATCGCGGCCCGGAACTGGGCGGTGGCTGGGGCGGCGGATCTGACCAATCGTTCGACGATCCGCTGGACGCTGCACCAGATGGTTGCTTCGGGAGTGGTCCGTGTCTATGACGCCGGCACCGAGGCGGTTTGGGGGATCGGCGAGGATCAGCACCTCGTCGCCGCGTTCTACCGCAACACTGCGATCCACATTCTCGTCGACCGCGCTATTGCCGAGATGGCGCTGTTGGCGGCCACCGAGGTCTCTGCCACCTCGGCGCCCTCGGGGCCGTCCGCAGCAGGTTCGGTCGCGCCCGCGACCGTGCGTGATGAGGCGCTCAGTCTGCGTGAATTGCTGAAGTTCGAGTTTCTGTTCTCCGGACGCGCCCAATTCGAGAAGGACCTGGCCGACGAGGTGCGCCTGATTGGGCCGGTGGAAGACGTCACCAAGTCAATCAACGCTGCCGATGTCGTGCAGCTGTTGGAATCCGCCGATCTGTTGCTGGCGCATTTGGTGCTGCGTCCGTACCTGGACGCCTATCACATCGTTGCCGACCGGCTGGCGGCTCACGAGGATGAGTCCTTCGACGAAGAGACCTTCCTGGCCGAGTGCCTTGACGTTGGCAAGCAGTGGGAACTGCAGCGCAGAATCGCCAACGCGGAATCGCGGTCGATGGAGCTTTTCAAGACCGCGCTCAGGCTGGCCCGCCATCGTGAGTTGGTGGACGGTTCCCATGACGAAGAGATCTTCCAACGCCGACGCCAGTTCGCCGAGGAGATCGCGACGGCGATACGGCGGGTGAACGCGATTGCCGAGATGGCTAGAACGCGGTGAACGATGGCTAGCGCTGGACCTGGCCCAGCACCTTGAGCACCACCGCGACGCCGATGGCGATTGCGGTCGCACCCAGAACCGATGGTGCCGCGCTGGTGGTCACAACACCCAGCAGTGCCAAAGTGAGGACTCCCGCGATCACCGCGAACAATTTGTGCCGAGGCCAAGGAACCCCCGCAATCAGCACGTCACCGTTGTTCGGCTCGGCGAACACCCGAAATCGGCCAGGGGTAGTCATGATTTCAGCCTACCGGTACCCGTATTTCGGGTCCTCGAACATCCGGGTGCCGGACCCCGGTGAGTGGGTTTTGCTCGCCCCCTAGAGTGGTACGCATGCCACTCCAAGGTGAATATGCGCCCAGCCCGCTCGACTGGTCCCGTGAACAGGCCGACAAATACTCGGAATCCGGGGGAACCGAGGGCACCGAGATGAAGGGCAAACCTGTCGTCCTGCTGACCACCGTCGGAGCCAAGACCGGCAAACTTCGCAAGACGCCGCTGATGCGGGTGGAGCATGACGGCGAATACGCGATCGTCGCCTCACTGGGGGGCGCCCCCAAAAACCCGGTTTGGTACCACAATGTCGTGCAGAACCCGCGAGTTGAGCTTCAAGATGGCACCACCACCGGCGATTACCAGGCCCGCGAGGTGTTCGGCGACGAGAAGGCCATTTGGTGGGAACGAGCCATCGCGGTGTGGCCCGACTACGTTGAATACCAGAAAAAGACCGACCGCCAGATTCCGGTGTTCGTGCTGACGCCCGCGCACTGAGCCGCGTCGTCGGCACGGGTAGGTCGCGTGGCACCATTGATCGGTGTCCGCTGAACTGAGCCAGAGCCCACGCCGTGCACCGCTGTGTGCGGCTGATATCGACGATGCGGCGAAGCGGATTGCCTCGGTCATCACGCCCACCCCGCTGCAGCTCAGTGATCGGCTATCGGCGATCACTGGCGCGACCGTCTACCTCAAACGTGAAGATCTTCAGGTGGTGCGTTCGTACAAGCTGCGTGGGGCCTACAACCTGCTGGTGCAGCTGTCCGAAGCGGAGTTGGCCGCGGGCGTGGTGTGTTCGTCCGCGGGAAACCATGCTCAAGGTTTCGCTTTCGCCTGCCGATCACTGGGTGTTCGCGGTCGGGTCTATGTCCCGGCCAAGACACCCAAACAAAAGCGCGACCGAATTCGCTACCACGGTGGGGAATTCATCGATTTGATCGTGGGTGGGGCGACCTACGATCTGGCGGCAGCGGCGGCGCGTGAAGACGTCGAACGCACCGGCGCCACGCTGGTACCGCCGTACGATGACCTGCGCACCATCGCCGGTCAAGGCACCATTGCCGTCGAATTGCTGGCCGAACTCGGCGAGGAACCCGACCTGGTGGTAGTCCCCGTGGGAGGCGGTGGATGTATCGCCGGAATCACCACCTACCTGGCCGAACGGACCACCGGTTCGGCGGTGTTGGGCATCGAACCCGCCGGCGCCGCAGCAATGATGGCGGCGCTGGCCGCGGGTGAGCCGGTGACGCTGGACCACGTGGATCAGTTCGTCGACGGCGCCGCGGTAAGTCGGGCCGGGACGCAGACTTATGCCGCGTTGGCGGCCGCCGGCGATATGGTGTCGATCACCACCGTTGACGAGGGCGCGGTGTGCACCGCGATGCTCGACCTCTATCAAAACGAGGGCATCATCGCCGAGCCGGCGGGAGCGCTGTCGGTCGCGGGCTTGCTGGAGGCCGATATCGCGCCCGGGTCCACCGTGGTGTGCCTAATTTCGGGTGGCAACAACGACGTGTCCCGGTACGGCGAAATTCTGGAGCGTTCGCTGGTGCACCTGGGTCTCAAGCACTACTTCTTGGTGGACTTTCCGCAGGAACCCGGTGCCCTGCGCCGGTTTCTGGACGATGTGCTCGGTCCCAACGACGACATCACATTGTTCGAATACGTCAAGCGCAACAACCGGGACACCGGCGAGGCACTGGTCGGTATCGAGCTGGGATCGGCGGCAGACCTGGACGGCCTGCTGGCCCGGATGCGGGCGACGGAGATTCACGTCGAACCCCTCGAGCCTGGTTCGCCGGCCTACCGCTACCTCTTGTAGCTAGCGCAAATAGGCGGGCAGCTGAGTGGCTGGGTCGAGATCGTCGGCCGGTTCAGGCGTTCCGGCCGACAAGGTCAGTGGCACCACGCCGGCCCAATGCGGCAACAATCCGTCTTCTGGATCATCGACCGGGCCACCGTGGCGCACCTTGGCCGACACTTCCACCAGATCCAGGGCGAGCACTGCCGTCGCGGCGAGCTCACGCGCGTTCGGCATCCTGCAGTCGGCGGCGCGTCCGGGCCGGATGTGGTCGAGCAGCGCATCGAAGGCCCGCAGCTTCTCGTCGCGGTTGACGACCAGGCGTGCCGTGCCCAGGACGACCACCGAGCGGTAGTTCAGCGAATGGTGCATGGCCGAGCGGGCCAGCACCAGCCCGTCGAGGAGTGTGGCGGTGACGCAGATGGGCAAGCCGGCGGGCTTGGCGGCGAGCATGGGGCCACTGCCGGTGGAGCCGTGGAGGTACAGCGTCTCGCCATGGCGTGCGTGTGTGGTCGGTAAGACCACCGGTCCGTGGTCGCTGACGTAGCCGACATGGCAGATCAACGCTTCGTCAAGGATGCGGTGCACGGTCGGACGGTCGTAGTGCGCGCGCTCGCGGTAGCGGGTGGGGGTCGTGCGTTTCGTCGGGCGGTATGTGGCGTCCACCTAATTGCTATCCGTTCTGTACTAGTACATATTGATAATGTGTCAGTACAAACTAGGATAGCGGGTACGGGTGCCGAATCCATAGCCGCGAGCGTCGAAGAGGCGATTTCTCAAGGCGGCCTGGCGCCGGGTGACGCGCTACCGCCGATCCGCCAGGTCGCCGCCCAACTTGGCGTCAACGCCAATACCGTGGCGGCGGCCTACCGACTACTTCGAGATCGAGGGGCCGTCGAAACCGGGGGACGTCGCGGCACTCGGGTGCTGGACCGACCGGCAACCACGTCGCGGTCGACGCTTGGTCTTGGTGTGCCTGCGGGTGCGCGCGACTTGTCGACGGGCAATCCGGACGCCGCGCTACTACCGCTCGCCAGCGCCCAATTGCCGGCCAGTTCGGTTCCGCCCGTGCTGTACGGACGTCCGGCGATGTCAGCCCGGTTGGTCCAATACGCCCGCGCCACGCTGACCGCAGATGGCGTTCCGGCCGATCACCTCGCGGTGACCAGCGGCGCGTTGGACGGCATCGAGCGGGCGCTGACCGCGCACCTGCGGCCGGGAGACCGGGTTGCTGTCGAGGACCCCGGCTGGGCGAACATTCTTGATTTGTTTGCAGCACTACGACTTTCGGCTGAGCCGGTAGGTGTCGATGACGACGGTCCAGTGGTTGCCGACATGGCCCGCGCCCTGGGTCGGGGGGCTAAGGCGGTCGTTGTCACCAGCCGTGCCCAGAACCCAACCGGTGCGGCGCTGTCAGCGGATCGCGCCGCGCAATTGCGCATTCTCCTGGCCGCGCGGGCAGACGACCTCCTGCTTGTCGAGGACGACCACTGTGCCGGCATCGCCGGTGTTTCGCTGCACACCCTGGCCGGGTCGACGGATCACTGGGCATTCATCCGGTCGGTGTCGAAGGCCTACGGGCCCGATCTGCGCCTGGCGCTGCTGGCCGGAGATCACCGCACTGTCGAGCGGGTGCACGGACGCCAACGGCTCGGGCCGGGCTGGGTGAGTCACCTGCTGCAGGATCTCGCCGTCGGTTTGTGGTCCGACGACGATGCGACGCGCTTGCTGCACCAGGCCGAGGAGCGCTACACCGGCACCCGTGTCCGGCTGTGCGCCGCGTTGGCCCATCGCGGCGTTACCGCTCACGGCCGGTCCGGTCTCAATGTCTGGATTCCCGTGGCCGACGAAACCGCGGCGATCACCAGGATGCTCAACACGGGCTGGGCCGCAGCGCCGGGATCGCGGTACCGTATCCGCACATCGCCGGGAATTCGGATCACCATCGCCGATCTGGCGGCCCACGAGATCGATCCGCTTGCTGACGCCGTCACCGATGCGGTGCACGGTGCCGGACGACCCAGTGTGTAAATGCCGGGGTGTCGATTCAGCTATCCACAGCGCAGTATCGCCACCGAGTGCCCCGGTAGTTCGGTGCTGGTGTCGCTGGCCGTCGGCTCATCCCACGCCAGCACCACCGCACCTCCGATTGGCACACTTGTGCATTCGCTGCTCAGATTGCAGACGATGCCGAACTGACCGCGCTGCACAGCAATCCAGGCCGGTTCCTCGTCGTAGTCGACGACCAGGTGGTCGAGCCAGGGATCGGCGAGATCCGGCTCGGTATGCCGCAGCGCGATCAGAGCGCGATAAAAGCCGAGCAGTTTGGCGTGTTCACCTGCGCTCTGCTCGGTCCAGTCCAGCTTGGAACGCCGAAACGTCAGCGGGTCCTGCGGGTCGGGAATATCGTTGGCGTCCCACCCGTGTTCGGCGAACTCCGCCTTGCGTCCCGCTGCCGTCGCGCGGGCCAGCTCCGGTTCGGGATGGGAGCTAAAAAATTGGAACGGGGTGGACGCCGCCCATTCCTCACCCATGAAAAGCATTGCAGTGTAGGGAGAAGTGAGTACCAGCGCGGCCTTGATCGCCAACTGGCCGCCGGTCAGATGGTGGGAGGGGCGGTCCCCAAGCGCGCGGTTGCCGACCTGATCATGCGTACATGTGTAGGCGAGCAGTCTGCTGGCCGGGATCACCGAGGTGTCTAGTGGACGGCCGTGGCGGCGCCGTCGAAAGGACGAGTAGGTGCCGGCGTGGAAGAAGCCATGGCGCAGCGTCTGCGCCAGCGTGGCCATCGAATCAGAATTGGCGCCGAAGTCCGCATAATAGCCCTGCCGTTCACCGGAGACCGCGGTGTGGATGGCGTGGTGGATATCGTCGTCCCATTGCGCGGTGATCCCGTAACCGCCACGGTCGCGTGGCGTGATCAGCCGAGGATCGTTGAGGTCACTTTCGGCGACCAGCGAGAGCGGACGGCCCACCTGCTTGGACAGCCAGTCGGTTTCAGCGGCGAGTTCCTCGAGAATGGAGATCGCGGTGGTATCCACCAGCGCGTGCACGGCGTCGAGCCGCAGGCCGTCGGCGTGAAAGTCACGCATCCACCGCAGCGCGCACCCGATGATGTAGCGGCGCACCTCGTCGGAATCGGCATCGGCGATGTTGATGCCCTCTCCCCAAGGATTACGTGCCGACGATAGGTACGGAGCGAAACGCGGCAGGTAGTTGCCCGATGGCCCGAGATGGTTGAACACCGCGTCGATCAGCACACCCAGGCCGCGGTTGTGGCATGCGTCGATGAACCTGACCAGTCCGTCGGGGCCTCCGTAGGGCTCGTGCACGCTGTACCACAGCACGCCGTCGTATCCCCACCCGTGAGTTCCGGCAAAGGAATTGACCGGCATCAACTCGACGAAGTCGATGCCGAGGTCAACCAGGTAATCCAGCTTTTCCAGCGCGGAATCGAATGTGCCTGCCGCAGTGAAAGTTCCGAGATGCAGCTCATAGATCACCGCGCCGTTGACCGGTCGCCCCGGCCAGTCCCCGTCAGTCCAGGTCGCAGTGGTGGCGTCCCACAACTGCGAGCGGGCGTGCACTCCGTCGGGTTGACGCGGTGACCGCGGGTCGGGCAGCACCTTGGGATCGTCGTCGAGCAGGTATCCATATCGGGCGTTGGGCGCCGCCTCGATGCTCGCGTGCCACCAACCGTCGTCGGACCGGGTCATCTCGTGCAGTGCGCCGTCGACGTCGAGCCTCACCGAGTCGGGTTTGGGCGCCCAGACCCGGAATTCCGTCATGATCGCTCCAGCAGGGCGACGGGCAAATCCGCGAACAATACCGCCGCCGACGTCTTCCCGTCGGCTACGGCTCCGGTGAGCGTGTCTGTCCAGGTGCCCTCGGGAAGTGGGATCGCAGTGTTACCCCAGCCCGTGTCCTGGAGCCGCACGGTCCAGCGGGTCACCGCGACCAGGATGTCGTCGGCACGGCGAAACGCGACAATATGATCACTGGCGTCACCGCTGGCAAGCACGGGAATGTAGTCCCCGTGCAAGAAGCTGTCCGGCCGGGCACGGCGCAGTCGTAGCGCGGTGGTGGTAACCCGAATCTTGGGGTGCTGCAGGGCGTTCAGCGCATCACGCCGAATAGCGTAGTCAACTTCACGACGATTGTCTGGATCGACCAGGCTATCGTCCCACAGCTCGGTGCCCTGGTAGATGTCTGGAACTCCCGGTACGGTCAGTGCGAGCAACTTCTGCCCCAGCGCGTCACTTGTGGCGTGCGGGTTAAGTTGAGTGACGAGCTTGGTCAGCTCTTCGGCTGCCGGTCCGTCTAGCACGATATCCAGCCACCGGTGCACGGCTTGCTCGAAAGCGGTGTTTGGATCGTTCCACGAAGTGTGCCAGGCGGCCTCTCGGATCGCCTTTTCGGAATAGGCGTGCAGTCGATCGCGTAGTTTATCGCCGACTTCCCCGCTGACCGGCCATACGCCGAAGATGTTCTGCCACAGGAACTGCCCGGTCGCCGGATCAGGGGAGGGGGCTTGGGTCTCCACGCGACCGACGAACTCGCTCCAGAGCGACGGCACCTGCGATAGCACACCGATGCGAGCTCGCACGTCCTCGCCGCGTTTGGTGTCATGGGTGGTCAGCGTCGTCATAGTCTGCGGCCACAGCCGAGCCCGGGTGGCGGCGCGGTGATGAAACTCCGCCGCGTCGACACCGAACCTGTGCGGTTCGCCGCCGACCTCGTTGAGTGATACCAGCCGGGCGTCGCGGTAGAAATAGCAGTCCTCGCTGGCCTTGGCTGTCACCGCGCCGCAGAGCTGTTGCAACCGGGTGTCCGGTTCTTGCCCTTGGGCTAGCGCCGTGGCGATCACCTGCAGCGCGGGAGCTAACTCAGGTGCTGCCGAGCTAGTTTCGGCCAACGCGGTGGGCATGATCGCCGCCAGGCTCGGGTAGTCACAACGGTAGACGCCGATATGGGTCAATAGCGCGGCGACCGCCTCGGGTAGCAGTGGATGATCGGCACCGGCCGCGGCCACGATCTTGCGCCGCAGTCTGCGTAGTTCGCTCGCCAGAGTGTCGGTGGCCGCCTGGATCTTGAGCCCGGCCAACATGGCCGCCATCGCGTGATAGTGCAGGCCGCTGGTTTCGACGAGTGCAGAAAGTTGCGGGGCCCCGTCGGGGTCGATGAAAAGTCCGCCTACTTCCCGCAGCACGTCATAGCCGGTGGTACCGGCGACCGGGAGGGTGGGATCCAGTGCCTCATCTGCGGCTAGGATCTTCTCGATCACGATCCAGGCTTTGGGGCCAAGCAATTCACGCAGCCGGCACAAATATCCGCTCGGATCAGACAAGCCGTCGGGATGGTCGATCCGTACTCCGTCGACGAGTCCTTCGGAAAACCAACGGGCGACTTCGGCGTGGGTGACCTCAAAGACCGTGTCATCTTCCTGGCGTAGCCCGGCTAGCGAGGTGATCGAAAAAAAGCGACGATAGCCACACACCCCGCGGCGCCAGCCCACCAGCCGGTAGTGTTGGCGGTCGTGCACTTCGGCCCCGGTGCCAGAGCCGGTGCCGGGAGCGATGGGAAGTGCCAGATCCCCCAGCGTGAGCAGCTCACCGTCGACTTTCAGGTCGGCGACGTCTGCGTCGGACCCTAACAGTGGCAGCACAATTCGACCGTCCTCGTCAAGCTCCCAGTCAACGTCGAAATAGGCTGCGTAGACGGAATTACGGCCGTATCGCAGCACATCCCACCACCAGATGTTCTGCTGCGGCTTATCGATCCCCACGTGGTTGGGCACGATATCGACGATCACGCCCATGCCCCGGGCCCGCGCCGCTGCGGATAGCCGCGCTAGACCGTCGGCGCCACCAAGTTCGGCTGAGACAGTCGTCGGGTCGGTGACGTCGTACCCATGGGATGAACCGTGAGCCGCGGTCAGGATGGGGGACAGATACAGGTGTGAAACTCCGAGACTATCAAGGTATTCCAGTATGTTCTCCGCGTCGGAGAAAGTGAATCCAAATCCGCTTGATGGACCACGCAATTGCAACCGGTAGGTCGATAGGACGGGAAAAGCCATGCGCTATGCGGTCTTACGTAGAACAAGCAGGGAACGTCCAGGAACTGCAACCTTGTCCTCGGCAGTGACGACCAGATCGGCGTCACCGACCGGATCGTTGGTATCTAGCTCTACGGTCCACTCGTCGGCATAGTCGCCGCCCGGCATGACGAACTCCACCGTGTCGTCATGAGCGTTGAAGCACAACAGGAACGAGTCGTCGACTACCCGCTCACCACGAGCGTTGGGCGCGGTAATCGCCTCACCATTGAGGAAGACGGCAACGCACTTGTGGAAGCTCCGATTCCAATCCTCGTGGGTCATCTCTTGGCCACCCGGTGTCAGCCAGGCGATGTCTCGTACCTCGTCACCGCTTCGGATCGGCTCACCCTCGAAGAACCGTCGCCTGCGAAAGACCGGGTGGTTCTTGCGCAAAGTGGTTACCTTTTGCGCAAAAATCAGCAGTTCGGAGTTCGTATCGACCAAAGACCAGTCCATCCACGACAATTCGGAGTCTTGGCAATAGACGTTGTTGTTGCCCTGCTGGGTGCGTCCGATCTCGTCGCCGTGGGCGATCATCGGCGTGCCCTGGCTGACCATCAATGTGGCCCAGAAGTTGCGCATTTGGCGGCGACGCAACGCCATGATGTCGGGATCGTCGGTGGGCCCTTCGGCCCCACAGTTCCAGGACCGATTGTGACTTTCGCCGTCGCGATTGTCTTCGCCATTGGCGCTGTTGTGCTTCTCGTTGTAGGACACCAGGTCGTTCAGGGTGAATCCGTCGTGGGCCGTGACGAAGTTGATACTGGCGCTCGGCCGCCGGCCAGTCGCCTCGTAGAGGTCCGACGACCCGGTCAACCGGGAAGCGAACTCGCCCAGGGTCGCGGGCTCACCCCGCCAGTAGTCGCGCACAGTATCGCGGTATTTCCCGTTCCACTCCGTCCACAAACCGGGAAAATTCCCGACCTGGTATCCGCCCTCGCCGACGTCCCACGGCTCGGCGATCAGTTTGACCTGGCTGACCACCGGATCCTGCTGCACCAGATCGAAGAACGCGCTCAACCGGTCCACGTCGTGCAGCTCCCGCGCCAAGGTGGCGGCCAGGTCGAAGCGGAATCCGTCGACATGCATCTCCATCACCCAGTAGCGCAGCGAATCCATGATCAGTTGCAGCACATGCGGGTGGCGGGCGTTGAGGCTGTTGCCGGTGCCGGTGTAGTCCTTATACCAGCGCAGGTCGGTGTCCACCAGGCGGTAGTAGGCGGCGTTGTCGATGCCGCGGAAGTTGATGGTCGGACCGAGTCGGTTGCCTTCGGCGGTGTGGTTGTACACCACGTCGAGAATGACTTCGATGCCGGCCTCATGCAGGCTGCGTACCATGGACTTGAATTCTCCCACGGCGCTGCCTGCTTGCCGGTTGGCTGCATACTGATTGTGTGGGGCGAAAAATCCAAAAGTGTTGTAACCCCAGTAATTTCGTAGACCCAGATCGAGCAGACGTGAGTCGTGCATGAATTGATGTACCGGCATCAATTCGATGGCGGTGACGTTCAGCGACTTGAGGTGATCGATGATTGCGGGATGGGCCAGTCCGGCATAGGTGCCCCGGAGCTCTTCGGGGATGTCCGGATGAGTTTGCGTCATGCCTTTGACGTGTGCTTCGTAGATGACGGTCTCGTGGTAAGGAGTCATTGGAGCCCGGTCGTAACCCCAGTCGAAGAACGGGTTGATCACCACACTGGTCATGGTGTATCCGAGGGAGTCGACCATGGGGGGGATGCCGGGGTCGGCCGAGCCCAGGTCGACGGTCTGCATGTCGTAGGAGAACAGTGCCTGTCCGAAGATGAAATCGCCGTCGAACGCTTTGCCGTAGGGGTCGAGCAGCAGCTTGCTCGGGTCACAGCGATGCCCGGCCGCGGGGTCGAATGGTCCGTAGACCCGAAATCCGTAGCGTTGGCCCGGCGCGACATTGGGCAGATAGGCGTGCCAGACGTATCCGTCGATCTCCTCGAGGGAGATTCGCGATTCGCTACCGCCCTCCGAGATCAGGCATAGCTCGACCTTCTCGGCGATCTCGGAGAAGAGCGAAAAGTTGGTGCCCGCACCGTCATAGGTGGCCCCCAGCGGATATGCGGTGCCCGGCCAAACGGTGGGCAGCGGGGGTGGGGTTACGCCGGAGTCCCCGGCGTTGTTCTGCGACATCATTTGACTTTATCCGCGTTGGTTCGGGTCCGAGCGTTTCCGGTGTCTGTGCCCTGATTTGAATTGGGGTATCGGTGCCTACCTTGTCAGGAGGTCGAGGTCACCACCAACCGGTGATCGCCGCGATTTGGCGCCCAAGTTCGGGGGCCATGGTCCGCATATAGGTCGGGGTCAGATGGTGGGCGTCGCGGTAGATCAGCACATTTCCCTCGACCGCGCGGCAGAAATCCTTGCGGCATATCGCATCCGACATGTCTATCGGCTTGAGGATGGGGAATCGGCTCACGAAGTCCAAAGTGGTGTTGTAGTCCGACAGCAGTTCGGACCGCTTGATCCCACAGGACTGTGCATCGCCACCTTTGGCCAGGCAATCCGCTGGCTTGAACGGTTGGCCATCTTTGACCATCCAGGGCGTATCCCGAACGGCGAGGACGGGAATGTTGTTGTCAGAGAAGGTTTGCCAGATGCCAATATAGGTGGCCGGCATGACATCGCCCGGTTTGATGTTCCACGGTCGAGTCGAGGTGGTGAAGACATAGTTGGGACGATCGGCGACCAGCTTCTCCATCGTTGTTTGTACCCACTCGCGACATTGCGGGTATGGGGCGTTGTTGCCCATGATCAGCGGGACTTCCTCGGTGGACAACGGGCAGCCCATCTTCAGATATGTCACTACTTTGAAATGGTGGAGCCGGCCCAGCAGGTCGAGTGCGGGTAGCCAGTGTTCGGCATGCGAGCCCCCGGCCAACGCGATGGTTCGGACAGCGTCTGAGTCGCCGTAGGTGCAGTTGACCAACGCCGGATTGACGAAGTCGCTGATGCAGCCGTCCTTGGTGGCCGCCGGCAGGTCGCCTTTGGCTTCTAGCACGGTGGGGCGCATTCGCAGTTTTGGTACCCGGACGTGATTAATGAGGGTGCGGGCTCCGGGATAGTCGTTGGCGCTAAGCCCGCTGAGCTCTTTGCCGGAGGATCGCTCGATGATCACATGCTCACGCCAAGTGAACGACGTTGCGGTCAGCGTGACGCCGAGCAGGACCACCACCGATCCCATCACGATCGTCGGGCGGCGTAGCCGCATCCGCCAAGGAATCGGTGGGGTGGCCGCGTCGGCCTCGGTGGGGGCTCGGTACCGCAGCGGGTCCTCGACGTGGCGGGTGGTCAGGTGTGCGAGCAGTCCGGAGACCAGCAATATCCCGGCGCCCTCGAGGAAGTTTGCGTGCCGATGGCCGGTGTAGGAGAGCCAAAAAATCAGCAGCGGCCAGTGCCACAGATACAGCGAGTACGCGATCGCACCCAGCGCCACTAGTGGCCCGGCCGCCAACAGCCGGTTGGGCAGCGGCAGTCGATCGCTGGTGCTGGGATGGGCGTGCCGGTTAGCCCCGGCCAGGATCATCAGCATGGTGGCGCCTACGGGCACCAGGGTCCACGGGCCCGGAAACTCTTTGACGCCGTTGATCAGGGCGCCGCAGAACAAGATCACCACTAGCGCGATGCTGGCGGCGAGGGTACGCAGCCACATCGGCCAACGAATGTAGGGCACCAACGCACCGACGAGTGCCCCCAGCAGGAGCTCCCACCCCCGCGCAAAACTGTTGTAATACGCGGTGGACTGGTTGCTCTGGTGGGCAACAATCGCGAAGACGAATGACGCGACCGTGAGCGCAATCAGCAGCACCACGAATGCGGTCCTTAGGTGGCGGGCTCGAGCGCCCCGGAGCAGGCCGCGAAACAGGTAGGCGCAGCCGGCGACCAGTAGCAGAAACGCGATGTAGAACTGTCCTTGCACGGACATGGACCAGATGTGCTGTAACGGGCTGACGGCTTCACCGGCGCGCAGGTAGTCCGACGCGGAGTTGGCCAGCTCCCAGTTCTGGTAGTAGCCCAAGCTGGCTAGGCTCTGGTCCGCGAAGGTCTCCCATCGGGTCTGCGGCTGGATCAAGATGGTGAGTAGGGCACACCCGGCGAGTACCACAACCAGCGCCGGGAGCAGGCGACGTACCAGCCTGATCAGCTCGGCAATCGGCGATAGCTTCAAATCTGGATTGAGGGTCGCACGCAGTATCTTGCCGCCGAAGAAGAATCCGGACAGCGCCAGGAATACGTCCACGCCGCCGGAAACACGGCCGAACCAGATGTGGAACACCGCGACGAGCGCAATCGCAATCCCGCGCAAGCCGTCGAGATCGTGCCGATAGAACCCTGCCGTGCGGGTTCCCATCGCGTTGGGCGTATTGATCGGTGCTGGTGGCGTTGTCAGGGTCTGCATGGTCGACAGCCAATTTACCGAAACCGCCACCTGCTTCGCCCGTTGACCTGCAATGCAGTCAACGAGGGAAGCGAGGTGGCGGTGATTTTGGGGCTGTGGACGCTACCCGGTGGTACCTACCGGGGCCAGCTGGATTGGTGCTGTCTGCGCTGGTACCTGCAGCGCCGGAGCCTGCTGTGTGGGTGCCTGGCGGGTGGGTGCCAGCTGGGTGGGCGCTTGCTGGGTGGGTGCCTGCGGCGCAGGCGCCTGCTGTAGTGGCGCCCGCTGGGTAGGCGCCTGTAACAGCGGTTGTTGTTGCAGTGGCGCCCGCTGTGTGGGTGCCTGCTGCAGCGGGGCCTGCTGCAACGGTTGTTGCGGTAGCGGTTGTTGTTGCAGTGGGGCCTGTTGCAATGGAGCTTGTTGTAGTGGTTGCTGCTGGGTCCCGAGGACTCGGACCAGGTAGGGCATCATGTCCTTGGTCCGCACCGGCGAGACCTGGACGCTGTCGCTCACTTCCAGCATCTGCCCGTTGCCGAGATACATCGAGACACTTTGCGTCCCTTCGGGACCGTAGAAGATCAGGTCGCCCTTGCGTGCCTGCTGTGGCAGGACCTTCTGGCCGACCTTGTACATTTCGCCGGAAGACCGCGGGAGCTTGATCCCGGCGCCGGCGTAGGCGTACTGGATCAGGCCGGAGGCGTCGAATCCGACGGTGTACATGCCGGTGCCCTTGCCTCGGGTGGGGCCGGTGATGCCGCCGCCGGCCCAGGA
Organism: Mycobacterium basiliense; assembly: GCF_900292015.1. NCBI lineage: Bacteria > Bacillati > Actinomycetota > Actinomycetes > Mycobacteriales > Mycobacteriaceae > Mycobacterium > Mycobacterium basiliense. The sequence goes on from NZ_LR130759.1 coordinate 2,494,393, forward strand.
GAACGGCACGCCGCGCTGTGCCAGGCCGCGCGCGATCACAACGTCGGTGACCTGCTGGTAGTCCGTCGATCGAACGCCGGGCTCTGCGGTCGCGAGACCGGGGGCGGCCACCATGGGGGCCGTCATCATCGCCAGACCAATCGCGAAGGCGTAGATGCGTTTCATCGGGGTTCCAATCTCCTAGGGGCTCTCCTCGGCCCACGTGCGGGCCCGGTCAGGGTCCGGTGCGTCAGCGCGGTGACCTCGCGCATCCGCCGCCGTTGCAGACTCACGAGTTGACCTCTGTTTCGAGACCAACGCCGCTGCATGACAGTCGAGAACGTGAACCAGATGTCAAACCTCTGTATTCACACCAGTCACTACAGCCACTTTGACAACCAAACTTGTGGGCCGCCAGATCTCCGGAGAATTTTTTGTCTTAACGTGACCGGACGGTTACTGGGGGTTCCCAATCCTGTAAGGGCAGTTGTGATTTCGGTCTCACAGACGTTGCCGGTGCGTGATCAAAGTCGGTGTCTGCGATCAGCGCCCGTAGCTTTCGCTGAAGCCGGTCAGCGCGTAACCGAACACCGACGTCAGTGTGATGACGCCGATGGCCATGATTGGCCAGAATGACATGTACCAGCCCCTCAACATCGAGATCAACGGGCCGATCACCGCGGCGGCCACGGCCGCCCCGATGCCGCCCCACATCACCGGATAGATGTAGTAGTTGAGACCGAATGGCACGAGTGGGCAATCCTCCGAAATGCACACGTTTTCGGTGAACGCGAAAAGCCTTGCCGCCCAACTGGTGCTGGTGACCACGATGAGGAGCACCGCCGAGACTATGACCGTAAGTGCCACGTCCCAGGGGACTATGCGCAGCTTGAGGATTTGTGGTGCCCGACCTTCCGGACCTTCGGGCGACGGTGGAGATTCGGTAGTCGAGCCTGGAGTTTCTTCGGGCTGATTCGGCGAAGCCATGCCTTGCATGCTTCCCGATGGCCCGGCTTTGCGCGACCCGCCCACAACCCGAATGGGCCACACAGTGGCCCATTCGCCGCGGATTACCCTCGGATTCCATGTCTGCGGCAGGAACATCAAGTGCGGGCTTGACGGCCGAACAAGTCAGTGCGATCGACGCCACCCACCTTTGGCACCCCTACAGCACCATCGGCAATGAAGTGCTCGCGCCATTGGTCGCGGTGGCCGCACAGGGCGCCTGGCTGACGCTGATCCGGGACGGCCGCCCGATCGAGGTGCTCGATGCGATGAGCTCGTGGTGGACTGCGATCCATGGTCACGGGCATCCCGTATTGGACGCGGCCCTGGCCTCGCAGCTTGGCACTATGAATCACGTCATGTTCGGGGGGCTGACCCACGAGCCGGCGGCCCGGTTAGCCCAGTTGCTGGTGGACATCACTCCCGCGGGTTTGGAGACGGTCTTCTTCAGCGACTCCGGGTCGGTATCGGTGGAGGTCGCGGTGAAGATGGCCCTGCAGTACTGGCGTAGCCGCGGGCGGCCCGCCAAGCACCGGCTGATGACCTGGCGGGGTGGCTACCACGGCGACACCTTCACACCGATGAGCATCTGCGATCCCGAGGGTGGGATGCACTCTCTGTGGACTGACATTCTGGTCCGGCAGGTGTTCGCACCGCAGGTGCCAGGCGACTACGACCCGCACTACATCACGGCGTTCGAGGACCAACTGGCCGCACATGCAGCGGAGCTGGCAGCGGTGGTTGTCGAGCCGGTGGTGCAGGGCGCGGGTGGGATGCGGTTCCACGACCCGCGCTACCTCACCGACCTGCGGGACATCTGCCGACGTCACGAGGTACTGCTGATCTTCGATGAGATCGCTACCGGCTTCGGCCGCACCGGGGAACTGTTTGCTGCCGACCACGCTGGGGTGAGCCCGGACATCATGTGCGTCGGCAAGGCGCTCACCGGCGGATATCTGAGCCTCGCCGCCACCTTGTGCACGCCCGACATCGCGCACACCATCAGCACCGGGGATGCGGGTGCGCTGATGCACGGGCCTACCTTTATGGCCAACGCGCTGGCTTGTGCGGTGTCGGTCGCCAGCGTCGAGCTGTTGATCGAGCAGGATTGGCGTGCGCGGGTCGGCGAGCTAGGTGCGGGGTTGACGGCCGGACTAGATCCCGCCCGCGGGCTGCCCGGGGTCACCGATGTGCGGGCCTGTGGCGCCATCGGCGTCATCGAGTGCGACCGTCCGATCGATGTGGCGCTCGCCACTCCGGTGGCCCTTGACCACGGTGTGTGGTTGCGCCCGTTCCGCAACCTCGTCTACGCGATGCCGCCGTACATCTGCGGGGCAGCCGAGATCGCCCAGATCACCTCCGCGATGGTCGAGGTAGCACGGCTCATCGGCTCTCGTAGGCTCTAGGTCGATGAAAGCACCGATCGAGACGTCACCGCTGGCCTGGCTGGAGGCGGTGGAGCAACAGCGTCGTCAAGCAGGGCTGCGCCGCCTGCTGCGGCCGCGGCCTGCTGTGTCGACCGAGCTTGATCTGGCGTCCAACGACTACCTTGGCCTGTCCCGGCATCCAGACGTCATCGAGGGGGGTGTCCAGGCGCTGCGTGTCTGGGGCGCCGGTGCCACCGGTTCTCGCCTGGTCACCGGCGACACCGAGCTGCACCAGGAGCTGGAGTCCCAGCTGGCCGACTACGTCGGCGCGGCGGCCGGACTGCTGTTCTCGTCCGGATACACGGCGAATCTGGGCGCCGTCGTGGGTCTGTCCGGCCCGGGGTCGCTGCTGGTGTCCGATGCCTTTTCGCACGCATCGCTGGTGGACGCGTGTCGGCTGTCGCGAGCGCGGGTGGTAGTCACGCCGAATCGTGATGTCGGCGCGGTCGAGGCCGCGCTGTCCTCACGCGGGGAAGAGCGTGCCGTGGTGGTCACCGATTCCGTATTCAGCGCCGATGGCGTGCTGGCCCCCGTGCGTGAGTTGCACGACGTGTGTCGCAGGCACGCAGCGCTGCTCATTGTCGACGAGGCGCACGGCCTCGGGGTACGGGGAAACGGGCGTGGCCTACTGCACGAGGTCGGGCTCGCGGGGGCGCCCGATGTGGTGCTGACCACGACATTGTCCAAGGCCCTGGGCAGTCAGGGCGGTGTGGTTCTCGGGCCGGCATCGGTGCGCGCTCATTTGATCGACGCCGCCCGGCCGTTCATCTTCGACACCGGCCTGGCGCCGGCGGCGGTGGGCGCGGCGCTGGCCGCGCTGCGGGTCCTCAAGGCTGAGGCGTGGCGACCCGACGCGGTGTTGCGCCACGCCCGCGAACTGGCCCGAATCTGCGAATTGGCGCCGGAGCCAGCCCCCCAATCCGCGGTGGTGTCGGTAATCCTGGGCGATCCGGAGCTCGCCCTGGCCGCGGCAACCGCCTGTTTAGACGCCGGAGTGAAGGTGGGTTGCTTTCGACCCCCGACCGTGCCGGCCGGGACGTCGCGGTTGCGGTTGACGGCGCGCGCCTCGCTGACGTCTGACGAGCTGGATCTGGCTCGACAGGTCTTAACCGATGTTCTGCGGGGGCCGTCCAGGGCACTCCGTTGACCGTCCTGGTCGTTACCGGGACCGATACCGGCGTGGGGAAGACGATCGCTACCGCCGCGTTGGCCGCACGCCTGCGCCAGAGCGGCATCGATGTGGCGGTGTGTAAACCGGTTCAGACCGGTACCGACACCGGCGACGACGATCTCGCCGAGATTGGCCGACTGTCCGGCGTAACCGAACTCGTCGGATTGGCGCGCTATCCGCTGCCGATGGCGCCGGCCGCAGCCGCTGCGCAGGCCGGCGCCCCCTTGCCCACTCGCGATCAGGTGTTGCAGCTCATCCGCGGGCTCGACCGACCGGGGCGCGTGACGCTGGTGGAGGGCGCAGGAGGGCTGCTGGTTGAACTTGCCGACTCGGGAGTGACGCTGCGCGACCTCGCGGTGGATCTGGGTGCTGAGGCGCTGGTCGTTGTCACCGCAGAACTGGGTACCCTCAACCACACCGCGTTGACACTGGAATCGCTTGTAGCACAAAGGGTTCTATGCGCTGGACTGGTAATCGGCAGCTGGCCGGCACATCCTGGATTGGTGGAGACCTCAAATCGGTCTGCCTTGGCCCAGATGGCTCCTGTGCGGGCCGTGCTTCCCGCGGGCGCGGCGGAGTCGGACACCGTGCATTTCGCGGCCATGAGCGCAGGCGCGTTCGACCCCGGCTGGGTGGCTGCATTGGCCCGCTGATGGTGCATTCGATCGAGCTGGTATTCGACCCCGATACCGAGGCAGCGATCCGTCGCATCTGGGGCGAGCTTGCCGCGGCCGGAATACCCAGCCAGGCACCGGCCAGTCGTCCACACGTGACGCTATCCGTCGCCGAACACATCGAGTCCGACGTCGACGCAGTGCTGCGTCCAATTGCCAGACGGCTGCCATTGAGCTGCACGATTGGTGCTCCGGTGCTGTTCGGTCGGTCTAACGTCGTGTTCGCCCGCCTGCTAGTGCCGACGGGTGATCTGTTGGCACTGCATGCCGAGGTGCACCGGCTCTGCGGTTCACATCTCTCGCCGGCACCGATGTCCAACAGTCTGCCGAACAAATGGACCGCCCACGTCACCTTGGCGCGCCGAGTGGGCGGCGGGCAATTGGGCAGGGCGCTTCGCATTGCGGGACGCCCATTGCAAATCGACGGCCGGTTTGCCGGCCTGCGCCGTTGGGAGGGCAACAAACGCGTGGAGCACCTGATCACCTGACCGCCGGCGGGCCGAAGAAGCGGCAAAAACCCAGTACGTTGGGCTGCGGACGACCGCGTCGTGTCTGCGTCGGGGTGCACGGCTACCCTAAGTTGGCAGTTCTGTGCCCGATGCGGTCGGGTCGGACGAGGATTTGACGAAGACCAGGGGAGTACTTGGTGACTCAGGCAGCTACTGAACCCACAGCCGACGCGGGCCGGAATGGCGTGCTCGACTCGGACATTCTGGCAGTAGCCCGGCAGCAGGTGCTGGAGCGCGGTGAGGGTTTGAACCAGCAACAGGTGCTGCGGGTCTTGCAGCTGCCCGATGACCGGCTAGAAGAGCTGCTGGCGCTGGCGCACGAGGTGCGGATGCGGTGGTGTGGCCCAGAGGTCGAGGTCGAGGGCATCATCAGCCTGAAAACGGGTGGTTGCCCGGAGGATTGCCATTTCTGCTCGCAGTCCGGACTCTTCAGCTCTCCGGTGCGCAGCGCATGGCTAGACGTTCCCAGCCTGGTGGAGGCGGCCAAACAGACAGCCAAGTCGGGTGCCACCGAGTTCTGTATCGTCGCCGCGGTCCGCGGACCCGACGACAGGTTGCTGTCTCAAGTTGCGGCGGGCATTGAGGCCATCCGCAACGAGGTCGAGATCAACATCGCCTGCTCGTTGGGGATGTTGAGTGCCGACCAGGTGGAGCAGCTGGCGGCGATGGGAGTGCACCGCTACAACCACAACCTCGAGACGGCTCGCTCGTACTTCACCAACGTTGTGACCACCCATACCTGGGAAGAGCGCTGGCAGACGCTGTCGATGGTGCGCGACGCCGGCATGGAAGTGTGCTGCGGAGGCATCTTGGGTATGGGTGAGACGTTGGAGCAGCGGGCCGAATTCGCCGCCAACCTGGCCGAGTTGGGCCCCGATGAGGTGCCGTTGAACTTCCTGAATCCGCGGCCGGGTACCCCGTTCGGTGATCTCGAGGTGTTGCCGGCCAGTGAGGCGCTGAAGGCGGTGGGTGCGTTTCGATTGGCGTTGCCGCGCACGATGTTGCGTTTTGCCGGCGGCCGCGAAATCACCCTGGGCGACCTGGGCGCCAAGCGCGGGATCCTAGGAGGCATCAACGCCGTGATCGTCGGCAACTACCTGACCACTCTTGGCCGCCCAGCGGAAGCCGACCTGGAACTGTTGGAAGACCTGCAGATGCCATTGAAAGCGCTCAACGCCAGCTTGTAGGAAACCAGGAATCGTAGGTGGGAAGTCTGGGTATTCCGGTGAGTGCCGGCGTCTACAACGTCTACACCGGCGAATTGGCGGGTACGGCGACGCCCACGGCGGCCCAATTGGGTCTGGAACCACCGCGGTTCTGTGCGCAGTGCGGACGGCGGATGATCGTGCAGGTCCGCCCCGATGGCTGGTGGGCGCGCTGCTCCCGGCATGGACAGGTGGACTCCGCTGACTTGGAGACGCAACGGTGACCGAAGATTCGACGGCCCCGGTTTCAACCGGACCATGGGCGTCGCAGCCGACGAGTGAGCGTCGCGGGTGTGGCGAGGCACCTTGTACGTCGAGGACCCGGGCGATGATCACTGTGGTCCTGGGGTTGTCGGCAACGGGTGTGGTGATCGGCGGGCTGTGGGCGTGGCTGGCACCGTCCATCCACGCGGTGGTGGCGATCGACCGCGCCGGTGAACGGGTGCACGACTATCTAGGCAGCGAATCGCAGAACTTCTTCATCGCGCCGTTCTTAATGCTCGGCTTGTTGGGTGCGGTGGCGGTGGTGGCGTCGGTGCTGGCATGGCAGTGGCGCGAACATCGCGGTCCGGGGATGGTCGTAGCGCTCTCGGTCGGGTTGGCCGGTGCTGCCGCAGCGGCGATCGCCGTAGGTGCGTTGGTGGTGCGGTGGCGCTACGGCGTGCTGGACTTCGATACCGTTGTGCTGGCAACCGGTGAGCACTCGTTGACCTACGTTACCCAGGCGCCGCCGGTGTTGTTTGCCCGCCAGCCGTGGTTGGTGGTGACCACCTTGCTGTCGCCGGCCGCCACGGCGTCACTGGTCTACGCATTGATCGCAGCCGGAGCCGTACGCGATGACCTGGGGGGCTATCCGGCTGTCGAGCGGCTACCGAACGAGACGGCGGAGACCTCAGCAGCCCCCACGTCGTAGCGGGTATCAGAGCGGACGGCGATGCACTTTCCGGCCGGTAATCACCTTGGCCGCGATAACCGCCAGTCGCGCCATACCCGCGTACGTCATGGGGTTGAATATGGTCGGCCACTTGGTGCGAATCACGTGCTCACTCAGCGGCAGGCCAGCGAACCGGTCGGTGAGCCAACGCAGCGCCATTGGGGCCGACAGCGGGTGCAGGACCATGTGTTCGTTGAAGGCGTCCCGATGATAGGTGACCCTGGCTCCGCCGGCCGAATAGCGCTCGGCCAGCGCGTCGATGTCGTCGACGGAGATCAGATAATCGTGCACTGCCTGGACGATCAGGACCGGAGGTGCTGGTACCGCGGCGCCAAGCTTGATGTCGTCGAAGACATGCACAACTTCGGGCGTGGCGAGGACGTCGTCGAGGGGTTGGTCCAAAAAATCGCCCATGTCCTTGTTCGCCACTCGGATGACCGCTTCCGCCGTCGTCATCCCTTCGAGCCGCCTCAGTAGGTCGAGGCCCTCATCGTTGGCGTGCTGCTTGATCACTTTGTCGAGCCCGGGGTAGGCGTGCACCAGCGCGGCAACGACCAAGGCCGGCAGACCAGCAAGCGGGGTGCCGTTGAGCCGGCGGAACGTATTGCCCAGATCGCCGACCGGCGATCCCAGCACTGCCCCGACAATGTCGAGCTCGGGCGCGTATTCGCCCGCCATTTCCGCGGCCCACGCGCTGGCCAGCCCACCTCCGGAATAACCCCATAGCCCGATGGGTGCTGACGAAGATAGCGCGAGACGCTCCGAATTCAGGGCCGCACGTATCCCGTCCAGCACACGGTAGCCAGGTTCGTAGGGCGATCCCCAAAGCCCCCGGATGCCTTCGTGGTCAGGTACCGACACCGCCCAACCCTCGGCGACCGCCGCGGTGATCAGCAATATCTCCAATTGGGTCAGCGACCCGATGGCCTTCGCTCCGCGTCGCAGCGCATAAGAGGGAAAACAACGGGAGGAGATGGCGTCGATGGCGCACTGGTAGGAGACCAGTGGGCAGGCCTGACCTGGGGTAACGTCAGCGGGCAAGATCACTGTGGTTACGGTCGCCTCGGGGTTGCCATGCATGTCTGTCGACCGGTACAGCAGCTGGGTGGCAGTGATTGACTGCGGTATGACGCCGAGAAAGGCCAGCTCGACCTCGCGTGAGCGCAGCACGGTCCCCGGGGCGGCGTGGTGGTAGCCCGCCGGCGGCTCGTAGAACGGATCGTCGCTCGGCAGCAGTGGGCGAACTTTGCGCTGCACTTCCTCATGCGGCGGCTTTCCGATCCACTCGGCGTGCGCATCTGCCAGGTTGGCGCCCTTAACCACTAAGGCTCCCTTCATGCTTCATGGCCTTCGGCATTCTCACGCTTGGAACGTCCCGAAACTCCACGGGATGGCAGCGTAGTTAGCCAGTCATAACAACGCCGGCGACCGTTGAGCGCCGACGTCTCTTAATTTGCCCTTATAGTCTTATACAAGCTACAGGATTTGCTGGCGAAATTGACCTTGGGCGCGGCGTGGCACCGGTCACAGTCTGGCGAAGCTGTTGGCATTTTGCAGCAACTTCGCAGCTGGCTATCGGCAAACTCTGCGGATTGAAAATACCGCCACCGGTGTCCCGTCGAATACCGGGCCCGGCTCGCACGGGTTGGATTGCGGGCGGTGCCGACCTAGCCAGGCGGTCGCAGGGCGGCGAACTCGTCGGTGACCCTCAGTTGGGAGTCGGCAAATCGGTACAACGCCGCGGGACGGCCACCGGTGCGGCCGGACTGGGCAATCGTGCCCGTGCGGGTGATCACCTTGCGACGGGCGAGGACACGTTGCAGGTTGGTCGCATCGACCTGATAACCCAATGCCGCCCCGTAAATGTCGCGCAATGTCGAAAGTGCAAATTCTTTTGGGGCCAAAGCAAATCCGATATTGGTATAGGACATCTTGGCTACCAACCTGGTGCGGGCGTGGGCCACCATCGGGCCGTGATCGAACGCCATCGGTGGCAATGAATTCACCGGATGCCAGCGCGTGTCCGCCGGCAGCTCCGGAGTGGCGGGGGAGGGGACAAGCCCGAGAAAGGTAGATGCGATTATCCGGTTGGCACCTGGCAGCCGATGCGGATCGGAAAACACCGCAAGCTGCTCCAAATGGGCCAGCTCGCGCAGATCCACTTTTTCGGCAAGTTGACGTCGCACCGAGGTGGTCATGTCCTCGTCGTTGCGTAAGCGTCCGCCCGGCAGGGACCAGGCACCTTTTTCTGGATCCTGTGCGCGCTGCCATAACAGCACGTTAAGCTGCGGTTTTCCGGCGCTTAACCCCTGTCCGCGGGCCGCTGCAATTTGGCGAACTTGAAACACGACAGCCAGAACTTCGTGAGCGGTGTTACCATAGGACATGTTTTCGATTATAAGTCGAAAACCTCATTAGCGGAAAAGGAGCCGCCGTGACGGTTTTGAATCGCATGGACACGCTCGTTCGTGACGTGACCGACATGTCTGCCCGGGTTACCAACTCGCCTGACGGCTACGCCGGAGTGGACGGCGACGCACGGTGGGCCGCGGAGATTCGCCGGTTAGCACGATTGCGTGGAGCCACGCTGCTGGCGCACAACTACCAGCTGCCAGCGATCCAAGACGTCGCCGACCATGTGGGGGATTCGCTGGCGTTGTCGCGTATCGCTGCCGATGCGCCTGAGGACACCATCGTGTTTTGCGGTGTGCACTTCATGGCGGAGACCGCCAAAATTCTGAGCCCGGACAAGACGGTGCTGATTCCCGATCAACGGGCGGGCTGCTCACTGGCCGACTCGATCACTCCCGACGATTTGCGCGCCTGGAAAGCCGAGCACCCGGACGCAGTCGTGGTTTCTTACGTCAACACCACGGCGGAGGTCAAGGCACTTACCGATATCTGTTGCACCTCGTCAAACGCGGTGGACGTGGTGGCCTCCATCGATCCCGCCCGCGAGGTGTTGTTTTGCCCGGACCAGTTTCTAGGGGCACACGTGCGCCGCGTGACCGGTCGCACCAATCTGCACGTCTGGGCGGGCGAGTGCCACGTGCACGCCGGGATTAACGGCGACGAACTCACTCACCAGGCGAGCGAGAACCCAGATGCCGAGCTATTCGTCCATCCCGAGTGCGGCTGCGCCACCTCGGCGCTCTATCTGGCCGGCGAAGGTGCTTTCCCGGCCGAGCGGGTAAAGATCTTGTCCACGGGTGGGATGCTCGACGCGGCACACGAGACACGCGCCCGCAAGGTCCTGGTCGCCACCGAGGTCGGCATGCTGCATCAGCTGAGACGGGCGGCGCCGGAAGTCGACTTCCAGGCCGTAAACGACCGCGCCTCATGCAAGTACATGAAGATGATCACTCCCGCGGCCTTGCTGCGCTGCCTGGTCGAAGGTGCCGACGAAGTCCATGTCGACCCCGACATTGCAGCCGCGGGGCGCCGGAGTGTGCAGCGGATGATCGAGATCGGGCAGCCGGGCGGCGGCGAATGAGGGCCGGTCCCGCGTGGCGGGATGTGGCCGACGTCGTCGTCATAGGTACCGGCGTCGCCGGCTTGGCGGCTGCGCTGGCCGCACATCGCCGCGGCCGCCGCGTTGTCCTCCTCAACAAGGCGGATGGCCGGTTTGGGGTCACGGCGACGCACTATGCCCAAGGTGGCATCGCGGTGGTGTTGCCGGATTCCAACGATTCGATCGACGAGCACGTCGCAGACACCCTGGCTGCCGGCGCTGGCCTGTGCGACCCGGACGCGGTGTACTCGATCGTCGCCGACGGCTTTCGGGCGATCACCGAACTGGTCGGTGAGGGAGCGCGGTTCGACGAAAAGGCGCCCGGCCGTTGGGCGCTCACCCGAGAAGGCGGGCACTCACGGCGACGGATCGTGCACGCGGGAGGCGACGCCACCGGGGCAGAAGTCCAGCGCGCGCTCGACCACGCCGCCGCCCTACTAGACATCCGTACCAGCCACGTCGCCGTGCGGGTGCTCCAAGACGACAGTGCGGTGACGGGTGTTTTGGTGCTCAGCCCCGATGGGCTCGGCGTCATCAGCGCGCCGTCGGTAATCCTGGCTACCGGCGGGCTAGGGCATTTGTACAGCGCCACCACCAACCCGGACGGTTCGACCGGTGACGGCATTGCGTTGGCGCTATGGGCCGGGGTCACGGTTAGTGATCTCGAGTTCATCCAGTTCCACCCAACGATGCTGTACGCCGGTGGCCGCGGCGGTGGCCGGCGGCCGCTGATCAGCGAGGCCGTCCGTGGGGAGGGCGCGATATTGCTTGACCGGCAAGGTCGTTCGATTACCGCGGGCGTTCATCCGATGGGTGATCTGGCGCCACGCGACGTCGTCGCGGCCGCTATCGATACTCGAATGAAAGCCACCGGCGATCCGTGCGTTTACCTCGACGCGCGTGGCATCGAGGGCTTCGAGTCGCGGTTCCCGACGGTCACCGCATCGTGTAGGGCCGCCGGTATCGATCCGATCCGTCAACCCATCCCGGTGATACCCGGCGCGCACTATAGCTGTGGCGGCGTCACCACCGATGTGTACGGCCGGACCGACCTGCCGGGCTTGTTCGCCGCCGGCGAGGTGGCCCGCACCGGCATGCACGGAGCCAACCGGCTGGCGTCCAACAGCCTGCTGGAAGGTTTGGTGGTCGGTGGACGCGCCGGGAAGGCAGCGGCCGCACACGCGGCGACGGCTGGGCCATCGCGCGCGACATGGCCCGAGCCGCTCGTGCACACCGCGCCGCAACGGGGTGAGCTCCAGCGGGCGATGAGTCAGGAAGCGTCGGTGGTGCGCAACGCCGACGGGCTGCGATGGCTGTCGGCGATGCTGGATGGGCCGGTTCGCAGTGTCGCCAGCCGCCGCGATTTCGAGGACGTGGCTTTGGCTCTGGCCGCCCGTGCCGTGGTCGCCGCCGCCTTGGCGCGCACCGAAAGTCGTGGTTGTCACCACCGCGCCGAGTGCTTGGATGCCACACCTGACCAGGCGCGCAGCATGATGATCCGGTTGGCCGACGACCCCAACACCGTATCCGCGGAGGCGTTGGCGGCGGTGGGCTGATGAAGCTGTCTGACGGTGAACGGGCCGCCGCTCGAGAGACCATTCGTCGTGGTCTCGACGAGGACCTGAGCTGTGGACCCGATGTCACCACGCTGGCTACGGTGCCCGCCGGCGCGACCGCCACAGCGTTAATGGTTCCCCGCGAGGCCGGCGTGGTCGCCGGGGTCGATGTTGCGTTGTTGGTGCTCGACGAGGTAATCGGAGCAGACGGATACCGGGTGCTCGATCGGGTCGACGACGGCGCCCGGGTGCAGCCCGGGGAGCCGGTCTTGACGATCCACGCGGAAACGCGCGGCCTACTAACTGCGGAACGCACCATGCTGAATTTGGTTTGTCACATGTCGGGGATTGCCACCACGACGGCGGCGTGGGTCGACGCCGTGCACGGCACCAAGGCCAAGATCCGCGATACCCGCAAAACATTGCCGGGTTTGCGCGCACTGCAGAAATATGCCGTGCGCGTCGGTGGCGGCGTCAACCACCGGTTGGCGTTGGGGGACGAGGCGTTGATCAAAGACAACCACGTTGCTGCGGCAGGCTCGGTGGTCGACGCGCTGCGGGCGGTGCGCGCCGCCGCACCCGAACTTTCTTGCGAGGTCGAAGTCGATTCACTCGAGCAGCTCGATGCCGTATTACCGGAAAAGCCGGAACTGATACTGCTGGATAACTTTCCCGTCTGGCAGACCCAGACGGCGGTGCAGCGACGGGACACCCGGGCACCAACGGTTCTGCTCGAGTCCTCGGGCGGGCTGAGTCTGGACAACGCGGCGACGTACGCCGCGACGGGTGTGGACTATCTCGCGGTGGGTGCGCTAACCCACTCGGTTCGTGTCCTGGACGTCGGCCTGGACATGTAGGTTGGGTCGCCGCGAGCTGGCGCATGCGGAATCCCGCGCACGCCTGCGACCGGGCTCAGGTGATGTCAGCCACGAAAATCCCCATCCGACCCACCTGCGCGCGCGCCATAAACGGCAATCCGTCGCCATCGGAGCCCGCCGGCAGAATCCGTGGGTTGGTGAGGTGAACGTGGTGCCGGGTGAAGCACACGTCGGCTTCTCCGGCGGCCAGCACGTTCTTGACCCAGTCGGTCTTGCCGTGGCCCAGCGCGATGGCCAACACATCGCCCTTGCGATAGGCGGTCACGATGGTGCGGTACTGCTTACCGGATTTGCGACCGCGATGTGTAATAGTTGCGGTGCCAGGCAGGTAGCGTGCGATCGGTTTGAGCGCAGGGTTGATGTATTTGATCTGAAACCGTTCAAACCAGGGCGGGAACACCATCGGTACGCCCGGGGCGTTGTTCGGGTGGTCCTTTGCGGACATAGTGTCTCACTTTCGCATGCATGGGCACTCTCCCCGCACTGTACCGGTCGGATATCCACTTGAGCTGCTCTGGGACAATGGTGAACGTGAGCACAACGCCTGCGCTGCTGGCCCGCATCGACCTACGAGGTGCCGAGTTGACGGCTGCTCGGCTCAGGGCGGCCATGCCGCGCGGGGGAGCCGACGTGGAGGCCGTATTGCCGTCGGTACGGCCCATCGTGCAAGCGGTCGCTGAGCGCGGCGCGGAAGCCGCCCTGGAGTACGGCGCGTCCTTCGATGGTGTGCGGCCGCCGGCGGTGCGGGTGCCGGACAGCGCACTGCACGCCGCGCTATCCGAGCTGGACCCCGACGTCCGCGACGCACTGCAGGTGATGGTCGAGCGGACCCGCGCCGTGCATACTGATCAGCGCCGTAGCGACGTCACTACGACGCTGGGCCCGGGTGCCACCGTCACCGAGCGCTGGATCCCGGTTGAGCGGGTGGGCTTGTACGTGCCCGGGGGTAACGCTGTGTATCCGTCCAGTGTGGTGATGAATGTGGTGCCCGCCCAGGCCGCCGGTGTCGACTCGCTGGTAATAGCGAGCCCGCCGCAGTCGGCGCCCCAGACCCGATTCGACGGGTTGCCACATCCGACCATCCTGGCCGCTGCGAGGTTACTGGGAGTCGATGAAGTTTGGTCCGTCGGTGGGGCGCAGGCGGTGGCGTTACTGGCCTACGGTGGCACCGACCGCGACGGCAGGGAATTGGTGCCGGTTGACATGATCACCGGCCCCGGCAACATATATGTCACCGCAGCAAAGCGGCTGTGCCGCTCGCAGGTTGGCATCGACGCCGAAGCGGGACCGACCGAGATCGCTATCCTCGCCGACAACATGGCCGATCCCGCGCACGTGGCTGCCGACCTGATCAGTCAGGCCGAACACGATGAAATGGCTGCCAGCGTGCTGGTTACCCCGAGCCAGGATCTGGCCGACGCCACCGACACCGAACTGGCGGCCCAGTTGCAGACCACCGTGCACCGCGAACGGGTGATCGCCGCGCTGCGTGGTCGCCAATCTGCGATCATCCTGGTCGATGATCTGGATGCCGGCGTCCAGGTTGTCAACGCCTATGCCGCTGAGCACCTGGAGATCCAAACCGCAGATGCACCGCAGGTCGCTAGTCGGATACGTTCGGCCGGAGCAATTTTCGTTGGCCCGTGGTCTCCGGTCAGCCTCGGCGACTACTGCGCAGGCTCCAACCACGTGCTACCCACCGCAGGCTGTGCCCGACACTCCAGTGGCCTCTCGGTACAGACCTTCTTACGTGGCGTTCATGTCGTCGACTACACCGAGGCGGCACTCAAAGACGTTTCCGGGCACGTGATCACGCTGGCGAAGGCCGAAGATCTGCCCGCCCACGGCGAGGCGGTACGGCGGAGGTTCGAACGATGACCGGAGCATCTGGGTCCAAGCCGACCTTGGACGACCTGCCGCTGCGCGATGATTTGCGAGGCAAATCTCCTTACGGAGCACCGCAGTTAAGGGTTCCGGTACGGCTGAATACCAACGAGAACCCACATCCTCCGACTCGGGAGTTGGTTGACGATGTTGTGCGTTCGGTGGGAGAGGCGGCGGTTGACTTGCACCGCTACCCGGACCGCGACGCGGTGGCATTGCGCACCGATCTGGCCAACTACCTGACTGCACAAACGGGGAGCCGGGTTGGTGTCGAAAATGTGTGGGCGGCCAACGGCTCCAACGAGATCCTGCAGCAATTGCTGCAAGCATTCGGGGGGCCGGGCAGAACCGCGATCGGATTCGTGCCGTCCTACTCGATGCACCCCATCATCTGCGACGGCACGCATACCGAGTGGCTGGAAGCGGTCCGTGCCCACGACTTTGGCCTCGATATCGAGACCGCGGTTGCTGCGATTGTCGATCGCAGGCCGGACGTCGTGTTCATTACCAGCCCCAACAACCCTACCGGCCAGAGTGTTTCGCTGTCGCATCTACGCAGGCTGCTCGACGTGGCACCGGGAATCCTGATTGTCGACGAGGCTTACGCCGAATTCTCGTCACAACCCAGCGCGGTGGAACTCATCGAGACCTACCCGACCAAGCTCGTCGTCAGTCGCACCATGAGCAAGGCATTTGCCTTCGCCGGCGGTCGACTGGGTTACTTGGTTGCCACGCCGGCATTAGTTGAAGCACTGTTGTTGGTACGACTGCCCTACCACTTGTCGTTGGTCACGCAAGCGGCGGCGCGCGCCGCGCTACGCCATGCCGACGACACGCTGGGTAGCGTTGCCACGCTCATCGCCGAGCGCGAGCGCGTGTCAGCAAGTCTGGCCAGCATGGGTTTCCGGGTTATTCCCAGCGACGCGAACTTCGTGCTGTTCGGCGAATTCGCCGATGCGCCAGCCGTCTGGCAGCGCTATCTGGATGCGGGTGTGCTGATCCGCGATGTCGGGATCCTGGGCTACCTGCGCGTTACCACCGGACTTGCCGACGAGAACGAAGCGTTCCTGAGGGCAAGCGCCCGGATCGCTGCCACCGAGCTGGCCCCAGCGGGAGCCAGCACCGTAGGAGCACCATGACAGGTATCCAGACAAGCACCGGCGCCCGGCGTGCGCGTATCGAACGCCGTACCCGCGAATCCGACATCGTCATCGAACTGGATCTAGACGGTGCCGGCAACGTCGATATCGACACCGGCGTACCGTTCTACGACCACATGCTCACGGCCCTGGGGAGCCACGCCAGCTTCGACCTGACGGTGCGCACTAAAGGCGATGTCGAAATCGAAGCGCACCACACCATCGAGGACACCGCGATCGCACTGGGGCAGGCGCTGGGGCAGGCGCTGGGTGACAAGAAGGGCATTCGCCGGTTCGGGGATGCCTTCATCCCGATGGATGAGACCCTGGCGCACGCTGCCGTAGACGTGTCGGGCCGGCCCTACTGTGTGCACACCGGTGAGCCAGATCACCTGCAGCACACCACTATTGCCGGAAATTCGGTGCCTTACCACACCGTGATCAACAGACACGTGTTCGAGTCGTTGGCCATGAACGCACGCATCGCACTACACGTGCGCGTGCTCTATGGTCGTGACCCCCACCACATTACCGAAGCGCAGTACAAGGCCGTCGCCCGTGCTTTGCGCCAGGCCGTCGAGCCCGATCCTCGCGTGTCAGGCGTGCCGTCGACTAAAGGTGTTTTGTGACAGGGAAATCGGTTGTAGTCCTTGATTACGGTTCGGGCAATCTTCGATCGGCGCAACGCGCATTGCAACGGGTTGGCGCCGATGTCGATGTCACCGCCGACACTGGTGCGGCCCTGGCCGCCGATGGCCTGGTGGTGCCGGGTGTCGGTGCCTTCGAAGCGTGCATGACGGGTCTGCGGAAAATTGGTGGTGAGCTAATCATCGCCGAACGGGTCACGGCAGGGCGGCCGGTGCTGGGGGTGTGCGTCGGTATGCAGATCCTGTTTGCCCGCGGAGTGGAGTTCGGAGTGGAGACTCAGGGGTGTGGCCAGTGGTCCGGCGCTGTCACCAGGCTAGCCGCCCCGGTGATCCCGCACATGGGCTGGAACACCGTGCGGACGGCCGCCGGCAGCGTGTTGTTCAAGGGTTTGGATGCGGGCGTTCGGTTTTACTTTGTGCATTCCTATGCGGCGCAGCGATGGGAAGGCGCATCCGATGCGCAATTGACCTGGGCAACCCACCAGGTGCCATTCTTGGCCGCGGTGGAGGACGGCCCGCTGGCCGCCACCCAGTTCCACCCGGAGAAGAGCGGGGACGCCGGAGCCACCGTACTGAGTAACTGGGTCGAGAGCTTGTGAGGGAAAACATCGTGCCGCTAATTTTGTTGCCCGCTGTCGACGTGGTCGAGGGTCGTGCCGTGCGCCTGGTGCAAGGCAAGGCCGGTAGTGAAACCGAATATGGCTCAGCGGTGGACGCTGCGCTTGGGTGGCAGCGAGACGGCGCCGAGTGGATTCACCTGGTCGACCTCGACGCCGCGTTCGGTCGAGGATCCAACCGCGAATTGTTGGCCGAAGTGGTGGCCAAACTTGACGTGCAGGTCGAGCTGTCCGGTGGCATCCGCGACGACGATTCATTGGCTGCGGCGCTGGCCACCGGCTGTGCCCGGGTGAACCTGGGCACAGCGGCGCTGGAAAACCCGCAGTGGTGTGCGCGCATGCTTGCCGAGCACGGCGATAAGGTGGCAGTAGGTTTGGACGTGCAAATTGTCGAGGGCCGGCATCGGTTGCGTGGGCGCGGCTGGGAAACCGACGGCGGCGACCTTTGGGACGTACTGGAACGCCTTGATCGTGAGGGGTGTTCGAGGTTCGTTGTCACCGATGTCACCAAGGACGGCACGCTCGCTGGCCCGAACCTGGAGTTGCTTGCGGCCGTCGCGGACCGGACCGAGGCGCCGGTAATCGCGTCCGGTGGCGTATCCAGTCTTGATGATTTGCGCGCCATCGCTACGCTTTCCGGTCGTGGGGTCGAGGGCGCCATCGTGGGCAAGGCGCTCTACGCCGGGCGGTTCACTTTGCCGCAGGCGCTGGCCGCGGTACGGGAATAGGTCCGCGATGGATCTGGCGGCGCGGGTGGCCCCGCTCGTTGAAAAGGCGTCGACCATTTTGGATGCGGTAGTACCGCAGTTTGTGGACGGCCACCGCGCCGACTCGGCAGTCCCCAAGAAGGGCAACGACTTCGCGACCGAAGTCGATCTTGCGATTGAGCGGCAGGTCGTCGCCGCGCTTGAAGCGGCCACCGGAATTGGCGTGCACGGCGAGGAGTTCGGTGGTACCGCCGTCGAGTCGCCCTGGGTGTGGGTGCTGGACCCGGTCGACGGCACCTTCAACTATGCGGCAGGATCGCCGATGGCTGCGATTCTGCTGGCCCTGCTGCACGATGGCGATCCAGTGGCGGGCCTGACCTGGTTGCCGTTCATCGACGAGCGCTACACGGCGGTTGCCGGCGGTCCTCTGCTGAAAAACGGTGTGCCACAAGTGTCGTTGGCCCCGGTCAAGCTGGCAGATAGCCTGATCGGAGTCGGCACCTTCAGCGCCGACTCGCGTGGCCCATACCCGGGGCGCTATCGGTTGGCAGTACTGGAGAATCTCAGCCGGGTGTCGTCGCGGTTGCGCATGCATGGATCGACCGGCATAGACCTGGTCTATGTTGCCGATGGAATATTAGGTGGCGCAATAAGTTTCGGCGGCCACATTTGGGATCTTGCAGCAGGAGTGGCCCAGGTGCGGGCCGCGGGTGGCATTGTCACCGGCCTGACCGGCGAACCGTGGACCCCGGAGACGCGCTCAGTGCTGGCCGCAGCACCCGGCGTGCACGGCGAGATCCTTGAGATGCTGCGTGCGATTGGCGAACCGGAGGATTACTGACATGTACACCGATGGCGGCCTTGCGGTACGTGTGATCCCGTGTCTGGATGTTGATGACGGGCGGGTGGTCAAGGGCGTCAATTTCGCGAACCTTCGAGACGCCGGCGATCCCGTGGAACTCGCCGCTGCCTACGACGCCGCGGGCGCGGACGAGTTGACCTTTCTCGACGTGGCTGCGTCGTCGTCTGGCAGGGCCACCATGTTAGAGGTGGTGCGTCACACCGCCGAGCAGGTGTTCATCCCGCTAACGGTCGGCGGTGGGGTGCGCACCGTGGCCGATGTCGACGTATTGCTGCGCGCGGGGGCCGACAAGGTCTCGGTCAATACGGCCGCGATCGCTCGTCCGGATCTGCTCGCTGAAATGGCGCGACAATTCGGTTCGCAATGCATCGTGTTGTCCGTCGACGCACGCACCGTGCCTGTTGGCTCGCCCCCGACACCGTCGGGTTGGGAGGTCACCACCCACGGGGGCCGTCGTGGTACGGGTATCGACGCCGTACAGTGGGCGGCCCGCGGCGCAGAACTCGGGGTGGGGGAGATTCTGCTGAACTCAATGGACGCCGACGGTACCAAGTCCGGTTTCGATCTCGCGATGCTGCGCGCTGTTCGCGCCGCGGTCGAGGTGCCGGTCATTGCGAGCGGTGGCGCCGGCGCCGTCGAACATTTCGCACCCGCGGTTGGAGCAGGAGCCGATGCGGTCTTGGCGGCCAGCGTCTTTCACTTCGGTGAGCTGACGATAGGGCAGGTCAAGGCCGCCATGGCTGCAGAAGGGATTGTGGTGCGATGACGCTCGATCCAGCCATCGCGGCCCGCCTCAAACGAAACGCTGACGGACTGTTCGCTGCTGTGGTTCAGGAGCGCGGCAGCGGCGACGTTTTGATGGTCGCATGGATGGACGATGACGCATTGGCGCGCACCCTGCAAACTCGGGAGGCAACCTACTATTCGCGGTCCCGTCGCGAACAATGGGTCAAAGGCTCGACTTCGGGGCATACCCAGCACGTCCATTCGGTGCGTCTGGACTGCGACGGGGACACCGTGCTGCTTTCGGTTGACCAGGTCGGCGGCGCATGCCACACCGGTGCGCACAGTTGCTTCGACGCCGACGTGCTGCTGGAACCAGAGGACTAGTCAGCTATCGGATGGCGACATCAAGCCCATTAGTCGCGGCCAATGCCGCGCGAGTCCATTCGTGTTGGAAAACCGCCGGCTGGATGCGCTCACGGCGGATGAGTTCGATATCGATGATGCGTCCGGCCGTGACTGCGGCAGGCACCCGGAAGGAGAACGCCGGCCCGTCTGTAGCGACCGCGAGTATGGCATCGCTTTCTGCAAAGCCGCTGGCGCGCATTGTATTTTCGGCCCACCTGGCCGGGTTGAGACCACCGAAGTCCTTCACGTAGACCACCCAGAGGCGGATGCCCCGGTCGTCGTAGAGCTTGCTGAGGGCCCGGTCGACGATGGCATGCTCGGGTGGGCTCAACACGTCCGACTCGTCGGTGAGATAGCTGGACAAACGAAGTGCCGTTGTCGATGTGGTGGAAGCAGAGGCGCTGGGTGCTGCGGCAGCGGGGGATGGGCCCCTTGGCGTACCGAATTCGTTGCGCAGCAGCTGGATGCCGAGTACGGCCGCGACAACCACCAGAGCAACCGCGACCAGCGTCGCAATCAGGGTCGCCGGTGCGACCCGGGTGCTGCGCGCCTTGCGGGACGTCGGGGGCGCCGGCGGCGCCCCCGAGTTGATGAACGCCGTCGGGTTCTCGGTGAGAACCGGGCCGGCGGTCGGTTGGCCGGCAAGTGCGGCCGCGAATTCCGTGCACGTGGAAAAGCGTTCACCAGGGTTTTTGGCCAATGCCCGGGCGATGACGACGTCAAGGGAAGCCAAGTCAGGCCGCCACCCACTGACCCGAGGCGGTGGTGCGGACAGGTGCTGGGTGATGACCACGGCCGGATTGGTGTGCTGGAATGGTGCGCAGCCGGTAAGTAGGTGAAACGCGGTACAGCCAAGTGCGTACTGATCTGCTCGTCCGTCGAGATGAGCACCTTGCAACTGCTCCGGCGCACAGTACGCGGTGGTCCCCATCAGCATGTTGGTTGCGGTTAGTCCGCTGATCTCGCCGACCTCGCGAGCGATCCCGAAATCGGCGAGCAGGATTCGTCGTCGGTGGTTGGTCTCACCCAACAGAATGTTGGCGGGTTTGACGTCACGATGCAGTAGCCCGCGCGAATGGGCGTAATCGAGCGCGTCGGCAACCGCGAAAATGATCTCGATGACGTCCCCGTACGGCATTCCGGACGGGTGCTGGGTGCTCAGCAGTCGGGCGGCGTCAGTGCCGTCGACATAGTCCATGGAGATCCAGAGTTGTCCCTGAAATTCGCCGCGGTCATGAATGCCGACAATGTGCTCGTTGTACAGGCTCGCGGCCAGGTCGGCCTCACGGTTGATCCGCTGGCGAAACTCCAGGTCCGCGGTGAGTTCGCGGGGCAGGATCTTGAGTGCGTCTCGTCGGGGCAGCCGGGGATGTTGCGCCAGGTACACCTCGCCCATTCCGCCGGCACCCAGCCACCGCACAATGGTGTACCCGGCGAACAGCTCGCCTTCCTGGAGGTGCCCTCCGCTCTGGTCGGCGCTTCTCGGCATGTCAGCATGCTACTGAGGCCACGGGTAGGGAAGCACGGAACTTGCGCAGAGCGGGTGTTGTGGTGATTGTGGGGTGGACAGCTCACAGCGCGCCAGGTGCAGGGACGTGGAACGCTGCACCCGATGCGCTCGGGACCCGCCTGACCTCGTCCGGCGGCGCGGATGGTCATGGTCACATCGGATCGTGGTCGGCCAATTCGATTGTGGTCTGACGAGTTCAAGATCCGGCTTGCCGAAAGCCGATGCGCGCGTTACGCGTCGGCCCAGCCATTAGTCGATCAGCGTGGTCTGCACGCCCGTCCGCCGTGGACCGTGGAACGCAAATCAGTTGTACGCCAATCAATTTCGTATAAATATGATCGCGGCAACGCCTGATGCGAATACTTGCATAGCGCCAATGGGAGCCGGACTTTCGCCCGTCGCGTCGAGACAGCATACATCCGCCTCGGATTCCTGCACCGCTTGGGGGAATGAAGAGCCACCTAGAGGCGTCGGCGAGAATGAGGGTCGATGTTCAAGAGCCTGTCCTGGAACCTGTTGGCACCGCTGCTTGCGTTCATTGCGTTGGCAGTGACGTGGGGCGAGCGAATTGGACCCGTGTTGGGTTTGCTGGATGCGGTGCTGCTTGCCGCTGCGGTGCTGGCGGCCGTCCATCATGCCGAGGTGGTCGCGCATCGGGTCGGGGAGCCGCTCGGTTCGCTGGTCCTTGCCGTCGCCGTCACCGTTATCGAGGTCGCCCTGATTGTCACGCTGATGGCGTCCGGCGGGCACGACGCGGACACGCTTGCGCGCGACACGGTGTTCGCCGCGGTGATGATCACCACCAATGGGATAGCCGGCTTGTCGTTGCTGATAGGTTCGCTGCACTACCGCGTGGCCATGTTCAACGCACATGGCAGCGGCACCGCGCTGGCTACCGTCACCACCTTGGCCACCCTGAGTCTGGTGCTGCCCACATTCACCACCACACACCCAGGGGCGGAGTTCTCGCCCGGCCAGCTCGGGTTTGCCGCGGTCACCTCAATGGGGCTTTATCTGCTGTTTGTGTTCACCCAAACCGTTCGTCATCGCGACTTTTTCCTCCCGGTTGCGCAAAAAGGCGCAACAAAGGATGACAGTCACGCCGACCCGCCGAGCACTCCGGCGGCCCTGACCAGCCTGGGGTTGTTGTTGGTCGCCCTGGTCGCGGTGGTGGGACTGGCGAAGATGGAGTCGCCCATCATCGAGCGTGCGGTTGCGGCGGCCGGATTTCCGCAGTCGTTCGTCGGTGTGGTGATCGCCATGTTGGTGCTCCTTCCGGAGACACTCGCTGCCGTGCGCGCGGCCCGACAGGGGCGTGTCCAGATCAGCCTCAACCTGGCGTACGGCTCGGCGATGGCCAGCATTGGACTCACCATCCCGACCATCGCGCTGGCGTCGCTATGGATCAGCGGTCCGTTGATACTCGGGCTCGGCTCTACCGAATTGGTGCTGTTGGTGCTAACCGTGGTGGTCAGCGTATTGACGGTGGTACCCGGGCGAGCGACCAGGCTGCAGGGGGAGGTGCATCTAGTGTTGCTGGCCGCATATTTGTTTCTTGCGATCGTCCCGTAAGCCGACAGCCAGGCCAGCCTTCGAGCCGGCGCAACGACGTCGCCGCGGCCGGTTCGATATCAACAGCTAGGTCCGCGCGCGCAGTGTCTCCAGTGCCTTGTCGGCGTGGCTGTCCATGCTGAACTCGCTGGAGATCACGTTGAGCACCGTCTGGTCCGTGCCGATGACAAACGTCGTTCTTTTGACCGGCATCAGTTTGCCAAGCAGTCCGCGCTTGACGCCGAACTGGCTGGCGACGATGCCCTCGGTGTCAGACAGCAGCGGGTAGTCGAAATGCTGCATGTCGGCAAATTTGGCCTGTTTCTCAACGGAATCGGCGCTGATGCCGACCCGGTTGGCGCCGACGGCGGCGAATTCTGCGGCCAAGTCGCGGAAATGACAGGCTTCTTTGGTGCATCCCGGGGTCATCGCTGCGGGGTAGAAGAACAGCACCACCGGCCCGTCGGAAAGAAGAGCGCTCAGCTTGCGTGGCGTGCCCGTCTGATCGGGAAGCTCGAAGTCGGCCACGCTGTCACCAATTTTCATGGCCGCCAGGCTACGCCCGAGCGTCTGACTCTCCTCGGTAGGTGGGTAATCATTCTCCGCACGCTGCTGTGGCGGCCTGCTGCGTCGCCAGGCTTGGTTTGATTGCCTGACTCCTCCGCACGCCGCTGTGGCGGCCTGCTGCGTCGCCAGGCTTGGTTTGATTGCCTGACTCCTCCGCACGCCGCTGTGGCGGCCTGCTGCGTCGCCAGGCGGGTCCGGCCTGATCAGGGAAATCTGGTTGGATAGGTCGATGCACCCCAACCTCGCCTCCACGATTACACGGGAGGGTTTCCGGGCGCTGGCGGCAGAGCACCGGGTGGTTCCGGTGACTCGCAAGGTCTTGGCAGACAGCGAAACTCCGCTATCTGCGTACCGCAAGCTCGCCGCCAACCGTCCGGGGACGTTCTTGCTCGAATCGGCCGAGAATGGGCGGTCGTGGTCACGCTGGTCGTTTATCGGTGCCGGGGCGCCAACGGCGTTGACCGTGCGCGATGGGGAGGCGGTATGGCTAGGCGCAGTGCCGAAGGATGCGCCAACCGGCGGGGATCCATTGCGTGCGCTGCAGGCGACGCTGGATCTGCTGGCCACAGCGGCCCCCAGTTGGTCCGAGCCGGGGCTGCCGCCACTGTCGGGCGGCATGGTTGGGTTCTTCGCCTACGACATGGTGCGCCGGCTGGAACGATTGCCGGAGCTAGCTATCGATGACCTCCAGTTGCCGGACATGCTGTTACTGCTGGCAACCGATTTAGCAGCGGTCGATCACCATGAGGGCACAATCACCCTGATCGCCAACGCGGTCAATTGGAACGGTACCGACGAACGTGTCGACTGGGCCTACGACGACGCCATTGCGCGATTGGACGTGATGACAGTGGCGTTGGATCAGTCACTGCCGTCGACGGTCGCCACGTTCAGCAAACCGGAGCCGCAATACCGTGCGCAGCGCACCGTCGAGGAGTACAGCAAGATCGTCGACTACCTCGTCGAGCAGATCGCGGCGGGTGAAGCCTTTCAGGTAGTACCCTCCCAGCGTTTTGAGGTGGACACCGATGTCGCCCCGATCGATGTCTATCGAATGCTGCGGGTGACCAACCCCAGCCCCTACATGTATCTCCTCAATGTGCCGAAGAGCGATGGCACAATTGACTTTTCGATCGTTGGGTCCAGTCCGGAGGCATTGGTTACCGTCCATGACGGTCGCGCGACCACGCACCCTATCGCCGGAACGCGGTGGCGCGGGCAAAACGAGGAAGAGGACCAGCTCCTGGAGAAGGAGTTGCTGGCCGACGAAAAGGAATTGGCTGAGCATCTGATGCTGGTCGATTTGGGTCGCAACGACCTCGGCCGGGTCTGCACGCCGGGCACCGTTCGCGTTGAGGACTACAGCCACATCGAACGCTACAGCCACGTCATGCACCTGGTATCCACGGTGACGGGTCTGCTCGGCAGGGGCTACACGGCCCTGGACGCGGTGACGGCCTGCTTCCCGGCCGGTACGTTGTCGGGTGCCCCGAAGGTGCGTGCCATGGAATTGATCGAAGAGGTGGAGAAGACCCGACGCGGTCTCTACGGCGGTGTGGTCGGCTACCTTGACTTCGCCGGTAATGCTGATTTTGCGATCGCCATCCGCACCGCGCTGATCCGCAACGGCACCGCCTACGTCCAGGCCGGCGGAGGTGTGGTGGCCGATTCCAACGGACATTACGAATACAACGAAGCGCGCAACAAGGCACGTGCAGTGCTGAGCGCGATTGCGGCCGCCGAGACCTTGGCCAGTCCGGACGCGGGCCGCAGTGCCTGATGACGGATCCGACCGACGAGGTCTGCGGCGTAACCGGCTATTCCTTGGCGGCGCCCAGTTGCTGTTGGTGATTGCGGCCGGGGGCTTGTGGGCGGCGTCCCGGCTGCCGTGGGTTGCTATCCGGTCGTTCGACGGGTTGGGGCCGCCCAAAGAGCTGAGGCTGTCTGGCGGGACGTGGTCGACGGCCCTGCTGCCGCTGGCGATATTGCTGCTGGCCGCAGCGGTCGCGGCGCTGGCGGTTCGGGGCTGGCGGCTACGGGGGCTAGCGGCGCTGCTGGCGTTGGCGAGCTTTGCGGTCGGCTATCTCGGCCTCAGCCTGTGGGTCGTTCCTGATGTCGCGGTGCGAGGCGCAGAACTCGTCCACATCCCGCTGATGACGCTGGTCGGCAGCGGACGGCACTATTGGGGGGCCGCGATTACGGTGGCCTCCGCCGTGTGCACCCTGGTCGCCGCCACTTTGTTGATGCGTTCGGCTTCGCTTTTCCAATCGGGTCATCCGACTACCATCAAATACGCGACGCCGGCAGCACGCCGCTCGCTGGCGCAGCGTGTTGAGGCCGGTGAGGACACCGAAGCGGTCGGGCCCGCCAGCACGCCGGACATGTCGGAGCGCATGATTTGGGATGCTCTGGACGAAGGACACGATCCGACGGATCGACCCAAAGAGTCCGACACCGAGGGTCGGTGACGAAGCTCGCGCTGACGGTCGCTACCCTTCATGGACGTCGTCGCAATCGGCTGCGGATCGTGGGTCACGGCGAGAAGGGAAACATCAGGCATGAGCCCGGCAACCGTGCTTGACTCCATTCTCGAGGGAGTTCGGGCCGACGTTGCGGCACGCGAAGCACTGGTCAGCCTGGAGGAGATCAAGGCGGCCGCCGCGGCGGCGCCACCGCCACTCGACGTGCTGGCCGCCCTGCGCCAACCGGGTATCGGGGTCATCGCGGAAGTTAAGCGGGCCAGTCCGTCTGCCGGCACCCTGGCACCTATCACCGACGCGGCCCTGTTGGCACAGGCCTACCAGGACGGTGGCGCCCGGATCATCAGCGTTTTGACCGAAGGGCGACGCTTTCAAGGCTCACTCGACGACCTCGATGTGGTGCGAGCCGCCGTCTCCATTCCGGTACTGCGCAAAGACTTTGTGGTGCAGCCGTATCAGATACACGAGGCACGTGCGCACGGCGCCGACATGCTGTTGCTTATCGTTGCCGCTTTGGACCAGTCGGCACTGGTGTCGATGCTGGACCGCACGGAATCCCTGGGTATGACCGCGCTCGTGGAAGTGCACACCGAACAAGAAGCCGACCGAGCGCTGAAAGCTGGCGCCAAGGTAATCGGTGTCAACGCCCGCGATCTGGCGACCCTGTCAGTCGATCGCGATTGTTTCGCACGAATCGCTCCCGGACTGCCCAGCAACGTGATCAGGATTGCCGAATCAGGGGTGCGCGGCACTGCTGACCTATTGGCATACGCGGGCGCGGGGGCTGACGCAGTACTGGTGGGCGAAGGTCTGGTCAAGAGCGGTGACCCACGTGCGGCGGTTGCCGATCTGGTCACCGCGGGTACCCACCCGTCCTGCCCCAAACCGGCTCGCTAGCAGTCGATGAGCCGCGTGCACAGTTGAGTTTCACTGATGGCCGACCTATCCCTCCCCGACCTGCCGCGCACCAGCGCCGCCATCACCGAACGAACCCGCCACGATCCTGATTCGGGCGGTCACTTCGGCGTCTACGGGGGCCGCTACGTTCCCGAGGCGCTGATGGCGGTGATCGAGGAGGTCACCGTCGCCTATGAGAAAGAACGCGTCGACCAGGATTTTCTGGACAATCTGGATAAGTTGCAGGCGCACTATGCCGGTCGGCCGTCGCCACTGTATGAAGCAAACAGGCTTGGCGAGCACGCCGGCTCGGCGCGAATCTTCCTAAAGCGAGAAGACTTAAACCACACGGGTTCTCACAAGATCAACAACGTGCTGGGTCAGGCACTGCTGGCGCGCAGGATGGGCAAGACCCGGGTGATCGCCGAGACAGGTGCCGGCCAGCATGGAGTAGCCACCGCCACCGCATGCGCCCTGCTCGGTTTGGAGTGCATCATCTACATGGGAGCTGTCGACACCGCACGGCAGGCACTTAACGTGGCCAGGATGCGACTGCTCGGCGCCGAGGTGGTCTCGGTGGAGACCGGTTCGAAAACACTCAAAGACGCCATCAATGAGGCTTTCCGGGACTGGGTCACCAACGCCGAAACTACGTACTACTGCTTTGGCACTGCGGCCGGGCCCCACCCGTTCCCCACGATGGTGCGCGACTTTCAGCGAATCATCGGCCTGGAGACACGCGTGCAGATCCAGGATCGGGTGGGCAGGCTGCCGGATGCCGTGGTGGCCTGCGTCGGGGGAGGATCCAATGCCATTGGTATCTTTCATGCTTTTCTCGACGATCCCGCGGTCCGGCTGGTCGGCTACGAGGCTGCTGGCGACGGTGTTGAAACCGGGCGACATGCGGCGACGTTCACCGGTGGTTCACCCGGTGCGTTCCAGGGCTCGTATTCCTACCTGCTGCAGGACGAGGACGGGCAGACGATCGAATCCCATTCGATCTCAGCCGGTCTGGACTATCCCGGAGTCGGCCCGGAACATGCGTTGCTCCGAGACGCCGGGCGGGTCACCTATCAGCCGATCACGGATGCCGAGGCGATGGAGGCATTCGGCCTGTTGTGTCGGATGGAAGGGATCATCCCCGCTATCGAGTCCGCGCATGCGGTGGCCGGCGCCCTCAAGCTCGGCCGTGAGCTGGGGAGGGATTCGGTTATCGTGGTGAATCTGTCGGGGCGGGGCGACAAGGACGTCGAGACGGCGGCGAAGTGGTTCGGATTGTTGGCACCCGACGACGATGAGAACAAGTCGGCGAGATGATGACGGTCGAACAATGCGAAGCCAGTAGGCTGGGCCCGGTTTTCGATTCGTGCCGGGCAGAAAATCGTGCGGCGCTGATCGGTTATCTGCCCACCGGCTATCCCAACGTCGCCACATCGGTGCAAGCGATGCAGACCCTTGTCGAATCAGGTTGCGACATAATCGAAGTCGGTGTGCCATATTCGGACCCGGGTATGGACGGCCCTACTATCCAACGGGCCACCGAGGCCGCGCTGAGTGGGGGAGTGCGGGCTCGCGATGCCTTGACTGCCGTCGAGGCGATCAGCAAGGCCGGTGGCAGTGCGGTGGTGATGACGTATTGGAACCCGGTGCTGCGCTACGGGGTGGATGCGTTTGCCCGGGATTTGGCCTCAGCCGGTGGACGAGGGTTGATCACTCCCGATCTGATTCCAGACGAAGCGCAACAGTGGTTGGCGGCATCCAATGAACATCAACTCGACCGCATTTTCCTCGTCGCACCATCATCGACTCCCGAGCGGTTGGCCGCCACCGTTGGGGCGTCACGGGGCTTCGTCTATGCGGCGTCGACAATGGGGGTGACCGGGGCGCGCGATGCGGTGTCGCAGGCCGCTCCCGAACTGGTGGGGAGGGTGAGGGCGGTGTCTGACATACCGGTCGGTGTTGGTCTGGGCGTGCGGTCCAAGGAACAGGCCGCGCAGATCGGGGGCTACGCCGACGGTGTGATTGTCGGCTCCGCGCTGGTGTCGGCACTCGGTGACGGTCTTCCCAGCTTGAGCGCGCTGACTCAAAAGCTGGCCGCCGGTGTGCGCCAGAGGATGTCGGCATGACGGTGAGCTGGCTGGCATATTTTCCGAGCCCGCCTCGCGGTGTCTGGTACCTCGGCCCGCTGCCGATTCGTGCGTACGCATTGTTCATCATCACCGGCATCCTGGTCGCCCTGGTCATTAGTGACCGACGCTTCGTCGCTCGCGGCGGTGAGCATGGTGTCGCCTACGACATCGCTTTGTGGATGGTGCCGTTGGGTTTGATCGGTGGCCGCCTATATCACCTGGCCACCGATTGGCAGACCTACTTCGGCCAGGGTGGTGCCGGGTTTGGTGCGGCACTGCGAATCTGGGACGGGGGCTTGGGCATCTGGGGTGCGGTGGCACTGGGTGCCGTCGGTGCGTGGATCGGCTGTCGACGACGCGGGATACCCCTGCCGGCCTTCTTGGACGCCGTTGCTCCCGGGGTGGTGTTGGCACAGGCCATCGGCCGGCTCGGAAACTACTTCAATCAGGAGTTATACGGCCGGGAGACCACGCTGCCTTGGGGTCTGGAGATTTTCTACCGTCGTGACCCGTCGGGATTCGTCGACGTTCATTCGCTTGATGGCGTCTCGACGGGCCAGGTCGCAGTGGTGGTGCAGCCAACGTTCCTCTACGAATTGATTTGGAACGTTTTGGTATTCGCCGTATTGATCTACCTCGACCGTCGTTTCGCAATCGGTCACGGCCGACTGTTCGGGCTCTATGTGGCCTTTTATTGTGTCGGCCGATTCTGCGTCGAGTTGCTCCGCGATGACGCCGCGACACATATCGCCGGGATCCGGATTAATTCCTTTACATCGACTTTCGTGTTTATCGGCGCCGTGGTGTACGTGATGTTGGCACCAAAGGGGCGCGAGGATCCGGCGACGGTGCGAGGCAGCACCGAAGTTGTCCATGATGCGGTGGAGTTCGAACCCGCGGCGGTCGCGTCGGATTCCGCTGCGACCGTCGCGGCCCCCACCGCCGAGGCGGATGACGGCTCCGCAGCCGAAGCCGGGGAATCGGGACCGGATGCGGAGGTCGTCGAGCCGGAAACGGCATCGGCCCCAGTCGAGGACCAAGACGAGGACCAAGACGTTGTCCCGGCGGAAGTCGAAGCGAGTGACACTGACGTGCCGGAAGCTCCCGAGACCGAGGTGACGGAGGCTGGGGAGGCAGAGGACGATGTCCACCAGGCTGAGGCTGAGGCTGACGCTGAGGCAGCAGAAGCCCTTGAACTCGATGCCGACGAGCCGCAGGTTGCGTCCGCTGAAGCGACGGCTGACCCGCAGGGATCCGAGGTTGAGCCGGCCGAGGAGGAACTTGAGCCGGTAGCCGGATCGGCTGAGGTCCAACGGCCTGAACTAGCAGAGCACGGCGAGGCCGAGGATGTCGCGGCCGATGACGCGGAAGCTGAGGGTCGCGAGGCAGGGGGCGACGAGGCCGAAGGCGGCGAACCCGCGGAGGTCGATCCCGAGTTCGTTGAGAGCGAGGTCGGCCAGGCTGGCGACGTCGAATCTGACATCGGCGACGTTGCATCCGACGTTGCCGAGCCTCAGCCCGAGGAGACCCAAGCCGGAGTCGACGAGGCGGCCACGACGGAGGACGGGCCGGCTGCCGACGAGGTGCAGGCTGTCGAGGGTGACCTCGCCGGAGCCGAGGAAGACCAGGCTGAACCCGGGCAAGACGAGCCCGCAAAGGCCGCGGAACCTGGGCACCCCGAACCCGACCAGCCGCCAGCCGACGAAGCCAACGCTGACGAGCGGGCCGTACCGGAAGACGCCGAGCCCCCTGAATCTCAGGCTGCGCCCGCCGAGTCCACCGACGCGGGGGCATCAGGGGACTTCGAGCAGGACGCCGAGCCCGCCGCCGAGGTTGACATCGCGGACGTCTCGGAGCGAGCGCCCGGTGGTGACGAGGAGGAAACCCCGAGTCCCACAGGGGAAGTGGTGCCGGACAGCGCCGACTCGACACGACAGCCTTGGCGCTCGCGCCTGAGAAATTGGCGGCGAAGGACCAGGCAATAGCTGTCTGCCCACGTTGGGCGACAAGGGCCGCCGGCATGAGGCCACCAGATCTGGCATGCTGAGACCGTGACTGACCAGTCGTGGGCGGCCGGGGCGGGCCCGCCTGAGCAGCAATTCGGATACCCGCCGCCCTTTCCTCCGCCGTATTACCCGGAATATTCGGCAGCCACTGGCTACTACGGCCCGTCTGCGCCGTTTGGTCGACATCCTGTTAGCGGACAACCATTTTCAGACAAGTCGAAAACAATCGCCGGGCTGCTGCAGCTGCTGGGACTGTTCGGAATTGCTGGTATTGGCCGCATCTACATGGGTCATACCGGGATGGGCATCGCGCAACTGCTCGTCGGCTGGTTGACCTGCGGGCTCGGCGCCCTAGTGTGGGGTGTTATTGACGCGGTACTGATACTCACCGACAAGACCCGCGACCCGTGGGGTCGCCCCCTGCGCGATGGAACCTGATTCGCCCTCCGCCACCTCAGGACAGCGAGGTCAGCGCCTTGGTCGCTACGGTGCCGCGGGCACGGCCGTGCTGTTGGCTGGCGCCCTGGGTTATGTTGGATTCATCGACCCGCACAATGCACGTTCGCCATATCCGCTGTGTCCGTTCAAATTGCTCACGGGATGGAACTGCCCCGTTTGTGGTGGTCTACGGATGACGCACGATGTGCTGCACGGCGATGTCATGGCCAGCATCAATGACAATGTTTTCTTGCTGGTCGGCATACCGATCCTGGTAGCTTGGGTCGTGCTGCGCCGTCGTCTCGGCCGTTCACCCCTGCCGGTGCCGGCGATGATCACCGTCGTGCTGGCGACGATCGCGTGGACGGTTGTCCGCAACCTGCCCGGATTTCCTTTAGTACCAGGATCTTTCGGGTCGTAATCGAACCGGGAAAGCCCCGGTAGGTGTTAGTTCAGCCGTTCCTCGTGCACGCTGTCGACAGCGCATCTGTGCAGACCAGAATTGCCTGTTTCGGCGGTCGCGAACTCAGTTGCCAAAGCCAGATGACGACGGCACCGGCCCGCCCGGATCGGCGCCGAGCCGGCTAGCCGCAAACGCCACCCCCTGGTCGACTACCGTCCCGTCGTCCGCATAACTGTTGTGCGCGGCGAAATTGAGCCCATCAGAGCAAACCGGGTCTTCCGGGACGCAGATCTTGATGGTTTTACCCTGATACGCCGGACCGATGACGATTGGCGGTTCGCCGAGGAAGTTCATTGCCCGGACATTTGGTGTACCGAACAACACGACCGCCGCGACGTGCTCGGCAACATCGGGCGCCAGCGGCTTGGGTACGGTCGCAGGGTCAACCCCGTCCGGCACCGCAGCGGAGGTGACGAAGCCCATCACGGCCGCGCCTTGTGAGTAGCCGCCGAGCACCATCTTGGTGTCCGGGCAGCTGCCCGCCATGGACACCACGTGGCCACCCGCGTCCCGAATACCGTCGAGCCCAGTGTCCCAGTCTTCACTGGCCGGATAGTTGACCGGATATACGCCCACCGACCTTCCGCCGACGCGAGAGCGCAGGGAATCGACGAACGCTTGTCCGGTCGGGCCAAGGCCAGGAGGCTCACCGGTACCGCGGGCGAACACCACTTCCACGTTGGGGCACGGTTCGGCGGACGCGGCCGGCATACCGACAGCCGAGACTACCGATGCACCAACGCCCCACGCGGTGATCACCGCAGGACTGAGGATGCGAACGAGACGCGATGCGATCATTCCGCAATAGTTGCCCATGCCACCGCCTTTCCAAACGGAGAATTTGTCGGCACTCGATGCAAGTGCGGGATGCACTCCCGTATGGCCATACCCGGGTGACGTTGGCTACCGTCGGCCCCAAGGGTGAAATCTGCTGAACGATCCGAATCCCGGCCGACCGCGTCTGCTCGGGCACCGAGCATGTCTCGACGCATCGTGCGGATCCCTTTCCAGCCCGCGCTTCTCCAGCTACCGAACTCTAGGGGTGAGCTCGAGGAAGAGGCGTTTCTGCAAGACACAGTACCAACTGTCGTACGGTTGCGCGCTTTGTCGGCGCCCCTGCAAGGCGTGTCGTCGATGCTCCCAGTTGTCGCAAGCCAAGCTGGATTTCCCAGCCACCAAAAGTGCACGCCTATCGGCGCGGCACCGCGACAGCCGCCAACCGCGACTATGCTTTGTCGTCGTGACTAGACGCGGAAAGATCGTCTGCACTCTTGGCCCGGCTACCCAGCAAGATGGCGTGGTCAGGGCACTGGTTGAAGTCGGAATGGATGTCGCCCGAATGAACTTCAGCCACGGTGACTACAGCGACCACAAGGCCTCTTATGAGCAGGTCCGGGCAGCCTCCGACGCCACCGGTCGCGCAGTGGGCGTATTGGCCGATTTGCAGGGCCCCAAGATCAGGCTCGGGCGCTTTGCCGCCGGGCCCACGTATTGGGCCGACGGCGAAACGGTTCGGATCACCGTCAGCGATTGCGAGGGGAGCCACGACCGGGTATCCACCACCTACAAGCGGTTGGCCCAGGATGCGGTAGCCGGTGACCGTGTCTTGGTCGACGACGGCAAGGTCGGATTGGTGGTCGATCATGTCGAAGGTGACGACGTCGTCTGCACCGTCATCGAAGGCGGCCCGGTCAGCAACAACAAGGGAATTTCCCTGCCCGGTATGAACGTTTCGGCGCCCGCCCTGTCGGAAAAAGACATCGAAGATCTCACGTTCGCGCTGAATCTCGGCGTCGATATGGTCGCGCTCTCCTTCGTGCGCTCGCCGTCCGACGTCGAGCTGGTGCACGAGGTGATGGATCGAATCGGGCGGCGCGTGCCGGTGATCGCCAAGCTGGAGAAACCGGAGGCGATCGATAATCTCGAAGCGATCGTGCTGGCCTTCGACGCCGTCATGGTGGCCAGGGGAGATCTCGGCGTCGAGCTGCCGCTCGAAGAGGTTCCGCTGGTGCAGAAGAGGGCCATCCAGATAGCCCGGGAAAATGCCAAGCCGGTAATCGTGGCGACCCAGATGCTGGACTCGATGATCGAGAATTCGCGGCCCACCCGCGCCGAGGCCTCCGACGTCGCCAACGCCGTGCTCGACGGCGCCGATGCGCTGATGTTGTCCGGCGAGACTTCGGTGGGGAAGTACCCACTGGCCGCGGTGCAGACGATGTCACGCATCGTGTGTGCGGTCGAGGAAAATTCGACGGCTGCGCCGCCGCTGACGCACGTGCCACGCACCAAACGGGGAGTGATTTCCTACGCGGCCCGCGACATCGGCGAGCGACTGGACGCCAAGGCTCTGGTCGCGTTCACGCAGTCCGGCGATACGGTGCGACGACTCGCCCGCCTGCATACCCCGCTGCCGTTGCTGGCTTTCACCGCCTGGCCCGAGGTCCGTAGTCAGCTCGCCATGACGTGGGGCACCGAAACGTTCATTGTGCCGAAGATGAAGTCCACCGACGGCATGATCCGACAGGTCGACAAGTCTTTGCTAGAACTCGGCCGATACAAGCGCGGCGATCTAGTGGTCATCGTCGCGGGCGCACCGCCGGGCACGGTAGGCTCGACCAACCTGATCCACGTGCACCGGATCGGGGAGGACGACGTCTAGCCTGTGCCGCCTGGGCATCGGGCAGTTGAGTTTCCCGGCGATAGTCAGGTGGCGGAGCCTGGGGTGCGGCCGGACAATCGAGTCCAGAGGAGAGCAGGTCCTTGCCGGCTGGTGAAGAGCCGAATACGCGTGAAGAACCGACGACTGATTTCGAAGAACTGCTGGCGGTGCTAGACCTTACCCGCGTCGCCGACGACCGGTTCGTCGGCTCTCATCCCAGCAAGAATCCGCTACGCACCTTCGGTGGGTTGCTTATGGCGCAATCGTTCGTCGCCAGCAGCCGCACACTGGCGCGCGACGATCTACCGCCCAGTGCACTCTCGGTGCATTTCATCAACGGTGGCGATACCACCAAGGACATCGAATTTCACGTGGCACGGCTGCGCGATGAGCGGCGTTTCGCGAACCGGCGGGTGGATGCGGTACAGGACGGTGTGCTGCTGTCGTCGGCCATGATCTCGTACATGTCCGGCGGGCAAGGCCTTGAGCACGCCATCGAACCGCCGGAGGTGGCCGAGCCCCACACCAGGCCGCCCATTGGCGAGCTGTTGCGTGGCTACGAGGCGACCGTGCCGCACTTCGTCAACGCGCTGCAGCCGATCGAATGGCGCTACACCAATGACCCGTCCTGGGTGATGCGCGACAAAGGGGAGCGGCTTCACCACAACCGGGTCTGGGTGAAGGCCTTGGGCACATTGCCCGACGATCCGGTTCTGCACACCGCCACGATGTTGTATTCCTCGGATACCACCGTTCTGGACTCGGTGATTACCACGCACGGCCTGTCTTGGGGATTTGACCGCATTTTCGCGGCTTCGGCCAACCATTCGGTGTGGTTCCACCGCCAGGTGGATTTCGGTGATTGGGTCCTGTATTCCACATCCTCGCCGGTGGCTGCGGATTCACGCGGGCTAGGCACGGGGCACTTCTTTGATCGCTCCGGTCAAGTCATTGCGACCGTGGTGCAAGAAGGCGTTCTGAAATACTTTCCCGCCGCTCGCCGATAATCCGGATACACGTGCGCTAGTCGCTCCATTACCGGCACGACGCGCCCCTATCGAGGCGTAACGTTCCTGGTAGTGGGTGGCGCGGCCGATCGGCAATCGGTTGGGAGGTGGGTGTGAAAGAGTCGTTGGTCGACGTTGTGTCGAGCGTTCGCGCACGCGAACGCGTCGTTGTTCATCTCGATTCGTTCACCGCCCGCTTCGTAGGGGCCTTGGCCGTATTTTGCGCCGCATGCTGGCTCATCGCGCTGCTGGCCGACAACTATCGGCACGAGGATTGGCAGGCCACTGGGCGGCTGAGTTGGTCGCTGACGATTCTGGCGGCGGTGGCATTGATCGCGCGCGGTATCTTCCTGGGGCGCCCCGTGACGGCGATGCATGCGACAGCGGCCGCCTTCTTCCTGGTGGCTGGGTTGGGCCTGCACGTGCTGTCGTTCGACCTGGTGGGTGAGGCGCTGATCGCCGGGTCGGGAATGGTGCTGATGTGGCCGACGTCGTCCCATCCACGACCCGAGGACCTGCCCCGAGTATGGGCATTGATCAACACGACCAGCGCGGACCCACTGGCGCCGTTTGCGATGCAGGCGGGCAAATGCACCTACTTCAGCACGGCCGGCACAGCGGCGCTGGCATACCGGACGCGGATGGGTTTTGCAGTCGTTGCCGGCGACCCCATCGGTGATGAAACGCAGTTTCCTCAGCTGGTAGCAGACTTCGCCGGGATGTGTCACACCCACGGCTGGCGGATTGTTGTGCTGGGCTGCAGCGAGCGGCGCCTCGATCTGTGGACTGACCGGGCGGTGGTTGGTCAATCCCTGCGCACGATACCGATCGGGCGAGACGTCGTCATCGACGTGCCCACCTTCAACCTGGTGGGCCGCAAATTCCGAAATCTGCGCCAGGCCGTGCAGCGCACTCACAACGGCGGCATAACCACCGAGATCGTTGCCGAGCAAGAACTTAGCGACCGGCAGCGAGCCGAGCTGACCGAGGTGTTGCTGGCATCACCCAAAGGGGCCCGAACCGATCGCGGCTTTTGCATGAGCCTGGACGGCGTGTTGGAAGGCAGAGACCCAGGGGTGCGGCTAATTATCGCCAGGGATGCCTCGGGGCAGGTACAGGGCTTCGACCGGTTTACCACCGCCGGTGGCGGCAGCGATTTTTCCCTGGACGTGCCGTGGCGCCGCCGTGGAGCCCCGAATGGAATCGATGAACGGCTCAGCGTCGACATGATTGCCGCAGCTAAAGACGCTGGGGCGCAAAGGCTATCGCTTGCATTTGCGGCATTTCCGGAGATCTTCGATCAACAGACGAGAAACCGGCTGCAGCGCCTCTTCTATGTGCTGATCCATTTCCTTGACCCACTCATCTCGTTGGAGTCGTTGTACCGGTACCTCGGCAAGTTCCACGCGCTTGATGAGCGGCGCTATGTGCTGGTCTCACTGACGCAGGTCATGCCCTTGATGGTGGTGCTGCTCTCACTGGAGTTCGTGCCGCGTCGTCGGCACCTTTGACGATCGGGAGTTCGACACACCCCAGGTCTTTGGGCGATACCCCCACGGGCAGGTGGTGAGTGGCCACCACGACTGTTCTGGGTCCCAGAATTTGACCAGCACGTGGAGATAACAGATCGCGCAAGATGTAATCGGCGTCCACGGAGTCGAGGTGCTCGGTGGGTTCGTCAAGCAGCACGATTGGGGCGGGGGACAGCACCGCTCTTGCCAGTAGTAGCCGTCTGCGCTGGCCGGCCGAGACCGCCTGCGCGCCACCGCTCAACACGGTCGAAAGACCTTCAGGCAAGCCGGCCAGCCAGCCGCCCAGGCCGACTCGCTCCAGCGCATCGGCCAGCTCGCCATCGTCGAGATCGCCCCGGACAACCAGCAAATTGTCCCGCACGGTGGTGGCGAAGATATGCGCATCTTCAGCGAAAAATCCTATACCGCGGCGCAATTCGGATTCATCGATGCGTTCGAGATCCGTTTCGTCCAGCAGCACCTGCCCACACAGCGGCGGCAGCAGTCCAGCCAGCGTCATCAACAATGTCGTCTTGCCGGCGCCGCTGGGACCCGTCACGGCGATCCGCGCGCCCGGTGCCAGGTCAATCGTCGCCCGAATTCGTTGCGCCATCGAGTGGCCGCATGACACATCGGCGGTGAGCCGGCCGGCCACCGGCGGGTGTGGCGCGAGCGTAGCCGCTGCCGGCCGGCCATCTCGTCGAGCGAGGTCGATCAGGCGCCGCGCGGCGATGCGTGATCGGGTCAGCTGAACCGCGGCGGCCGGGAGCGCATTCGTTGCCTCGAAAGCGGACAGCGGCAACAACATTAGGACGGCCAGTGTCGTTGGCGCGACCGCGGGCGCCAGGCCGATCCCGGCCACCACCGCGCCGAGCACGCTGAACCCGATTGCGGCGGTCGGTATGGCCTCGGCGATTGCCGCCGGTCGTGCCGCGGTGTCGACGGCGTCACCCCAGGCATGCTGTTGCCGTCGAGAGTCGGCGATGACGCTGGGCAAGACACCGGCGACGCGAAGTTCGGGTGCGTGTTCGAGGGCCACCAATGCCGACGTGTCGCGTTCGACATGATGCTGGTGGGCGAGGGCTTCGTGCGTTGCCGCCGCCCGGCCGGCAAACCAAGGCGCGACAACTCCCGCGACGATCAGGCAGATCGCTAGGACCGCAGCGGCGGGCAGGGAGATGAATCCGACTGCAACAGTCGCGGCCGGCGCCAGCACAGCGGCGACGCCGATAGGTACCAGGGCGCGCACCACTACGTCGGCCAGTGCGTCAACGTCGGCGCCCACCCGCGCCACCAGGTCGCCGCTGGGAAGCCGGACGGCATCGGCGGCAGGCCCCGCCGCCAATCGGAGATAGATCTGTGTCCGGGCAGAGCCCGCGGCGCGAAGTGCGGTGTCGTGGCTGGCAAGTCGCTCGCAATAGTGCAAGACGCCCCGCGAGATTGCGAATGTTCGCACCGCTACGACCGCGATGGACAAATCGAGGACCGGCGGCATCTGTGATGCGCGGGTGATCAGCCACGCCGAGATGCCCGCCAATGCCAGCGCGCTGCCCAATGACAGCACCCCAAGCGCCACTGCGGTGGCGATGCGGGGCAGCCGAAGGCTCAGCAACTCGGCCGCAACAAGGAGCGGATCAGCTCGGCGCATAGGACACCTGCCGGTCGGACGTGACTTCCACGACACGGTCGGCAATGGCGACGACTGGCTCGCGATGGCCGATGACTACGACGGTGGCGCCGGCGCGGGCCCGTTCGACGATGGCTCGCAACACGTGGTTCTCGGTGTGACTGTCCAGGTGCGCGGTGGGCTCGTCCAGCAACAGCACCGGGGCAGGAGAGCCGAGGGTCCGGGCCAACGCCAGGCGTTGCCGTTGCCCCAGCGACAGGCCGACACCGTCGCGGCCGAGAACGGTATCCAACCCGTTGGGTAGCTCAGCAATGACCTCGTCGAATCCTGCTGCTGCACACGCACTGGCAAGATCAGGGAGGTCGCCCAGTAGGACCAGGTTGGCGCGGACTGTTCCCGGTACCAGAACCGGGCGTTGGGGCAACCAGGACAGCTGGCGCCACCAGTCGGTCAACGCCAGCTGGCGAAGGTCGGTCCCGGCGACTGTGACCCGCCCCGATGAGGGAGCGGTGAGCCCGGCGATCACCTGCATTGTGGTGCTCTTGCCCGCACCGTTCCGCCCGGTCAACACCGTCACCCGAGTCGGTTCGAGCACCGCGCTCAAGTCATCCGGCGATTGGCCGTCTCGCCCCGCCACGCTGAGCCTTTCCAGGCGAATCTGTGCGCCCCGGCCGGTCACCGCCAGTTTGCCCGTCCTCATCGCTGCTGGTTTGCCGATAAGAGCAAACGCCCGGTCGGCGGCGCTTCTCCCGTCCTGGGCGGCATGGAATTCCACGCCGATGCGGCGCAGCGGCCAGTAGACGTCTGGAGCCAACAGCAGCACCGTCAGGCCGGCGGTCAAGCCCATCTCACCGAACACCAGTCGCAGGCCGATGCTGACTGCAACCATGGCGACGCCCAGCGTGGCCAGCAATTCGAGCACCAGGGCTGACAGGAAGGCGACCCGTAGGGTGGCCATCGCGGAACGGCGATGTGCGGCACTGAGTTCGGCGATGCGATGCTGTGGCCCCGAGGCGCGGCCCAATGCCCTGAGCGTGGGGATCCCGGCGATTAGGTCCAGCAACCGAGCCTGCAGGGTTGCCATGGCGGTCAGCGACGCGGCCGATCGCTCCGCGGTGGCCAGCCCGATCAGCACCATGAAGATGGGTATCAACGGCAGCGTGATCGCCACGATCGCCGTCGATTTCAGGTCGTAACAGGCGATTACCGCGACGGTGGCCGGGGTCAGAATCGCGGCGAGGAGAAGGGTGGGCAGATAGCCGGTGAAATAGGGCCGCAAACCGTCGAGGCCACGGGTGACCACTACGGCTGCGGCATCACGGTGTGCGGTCGTCTCGCGAGGCTGTCGCGCTGTCACCGCCGTCAGCACCTGAACGCTGAGATCGGCGATCACCGCAGTAGCCCCACGTTGGCTCATGCGCGCTTGCAGCCAGTGCGTCACTGCCCGCAAGACCCACAGCACCAACAAGATTGACAACGATCCGAGCCACCGGCGCAAGCATTGCGTCGATTGATCGCTGACGACATCCGCAACGATGCTGGCCAGCACGATGGCTGAGCCGATGGCGCAGCCGGAGATCACGACACCACAAGCCACCGAGGCGACCACATAGCGCCGCAATGCCGCCGAGGCGCGCCACAGCCTCGGGTCCAGCGGCGCCCTGCTGTACTTCTGCTTCGCGGTCAGGACGGGCGCCTCGCCAGACCGATCGGCGGAGGTATTCGTTCAGCGGAGATCCGTTGCCGGAAAACCCAATACGTCCACGCCTGGTAGACCACGGTCAGTGGCGCAAACAACGCCGTGACCCAGGTCATGATCTTCAAGGTGTACGGGGTCGACGAGGCGTTGTAGATTGTCAGGTTCCAGCGCTCATTCAGCGTCGACGGCACCAGGTTCGGGTACAGCACGCCGAACACGAGGACCACGACGGCGGCGACCACCAGGGCGACGCACACGAAGGACCAGCCATCGGACACCCGGCTCCATACCAGTAGCACCGCCGCCAATTGAGCCACCACCGCGACCCCTAGCACCGCCCAGGTCCATTGCTTGCCGTAGACCAGTTGGGTCCAAACTCCGAATCCGGCAACCAGTGCCGTGACCGGAAACGACAACCAGACGGCGAACCGGTACGCGTCGTCTCGGATCTGGCCGGCGGTCTTCAACGCGACGAACACCGCGCCGTACAGCAGAAACAGCCCGGCGGTGGCCAACCCGCCCAGCAGGGTATAGGCGTTGAGTATGTCGCCGATCGAGGCGTGGACGTGACCGCCGGCGTCGACGGGCAGGCCCCGCACCAGGACGGCAAATGCCACGCCCCACAACACCGCCGGCAGCCAGGACCCGGCCGCGATACCGAAATCCGCCCAGCCCCGCCATTTTGGGTCGTCGATCTTGCCTCGCCACTCGATCGCCACAGCGCGCAGGATCATGCCGAACAGGATGGCCAACAGCGGCAGGTACAACGTGGAGAAGACGGTCGCATACCAGCCGGGAAATGCGGCGAACATTCCGGCGCCGGCCGTGAGCAGCCAGACCTCGTTGCCGTCCCACACCGGGCCGATGGTGTTCAGCACCGTGCGCCGATGGATCTCGGGATCGCCGGTGCCGAAATGGGCGAACGGCTGCATCAGCATCCCCACCCCGAAGTCAAAACCCTCGAGGATCAAGAAACCGAGGAAGAGCATCCCGATGACAGCGAACCACAGTTGTTGGAGTCCCACCGGTCATCTCCTTCCGGGGTCGGTCGGCATCAGTAGGCGAACGACAGCGGTGCTACTTCGTCGTCGTCGGTGGCCTTGGGTGCGGCCGGTTCGGCGTCGTGTTCCTGCGGACCCTCGACGATGTAGCGCTTGAGCAGCCAGCACCAGATGATTGCGAGCAGCGCGTAGACCAGCGTCAACGTCACCAAAGAGGTGACTACGAAGCCGGGGGGATGGTCCGATACCGCCGCCCAGACGGTGAATCGGACCTGCTGGTCACCGGTCGGGTTAGGCACCACGATCCAGGGTTGACGGCCCATCTCGGTAAACACCCATCCCGCGCTGTTGGCCAAGAACGGGGCGGGAATGGTCAGGAGCGCAATCCAGGCGAACCAACGCTGGTGGGGAATTCGTCCGCCGCGGGTCAGCCACAGGGCAAGTAATGCGAAGAGAACCGGGATCGCGAGTAATCCGATCATGGCGCGAAACGACCAGTAGGTGACGAACAGGTTGGGCCGGTAGTCATTGGGACCGAATCGTTGTTGGTAGTCCCGCTGCAGATTACGAACGCCCTGCAACGTCACATCGGACATGCGGCCCTCGGCAAGGAATGGCAGGACGTAGGGCACCTCGATGACACGCGTGAGGCCGTCGCAGTTGTTTTGCCGGCCAACGGTCAGGATGGAGAAGTTTGGATCGGTTTGAGTGTCGCAGAGCGACTCCGCCGAAGCCATCTTCATCGGCTGCTGCCGAAACATCAGCTTGCCCTGATGGTCGCCGGTGAAGAACAGCCCGACCGTGGCTACCAGCACAACCCAACAGCCCAGAATGGTCGCCGGGCGATACATGGCCCGGGTGCCGGGCCCGACGGGGGCGGTCTTGGAACGTACCAGCCACCAGGCGCTGACGGCGGCGACGAAGGTCCCCGCGGTCAGCAATGAGCCCAGAACCGTGTGCGAAAACGCAGCTATTGCAGTGTTGTTGGTAAGCAGCGCGGTAATACTGGTCAACTCGGCGCGGCTGGTCGCCGGGTTGTAGTGCGCTCCCACCGGGTGCTGCATGAACGAATTCGCTGAGATGATGAAGAACGCGGACACGTTCACCGCGATCGCGACGATCCAGATGCAGGCCAGGTGCATCAGCCGGGGCAGCCTGCTCCAGCCGAAGATCCATAGTCCGAGGAATGTGGATTCGAAGAAGAAAGCCATCAGGCCTTCCATCGCCAGCGGGGCACCGAAGATATCGCCGACGAACTTCGAATACTCGCTCCAGTTCATTCCGAACTGAAA
Organism: Mycobacterium basiliense; assembly: GCF_900292015.1. NCBI lineage: Bacteria > Bacillati > Actinomycetota > Actinomycetes > Mycobacteriales > Mycobacteriaceae > Mycobacterium > Mycobacterium basiliense. Next base: position 2,537,066 of record NZ_LR130759.1, read on the forward strand.
TTCCTGCACGATTCCGGTAGCCACGCCGATGGCGAAGTTGATCAGGAACAGCTTCCCGAAGAACTTGGTCAGGCGATACCAGGCGGTGTTATCGGTGATCACCCATGCCGTCTGCATGATGGCGATCAGCGGAGCAAGGCCGATGGTGAGCGGAACGAAGATGAAGTGGTAGACGGTGGTGATACCGAACTGCCAACGCGAAATATCGACGACATTCATCTGTCATCTCCGGAGCTTGCGGGCCGTCATAGCGTGCTACGACGAAGTGTAGTAACCGAGGTAGCGTCGCCGCTACCGTCAATCAGCGCGCCCGTGGGTCTATCGGCGCAGCGAGTCCACGGCCTTGCGAATGCCGAACGACGACACGATCTCGAACGTGCCGATCACCACCAACCAGATGCCCACAACGATCGCCAGGGTAATGATCGACTCGAACGGTGCGCCCATCACCACGACGCCGGCGATCAGGCTGATCACCCCGATAAAGATCGACCATCCGCGGCCGGGCAGCGTCGGGTCGCTAATAGCCGAAACGGTGGTGGCGACCCCGCGGAAGATGAACCCGATGCCGATCCAGATGGCCAGCAGCAATACGGCGTTTCCGAAGTGTCGAAAAGCCAGCACCGCCAGGATCAGCGAAGCCGCCCCGCTGATGAACAACAGGATCCGACTGCCCGCCGAGACATGCAGGCTGAAGGCGAACATAACCTGCGCAATCCCGGTGAATACCAGGTAGACGCCAAATGCGACCGCGGCAACCAGGACCGAAATTCCCGGCCAGACCAGTATCAGGACGCCGAGGATCAGCGACAGGATTCCCGATACCAGCGTCGACTTCCACAGATGCGGCAACAAGCTTGGGACAGGGCCTGAGACAGGTGGGGTTTCCATGGGCGCAGTGTTACACATGTGACGGTTCTGGCAAAGGGGTGTGCCCAAAACGCCCGGCGGGTGTGTCGGACCTCAGACGCGGGCCGTGGTCGGTTCCTCGGCATGCGCCTCAGAGGGTTTCTCGACGGACTTTCGGCCGATCAGGTACCAGGTGCGCATGACACCCTTCCCCTTGACGTTGATGTGCCCGCGTTCCTGCAAAACAAAGTCGGCCTTGAGGTGCTCGTAGATGTCGTCGGGCACCTGGATCTTCCCCACCGAGTCGGTGGACTCCATCCGTGATGCGACGTTGACCGCGTCGCCCCACACGTCATAGAAAAACCGGCGTGAACCCACCACGCCCGCGACGACCGGGCCGGTGGCCAGGCCAACCCGCAGGGGCACCGAACGACCGTGGGGGTCTTTCAGTCCGGCGGCGGCGTTGACCATGTCGAGCGCAAAGTCCGCTAGCGCCTGCGCATGGTCGGGCCGAGGCCGCGGCACACCGCTGACGACCATGTAGGAGTCACCGCTGACCTTGATTTTCTCTAGCTGGTGCTTGTCCACCAATTCGTCGAACGCGCTGTAAAGGCGGTCCAGGAATCGGACGAGGTCACCCGGCGCGGTGCTACTTGCCCGCTCGGTGAAGCCGACTATGTCGGCGAACAACACCGAGGCCTCGTCGTACTTGTCGGCAATCACGTGTCGGCCGGGGTCCTTGAGACGCTCGGCGATGCTCACTGGGAGCATGTTGGCCAGCAGCGCCTCGGAACGGTCGTACTGGCCTTCCATGATCGCTTCGGCCAGCGCGGTGTCGCGCAGGGCAAACCACACGGTCACCACCACCACGACGCAGGCAGAAATGGTGGTGATGACGAAGCCCACCGACTGTACCCAGGCCGGCTCCAACCCGGTGTTGCGTGGGACCACGAACTCCACTGTGATGATCAAGCCTGCGGCCAGGGCGGCCAGACCACTGGCCAGCACGATGTGCTCGATGCCGAGCACCAGGACCACCAGACAAGCGCCGACTAGGAAGAACAGCTGAGCACCGGACCCCGTGCCGATGCCCCAGCAGCTGGCGAAGACCGAAATATAGGCCGCGGCCACAAAAGTCAGTGGCGCTACCAGCTCACCGAAGCGGTGCAGCATCGGGACGATCGCGAAGACCGCGGCGGCGGCAATGTTGATCCACGAAATGGGCCAGATCCATGCCCCGGTAAAAAGTTGCACCACAACGAAGCTCGCGCTGACCATCACTGCCAGCCAGGCTGCGATGCTGAGCACCCTGGCCCGTCGCGCCGCACTGTGTGCGTAGTGCAAATTCAGGTCGCGGGTTTGCTCTCGCACGGCCGCAACGGAGTCCAGGCTGAGCGAGCTGTCGCACCGCCTGCGTGGGCCCCCGTACTTCTTCGCCGCCACGGCTCAAAGCCTACCGGCGAGCTTCCGGTTTACGCAGCGTGACGGCGATGTCCGGGCTTGCGGGCAGCGTCGCTACCCGCAGGTTGTCCTGGTGCCCTCGGTGAGATTCGAACTCACACTGTACGGGTTTTGAATCCGTTTCCTCTGCCAGTTGGGATACGAGGGCGTGCAGCGTTCCGGCTTCGCGGTACTACCTTAGAGGAGCTTCCAACCATAGAGGATTCGTGTCGTCATCCCGACTCACCGCCCCCCCAAGGTTCCTGATCGCGGCCCGCCACGACACAATATCCGTCATGACCGGCCCCACCACCGACGCCGCCGCCGCTGTGCCGACACGCCGAGTTCTGATCGCGGAAGACGAAGCGCTCATCCGCATGGACTTGGCCGAGATGCTGCGGGAGGAGGGGTACGACATCGTCGGGGAAGCCGGGGATGGCCAAGAGGCCGTCGAATTGGCCGAGCTGCACAGGCCTGATCTGGTGATCATGGACGTGAAGATGCCCCGCCGGGATGGGATCGACGCTGCGTCTGAGATCGCCAGCAAGCGCATCGCCCCAATCGTGGTGCTCACCGCGTTCAGTCAGCGCGACCTGGTCGAACGTGCTCGGGACGCCGGAGCGATGGCGTACCTGGTGAAGCCGTTCACCGTGAGCGACCTGATTCCGGCCATCGAACTGGCGGTCAGCCGTTTCCGAGAGATCACGGCGCTGGAAAACGAGGTTGCCACGCTGTCCGACCGCCTGGAAACCCGCAAGCTGGTCGAACGTGCCAAGGGCTTGCTGCAGGCCAAGCAGGGCATGACCGAGCCGGAGGCGTTCAAGTGGATTCAGCGGGCGGCCATGGATCGCCGGACCACCATGAAGCGGGTGGCCGAGGTGGTCTTGGAAACCCTGGACCCGCCCAACGACGCCTAGCCCGGGACGGGGCGTCCCGCACAGGGTGCGCGAGATCGACGTTTGGCAGACAAAGTGCGAGAGGCGACCTGCAAAACGTCGATCTCGGCGAAAATGGCGGCGCACCCGCGCCTAGCGGGCCACGATCACCGATGAGCCGTGCCCGAATAGGCCCTGATTGGCGGTCACGCCCACCCGCGCCCCTTCCACCTGCCGGCCGGTGGCCTGACCGCGCAGCTGCCACGTCAGCTCGCAGACCTGAGCGATGGCCTGGGCGGGGATCGCTTCACCGAAGCACGCCAGCCCGCCGGATGGATTTACCGGGACCTTGCCGCCGAGCGTGGTCGCGCCGCTGCGCAGCAGCTCCTCCGCCGAGCCCTTGGGACACAGTCCTAGATGTTCATACCAGTCGAGTTCCAACGCGGTGGATAGGTCGTACACCTCGGCCAAGCTCAGATCTTCCGGCCCGATACCGGCTTCGGCGTAGGCCGCGTCCAGGATCTGATCTTTGAAGACCCGGCCGGGTGCGGCCACCGCTGCGGTGGAATCGGTTGCGATATCCGGTAATTCGGGCAGGTGTTGCGGATAGCGCGGGGTCACAGTGCTGACTGCCCGCACCGAGGGCACCCCATCGAGTGAGCCGCAGTGCTCGCGGGCAAACTTTGCGCTGGCTACGACCAGCGCCGCGGCACCGTCAGAGGTGGCGCAGATATCCAGCAAGCGCAACGGCTCGGCCACCACCTGGCTAGCCAGCACGTCCTCGACCGATACCTCTTTGCGGTAGCGGGCATTCGGGTTCTGCAGCCCATGTCGAGAGTTCTTGACCTTCACTCGGGCGAAGTCCTCGAGGGTGGCGCCGTAGAGGTCCATCCGGCGCCGGGCCAGCAGCGCGAAATACACCGGATTGGTGGCCCCGATCAGGTGGAATCGTTGCCAATCGGGGTCGCTCTTTCGCTCACCGCCTACCGGGGCGAAAAAGCCCTTGGGGGTGGTGTCGGCGCCAATGACGAGTGCGACGTCGCAGAACCCGGCCAGGATCTGGGCACGGGCACTCTGTAGCGCCTGCGAACCGCTGGCACACGCCGCGTAACTCGAGCTGACCGGTACGCCGTTCCAGCCGAGTTTCTGTGCGAACGTGGCGCCCGCGACAAAGCCCGGATAGCCATTGCGGATGGTGTCTGCGCCAGCCACTAGCTGGATCTGGGGCCAGTCCAGGCCGGCCTCGCGCAGGGCGGCGCGGGCGGCGACCACTCCGTACTCGGTGAAGTCGTTACCCCATTTGCCCCATGGGTGCATTCCGGCGCCGAGAATGTAGAGCGGCTCGGGGGTACTCATGCGATCCTCCACGCGTAGACCATGCGCTCGACGCCCTCGTCGTCGGTGAACAACGGCATGATGGTCAGCTCCATCTCCATACCCACCTTCAGATCCGTAGCCAGCGTGCCGTCAACCACCTTGCCCAGCACGATCAGCCCTTCTTCGGCGAGTTCCACTGCGGCAACCGCGAACGGTTCAAAGGGATCCTGCGTGGGATACGGCGGTGGCGGTGCGTACCGGTTTTCCGTGTAGCTCCACAACTTTCCCCGGTTCGACAAGGCAACGGGCTCTAGTGCATCGCCCGCGCAAGCGGGGTTGGGGCAATTGTTTTTGCGGGGCGGAAACACGTAGGTACCGCATCCGGGGCACTTGCTGCCGATCAGATGGGGATTGCCGGCGTCGTCGGTGGCGAACCATCCGGTAATGGCGGGTTCTTGATTGGTGACCTCTGGCACCGTGCCAGCCTACCCAGCGGTGCCGCAAAACTGAAACGTGTTGCAGTTTTGCCCGAAGCTGTGGTGGGCCCGGTTCGGGCGCACGGCCCGTCGCACCGGGTGCATAGAGTGTGTGCCGTGAGTGCCGTGACTACTGCCGCTAAGTCCAGCCAGGATCAAGCCCAGCCGACACTGATGTTGCTGGACGGCAATTCGCTGGCGTTCCGTGCGTTCTACGCACTGCCTGCGGAGAACTTCAAGACCCGCGGCGGGTTGACCACCAACGCCGTTTACGGGTTCACCGCGATGCTGATCAACCTGCTACGCGACGAAGCACCATCGCATATCGCCGCGGCGTTCGATGTATCCAGAAAGACTTTCCGCGCGGAGCGCTACCCGGACTACAAGGCCAACCGGTCAGCGACGCCCGACGAATTTCACGGACAGATCGACATCACCAAGGAAGTCCTAGGCGCGCTGGGCATCACGGTGCTCGCTGAACCGGGGTTCGAGGCCGACGACATCATCGCGACGTTGGCCACCCAGGCCGAACGCGAGGGCTATCGGGTGCTGGTCATTACCGGCGACCGGGACTCATTGCAGCTGGTCAGCGATGACGTGACCGTGTTGTACCCGCGCAAGGGGGTCAGTGAACTCACCCGCTTCACCCCCGAGGCTGTCGTCGAGAAATACGGGCTCACGCCGAGTCAGTATCCGGATTTCGCCGCGCTGCGCGGTGACCCCAGCGACAACTTGCCCGGCATTCCGGGGGTGGGCGAGAAAACAGCGTCGAAGTGGATCATCGAGTACGGATCGCTGAAGTCGCTGGTCGACAACATCGACTCGGTGCGCGGCAAGGTTGGCGACGCGTTGCGGGCGCACGTGGCCAATGTCGTCCTCAATCGTGACCTCACCGAGCTGGTGCGCGACGTCCCACTGGCACAAACGCCGGACGCGCTGCGGCTGCAGCCCTGGGACCGCGACCACATCCACCGGCTCTTCGACGACCTGGAGTTCCGGGTGTTGCGCGACCGGCTGTTCGACACGTTGGCGGCCGTAGAACCCGAGGTTGACCAGGGGTTCGACGTTCGCGGCGGGGCACTGGAGTCCGGCTCGGTGGCGCAGTGGCTCGCCGAGCACGCCAGCGACGGGCGCCGCTCCGGCCTTACGGTCATGGGCACTCATCAGCCCTACGGTGGGGATGCGACTGCCGTGGCTATTGCGGCCGCTGACGGGGAGGGCGGCTACGTCGATACCAGCACGGTGACTCCCGAGGACGACGCAGCGTTGGCGGATTGGTTGGCCGACCCGGCGAAACCCAAAGCCCTGCATGAGGCGAAGCTGGCTATGCACGACCTGGGGGGGCGGGGTTGGACGCTTGCGGGCGTGGCCTCCGATACGGCGCTGGCGGCCTACCTGGTCCGGCCGGGTCAGCGCAGCTTTACCCTCGACGATCTTTCGCTGCGCTACCTGCGACGCGAGCTGCGGGCGGAAACGCCTGAACAACAACAGCTTTCACTTCTTGACGACGATACTGACGTGCAGGCAATCCAAACACTGATCCTGCGGGCCCGGGCGGTTACTGACCTGGCCGACGCGCTGGACGCCGAGCTGGTCCGCATCGCCTCCACCGCCTTGCTAGGTGAGATGGAATTGCCGGTTCAGCGGGTACTAGCAGGCATGGAAGCCGCCGGTATCGCTGTCGACTTACGGCTGCTGACGGAGCTGCAAAGCCAGTTCGGCGACCAGATTCGCGACGCGGCCGAGGCCGCGTATGCCGTAATCGGCAAGCAGATCAATTTGGGATCACCCAAACAGCTGCAGGTGGTGTTGTTCGACGAGCTTGGGATGCCGAAGACCAAGCGGACGAAGACCGGCTACACCACCGACGCCGACGCGCTGCAGTCGTTGTTCGACAAGACCGGACACCCGTTTCTTCAGCATCTGCTGGCCCACCGCGACGTCACCCGGTTGAAAGTCACCGTTGACGGCTTGCTGAACTCGGTGGCCGGCGACGGGCGAATCCACACCACGTTCAACCAGACGATCGCGGCCACCGGCCGGCTTTCCTCGACCGAACCCAACCTGCAGAACATTCCGATCCGCACCGACGCCGGTCGCCAGATTCGCGACGCGTTCGTCGTGGGGGACGGATACACCGAGTTGATGACCGCCGACTACAGCCAGATCGAGATGCGGATCATGGCGCACTTGTCGCAAGACGAGGGTCTGATCGAAGCGTTCAATACCGGCGAGGACCTGCACTCGTTTGTGGCGTCGCGCGCATTCAATGTGCCGATCGACGAGGTCACCGGTGAATTGCGGCGACGCGTTAAGGCGATGTCGTATGGGCTGGCCTATGGTCTGAGCGCCTACGGGCTGGCCGCTCAGCTCAAGATCTCCACCGAGGAGGCCAAGGTCCAGATGGACCAATACTTCGCCCGATTCGGCGGGGTGCGCGACTACCTGAATTCCGTCGTGGAGCAGGCCCGCAAGGACGGCTACACCTCGACCGTCCTGGGCCGCCGGCGATACCTGCCAGAGCTAGACAGCAGCAATCGCCAGGTGCGGGAGGCGGCCGAGCGCGCGGCACTGAACGCCCCGATCCAGGGCAGCGCGGCCGACATCATCAAGGTAGCGATGCTCGAAGTCGACAAGGCGCTAAAGGCATCTGGGTTGAAATCCCGGATGCTGTTACAGGTCCACGACGAACTGTTGTTTGAAATCGCGGCCGGCGAACGGGAGCAGGTCGAGGCCTTAGTGCGCGACAAGATGGGTGGCGCCTACCCGCTGGACGTCCCGCTGGACGTATCGGTTGGCTACGGCCGCAGCTGGGACTCGGCGGCACACTGAGAGCACGGGCCGGCGGTCTTGTCGCGAGGCGCCTTCGATCGTGATGTCCTAGTCTTGCCCGAGGAATTCGACGACTGTAGGCAGCCGAGTAGTGCAGCGAATAAGGAGAGAGATGACCGCAGGCTGGATTATCCCATTCATTATCCTAGGCGGCGCACTTCAGACATGCGGGGCGGCAATGAATGGTCAACTTTACAAACATATGATCAACCCATGGCTGGCCTCGGCGATATCATTTGCGCTGATTACGTTGTTCTTCATCGGCGCCTTCCTGATCATGCCGAATCCGTTGCCGACCACTAAAGACATCGCCACAATGCCCTGGTGGGCCGTTGTTGGTGGCCTCGTTGGTGCCGTTCAGGTATACGCCGGTCTGACATTGGTGAACAGGGTTGGCGCGGGAACGTTTATCGGGTTCACGGTGACGGCGGCCCTCATAATGTCGTTGCTGATTGATCATTTCGGTTGGCTTCGTGTCGATGCGCACCCGATTACCGTATGGCGGGCTCTCGGCGGTGCATTCCTGGTTCTCGGAGTGGTATTAGTTGCCAAATTCTGATCACTGAATTCGCAGAATTCATTGCAAGTATTGTTGCGGCCGAGGGGGCCGAGCGGGGCGGTGAACGTTGGGTGAATTCGCGGAAAAACTATCGGTGGTTGATGGCCGTCGGGCGCCGGTGATCGGGGTGATCCGGCGACCGCACCCGTGTGCTGGCCCGCGCCTGCCCGGGTCCCCAGGTGGACTCCACCAGGACCCGTCCGTCGGCGGGAACACCCCGGCGTCTACACTCGGTCACCGACAACCGAGTTTGTCCAGCATGTCCACTGTCGAGTAGCCTCGACAGATGCCCGTCGGTGCTTGATGGCGGGTCGCAACCAATACCAACTGTCCCTACGACCTAACCCTGTCCGGAGCAACCCAACAATATGCCGAGTCCCGCCGTCACCTCGCCGCAAGTAGCCGTCAACGACATTGGCTCTGCCGAGGACTTTCTCGCAGCAATAGACAAAACGATCAAGTACTTCAACGATGGCGACATCGTCGAAGGCACGATCGTCAAAGTGGACCGGGACGAGGTGCTCCTCGATATCGGCTACAAGACCGAAGGGGTCATCCCCGCCCGAGAACTCTCCATCAAGCACGACGTCGACCCCAATGAGGTCGTTTCCGTCGGCGATGAGGTTGAGGCCCTGGTTCTCACCAAGGAGGACAAAGAGGGCCGCCTGATCCTCTCCAAGAAGCGCGCCCAGTACGAGCGCGCCTGGGGCACCATCGAGGCGCTCAAGGAGAAGGATGAGGCCGTTAAGGGCACCGTCATCGAGGTGGTCAAGGGTGGTCTGATCCTCGACATCGGGCTGCGCGGCTTCCTGCCCGCCTCGCTGGTCGAGATGCGGCGAGTCCGCGACCTGCAGCCCTACATCGGCAAGGAGATCGAAGCCAAGATCATCGAGCTGGACAAGAACCGCAACAATGTGGTGCTGAGCCGCCGCGCCTGGCTGGAGCAGACCCAGTCCGAGGTGCGCAGCGAATTCCTCAACCAGCTGCAGAAGGGCACCATCCGCAAGGGTGTGGTCTCCTCGATCGTCAACTTCGGCGCGTTCGTCGACCTAGGCGGTGTGGACGGTCTGGTGCATGTTTCGGAGCTGTCCTGGAAGCACATTGACCATCCGTCCGAGGTGGTCCAGGTTGGTGACGAGGTCACCGTCGAGGTTCTCGATGTCGACATGGACCGTGAGCGGGTTTCGCTGTCGCTGAAGGCAACGCAGGAAGACCCCTGGCGGCACTTCGCCCGCACCCATGCGATTGGCCAAATCGTGCCGGGCAAGGTCACCAAGCTGGTGCCGTTTGGCGCGTTCGTTCGCGTCGAGGAGGGCATCGAGGGCCTGGTGCACATCTCCGAGCTGGCCGAGCGTCACGTCGAGGTGCCCGACCAGGTGGTGGGTGTCGGCGACGACGCGATGGTCAAGGTGATCGACATCGACCTGGAACGGCGCCGCATCTCGTTGTCGCTCAAGCAGGCCAACGAGGACTACACCGAGGAGTTCGACCCGGCGAAGTACGGCATGGCTGACAGCTATGACGAGCAGGGCAACTACATCTTCCCCGAGGGCTTCGACCCCGACACCAACGAGTGGATGGAAGGTTTCGACACTCAGCGGGCCGAGTGGGAAGCGCGCTATGCCGAAGCCGAGCGTCGGCACAAGATGCACACCACGCAGATGGAGAAGTTCGCCGCGGCCGAGGCAGACGGGCACGGCGGTTCGGAGTCGGTGAGCAGCGGTGCGCCGCAGGAGAAGGCCGCGGGCGGGTCGCTGGCCAGCGACGCCCAATTGGCCGCGCTACGGGAAAAGCTCGCCGGCAACGCTTAGTTTCTCCGGGGCGCTGTTCAGGCAATGCTGCGAATCGGGCTGACCGGCGGTATCGGCGCTGGGAAGTCGGCGCTGTCGACAACTTTCGCCGAATGTGGCGGGGTTGTCGTCGATGGCGATGTGCTGGCCCGTGAGGTAGTCGAGCCCGGTACCGAGGGTTTGGCGTCCCTGGTTGGTGCCTTTGGCGCTGACATCTTGGGACCGGACGGGGCGCTGGATCGGCCGGCGTTGGCAGCCAAGGCGTTTCGGAACGACCAGGCAAGAGGCGTGCTGAACGGGATCGTTCATCCGTTGGTGGCGCGTCGACGTTCGGAGATTCTCGCGGCGGTCCCAGACGACGCTGTTATCGTCGAGGACATTCCGTTGCTGGTGGAATCGGGGTTGGCCCCGTTATTCCCGTTGGTGGTGGTGGTGCACGCCGATGTCGAGGTCCGTGTACGACGGCTAGTTGAGCAGCGGGGCATGCCGGAAGCCGACGCCCGGGCCAGAATTGCCGCTCAGGCCACCGACGAGCAACGGCGGGCAGTTGCCGACGTTTGGCTGGACAATTCAAGCAGCCCAGAGGTTTTGGTCCAGCGGGCACGTGAGGTGTGGAATTGCCGGATTCTGCCGTTCGCACGCAACGTGAACGCGCGCGTGATCGCGCGGCCACCGGCGCGGCTGGTGCCGTCCGACCCGACGTGGCCGGACCAGGCGAAACGCATCATCGCCCGGTTGAAAACCGTGTGCGGTCACAGGGCGTTACGGGTTGACCACATCGGGTCGACCGCCGTGCCGCACTACCCCGATTTCCTGGCCAAGGACGTCATCGACATTCAGATCACCGTCGAATCACTAGAGGTAGCAGACGAACTCGTCGAGTCGCTGTTGTCCATCGGCTACCCGCGCCTCGACCAGATCACCATGGACCACGATAAGGCCGACGCGCGCAGCGTCATCGATCGTTATGACCACAGTGGCGGTCCTGCGCTGTGGCACAAGAGGTTTCATGGATCAGCGGATCCTGGTCGGCCGACCAATGTGCACATCCGGGTGGATGGCTGGCCCAATCAGCAATTCGCCCTGCTCTTCGTCGATTGGTTGACGGCCAACCCAGCTGTCCGCGCCGACTATCTCGCGGTCAAGCGTGAAGCCGAAAAGCACGCCGCGCTCGGTGACGGGGGCGTCGAGCGCTATGTCGCAGTTAAGGAGCCCTGGTTTCTCGATGCCTATCGGCGGGCCTGGGATTGGGCAGATTCAATCGGATGGCGGCCCCGGCCCGTCTGATATCGCGCGACAGCGTGGGACGGCCGTGCCGGTCGCGTGGCCCGCGGGCCCGACGTGAACCCGAAGTAGCCCGAGCAGGTCCGGTGTTCTCACCACACTGCGGCTTGGCTGCCGGGCCTAACTGAGCGCCTTGTCCCGGTGGAGTTCGCTGAGGTCGGTTCCCCGGCCTGCTCAGCGAGGCCCGTGCCAGCTGATCGTCATGCCGTGGGCAGCCAGCCAACGTGGCAGGTCGTAGCCATTGCGGGCCAGGCCATCGACCGCGCTCAACGCTCGGCGTACCGCTTGCTCGGCGACATCCGAGGTCAGCAGGCCGTGTCGGACGGCGTCGAGCAGTTCGTCGACATCGGCCAGGTGCAGCCCATTGCCAGTGCGCACCTCGATGTCGAGGTAGTGATCTTCCGAACGCCACACTGCTTGGCTCGGTAGGTATTCGCCGACATCGAGGTAGTAGTCGTGGTCTCGCTCATGGCCGGGGTTGAAGTGGAATATCGTGGCTCGCAGCCCCAAGGACGGCAGTAGCCAGGACTCGAGGTAGTGAAACTGCCTCCGGCCGGGGGTGGGCCGGGCCATGTAGAGCCCCCACGGGTGCACCGTGTACTCATCGACGGCACGCACAATGCCCTTCGGATCGGTGTTGGTGCCGGCGACCAGGTCGAACGTCTCGTGCTTGGGTGGATGGATGGCGTCACTCTACCGTCGTTCGGCGCGGGTGGCCGGGTAGCGGTCGGGACACGGTGCTAACCCACGCCGGGTGCATGCCCCGGCCGGGCCTGTCGGTGGCGGGTTCTACCCTGGTTGTCATGGCCTTTGCCACCGAGCACCCCGCCGGAGATGTTCCGGTCGCCCATTCGGAATACCGCGCCGTTGATGACGTCGTGCGCTCCGGTGCCCGCTTCGAGGTGGTCAGCCCGCACGCTCCCGCCGGAGATCAGCCGACGGCGATCAACGAGCTAGAGCGGCGGATCCGGGCGGGTGAGCGCGACGTGGTGCTGCTGGGCGCAACCGGGACCGGTAAGTCGGCGACGACGGCGTGGCTGATCGAGCGTCTGCAGCGTCCCACGCTGGTCATGGCGCCGAACAAGACCCTGGCCGCGCAGTTGGCGAATGAACTGCGAGAAATGTTGCCGCACAACGCGGTCGAGTACTTTGTGTCGTACTACGACTACTACCAGCCGGAGGCGTATATCGCGCAGACGGACACCTACATCGAGAAGGACAGCTCGATCAACGACGACGTGGAGCGGCTGCGGCACTCGGCCACGTCGGCCTTGCTTTCGCGGCGCGATGTGGTGGTGGTGGCTTCGGTGTCGTGCATTTATGGCCTGGGTACCCCCCAGTCCTATCTGGATCGCTCCGTCGAGTTGCGAGTCGGCACCGAGGTGCCGCGGGACGGACTGCTGCGACTTTTGGTCGACGTGCAGTACACCCGCAACGACCTTTCGTTCACCCGTGGCTCGTTTCGGGTCCGCGGGGACACCGTGGAGATCATTCCCTCCTACGAAGAGCTGGCGGTGCGTATCGAGTTCTTCGGCGACGAGATCGAAGCGCTGTATTACCTGCACCCGTTGACCGGGGAGGTCATTCGCCAGGTCGAGTCGCTGCGGATCTTCCCGGCCACCCACTATGTGGCCGGGCCGGAGCGGATGGCCCAGGCGATCTCCACGATCGAGGAGGAGCTTGCCGAGCGGCTCGCCGAACTCGAGAGGCAGGGCAAGTTGCTGGAGGCGCAGCGGTTGCGGATGCGCACCAACTACGACATCGAGATGATGCGCCAGGTGGGATTTTGCTCGGGGATCGAGAACTATTCTCGCCACATCGACGGACGGCCCGCTGGCTCAGCCCCTGCCACGCTGCTGGATTATTTTCCCGAGGACTTCTTGCTGGTCATCGACGAGTCTCACGTCACCGTCCCACAGATCGGCGGCATGTACGAAGGCGACATTTCACGGAAGCGCAACTTGGTGGAGTACGGGTTCCGGCTACCCTCGGCGGTGGACAACCGCCCGCTGCAATGGGAGGAGTTCGCCGACCGGATCGGGCAGACGGTATATCTGTCGGCAACCCCAGGGCCCTATGAACTCAGTCAGACCGGAGGCGAGTTCGTCGAGCAGGTGATTCGGCCTACCGGCCTGGTGGATCCCAAAGTCGTGGTCAAGCCGACCAAGGGGCAGATCGACGACCTGATCGGTGAGATCCGCAGGCGGGCCGAGGCCGACCAGCGGGTGCTGGTGACGACGCTGACCAAGAAGATGGCCGAAGACCTCACCGACTACCTGCTGGAACTGGGCATCCGGGTGCGCTATCTGCACTCCGAAGTCGACACATTGCGTCGGGTGGAGCTGCTGCGCCAGCTACGGCTCGGCGAGTACGACGTGCTGGTCGGCATCAATCTGCTCCGCGAGGGCCTGGACCTGCCCGAGGTCTCGCTAGTGGCGATTCTCGACGCCGATAAGGAAGGGTTTTTGCGGTCCACCCGCAGCCTCATCCAGACCATCGGCCGCGCCGCTCGCAACGTGTCGGGGGAAGTACACATGTACGCCGACACCATCACCGACTCGATGAGGGAGGCCATCGACGAGACCGAACGGCGGCGGGCCAAGCAGATCGCCTACAACGAGGCCAACGGGATCGACCCACAACCGCTGCGCAAAAAGATCGCCGACATCCTCGACCAGGTCTATCGCGAGGCCGCCGATACCGAAGCCGCCGACGCCGTCCCGGTCGGCGGCTCGGCGCGCAATGCCTCCCGCGGCCGGAGAGCGCAGGGGGAGCCGGGTCGGGCGGTGAGCGCGGGCGTGTTCGAAGGCCGCGACACTTCGAGCATGCCGCGCGCGGAGCTGGCGGACCTGATCAAGGACCTCACCGCGCAGATGATGGCTGCGGCGCGGGAATTACAGTTCGAGCTGGCGGCCCGATTCCGTGACGAGATCGCCGATCTCAAGAAGGAACTGCGCGGGATGGATGCCGCCGGTCTGAAGTAACCTGCCAACCACAACCACGAGTTCCCCCCTACGGTGTAGCTGTGACCGACACGGTGAGCCCGGCCGGCAGCTGGCGTGAGCTGCTGACCACCCATCTGGGGACCTCCACCGTGCTGGCCGGTGGTGTCGCGATGTACGCGACCAACGAGTTTTTGACGATCAGTCTGCTGCCGAGCACGATCGCCGAGATCGGCGGCGGCCGACTGTATGCCTGGGTGACCACGTTGTATCTGGTTGGCTCCGTGGTCGCGGCGACCATGGTCAACTCGATGCTGCGTGCCCTGGGCCCGCGCTGGTCATTTCTGTTGGGATTGGCCCTCTTCGGCGTGGCCAGTGTGGTCTGCGGGGCGGCGCCGACGATGGAGGTCCTGATAGCGGGGCGTGCCCTCCAAGGGATCGCCGGCGGATTGCTCGCCGGCTTGGGCTATGCGCTGATCAACGCCGCTCTGCCACGCTCGTTGTGGACTCGCGGATCCGCGCTCGTGTCGGCGATGTGGGGCGTCGCGACGATCGTCGGGCCGGCGACGGGTGGCCTCTTTGCACAACTAGGACTGTGGCGGTGGGCGTTTGGCGCCATGGCCATGCTGACGGCGGCGATGGCTCTGCTGGTAACGATGGTGCTAGCCGCGGGCCGGGTCGATCCGCGCGATGCAACCTCGATACCCCCGGCGCTCAAGGTGCCGGTGTGGTCGTTGCTGCTGGTGGGCAGCGCCGCGTTGGCGGTCAGCGTGGCCCAGCTCCCGCGTAACGGGATGGCAACCACCGGACTGCTCGTTCTCGGCGTGTTGTTGGTCGGGCTGGCCGTGGTCGTCGACTGGCGAAGCGACGCAGCGGTATTGCCGCACAGCGTATTTGGCAGCGGGCCGCTGAAATGGATTTATCTGACCATGGCGATGCAGATGATGGCGGTGATGGTCGACACGTATGTACCGCTGTTCGGACAGCGGTTGGGGCACCTGACGCCGGTGGCTGCCGGCTTTTTGGGGGCATCATTGGCGATCGGCTGGACGGTCAGCGAGATCGCCAGCGCATCGCTGAACAACCCACGAACCATCGGGCGCGTGATCGCGATCGCGCCGCTGGTAATGGCGTCGGGTCTGGCGCTGGCCGCATTCACCCAGCGGGCCGACGCCCCTATCGGGGTTGTCGCGCTGTGGGCAGGGGCGCTGATGATCGCCGGGTTCGGCATCGGGATGGCCTGGCCGCATCTGTCGGCCCGCGCCATGCAATCCGTCGACGACCCCGCCGAGGGTGGCGCTGCCGCTGCCGCCATCAACACCGTGCAGCTGATCTCCGGAGCATTTGGCGCCGGACTGGCCGGTGTCGTCGTGAATACCGCCACCGGCGGCGAGGTGGCGGCCGCACGCTGGCTATTCGCGGTCTTCACGGTGCTGGCCGGGGTCGGACTCCTGTCCTCCTACCGGGTATCCCACCCAGCCACCCGGGGTGATCACGACTCAACGTGTTGACTTGACCACCTGCGAATAGTGGAACTGCCACCGCTCGACAATGTGGAAACCCAGGTAGCTCGGGAAGCGGTAGGCGGGCGTCCGTCCGAACGCCGTACCCGGTGACAGTGATTGCCCCACTTGATGATCGGGTAGCGACGCATCGTGATTGGAGATCGTCCAGACGGTGGTGCACTTGTTGATTTTGGCCGTCGTGAGCCACACCGCGACGTGCCCGTCCCACAGCGTGCCGACCGTGGGCCCATAGGCGCCGCGCTCGACGTCGATCAGGGACTGGAAGGCGCCCGGCCGGGTCGCCAGCAGTGCGCGAACGGGACCGGGCCTCCAGGGCACCGTGTTGTCGACCAGGAGACAGTCTCCCGGGGCGGCATGAGCACTGATTAGGTCCGCCACCTGGCTGTAGTCCCAGCCCTCCTTGGCGTAGGGCCCCCGTTGTGTGAAGAAGTAGTTGGGGAACGCGGCGACGGCCAGCAGCGCCACAATTCCGGCGATGTACCAGGGCCTCCGGGCGATGGCGACGATGCAGACCGCTAGCACGACGGCCGCGCCGGGGGCGGTGAGGATCAGGTAGCGCGGGTAGTAAACGGGTTCGACGATCGCCGAGTAGATCAGCACGACGGCGGTGGGGATGACCACCCACGCCACGCTGGCCAGCAGGAGTGGGCCGGTACCGTCGCTGCGCCCTGACACGCCGGCCAAGCGCAGCGCACCAGCCGCGACAACGATCACGCCGGCGAGGATTGCGAACGGAACGCTGTGGTCGAAATACTGCCTATGCATCACGTCGAGCAACAGGTTTCTGTTCAGTCCCGAAATCCATCCGACCTGCCAGATCTGGCCGTGGGCGAACAGCACGAACGGTGTCATCGCCACGAGTGCGGCCACCGTAGCGATCGTCCACCGGATGACCGGGGACTTTCGTGTGTTTTCCGGGGCCAACAGCGGCAGCAGTGCGGCGTGGACCAGCACCAGCAGACCGAAGTTGAGATTGACCAGGATCGACAGCACCAACACCAGCGCGTAGCGCAGCCACCGCCAGCGGCTGTTCCGCCGCACGGCCGTAACCAGCACGACGGTGAGCCAGACGGCGGCGGCCACCGACAGCGCAGAGGAGCGAGCCTCGATCCCGGCCCACGTCACCCGCGGCAGGATGGCGAAGACGACACCGGCGCACAACGCGTTAGTTCGCCCGGAAAATTGCTTGGTGAACACCACAACGCCCGCGGCCGCCGCCCCGATAGCCAGGCTGCTGGGAACTCGTGACCAGAATTCGGTGGGCGGAAAGATCATGAACCAGCCGTGCATCAACAGGTAGTAGAGGCCGTGCACGGCGTCGATGTGGCCCAGTAGTTTCCATAGCTCCGGCACTGTCCGGCTTGCCGACGCCGAGATGGTGGCGCCCTCGTCGAACCACAAAGACGGCCTCGCGGCCCAGGCGGCGCTGATAGCCGTGGCCAGCAACGCAACGGCCCACGGGTCTAGCCATCGGCCACGTGCGGGCGGGTGCTCAGTGGGCTCAAGGACGGCCGCCGTGCCCTGCTCAAGCGTTGGTACGGACATGATGCTTGTCACTGTAGGGCTCCCGCGATGATCCTGGTCACCAGCCATGTTGGGGTATGTGACCCGGCCAATCGGCGGGTGTTGGCATGCGCCGGCCCCGCGATGGGTCGATATCGCGTGAAAAGCACTGTGCTGCTGAGGATTTTCCGGTCACAGCAGTGCTCGAATTGCGTCGTCATTGGCAATAGTGTCCGTCGCTCGCCACTGGCTGGGCAAATGCAAGGTTGCGCCACGCCGTTCCGGTGTGGTTAATCTGATCCATCTAGATCTGGCAAAGCGATACTGTCTTGGGTTGGCGTAGCAACCGACACTGGGAGGGTTAATGGCCGCCTATCGGACCGTGGTGGTAGGAACCGACGGCTCGGACTCGTCGATGCGTGCGGTGGATCGCGCCGCGCAAATCGCAGGTTCCGAAACCAAGTTGATCATCGCCTCGGCATACCTGCCCCAGCATGAGGATGGTCGCGCCGCCGATGTGCTGAGGGAAGAAAGCTACAAGGTGACGGGCACCGCTCCGATCTACGAGATCCTGCACGACGCCAAGGAACGGGCGCACAACGCCGGTGCCAAGAACGTCGAGGAGCGGGCGGTCGTCGGCGCTCCGGTGGATGCATTGGTGAATCTGGCCGAAGAGGAAAAGGCTGACCTGCTCGTTGTGGGCAACGTCGGTCTGAGCACCATCGCGGGCCGGTTGCTGGGATCGGTGCCGGCCAATGTCTCGCGTCGGGCCAAGGTCGATGTGCTGATCGTGCACACCACCTAGAGTTTGTCGCGCTACCAGCCCCGTTCGCGCCATTCGCCCAGGTGAGGGCGTTCGGTGCCCAGTACGGTGTCGTCGCCGTGACCGGGGTAGATGATGGTGGAGTCGGGGTACACGTCAAACACCCGAGTGGTGACATCGTCGAGTAGTTGGGTGAAGTCACCGGGCTGCCAGGTCTTGCCGACGCCTCCCGGGAACAGACAATCACCGGTGAACATCTGCGTCACCTCGCCTGTGGCCGGCCCATCGAGCGCCAGCGCGATCGATCCAGGGGTGTGCCCGCGCAAGTGGATGACATCGAAGCTCAGCTCGCCGATCTGCACGCTGTCGCCGTTGGCCAGCAGGCGGTCCGGTTTGATCGGCAGCGCGTCGGCATCGATCTGATGGGCGGCGGTGGGCGCGCCGGTGGCGGCGGCCACCGCTTCCAGCGCCTGCCAGTGGTCGAAGTGCTGGTGGCTGGTCACGATTAGCGACAACTTGGGGGTATGGCTGCGTACCAGATCGATGAGCAGGTCGGGATCGTTGGCGGCGTCGATGAGCAGCGTATCCCCGGTGGCCGAACAGGTCACCAGGTAGGCGTTGTTGTCCATCGGGCCGACTGAGGCCTTCACAATGGTGGCGCCGGGCAGGGTGCGTCGGGCCGCGGTGCCCGGTTCGACGTGTCCGGTGTAGTTGTCGCTGGGCTCGAGGCGCTTCTCCGAGGCAGTCATAGCGGTCACGTTACTGGTCCCCGAATGCTTGTCGGTAAGGGCACATAGCATGGACTACGGCCTGCGCAATGGCAGGTTTGTTTCTGGGTGTGAGCTGAGTATTTCGGGGAAGGGACAGCGTGGCTGACCGCCTGATCGTCAAGGGTGCACGTGAGCACAATCTGTGTGGCGTCGACCTTGACCTGCCCCGCGACGCGATGATCGTCTTCACCGGGCTGTCCGGGTCGGGTAAGTCCTCGTTGGCGTTCGACACCATTTTCGCCGAAGGCCAGCGGCGCTATGTGGAATCGTTGTCGGCGTACGCGCGCCAGTTTCTTGGGCAGATGGACAAGCCGGACGTCGACTTCATCGAGGGGCTTTCCCCCGCGGTGTCGATCGATCAGAAGTCCACCAACCGCAATCCGCGGTCGACTGTCGGCACCATCACCGAGGTCTACGACTATCTGAGGCTGCTGTATGCGCGTGCCGGCACCCCGCACTGCCCGACCTGTGGCGAGCGCATCGCGCGCCAAACGCCCCAACAAATCGTGGACCAGGTGCTGGCCATGGAGGAGGGCACGCGGTTTCTGGTGCTGGCGCCAGTGGTGCGTACCCGCAAGGGGGAGTTCGCCGACCTGTTCGACAAGCTCAATGCGCAGGGTTATAGCCGGGTGCGGGTTGACGGAGTGGTTCATCCGCTGACCGATCCGCCGAAGCTGAAGAAACAGGAGAAGCACGACATCGAGGTGGTGGTGGATCGTCTCACCGTCAAAGTGGCCGCTAAACAGCGGCTCACTGACTCGGTGGAGACGGCACTGAACCTGGCCGACGGCATCGTGGTGCTGGAATTCCCCGATGACCGCGACGAGCATGATCATCCTCGCGAGCAGCGGTTCTCCGAGAAGCTGGCTTGCCCCAATGGGCACCCGCTCGCGGTCGACGACCTAGAACCGCGGTCGTTTTCGTTCAATTCGCCCTATGGGGCTTGCCCGGAATGCAGCGGGCTGGGGATCCGCAAGGAGGTTGACCCCGAGCTGGTGGTGCCCGACCCGGATCGCACGCTGGCCGACGGCGCGGTGGCACCGTGGTCCACGGGCCACACCGCTGAATACTTCACCCGCATGATGGCGGGTCTGGGTGAGGCGCTCGGGTTCGACGTTGACACACCTTGGCGCAAGCTACCGGCCAAGGCCCGCAAGGCGATTCTGGAGGGCTCCGACGAGCAGGTCCATGTGCGGTACCGAAACCGGTACGGGCGCACCCGGTCCTACTACGCCGATTTCGAGGGCGTGCTGGCGTTTCTGCAGCGCAAGATGGCTCAGACCGAGTCCGAGCAGATGAAGGAACGCTACGAAGGCTTCATGCGTGACGTGCCGTGTCCGGTCTGTGTGGGCACGCGGCTCAAGCCAGAGATCCTGGCGGTGACGCTGGCGGCAGGGGACCAGGGCGCCAAATCGATTGCCGAGGTCTGCGAACTGTCAATCTCGGACTGCGCAGACTTTCTGAACGCGCTCACGCTCGGTCATCGCGAGCAGGCGATTGCCGGGCAGGTGCTCAAAGAAATCCAGTCGCGACTCGGGTTCCTGCTCGATGTCGGTTTGGAGTACCTGTCGTTGTCGCGCGCAGCGGCCACGCTGTCCGGTGGTGAGGCACAACGCATTCGGCTGGCCACTCAGATCGGCTCCGGTCTGGTGGGGGTGTTGTATGTGCTTGACGAGCCTTCCATTGGGCTGCACCAGCGTGACAACCGCCGGCTCATTGAAACCCTCACCCGGTTAAGGGATTTGGGTAACACGCTGATCGTGGTCGAGCATGACGAGGACACTATCGAGCACGCCGACTGGGTTGTTGACATCGGTCCGGGGGCCGGCGAGCATGGTGGCCGCATCGTGCACAGTGGCCCATACCAGGAGCTGCTGCGCAACCAGACTTCGATTACCGGCGCCTACCTGTCGGGCCGGGAAAGCATCGGCATTCCGGCGATCCGTCGATCTGTCGACAAGCGGCGGCAAGTTACCGTCGTGGGTGCTCGGGAACACAACTTGCGCGGTATCGATGTGTCGTTTCCCCTTGGTGTGCTCACCTCGGTGACCGGAGTGTCCGGATCGGGCAAATCCACACTGGTCAATGACATCCTGGCGGCCGTGCTGGCGAATCGGCTCAATGGCGCCCGCCAGGTCCCCGGTCGACATACCCGCGTCACGGGGCTTGACCACTTGGACAAGCTAGTGCGGGTCGACCAGTCGCCGATCGGCCGTACGCCGCGATCCAACCCGGCCACCTATACCGGCGTATTCGACAAGATCCGAACCCTGTTCGCGGCCACCACCGAGGCCAAAGTTCGCGGTTATCAGCCGGGTCGATTCTCGTTCAATGTCAAGGGCGGTCGCTGTGAGGCGTGCACCGGCGACGGCACTATCAAGATCGAGATGAACTTCCTGCCCGACGTGTATGTGCCATGCGAAGTGTGCCAGGGCGCACGCTATAACCGGGAAACCCTTGAAGTGCACTACAAGGGTAAGACCATCTCCGAGGTGCTCGACATGTCGATCGAGGAAGCCGCGGAGTTCTTCGAGCCGATCGCCGGCATTCATCGCTATCTGCGGACGTTGGTCGACGTCGGCCTGGGGTATGTCCGCCTCGGCCAGCCCGCACCGACGCTGTCGGGAGGCGAGGCGCAGCGGGTCAAGTTGGCGTCCGAGTTGCAGAAGCGCTCAACCGGCCGCACCATCTATATCCTCGACGAGCCCACCACCGGGCTGCATTTCGACGACATACGAAAGTTGTTGAATGTCATCAGTGGGCTTGTGGACAAGGGCAACACGGTGATCGTCATCGAGCACAACTTGGACGTGATCAAGACGTCGGACTGGATCATCGACATGGGCCCGGAGGGCGGTGCCGGCGGCGGAACCGTTGTCGCCCAAGGCGCGCCGGAGCATGTCGCCGCGGTGCCAGAAAGCTACACCGGCAAATTCCTGGCCGACGTCGTCGGCACCGGACGCGCGTCGGCCAGCACAACCCGGCCGACTCGGCGGCGAAAGGTAAGTGCCTGACTGTCCTCGCCTTGCCGGCGAATCACCACCTCATGCAGGTACTTTGGCTGCCATAGCGTCGGCAATTCGACTGGATTGGTCGGTCACCTGCGGTGCGCAGACGTTGACTTCGAGGACGACGTTGGACACCGCGCTGAGCACATGCTGGCAAATCACAACGCTGCCTTCCGGACCGCGGTGCAGTGAAATCTTGGGTGGGTCGTGGAGGGGCACGATCTGCGGTTCTTGAAGTTGCCCGGCGGTGTGGGCTTCGCGCTGCATGCGTCGCCGAAACACGTTCTCGGAGTTGAAATGGCTGGGCCATCAGTTTAAGTGCGACGGTGCGGTCTTTAACGGTGTCATGGGCCACTCGTAGACTTCGCCCATCCCACCGCGACCCAGTAGTCGCTGCCAGCCGGTAGGGCCCGAACCGGGTGCCCACCCGCAACGTCGGCACGGTGTCACTCATCGGTTCGCATCGACTCGCGGATCTGGGCTAGGCGTTCGGCCGCGGCTCGCTGGCGCTGCTCGTACTCTTCCTCGACAGCCCGCCCTTCGGATGTTTCGGCGTCGAGTTCCGTGGCGCCCAGTGCCGTCGTGTAGCGCGATTCGATCTTTTCGCGGACGGAGTCGAAGGTCGGCACGCCCGACGCGTCGAACCCAGCATCGGGTTGCGCGGACGGCGTGGTGTCGGCAGTCTCTGGTTCGTCGGGCATGCCGCAACGTTACTGCGGTCGCAGGACAACGGATTAGCGGCGCCGATGAAGATTGGCGACCGGTGTCGTCGCTGTAGGAGGCCGCGACCGAGTTATCTCTCCGCCGGGGCAACTTGTGCGGTCGGCGAGGAGCTACCCGGCAGCGGAATCCGGGGAGCCCGCGGAGTGCCCAGCTCGCCTGCCAGCCACGGCAGGGCGGCTGCGAACACCTGGTCGGCGAACGGCCAGTCGTGTTTGCCCGGCTGGGGTACTACCGCGCAGTCGATGCCATTGGTGCGGCCCAGCGCGCACAGCGCATATGCTGCCGCGGTTTGGTTACTGGGGTTGGCGGCGGCATTACGCCCGGCTACCTGCATGGCAGCGGTGTCGACAGTCGGGATATCGCGGCGCCCGCTGGCTGGACCCGAAGAGGGGATCGCGAACCAGCCCGAGACTCCGGTGTAGGGGCCATGGCGGGTGATCACTGTCGTCGGGTCGAACGCCGACCAGGCCTCGGCGTCGCCGCCGAACAGCCTGGCGATGGTCTCCGCCTTGTTGCCGACGTTCGGATAGAGATCGCCGGCGACATCCACAAAACTGCTGAACATGTCGGGGTGCATGACGGTTAGATCCACCGCACAGGTACCGCCCATCGACCAGCCGACAATGCCCCAGTTGTGCTGTTCGGCGCTGACGCCGAAGGTCGAGATCATGTAGGGCACGACGTCTTTGGTGAGGTGATCGGCGGCATTGCCGCGTCGGCCATTGACGCATTCGGTGTCGTTGTTGAACGCGCCGCCGGAGTCCACAAAGACGAGAACCGGCGCGTTGCCATCGTGCGAGCGCGCCAAAGCGTCGACCGTATGCACGGCCCTGCCTGCCCGCGCCCAGTCGGCGGGCGTGTTGAATTGGCCGCCGATCATCATCACCGTCGGCAACTGGGGCGGGGGGTAGCTGGCGAACCAGGCGGGCGGCAGATAGACGAGTTCGCCGCGGTGCTTGAAGTGCGATGCATCGGACGGGATCGCCACCGGGACCACACTGCCGTGCGTTGGCAGCTCTCCCTTGCCTACCATCGCGGCAACGGTGGCCTGATCCGTCTGATCGGGTAGCGGCCCGGAGGTTAGTTGATTCCACGCGTCCTGGACGGTGGGGAAGTAGCCCACCCACACGTTGAGCGCCAACGCCGCGCTGAGCGCACACAGCGGTACGGCCAACACCGACGCGCCGCGGCGCCATCGGCGGGCCCGGCGCCAGCCGAGCACCAGCACCGCCATAGCCACACTCAGTAAACCGACCCAGACCCACAGCGAGCCCGGGGGAGCCTCATTGGCCAGTCCGCCGACGTACCAGCGGGTCCAACAGGCCGTCACGGCGCCGATGGTCACCACCGCCGGCAGCCGCCGCAGCCGCCACTGAGGGGAGCGCCACCCGACCGCGAGCAGCAGCACGGCCGCGGTCATGCCTTGCACCGTGACCGGCACCCAACCGTGCATGAGCGAGGTATGAGCATTCGCCAACTGCCCCACGGTCGGCGGCACCGACGCTGTCACGGATCAATTGTGCGGCATCGCCTACCGTGTTTTCTAGGAATTGTTTTGAGCTGCCTAGGATTAGTGCGGCTTCGCCAAAGGGAAGGGCAGCGTCTCGCGAATGCTGCGCCCGGTGACCAACATGACTACCCGGTCGATGCCCATGCCCAACCCGCCGGTGGGTGGCATTGCGTATTCCATGGCCTGCAAGAAGTCTTCATCAAGCTGCATTGCCTCGGGGTCGCCACCGGCGGCCAGCAGGGACTGTTCCTGCAGACGGCGCCGTTGCTCAATTGGGTCGGTGAGTTCGCTGTAGGCAGTACCGAGTTCGACGCCCCACGCCACCAGGTCCCAACGTTCGGCGACTCCGGGCTTGCTGCGGTGCGGCCGGGTCAGCGGCGACACCGAGGTTGGGAAGTCGGTGTAGAAGGTCGGTTGCTCGGTACGGCTTTCAACCAGGTGCTCATACAGCTCCAGGACCAACGCGCCGGCGTCCCATTGTGCCCGGTAGGGAACCCGGGCGGCGTCGGACAACCTGCGCAGCGTGGCCAGCTGTGTGTCGGCGTCAATCCGTTCACCCAGCGCTTCTGACACCGCATCGTGAACGGTCTTTACCGGCCAGATCCCGGAGATATCAACCGGCTCGAGGTAGCCGTCGCCGGTGGGCCGCATCGCAGTCAACGTTCCATTTGCCGCTTGTGCGGCGTTCTGGACGAGTTCGCGGCAGCCGTCGATCCACACGGTGTAGTCGGCATGCGCTTGATAGGCCTCGAGCAGGGTGAACTCCGGATTGTGGCTGAAGTCGACGCCCTCGTTTCGAAAGGCTCGGCCCAGTTCGAATACCCGTTCCACGCCGCCGACACAGAGCCGCTTCAAATACAGCTCCGGCGCAATGCGCAAGAACAAATCCATGGAATAGCTGTTGATGTGGGTGACGAAGGGCCGGGCCGCGGCTCCGCCGTGCACCTGCTGCAACATCGGGGTCTCGACTTCGATAAAGCCCTTTGCAAACAATGTCTCTCGGACGGAACGCAATACGGAGCTGCGGGCGGTGATCAACTCACGGGCCTCGGCGTTGACCGCCAGATCGACATAACGGGTCCGCACTCGGGCCTCGGGATCGGTCAACCCCTTCCACTTATTCGGCAGGGGGCGCAGGCACTTACCAATCAGGCGCCAGTCGGTGACGATCAGTGATCGAGTTCCGGTCTTGCTCGAGCCCATGTGCCCGGTCATCTCCACCAGGTCGCCGAGATCTATCGTCGCATTGAAATCAGCGGCGCGGCCCTGCAGCAAGCGTGAATTATCCAGAAGCACTTGCATTTCGCCTGTCCAGTCGCGCAGGTGAGCGAAAAGGACGCCACCGTAGTTGCGTATCCGCAATATTCGACCGGAAACCGACAGGGTGTCCTGGTCGTCGGCATCCACGGCTTGTACGACGGTGTGACTGGGTGGCTTGCCCACCGGATAGGCTTCAATGCCGTTGTACTGCAACTTCTTTAGCTTGTCGAGACGAACCCGTACCTGCTCGGGCAGGCGGCGTCGGCCTCCGTGGCCGTCGATGTGCGTCGCGTTTTGCAGCAAGTTCACATCGGGTGCTGAACCGTCAGGGTGTAACAGGCCGCTGGCCGCGAGCCGTTCGGGAACGGCGGGATGGTGACCGGTGTGGTTTTTCTTGCGCCGGCTGAACGGCAACACGAGAAACCCCTCGGCGATGACCGAGGCGACACCCACCTTGGGGATCACCCGCGCGTCGTCGTAGCACGCGTAGCGGGGAACCCATTGGGGGTGATACTTCTGGTTCGAGCGGTAGAGCGTTTCGATCTGCCACCACCGCGAGAAGAAGATCAGTAGCCACCGCCACAATCGGGCGACCGGCCCCGCGCCGAGTTGGGCGCCCTGCTCGAAGGCGGACCGAAACATTGCAAAGTTCAGCGAGATACGGCTGATACCCAGGTTTTCGGCGCGCAGCGTGAGTTCGCTGACCATCAGTTCAATGGTGCCGTTCGGAGATTGCGGTGAGCGACGCATCAAGTCGAGGGAAACGCCGGTGGTGCCCCAGGGCACCAGCGATAGCATCGCGACCACCTCGTCGTCGGGATCCAGCGCCTCGACGAGCAGACAATCGGAGTCCATTGGGTCGCCAAGCCGGCCCAGGGCCATCGAGAAACCGCGCTCGGATTCGGTGTCGCGCCAGGCATCGGTGCGGGCGATGGTCTGTTCCATCTCGGCCGTGGGGATATCGCGGTGCCGTCTGATCCGCACCGTCAGACCGGCCCGACGCGCTCGGGTCACAGCCTGGCGCACCCCGCGCATGTCGGGGCCGGACAAGGTGAACTCGGCGGGCCGAAGGATCGCTTCGTCACCCAACTCGAGCGCGTTCAGACCCGCCTCTCGATATGTTTGAGCCCCTTGCGAACTGGCGCCCATCACACCTGGCGACCAGCCGTAGGTTTGGCAAAGCCCAAGCCACGCGTCGACGGCCTGCGGCCACGACCGTGGGTCGCCAATCGGGTCGCCGCTGGCGAGGCAGACCCCGATCTCGACACGGTAGGTTACGGCGGCGCGGCCACTCGGCGCGAAAACCACCGACTTGTCGCGGCGGGTGGCGAAGTAGCCCAGCGAGTCATTGTTGCCGTACAACTCGAGCAATCCCCGGATGGCCGATTCGTCTTCGCCGGTCAGTGCGTTCTCGGCGCGCTGGGACTGGAACAGCACGATCGTCGCGGCGATCAAGGCTAGGGCACCGAACAACCCGAAGACGACTTTGAGCAAGACGTGCGGTCGGCCGGTGAACAGCTCCGGGTCGGCGAGGGCGAAACCGATCACCCGGTTGGCCACATAGGGCAAGCGGTCCTGCGGGGCGAGTGATCCCGGGAACAGTTCGACCAGCCCCCAGGACACCAGGATCCCGATGGTGCCGCCGGCGAGCAGCACCGCGGCCGATTTGAACAACGCGCCCCGGCGGACCTTGGCCCAGAACTGCCGATAGCCCAGCACCAGCACAACGATGGCGACCACGTGGAAGGCGAACCCGAGGTTCTCACCGAAGTTCTCGGCGGCGGTGTTGTCGCCCGCGGCGATGTCGGCGACATTCAGGAAAGCGGCAAGAACCACATTCCCCAGCAGCAGCAACCAGGCAATCCGTTTGCGCGCGGTCAACGCGGCTGCCAGCAACGCCAGCACGAACGACCACGCGAAGCTGGTGTCGGGGAAATTGAACAGGTAGCTGTTGATGAACTCCCGGGGAACCTTGATGATCCACCGGATCAGCGGCGAAATACTGGCTAGCAGCGACAGCGTCGCGATGACGCCGACGGTCCAGCCGGCGGCCGCGGGAACCCAGTAATACCGCGAGGTAGACCTGCTCTCCATCGAGCGAGGCTTTGTGACGGTCACAGACCGCGAGGATATTCCTTAATAGCGGGAAAATCCCGGTGAAGCGGTAGCCAGATTGTGCTCGCGCCGCGCGCTTGGGTCGCCGCTGAGGCCAGCTCATTACCAGTGTGACCGGTAATGGCTGTTAGACTGGCCGTCGCGACCATCCCGGCGAAGGCCAGGACAGTTAAGTGGAGTCCCACTCCCACCGCTAGCCACGAGAAGGCCACGAGAAGGTTTGAAGGCCTTTCCCAAGGTTATGCGGTCCGGTCACAGGCATCTTGGCATGCCTGTTCTGCGCGTGGCGCGGGCGGCTTGAAAGTTTTGAGCCGCGATCGGTCGGCATTGGGCCCTGCGGTGCAGGGCTTTTTTGCTGATGGCAGGGCATTCCATCCGCTGATTCCGGCCCGTCCAGGCTCTGGCTGCGGCGGATAGAAAACCAACCAGGGAGGCCCCATCAGCACTGAGACCCGCGTCAACGAGCGTATTCGCGTACCTGAAGTCCGACTAATCGGCCCAGGGGGGGAGCAGGTAGGCATAGTGCGTATCGAAGACGCACTCCGCGTTGCCGCGGATGCCGATCTCGACCTTGTCGAAGTTGCCCCGAACGCCAGGCCACCGGTCTGCAAAATCATGGACTACGGCAAGTACAAATACGAGGCGGCGCAAAAGGCGCGCGAATCCCGCCGGAACCAGCAGCAGACCGTCGTCAAAGAACAGAAGCTGCGACCGAAGATCGATGATCACGACTACGAGACCAAGAAGGGGCACGTAATCCGCTTCTTGGAGGCCGGATCGAAGGTCAAGGTCACCATCATGTTTCGCGGACGTGAGCAGTCGCGGCCCGAGTTGGGCTACCGGTTGCTACAGCGGCTAGGCGCCGACGTTGCCGAGTACGGATTCGTCGAGACCTCTGCCAAGCAGGACGGACGCAACATGACGATGGTGCTGGCACCCCACCGCGGCGCAAAAACGCGAGCCAGAGCTCGGCATCCTGACGAACCACCTGCCGGACCGGCGGGCGGCGAAGTCACACCGTCATCGAACTAACCCGCTAGCGAAGAACTGAGGAAACATGCCCAAGGCCAAGACCCACAGTGGGGCCTCGAAGCGGTTCCGGCGCACCGGTACCGGAAAGATCGTCCGGCAGCAGGCCAACCGTCGCCATCTGCTGGAGCACAAGCCGAGCAAGCGAACCCGACGACTGGACGGCCGAACGACGGTGGCGGCCAACGACACCAAGCGGGTCAATTCGCTGCTGAACGGCTAGCCGGCGCCCGGCGCGTCCGGCTGACGCCGGTACCTGACCATTACGTCCGATCGAGAGTAGGAAAAATTCTTATGGCACGCGTAAAGCGGGCAGTCAACGCCCACAAGAAGCGGCGCTCCATCCTGAAGGCCTCGAAAGGCTATCGCGGCCAGCGGTCTCGGCTTTACCGCAAAGCCAAGGAACAGCAGCTGCATTCGCTGAACTACGCCTACCGCGACCGCCGCGCGCGCAAGGGCGAGTTCCGGAAGTTGTGGATTTCGCGGATCAACGCGGCCGCGCGTGCTAACGACATCACCTACAACCGGCTGATCCAGGGTCTGAAAGCGGCCGGCGTCGAGGTGGACCGCAAGAACCTTGCCGATGTCGCGGTCACCGACCCGGCGGCGTTCACCGCGCTCGTCGAGGTCGCTCGGGCGGCGTTGCCCGAGGACGTCAACGCCCCGTCCGGAGAGGCTGCGTAGCACCGACAAGGCTGGCTGTGCAGGGACCGAACGCGGACAGACCCAGCCAGGTGCTCACCGAGCGGTCCGCCAGAGTTGCCGCCGCGGTCAAACTGCACCGTCACGTCGGCCGGCGCCGAGCGAACCGTTTTCTCGCCGAGGGCCCCAATCTCGTCGAGGCCGCGTCAGCGCGGGGGCTGGTCCTGGACGTGTTTGCCACCGAGGTTGCGGCCCGACGCCATCAGTCCTTGCTGGCCGAGCAGAACGCACCGGTACACCTGGTTACCGAGCGCGCCGCAAAGGCCCTGTCGGACACGGTCACTCCGGCGGGCCTGGTCGCGGTCTGCGAAGTGCCGGCGACCCGGATGGCGGACGTGCTGGCCGGTTCGCCGCAGCTGGTTGCCACCGCCGTCGACATCAATGAGCCCGGCAACGCCGGCACGCTGATCCGCATCGCCGATGCCATGGGGGCGGCCGCTGTGATTCTCGCCGGGCACAGCGTCGACCCTTACAACGGCAAATGTGTGCGGGCATCGGCCGGCAGTATCTTCTCGGTCCCGGTCGTGGTCGCAGCCGACACCTCTGCCGTCGTCGCCGCCTTACGCACGGCCGGGCTACGGGTGCTAGCCAGTGCGGTCGACGGCGAGATGTCCCTCGATGAGGCTCAGCGGCTTCTCGGTGCCCCCACGGCCTGGCTGTTCGGGCCCGAATCCCATGGGCTGTCGGCTGAAATTGCTATGCAGGCCGATCACCGGGTGCGTATCCCCATGATTGGGGGAGCGGAGAGTCTGAACGTTGCCGCGGCGGCGGCGATTTGTCTGTATCAAAGTGCCCGGGTGCAGGGGCGAACTTGCTAAGTCAGGCGACGTTTCGGGCCTTTTTTGGTCTCCACGCCGGTCGTCGGCCGGCGATCGACAGAGTGCTGTGCACCAGTGTTCCGGCCCGTTCGAGCAGCACCTTGGCTGGATGCGTGCGTGGCGGAAAGTAGTGCATGGGCAGCCCACGGCGGTCAGGCGGCGGCGCCATGAAGCTGGGTGCTTCGACCAACGGCGCATCGCTACGAGTTCGCCCCTCAGCCCGTCGGTAGGCGGCCAGCGCGCGCGGGTGCAACCGGATCTCCTCGGGCACTGCCAGGAATGCGAACTCCACCATCTTGCCGAACAATCGCAGCAGTATCTCGTCGCCGGGGGTCCAGCGCATTCCGGCTTTCTCCCGGACAGCCGGATCGAATAGACCGGCCGCGATCCAGCGCTGACTGGCCACCAACGGCTTGAACAACTGGTCCCATATCGGCGTGGGCATCAGGACAAATTTCGGCTTGGGAATGCGCATCTGCAAGATGTCCAGGGTGGCTCGGTTGATCTCCAGCTCGTCGCGGCACACCCGATCCCAGTAGTCCTGAAATTCGTCCCACGATTTGGGCACCGGCCGCATGCTCATCCCGTACATCCGGTACCACTGCACGTGCTCGTCGAACAGCTTGCGCTTCTCCCGGTCGGTCAAACCGCCGCAGAAGTATTCGGCCACCTTGATGACGAGCATGAAGAAGGTGGCGTGGGCCCAGTAGAACGTGTCCGGGTTGAGCGCGTGATAACGACGCCCCTCAGCATCGACACCCTTGATGGTGCGGTGGTAGCCCTTGATCTGCTGTCCGGTCTGGGTGGCTCGCTCGCCGTCGTAGACCACGCCCATGATCGGGTACACCGACCGGGCCACTCGCTGCAACGGTTCGCGCAGCAGGATCGAATGTTCCTCCACCCCGGCGCCCAGCTCCGGATACATGTTCTGGATTGCGCCGATCCACACACCCATCATTCCTGTGCGCAGGTCGCCAAAGTATTTCCAGGTCAGCGAGTCGGGCCCGAGCGGTTCAGCCGGTGTCCTCGATGTGGCAGTCATCGCGGCCTCCTACCCATGATTTGCGCCCACGATAAACTTGACAACGCATGTTGTCTACGTTTTGGGCGGGTGTCACCGCAGGTGTTACCGAGCGTCCACAGCGGCGTGGCGACTAAGTGATCACGCCGACCGTTGCAACCCGCGAAGCCAGACCGGACAGTCGATCGGCCCGGGTCGGCGGGGTCGACGGCAGACCCGCGCAAAACCGGGGCACCCATCTGGGGGTGTTTTGTCGGTAAGGCTGCCAAAAGCATGTCGAGCAAGTATGGTTTGCCCAGCAGCACACTGTTTCTCTCGGTAATTGTCTGATGGTTGTATGCGGTCAGTCAAAGGAGACGGGCTATGTCGTTTGTCAACGTGGTGCCGGACATGGTGGCGGCCGCGGCCGGGAACGTCGAGAGCATCGGCTCGGCGCTCAACGCGGCCAACGCGGCGGCCGCCGTGCCCACGGTCGAGATCATGGCGCCGGCCCTGGATGACGTATCGGCTGCCATTACCGCAGTATTCGGCTCGCACGCTCAGGAATTTCAAGCCCTCAGCGTCCAAGCGTCGGCGTTCCATGAGCAGTTCGTGAATCTGATGAACGCCGGTGCCGCCGCATACTCCAATGCCGAGTCCAGCATTCAACAGGGTTTGCTGAATGCCGTGAATGGGCCCGCGCAGGCGCTGCTGGGGCACCCACTGATCGATCCCGGGTCCGCCGGCCCGGCGGCCGCCTCGGTTGGGGGGTCGCTAGGTGGCGGCGTTCTCGAGCTGCCCGGCGACCCGCTGCCGGGTATTGGCATTCCGATCAGCTACCCGGTGAGTATGGACACCCCGTTGGGTCCGGTGGCGCTGACGCTGAACGGGACGTACTCGCCGGTGACTGGGCAAGCCACCTTCGACTCCGGATCCCTCACCGTGCCCGCCGCGCTCAAGTACGGGGTGGGTGCGCTGGGGCCGTTTATAACCACCTCGGCCGCGCTGCAAGCGAGCGGCGCGGCATTCGCCAACGCCGTGCAAACCGGCGATATCCTGGGGGCCGCCGGCGCGGTCATCCAGGCTCCGGGCAGTGCGCTGTACGGCTTCCTGCTCGGTCAAACGGCGATATCGCAGGCGATGCCGGCACCCGACGGTTCGGGATACACCTCCGCGGAGATCAGCGTTCCGGTAGGGGGGCTGCTGGCGCCAACCCAGGTCGCAACGCTCACGCTGACGCCGACGAGCGGGGCACCGACCGCCATCCAATTGGATGGAACGCAGTTCGGCGGCTTGCTCACTGGCCTGCTCGACGATTTCGTGCCCGGCTTCTAGGCGTGTCGAATCACTCACGCCCCGCATGATCAGGGCGTTTGGCGCGGCTGTGAGCTAACCGGCCGCGGCGGTGATTGCCTAGCTCCGCCGAAAGCACCTACCCTTGCGAGGTGGAGGAGGCCGGGGCTGTCGGTGGAGAGCCCGTCGCGCCCGACGAAGCGGAGACTGCGCTAGCGTCGTCCGAATCGCATCGACATTCCCCATTGCGGTGGCTGCGTTCGACCAACCACAGCCCGGGCGTGGTGGCGTTCGTTCGGCGGGCGCGACGGTTGTTACCGGGTGATCCCGAGTTCGGTGACCCCTTGTCGACCGCCGGGGAAGGCGGGCCGCGTGCCGCGGCCCGCGCCGCCGATCGGCTGATGGGGGACCGCGAGGCGGCATCTCGTGAGCTCAGCCTGGGTGTCCTGCAGGTATGGCAGGCGTTGACCGAGGCGGTCTCGCGAAAGCCCGCGAACCCGGAAGTGACCCTGATCTTCACTGATCTCGTGGGCTTCTCGACGTGGTCATTGCATGCTGGCGACGATGCTGCCCTCACCTTGTTGCGCCAAGTGGCGCGCGCCGTCGAGTCCCCGCTGCTCGACGCCGGCGGCCACATCGTCAAGCGAATGGGTGACGGGATCATGGCCGTGTTCCGCAACCCGACAGTCGCGGTGCGGGCTGTTTTCGTCGCACAGGAGGCCATGAAAGCCGTCACCGTGGAGGGTTACACGCCCCGAATGCGGGTGGGCATTCATACCGGCCGGCCGCAACGTTTGGCCGCCGACTGGCTGGGCGTCGACGTCAACATCGCCGCTCGCGTTATGGAACGCGCCACCAGAGGTGGCATCATGATATCGAGCCCCACCTTGGACTTGATCCCGCAAAGCGAGCTGGACGCCATGGGCGTCGTCGCCAAGCGGGCACGCCGGCCGATGTTTGCCAGCAAGCTCACCGGCATTCCCCCGGACTTGGCTATATATCGTCTCAGTGCTAGTAAGGAGCCGTCGACTTCCGGTGACGCGGCCGAAACAGGTGTACAGGCATAGTTGATGTTGATGATGTACGGGATTGCGTTCCGACTCGCCCGGGTCCGGTTCACCCTCAGCTACTTGGCCGCTCTTGCTTCGGTGAGTATCGCGCTTTTGATGCTTGGCCCGCAGGCTCACGAGCGGGCCATTCGGCACGCGAGCACGAACCTGCACAACCTGGCGCACGGTCGCCTCGGAACGTTGTGGAACAGCGCCTTTGTCATCGATGAGGGGCCGCTCTACTTTTGGCTGCCGTGCCTGGCATGCCTGCTCGCACTTGCGGAGTTACATTTGCGCACCGGTCGGCTGGCCGCGGCGTTTATCGTCGGCCATCTCGGGGCGACATTGCTGGTAGCAAGCGCGCTAGCGGGAGCGGTCACGTTCGGCTGGCTGCCGTGGTCGATGACGCGCGTCAGCGACGTGGGGATGAGCTATGGTGCCCTGGCGGTTCTTGGGGCGCTGACGGCGACAATCGCCCGCCGGTGGCGGCCGGCATGGGTCGGCTGGTGGGTGTCGCTGGGCATCGCCGCCGCGATCACCGGCGGTGGTTTCACCGACTGCGGCCACGCGATCGCGTTGGCACTGGGCATGTTGATGACGATGCGGTTCAGCCACCCGATCCGATGGACGCCGCCGCGGTATGCGCTGTTGGTGGCGTCGTCGGGGTTCGGTTTCCTGTTGCTGGCTCATACGACCTGGACGTCGGCGAATGGACTGGTGCTGGGCATCGCCGGCGCCGTGGCCGCGCATTCGATCGCGCGGCGGATAACGCTGCGCGGTGTACAGGGGCGTCGAGATTCGGGGACCGCGCCCTGCCCGGTGCCCAGCGGCTGACAATCCCGTAGCCAAATAAGATCATCGCCAACTGCTGACCTATGATCGGCACTTGCGTCACGCCGTGCCGGGCCGGGTAGTCGTCGATGTCCAGCGGCCCAACCGCTCGCGACGATGCGGGCAGCCTGAACAGCCTCGTCAGCAAGGAGAGTGTCGCCGCGTGGGGGATCAACCCGTGGATTTGTCGCCGGAAGGATTGGCAAAGGCGGTCAATGCCGCCCAACAGGCCTTCGCGCTCGCCGACAGCCTAGAGGCGTTGGCGCGCAGCAAGACCGAGCACCTCGGTGATCGCTCACCGCTGGCACTCGCGCGGCAGGCGCTGGGCACCCTTCCCAAGCCGGAGCGAGCCGACGCCGGCAAGAGGGTCAATATCGCCCGCAGTGACGCTCAGCAGGGCTACGACCAACGGTTGGCGGCTCTGCGGGCAGCACGTGACGCGGCCGTGCTGGTCGCCGAAGGCATCGACGTGACGTTGCCATCGACTCGCCAGCCGACCGGCGCGCGGCATCCGATCACCATATTGGCCGAGCACATCGCCGACACCTTCATCGCGATGGGATGGGAGCTGGCCGAGGGGCCAGAGGTCGAGGCCGAGCAGTTCAACTTCGATGCGCTGAATTTCCCGCCCGACCACCCCGCACGCAGCGAGCAGGACACGTTCTATATCTCGCCGGAGGATTCCCGGCAGCTATTGCGGACCCACACATCGCCGGTGCAGGTTCGCACCCTGCTCGAGCGGGAATTGCCGGTGTACATCGTTTCGATCGGCAGGACCTTCCGTACCGACGAACTCGACGCCACCCACACGCCGGTATTCCATCAAGTCGAGGGATTGGCGGTGGATCGCGGGCTGACCATGGCCCACCTGCGGGGAACGCTCGATGCCTTTGCCCGCGCCCAGTTCGGGCCATTGGCACGCACGCGGATCCGCCCGCACTTCTTTCCCTTCACCGAACCGTCCGCCGAAGTGGACGTTTGGTTCGCCAACAAGAAGGGTGGCGCTGACTGGGTGGAATGGGGTGGATGCGGAATGGTACATCCAAACGTGCTGCGGGCCGCAGGAATTGACCCCGAAGTGTACTCCGGCTTTGCCTTCGGTATGGGCCTTGAGCGCACACTGCAGTTCCGCAACGGTATTCCCGATATGCGCGACATGGTGGAGGGCGACGTCCGCTTCTCGTTGCCGTTCGGGGTGGGCGCCTGATGCGCGTTCCGTACAGCTGGTTGCGTGAGGTTGTTTCGGCTGGAGCGCCGGACTGGGATGTACCCGCTGCCGAACTAGAGGCGACGCTGGTGCGTATCGGCCACGAGATCGAAGAGGTGATCACGCTCGGTCCGGTCGAGGGGCCGTTGACCGTGGGCCGAGTCGCCGACATCGAGGAGCTCGACGGCTTCAAGAAGCCGATCCGTGCCTGCCTGGTAGACGTCGGTGGCGACAGCCAGCAGGAAATCGTTTGCGGTGCAACAAACTTTGTTGTGGACGACCTGGTCGTTGTGGCGCTTCCCGGGACCACACTGCCGGGTGGATTTTCCATCACGGCCCGCAAGACCTACGGCCGCACATCCGCAGGAATGATCTGTTCGGCGGCCGAACTCGGTTTGGGCGCAGACCATTCCGGGATCCTGGTGCTGCCCCCTGGCACCGCCGAGCCCGGCGCCGACGCCGCCGGTGTACTCGGATTGGCCGATGTCGTATTCCATCTGGCGATCACGCCCGATCGTGGCTACTGCATGTCGGTGCGCGGCTTGGCTCGCGAGATCGCCTGCGCCTACGACCTCGACTTCGTCGACCCCGCCGACGTATCGCCATTGCCGGTCGAGGGGCCCGCGTGGCCGTTGACCGTGCAGTCCGAAACCGAGGTCCGCCGATTTGCGCTGCGTCCGGTCACCGGAATAGATCCGGCCGCCTTGTCACCCTGGTGGCTGCAACGCCGGCTGCTGCTGTGCGGCATCCGCGCCACCTCACCGGCTGTCGACGTGACCAACTACGTGATGCTCGAACTGGGCCACCCGATGCACGCGCACGACCGCAGCCGGATCGCAGGCGCGTTAGCGGTGCGCTTTGCCCGGCCCGGCGAGGCCGTCGTCACCCTCGACGACGTCGAACGCCGGCTCGACTCGGGAGACGTGCTCATCGTCGACGATGCCGCTACCGCGGCAATCGGCGGCGTGATGGGTGCGTCGAGCACCGAGGTGCGTGCCGACTCCACCGATGTTCTGCTCGAGGCGGCGATATGGGATCCCGCTGCGGTATCGCGCACCCAACGGCGGTTGCACCTGCCCAGTGAGGCCGCCCGCCGCTACGAACGCGGGGTCGACCCGGCCATTTCGGTGGCAGCCTTGGATCGGTGCGCGGCATTGCTGGCAGATATCGCCGGGGGAACAGTGGCGCCCACCTTGACCGATTGGCGGGGAGAACCGCCACGAGACGACTGGTCACTGCCCCCGATCCGGATCGCTGCGGACTTACCGGACCGTTTCTCCGGGGTGGACTACGCCCAAGGCACAACGGCCCGCCGACTCGCCCAAATCGGTGCCGGGGTGGCCGACGACGGCCAAGGGGTGCTGGTTGTGACGCCGCCGAGTTGGCGCCCGGATCTCCTGCAGCCGGCCGACCTGGTCGAGGAGGTGATGCGGCTCGAAGGACTCGAGGTCATTCCTTCGGTGCTGCCCGCCGCTCCCGCGGGCCGAGGTCTGACGGCCCGGCAGCGGCGGCGTCGCGCAATCGGCAAATCGTTGGCACTGTCCGGCTACGTCGAAATCCTGCCGACACCGTTTCTGCCCGCCGGTGTTTTCGACTTGTGGGGGTTGGCGTCCGATGACCCGCGACGCAGCACGACGAATGTGGTCAACCCCCTGGAATCTGACCGTCCGCAGCTGGCCACGACCCTGGTCCCGGCGCTGCTGGAAGCATTGAGCCGCAACGTTTCCCGCGGTTTGATCGACGTTGCGTTGTTTGCCATTGCCCAGGTAGTCCAGCCGACCGAGCAGACCCGCGGCATCGAGCTGATCCCGGTGCACCGCCGGCCCACCGACGGGGAAATTGCGGCGTTGGACGCGTCCTTGCCTCGGCAACCGCAACATGTGGCCGCGGTGCTGGCGGGGTTGCGCGAGTCGCGCGGCCCGTGGGGTGCCGGTCGCGCCGTCGAAGCGGCCGATGCATTTGAGGCGGTACGGATCATCGCGCGTGCAAGCGGTGTCGACGTGACCCTGCGAGCGGCGCAACATCTGCCTTGGCACCCGGGGCGATGTGCAGAAGTTTTGGTTGGCGAGACTCCCGTTGGGCATGCGGGGCAACTGCACCCGGCCGTCATTGAGCGGGCCGGCCTCCCGAAGGGTACGTGCGCGATCGAACTGAACCTCGATGCAATACCCATTGCCGAAGCGCTGCCTGCACCCAGAGTGTCGCCATTTCCCGCCGTTTTCCAGGATGTCAGCCTTGTGGTAGCCGCAGATGTCGCCGCCCAGTCGGTGGCCGATGCCGTGCGGGAAGGAGCCGGCGACCTGCTGGAAGACATTCAGTTGTTCGACGTCTTCACCGGGCCGCAGATCGGTGCGGCTCGCAAGTCACTGACCTTCGCGCTGCGGTTTCGCGCGCCAGATCGCACGCTGACTGAAGACGATGCGAGTGCGGCTAGAGACGCTGCGGTGCAGTGCGCTGCCGAGCGGGTCGGCGCCGTCCTGCGTAGCTGAACGCGAGCGGCCAGCGGGCACCACATTGTGGTCATGCCTGTGGCCTGACCGCGGCACCCAGCCGTCAGGAAGCGGCACCGGCGAACGACTCTTGTTTGTCTTGGACCAGCCGCCAGGGCCTGGTCGGCTGTAGTCGATCAAAATAATGTGTTTTCCTGCGCCACCGAGATGGCCCGGCATATTCTCATTTTGCATTCATGACCACCGCGTGACCGTCACATTAAATTGATGGGAGAGGGCTATGTCATTTGTGAGCACAGTTCCGGACATGGTCACGGCGGCGGCCGGGGATTTGGCAGGAATTCGCTCGGCGTTGGGCGAAGCCACCGCGGCTGCCGCTATCCCTACCACTGAGGTGGCGGCTGCCGCCGCCGATGAGATATCGCTTGCGGTTTCGCGATTGTTCGGTTCCTTCGCTCAGGATTTTCAACTCGTCAGCGCCCAGGCGGCAGCGTTTCATGCCGAGTTCGTTGCCCTGTTAAATACCGGTGCGGGCGCGTATGTCAGTGCCGAGTTGGTAAACGCCCAGCAGACCCTGATCAACCTGATAAATGCGCCGGCGCAGGCGCTGCTTGGGTACCCGTTGATCGATGTTGGCGCCGCCACACCCAGTCAGGTGGTCCCCGTAGTCCCTGCCGTGGGGGCGGCGGTAGGCGGAGCTGTCGGTGGTGTTACGGCTACCGCCGGGGCGGGTGTCGCCACAGCGACCGGGGCGGTTACGGATGCGGGGGCCGCCGTTGCCGTGGCAGCACCGGCAACCCTGACCGCGGCCCAAGGCAGCGCGGCCTCGCTGCTGCGGATCCCCGCGAGTCTGGAGACCGCGGCTGGCTCCGCCCTTAGTGTGTCGGGCGTCTCTGGTGCCCTGCAGGCGCTTGGCGTGTCTACACCGGCGTTGCTACAGAGCAGCGCGGCGGCGGCGGCCCCGGCCGCCACGGTCGGCGGTGCCTATCAGGACCTCTTCACCAATACCTGGGCCAACCTGCAAAGCCTTGGCGCAACCTGGGATGCGGACCCCGCGCCCTTCCTGAGCCAGTTCCTGGACAATCAGCTGGTCTACGCCAACACCATCGGGACGTCGCTATCCAGCGCGGCCCAGGACTTTGGCGCCGGGCTGGTTGCCTTGCCTTCGGCCTACCAGGCGGCTTTCCAAGCGCTGGCCGCCGGCGACGTCACCGGCGCAGTCGAGACCCTGGGCAAGGGCTACCTCAACCTCGTGTTTACCGGCTTCGATTACAGCAACGTGCCGGTGGTCACCATCAATGGCGCGTTGGGAGACCTCCTCCCGATCGTCGGCATACCGGGTCTGATATCGCAGAACATGACCAACGTGCTTGTGACGCTTACCGACACGTCGATACTGGCCAACATTTCCCTACTAGATCCCTCGTTCACCACCGGGCTTCCGCTGACGCTGGCCCTTGACGCGATCGGCGCCCCGATTGTCACCGGCCAGGCGGCCCTGCAAAGCGCCACGACCTTTATCAATGCCGTGCAGACCGGTGATATCGGAGGGGCAGTCGGTGCGCTTATTGATGCGCCGGCAGTTATCGCCAACGGTTTCCTCAATGGCGAAGCGACGATAACGCTGGACCTGCCCACAGACTTGTTCACCTTTCCGGGGTTCACAACTGAATCATTAACCTCGGACATTCCGGTCGGTGGCATCCTCACCCCGCTCCAGCCCGTGCAGGCAACTGCAGTGCTCAAGCCCATTGTTGGGCCTCCCATCCAGCAAACAGTCCAGCTTGGTGGTACGCAGTTCGGCGGCATCATTCCTGGCTTGCTGAATGGCTCGGCACAGCTAGCGAATGCCATTAAGCTCAGCTAGCCGTATCGGGGCCGTTAGGCGCTCCTGGGCGTCTGCCCTGGCTAATCGCGCGCCGACAACTTTGCGTGAACCGGCGAGGTCGGCGGTGAAAACGCGACTTCGCGGGTTTGGGATCGACAACCATCGGGTACTCGCGCGAAGCGTTGCGCGTCGTGCCTCGAGGGGAGATGGCTATGTCGTTTGTGGTTGCTGATCCGGAGTCGGTGAGTGCGGCGGCGGCAAGTTTGGCCGACATTCGTTCGGCCCTCGGCGCGGCAGCTGGGGCGGCTGCCGGCCCCACGACCGGAGTGGCAGCTGCGGCCGCCGATGAGGTATCGAGCGCCATCGCCACACTTTTCGACACCTACGGGCGGGAATTTCAGGCCGTCAACGCCCAAGCGGCAGCCTTTCATGCCGAGTTTGTGCGGTTGTTGAATGGCGGTGCTGCCGCATATCTCGGCACCGAACTGGCCAACGCGGAAAAGAACCTCCTGAGTGCTGTGAATGCGCCTGTCCAGATGATGCAAGGCTCACTGGGCGACGCCGCACTGGCCACCGTTACGGGTGGTGGCACAGCGGCCGCCGCGGAAACCAGCGGCGGGCTGTTGGGAGCGCTGTTTGGCGCCGGCACCGGAGGCGTAGGAGGGATCCTCGGTGGCAGTGGTGGGTTATTGGACCCGATTGTCTTTGGGGGCACCGGCGGGCTTTTTGGTCCGCTCATCGGCGGCAATGGGGCTCTCACCGCGCTGATCGGCAACGGGCCGCTTGCCCCGTTCTTCGACGGCGCAGGCCAACAGGTCGGAACCGCATTGTCGGCCCTGATCAGTGGCAACGGAGCCGCGCTGCTGTCTGAGCAGATCGGAGCGATCACCGGGGACCTCGCTGGCCTGCCCGGCCTGGGTGGGCTGCAGGCATTGTTGCCGGGTCTGTTCCCACCCAGCGGCGGCACTCCCACCGCACCTGCGCCCGGCGGTGCATGGCAGCAACTTGCCGTGAACACCAACACCAACTTGATGGCCCTCACCGATGCTTGGGCGGCCGACCCATTTCCGCTTTTGCGTCAGGTCATCGCCAACCAGCAGGGCTACGCGTACTTGCTTGGGCAGGATCTGAGCCTGGCTATCCAGAATTTCCCCGCCGAGGTAGTGCTCCTTCCGGAGACCATCGAAGCCGGCATCCAGAACCTGCTCGCCTTCAACCCGGGCTTGTACGCTCAGCAGTTCGCCGACGGCACGTTTGACGACTTCCAGACGATCGGTACATCTTTAGGTGAAGCGGGCCGCGACCTGCAGATCGGGCTGGCCGGTTTCCCGTCCGACATGCAAACCGCTGTACAGGCATTTGCGGCCGGGGACTACCACCTGGCAGTCAATGACGCTACGAAGGCCTTGCTCAATGTCTTTATCACTGGATTTGATACCAGCGACTTGAACGATATTCGGTTGCTGGGACCGGTAGCCGATCTGTTCCCGATCCTGGCCATCCCTGGTCAAGACATTCAAGGTTTGAGCAACCTCTTGCCTGCCGGTTCGATTCCGGCCCAGATGACACACAACTTGGCCAACGTCGTCAATGTGCTCACAGATACCAGCATCTCGACCACGATCTCGGGAACCCTAGATCCTCCGGCGCTGGTTCTCGGAGCAAACTTTGGATTGCCGCTATCCGTCTTGTTCGGGGTAGCCGGAGCGCCGGTTGCCGGACTTGACGGGCTCGCAACCGCAGGGACGACGATTGGAAATGGAGTCGCGACCGGAAATCCACTTATGGTGGCAAGCGGTCTCATTGACGCTCCAGCGCTCTTCCTGGATGGCTTCCTCAATGGCGAAACCATCGTCGATATGGCGTTGCCGGTGACGTTCGACGTGCCGATCATTGGGCCCCTCAACATACCGGTCGTCATTCATTTGCCCTTCCAGGGGCTTCTCGTTCCACCGCACCCCATTACGGCGACGGTGCCGCTCGAAATTCTTGGTATCGATATCCCGATCGACTTGACCCTTGGCGGTACCCAATTCGGCGGATTGGTCCCCACCCTGGTCAACAACGTGCCCCACCAACTTGCTGAGGCAATCAAACCAGCGTAGTACCCGTGCGCCGGAACGCCGATCCGCAGTGCACATCGTATGGGCCATCGGCATTTCGTCGTTGATCCATGCGACGCTCGCCGGAACCGTCTCAATGTGTCAACGGGATAACTGCGCGAAGACGCCTCGAAAAGCATCTTCGCGATTCTCACGAACCTAAATTATTGGTATACAGCGTGATTGCTATCGGTGCCGTAACCCGGAATTGAAGAGGAGTCCAAACCCGGTGCGTTCTTAGGCAACCACTCCCGACGTTGGTTGTGATGGTGGTGCCTAGCACTGTGGTGGAAAGGGCGCTCAGCGTTCGCCTTTCGGCTTTCAAGGTATCCGGGTGTCGCGGTGGTCTCCGCTTCGCTATTTGTCGTGTGTTCATCTAGACGCTCACAATATGTCTAACATGTTGCGCGGCACGATAAGACAGCTGATGATCGACGTGATGCCAAGCCGGAGTCCAGCGCCGGAACGGCGGAGTCGAGCATGATGTGAAATTTACTATGCGGCAATTTGTTAGCCGGTGGCGCCCACTCCACATGGGGCAACGCGGCCTCTTCGCTGACAGGCTGCCGCACCGAGCAGTGGGACCCGCCACCCCGAGTTGAGTTCGTCCTTCAGGCCACAGTGTGCGGCGATGGGTTCAATCACGTGAAAATGATGATTTTCCGCAATTGCTGTGCCACAGCGGATTACGTTGAGTTCGCTGATGGGATCGGGCCTCATCGCGTTACAGACCGTTCATTTGCGTGGGGACGATGAACATGTCTTTTGTTAACGTGGTGCCCGAGGTACTCGAAGCGGCAGCCCAAGACTTGGCAGGTATTCAATCAGCGCTGCAAGAGGTGAGTGCTGCGGTCGCAGCGCCCACCACCGCATTGGCGGCTGCGGGGGAGGACGAGGTATCAGCCGCAATCGCAGCGCTATTCGGCACGTTCGGCAAGGAATATCAAGCCGTCAGCGCACAAGCGTCGGCCTTCCATGATGCGTTCGTCAAGGCGATGGGCGGGTCCGCCGCTTCGTATCTGGAAGCGGAGGTAGCGAATGGTGTTGCCCTCTTAACGGGTCAAAGCGCCGCCGCCGCAGTGGGCGCGGAGCTCAGTGGTGGGCTAATGGCCGGTTTGACGGGTGAGCTTGCGCTTCAAACCGCCAGCTCGCTGGCGACGGCTTTCGGCTCGGGCGTCTCGGGTCTAGCGTTGCAGACCGGTGGCGCCATCGTGTCCGGCATCGGCACGGGGCTGGTTCAAACCGGTGAGGCCATCGTCGCGATGGGCAACTCGCTGCAGAACTTCGGTGCGTTGATATCGGGCTTCGGCGTTGGACTAAGTGCCCAGGCAAACGCCGCTCTCACCCAGGCCCTGACCTTGGGTGGTTCGTTAGGCGCCCAGCTGAGCGCGTCACTGTCAGGCAGCTTCGATCTCGGTCTTCCTGAGCTGATTGCGGCGTTCAATAGCGGATTTAGCGGGCTGCTTCAGACCGGCCAAACCGTGACGGCAAACCTGATTGGAAACGTCAGTGGGGGGATTAGCGGACTAATCCAAACCGGCGGAAGCATTTTGGCTAACTTCGGTGGCAGTCTGCCCGACCTGGCGGCGCAGTTTAATGCGGCGTTGCAGGCCAGTTTTGGTGGGGCGTTTCCGGAGTTGGTGGGGGCGTTTAGTGGTGGGTTGAGTGGGTTGGTGCAGGCCGGTCAGGAGTTGTTGGCCAATGTGGCGGCTGGTTTTGGTGGTGGGTTGAGTGGTTTGGTGCAGGCCGGGCAAACACTGCTGGTGAATTTGGCTGGTGGGTTGAGTTTGCCGGCGTTGGCGGCGCAGTTTAATGCGGCGTTGCAGGCCAGTTTTGGTGGGGCGTTTCCGGAGTTGGTGGGGGCGTTTAGTGG
The DNA here is from genome assembly GCF_900292015.1 of Mycobacterium basiliense. Lineage (NCBI taxonomy): Bacteria > Bacillati > Actinomycetota > Actinomycetes > Mycobacteriales > Mycobacteriaceae > Mycobacterium > Mycobacterium basiliense. Next base: position 2,580,790 of record NZ_LR130759.1, read on the forward strand.
TGGGTTGAGTGGGTTGGTGCAGGCCGGTCAGGAGTTGTTGGCCAATGTGGCGGCTGGTTTTGGTGGTGGGTTGAGTGGGTTGGTGCAGGCCGGGCAAACACTGCTGGCGGCGTTAAGTGGTGGGTTGAGTTTGCCGGCGTTGGCGGCGCAGTTTAATGCGGCGTTGCAGGCCAGTTTTGGTGGGGCGTTTCCGGAGTTGGTGGGGGCGTTTAGTGGTGGGTTGAGTGGGTTGGTGCAGGCCGGTCAGGAGTTGTTGGCCAATGTGGCGGCTGGTTTTGGTGGTGGGTTGAGTGGGTTGGTGCAGGCCGGGCAAACACTGCTGGCGGCGTTAAGTGGTGGGTTGAGTTTGCCGGCGTTGGCGGCGCAGTTTAATGCGGCGTTGCAGGCCAGTTTTGGTGGGGCGTTTCCGGAGTTGGTGGGGGCGTTTAGTGGTGGGTTGAGTGGGTTGGTGCAGGCCGGTCAGGAGTTGTTGGCCAATGTGGCGGCTGGTTTTGGTGGTGGGTTGAGTGGGTTGGTGCAGGCCGGGCAAACACTGCTGGTGAATTTGGCTGGTGGGTTGAGTTTGCCGGCGTTGGCGGCGCAGTTTAATGCGGCGTTGCAGGCCAGTTTTGGTGGGGCGTTTCCGGAGTTGGTGGGGGCGTTTAGTGGTGGGTTGAGTGGGTTGGTGCAGGCCGGTCAGGAGTTGTTGGCCAATGTGGCGGCTGGTTTTGGTGGTGGGTTGAGTGGGTTGGTGCAGGCCGGGCAAACACTGCTGGCGGCGTTAAGTGGTGGGTTGAGTTTGCCGGCGTTGGCGGCGCAGTTTAATGCGGCGTTGCAGGCCAGTTTTGGTGGGGCGTTTCCGGAGTTGGTGGGGGCGTTTAGTGGTGGGTTGAGTGGGTTGGTGCAGGCCGGTCAGGAGTTGTTGGCCAATGTGGCGGCTGGTTTTGGTGGTGGGTTGAGTGGGTTGGTGCAGGCCGGGCAAACACTGCTGGCGGCGTTAAGTGGTGGGTTGAGTTTGCCGGCGTTGGCGGCGCAGTTTAATGCGGCGTTGCAGGCCAGTTTTGGTGGGGCGTTTCCGGAGTTGGTGGGGGCGTTTAGTGGTGGGTTGAGTGGGTTGGTGCAGGCCGGTCAGGAGTTGTTGGCCAATGTGGCGGCTGGTTTTGGTGGTGGGTTGAGTGGGTTGGTGCAGGCCGGGCAAACACTGCTGGCGGCGTTAAGTGGTGGGTTGAGTTTGCCGGCGTTGGCGGCGCAGTTTAATGCGGCGTTGCAGGCCAGTTTTGGTGGGGCGTTTCCGGAGTTGGTGGGGGCGTTTAGTGGTGGGTTGAGTGGGTTGGTGCAGGCCGGTCAGGAGTTGTTGGCCAATGTGGCGGCTGGTTTTGGTGGTGGGTTGAGTGGGTTGGTGCAGGCCGGGCAAACACTGCTGGTGAATTTGGCTGGTGGGTTGAGTTTGCCGGCGTTGGCGGCGCAGTTTAATGCGGCGTTGCAGGCCAGTTTTGGTGGGGCGTTTCCGGAGTTGGTGGGGGCGTTTAGTGGTGGGTTGAGTGGGTTGGTGCAGGCCGGTCAGGAGTTGTTGGCCAATGTGGCGGCTGGTTTTGGTGGTGGGTTGAGTGGGTTGGTGCAGGCCGGGCAAACACTGCTGGTGAATTTGGCTGGTGGGTTGAGTTTGCCGGCGTTGGCGGCGCAGTTTAATGCGGCGTTGCAGGCCAGTTTTGGTGGGGCGTTTCCGGAGTTGGTGGGGGCGTTTAGTGGTGGGTTGAGTGGGTTGGTGCAGGCCGGTCAGGAGTTGTTGGCCAATGTGGCGGCTGGTTTTGGTGGTGGGTTGAGTGGGTTGGTGCAGGCCGGGCAAACACTGCTGGTGAATTTGGCTGGTGGGTTGAGTTTGCCGGCGTTGGCGGCGCAGTTTAATGCGGCGTTGCAGGCCAGTTTTGGTGGGGCGTTTCCGGAGTTGGTGGGGGCGTTTAGTGGTGGGTTGAGTGGGTTGGTGCAGGCCGGTCAGGAGTTGTTGGCCAATGTGGCGGCTGGTTTTGGTGGTGGGTTGAGTGGGTTGGTGCAGGCCGGGCAAACACTGCTGGCGGCGTTAAGTGGTGGGTTGAGTTTGCCGGCGTTGGCGGCGCAGTTTAATGCGGCGTTGCAGGCCAGTTTTGGTGGGGCGTTTCCGGAGTTGGTGGGGGCGTTTAGTGGTGGGTTGAGTGGGTTGGTGCAGGCCGGTCAGGAGTTGTTGGCCAATGTGGCGGCTGGTTTTGGTGGTGGGTTGAGTGGGTTGGTGCAGGCCGGGCAAACACTGCTGGTGAATTTGGCTGGTGGGTTGAGTTTGCCGGCGTTGGCGGCGCAGTTTAATGCGGCGTTGCAGGCCAGTTTTGGTGCGGCGTTTCCGGAGTTGGTGGGGGCGTTTAGTGGTGGGTTGAATGGCCTGGTTCAGATCGGGCAGACGTTCGCCGCAGGTTTGGCCGGGAGTTTCAACGCCCCGGCGTTGGTCGCCGCATTCAACGCAGGGCTTAATGGGCTGATCGACACAACGCAAGCTGTGGCAGTCAATTTGGCGGCGGGGTTTAACGCGCCGGCGTTCGTGGCTGCTCTCAACGGCGGGCTCAACGGTTTGATCCAGACCGGACAGGCGCTGGCAATCAACCTCGCGGGTAGCTTTAATGCGCCGGCTTTGGCGGCCCAGCTGAGCGCGGCGCTACAGGCCGGCCTGGGCGGTTCGGTTCCGGCGCTGGTGGGCGCCTTTAATGGGGGCCTTAGCGGGTTGATCCAGACCGGACAGTCGTTGGCGACCAGCCTTATGGGTGGCTTCAACGTGCCGGCGTTGGCGGCCCAGCTAAGTGCGGCATTGCAGGCTGGACTGGGCGGCTCGATTCCGGCGATGGTTGGCGCGTTTAGCGGCGGGCTCAACGGGTTGGTCCAAACCGGCGAAGCCCTGGCCGGCACCCTGGCAGGCGCCTTTGGCGGAAGCTTGCCGGAGTTGGCCGCCAACTTATCAACGGCCTTGTCGGCCAGCTTAAGTGGGAACCTGTCGGCGGAGCTGAGCACCGCCCTAACGGCGGGTATTAGCAACACGCTATCGGGGTTGGCGCAGACCGGTGCAACGCTGGCGGGCAGCTTTGGCGGTGCGCTTTCGGGTCTCATCGGTACCGGTGAAGCGTTGGTGGGCACCTTCGGTGCGGGTGCTTCCGGGCTCTTGCAAACGGGAGAAGCACTCGCCATGATCTGGCAGAACACCGCCGCGCAGATTGGCGGAACATTAACTAGTGCGCTGGGGGCGACCCTGGGTGTCGCGTTCCCGGGGCTGTCGCAGGCAGGTACGACGCTCGTGACTGGGATTGTGAATGCCACTGCTGGACTTGGCCAGACCGGCGGCGTCATTTTGACCGCTTTGGACCAGGGTGCTCTCGGTCTAGCGGCCGATATCCGCGCAGCTTTGGCCAACCTTGAACTGGCGATCCAGGCGGCCTTAAGCGCTAGCTTCGGCGTTCAGGTCGGTACGTAGCCTGGTGGCCTGAGACGAGTGGCACACCGCATTACTGGCTGCAAGCCAAGGTAGTGGCCTGACGCGCAGGCGTCAAAGCAGCGCGAGCGCGACGGTGACCAGGCCGTGGTCAAGGACGCTGGTGGGACCGGCTGGCGCGGTCGCTTGCGCCGATGCCCGAAAGGCGTGCGGCATAGAGGCATAGGGCAATACAGGGACAATTTGGCAGCGACGAGATACGACCTCTGTAATACTGTTCGAACAACGACTGCCATTCGCGTCGTATGTTACGCATTGCCTATACGCTGCGATTGCCGCGCGCCTCCGCAGAAGGGTTGCACTCGGATGATGGTCGAGTTCTGCCTTCTCGGAGAAGTGGAAGTTCTCGTCGACGGGCGGCGACTAGAACTTGGCCATGCGCGTCAACGGTGCGTGCTCGCCGCGTTGATGGTCGAGGCGAACCGTACGATTTCCGTGGCGCAGTTAATTGACCGCGTTTGGGGGGATGCGCCGCCTTTTTCGGCTCGCAATTCCTTGACAAGCTACGTGTCTCGATTGCGGAATCTGGTTGCTGGTACCCAAAGTGCGTCGATTTCGCGTAGGTCGAGCGGTTATGTGCTTACCACTGACGCAGCGTCGGTGGATTTGCATCGCTTTCGGCACTTGGTTGCCCAGGCACGCGCGATGCTGGACCCGGGCGAGTCCGCAGATGTACTTGACCGTGCACTGGACATGTGGAAAGGGCAGCCCCTCGCATTCCTTGACACACCTTGGGTGAACAACCTTCGCGGTTCCCTTGTTCACGAGCGACTTGCGGTACAACTGGACCGCAACGACATCGCTTTGAAAGCGGGACGCCACGCCGAGCTGCTAGCGGGGCTTGCTACGACGTTGGGCGCCCACCCATTGGACGAACGTGTTGCGGGCCAATTGATGCTGGCCCAGTACCGCAGTGGTCGGCGCGCGGAAGCGCTGCGCACCTATTGGGAGATGCGCAAGCGGCTCGCCGAGGAGCTAGGGGTGGATCCCGGCCCGGAGCTACACCAGGTGCATCAGCGCATTCTTGCCGAAGAACCGGGTATGCAGGCATCGGAGGGTGCATCGCGGGGTGGCTCGGGTCCGTGGATAGCGCCGGTCGGTGCTGAATCGGCATCGAGTCTCTTGCGGCGCGTGACCGGCTTCGTGGGTCGCGCACAAGAATTGGCGCAGGCTGCAGACGCATTGCGACAGGCTCCTCTGCTGACATTGGCTGGGGTCGGTGGGGTGGGCAAGACGCGGTTGGCATTCGAGGTAGCTCGGCGCCAGCAGCAGCAGCGCGTCGCGGACAATGTGTGGATCTGCGAGCTGGGACCGTTGGACAGCGCTGATGCGGTGGGGCACACCGTTGCTTTGGCGCTGAGGTTGCGCCAACAGCCGGGCCTTGACATCGAGGAATCGGTAATCGGGTACCTGCGGGCGCGAGAAGGTCTGTTGGTGGTCGATAACTGCGAACACGTGCTTGAGACTGCCGCGAACTTGGTTCAGCGGATCGTACGGCACTGCCCCGGCGTCTGCGTATTGGCGACTAGCCGGCAACCGTTGGGCATTGAGGGTGAGCGGATCATTGTGGTGCCACCCATGGCGGTGGAGGATGCGGCCCGGTTGTTCGCCGACCGGGCTCGTGCGAGCCGGCCAGACTTCACATTGGACGACCAGCCGGTGGGGGTGGTAGCCGAGATTTGTTGGCGGGTGGATTGTCTGCCGTTGGGCATAGAGCTGGCCGCGGCACGCACGCGGGCGATGAGTGCAGCCGATATGCTTCGGCGCCTAAATGATTCGCGTCTACTGCGTGGCGGTGCGCGGGGAGCGCTCGTTCGACATCAGAGTCTGAACGCGACAATCGATTGGTCGTATCACTTGCTTACCGAATCCGAACAAGCGTTTTTTGCCAGGCTTTCGGTGTTCGCGGGGTCTTTCGATTTGGATGCCGCTCACGAGGTGTGCGGTGCAGACGGCGTCGGTGACGACGAAACCTTGGAGTTGATAGCCAGTCTGGTCGACAAATCGATGGTGACCGTGCTGAGTGTTGCTGGCCGGACCCGGTACGGGATCCTCGAAACGCTGCGCGCCTACGCACGAGAACGACTGCAGGAGAAGGGAAGTGATTCCCGTTATGCCTCACGCCATGCGATGTACTTCACCGAACTCGCCGAGTTGGCCGGCGTGGGTGTGCACGGCCCCGACGAGCGTGACTGGATTGAGCGGATTCTGCCCGACAATGACAATCTGCGCGCGGCGTTCGAGTGGGCAATGCTCAGCGGCGCAATCGATGTTGCGATGCGACTGATCGCATCGTTGCCTGAACTTATCGGGGTGCGTGTCGGTTACGAAGTAGCCGGCTGGGCCGAGCGACTGGTTGCGGTTGCCGATCCGGGGCATCGGCTGTTCGCCGAGGTCGTGGGCGTGGCGGCGCGGGGTGCCTGGAATCTCGGTGATTCCTCGCGGGCGCGCCACCTGGTGGCCCTGGCCGAGGATCGTCTTCCAAGGCGAGATTGCGCACGCATCTCATATCCGGCCGACGTGCTGGCCGATGCGGCCCTCGCTGTTGGCGACGCGAGCAAAGCGTCAACGTACTGGGCAGCCGAGGTAGATCGCGCTCGGCGTGAGGACAACCCGCTTCGGTTGGTGCAAGCGATCTCCGCACTCGCGGGCTGTCAGGGCGTGCTGGGTAACACAGAAGCAGCTTCGCCGGCCGCCCTGGAGGCGGTGGCCGTCGCCGATCGCATGGCCAACCCGACGGCGCAGTCGATGGCCTACTTCGGGTTGGGCTTTTTGCTCAAAAAATCCGAGCCCGAGCGTGCGCTGGAATTGTTCGACGAGGCGGCTCGGCTCGCCTGGGATGTGCAGAATTTCTGGTGGTATGGCATCGCGTTGATGGAGGCCGCGGGAACACGTGCGGTGCAAGGAGATCCGGCAACCGCGGCACGAATGTTCATCGAGGTGCTCGACCATTGGGATCGCGTCGGAGACTGGGCTGAGCAGTGGGTGTGCCTTCGCTACGTCGCGCGTCTGTTGGCCCGGCTCGGCGCCGACGAGGATGCCCTGTTTGTCCACAGCGCCGTTGTCGCCGCGGGCAAGCCCCCGCCGCTACGTGCAGAACTGCTGCAGGGGCTCACCGCACGGGTGGGCGCGGACGGCTTGGCTGCCAGCCCAAGCGGGGAGGTCAGCGGGGCGAACGCAGTCGCTCGGGCGGCGTCGCGCCTGCGACGCTATGCCGGACCATGCCACCTCGACGTATAGCGTGTCGATCTGACGGTGCGAATGCTGCGGCATATTCATTGCGCGACTAATTGCCGCGTATGCTCGCAGTACCCGCCACACCGTTTGCTGTGCGCCTTTGCAGAGAGGGTGTACCTCAATGACCGTCGAGTTCCGCCTGCTCGGCGATGTCGAGGTCTTGGTCGACGGGCAACGGCTCGACCTAGGACATGCGCGTCAGCGGTGTGTGCTGGCCGCGCTGCTGGTCGATGTGAACCATCCTGTCTCGGTGGATCATCTAGTTGATCGGGTTTGGTCGGACCGGCCGCCGTACTCGGCCCGTGGTTCGTTGACAAGCTACGTGTCTCGGCTGCGAACGTTGCTCGCCGAAGTTCGTGGCGTGGTGATTTCGCGTGGCTCGGGTGGCTATGTGCTGGAAGCGGATTCGTTGTCGATCGACCTGTTCCGCTTCCGAGCAATGGCATCTCAAGCGCGGTCGACCCCGGACCCGATTGAGGCGGCGGCGCTGTTTGATCGTTCGCTCGCCCTGTGGGGTGGCGAACCCTTTGCATCTCTGGACACGCCATGGGCAAACGAAATGCGGCGCGCTTTGCAGTCCGAGCGGCGTTCGGTGGAACTGGACCGCAACGACGCCAAATTGCGCACTGGACGCCACAGTGAGCTGCTGGCGGGGCTGACCGCTGAACTAGCGGTCCACCCGCTGGATGAACGGTTGGCCGGTCAATTGATGCTGGCCCAATACCGCAGCGGCCGCCAAGCCGACGCGCTGGCCACCTACCGGCATATGCGCCAGCGGCTGGTTGACGAACTCGGCGTTGATCCCGGTTCGACCTTAAAGCAGATGCATCAACACATCCTTGCCGGCGAGACCGACGGCGCGATGCCACAGCCGGATCGGACCGGGCCAGGCCACCCGGCAACGGTGCCGGCGCAGGTCGCACATCCGGGCCTGGCGCGGCGGGTGACTAGCTTCGTGGGACACCAGCAGGAGCAGGCCAGCGTCATCGGCGCCCTGCGGGAGAGCCCGCTGGTGACGCTAACCGGAGTGGGCGGTGTCGGTAAGACTCGGTTGGCGCTGGAGGTCGCGCGCGACGCCCAGGCGGAGTCTGCTGACCGGGTATGGATCTGCGAACTGGCACCGCTAGATCACCCCGACGCGGTGGGACACACTGTTGCGGCCGCGCTGGGATTGCGGCAACAACCGGGCTTGGACATAGAAGAATCCGTAATCGAATACCTAAGGGCGCGTGCGGCATTGGTAGTCGTCGACAACTGTGAGCACGTCGTGGAGGCGGCCGCAAGACTGGTAGAGCGAATCGTGCAACAGTGCCCGCGGGTGTCAGTATTGGCCACCAGCAGGCAACCCCTGGGCATCGAGGGTGAGCGAATCGTGGTGACGCCACCGCTAGCCGTGACCGATGCCACCCAGTTGTTCGCCGATCGGGCCAGGGCGGGCCGGCCGGACTTCAAGCTGGAGGATCAGCCGGACGGCGTGGTGGCCGAGATCTGTCGGCGGGTTGACTGCCTGCCGCTAGGAGTGGAACTCGCGGCGGCGCGGATGCGGGTGATGAGTGCCCCCGACGTGGTTCGCCGCCTGGACCGCCTGGAATTCCTGCGCGGCGGCTCGCGCGGGGCGCTTCCTCGCCAGCAGAGCCTGGCCGCGACCATCGACTGGTCGTATAGATTGCTCAGCGAATCCGAGCAAGCCCTTTTTTCCCGCCTGTCCGTGTTTGCTGGCTCGTTCGACCTGGACGCCGCACACGGAGTGTGTGGGTTGGACGGTGCTACCGAGGACGACACGCTCGAGCTACTAGCTGGGCTAGTGGACAAATCGATGGTGGTCGTGCGCAGCGTGAGCGATCGGACTCGCTACGGCTTGCTAGAAACCTTGCGCGCGTGCGCGCGAGATCGGTTGCAGGAGTGTGGGACCGCCGAGCAATATGCGAGGCGGCATGCGACGTATTACACCGAGCTTGTTGAGCGTGCCGGCGTTGGTGTACAGGGTCCCGATGAACGGGATTGGGTCAAGCGGATGTTGCCGGACTACGACAACCTGCGGGCCGCGTTCGAGTGCGCAATGGCCGATGAAGACGCCGATCTTGGGTTACGGCTGGTCGCGTCGGCATCGGAGCTCTGCGCGCTCAGGATCGGCTATGAGGTGGCCGGTTGGGCCGAGCGCGTCATCGACATCGCCGATGCGGACCACCCGTTGTATGCCGCCGTTGTGGGTACCGCCGCGCGGGCCGCCTGGGCCCAGGGCGACTTTGGTCGGGTACGTCGTCTGGCGCCGCTCGCCGCCGGGCGCATTCCCGGCCCTGGTACCGCGCGCTTTGCCTACCCGGCGGACGCGCTGACCGACGTCGCGCTGTTCGAGGGTGACGTGCACGGTGTCCTCGCGTACTGGCGGGGCGCGGCAGATCATGCGCGGCGCGTTGGCGATCCGATCCGGCTGTCGCAGACGCTTAGCACGGTGGCGGTGTGTCAGCGCGTGTTGTTCAATTCCGAGGACGCGTTGCTGGCGGGCCGGGAGGCGGTGGAGGTCGCCGAAAGCACCGCCAACCCCACGACCCGGTCGGGCGCCTATTTTTCCCTGGGCTTCTTGCTCAAGAAGTCTGAGCCCGCACGTGCGCTGGCCCTGTTTGACGAGGCCGCGAGGTTGGCCGGGCAGGCGCAAAATTTCTGGTGGTATGGCATCGCATTAATGGAGGCCGCGGCTACGCGAGGCGTGCACGGCGATCCCAGAGAAGCGGCCCGGCTCTTCGTTGAAGTGCTTGACCACTGGGACAGAGTCGGAGACTGGTCAGAGATGTGGATCAGCCTGCGCTACGTCACTCGGTTGCTGGTTCGGCTCGGCGCTGACGAGGATGCGTTGTTTTTGCACTTCGCACTGCTGACGGCGGGCAAGCCGTCGCCGTTGCGTGCAACTCAGCTGACGGCCCTGGAGGACCGCCTGGGTGCAGGGCGGCTGGACGTTGAATGGGCGGCGGGCGCCGATGGTCCCGCGGCGGTCACCCGGGCGCGAGGGTCGCTGCAGCGCTACACCCAACCCGCGGCGGCTGCCATCATCTAGGCCGCGATCCGACATCGGCCAGCCCAATCTAGGATCGGCAAGAACGGTGGGCCGAAGCCGACGGCTTGACGGCGACGACACCGCCCGGGCAATGCACAGAATGGATTTGCAAAGAACTGCATAACCATGCAAAATCATCGAAATGGCCGACGTGATAAGGGTGGCGGTTGCGGGTGCCAGCGGGTACGCGGGTGGTGAGATTCTCCGACTGCTACTCGGGCATCCGGCGCTTGTTGAGGACCGGCTGACGATCGGTGCGTTGACCGCCGCGGCCAGCGCGGGAACCTCGCTGGGCGAACACCACCCGCACCTCACGCCGCTGGCCCAGCGGCTGCTCGAACCCACCGAGCTCGACGTGTTGCGCGAGCACGACGTGGTTTTCCTAGCCTTGCCGCACGGGCACTCGGCTGCCCTGGCCGACCAGCTCGGCCCGGAGACACTGATCATCGACTGCGGGGCGGATTTTCGGCTCACCGACCCAAACGCGTGGGAGCGGTTCTACGGCTCCCGGCATGCTGGCAGCTGGCCCTACGGTTTGCCGGAGCTGCCTGGCGCGCGTCAGCGATTGCGCGGAACGCGTCGCGTCGCGGTTCCGGGCTGCTATCCGACCGCGGCACTGCTGGCATTGTTGCCAGCGATGGCGGCGGACCTGATCGAACCCGCGGTGACGGTGGTCGCCGTCAGCGGCACCTCTGGAGCGGGTCGCGCCGCCAGGACCGACTTGCTCGGCTCGGAGGTCATCGGCTCTGCGCGGGCGTACAGCATTGCCGGCGCCCATCGGCACACCCCGGAGATCGTGCAAGGACTACGGTGTGTGACCGATCGCGACGTTACGGCGTCGTTCAACCCGGTCCTTATCCCGACCGCCCGCGGTATCCTGGCCACCTGCACCGCGCGTACCCGGGCACCGCTATCGCAATTGCGGGCGGCCTACGAAAAGGCTTACGGTCCAGAGCCGTTCATCTATCTGATGCCCGAGGGCCAGCTGCCCCGCACCGGCGCGGTGATCGGCAGTAACGCGGTGCATATCGCCGTGGCGGTGGACGAGGCCGCCGAGACATTCGTGGCGATCTCGGCGATCGACAATCTGGTCAAGGGCACCGGCGGGGCCGCGGTACAGGCGATGAACCTGGCATTGGGTTGGCCGGAGACCGACGGCCTTTCGGTGGTTGGAGTGGCGCCGTGACCGAAGTTGTCGGAACCGAGCGGCTGCTGCGCACTCAGGGCGTTACCGCCCCGGCCGGATTCCGGGCGGCCGGGATAGCCGCGGGGATCAAAGCGTCGGGGGCCCGCGACCTTGCGCTGGTCTTCAACGAAGGCCCCGACTATGCGGCGGCCGCAGTATTCACCCGCAACAAGGTCAAGGCGGCACCGGTGCTATGGACTCAGCAGGTGCTGGCCACCGGGCACTTGCGGGCGGTGATCCTCAATTCCGGTGGCGCCAACGCCTGCACCGGGCCCGGAGGCTTTCAGGACGCGCATGCCACCGCCGAGGCGGTCGCTGCGGCGTTGTCGGACTGGGGAACCGAGACCGGGGCTATCGAGGTGGCCGTCTGCTCCACCGGCCTGATCGGGGACCGGTTACCCATGGACAAAATTCTCGCAGGTGTCGCTGACATCGTCCACGAGATGCATGGCGGTCTAGCCGGGGGCGATGAGGCCGCGCACGCCATCATGACCACCGACACCGTGGCCAAACAAGTTGCGCTGCACCATCGGAACAAGTGGACGGTCGGCGGGATGGCCAAAGGTGCGGGCATGTTGGCGCCGTCACTGGCCACCATGTTGTGTGTGCTCACTACCGACGCGGTTGCCGAGCCGGCGGCACTCGATCAGGCGCTGCGCAAGGCCGCCGCTCGCACCTTTGACCGCCTCGACATCGACGGCAGTTCGTCGACCAACGACACGGTTTTGCTGTTGGCCTCGGGAGCCAGCGAAATCGCACCGTCGCAAGACGACCTGGATGAAGCGGTCCTGCGGATCTGCGATGACCTGTGTGCACAGCTACAAGCCGACGCCGAGGGTGTCACCAAGCGTGTCACCGTCACGGTGACCGGTGCCGCCACCGACGACGACGCGCTGGCCGCGGCCCGGGTGATCGCTCGTGACAGCTTGGTCAAGACCGCGGTGTTCGGAGCAGACCCGAACTGGGGTCGAGTGCTTGCCGCGGTGGGGATGGCGCCAGTGACACTTGATCCCGATCGAATCAGCGTGTCGTTCAATGGTTCTGCAGTGTGTATCGATGGGGTCGGGGCGCCCGGGGCGCGCGAAGTAGACCTGTCAGCGGCCGATATCGACATTGCCGTCGATCTTGGTGTCGGCGACGGTCAGGCGGCCATTCGGACCACCGATCTCTCCCATGCCTACGTCGAAGAGAACTCGGCCTACAGCTCATGACCGTGAATACCGACGCATTGCCTACCCGCGTCAAAGCTCAGGTGCTTGCCGAGGCGCTGCCCTGGCTTAAGCAGCTGCACGACAAAATCGTCGTGGTCAAATACGGCGGCAACGCGATGATCGACGACACACTGCGCCAAGCGTTCGCGGCGGACATGGCGTTCTTGCGCAACTGCGGGGTGCATCCCGTTGTTGTGCACGGCGGTGGACCACAGATCACCGCAATGCTGCGGCGACTTGGCATCGAAGGTGACTTCAAGGGTGGATTCCGGGTCACCACACCGGCAGTGCTCGATGTGGCACGCATGGTGTTATTCGGCCAGGTTGGGCGCGAACTGGTCAACATGATCAACGCCCATGGACCCTACGCGGTGGGTATCACCGGCGAGGATGCGCAGCTGTTCACCGCTGTGCGCCGCAGCGTCACCGTTGACGGCGTAGCCACCGACATCGGCCTGGTGGGCGACGTGGACCAGGTCAACACGGTGGCATTGCTCGATCTCATTGGTGCGGGGCGCATCCCGGTGGTGTCGACGCTGGCTCCCGATGCCGACGGCGTGGTGCACAACATCAACTCCGACACTGCGGCGGCCGCGCTGGCCGAAGCGCTGGGCGCTGAAAAGCTTTTGATGCTCACCGATGTTGAGGGGCTCTACACCAGCTGGCCGGACCGGGATTCGTTGGTCAGTGAAATCGACACCGCCACATTGGCGCAACTCCTGCCCACGTTGGAAACGGGCATGATCCCAAAGATCGAAGCGTGTCTGCGTGCTGTCAACGGCGGTGTGCCCAGCGCGCACGTGATTGATGGTCGGGTCGAACACTGTGTGTTGGTTGAGCTATTCACCGACGCGGGCACCGGCACCAAGGTGGTGAGCACGTGACGGACCTGAAGACGAATACCGATGTGGTTCGGCAGCGGTGGGAAGCCGTGATGATGAACAATTACGGCACCCCGCCAATCGCGCTGGCCAGCGGGGACGGCGCCGTCGTCACCGACTTCGACGGCAAGACCTATATCGATCTGCTCGGCGGCATCGCGGTCAACGTTCTCGGCCATCGTCACCCAGCGGTCATCGAGGCCGTCACCCAGCAGATCTCGACTTTGGGTCACACTTCCAACCTATACGCCACCGAACCTGGTATCGCGCTGGCCGAGGAATTGATCGCCCTGCTGCAGACCGACGCGCAAGCGCGGGTATTCTTCTGTAACTCCGGAACCGAGGCCAATGAACTCGCGTTCAAGTTGTCACGTCTCACCGGCCGCTCGAAACTGGTTGCCGCCCAAGAAGCGTTCCACGGCAGAACAATGGGGTCGTTGGCGCTGACCGGACAGCCGACCAAACAAGCGCCGTTCGAGCCGTTGCCAGGCTACGTCACCCACGTTCCGTACGGCGATGTCGACGCATTAGCAGCCGCGGTCGACGCGGAGACTGCCGCGGTCTTTCTCGAGCCGATCATGGGCGAGTGCGGTGTCGTGGTTCCGCCCGCGGGCTATCTGCAGGCCGCGCGCGACGTCACCGCGCGGAACGGCACCCTACTGGTGGTTGACGAAGTGCAAACCGGAATGGGCCGTACTGGGCTCTTCTACGCCCACCAACACGACGGGATTACGCCAGATGTGGTGACTTTGGCCAAGGGGCTGGGGGGCGGGCTGCCGATCGGGGCTTGCCTGGCGGTGGGGCGCGCCGCCGACCTGCTCACACCCGGCCTGCACGGCAGTACGTTCGGCGGCAACCCGGTGTGCACCGCAGCAGCCCTCGCGGTGCTACGAGTGTTGGCGGCAGAGGATCTCGTTCGCCGCGCCGAGGTGCTGGGTAAGACGTTGCGGCACGGACTTGAGTCACTGGGGCACAAGGACATTGACCATACCCGCGGCCGCGGGCTGCTGACCGGAATCGTGCTTGCCGTTCCGCACGCCAAGGCCGCTGAGGCGGCGGCCCGCAGCGCCGGCTACCTGGTGAACGCGGCCGCGCCCAATGTCCTTCGGCTGGCACCGCCGCTGATTATCACCGAATCGCAGCTCGAAGGTTTCGTCGCCGAGCTGCCGGGAATCCTCGACACCGCCGGAGCACAGTCATGATCAGACATTTCTTGCGCGACGACGACCTGACCCCGGCCGAACAAGCTGAGATCCTCGCGCTTGCGGCCGAACTGAAGAGCGACCCGTTCGGCCGCCGCCCGCTAGATGGGCCGCGCGGCGTCGCGGTCATCTTCGATAAGAACTCGACCCGAACTCGGTTCTCCTTCGAAATTGGTGTTGCGCAGCTTGGTGGCCATGCCGTCGTCGTCGACAGCCACGTCACTCAGCTGGGCCGCGAAGAAACCCTGCAAGATACCGCAAAAGTGTTGTCCGGCTATGTCGATGCCATCGTGTGGCGAACTTTTGGTCAAGATCGACTGGAAGCCATGGCCGCTACCGCCACGGTGCCCATCGTTAACGCGCTTTCCGATGAATTCCATCCCTGCCAGGTGTTGGCCGATCTGCAGACCATCACCGAGCGCAAAGGGTCGCTGAGCGGATTGCGGATGTCCTACTTTGGCGACGGTGCCAACAACATGGCCCACTCGTTGATGCTCGGTGGGGTCACTGCGGGTATCCACGTCACGGTCGCCGCCCCCAGCGGTTTTGTGCCCGACCCGTCGGTGCTGGCCGCGGCCGAACAGCGTGCACAGGAAACCGGGGCCTCGGTGGCAGTGACTGCCGACGCCGAGGCCGCCGCGACCGGCGCCGACGTTTTGGTGACCGACACCTGGACTTCCATGGGGCAGGAGGATGACGGGCTGGACCGCGTCAAGCCGTTTCGACCATTCCAGGTGAACGAGCGACTGCTAGGCCTGGCGAACTCGGAAGCCATTGTGTTGCACTGCCTTCCGGCGCATCGCGGTGACGAGATCACCGACGCGGTGATGGACGGGCCGGCCAGCGCGGTGTGGGACGAGGCAGAGAACCGGCTGCACGCCCAGAAAGCCCTGCTGGTATGGCTGCTGGAGCGAGCCCGATGAAGAGCGGCACAGCCAAGGCGGCACCAGAAATCAGCGCAACCCGCGCCGGTCGCCAGGCCCGCGTGGTGGCCATCCTGTCGACCGAGTCGGTCCGCAGCCAGACCGAGCTGGCGGCGCTGCTGGCCGCAGAAGGTATCGAGGTAACCCAGGCCACGCTGTCACGTGACCTTGAAGAGCTCGGCGCGGTGAAACTGCGGGGAGCCGACGGGGGAGTCGGGGTCTACGTCGTGCCTGAAGACGGCAGCCCAGTGCGCGGGGTTGCCGGGGGCACCGACCGGCTGTCCCGGCTGCTGGGCGAGCTGTTGGTGTCCAGTGACGCCAGCGCCAACCTCGCCGTGTTACGTACCCCACCCGGCGGGGCCCACTACCTTGCCAGCGCCATCGATCGCGCGGCGCTGCCCTACGTGGTGGGCACGATCGCCGGTGATGACACCGTGTTCGTGGCGGCCCGCGCGCCGATGACCGGTGCGGAGTTGGCGAATGCCTTAGAAGACTTGAAGTAAGCCTGAAATAGACTGCTGCCGGTTTGCCGAAGTTAAGGAGTTGGTTGATGTCAGAACGCGTCATCCTGGCGTATTCCGGCGGTTTGGACACCTCGGTGGCCATTAGCTGGATCGGCAAGGAGACCGGCCGTGAGGTCGTGGCGGTTGCGATCGACCTCGGTCAGGGTGGCGAGGACATGGAGGTCATCCGTCAGCGAGCGCTGGACTGCGGCGCTGTGGAGGCCGTCGTCGTGGACGCCCGCGACGAGTTCGCCGAGGGTTACTGCCTGCCGACCATCCTGAACAACGCCCTCTACATGGATCGTTACCCGTTGGTGTCCGCGATCAGCCGCCCGCTGATCGCCAAGCACCTGGTTACGGCCGCACGCGAGCATGGCGGTGGCATTGTCGCCCACGGCTGTACTGGCAAGGGCAACGACCAAGTTCGCTTTGAAGTCGGATTTGCTTCGTTGGCGCCGGATCTGGAAGTGATGGCACCGGTGCGCGACTATGCGTGGACGCGGGAGAAGGCGATCGCGTTCGCCGAAGAGAACGCCATCCCGATCAACGTCTCTAAGCGCTCGCCGTTCTCGATCGATCAGAACGTCTGGGGTCGAGCGGTGGAAACCGGGTTCCTCGAGCATTTGTGGAACGCGCCGACGAAGGACATCTACGACTACACCGAAGACCCCACCGTCAACTGGAACACTCCCGACGAGGTGATCGTCGGGTTCGAACGCGGTGTACCGGTGTCCATCGACGGCAAGCGGAGGTCGATGCTGCAGGCCATCGAGGAGCTCAATCGGCGCGCTGGAGCGCAGGGGGTCGGGCGTCTCGATGTCGTCGAAGATCGGTTGGTTGGCATCAAGAGCCGCGAGATTTACGAGGCGCCGGGGGCGATGGTGCTCATCACCGCCCATACCGAACTCGAACACGTCACCCTGGAGCGTGAGTTGGGCCGGTTCAAGCGGCACACCGATCAACGCTGGGCCGAGCTAGTCTATGACGGTCTGTGGTACTCGCCGCTGAAGATCGCGTTGGAGAGTTTCGTCGCCAAGACGCAGGAGCACGTATCCGGTGAGGTTCGACTGGTGTTGCACGGCGGGCACATCGCCGTCAACGGTCGGCGCAGTGCTGAATCGTTGTACGACTTCAACCTCGCGACCTATGACGAGGGTGACACCTTCGATCAATCGGCTGCGAAGGGATTTGTCTACGTGCACGGCCTGTCCTCCAAACTCTCCGCTCGCCGGGACCTACAGTGACCGCCCTCTCTCCGCGAGCAGACACACAATCGCACGCACAGCCGGATATTGATGCGACTCTGTGTCTGCTCGGCATGAAGAAATGAGCACCCGGCAGGGCTCGCTGTGGGGCGGGCGGTTCGCGGGTGGACCTTCAGACGCGCTGGCCGCGCTCAGCAAGTCCACCCACTTCGACTGGGTGCTGGCGCCCTACGACATCACCGCGTCCCGGGCCCACGCGCTGGTGCTTTTTCGGGCGGGCCTGCTCACTGAGGAACAGCGCGACGGCTTGCTGGTGGGACTCGACAGCCTCGCCCAGGACGTTGCCGACGGTAGTTTCGGCCCGCTGGCCAGCGACGAGGACGTGCATGCCGCGCTGGAACGGGGGCTGATCGACCGGGTCGGGTCCGACCTGGGCGGCCGGTTGCGGGCCGGCCGCTCGCGCAACGACCAGGTGGCCACCCTGTTCCGGATGTGGTTGCGCGACGCGGTGCGCCGGGTCGGCGGCGGTGTGCTCGACGTCGTCACGGCGCTGGCCGATCAGGCCGCCGCCCACCCCACCGCCATCATGCCCGGCAAGACCCACTTGCAGTCCGCCCAGCCCATCCTGCTGGCCCATCATCTGCTGGCGCATGCTCATCCGTTGCTGCGCGACGTGGAGCGGATCGTCGACTTCGACAAGCGTGCGGCAGTGTCCCCGTACGGCTCGGGCGCGCTGGCCGGCTCTTCGCTGGGCCTGGATCCAGACGCGATCGCCGCCGATCTGGGATTCTTGGCCGCGGCGGACAATTCCGTCGATGCGACCGCGGCCCGGGATTTTGCTGCAGAGGCGGCGTTCGTGTTCGCTATGATCGGTGTCGATCTGTCGCGGCTGGCCGAGGACATCATCATTTGGAGTTCGACGGAATTTGGCTATGTGACTTTGCACGACTCCTGGTCCACCGGGAGTTCGATCATGCCGCAGAAGAAAAACCCCGATATCGCGGAGCTGGCCCGCGGAAAATCCGGGCGCTTGATCGGAAACCTGGCTGGACTGCTGGCGACGCTGAAGGCCCAACCCTTGGCTTACAACCGTGACCTTCAGGAAGACAAGGAGCCGGTGTTCGACTCGGTAACTCAATTGCAGCTGTTGCTGCCGGCGATGGCGGGACTGGTGGGCAGCCTGACTTTCCACGTCGAACGGATGGCGGCTCTGGCGCCCGCCGGTTACACCTTGGCCACCGACATCGCAGAATGGCTTGTGCGGCAAGGTGTCCCGTTTCGGTCGGCCCATGAGACCGCGGGCGCGGCGGTGCGCGCTGCGGAAAACCGCGGCGTGGGCCTGCAGGAGTTGACCGACGACGAGCTGGCCGCCATCAGCAAAGATCTGACGCCGCGGGTTCGCGAGGTGCTCACGATCGAAGGGTCGGTGTCGTCGCGTGATGCGCGCGGTGGCACCGCGCCCCGTCGAGTCATCGAACAACTGAATCTCGTTGGTGAATTGGCCGGTCGACTCCGCGGTGAGCTGATCGGCTAGGCCGGATCACCGCCAGGCCGTCAAGATTGTTGACTGTGCGGCGTCGATGGTCAGTAATACCGCCGACGTGAAATTTGTCCGGCCACGGTGAATTTCGACGACATCGCCGGATGTGAATGCGACGTATGTTGAATAGCGGCGATTTTGCGGGACCCGACAAAGACGGATAAAATTTGAAGTCTTCTTTGGGTGGGCTGGCTGACAAATTCGCTAACTGAGGACAGGGTCATGAGCGTCATCGCAGGTGTGTTCGGTGCATTGCCACCGCACCGCTATAGCCAAAGTGAGATCACCGATTCGTTTGTCCAGTTCCCCGGTCTGAAGGAACACGAAGAGATCGTTCGGCGCCTGCACGGTGCCGTCAAGGTGAACAGCCGCCAATTGGTTCTGCCGTTGGAGCAGTACCCGTCGCTGACTGATTTTGGTGATGCCAACGAGATCTTTATCGAAAAGGCGGTGGACCTCGGCGTCGAGGCCTTGACCGGTGCGCTCGATGAGGCCGAGCTGGAGCCGCAAGACGTTGACATGATCGCCACTACCACGGTCACCGGCATCGCGGTGCCCTCGCTAGATGCCCGCATCGCCGGGCGGCTCGGCCTGCGACCCGATGTGCGCAGGATGCCATTGTTCGGCCTGGGCTGCGTAGCTGGTGCAGCGGGTGTGGCCCGCCTCAACGACTACCTGCGGGGAGACCCCGACGGCGTCGCGGTCGTGATTGCCGTCGAGCTGTGCTCGCTGACCTACCCTGCGATCAAACCCACCGTGTCGGGGCTGATCGGAACCGCGCTGTTCGGTGATGGTGCGGCCGCGGTGGTCGCCGTTGGTGACCGGCGGGCCGAACAGATCGGAGCCAGCGGTCCCGACATCGTCGATTCGCGCAGCAGTCTGTATCCCGAGTCGCTGCACATAATGGGCTGGGACGTCGGTTCCCAAGGCCTTCAACTGCGACTTTCGCCCGACCTCACTGACCTCATTGAGCAGTACCTGGCCAACGACGTGGACGGTTTCCTCGCCGCCCACCAGTTGACCAAAGACGACATTGGCTCCTGGGTGAGCCATCCCGGCGGCCCCAAGGTCATCGACGCGATCACCGACAGCCTCGGCCTGCCAGCGGACGCCCTTGAGCTGTCCTGGCGTTCGCTGGGTGAGATCGGCAACCTCTCGTCGGCTTCGGTGCTGCACATCTTGCGCGACGCCATGGCCAAACCGCCGGCCAGCGGAAGCCCGGGGCTGATGATGGCGATGGGTCCCGGATTCTGCTCCGAATTGGTGTTACTTCGCTGGCACTAAAGCAGCGACTTCGACGGTCAATCCGGGCCGTGGTGACAACGCAGCAAAATTGGCCGCGCGAACCCGCTGAGCTGGCAGTCGAAGGGTGGTTCTGGCGACCAGCCGCGCAAGCATGACCGTCATCTCGGTGGTAGCCATGCTCGCTCCGATGCATCGGTGCAGTCCGCCGCTGAAGGGGATGAATTCGTGCGGCGCGGGTTTGCGGTACCCGGCGGCGTCGGGGTCCCACCGCTGCGGGCGGAATTGTGTTGGTGCGGGCCATAACTCGGGAAGTCGATGGGTGACGTACGCGCTGAAGATCAGCAGCCGCCCGGACGGGATCTTGCGTCCGTCGAACCAGAGGTCGCGCAGTACCCGCCGCGCCGAGATCACTCCCGGCGAGTACAGCCGCAGGGTTTCGTGGACAACGCCATTGAGGTAGGGGAGCGCGGGAAGGTCGTCGGCGGTCGGCGCTGCGCCACCGAGCGCTCGCTGTACTTCTTGTGCCGCGGTATCCCACGCGCCGGGGAGGGTGAGCAGCGTGTAGGCCGCCCATGCCAACGCGCCGCTGGTGGTCTCGTAGCCGGCGGTAATGAGCGAGACGACTTCATCGCGAATCTCGTTGTCGCTCAACAGCTGGCCCTCTTCGGAGCGGCCGCTGATCAGGGTCTGCAACATGTGGTCATCGGGTCTGGGATGGGTGCGCGCCTTGGCGATTTGCGCGTTGATGAGCGCATCGATGCGTTTGCGCGCGGCCATCGCCCGTCGCCAGCCCGGCGTACTGAACCGTTGCTGAAGCCGCATCACCTGCGGCGGACGGTGGGTCAAGTCCAGCAAGGGCTGCAGTTGTTCGCCCAGAAAGTCTGAGTGCACGGCGATCCGCGAGCCGAACAGGCTCTCCGCGATGCTGCGCCGCACCGCGGTCCGGAATTGTTGGTAGATGTCCAGCCGCTGTCCCGGTCGCCAGCTGTTGATCATGGCGTCAGCCGTCGCCACCATGGTTTGCACATAGTCCTGGACCTGACGGTGACGTAGGCCGGGTGCCACAACGCTGCGTCGACGACGGTGCTCGGGGCCGTCACTGACGATCAAGGCGGTCGGTCCGTCGACGGGGACCAGACTCTCGAACGTCTCGCGCCAGCTGAA
The DNA here is from genome assembly GCF_900292015.1 of Mycobacterium basiliense. Taxonomy (NCBI): domain Bacteria; kingdom Bacillati; phylum Actinomycetota; class Actinomycetes; order Mycobacteriales; family Mycobacteriaceae; genus Mycobacterium; species Mycobacterium basiliense. The sequence continues at coordinate 2,601,623 of NZ_LR130759.1, forward strand.
TGCGTCGGAATTGGCGAACACGAACTTGTTCGCCTCCCCGCCCAGCAGATAGACGAAGCCATGCCGGCCGACTCCGGCGTTAATCACCGGGCCGCGGCGCCGATGCAGCGCCAGCAACACTTCTCCGGGAGGGTAGGGCACCGTTCGGTAGGCGGTCATTCGAGCACCTCGGACAGTTCCAGCCAGCGCTCCTCGGTCGCGGAAACCTCTTGTTCCAGGATGCGCAGCTCCTCGGTCAGCCGGGCCACGCCGAGGTGGTCGGAGTGGTCATGCTCGGCCAGTTCGGTGTGCTTGGTGGCGATACGCTCGGCCAGGCGCGCAAGTTGCCGGTCGATTGTGGCCAATTCCTTCTCGGTGGCGCGGCGCTGTGCGCCCGACATCGTGCGGGGCGGCGTCGGTGCTGACTCGGCAGGCCTGGCGGTCGTACGAGCCGCCAACCGCAGGTATTCGTCGACGCCGCCGGGTAGATGGCGCAACCGGCCGTCCAGAATCGCGTACTGCTGATCGGTGACACGTTCGAGCAGATAGCGGTCGTGCGACACGACGATCAAGGTGCCCGCCCACGAGTCGAGCAGATCCTCGGTGGCGGTCAGCATGTCGGTATCGACGTCGTTGGTGGGCTCGTCGAGGAGCAGCACATTCGGCTCCGACAGCAACGTGAGCATCAGCTGCAACCGCCGCCGTTGACCGCCGGAAAGCTCGCTGACTCGCGCCGAGAGCTGACCGCGGCCAAAGCCGAGCCGTTCCAGCAGTTGGGTTGGGGTGACCTCGCGGCCGTCGACCTCATAGCCGCCGCGCAGTCTGCCCAACACGTCGGCGATCCGCTCCTCGGTGACCGCCGCTAGCGCGTCGCCTTGCTGATCGAGCACCGCCAACCGAACGGTCTTGCCGCGTTTCACGCGCCCCGAGTCCGGTTGGACGGCGCCGGCGATCAGGCCCAGCAGGGTGGACTTGCCGGCGCCATTGGCTCCGACGATGCCCGTGCGTTCACCCGGGCCGATCCGCCACTCGAGATCGCGCAGCACCGGCCGGTCCCCACCCGGTTCGAACGAGACCGACACGTCGAGCAGATCGATGACGTCCTTGCCCAGCCGGGCCGTCGCCAGCTTGGCCAGTTCGACCGTGTTCCGCAGCGGGGGTACGTCGGCGATCAGCTGGTTGGCCGCCTCGATGCGGAATTTGGGTTTCGAGGTACGCGCCGGTGGGCCCCGACGCAGCCAGGCCAATTCTTTGCGCATCAGGTTCTGCCGCTTGGCCTCGGCCGCGGCGGCCAGTCGGTCGCGCTCCACGCGCTGCAGGACGTACGCCGCGTATCCGCCCTCAAATGGCTCGACAATTCCGTCGTGCACTTCCCAGGTGGCCGTCGCGACTTCGTCGAGAAACCAGCGATCGTGGGTGACCACCAAGAGTCCGCCGGCGGTGCGGGCCCAACGTTGTTGTAGGTGGTCGGCCAGCCAGGTGATGCCCTCGATATCGAGGTGGTTGGTGGGTTCGTCGAGAGCGATCACATCCCAGTCGCCGATCAGCAGGCTGGCCAGCTGGACACGGCGGCGCTGGCCGCCACTGAGTGTGGCGACCTTTGCGTCCCAGGCGATGTCGGCCACCAGGCCGGCCACCACGTCACGGATGCGTGCCTTGCCTGCCCACTGGTGTTCCGGTTGGTCGCCGACGAGGGTCCAGCCAACGGTGCGGCTGGGGTCCAAGGTGTCCTGCTGGCTCACCGCGCCGACCCGTAAGTCGCTGCGCCGTGTCACCCGACCGGAGTCCGGGCGCACCTGCCCGGTGAGCAGGCCCAGCAGGCTGGATTTGCCGTCCCCGTTTCGTCCGACGATGCCGATGCGTGCGCCATCGTTGACGCCGAGCGTCAGCGAGTCGAATACCACCTGAGTCGGATATGCCAGGTGTACCGCTTCGGCCCCGATTAGGTGTGCCACCGGCTCAAAACTACCGGCGCGATGTGTCGCGGGTTGTCGAGGACCCGGGTGGGGCCGTCGCCCGGTAGCAGTTCTGCGGGCGGGACGGGGAGGTCGGCAGACCGGGTGACCCCGCTGCTGACACCGGCGGCCCGAGCCATCGCCGGTTGTGCGCCGCCCCACAAGATCCACTACCTGGTAGGGGTATCTGAAGAAGACGCATTTTCGGGCGATGATTTTCCTGGCGCAAGCTGCGCCGGAATGCGTTGGTGTACTGCGGATATACCTCGACAGGCGCGCCGTGTGCTGGGGTGGTGGAGTCTTGTCTCTGGGATATACCCCCCACGGAGTGTTACCGTTGTCGCTGCCATGCAGTTTGGAGCGCCCCGCCCACGACGGTGGCTGCGGTACTTGATTGCCGTAGCCGCTGTCGGCTGGCTGCTCGGTATCGCCGCGGCTTGCCAGGCTCCCGTTCGTGACATCGCGGCCAGGCCAGCATCGCCCACCCTCGTTACCGTTGCTGGCAATCTGTTTGCGAAGGCTCCGGCCGTGAGCCGTCCCGACGCGGATTGCTGCTTACCGGGTACGCATTCGTGTGCCGCTGCGGTTCAGACCGGAGTGGCGGTCCACTTGGTTGTGCTCGCCGTCGTAGTTACGGTGCTGGCTTTGGTTGTTCGACTGGCCGGAACGGCGCTGGTGACAGCGCGCGCACCACCGCGGCTCGGTCAGGTGGCCTTCGCGGGTACAGGGCGAAACGTTCTGACCCGTCTCTGCATCTCTCGTTGCTGACCCGCCAGCGGTGTGCCGTGTGCCCACCGCCATGGCAACGCGCTGCCGGGTAGGTCCGCTGCCGCGTACTCGCGGCATCTAATGCAGAAGAGAGACAGTCTCGTGAATCGTGTTTTTTCCCCAGGATGTGCTGACAACAACGCAGGGCGGGTGTGGTCATGACGCCCACCGATCGGCCCACGGCAGTGGTGATCGGGGCCGGTGTCAGCGGATGGACCACGGCGCTGGTGCTAGCGAAGCGGGGGTGGCGGGTCATTGTCGCCGCCGACCGGTTCGGCCTCGACACGGTGTCGACGATGGCCGGTGCATTGTGGGAATGGCCGTCGGCGGGGCGCGGTGCGCTCGACGACCACGCCGCACCGGCCCGATCCGCCGTCTGGGCGATTCGCTCGTACCTGCGCTTCGCTCAATTCGCCGCCGACACCCGCACCGGCGTGAGCCTGCGCCCGGCCGTGTTCTCCTTCCCCCACCGCATCGAAGAGGATCCGGTCGAGTTGGCGAAGATGACCATGATCGAACAGTTCGTGCCCGCATTTGTGCACGACTCCGCCCTTATCGACACCCACGGCATCAACCGTGCGACCGGCGTGATCGACTCCTATTGCTACCTGGCACCCACCATTGACACCGACTGGTACCTGGTATGGCTGGCGCGCGAGGCTAAGGCTGCAGGCGTGGTCGCGGACCGCCGACGCATCCGTGGGCCTTTGATCGAGCAGGAGCAGCGTTTGTGTGCCGAGTACGGCGCGCAGCTCATCGTCAATTGCGCCGGGCTGGGCGCCCGCGAGCTGGCCCAGGATGAGACCGTGGATCCGCATCGGGGCGCGTTCTTGTGGGTGGTCAACGACGGGACCAGGCAGTCGCGGGTGACGGCGGCTCATGTGTTGGAAAGCGATGCGGGATCCGATGGCCAGAATGTCCTTTCCATCGTGCCGCGCGGGGCGGATCGGCTCCTGCTGGGTGGTCTCGTTGAACCAGGTCAGCACGACACCGAACTCGACCTGACCGGCTACCCGCCGCTGCAAGAGATCTTCGATCGCTGCATCGAGTTCTTACCCGCGCTACGCGGCTCTCAACCGGACGCACTCTGTCCAGTGCAGGTCGGGCTGCGACCTTTCCGCCGCGATGGGGCGCGGGTGGAAGCTCAGCCCGGTAGCCGAATCGTGCACAACTACGGTCACGGTGGCGATGGGGTCACCCTGTCATGGGGCTGCGCTCAAGAAGTTGCCGATTTGGCGTACGGCATGCTCGCCACGCGCGGTGCTGCCTGAAGCGATCGGGGTAGTGCTCAATCGGCGCTCGGCCGGTTCCCGATCGCCGGCTGGTGAAGCGGCCGAAGACGGCTCGCTCGCGGGCCGGTTAGCGCAGCCCCGCAAACGACGTGACCAAAACCGCGCGGCGCGCAGATGTGCCATGATGACCACGCTGTCAAGGCCTACCAAGGGAGCACCCAGGAGCAGTCGTGGATCTCAATTTGTCGATGGTCACACGCCCGGTCGAGCGACTAGTGGCCACAGCCCAGAATGGCTTGGAAGTACTCCGTCTCGGAGGCCTGGAAACGGGCAGCGTTCCCTCGCCTTCGCAGATCGTCGAGAGCGTTCCCATGTACAAGCTCAGACGATACTTCCCGCCGGACAATCGGCCCGGTCAGCCACCCGTCGGTATGCCGGTGCTGATGGTGCACCCGATGATGATGTCGGCCGACATGTGGGACGTCACTCGCGAAGACGGCGCGGTGGGCATCCTGCGCGCGCGTGGGTTGGATCCCTGGGTCATCGACTTCGGCTCACCGGACAAGGTTGAGGGCGGCATGCGACGCAACCTGGCCGACCACATCGTTGCCCTCAGCCAGGCCATCGACACGGTGTACGAGACCACCGGCCATGACGTGCACCTGGTCGGCTACTCGCAAGGCGGGATGTGGTGCTATCAGGTCGCCGCCTATCGGCGCTCCAAGAACCTCGCCAGCATCGTGGCGTTCGGCTCGCCTGTGGACACCCTGGCCGCGCTACCGATGGGTATTCCGGCCAACATGGCTCCCAGCATCGCCGATTTCATGGCCGATCACGTGTTCAACCGGTTGAACATCCCAAGCTGGATGGCGCGCATGGGTTTTCAAATGATGGATCCACTCAAGACCGCCAAGGCCCGGGTCGACTTCGTACGTCAGCTGCACGACCGCGAGGCGCTACTCCCGCGGGAACAGCAGCGCAGATTCCTCGAGCGCGAAGGCTGGATTGCCTGGTCCGGCCCGGCGATTTCAGAACTGCTGAAGCAGTTCATCGCACACAACCGCATGATGACCGGCGGCTTTGCCATCAACGGCCAATTGGTGACACTCACCGACATCACCTGCCCTGTGCTGGCGTTCGTCGGCGAGGTCGACGACATCGGTCAGCCGGCCTCGGTGCGCGGCATCAGGCGAGCGGCTCCCAATACCGATGTTTACGAATGTTTGATCCGGACCGGCCATTTTGGCCTGGTCGTTGGATCCAGAGCGGCGCAGCAGAGCTGGCCGACCGTCGCCGATTGGGTGGACTGGCTTTCCAGCGGTGGTGACAAGCCGGCCCACATCAACCCGATGGTCGAGCAGCCGGCCGAACACACCGACAGCGGGGTGGTGTGGAGCTCGCGGCTCGCGCACGGCCTCGGAGAGGTTTCCGAGGCGGCACTGGCCCTTGCCCGCGGTACCGCCGACGCCGTCGTCGCCGCCAACCGCTCCGTGCGGACGTTGGCCGTCGAAACGGTTCGCACCCTGCCGCGTCTGGCCCGACTCGGACAGCTCAATGACCACACCCGAATTTCGCTGGGCCGCATTATTGACGAACAGGCACACGACGCTCCGCGTGGCGAATTCCTGTTGTTCGACGGCCGCGTGCATACCTACGAGGCCGTCAACCGGCGCATCAACAACGTCGTTCGCGGACTAATCGAAGTGGGAGTACGCCAAGGCGACCGAGTGGGCGTGTTGATGGAGACCCGGCCCAGCGCCCTGGTCGCGATCGCGGCGCTGTCCCGGTTGGGCGCGGTCGCCGTGTTGATGCGCCAAGACGTCGATCTGTCCGCGCAGGTTCGGCTCGGGGGAGCGACCGAGATCATCACCGACCCCACCAACCTCAGTGCCGCCCGCCAGTTGCCGGGGCAGGTGCTGGTGCTGGGCGGTGGCGAGTCGCGCGATCTGGACCTGCCGGAGGATGCCGACGTCATCGACATGGAGCAGATCGACCCAGATGCTGTCCAACTGCCCGCCTGGTATCGGCAGAACCCCGGTCTGGCCCGGGACCTAGCGTTCATCGCGTTTAGCGGGATCGGCGGCGAGCTGGTTGCCAAGCAGATCACCAATTACCGCTGGGCGGTGTCGGCCTTCGGAACGGCATCCACCGCGGCCCTGGACCGCAAGGACACCGTGTATTGCTTGACCCCGCTGCACCATGAGTCCGCGCTGCTGGTCAGCTTGGGCGGTGCCGTCGTGGGTGGCGCCCGCATCGCACTTTCGCGCGGCCTGCGCTCGGACCGGTTTATCCAGGAAGTGCGACAGTACGGGGTCACCGTCGTGTCCTACACCTGGGCGATGCTGCGCGACGTCGTTGACGACCCGGGTTTTGCCTTGCACGGCAACCATCCGGTACGCCTGTTCATCGGCTCGGGCATGCCCACCGGGCTGTGGGAGCGCGTCGTCGACGCGTTCGCGCCGGCGCACGTCGTCGAGTTCTTTGCCACCACTGACGGACAAGCCGTGTTGGCCAATGTGTCCGGCGCCAAGGTTGGCAGCAAAGGCCGGCCGTTGCCCGGCGCCGGACGCGTTGAGCTGGGCGCCTACGACGCCGAGAATGACCTGATTCTGGAGAACGACCTCGGCTTCGTCCAGATCGCGGAGGTCAACCAGATCGGCGTACTGCTGGCCCAGTCGCGGGGCCCCATCGATCCCACCGCGTCGGTCAAACGCGGGGTCTTTGCGCCGGCCGACACCTGGATTTCCACCGAGTATCTGTTCCGGCGCGACGACGAAGGGGATTTCTGGCTGGCAGGACGGCGCGGGTCGGTGGTGCGCACCGCGCGCGGAATGGTCTATGCCGAGCCGGTTACCGATGCGATCGGACTCATCACCGGCGTCGACCTGGCGGTCACCTACGACGTCTCCGTCGGCGGTCATGAGCTTGCGATATCAGCGGTGACATTGCGACCCGGAGCCACCATCACCGCGGCCGATTTGACCGACGCGGTGGCGGCCATGCCGGTCGGGGTAGGCCCCGACATCGTGCACGTGGTGCCAAAGCTATCCCTCGGCGCGACCTATCGTCCAACCGCGGGTGCGCTGCGGGCGGCCGGGGTTCCTAAGTCGGGGCGCCAAGCGTGGTTCTTCGACGCCGCAACTAGGGAGTTCCGTCGGCTGACTTCGGCTGCACGCGCCGACCTCATCGGGGAGAAACCCGCCCATGCTTGACGAAAAGCTGTTGAAAATTCTGGTGTGCCCGGCTGACCGGGGTCCGCTCTTGCTCGTGGATGAGGGTAGAGCGCTCTATAACCCGCGGCTGCGCCGCGCCTACCCGGTCGAGGATGGCATCCCGGTCCTGCTGGTCGATCAGGCCCGTGACGTGGGCGACGACGAGCACGCCGGATTCACGGCAACAGGTCTTCCGGCAGATCGCCCGTGAGGTAGCGCTGCAGGTTCGGAGCGATCGTCTCCGCGACGATTTCGGGCGGCAGCGATGCGAATGGCTCGATCTTCAAGATGTAGCGAGCCATCACCACGCCCAATAACTGCGAGGCAACGAACTGGGCACGCAGCATGCCTGTTCCCGCCGGATTGTCCACTCGGGAACCGACTTCCGCCGCCACCACCTCTTCGATGAACGACCTCGCCAGCGCGACCTCAGAGCCAGCCATGATGGACCTCAAAGTGGCGATGAGCCCGGCGCCCAGCTCCGAATCCCACAGCGGCAGCAGCACCGATGGCAGCTTTAGCCCGAGTTGGTCGACGGGTGTCTGTGCCATTTGTGCTAGCACGATCGTCGGGTCGATCGGGAGACGAATTGCGGCCGCGAAAAGCCGTTCCTTGTTGCCGAAATAGTGATGGACCAGCGCGGCATCCACCCCGGCCGCCGCGGCGACCGCACGGATCGATGTCCTATCGATACCGTTGTGCGCAAACAACTCTCGCGCGCTGGACAGGATGCGTCCCTTGGTGTCGGAGTTGCCGGCGGGCCGACCGGGTCGTCTGCGTCCGTTGTTGATGGTCTCCACGTTACGATGTCCGTCGCCGCAGGGTCGCAGCAGCCAGGCATAGCGAGGCAACCGCGAAAACCAGCACGACGACGATGTCGCGAATGGCCACATAGGTCAGCTCCGGATGGGCTCCCACTTGCTGTAGTGCCTCCAGCGCGTAGCTGGCCGGCATCGCGTTGCTGATCCACTCCAACCAGGTGGGCATCACCGCTCGGGGAACGATAATGCCGGCCAGCAGCAGCTGCGGCACCATCACCAGGGGGATGAACTGCACGGCCTGAAACTCGGTACGGGCAAAGGCGCTGAACAACAAGCCCAGCCCGACGCCGAGAATTGCGTTGACGATCGCGATCACGAACACCCAGATCGGGCTGCCCGCGGTGTCGAAGCCCAACACCCAAAACGACATGATGCACGCCACCGTCGCTTGCAGTGCCGCCGCGATCGAGAAAGCCGTGCCGTAGCCGATCAGCAAGTCCAGCCGACGAAGTGGTGTGGTCAGTACGCGTTCCAAGGTCCCCGACGCGCGCTCACGCTGCATCGTGATCGACGTGATGATGAACATCACGAAGAGCGGAAAGAGGCCCAGCAGTATCAGGCAAGCATTGTTGAACGGAGTCGGGGTGTCAGGGGGGTGGGGTGCATCGTGGAACATGAAATACATCAGCGTGATCACCAGCACCGGTACCAGCAGGATCATCGCGACGCTGCGATGATCGGCTGCCAGCTGGCGCAAGATACGGGCGGTGGTGGCGGTGTATGCCCGCAGACCTATCCGGTTGGGCGCGCCGTGGTGCGTCGGATTATGGAAAGAAACGCTTCCTCCAGCGACATGCATCCAGTGTCCTCTCGTAGTTGAGTCGGGGTGGTGTGCGCCACCAGGCGGCCGTCGCGCATCAGCAACAAATCAGCGCAGTGGTCGGCTTCGTCCATCACGTGACTGGAGACCAGCAATGTGGTTCCGGCACTCGCCAATTCGGCGAACTGCTGCCAAAGGTCGAAGCGCAGAACCGGATCGAGGCCCACCGTGGGTTCATCGAGCACAAGCAGGGCGGGATGGCACACCAGGGCGCACGCCAGCGACACTCTGGTGCGTTGGCCGCCGGAAAGGTTGGCGCAGTAGTCGGTGCGGTGATCGGTCAGACCCACCCGCGCGATGGCATCGTCGGCGGCTCGGCCGTCGTAACCGTAGATCGACGCGAAGTAGCGAACGTTGTCGATGATCCGCAGGTCGTAGTAAATCGCGGGGTCCTGCGGTAAGTACCCGACTTGGCGGCGCAGCGCACCGGAGCCGGCCGGCTGATCGAGAACGGTCACGCTGCCGGACGCCACGATCTGCGTGCCGACAATGCTGCGCATCAAGGTGGTCTTGCCGCAGCCCGACGGTCCCAGCAGGCCGGTGATGGTGCCGCGGGCGATATCAACCGAAAAGTCATGTAGTGCGGTGTGTTTGCCGCGCAGCACCCGCAGATGCGCAATGCTGATAGCCGGCTGTGAGACACCTGGAAAGAATTCATCAGACGATGAAGTCATCATGTGTTGAATTGTGGGCCTCATGCCCGCAAAAGTCAACGGACATGGTGCACAATCTCTTCGATGAATCCTGAGCAGTTGGTGGTCGATCCGCTCGCCGCCGCGCACCGACTGCTCGGTGCCACCATCACCGGGCGAGGTGTGTGCGGCGTCGTCGTCGAAGTCGAGGCCTATGGCGGGATGCCCGACGGCCCCTGGCCGGACGCCGCCGCGCATTCCTACCGGGGCCGCAGCGTCCGAAACGCGGTGATGTTTGGGCCGCCCGGCCGGCTCTACACCTACCGCAGCCACGGAATCCACGTCTGTGCAAATGTCGCGTGCGGTCCGGACGGCACCGCGGCGGCGGTCTTGCTTAGGGCCTGCGCCATCGCCGACGGTGTCGATGTGGCACGAACGCGCCGCGGTGAATTGGTCCGCACCGCCGCGCTGGCGCGTGGTCCGGGCAATTTGTGCTCTGCGTTGGGAATCACCATGGACGACAACGGGATTGATCTATTCGATGAGGCCAGTCCGGTGACGGTGCGGCTGCATGAACCGCTGCGCGCGGAGTCGGGACCACGGGTCGGGATTAGTCAGGCCGCCGACCGGCCCTGGCGGTTGTGGCTCGCGGGGCGACCCGAGGTGTCGGCTTACCGGCGAAGTCCGCGGGCGCCGGTAGCGGGTGCCAGCGACTAGAGTCTTGCGCGATGTCATCTGAGTCTTTTGGGTCAAGCGGGATCCTCGAGGAGCTGGGTTGGCGCGGGTTGATCGCGCAGTCCACCGACCGTGACGAACTGTCCGCCGAAGCGCGGCGGGCCCCCATGACGGTGTATGCGGGGTTCGACCCCACGGCGGCCAGCCTGCATGCCGGTCACCTGGTGCCGTTGCTGGCGTTGCGCCGTTTTCAGCGGGCCGGTCACCGCCCCATCGTGCTCGCCGGCGGAGCCACCGGCATGATCGGTGACCCGCGCGAGGTGGGGGAGCGCAGTCTGCGCGACTCCGACACCGTAGCCGAGTGGACCGAGCGGATCCGTGGGCAGCTGGAACGGTTTGTCGACTTCGACGGATCTGCGAACGGCGCGATCGTCGAGAACAACCTGGAATGGACGGCCGCCATGTCGACCATCGAGTTTCTACGCGATGTCGGCAAGCACTTTTCGGTCAACGTGATGCTGGATCGCGACACGATCAGACGGCGCCTCGCCGGGGAGGGCATCTCCTACACCGAGTTCAGCTACATGCTGCTACAGGCCAACGACTACGTCGAGTTACACCGTCGGCATGGCTGCACGCTGCAAATTGGCGGTTCGGACCAGTGGGGGAACATCATCGCCGGGGTCCGTCTGGTGCGCCAAAAGCTGGGTGCCGCGGTACATGCCCTGACGGTGCCGCTGGTGACCGCCGCCGACGGCACAAAGTTCGGCAAATCCACCGGCGGTGGGAGCCTGTGGCTAGATCCGCAGCTGACCAGTCCCTATGCCTGGTATCAGTACTTCGTCAATACCGTCGACGCCGACGTGATCCGGTACCTGCGCTGGTTCACCTTCCTGTCCGCCGACGAGCTGGCCGAGCTGGAACAGGCGACCGCCGAACGTCCCCAACAACGCCTTGCCCAACGACGGCTGGCCGCTGAGCTCACCAATCTGGTGCACGGAGAGGCGGCCACCCAAGCCGTTGAGCACGCCAGTCGGGCGTTGTTCGGGCACGGCGAGCTGGACCGGCTCGACGAGGCGACGCTGGGCGCGGCGCTGCGGGAAACAACCATCGCCGAGCTTAAACCGGGTAGCGCAGACGGCATCGTGGACCTGTTGGTGGCCAGCGGCCTATCGGCCAGCAAGGGCGCGGCGCGGCGCACCATCAGCGAAGGCGGCGTTTCGGTCAACAACGCTCGCATCGACACCGACGACTGGAAACCGCAAACCTCGGACTTCCTGCATGGTCGGTGGCTGGTGCTGCGGCGCGGCAAGCGCAATATCGCCGGGGTGGAACGAGTCGGCTAAGCCGTCGCCGCGCGTCTACCGCTGTGGCGCGCCGGTGCGAAGGAATCAGCCGTGTGCACCCGACACGCCGTCGCTACCGGCATTGCCGTTGCTGCCGCGGGCACCGGGGGTCCCGTTTCCCGATTCACCGACGGTACCGCCTTCACCGCCCTCGCCGAACGCGCCGCCGGCGCCTCCCGCTCCGCCGGCTCCACCACTACCGGCCGAGCCGGCTGGGCCGGTGCCCCCGACTAATCCTCCGCGACCGCCCGTCCCGGCCTTGGCGCCGGCAGCTCCGCCGGCGCCGCCGTTGGCGCCATCGCCGCCGTTGCCGCCGTGACCGCCATCGCCTGCGACCGACGAGTTGTCATTCGTTGAGATCCCGCCGCCGATCCCCCCGGTCCCACCGGCGCCGCCGGCACCGCCGACACCGCCAACACCGCCGGCGCCGGAGTTGCCCCCGGCGCCGCCGGTACCGAAGAGCAACCCGGCGGCGCCGCCGTTACCGCCGTCGCCGCCGCGGCCGCCCATGCCGCCAACGCCGGTGGAGGCGCCGCCGTCGCCGCCACCGCCGCCGAGTTGCCCGGTGGCTTTGCCATCGCTGATCGCGAAGCCCGCGTGACCACCATTGCCGCCGTCACCGCCCCCGGCGCCGGCACCTCCGGCACCGCCGATGCCACCAACACCACCGGCGCCGCCATTGCCGAAGAGCAGCCCACCATTGCCGCCTTGACCGCCGCTGCCCCCCGCCGATCCGTCACCACCGGGTACGGTGGTGCCAAAGCCGGCGCCGCCCTTGCCCCCAGTACCCCCGGTTGCTTGCCCGCCGACCGAGACGCCATCACCGCCGAAACCGCCATTGCCGCCGCTACCCCCGGGAGCCAGCGCATCGCCACCGGCCCCTCCGGCGCCGCCCTCGCCGGTTGCCGCGACGCCCGAGGCGACCCCGTCGCCGGCGTCTCCACCGATACCGCCATTGGCTCCCGCGCCGCCACCGCCTCCGTCGCCGCCGACGGCGCTGTTGGCGTTGGTGGATTGCGCGGTGCCGCCGTCTCCGCCGTGGCCACCATTTTGTGTGGGATTGCCGGTTCCGCCGGTGTCACCTGCCGGGGCGGCTAACGGGTTTGCAAGCGGGTCGGAAGTTGTGTCCACATTCTGACCGCTCTGCCCCGGGTTGGCGGTGTCGAAGACCAGAGGATTGGCCCCACCCGGGCCGGCCACACCGGTGCCGCCCTGACCGCCGGCGCCGCCCGAACCGAACAGCACCGCGCTGCCGCCGGCACCGCCCGCGCCGCCGATGCCTCCGTTGAACCCGTGCACGCCGACCCCGCCATGGCCACCGGTGCCGCCGTTGCCGTACAACAGTCCGCCCGTGCCGCCGGCACCGCCGTTTGCTGAATCGCCACCGGTCCCGCCGTTGCCGCCGTTGCCGAACAGCCCTGCGGCCCCGCCGTTGCCGCCCGTTTGGCTGGGATCTCCCGCGGCGCCGTTGCCGCCGTTGCCGAACAACAGCCCACCGTCGCGGCCGTCCTGCCCGGGGAATGCGCCATCGGCGCCGTTGCCGATCAGCGGACGACCGATGAGGGCCTGGGTGGGTGCATTGATGAGTTCGAGCAGTGGTTGCAACGGTGACGCGTTGGCGGCCTCCGCGGCGCTGTAGGTGTGAGCACCGCCGGCTAAGACACGCACGAATCGGTCATGAAACTCTGAAATTTGGGCACTCAGCGTTTGATATTGCTGCGCGTGGCTGCCGAACAGCGCGGCCACCGCGGCCGACACCTCATCGGCGGCAGCGGCCGCCAGCGCGGTGGTCGGGACGGACGCGGCCGCGTTGGCGACGTTGATCGTCGAACCGATGCCGGCCAAATCGGTTGCTGCCGCCGCCACCAGTTCGGGTGTCGCGATCACGAACGGCATCTGCTGCTCCCATCACTTGTTGACTTGTGCCGGCCCGTGGGCCGCCGGAATGGTCACTGGCGCCAGTTTGGATGGGCGCGGTCGCACGCCGCCACTGACGTCGACGTTGTGGCCAAACGCGTTCTTGTGCTTGTGGTTCACAGGTATGACCGTGACGACGAGGTATGGCGTCGTGCCGTCTCGGCGGCCGCGCACGCGGTGTCGGGTCGTCGTCCGACGGTGCGCTGGAAATGGTCGGGATCGGAGGCTTTCGCATCATTTGTTGGCCGTCGCATTGTCCTGTGTGCATTAAATTGGACACTCGGCAACGCTACTCGGGGAAATAGCAGAATGTAGCGAATGAGAAAAAACAATATTCATACCTTGATGATTATTGGGGTGGCCGACGAAATTCACCCAGGTCGGAATAACGATTGAGCTACTGTGCGTGTTGGCGCTGCCGGGCGGCGGCGTATGAAGTCAATTCAGCGCGCCGGTTTCAGGCAAATTTGTACCCCGCAGCCTACCGGGGCGACATTAAGAATCGGGACGAATGAGCGTGTTCGAAGTAGCGCCCGGCGGGTAGCCACCAGCGCTCTAGCCGTGCTGGCCGGCCGCGCCCGCCGTGCCTGATACGCCGTCGATGCCGGGGTCGCCGTTTGGGCTCAAGGCGCCAGTGGCGACACCTCCGGCGCCACCGGATCCCAATTCGCCGCCGGCCCCGCCGGCGCCGCCCCTGCCTCCGACACCGGACCCGCCGTCGACGCCCTCGACTCCGATCAGTCCGCCTCGGCCGCCTGTGCCTCCGAGCTGGCCGGCGGCGCCGCCGTTGCCGCCATCCGCGCCGTTGCCCCCACCGCCGCCGTTGCCGCCGTTGCCGCCCTTGTTGAGCAGGCCGCTGTCTGCACTGCCGCCGGCCCCTCCGACACCGCCGGCACCGCCGGCGCCACCGATGCCGCCCGCGCCGCCATCGCCGGCGTCGCCGCCGGCCCCGCCCAGTCCGAACAACAGCCCGGCGTTGCCGCCGTTGCCGCCGACGCCGCCGGCGCCGCCGTTGCCGCCGACACCCGTAGAGTTGGCGCCCTGGCCGCCCGATCCTCCCTCTTGTCCTACCGCGGAGTAAGACCCGTCGGGGTCGCCGCCGAGGGGGAGGTTTCCATGCGCGTGGCCGCCGTCACCGCCGTCACCGCCGTCACCGCCGGGGGCACCCGTGCCGCCGACGCCGCCCGTGCCCCCGGCGCCCCCGGCGCCGCCATTGCCGGCCAGCAGCCCGGCATTACCCCCGGTCCCGCCGTCGCCCGCGGTGCCCGCATGGCCGCCGGAAAGGTTGCTGGCTGCTCCATTGCCACCATTGCCGCCCTTACCCCCCACGGCCCCACCTTGGCCGAAGTCGGTATGGGGATGGAACGCTTCGGCCTCGCCCCCGTTGCCGCCCGCACCACCCGCACCGCCGGGCCCGCTGCCGTGGGCCCCGTTACCGCCGTTGCCGGCGTAGACGTTTTGAATACCGGTTGTTTCCTGGGGCGTCGCCGAGCCGCCGGCGCCCCCGTCGCCGCCATTGGCGCCACCGGTACCCGCTTTACCCCCGTCGCCGCCGTTGCCGCCGGGCTCGCTCACTACGTGCGAGAAATACCCACCAGATCCTCCAGTTCCACCGGTTCCACCATTTTCGCCGGGGCCGCCATTAGCGCCGGTGCCACCGTTGGTGGCGGGGCCGTGGTTGTCCATCGAGCTGGAGCCGTTTGACCCGGATGCTGCGGTCCCGGTAGGGGTGGGGTCGGTCGCGTCGGCACCGGCCATGCCGGTGCCACCCTGCCCGCCGGCGCCACCATCGCCGAACAGGATCGCGTGCCCGCCGCTACCTCCGTGCCCGGCGACACCGCCGTTGACGCCCGCCATGCCAACGCCGCCGGCGCCGCCGGCGCCGCCGCTGCCGAGCAGCAGTCCGCCGGTACCGCCACTACCGCCGGAGGCACCGGCCCCCCCGACGCCGCCGCTGCCGCCGCTACCGAAAACGCCTGCCGCTCCACCGGTGCCACCCGCCGCCCCGATGCCCCCAGCGCCACCGCTGCCGCCGTTCCCGATGAGGCCGGCGGCACCGCCGTTGCCGCCGACCTGACCGGACGCACCGGAGCCACCGTTGCCGCCGTTGCCCCAGAGCAATCCTCCGGCACCGCCGTTGGCGCCAGTCCCGGGAGCTCCGTCGGTGCCGTTGCCGATCAGCGGGCGGCCGGTGAGCGCCCGGGTCGGTGTGTTGATCGCGGTGAGCAGCTCCTGCAGCGGAGAAGCATTCGCGGCCTCCGCGCTGGCATAAGAGCCGGCACCGATGGTCAAGGTACGTACAAACTCATCGTGAAACGCCGCCATCCGGGTGCCCAGCGCCTGGTATTCGTGCGCGTAGGTCTCGAACAGCGCCGAGACGGCGGTCGACACTTCATCGGAGGCCGCGGACAGGACCGAGGTGGTTGACGCGGCCGCGGCGGCATTGGCGGTTGCGATGGCGGAACCGAGCTCGGCGAGGTCCCTCGCGGCTGCGGACACCATTTCCGGTGCGGCAATCACAAACGACACGCTTTAACTCCCATCAATTCGCAACCGGGTGAAATATCGACGTACGCAATTGCGCAGTAAGTGTCGGGCGAAGGAATCAATACTATAGTTGCGACCGGAATTTATCAGGATTTTGCAGTCGTGGCATCCGCAAGTAATGAGTCTGATGCGGCGTCGGGTCGGCAACTAGGACCGCCAGCAACGCAATAGTCTTCAGTATGTCGTGCTATAAACGCGCGTGACGAGGTGGCTAGGCGGGGCCCAGGGTGCCGACTTCGAATGCCGGCAACCGGTCGTCGGCGGCCGCCACCGCGAACAGGGTGGCGGCGTTGTAGAAGGCGTCCTCGGTCATCAGGCCCCGCTGGGCTAGTTCAATGCGGTTCACCTCGGTGCCCCAACGCCTGCCGAACAGGACCTTCAGCTGGTTGGGATCTGGCCGGCTCAGGTTCAAATGTGGTTTTTGGCTGGCTAATTCGTCTCGGCGAGCCAAAGCGCGCGCGGCCTCGTTACGCCAGCTGGGAAAGCGGGCGTCGGCACGCAACAGGTTGAGAAAGTGCTCGATTGCCGGCAGCGAGCGAGCAAAAAAGAGCGTGCGGGTGGTCAACCGGGCCGACACCGCAATCGGATCGTCGCTGAGGGCCGCATTCTCTTCGGCGGTCAGCCATTGGGCCCGGACCTGAGCGGGAAAGCCCGACTCGTCGATGATGCCGATGGTCACCGCGTAGCGGTGGGCGACTGTCTCCAGCGCGCGTCGATAGCTTTCGGCCGCGACCTCCGCGGCGGCCTTGGCGGCCCGGTCAGCAACGTCGCCGTCGTCGTTGGGGTGGGTGAAGGTCCAGTGCCAGGCAGCGACCTGCTCCAGCGCGGGCAGATACGCCCACCGATCGGTCGCGCTCACACTCAGCAATGAAAGTACGTCGAGGTCGATGACCTCGACGGCGGATCCGCTGCCGCTCTCGTGGACCACGGAGACCGGTGTGGGCGGCGCCCAACGCTGCCGCCAGCGCTCCGACCATATGGTCGGGGGCGGGCCGGGTCGTCTCGCGCCCCCGCCTTGACAAGCGAGGACCTCCCGCAGCGCGAGCACCGCGTCGGCATGTTTGATGTCGACCCGCAGCGACCTCAGCTGTTTTGCCAGGCCACGACTGTTAGGTGCGTCGACCGCATCGAGCAGACGGTTCCAATTGCGTTGGGTAAACGTTGTGCTGCGGGCGGCTTCGATGAGCCGATCGGCCAGGGGCGCTGACAACACACCGGATTGGACACCACGCTGCACGGTTTGACGAATATTCACCAGCGCGTCGACAAAGACGGGATAGCCATCCTCGGGGGCGCCGTGCACCATTCCCACCTCGTCGTCGGCCTCCAACGCCCCGTCGAGGTACGCCGTGAAGACCCAGCCGTACCCCTGCATGCCGAAGGGATGCAGCTCCGCGGCGCGCAATGCTCCCATGCTGGATGATCCGACGACTCGGATGCCATCGGCGATCAAGGTCAGCAGTTCCTTGTGCCGCACTGATGCCTGCTGAAAGAAAAGCCCGTCGACGACGAGCAACGTGTCGCCCGGCCGCAATCCATATCGGAGGGCGTCGCCGAACGCTATCGGTGGCACTACCTCAGCATTGGGGGCTATGGCATGGATATCGTCGGAGCTGATCGTTGGCCCTGCGGTAACGACAAGCCGTCCACGAGAACTCATTGGTGCTCCTGTAGCGGGGTCCGCATCGGCGACGCAACCGAAGCCGATACGCGGGGGGCGATGACCTTCACCACGGGAACGCAGGCGTCGGCGAAGTCGCACACCACCGCCAGCGGCTCAATACCGGACCGGTCGGTCACCGCGGTTGTCGCCGAGGCCAGCAGCGCGGCTAGCGAGTCGGTGCACTCGACATGCCACGGCGTAGGTTCAGCGGTGGTCAACGACTGCATCGAGCGGCGAGCGGGAGCGTAGGTGTGCACGCGGGCAAATCTGTGGTAGATCGCCGAAGGCAGGTCTTCACGCGCTCCGCTGATAGCGGTCAGGCGGGATTGCGCGGCCTCGGTGATTGCTCGTGACAGAGCCACATTCGGGTCGTGGTGTAGTCCGCTTCCGCTGAACGGGACCTGCATCATCGGGGAGGTCAATTCGGCGGCAAAGCAGTAGAAGCCATCCCAGGTGTCAATGCGGGCGACCTGAATCTCGTTGCCGGTCCGGTGAATCATTTCCACCAGCTCGGCGCTGTCCGACTGAACAATGTCGTCGAGAGGGACCTCGAACAGGGTCGATCCCGGCTCGGCGGCGGCCATGCCGTGGCGCTCCATGATTTCGTAGAGCGCATGCAATGTGGCTTCGTGGTAGCTGTTGCCCGAGGCCAGCCCCGTGGTGTCCATGCCGAACAGGGGTGGCCCCCAAGAGTCGATGACGGCCACATTGACAACGGTGGCCAGCCACGGCACCAAGGTGCGCCGGCCGGTGAGCAACGTCGTCGCGATCATCCAGTCGAGCTTCGCCCCGGCGTGGTACAAGCTGCCGGCCGGGCGGTTGAGGTCGGCCGGGTCGTAGGTCAGGACGTCCGCAAGGTCTCTTGCGGCCATCGAATGTATGTCCGGAACGATGTTCTCAGCGTGCCAGTTTTCTAGGGATTCCATCACCGCTGAGACCTGCGCGGCGCGGTAGGTGGTTGCCTTGCCCTGACTGACCGACAAGGTCAATGAGGCCGGCCGCACGGCCTGTACGGTCGGAATTCCGAGGTCGTCTAACCAGGTCAGGTCGGCGACGCGGGTAATACCCGCCGGTTCCAGGAGGGGTTCGACCGCCTGCCAGGTCTGGTCGGGAGAGATGATGCGGTGCGTCCCGGCGCGGTGCCCGATGGTGGTGGGATCGGCGTGACCCAATACACGTGCGGGCCAATGCGACCAATCGGGACCGACCAGCGACTTCGTTGGTTGCTGAATGCCGAGGTTCGGCCGTTCCGACATGGCTTTACGTTAGTCAGTCGGAGTCCGCTGGAAGCAGTAACAGCGGCGAAAACAGGCCGGAAGAAAAAGATCCAGCGGGATCTCATCGCGAGGGGGAGGGGGGGCGGCGATGAGACCCCGCTGGCAGGGGTGGGATCAGTGAGTATTCAGTTGTGTGTACAGCGAAAGCTTTTTGCGGACGGGCCTCGACGTTCCGGTTAGGGGCCTTCGGCAGGGATCTCAAAACATGGGGGGTGGGAGGCGATGAGATCCCCGCCGAAGGTCATGTGTCAATAGCTCGTTCGTGGTGTCGCAACGTCCTCGGTCTGCGCTGGCAGAACCGGAGTGCGCGGGACAGGCTCTGTTTATTTATTGAAGGTCCTTCGGCGGGGATCCCAGAACTTGGGGGGGTGGGGGGCGATGAGATCCCCGCCGGAAGGGTCTAGGGCCGAGTGTCTATCTCACTCGGTGGTATCGATGCAGCTGAACACGGTAAACGAGTAAACGGTCTGGTTGTCGTCGAATAGCAGGTCGTATGACACGAGTTCGGCTTTCTGGTTGGGGGTCCTTCGGCGGGGATCTCAGAACTTGGGGGGTGGGAGGTGATGAGACCCCCGCCGAAGGTCTAACAGTGAGCTTTAGTTCACTCGGGGTCGCCGACGTGGAACGCCGGAGCGGAGTAGGTGGCCTCGGTCTCGCAGAACAGGAGCTCGTAGGACATGTTGCGAACCTCACTTCGTAACGCTCGGTGCGAATTTGGTTTTCCATTTCCGCTTCGAGACCAATTCTTGGGGGTATCCCGATCCGCCGGTATCCCACGACCAGTTGATTGCAAGGGGAAATCCCGTTCCTCCAACGGTGTGACAGCCCATGTCCCCCAATCGGGGGACATACCGCCCGGGCCCTAGTGCCGGTCGCCCGCGCAGCTACTCCCGAAACGCGTTAGTGGGCAAAGTTTTATCGTCTCGTGTTGTCAATGTGACTGTTGTTGAGCACTGTAGTCACGGTGCACCAAGTGGCATGTGTTCAATAAGTGGCAGATGAGAAATGAGATGACGGCACAGTCGGACGGTGAGATGCGGACGCGGCGTTCGGGCGGTGCAGCCGCAACCCTGCGGCTTCTGGCGTTGACCGCCGGCGTGTTTGGTGTGTCGGCGACCATGGCTGCTCCCATTCACGCTGACATGATGGGCAACGCGTTCTTGACGGCCCTCAACAACGCCGGCATCGCATACGGCCAGCCGGCGGCGGCAATGGCGATGGGCAGGTCGGTCTGCCCAATGGCCGTGGAGCCGGGCGGGACATTCGAATCGGTCGTCTCAACGATGGCGGATTACAACGGCATGCGCCGCGATACGGCGGCCGCGTTTACTATCGTTGCGATAGCGACCTACTGCCCGGCGATCATTTGGCCGCTCCTGCCCGACCGGCTACAGGCGTAGAGAGCCTTGAAGCGTGGCATCGCTCAGCCGGATTAGCCAGTTGCACCCACGTGCCCTTGGCCGCCGCTAGCCCCCTCGGCTCCCGCCACGCCGCCGGGACCGGAGCCAGTCGCCCCACGAGCTCCGCCGGCACCCGCTGGTCCTCCGGCGCCGCCCGCTCCGCCCGAACCGGCGCTGCCCGCGTTGCCTGGGCTACCGAAGATTCCGCCTTGGCCGCCCGTTCCGCCGGCGAGACCACCATGTCCGCCATCACCGCCGTCGCCACCGGTACCTCCGGTGCCCCCGGTGCCCCCGGTGCCCCCCAGGACTGCGCCGCTACCACCGGCGCCGCCAGCGCCGCCGGCGCCACCACCGGCGCCGGAGCCGCCAGCACCGCCGTGGCCGGCGTTGCCGCCGTCGCCACCGGATCCGAAGAAGTGCGCGCCGGCCCCACCGTTTCCGCCGGTACCGCCATTGCCGCCAGGGCCCGCGCTACCAGCGTTGCCGCCGTTGCCCCCGCCACCTCCTGAGGCGGGGTTGCCACCGTCTGGATACCCCTGCGAGTAGATGCCGCCATGCGCGGTTCCACCGGTGCCGCCGGCGCCACCGATGCCGCCCGGGGCGGCGGCTCCGCCTACTCCACCGGTGCCGCCGTCCCCGCCGCGGCCGCCGTGGCCGAAGATCTGGCCGGCGTTGCCGCCGTGGCCGCCGGCACCACCGTTGCCGCCGGCACCACCGTTGCCGCCGGTGGCGCCGTTGCCGCCGTTGCCCCCGGAACCGGCGTAGGCCTCGCCGAAACTGAGCGCATCTGCCGAGCCGCCATCGCCGCCGTTGCCGCCGGCACCGCCCGCGCCGGAAGCGTTTCCGCCGTTTCCGCCGTTGCCGCCATGCGCTCTGGCGGCAGTGTCCGATCCGTTGGCGTATCCGCCGGCACCGCCAGCGCCACCGTTGGCGCCGTCGCCGCCATTGCCACCAGCGCCTCCGGTGGGACCGGCCGCTGTGGAGTACACGTTTGCGCCCGCGGCGCCGTCGCCCCCATTTTGCGTTGAACTTCCGGGACTTCCGACTCCGCCGGATGGACCGGTCACGGGGGTCGCCGAGTCCGTATGGATATCTGGGATGGGTGATCCGTTGTCGGCTGCGGCGGTGATCATGGGGTTGGTCGCCGCGGTGCCGGTCCAGCCGGTGCCGCCAGTTCCGCCGGCGCCGCCGTTGCCGATGAGATAGGCGCTACCCCCGTTGCCGCCTTGTCCGGGGTCGACGGCTGGCGAAGTGGCGAAAGACGAAATCGCAGCCAGGCCCTGTCCGCCCGGCCCGCCGGCGCCGCCGTTGCCGACGAGTTGCCCCCCGTCACCGCCATTGCCGCCGGCCATGCCGATCCCGCCGCTTCCGCCGGTGCCGCCGGTGCCGATGAACCGGGCGGACCCGCCATTGCCCGCCAGCCCGCCGTGACCGCCGAATATGGTGGCCGCGCCCCCGGAGCCGCCATCACCGCCGTCGCCGTAGAGCATGCCGCCGGCACCGCCGGTGCCGCCGTCGCCGCCCACGTTGGCGGCCAACGCGAAGCCCAAACCGTTGCCGCCGTTTCCCCCGGATCCGCCGGCGCCGATCAGCCCGGCGGCACCGCCCTGCCCGCCGTGCCCGCCGTTGCCGCCTGCGAAGCCGCCTCCACCCTCGCCACCAAGCCCGCCGGCGCCGCCATTGCCGAAGACCGTTCCGCCCGCGCCACCGTTACCGGCAGTTCCTCCGGTTCCACCGCTGGTCCCGGTGCCGCCGAGCCCGCCGTGGCCGCCACCACCGCCGGTGCCGAAATGGCCGGCAGCACCGCCGACCCCGGCGGTCCCGCCGGTACCACCGAGGCCGCCTAGTTGGCCGGCGTGTCCGCCGACCCCGCCGGCGCCACCCATCCCGCCGGCTCCGAACAGTCCGCCGTGGCCCCCGGCCCCGCCGATCCCGCCGTCACCGCCGTTGCCGGCCAGAGCGGTGTTGTTGGTTCCGGGGCCGCCGATCCCGCCGTTGCCGCCGATGCCGTAGAGCCAGCCGCCCGCGCCACCGTTGCCGCCTGCCGCGCCGTTGGCGCCACCGGCACCGCCGTTGCCGCCGGTGCCGATGAGGCCGGCGGATCCGCCGTTGCCGCCTGCCTGACCTGCGGAGCCGGCCGCGCCGGCCCCGCCGTTGCCGCAGAGCCAGCCGGCGGCGCCGCCGGTGCCGCCGGGCGTTACCGCGTCGGTGCCATTGCCGATTAACAGCCGCCCGGTCAGCGTCATCGATTGGGAGTTGACGGTGTCCAGCAGGCCCTGCAGGGGAGAGGCATTGGTCGCCTCGGCGGTCGCGTACCCGCCGGATGCGCCGGTCAAGGCCTGCACAAATCGCTCGTGAAACACCGCGATCTGTGCGCTGATGGCTAGGTATTGCTGAGCGTGGGCACCGAACAGCGCAGCAATCGCCGCTGAGACCTCATCTCCCGCGGCGGTGGTTACTGCAGTGGTAGGGAAAGCGGCGGCCAGATTGGCCGCACTGACGCTGGAGCCGATGCCGGCCACATCGGCGGCCGCGGCCGCCAGCAGCTCCGGGGCGGCAATCAGATAAGCCATTTCCAAACCTCCGCTCTGCACATCGCGTTTGCCCCGGCGGGTGCGCCCGCTGCAACACTCGAAAACCCTGCTTGAAACGACAGTGGAGCAAATCCCGACGCAACCATGCATCGGCTGTTTACCGGGCTTCTCGGCAGGGACACGGCTAGCCGACCGGCCCCGGTTGACCGACATTTCCTCCGAGACCGCCGTGGCCGCTGTTGCCGTCGCGGCCGACCAGAAATCCCTTGTTGACTTCTCCGCCAGCGCCTCCGCTGCCTCCGAGACCGCCCGCGCCGCCTGGGCCGCCACCGCCACCGCCACCGGTGCCGGCGTCACCGCCGTTTCCGCCGAATCCGATGAGTCGACCCGCGGAACCGCCGTTACCGCCGGCACCGCCGATGCCGCCGGCGCCCCCGTTGCCGATCAGCAGTCCTCCGTTGCCGCCGTTACCCCCGGCACCTCCGTAGAAATCCCCATTCGCGGAGTTGCCGACGCCGGGTACCGCGCTCACCATCGACATTGCTCGACCCCGATCGGCAAGACGCGGCCCGCAAACTCTCGGCGATGACGCGGGGGAAAGCACGTGCTATCCATGCCTGCCGGTGCCACCGTCGCCGCCTGGGTTGCCGTCCTCGCCGGCGCTACCCGGAACGTGGTCGATCGAGCCGCCATTGGCTTCACCAGGTGCTCCGCCAGTGCCGCGGGTGCCGCCGGCGCCGCCCTCGCCGCCAGTGCCGCCGGCGCCGGCGTTACCGGAGTGACCGGGCCAGCCGATGAACCCGCCGGACCCGCCGGCGCCGCCCGATGACCCGCCGGCACCGCCGCGACCGCTCTGCCCGCCCTGCCCGCCGTCGCCGCCGTCGCCGCCGTTGCCGCCGGTGCTTGTCTCGGGGTCGTAGGCGTTGCCGCCGTTGCCGCCGTTGCCGCCGTTGCCGCCGTTGCCGCCGTGTCCGCCGATGCCGCCGACCCCGCCGTCGCCGCCGGCACCGCCGGTCCCGATGAGGTGTCCGCCGGCACCGCCGTTGCCGCCGACGCCGCCGTTGCCACCTGTGCCGCCGGCGCCGCCATAGCCACCGCCGCCACCATCGCCGCCAGAGCCCGCGACGGCGCCAAAGCCGCCGGCGTTTGCGGCCCCGCCATCACCGCCGATGCCCCCGGATCCGCCCTGGGCGCCCGCGCCACCCAGGCCACCTTGGCCGCCAGCGCCCCCGGCGCCGCCGTTGCCGATCAGCATGCCGGCGTGGCCGCCGTGGCCCCCCGCGCCACCAGTGCCGCCAAGGCCAGCGGGTGAGTTGCCGACCCCGCCAGTGCCACCGGTACCGCCCGAACCGGCGAAACTTTCGCTGCCGTCGCCGCTGGCGCTGCCGCCGGCCCCGCCGTTCCCGCCCGAACCACCGGGCGCGCTGCCGTTGGCACCGTTACCACCGTTGCCGCCCCAGACGGTGTCCAGGAGACCGTCAGACGTGGCGCCGGCGTCGCCGCCGGCACCGCCGCTACCGCCGTTGGCGCCACCGGCTCCTGCGGCGCCGCCGTCACCACCTCGACCACCGGATGGGTTTCCTGACTGGGAGTACACCGCCCCGCCGGAGCCGCCAGCGCCGCCGTCTTGTCCTGTTGCGCCGCTGGCACCGGTGCCGCCCGCCTGTCCGGTGAAACCGTTGTAGTCGGCGTACGGGTTGTCCCGGGTGCCGGTCGGTCCAGCATCGGTGCCGGTCTGGGAGTTGGGCAGGGACGCACTCGCGTCGTGGGCATTTGCGCCCGCCCAACCGGTGCCGCCGGTACCGCCGGCGCCGCCGTTGCCGAAGAGGTAGGCGTTGCCGCCGCTGCCGCCCTGCCCGGGCTCGACCGCCGGTGAGTCGTGCCCAAACAGGGAGAACGCCGCCAAGCCGGATCCGCCCCGGCCGCCGGCTCCGCCATTGCCGAAGAGTTGCCCGCCCTCACCACCGTTGCCGCCGGCCATGCCTATCCCGCCGTCGCCGCCGGCCCCGCCGATACCGATGAATCGAGCCGACCCGCCGTTGCCGGCCTGGCCGCCATGCCCGCCGAACACGGTGGCCGTGCCGCCGGATCCGCCGTTGCCGCCGTTGCCGTAGAGCATTCCGCCGGGGCCGCCGCTACCGCCGGCCCCGCCGAGATTGGCGGGCAGTAGGACACCGCTGGCGTCGCCGCCGCTGCCGCCGGCTCCGCCGGCCCCGACCAGCCCGGCGGCGCCGCCGTGACCGCCGAGGCCGCCGTTACCGCCGGAAAAGCCGCCGCCGCCGTGCCCGCCCAGGCCGCCGGCGCCGCCGTTGCCGTAGATGTTGCCGCCCACGCCACCATTGCCCGCCGTTCCTCCGGTGCCGCCGGTGGTGCCGGTGCCGCCGAGCCCGCCGTTCCCGCCGGCGCCCCCGGTGCCGAGGCAGCCGGCATTGCCGCCGGCGCCGGCGGTCCCGCCGGAACCGCCCACGCCGCCGAGTTGGCCGGCGTGCCCGCCGGCGCCGCCGTCGCCACCGAGGCCGCCGGCGCCGAAGATGCCGCCGGCACCGCCGGCACCGCCCGTCCCGCCACCACCGCCGTTGCCGCCGATGCTCGTGTTGTTAGTTCCGGCGCCGCCTATCCCACCGCCGCCGCCGTTGCCGTAGAACCAGCCGCCCGCGCCGCCGTTGCCTCCGGCCGCGCCGATGCCGCCGCTGCCGCCGGGGCCACCGTTGCCGATGAGGCCGGCGGCGCCGCCGTTCCCGCCGGCCTGACCCGTAGCGCCGGCCGCTCCCGCGCCGCCGTTGCCGTAGAGCCAGCCGCCGGCCCCGCCGTCGCCGCCGGGGGCCCTCGCGTCGGCGCCATTGCCGATCAGCGCCCGCCCGGTCAGCGCCACCGATCGTGTGTTGACGGCGGTGAGCAAGACTTGCTCGACATTGGTGGTCTCAGCGGCGGCATAGGAGTTCCCAGCCGCAGTCAACGCCTGCACGAATCGTTGATGAAGCCCCGCAACCTGGGCGCTGAGCTGCTGATACTGCTGGGCGTGGCCGCCGAATAACGCCGCGATAGCCGCCGATACCTCGTCGGCGCCGGCCGCGGTCACCGTGGTGGTCGGTAATGCCGCGGCCAGGTTGGCCGCCTGGATCGATGACCCGATTCCGGTCACATCCGATGCCGCGGTAGCCAGCAAATCCGGCAGCACACTCACAAACGACATGTCCAGTCCTCCCATTCGGTGGCGCCGCGACCCCGTCAGCGTCCGGTTCCCCGGTCACCCGCGCTGGTCGCATCGCGATGTCAACCTCAGTGACCCGCGGTCGGCTGGTGTCGAGGAGCGGGAAAGCTGATCGGGCTCAGTGTGTTGAGCCGATGTTGCGCACAGCTTGAGGAAAGGTGGAATGCCCAGGTCGTGCCCGCTCCGATGGGGATCGGGCGATGAGGTTCACCGCGGACAAGGCGACCGCGGCACGTCGATTGTGAGCCGGCCGAACGTGCCCGTAACCTCTAGCGAATGGTCGACGACAGGGAAGCTCGCCGTGGTGCGCGACGACCGCGATCGACATCCGCAGACACCCCGCGCCGCGGTCCACGGCGCGACCGCGCCGGTTCCTGGTCGGGCCCCGGGCGGGCGCGCCCAGCCCAGCCCCAGGCCGCGCCGGCGGATGCTCCCCGCGTCACCCGCGATGCGCCGAC
Organism: Mycobacterium basiliense; assembly: GCF_900292015.1. Classification (NCBI taxonomy): domain Bacteria; kingdom Bacillati; phylum Actinomycetota; class Actinomycetes; order Mycobacteriales; family Mycobacteriaceae; genus Mycobacterium; species Mycobacterium basiliense. The sequence goes on from NZ_LR130759.1 coordinate 2,628,070, forward strand.
CATCCCGCCTGGGGTGGAGGCCAAGCAATTGTCGCCCGAGATCCGGCGCGAACTAAGCACCTTGGACCGCGCCACCGCCGACGCCGTGGCCCGCCACCTGGTTGCCGCGGGGGAGCTGCTCGATGACGATCCGCAGGCCGCCCTGGAACATGCCCGTGCTGCCCGGGCCCGATCCAGCCGAATCGGCGCGATTCGCGAGGCCGTCGGAATCGCGGCCTACCAATGCGGCGACTGGGCTCAGGCGCTGGCCGAATTGCGCGCCGCCCGAAGAATGGGCAGCAAGTCGGCGTTGTTGGCGCTGATTGCCGATTGCGAACGCGGTTTGGGCCGTCCGGAGCGGGCTATCGACCTTGCGCGCGGACCCGAGGCCACCCAGCTGACCGGCGACGACGCCGATGAACTGCGTATTGTCGCTGCCGGCGCGCGCGCCGATCTCGGGCAGTTCGCGCAGGCGCTGACGTTGCTGTCTACCCCGCAACTCGACCCGACCCGGACCGGTTCCACGTCGGCGCGGCTGTTCTATGCCTACGCCGACACCCTGCTAGCCCTCGGCCGTCGTGATGAGGCGTTGCAATGGTTCCTGCACTCGACGGCGGCGGACATCGAAGGTGTCACCGACGCCGAAGATCGGGTCAGTGAGTTGGGCTGAGCAACGGTGAACAGCATTGCCCAGCAGTACGACTGCTTGCTGATCGATCTGGACGGGACGGTGTATCGTGGCCGCCGCGCCACCGAAGGCGCCGTCGATGCGCTGGCAGAGGTCCATAGCCGCAAATTGTTTGTCACCAACAACGCCTCCCGCAGTGCCGACGAGGTTGCCGAGCACCTGCGTGAACTGGGTTTCCCCGCCACCGGTGACGACGTCGTCACCAGCGCCCAAAGTGCCGCTCGCTTGCTGGCCGGCCAGTTGCCGCCCGGTTCCAAGGTGCTGATCGTTGGCACCGAGGCGCTGGCCAATGAGGTCACCGCGGTTGGGTTGCGCCCGGTCCGCCGCCACGACGATGATCCCGTTGCGGTTGTCCAGGGCCTTTCACTGACCGTCGGTTGGCCGGAACTTGCCGAGGCTGCGCTGGCTATTCGGGAAGGTGCATTGTGGGTGGCGGCAAACGTCGATCCCACCCTGCCGACCGAGCGCGGTCTTTTGCCCGGCAACGGATCCCTGGTGGCAGCGCTGCGCACCGCCACCGGCGCGCAGCCCCAAGTGGCGGGCAAGCCGGCGCCACAGTTGATGAAGGACGCGGTGGGTCGCGGTGATTTCCGCGCCCCTCTGGTGATCGGTGATCGGTTGGACACCGACATTGAGGGAGCCAACGCCGCCGGGCTGCCCAGCCTGATGGTGCTGACGGGGGTCAATAGCGCGCGTGACGCGGTATACGCCCAACCCGCGCACCGACCCACCTACATCGGACACGACCTGCGCTGCTTGCGCCAAGATCCCACGCTGCTCGCGGTGGCACCGCAGCCCGGCTGGCAATTGCGCGTGGCGGATCGGTCGGTGACGGTCAGCGCCAACGGCGAACAGCGCGGGGACGATCTATCGGTGGTGCGGGCGGTTGCCAATGCGGTGTGGAACGCTCAGTTCGACGGTCGGTCATTCAGCATCGAGGCCGGCGATGAGCAGGCGCGCGGCGCCTTGTGCCACTGGTCGCTGATGCATGGTGATTAGCCGGCAACTAGCGTAGGGAGTCCAATGACTATTGATCCCGAACAGATTCGCTCAGAAATCGAAGCGTTGGTAGCCCAGTTGCCCGACGTCGCCGATGCCGAAAGCGGGCCGTCCCTTGCCGAGCTAGAAGACATCGCCCGCCGGCTCTCCGAGGCACACGACGTATTGATGCAGGCCCTGGAGTCGGCGGAGAAAGGCTGAGTGCACGGTGGCACGGCGTGCCCGCGTTGACGCCGAGCTGGTCCGGCGAGGCCTCGCGCGGTCTCGTCAGCAGGCCGCGGAATTGATCACCGCGGGCAAGGTGCGCATCGACGGCCTGCCCGCCGTCAAGCCGGCCACCGCCGTTGCAGCCAGCGCGGCCCTGACCGTCGCCGCAGACGGCGAGCGCAGTTGGGTTTCACGCGGAGCGCACAAACTCATCGGAGCGCTGGATGCGTTCGGGCTCGCCGTGTCCGGCCGCCGCTGCCTGGATGCTGGCGCATCGACCGGCGGGTTCACCGAGGTGCTGTTGGATCGCGGGGCCGCCGAGGTGGTTGCCGCCGATGTCGGCTACGGCCAACTGGCGTGGTCGTTGCGCAGCGATCCGCGGGTGGTGGTCGTGGAGCGGACCAACGCCCGCGACCTGGTGCCGGAGGTTATCGGCGGGCCCGTTGACCTCATCGTCGCTGACCTGTCGTTTATCTCATTGGCCACCGTGTTACCCGCGCTGGTTGGATGCGCTTCACCCAGCGCCGATATCGTTCCCATGGTGAAGCCGCAGTTCGAAGTGGGGAAGGGTCAGGTCGGCCCTGGCGGAGTAGTCCACGACCCGCAGTTGCGCGCGGATGCAGTGGTTGCCGTTGCGCGGAGTGCCGAACAGCTAGGTTGGCACACCCTCGGCGTCACCGCCAGCCCGCTACCCGGCCCCTCGGGCAATGTCGAATACTTCCTGTGGTTGCGCGCGGAATCCGATCGAGCGCTGGTCGGCCACGACCTGGCGGACGCGGTGCGGCGGGCGATCAGGGAGGGGCCGGAATGACCGCTCAACGCACCGTCTTGTTGGTGGTCCACACCGGGCGCGATGAAGCGACCGAAACGGCGCGGCGCGTCGAGAAGGTGCTGGGCGACAACGAAATTGCGCTTCGGGCGCTTTCCGCCGAGGCCGTCGATCGGGGTTCGTTGCACCTGTCTCCGGACTACCTGCGGGCCAGGGGCGTCGAAATCGAGGTGGTCGACGCGGACCCAGACGCGGCTGACGGTTGCGAACTGGTGCTGGTATTAGGCGGTGACGGCACCTTCCTGCGGGCCGCCGAGCTGGCGCGCAATGCCAATATTCCGGTGTTGGGGGTCAACCTGGGCCGGATCGGCTTTTTGGCTGAGGCCGAAGCCGAGGCGATTGACCTGGTGCTTGAGCACGTGGTGGCGCGCGACTACCGGGTGGAGGACCGGCTGACGCTCGACATCGTGGTGCGGCACGCGGGCGGCGTCCTCGCCCAGGGCTGGGCTCTTAACGAGGCCAGCCTGGAGAAGGGCCCCCGGCTGGGCGTGCTCGGGGTGGTCATCGAAATCGACGGCAGACCCGTGTCGACCTTCGGCTGCGACGGGGTGCTGGTATCCACGCCCACTGGGTCTACGGCCTACGCGTTCTCCGCGGGCGGTCCGGTGTTGTGGCCGGACCTCGAAGCCATCCTGGTCGTGCCCAACAATGCGCATGCGTTGTTCGGTCGACCGATGGTCACCAGTCCGGAAGCCACCATCGCCATCGAGATCGAGGCCGACGGTCATGATGCGCTGGTGTTCTGCGACGGACGCCGGGAAATGTTGATACCCGCCGGGGGGCGGCTCGAGGTGACGCGCTGTGCCACACCGGTGAAATGGGCCCGGTTGGACAGCGCGCCATTCACCGACCGTCTGGTGACCAAGTTCCAGTTGCCGGTGACAGGCTGGCGCGGGAAGTAACTGGTGCTAACGGAAATTCGAATCGACTCGCTGGGCGCCATCAGCTCCGCCAACGCCGAGTTCGATCGCGGCCTGACGGTACTCACCGGCGAGACCGGCACCGGGAAGACCATGGTGGTCACCGGGTTGCATCTACTCGGCGGTGCCCGGGCGGACCCCACCCGCGTGCGCTCCGGCGCCGAGCGTGCCGTTGTGGAAGGTCGTTTCACCACAATCGATCTCGATGATGCCATGGTCGCACGGCTGGAGGAGATCCTGGATGCGTCTGGGTCACAACGTGATGAGGACGGCAGCGTGATCGCGCTGCGCTCGGTCGCCAGCAGCGGGCCGTCGCGCGCCTACCTCGGTGGTCGCAGTGTGCCCGCCAAATCGCTTAGTGGGTTTACCAACGAGCTGCTCGCCCTGCACGGGCAAAACGATCAGCTGCGGTTGATGCGCCCCGAGGAGCAACGCGGCGCGCTGGACCGTTTTGCCGCCAGCGTCCCCGCGCTGGAGCGGTACCGCAAGCTGCGCGATGCGTGGCTATCGGCGCGGCGCGATCTCATCGACAGGCGCAACCGGGCCCGCGAGCTGGCCCAAGAGGCGGATCGATTGCACTTTGCCCTGAATGAGATCGACACTGTGGACCCGCAGCCGGGAGAGGACGATGCGTTGGTCGCCGATATCGTCCGACTTTCCGAGCTGGATACGCTGCGGGAAGCCGCGTCGATGGCACGTGCGGCGCTGTCGGGCATGTCGGACGACACATTCGGGCCCAGCGCTGTGGATTGCCTCGGGCGGGCAAGAGCGGCGCTGGAGTCCACCGACGACGCCACGTTGCGGGCCCTGGCCGAACAAATCGGCGAAGCGCTGACGGTGGTCCTTGACGCGGTGGGTGAGCTGGGCGACTACGCGGATGAATTGCCGGCCGACGCCAGCGCACTGGATGCCAAACTTGCCCGTCAAGCCCAGCTGCGCACGTTGACGCGCAAATACGCCGCCGACGTCGATGGGGTGCTGCGTTGGGCGCAGGAGTCTCGCGCCCAGCTGGCCCAGCTCGATGTGTCGGAAGAAGGCCTGGCCGCGTTGGAGCGCCAGGCCGACGAACTGGGACGCGAATTGGCCCAAGCTGCGGGTGATCTGAGCAATATTCGGCGTAAAGGCGCTAAGCGGCTGGCCAAAGAGGTCACTGCCGAGCTGTCCGCTTTGGCAATGGCGGACGCCGCATTCACCATCGCGGTCAACACCGACCTCGCCGACGAGGGTGATCCCGCCGCGTTGACGTTGCCCACGGGCGAGCGGGTCCGTGCCGGTGTCGACGGCATCGATCAGGTCGAGTTCGGCTTCGCCGCGCACCGCGGGATGACCGAATTGCCGCTGGCCAAAAGCGCGTCCGGCGGTGAGCTGTCCCGGGTGATGCTGGCACTCGAAGTTGTGCTGGCCGCGTCGGCCGCCGGCACCACCATGGTGTTCGACGAGGTCGACGCCGGAGTCGGCGGCTGGGCCGCCGTCCAGATCGGACGGCGTCTGGCTCGGTTGGCGCGTACCCACCAAGTCATCGTCGTGACACATCTGCCACAGGTCGCGGCCTATGCCGATGTGCACCTGATGGTGCACGGCACCGGACGTGACGGTGCCAGCGGCGTGCGGCGCCTGACCAGCGATGAGCGGGTCGCCGAGTTGGCCCGGATGCTGGCCGGACTGGGCGAGTCCGACAGCGGCCGCGCCCATGCCCGGGAGTTGCTCGACGCCGCCCAAAACGACGAGATCTAACCGCCGACGATCAAGGTTTCGTGCAATTACGGCAACGATTCGGCCAACTTCCCGCCGTCGGCGTGCACACGCTGGTGTGACAGGTGTGACGTCATATAACTTATGGGGCTCCTGTTACGGCGCGCCTCCCCGCTCCAACCGGGCATCACCGACAGAATCCCCCCATGAAGATGTCAGCGCTTCTATCTCGTAACACCGCCCGGCCAGGCCTCACAGGCACCGCTCGAGTGGACAAGAATGTCGACCGCCTGCTGCGCAGGATTTGTCCCGGCGACATCGTGGTCCTCGACATCCTGGACCTGGACCGCATCACCGCGGATGCGCTGGTGGAAGCCGACGTCGCTGCCGTTGTCAACGCATCCTCATCGGTCTCGGGCCGCTACCCAAACCTCGGCCCGGAAGTGTTGGTCAACAACGGCATCGCCCTTATCGACGAGACCGGACCGGAAGTCTTCAAGAAGATCAAAGACGGCGCCAAGATCCGCCTTTTCGAGGGCGGCGTGTACTCCGGCGACCGTCGGCTGATCCGCGGCACCGAACGCACCGACCACGATATTGCCGATCTGATGCGGGAAGCCAAGAGTGGGCTAGCCGCTCATTTGGAGGCCTTCGCCGGCAACACGATTGAGTTCATCCGCAGCGAAAGCCCACTGCTGATCGACGGTATCGGCATCCCCGACATCGACGTCGACATGCGCCGGCGCCACGTGGTAATCGTTGCCGAAGAGCCCACCGCCGCCGATGATCTGAAAGCCCTCAAGCCGTTCATCAAGGAGTACCAGCCGGTACTGGTCGGTGTTGGTACCGGCGCGGATGTGCTGCGCAAGGCTGGCTATCGTCCGCAACTCATCGTCGGTGATCCCGACCAAATCAGCACCGAGGTCCTCAAGTGCGGTGCCCAGGTGGTGTTGCCCGCCGATGCCGACGGCCACGCGCCCGGCCTGGAGCGGATTCAGGACCTTGGTGTCGGGGCGATGACGTTCCCGGCCGCGGGTTCGGCGGCCGATCTGGCGTTGTTGCTCGCCGATCACCATGGCGCCGCGCTGTTGGTCACCGCCGGTCACACCGCCAATATTGAGACGTTCTTCGACCGGACCCGGACTCAGAGCAACCCGTCCACCTTCCTGACCAGGCTGCGGGTGGGGGAGAAGCTGGTGGACGCCAAGGCCGTCTCGACCCTGTATCGCAACCATATTTCGGGTGGCGCCATCGCGCTGTTGGCGTTGACCATGCTGATCGCCATCATCGTGGTCTTGTGGGTGTCGCGCACCGACGGCGTGGTGGTGCACTGGATCATCGACTACTGGAACCGGTTCACCCTCTGGGTGCAGAACTTGGTGAGCTAGGACGGTGCGTTCATGATCTCGTTACGCCAACATGCGATCTCGCTGGCCGCCGTATTTTTGGCACTGGCAATCGGCGTTGTGCTGGGTTCGGGCTTTTTTTCGGATACCTTGCTGTCCAGCCTGCGTAACGAGAAGCGCGATCTGTATGCGCAGATCAACGGACTCAACGACCAGCGCAACGTGCTGAATCAAAAGCTTAGTGCGGCAAACAATTTCGATAATCAGATGGTGGGCCGAATAGTACATGACGCGCTGGGCGGCAAGACGGTGATCATCTTCCGAACCCCGGACGCTAACGACGATGACGTTGCCGCGGTGGCGAAGGTCGTCGGGCGGGCTGGTGGTTCGGTTACCGGTACCGTGTCGCTGACGCAGGAGTTCGTCGAAGCTCACTCTGCGGAGAAACTGCGATCCGTGGTGAACTCGTCCATCCTGCCGGCCGGGACCCAATTGAGCACCACGCTCGTCGACCAGGGTTCACAGGCCGGCGACCTGCTCGGGATCGCCTTGCTGATCAGCGCCAAGCCGGATGCGCCCGCCGGCACCACTGTCGACGACACTCAGCGCGATACCGTGCTGGGCGCTCTGCGTGAAACCGGATTCATCACCTATCAGCCCAGCGACCACCTGGCAGCGGCAAATGCTGCCATCGTCATCACCGGCGGTGCGCTGCCGGCCGACGCCGGCAATCAGGGAGTCAGCGTGGCACGGTTCGCCGCGGCCCTGGCACCGCACGGTTCCGGCACCGTGCTCGCCGGCCGCGACGGGTCGTCGACTGGCGGCGCGGCGGTCGCCGTGACCCGCGCCGACACCGGCATGGCGGCCACGATCAGCACCGTTGACGACGTTGATGGTGCGCCCGGTCGGATCACCACCGTGCTGGCGTTGCAGGACCTGGTCAACGGGGGGCGTCCGGGGCAGTACGGCATCGGTCGCGGCGCGACAGCGGTCACAATTCCCCAGTAATTCACCCGGAGCTACCTGACGATCCGGTCGGGCGTGTTAGCCGCGGCGCGGCGCCGCGGGTGTTAGGGTGGGTTTCCGTGGGTCGGCAGGCCCAGCTAGTAACGGCTATACCGCACGCCCTGCCCGTCTTCACGGAGGTCGCTCATTTGCGCAAGCATCCGCAAACCGCCACCAAGCACCTCTTCGTCAGCGGCGGTGTCGCGTCCTCGCTCGGCAAGGGGCTAACCGCAAGTAGCCTCGGTCAGCTGTTGACCGCCCGCGGGTTGCAGGTCACGATGCAAAAGCTCGACCCGTACCTCAATGTGGACCCGGGCACCATGAACCCGTTTCAACACGGCGAGGTTTTCGTCACCGAAGACGGCGCGGAGACCGATCTCGACGTCGGCCACTACGAGCGGTTCCTTGATCGCAACCTGTCCGGTTCCGCCAATGTCACTACCGGCCAGGTGTATTCGACAGTGATCGCCAAAGAACGTCGGGGCGAGTACCTCGGTGACACGGTTCAGGTGATCCCTCACATCACCGACGAAATCAAACGCCGCATCCTCGAGATGGCCGAACCGAACGCCGCCGGTCATCGCCCCGATGTCGTCATCACCGAAATCGGCGGCACCGTTGGGGATATCGAATCGCAGCCCTTCTTGGAGGCAGCCCGCCAGGTCCGCCACGACCTCGGCCGGGAGAACGTCTTCTTCTTGCATGTGTCGCTGGTGCCCTATCTGGCTCCCTCGGGTGAACTCAAGACCAAGCCGACCCAGCACTCGGTCGCGGCCCTGCGCAGTATCGGTATCACCCCGGATGCACTGATATTGCGTTGTGACCGCGAGGTCCCCGAAGCCCTGAAGAACAAGATCGCTTTGATGTGCGACGTCGACATAGACGGCATCATCTCCACCCCGGATGCACCCTCGATCTACGACATCCCCAAGGTGTTGCATCGGGAGGAACTTGACGCCTACGTGGTGCGTCGGCTCAACCTGCCGTTCCGCGACGTGGATTGGACCGAATGGGACGACCTGTTGCGCCGGGTACATGAACCGCACGACACCGTGCGAATTGCTCTGGTGGGTAAATACGTTGAGCTGTCGGACGCCTACCTGTCGGTTATGGAGGCGTTGCGTGCCGGCGGGTTCAAGCATCGGGCCAAGGTAGAAATACTTTGGGTCGGCTCCGACGATTGCCAGACCGACGGCGGTGTCGCGGCCGCGCTGGGTGATGTTCACGGGGTGCTGATTCCTGGCGGGTTCGGCATTCGGGGCATCGAGGGCAAGATTGCCGCCATCGCATACGCCCGGGCGCGGGGCGTGCCGGTGCTGGGATTGTGCCTCGGACTGCAATGCATCGTGATCGATGCCGCCCGTTCGGTAGGGTTGGCTGAGGCAAATTCGGCCGAGTTCGAACCGGACACACCGGATCCGGTTATCTCAACCATGGCCGATCAGAAACATATCGTCGCCGGCGAAGCCGACCTGGGCGGCACCATGCGCCTGGGCGCCTATCCCGCGGTGCTGGAGCCGGATTCGATTGTGGCCGAGGCGTATCAAACAACCAAGGTATCCGAGCGGCACCGGCACCGCTACGAGGTCAACAACGCCTACCGGGATCGCATCGCGGAAAGCGGACTTCGGTTCTGTGGGACCTCACCCGACGGCCATCTGGTCGAGTTCGTCGAGTACCCGCGAGACCTGCACCCATTCCTGGTGGGCACGCAAGCACACCCGGAACTGAAAAGCCGGCCTACCCGGCCGCATCCGTTGTTTGTCGCGTTCGTCAAGGCGGCCATCGACTACAAGGCGGGCGAACTGCTGCCTGTCGATATCCCCGAGATTCCCGAGCGGGTGTCCAACGGCAACGAGCATCGAGGCAGTGTCGGGCAGCCGCTACCCGAGCCCGCGTCTCGTGGCTGAACACGATTTCGAGACCACGTCGTCCGAAACCATATACACGGGTGCCATCTTCGCGCTGCGCCGGGACCGGGTGCGCATGCCCGGCGACACCACTGCGGTCCGAGAAGTCGTGGAGCACTACGGTGCGGTTGCCATAGTGGCGATGGATCACGACGGGAACATCGCGATGGTCTATCAATACCGCCACGCACTGGGGCGACGGCTCTGGGAACTGCCCGCGGGCCTGCTGGACGCCTCGGGAGAGCCTCCGCATCTGACCGCAGCACGCGAGCTGCAGGAGGAGGCCGGGTTGCAGGCCACCACCTGGCAGGTGCTGGTCGATCTGGCCTCCACACCGGGCTTTAGCGATGAGTCGGTGCGGGTGTACTTGGCCACCGGTCTCAGTGCCGCAGAGCGCCCAGAGGCGCACCACGAAGAGGCGGACATGACGTTGCAGTGGTTTCCCCTCGCCGAGGTCGTAGCGAAGGTGCTCACCGGCGAAATCGTCAATGCCATTGCGGTTGCAGGAATTTTGGCGACGCAGATGGTGACCATGGGAAGAATCCAGCCGCGACCTTTGCAGAGCCCGTGGATGGACAAGCCCACGTCGTTCATGGCGCGAAAGACCGCGCGTTGACCACGCTTGCTCTGCAGACACAACTGCAGGGTTATCTCGATCATCTGACGATCGAGCGGGGCGTTGCGCCGAATACGTTGAGTTCCTACCGTCGAGACTTACGCCGCTATTCCAAGCACCTCGAAGACCGGGGGATCACCGATTTGGCCAAGGTGGGCGAGGATGACGTCAGCGAGTTTCTGGTGTCGTTGCGTCGGGGCGATCCCGAATCTGGGGCGACCGCGCTGTCGGCGGTATCTGCGGCTCGAGCGCTGATCGCCGTGCGCGGGTTGCACCGGTTTGCCGCGGCCGAGGGGCTGGCAGATCTGGACGTGGCGCGCGCGGTGCGGCCGCCGACACCGGGACGGCGGCTGCCTAAGAGCCTGACGGTCGATGAGGTGCTGGCACTGCTGGAGGGCGCCGGTGGCGATAACCCGGCCGACGGCCCGCTGACCCTGCGCAACCGGGCGCTACTGGAACTGTTGTATTCCACCGGGGCGCGGATCTCCGAGGCCGTCGGCCTCGATGTCGACGACATCGACACCCAAGCCCGGGCGGTGTTGTTGCGCGGCAAGGGTGGTAAACAGCGGCTGGTGCCGGTGGGACGTCCAGCGGTGGGCGCGCTGGATGCCTACCTGGTGCGGGGACGCCCCGATTTGGCACGGCGGGGCCGCGGAACACCAGCGATTTTTCTCAACGCTCGGGGTGGCCGATTGTCCCGGCAAAGCGCGTGGCAGGTACTTCAGGATGCCGCCGAGCGCGCCGGCATCACGTCTGGTGTGTCGCCACACATGCTGCGGCATTCGTTCGCTACCCACTTGCTTGAGGGTGGTGCGGATGTGCGGGTCGTGCAGGAGTTGCTCGGCCACGCCTCGGTGACCACAACACAGATCTACACCCTGGTCACCGTGCACGCGCTGCGGGAGGTGTGGGCCGGAGCGCACCCGCGGGCCACTTAATCCGTTGCGGGTGTGCCCAACCTTGCGCGGCGCTCCTCTGGCAGATCAGCCCAGGTATTCGGATTCGAGCACCAGATCGGGTACCAGGGCCTGGTATTCCAGGTGCGCCCTGTGCTCGACGGTGCTCCATCGCGCGCCTTGTTGTGTGCGCATGTAAGCGCGATACTTCGGCGCACCCGGCACCTTGACATTGTCGGCCACCACGATGGAGCCCGGATGCAACCAGCGCCGGTCCAAAATGCGCTGCAAGTCGTCTAGATAGACCTTCTTATCGTGGTCGATGAACACGAAATCAACACCACCGGAAGCGAATCCGTGTTCATTGGTCAACGTATCGAGTGTTCGTCCGCCGTCTCCGATGGTGCCCACCACGCACGTCACTCGGTCGGTCACGCCGGCATGAGCCCAGATTCGCCGGGCATTGGCGGCGTTGGCTTCGACGAGTTCGACCGAGAAGACCTTGGCGTTCGGAGCGGCGCGGGCGATTCGCAGCGCGCCGTACCCGCAGTAAGTGCCCAATTCGAGCGCCAGGGCGGGGTTGGATCGTCGCACCGCCGAATCGAGGAGTTGCCCCTTCTCGTCGCCGACATTGAACAGGTACGACTTGTTGTAGGCGAACTCGTCGATGGTGGCCAACACGTCGTCGATATCGCCGGCCTGGGCGTGCTTGAGCACGTAGTCGACGACCGCACTCTCGCGACCGTCGCCGATCTGACCCGTCTGGGCGATCTTGGGCATCGCCGGCAGCATGCGCCAGACCGACCACCGTAACGGGGCAAAGCGTTGTTTCCAGCTCATCGTGGTCCGCCAGAGTCCGGTTCGCGACGATTCACGCTACTAGGTTACTGGGACCTCGCTGAGTAGAGCACCAACCGCGCCCGGCGGTGCTAGCATCAATTGCCTAGAAAACCTAGTTTGACACGCGGAGTTTTCGCGACGTTTGCAAACGGGAAGGGCTCTATGGACCAGTACGCCACCAGATCCCAGGTAGCTGGGGCGCGGCGCTGCGGTCTGTGGCTCAGCGGAGCGCGAGGATCGGTGGCCACCACCTCGATCGTGGGTTTGTATGCACTCAGCGCGGGTCTGGTAGCTGAGACTGGCTGTGTGACAGGCAATTCCGACTTTGCCAAAGTGCCATTGCCGAAGTATTCCGATTTCGTGGTGGGTGGACGTGATCTCACTAGCATCCCGTTGGTCAAGCGAGCGGAGTCGCTGGTCGAGGCGGGACTGCTACCGCACCGCGTGGTAGCCGCGGTGGCGGATCGACTGGCGGCCACCGACGAAGAGATCATCGGGCCGGCATGCGTGGCCACGCCGGATCCCGCCACCGCCGGAGCGAGCACGCAGGCCGAACTGATCGACCGCCTCAGCGACGCGATGGCGTCCTTCGTCGCGCGCCATGCCCTCGATGTACTGATTGTCATCGATGTGGCTTCCACCCAGCCGCCGGTGGCCGACCTACCTGAATATCGTGAGCCGGATCTGCTGCGGGCGGCCGTTTGCGAGAAGAACCGTGCTGTGTTGCCGGCGAGCGCGTTAACCGCGCTTGCCGCGGTGCGGGTCGGCGCCGCATACTCGTGTTTCACCCCATCGCCCACACTGGGCATTCCCGCGGTGCACCGATTGGCAGACAACTCCCGCCTGCTCTGCGCGGGTCAGGATGCCAAGACCGGGCAGACATTGTTGCGCACCGTGCTGGCACCGATGTTCGCCAACCGCGCAATGAACGTCCAGTCGTGGTCCGGGTCGAACTTGCTCGGTGGCGGTGACGGGGCCACGCTGGCCGATCCGATCGCTGTCCAGTCCAAGCTCGCGAGCAAGCAGCGGGGCATTCAGGACATGCTGGGCGGTAACGTCACCGCTCCGCTGCACATCGACTACGTGCCAGACCTCGGGGAAACGAAGGTCGCATGGGACTACGTGCATGCCACCGGATTTCTCGGCGGGCAGATCACGCTGCAGACGATTTGGTCCGCACCGGATTCGGCATTGGCGGCGCCCTTGGTTCTCGACGTGGCGCGCCTGCTGGCGATGGCCCGAATTCGCGGTGTGCACGGCATCGTGGGGCAGCTGGGCTTTTTCTTCAAGGAGCCGTGGGCTTCGTCAACGCATTCCCTTGCGGCGCAGTACGAAGCGCTGGTGGCCTGGGCTAGGTCTTTTTCGTCGTCATCGAAGTCGTTCGGCTGACCGTGAAGGTCAAGGCGTACCTCGACCTGATGAGGGCGCCCGCCGCGCTTACCGTGCTCGGCGACAGCATTGTGGGTGCGATCTGGTCGGGACGTCCGCTGACCGGGCGGCGTCTGGCGCTGCCATTGGCGTCGGCGTTGTTGTATTGGAGCGGCATGGTGCTCAACGACTGGGCCGACCGCGAGCGGGACGCGATCGAACGCCCCGAGCGGCCCATACCGTCTGGTCAAGTGCCAGCCGGCACGGCACTAGCGACCGCGGCCACGCTCGCTGGGGCGGGACTGGCGACCGCAACGGCAGCCGCGGGACGCGACGGGCTGACTGCCGGGGGCCGAATCGCGTTGTGCGTGGCCACTTATGACCTAGCCGCCAAGGACACCGCCGCCGGGCCGTTGGTCATGTCGAGTTGCCGGTTCTTTGATGTTCTGCTGGGTGCCGGCCCGAATCATCGTCGTGCGCTGGTTGCGGCGTCGGTTGTCGGTGGGCACACCACCGCGATCACGGTGCTATCCCGAAGCGAGGTCACCGGTTCCCATCGCGACCTACCGGTGATGGTCGGGGGGATGGGTGCCGCGGTAATCACCGCGGCGATGCTCAGCGCGGCGGGTCGACGCGCGGCCCCGGCGGCGGCAGTGTACGCGTGGTCCTTCGGCCCCGGCTTGTTCAGGGCGTGGCAGCGGCCCACCGCGGAGGTGATCCGGGGTGCGGTGCGCAGCGGTATCGCTTCGACGATCGCGGTGCAGGCGATGTTGGCCGCGCGTGCACCGCGACCGCACGCCATGCTCGCGCTATGTGGGCTGGCAATCGGCTTGCGGCTCAAAGTGTCCGCGTCAAAACCCACTGAGGTGACCTAATGCGCGTTGGCTACAACACAAATAGCTTGGCCGATCACCCGCTTGCCGATGCACTCGCGCTGATCGCCGAGCAGGGGTATACCGCCGTCGCCTTGACTATCGGCTATCCGCACGTGCGGCCGTTCGACTCCGATCTCGGCGCTCAGCTCGGCGCCCTTCGTGCCTCGCTGGACACGTATGAGCTGACGGTGGCGGTCGAAACCGGGGCGCGCTACCTGCTGGATCCGCGCAACAAGCACAAGCCGTCATTGGTTGACGTCGCCGCCGAGCCTCGCATCGAATTTTTGCGGCGGGCCATCGATATCGCCGCCGACCTGGGAGCAACCTGCGTGTCGCTGTGGTCGGGCTATCCGGTCAGCTACACCGATCCCGCTGCCACGCGCGACCAGTTGGTGAGTCGGCTGGCGCAGGTGGTGGACTACGCCGACCGTCGGGCGGTCACGCTCGGGTTCGAGCCCGAACCCGGCATGTTCGTGGAGACCGTGGCACAAGCGCTCGACGTGTGCCGGGCGCTGGATGATCCTCCGCGGCTGGGCATCACGCTCGACGTCGGTCATTGTGTGATGACCGAGCCGGCCGGCGCGCAGACCGCCATCGTGGATCTCGGCGACAAGTTGGTCAATGTCCATCTCGACGACATGACACCTCTCAAGCATGAACACCTCGAATTCGGCTACGGTGAGGTTGATCTGGGCGCCGTTATGGACGCACTGGACGGTACCGGGTTTGCTGGGGTCGCGTCAGTCGAACTACCCCGTCATTCGCACGATGCACCAAATGTGGCGCGCCGGAGCATGCGAGCGATCAACCTGGCGAGGTTGCCGATCGGAACACGTTCCTGGATCGAGGACGCTGCAGCAGAAATCCGCCGCAGCCCAGATAAGATCGTGGAGCGCTTCTCCGGGGCGGAGCGTGCGATGTCGCGGGCATCCGGCGACGCGGCGCTCCTTGCTCGGGTGCAGCTGCTCACCACGTTGGTGGCCGAGACCTTTGACGAGACGGTCGGCCCGCTCATCGGAAAGCTCTACCAATGGGGCGACAGCGATGAACGCCTTGCGGTGCTGCGTGGCCTGGAGTTGTCGGCGCTGGACGGCAGGCTGGGACCGGTGGCGACGGCGGCCGGTGTTGAACTGACCGAGGATGCCCTGCGGTGCAACGATCCGCGGCTAGTCGCTGCGGCGCTCGGTGGCTTCGGGTCACGGTTTCTGGGTCAACACACCTGGCGCCACGGTGTGATGAAGTTGATCTTCATGGAAGTCCCGTTGAGTGCCGTATACGGCCTGAGCAATCGAGCTGACCCTGAGTTAGGGCGCATGGTAAGGGATTACATCAGTGAACGTCGCGCGGCCGGCCGCTCCGTACCGGACGACGCACAGACGCTGCAAAACCTGACCGCCACCAAGTCGGAGGTAGCCCGGTGAGGATCTTCGAT
This sequence comes from Mycobacterium basiliense, assembly GCF_900292015.1. NCBI lineage: Bacteria > Bacillati > Actinomycetota > Actinomycetes > Mycobacteriales > Mycobacteriaceae > Mycobacterium > Mycobacterium basiliense. Next base: position 2,643,672 of record NZ_LR130759.1, read on the forward strand.
CCACACATTCACATGACGTCTCGTACCACCGACGACTACGAGACGATGTATGCAGCAGGGGTCCGCGCCATCGTGGAACCTGCATTCTGGCTCGGGCAGCCCCGCACTGACGCGGCATCGTTCATCGACTATTTCGACAGCCTTATCGGGTGGGAACGCTATCGCGCTTCCCAGTTCGGAATTGCCCACAACTGCACCATCGCACTAAATCCTAAAGAAGCCAACGATAGCCGCTGCCGCAAAGTGCTCGAGCAGGTACCGCGGTACCTGTCCAAGAGCGGGGTGGTCGCTGTCGGCGAGATCGGCTACGACTCGATGACACCCGACGAAACCGCAGTATTCCAAACCCAGTTGGAAATGGCGGCCGAACGCGACATGCCCGCACTGGTGCACACCCCGCATCGTGACAAGCTCGGTGGGACCGTGGCCAGTATCGACATGGTCAAGCGGGTCGGCATCAATCCGGGCATGGTGCTGCTGGACCACCTCAACGAGGTCACCATCGAGCCCGCCCGGGACAGCGGGTGCTGGATGGGATTCTCGATTTATCCGGACACCAAAATGGATGAGGAGCGGATGGTCGTCTTAATGCAGCGCTTCGGGCTGGAACGAATCATCGTCAATTCGGCGGCGGATTGGGGACGGTCCGACCCGCTTAAGACGGCAAAGACCGCGCAGGCAATGCTGGTCGGCGGGTTCAGCGACGACGACGTCGATCGCGTCATGTGGCGAAATCCGGTCGAGTTCTATGGCCAGAGCGGTCAACTTCGACTACTCAGCGAAGATCAGGAAGCCGCGTTTGCCGGCAACACGATCAACCGCGGGGAAAAGCCGTAATGTTGTCCTACTGCAGTAATGTCGTTGCTGCCGACAGCCTCTCAGCGCTGGAACACCGACTGGTGTCGCTGTTTTCCGCGGCGCGGGAGCTCGCCCATGTCGAGCAACTCGGCGTTGGGCTGTGGTTACCCGCCCGTACGATGGCCCAACTGGCGGAGGACCGTCCCGGGCGTCGTCGCCTGGCCCAGGTACTCGCGGACAACGGGCTCGCCGTGGTCACCATGAACGCCTTTCCTTACGGCGACTTTCACGGCGATACGATAAAACACGCGGTTTATCAACCAAATTGGGCCGAGTCGACCCGATTGGCGTACACCCGCAACTGTGCGGAGGTGCTCAGCGATCTATTGCCCGAAGGGGAGTGTGGCTCCATCTCGACACTGCCGTTGGGCTGGAGCGCCCCATGGGACGACGAGTCGGACGCTTCATCGCGGCAGCACCTTCGCACGCTGAGCGATGAACTACAACGCATCGAAGCAGAGTCGGGACATCGGATCAGATTGGCCATCGAACCGGAGCCTGGCTGTGTAATCGGGTCCTGTCGCGACGCCATTGACTGGTTCGGCGGGGCGGGGGTGGATCCACAACACGTCGGCCTTTGTCTGGATATCTGCCATCTAGCGGTGATGCACGAGAACACCGCGGAGGTGCTGGCCGGGCTATCCAGCATTGGCTTCGACGTGGTCAAGATACAGGCCTCCAACGCCATCCAGATCGACGACCTGGCCGATGGGAAAATTGCTGACGCATTTGCCGAATTCGCCAATTCCCCGTATCTGCATCAGGTTTTCGGCGTCGACGGTGACGGTCGCCAGTGGTTTCGGGACGACCTGTCTCTCGGCGACCGTTCAACACCGAAAACCGGTAGTGCACGTGTGCATTACCACGTACCCTTGCACATAAGTCCGCCCGCACCGCTGCGCAATACCGCACACATCCTTACCGAGACCATGGCCATGCTGCGCGAAGGGGTGTTGTCGGAGCCTGTCCACATCGAAATCGAGACGTACACCTGGGAAGTCCTTCCGTCCTCCTTGCGCATGGGAAGCCTGGCAGAAGACCTCGCGGCCGAAATCAGTTGGCTTGACGAGCTGATGTGTGTGCGGGACCCGGCGTGACCCAACGTGTGCTGCTAGTCAATGTGGTTGGCCTCACGCAACCCTTACTGCGGCATATGCCGAACCTGTCTGCGCTCGCCGCTCGGGGCGGGTTGCGAGCACTTTCCCCGGTGTTCCCGGCCGTCACCTGCTCGGTGCAGTCGTCGATGGTCACTGGGCTGATGCCCAACCGGCACGGAATCGTCGGCAACGGCTGGTATTTTCGCGATCTGGGGGAAATACTGCTGTGGCGTCAAAGCAACAAGCTGGTGATGGGCGAAAAGGTCTGGGAGACGGCGGCTGGTCGCTTCGAGGGATATCGCTCGGCGAACGTCGGCTGGTGGTATGCGATGAACGCCAGCAACGACGTGATCATCACGCCGCGGCCGGTGTATCACCAAGACGGTCGCAAGTCGCCGGATTGCTACGTGGTGCCGCCGGAGCTGCATGATGTCTTGACCGAGAAGCTTGGCACGTTCCCGTTGTTCCAATACTGGGGTCCAACGGCTGACATCACGTCGTCGCGGTGGCTTGTCAACGCGTCCGTTGAAATCCTGCAACGTTATTCGCCAACCCTGTTGACCGCCTATGTTCCGCACCTGGACTACGATTTCCAGCGCTTCGGTCCGCATTCGCCGTTGGCCATAGCCGCCGCTGCGGAGGTCGACGCGGCGCTGGCCCCGCTGCTGAGTTATGCCGATGAGCACGGCATGACGACCATCGTCGTTTCCGAATATGGGATCTCGCCGGCCGACAATCCAGTGGATATCAACCGATTGCTTCGGCGCGAAGGCTACCTCCGTGTCTACACGCAGCAGGGCCGCGAGTACCTGGATCCGTGGACGTCACGTGCCTTCGCTGTCGCCGACCATCAAGCCGCCCATATTTACGTGCGCGACGAGGCCGATGTCGCCCGGGTGGCCAGTGCGGTCAGCGACCTGGACGGTGTGGATACGGTGCTGGATCGAAACGCACAGCAGGCGTTAGCCATTGATCACCCCCGATCGGGTGAGTTGGTGGCGATTGCGGAACCCGCCGCGTGGTTCACCTATTATTACTGGCTCGACGACGGTCGGGCCCCGGAGTTCGCGCCGTGCGTGGACATTCACCGCAAGCCCGGCTACGACCCGGCCGAACTCTTGATGAACCCCGACGATCGGGCCGCCAAGGCTAAAGCGGCAGCGGCACTGGCCACAAAGGCTCTCGGACTTCGCTACACGATGAACGTCGTCGCGCTCAACGGCGCCGCAGTTCGTGGCACACATGGGCGCCTACCCGACTCCGACGAGGAACGGCCGGTGGTCATTAGCTCCGCGGCGAATCTGCTCTCGCGCTCGTCGTCGCCCATGCCGGCCACGGTCGTGCGTGATCTTGTCCTGGACGCCCATAGATTGCAAACGTAAGGTCTTTATTCCCATGTGCCCAAGCGTGTTCGAAGCCGACCTGCCGCCTATCGCCTATGAGGACGCCCAAACGCCGGAAGAGGCCCACCGGAGGATGAGTGCGGCGCTGCAGCGCGCGCCGATCGCCATGGGACAGCGTGGTCCGGAGATTCTCAGCTATGAACTGGTTCGAAGTGTGTTGCGGGATAGCAGGTTCGGTGTGCCCAGGGGATTCTTTCTGGCCGCCCAGGGTGTTACGTCTGGGCGGTTGTGGGACCGGTTCGGCAAGAGCCTGCCCAGTCTGGAGGGGGCCGAACATCACCGGTTGCGTCGGTGTGTTTCGCCATCGTTTGGCCCCCGGTCGTTAGCACGGTTGGACACGATGATGACAGAGTTGATGTCCGGCCTGGTGGATCCGCTGATCTCGGTGGGCAGGTGTGACGTCGTCGAGGACATCGCCCGGCGGTATCCAATCCCGGTCATCTGCGCCCTGATTGGTGCTCCGCTGCAGGATTGGCGGCTGTTCTCGGGCTGGGCGGACGCCATCTTCATGCTCTTCACCTGGCGAGTTGCCGGCAATGAGGATGTCATCATGAAGGCCTATGACGAGCTTGATGCGTACATCGTCGATATGGTCGATCAGCGCGCTGTGAGTCCCGGGGATGACTTGATCTCCGAGTTGATCACGGTGGAGGAGGACGGCGATAGACTCACCCGCGAGGAGCTGTGTGGGGTGGTTAGTGTGCTGCTGTCGGCCGGGACGGATACCACCCGAAATCAGCTGTCTGCGGCGGTGCAGGTGCTCTGCGATTACCCCGAGCAATGGGCATTGTTGGCCGATCAGCCTCAGTTGATGCCGGCAGCGGTCGAGGAGCTGATGCGGCACACTCCGATAGCGTTGTCCACCATCCGACAAGCCTACGAGGATGTGGAGCTGGGCGGGGTGGTCTTTCCGGCTGGAACCCTAGTTATCGTTAACACCGCCGCGGCAAATCGGGACCCTGACGTGTACGAGAACCCGAACCGCCTCGATGTCGCCCGGGACAATCCCGCCCCGATGTTGACCTTTGGATCCGGCTTGCATCTGTGCCTGGGTGCAAACCTGGCCAGAGCTGAACTCGTTGCGGCATTGCGGGTTATGACCCAGCGCATGCTCAATCCACGGCTTGCCGGTCCTGCACCGTGGAAGCCGTTCACGCCAATCACGGGGCCGCTGGCGCTACCGATCGACTTCGACATCGAAGCGGGGCAGCGCTAGTTGGGCTGCCGGGCATCGTGGGCGGCGGGTGTTGTTGGAAGAAACGCTATCGGAACAAATGTCAACGCCACCAATGCGACGGCGACGACGAAAACCACGGTGTAGGCGTGCGAGAGGTCGTCCATCAGGTTGATCGGAAAGTCCGGGGCCCGGGCCGGCGCGGGCAGCGTCAGTGGGTCAATCGGCACGCCGCGGCGGGCGGCTTCCTCGCGTAGGCCGTCGATCTGGCGTGCGATGGGAATGTTTGCGCTGCGGTTGAACTGGCTGGTCAATATGACCGACATCAGAGCCGTTCCGATAGATGCCGCCACTTGTTGATTGACATTGACTAGTGTCGACCCTCGCGCAATCTGATGCGGCGCCAAGGTCTGTACTGCCACCGCAGAAAGCGGCATCATTGTGGCGCCCATGCCCAAACCCATGATGGCCAGTCCGATCACCAGGGTTGGCAGGTAGTCGGCCCGCAGCGCGACCCCGAAGGCGAAAACGCCCATGCCCAAGGCGATGAGTGTAACGCCGACCATCAAGACCCGTCCGACTCCGCGCTTGTCCATCAGCGCGCCGGCAATGGGCATCGTGACCATGGCTCCGATTCCGCGGGGTACCAGGCTCATCCCGGCCTGTAAAGGCCTCTGGTGCAGCAATTCCTGGAAGAAGCTGGGAAACAGCAACCCGGCGCCGAAGAAGGAAGTTGCGAAGAGAAACATTGCCGCGTTGGCCAGGGTGACGGTGCGGTTTTCGAACAGGCGCAGGTCGATTAGCGGGTGGTCCGCTCGGTAGAGCGCATGGAGGACGAAGGCGATGATCAACGCCAGACCGGCGGTGGCCGGTATCCATACGTGGTGATCGGCGACGGTGCCGCGGCCGGGTAGCGCCGAGACCCCGTAGAGGAACGCCGCCAGCCCGGGTGATAGCAGCAGCATGCCGACCACATCGAAGGTTTCCGACGGTGTCGGCTCGTCGTGGGGGAGCACGATCGCGGCCAGTACTACGGTGGTCAGGCCGATCGGCACGTTGATCCAGAAGATCCACTGCCAGCTGAAGCTATCGATCAGCCAGCCGCCCAGGACCGGGCCGAAGACCGGGCCCAGGAGCATCGGAACGCCCAGGATAGCCAGGACTCGGCCGAGTCGCTGGGGACCCGCCTCCCGGGTCAAGATGGTCAGCACCAGCGGCATGAGCATGCCGCCCCCGAGGCCCTGAACGACCCGGAATGCGATGAGCACAGCGATGTTTGGTGCCATCGCACACAGCAGCGAGCCGAACGTGAAAGAAAGCAAGGAGCCGATGAACGGACGCTTGGTGCCAAACCGGTCGGCCGCCCAACCCGCCAACGGGATCACAGCGGCCAGGGCCAGTGTGTAGCCGGTCATGGTCCACGCCACGATGGCCTGCGTGGAATGGAAGGTGGCGACGAAGGTGCGCTGTGCAACGGTGACGACCGTCGTGTCCACGATCGCCATCATCGAGCCCAGCACGCATACGCCGGCGATCCGCAGCAGTCTCGCGTCGATTCGTTGGGCGTCGCCGCGTGGGTCTGCGTCCGTGCCGTCCATGGCGTCAGCTCCTCGCAACAGGCCTCTGCCGGGAAAGCATGTCACACCGCTACCTTTGGGGCGGCCGGTCCGGTAGGCAACCGGCCCAGGGCGTTCGCTATCAGCCCGCGAAGGGGGGGCGTGACATCACGGTGACCCGGAATCCGTACTTGGGACCCGCACCGGCCGCGCCCGTACCCGCGCCGGCGAGCGGCATGCCGCCCAACAGGCTTCCGGGCGCAGCGGCCTCGGGTGGATTGACGATGTCGCTGGCCAGGGGTAGGGCGGACTTCGCGGCAGGGGCGAGACTCGCGCCGGCATCGGCCCAGGTGGGCGGCACCGACAACTTACTCAGCGAGGCTGCGTTGCCCATCCCGGCTGATACCGAACCGGCACCGCCTAGCGCGGGCAGGGCGGCGGCGACACCTGGTGCTCCGGCCGCGGCATCGGCGGCGACGTTGGGACCGATCCACCCCAGCGCCCGCCATGACGTGATGAGGCTGTTTCCGATACCAATGCCGAAATACGGCAGACCGACCGTGTTGTAGAAAAGCTGCGAGATCGGCAAGTACCAATTCACCAGCCAGTCCAGCCATTCCGGAGCCGATCCCGCGGAGCTCAACAACGAGGAGAACGGAGATGTCAGATTCGACAATGTGTTCGGCAGTTCAGAAATCAGCCCCGATAGGGTGCTCTGTGCCGCGCCCGCGGCGGTGGCAGCGGCGCTCTTGGTGGCGGCGGTTTGCAGCGCCGTCGCGGCGGGATTGGCGGTTTCCGGCGGCGGGTTGAATGGAGTCAATTGCGCGGCACTCGCCGAGGACCCCGCATAGCTGTACATCGCCCGCGCGTCTTGTGCCCACATCTCGGCGTATTGCGCTTCCAGGGAGGCGATTGCCGCGGTGTATTGGCCGTAAATGTTCTTTGCCATCAGGGAGGTCAGCTCAACTCGATTGGCCGCGATGAGCGGCGGGGGAACCACACCCGCGACGGCGGTTTCGAATGCAGCGATCGCGGCCTCGGCCTGTTTGGCCGCCATCTCAGCGTTAGCGGCCGTGGTGCGCATCCACACCACATATGGGGTGACCGCTTCCATCATCAACATCGACGCGGGGCCAAACCACTCTTCGCCCTGCAGCGTCTTGAGTACTCGCTCGTAGCCCTCCGCGGTGAGCGTCAGCTCAGCGGCCAACTGGTTCCAGGCCGAAGCGGCACCTACCAACGGCGCCGAACCCGGCCCGGAATACATGCGGCCAGAGTTGATCTCCGGCGGCAACGCCCCAAAATCCATTGCTACGAACTCCTTGTCTGGTCATGGGCTGCGGCCTTGGCTTCGGCCACCGATGACAACTCGAATTGCATTGCTGCTGGCACCATGTCGCTTCCTATGAACTCCTGAAGCGTTGTAAACATCCCAATATTGTTGAGCCCAAGGCGAATCCAACTTTTTTGATGCAGCGTTTCAAGTGGTGTCGGACTGTTCATCGCTGGACCTGTCGTTCGGGGACGTCGTACGCACCCGCTGTTTTGCCTTCCTGTTGTGTTCATCAATGCGCTATCCCGCACTCGGTGGACGACATACCACTCGGTGTCGTACCCCGTATCGGCGTCCGAAGTTGCGGCCATGCTGGCCTTGCGCCCGCATAGGCATGCCTTGAAGTAGCCCGGACAGTCCCGCCGTCTCGGCGTTTGTTTGGGGAAGTGACAACGCCACGGTCCGCGCCTGGGACACTGCGGCCTGAGCGGACCACGCCGGTGGCACCGACATCGGCCCGATCGCCGAGGCCAGACCGGCGCTGGCCACCACCGGGGGACCCGCGCCCAACGGTGCTAGGGCCGACAGTGCGGCGGCCCCGGCCGGGCCGGCAACCGCATCGGCCGCTGCCACCGCAGGAGCAAACAGCATCGCGCCGACCACCTGCAGCGCGTTAAGAGTTAATCCGCCGCCGTCGTAGATGAACCCCTCCGTCGTCGCCAGGGCGCTCAAAATCTCGATCCAATACTTTTGCGCGTCACCCGATGCCCCCAGCGCGAACTGCTGTCCGAGCTGGCTGGCCAGCGAATAGGACGACGCCAGCCGCGCGGCAGCTTCGGACAGCACCGTCGCGGGTTTGCTCGCCGCGGCGGCGGCCTGCCGGGCGATGCCGCCTGGGGCCGTGGTGTGGGGCGGCGTTGTGAACGGGGTTAGCGTCGAAGCTGCTGCCGCGGAGCCAGCGTATTCGTACATAGCGGCGGCGTCCTGGGCCCACATCTCGGCGTACTGGGCCTCGGTGGCGGCGATCGCTGCGGAATTCTGGCCGAACCAGTTGGTCGCGACAAGCGCGAGCAACAGGGCCCGGTTGCTCGCGATCACCGATGGGGGCACCGTCATGGCAAACGCCATTTCGTACGCCGCCGCAGCCGCCCTGGCCTGCATCCCCGCTTGTTCGGCCAGTGTCGCGGTGGTGCTGAGCCAGCCGACGAACGGCAATGCCGCGGCGACCATCGCGTCCGCCGCCGGCCCGAACCAGCACATGGTGGGCAGCTCTGAGATCACCAAGCCGTAGCCAGCCGCCGTCGAATACAGTTCCGCGGCCAAGCTGTCCCAGGCTCCCGCAGCTGCGAGCAGTGATGCCGACCCTGGGCCGCAATACATTCGACCTGAATTGATTTCGGGAGGTAGTGCTCCATAGTCCGATGGGGGGGTCGGGACGCTGTCACTGAGCGCAATGACAGCTGCGCCCATTACGGGCGCCGGCAACGTACGCCGGAATTCGGCAACGTTAGATCGAGTGTCATTGGGGACCGCCTAGCGATTGGGCTGATGCTCGGGCGCGACGCCTTCGTCGGTAAGTAATTAATCGAGGTAACAGTGTCCTAGCGCATTAGTTTTTACCGTCGATATGGGTTGAGAAACAACCATTCTATGTTAAATCCACGTTAATTCCGCAGGCCAAGATATCTTTTGTCCACCGAATGACAACCGCCTGTCCCCCAATTGGGGGACAGGTCGTCATACGCTTGACCTACCTGCAGTTTGACCATGTGCGCCTTGGCGTTTCAGCGCAACTGGCATGGGAATCGTTTCACAGAGTGGCCTTGCTGAGGGGGCCGATCCCAATTACTTGGCTAATTTCCAACGCGTCTTGTAAAAAATTCGAATTTGCAATTCCTATACCGATCGGTCGGGCCGATTTGGACGCCGTGTTGAAATCTGTTGCGGCGTTGTGCCGGCCGGATTTCAGGCCCTGGAGATCAGGCTTGGCCGTGACGGGCCCGCGCTACGGTGTCCCGGCAGCGAGGCCGCGCGAGCCGCAGCCGTTCGGCATCGCCCGGCCATCCGGAATCCGGGTCCGAGGGACGCAATCACAAGGCGGTGATGATTGCCCGCGGGTCTCCCTGCGCAGGCGGATGCAGCCGTTAGACTTTCCTGCAATGTCCACCCTGACGTGCGTTACGACGCCCCGCGACCGGGTATGAACCACCACCCCGACAGTGGCGTTGAGGTCGGCCTGACCGGAAGGCCGCCGCGGGCGATCCCTGAACCCACGCCGCGCAGCTCGCATGGCCCGGCCAAGGTCGTCGCGATGTGCAACCAGAAGGGTGGCGTCGGCAAAACCACGTCGACAATCAACCTCGGTGCCGCCCTAGCCGAGTATGACCGGCGGGTGCTGCTGGTGGACATGGATCCTCAGGGCGCGCTGTCCGCTGGCTTGGGCGTGCCGCACTACGAGCTGGAAAAGACGATCCACAACGTGCTGGTGGAGCCTCGGGTGTCGATCGACGACGTATTGATCCACACCCGGATGAAAAACATGGATCTGGTGCCCAGCAACATCGACCTGTCGGCGGCGGAGATTCAGCTGGTCAATGAGGTGGGTCGGGAACAGACTTTGGGTCGGGCGCTATACCCACTGCTGGACCGCTATGACTATGTGCTGATCGATTGTCAGCCGTCGTTGGGCCTGCTCACCGTCAATGGGCTGGCCTGCGCGGATGGTGTGGTCATCCCGACCGAATGCGAGTTCTTTTCGCTGCGTGGTCTGGCATTGCTGACCGACACCGTCGACAAGGTGCGCGACCGGCTGAACCCCAAGCTGGATATCAGCGGGATTTTGCTCACCCGCTACGACCCGCGCACGGTCAACTCCCGAGAGGTGATGGCCCGTGTCGTGGAGCGGTTCGGTGACCTAGTGTTCGATACCGTGATCACCCGCACGGTTCGCTTCCCGGAAACCAGTGTCGCCGGCGAACCCATCACCACCTGGGCCCCGAAGTCCAGCGGTGCCATCGCTTACCGGGCGTTGGCTCGCGAGTTCATCGACCGATTCGGCGTGTGAACGGCACCGCGAACTCGACGGCGGAACCCCAAAACGGCTACCCGGACGGTTACGCCGATGGATTCCGAGTCAGGCTGACCAACTTCGAGGGACCGTTCGATCTGCTGCTACAGCTGATCTTCGCCCATCGCCTCGATGTCACCGAAGTGGCGTTACACCAGGTCACCGACGATTTCATTGCCTACACCAAAGCGATTGGCGCCCACCTGGACCTCGAGGAGACCACGGCATTTTTAGTGGTCGCGGCGACCTTGCTGGATCTCAAGGCGGCCCGGTTGTTGCCGAGCGGGCAGGTCGACGACGAAGAGGATCTGGCCTTGCTCGAGGTCCGCGACCTGCTGTTTGCTCGGCTGTTGCAGTATCGGGCGTTTAAGCACGTCGCGGAGATGTTCGCCGAGTTGGAGGCCACCGCGTTGCGCAGTTATCCGCGCGCGGTGTCTCTTGAAGAGCGGTTTGCCGGCCTGCTGCCGGAGGTGATGCTGGGCGTCGATGCTCAACGGTTCGCCCAGATCGCCGCGGTGGCCTTGACCCCGAGGCCGGTGCCGACCGTGGCCACCGGGCACCTGCACCAAGTGACGGTCTCGGTTGCCGAGCAGGCCAAACAGTTGCTGACGCTGTTAGAAGCACGGGGCAGCGGCCAATGGGCTTCATTTTCCGAGTTGGTCGCCGATTGCCAGACGTCGATGCAGGTGGTCGGACGGTTCCTGGCGCTGCTCGAACTGTATCGGTCCCGGGCGGTAGCATTCGACCAGTCAGAGCCCCTTGGCGCGCTCCAGGTGTCGTGGACCGGGGATCGGCCGACCAGCGAAGCCTTGGTAGAAGTGCGAGACCAATGATGATCCGCTCCGGCGACGACGATGCAGCGGGGGCGCCGCCCGCTTGCGGGGGACACAGTGATGAGAATGGAGCGGCGCTGGTGACTGAGGACGCGCCCGCGGACGACCTGAGCTATGGCATCCCCGATATCGCCGAGCCCGCGGAGATGGACCCGGTTGAACTCGGTTCGGTGCTCGAGGCGCTGCTGTTGGTGGTGGACACCCCGGTGACTGCCGAGGCGCTGGCCTCGGTCACCGAACAACCGGTCTACCGGGTCGCCGCGAAGCTGCGGCTGATGGCCGACGAGCTCACCGAACGCGACAGCGGAATCGAACTACGGCACAGCGATGAGGGCTGGCGGCTGTATACGCGTGCCCGTTTCGCGCCGTATGTCGAGAAGCTGTTGCTGGATGGCGCGCGGACCAAGCTCACTCGGGCCGCGTTGGAGACGCTGGCCGTGGTGGCCTACCGCCAGCCGGTGACTCGTGCGCGGGTGAGCGCGGTGCGCGGGGTCAACGTGGACGCCGTAATGCGAACCCTGCTTGCGCGCGGCCTGATTACCGAGGTCGGCGCAGACGAGGACTCTGGTGCCGTAACGTTCGCCACCACCGAGATGTTTTTGGAACGTTTGGGTTTGACGTCGCTGTCGGACCTTCCCGATATCGCACCGCTGCTTCCCGACGTCGATACCATCGAAGATTTGAGCGCGTCACTGGACAATGAGCCGCGGTTCATGAAGCTCTCCGGCGGTCAGATGGCCGACCCTACGTTGACGTTTGACGTGGACCGCGACTGATGGTGGATTTTGAGCCCGCTGAGGGGACTCGTTTGCAGAAAGTGTTGTCTCAGGCCGGGGTTGCTTCGAGGCGGGCTGCGGAAAAGATGATCGTCGATGGCCGGGTCGAGGTGGACGGACATGTGGTGACCGAATTGGGCACTCGGGTTGACCCGAACCTCTCGGTGATCCGGGTCGACGGCGCCAGGGTGGTGCTCGACGACACGCTGGTGTACCTGGCGCTGAACAAGCCGCGCGGCATGCACTCGACCATGTCCGACGATCGTGGCCGGCCTTGTATCGGCGACCTGATCGAACGGAAAGTTCGGGGCAATAAGAAACTGTTTCACGTTGGACGGCTCGACGCCGACACCGAGGGGCTGATCCTGCTGACCAACGACGGCGAGCTGGCGCACCGGCTGATGCATCCCTCGCACGAGGTACCCAAGACGTATTTGGCGACTGTGACCGGTGCGGTGCCTCGCGGCCTGGGCAAAAAGCTGCGGGCGGGAATCGAGTTGGAGGACGGACCGGTGGCCGTGGACGGCTTCGCCGTTGTCGACGCCATACCCGGCAGAACATTGGTGAGGGTGACGTTGCACGAGGGACGCAATCGAATCGTGCGCCGGATGCTAGCCGCGGTGGGATTTCCAGTGGAGGCTTTGGTGCGCACCGACATTGGTGCGGTGTCGTTGGGCAAGCAGCGGCCGGGCACCGTTCGGGCGCTGCGGCGAGACGAGATTGGGCACCTATACAAAGCGGTGGGGCTGTGAGCGGAGCGAGCGGAACGAACGACGTGAGTGACGGGAGTGCAGCGAACCATCGGGCTGTGAGCGGAGCGAGCGGAACGAACGACGTGAGTGACGATGTGGTTATCGCGATCGATGGTCCGGCCGGGACCGGGAAGTCCTCGGTGTCAAAGGGATTGGCGCGTGGGCTGGGTACCCGTTTCTTGGATACCGGAGCGATGTATCGCATGGTGACATTGGCGGTGCTACGCGCTGGAGTGGACCCGGACGATGCCGAGGGCGTCGCGGATCTTGCTTCGGCCGTGGAGCTGTCGGTTGGTTATGACCCCAACGCAAGTCGGTTCTACCTTGCTGGACAAGATGTTTCGTCAGAGATCCGGGGCGACGCGGTAACCCGTGCGGTTTCGGCGGTTTCGGCGGTACCCGCGGTGCGGACCCGGCTGGTGGACCTGCAGCGGGCGATGGCGCGGGGGCCGGGCAGCATTGTGGTGGAGGGGCGTGACATCGGGACCGTGGTGTTCCCGGACGCGCCCGTCAAGATTTTTTTAACCGCGTCGGCGGAGACCCGGGCGCGGCGACGCAATACCCAAAACATTGCGGCGGGTTTGGTGGACGACTACGACTCGGTGCTGGCCGACGTGCGCCGCCGCGACCACCTCGATTCCACACGTGCGGTGTCGCCATTGCGTGCCGCCGCTGATGCGATCGTCGTGGACACCAGCGAGATGACCGAGGCCGAAGTGATCGCTCACCTGCAGGACTTGGTGACTCAGCGAAGCGGAGCGGTGCGGTGACCAAGGACGGCACGTGGGTAGACGAAAGCGATTGGGAACTTAGCGATTCCGATCTCGAAGAGCTGGGGGCGTCTGGATCGGCGCCGGTCGTGGCCATAGTGGGTCGGCCCAACGTCGGCAAATCGACTCTGGTCAATCGGATTCTGGGTCGGCGTGAGGCGGTGGTGCAAGACGTTCCAGGTGTGACGCGAGACCGCGTCTCCTACGACGCGCTGTGGAGCGGACGCCGGTTTGTCGTGCAGGACACCGGGGGCTGGGAGCCGGATGCCAAGGGCCTGCAGCAACTGGTGGCCGAGCAGGCGTCGGTGGCCATGCGCACCGCTGACGCGGTGGTCCTGGTGGTGGATGCCAGCGTCGGTGCCACCACGGCGGACGAGGCAGCTGCCGGCATCCTGCTGCGCTCGGGTAAACCGGTCTTTCTGGCCGCCAACAAGGTTGACAGCGACAAGGCAGAAGCGGACGCGGCGGCCCTGTGGTCATTGGGCCTGGGCCAACCCCATCCGATCAGTGCCATGCACGGCCGCGGCGTGGCGGATTTGCTCGACGAGTTGCTGGCTGCGTTGCCCGAGGTGGGCGAGTTGGCATCGGCGGGCGGCGGGCCCCGACGGGTGGCGCTGGTTGGCAAACCCAATGTGGGCAAGAGCTCTCTCCTGAACAAGCTGGCCGGTGACCAGCGCTCGGTCGTGCATGAGGTCGCGGGCACCACGGTCGATCCGGTGGACTCGCTGATCGACCTGGGCGGCAAGGTCTGGCGATTCGTGGACACCGCGGGCTTGCGCCGCAAGGTCGGCCAGGCCAGCGGACACGAGTTTTATGCTTCGGTGCGTACCCACGGCGCTATTGACGCCGCCGAGGTGGTGATCGTGCTGATCGACGCCTCGCAGCCGCTCACCGAACAGGATCTGCGGGTGCTGTCCATGGTGATCGAGGCCGGGCGGGCGTTGGTGCTGGCCTACAACAAGTGGGACCTCATCGACGAGGATCGCCGCGAACTGCTGGAGCGTGAGATCGATCGGGAATTGGTGCAGGTGCGATGGGCCCAGCGGGTCAATGTCTCCGCCAAGACCGGACGCGCGCTGCAAAAGCTGGTGCCGGCGATGGAGAGCGCCCTGGCGTCGTGGGACACCCGGATCGCCACCGGTCCGCTGAATAGCTGGATCAAGGAGGTGGTGGCGGCTACGCCGCCTCCAGTGCGGGGCGGCAGACAGCCCCGTATTCTTTTCGCCACTCAGGCCACCGCCCGGCCGCCGACGTTCGTATTGTTCACCACGGGATTTCTGGAGGCCGGTTACCGACGGTTCCTGGAGCGGCGGCTGCGCGAGACGTTCGGATTTGACGGCAGCCCGATCCGCGTCAATGTCCGGGTTCGGGAAAAGCGGGGCACTAAGCGCCGCTGAGTTGCGGCGGGGGCACGCGGTGATGGTCGCGGCTTGCGGCCGAACACGCCCGATGCGGCTTGATACTTCCCGCGATACGAACATTGACACCTATATCACAGGATTATCTCGTTGACTTGGCGACCGAAGCGTCCCTACGATCTCTCATATATCGGGTGTAATCACCCGTATTGTGGGAGTAAGGAAGGTGCACCATGAGGGCCATGCACCAGGCGACCAACCAGGCAGCGACGCGGTTCAGCGTGCAGGACAAATCGATATTGATCACCGGGGCGACCGGTGCCCTGGGCAGCGTCGCCGCTCGCGCACTCGCCGAGGGCGGTGCCCGGTTGACCCTGGCTGGTGGCAACGTGGCCGGCCTGGCCGAGCTGATCAATGACGCCGGCCTGGACGACGTCGCAGTGGTCGCACGCCGGCCCGCGACACCGGAGGACGCGCAGGCCATGGTCGAGGCCGCAGTCAGCCGCCATGGCCGTCTAGACGGGGTGTTGGTGGCCTCAGGCATGAACCATGTCGAGTCCATCACCGAGATGAGCGTGGACGACTTCGACAAGGTGATGAACGCCAATGTCCGCGGGGCCTGGCTGGTCTGTCAGGCAGCCGGACGGGTGCTGCTCGAACAAGGCGACGGCGGCAGCATCGTGCTGGTGTCCTCGGTTCGCGGGGCGCTCGGTAGCGCCGCCGGATACAGCGCCTACTGCCCGTCCAAAGCAGGCACCGACCTGCTCGCCAAGTCGCTGGCCGCGGAATGGGGCGCCCACGGTATCCGAGTAAATGCAATTGCCCCTACGGTTTTCCGCTCCGAGCTGACCGAGTGGATGTACGCCGACAACGAAAAGGGCCGGACGACCAGAGAAGCGATGTTCGCCCGGATCCCGCTGGGCCGCTTCGCTGAACCGGAGGATTTCCTCGGCGCGCTGGTCTATCTACTCAGCGATGCATCCAGCTTTTTCACCGGCCAGGTGATGTATCTGGACGGGGGGTATACGGCATGCTGACTCAGCCACCCGGCCACGGGTTTTCGCGTGCCGCGATCGTCGGTGCCGGTCTGATGGGCCGCCGCATCGCCGGCGTATTGGCCTCGGCTGGGCTCGATGTCGTCGTCACCGACACCAAGACCGAAATCCTTGCCATCGCGGCCGCCGAGGCCGGCCAAGTCACGGGTGCCGAACACGGGTCTGTAAGCGCAACCGGCGACTTGGCCGCTGCGGTGCGCAACGCCGACCTGGTCGTCGAGGCGATCATCGAAGACCTTGCCATCAAGCAGGAACTCTTCGCGCAACTAGCCGATCTCGCACCTGCTGCCGTGCTGGCGACCAACACCTCGGTGTTGCCGATTCGTGCCGTCACGGAGCGGGTCGACGACGGCAGCCGCGCGATCGGGACGCACTTCTGGAACCCGCCAGATCTCATCCCGATCGTCGAGGTGATACCCAGCGCCCGCACCGCACCGGAAACGGCCGATCGCGTGATCGCGCTGCTCACCGAAGCCGGGAAGTTGCCCGTGCGCGTTGAACGCGATCTCCCCGGATTCATCGGGAATCGGCTCCAGCACGCGTTGTGGCGGGAGGCGATCGCACTCGTCGACGAGGGGGTGTGTGATGCCGAAACGGTGGATCTGGTGGTACGCAACACCATTGGACTGCGGTTGGCGGCGCTGGGTCCCTTGGAAAACGCCGACTACATCGGCTTGGATCTCACCTTGGCCATCCACGATGCGGTGATCCCCAGCCTCAACAGCGACCCGTATGCCAGCCCACTGCTGCGCACGCTGGTTGCCGAAGGGCGACTTGGGGCACGCACGGGACGCGGCTTTCTTGCATGGCCTGCGGGTGCTCGGGAACGCACTGCGGCGCGGCTTGCCGAGCACATCAGTGCACAGCTCACACGAGAAAGGACGTTTTAGCGATGGCGTTCAGCTGGCCCCTCGGCGACGCCGAGTCAAAGTTGGAGTTCTATGACCTGTCGCATCCGTGGGGGCACGGAGTGCCGGCGTGGCCGTACTTCGAAGATGTCAAGATCGAGCGATTGCACGGTATGGCCAAAAGCCGAGTGCTCACCCAAAAGATCACCACCGTCATGCATTCCGGCACCCACATTGACGCGCCGGCGCACGTCGTCGAAGGAACTCCGTTTCTCGACGAGATCCCGCTGAGCGCCTTTTTCGGCACCGGCGTGGTCGTTTCGATCCCGAAGAGCAAGTGGGGCGTCGTCACCGCCGAGGATCTGCAGCGGGCCACGCCGCGGATCCGAGCGGGCGACATCGTCATCGTCAACACCGGCTGGCATCACAAATACGCCGACAGTGCCGAGTACTACGCCTATTCGCCGGGCTTCTACAAAGAGGCCGGGGAGTGGTTTGCCGCCAAGGGCGTCAAGGCGGTGGGCACCGATACCCAGGCCCTGGATCACCCGCTGGCTACGGCGATCGCACCCCACGGCCCCGCCGAATCCCAGGGCGGTCTATTGCCCTGGGCGGTACGCGAATACGAGCAGGAGACCGGCCGCAAGGTGCTCGACGACTTCCCCGAGTGGGAGCCATGCCACCGCGAAATCCTGTCCAATGGTATCTATGGCTTCGAAAATATCGGTGGCGACGTGGACAAGGTCACCGGCAAGCGGGTCACCTTCGCCGCGTTCCCCTGGCGCTGGGTGGGTGGTGACGGCTGCATTGTGCGGTTGGTGGCGATGGTCGATCCCACCGGGAGCTACCGGATCGAGACGGGGTCCTGATGAACGTGACCCGAGCGTCGCAGGCCCCAACGTATGTGGCCGCGGCGCACCACGATGTGGACACGGTGCGGCTGCAGGGGCACGAGGCCGGGCACACCGAGCGATTCTGGGTCGGAGTCTCGCGCTATCGCCCGGGCGCGGAGGCCGAGTGGACGGCCACACGTGAAGAGACCGTCTATGTCGTGCTCGACGGCGAGTTGATCATCGCCACCGCCGATTCCGAGACGGTGTTGGGGCGCCTAGACAGCGTGCATTTCGCCAAAGGTGAAGTTCGATCGATCCACAACCGCTCGGACCGGGATGCGTTGCTGCTGGTCACCATCGCCCATCCCGAGTGGAGGGCGTCATGAGCGTGGTGATCACGGTCGCGCCCACCGGCCCCATCGCGACCAAAGCCGACAATCCGTCGTTGCCAACCTCTCCGCAGGAGATCGCGATTGCGGTCGAGCAGGCCTACCACGCTGGTGCCGCGGTGGCCCATATCCATCTGCGAGATGAAAACGAGAGGCCTACAGCAGATCTCGCGATCGCGCGTCAGACCATGGACCTGATCGGTGAGCGCTGCCCGATCCTGATCCAGCTATCGACCGGGGTCGGGTTGGCGGTGCCGTTCGAGGACCGCGAAAAGTTGGTGGAGCTACGGCCGCCGATGGCTACGCTCAACCCCTGCTCGATGAGTTTTGGGGACGGCGAGTTCCGCAATCCTCCCGATGGTGTCCGGCGACTCGCGGCGCGGATGCTCGAACTGGACATCAAGCCGGAGTTGGAAATCTATGACACCGGGCACCTGGAGGCGTGTCTGGGGCCGCGGGACGAGGGCCTGCTGGCCGAGCCGTTGCAGTTCAGCATCGTGCTCGGGGTGCGGGGTGGCATGGCCGCCACCGCCGATAATCTGCTCACGATGGTGCGCCGGCTGCCGTCCGGGGCGAGCTGGCAAGTCATCGCGGTCGGCCGGTCCAACGTGGAACTGACCGCGATGGGTCTGGCCCTGGGCGGTAATGCACGTGTGGGTCTGGAGGACACCTTGTATCTGCGTAAGGGTGAGTTGGCGCCGAGCAATCCGGCGCTGGAGGCGCGCACGGTGCGCATTGTCGAGGCCCTGGACTTGCCGGTGGCGTCGGCGGAGGAAACCGAGGCACTGCTGAGTCTGCCCGCTAGGTCGTGAGAGGAATTCCCCGATGAGCGCAAACAGTGAGGCACCCGACGCCCGCGGCGGAATCCAGGTGATCGCCCGCGCGGCCGAGATCCTGCGGGTGCTGCAAGCGCACCCCGGCGGTCTTAGCCAAGCCGAGATCGGCGAGCGAGTGGGCATGGCCCGGTCCACGGTGAGCCGGATCCTCAACGCACTCGAAGACGAGGGCCTGGTGGGCTCGCGCGGTGCGCGGGGGCCTTACCGACTGGGGCCGGAGATAGCGCGCATGGCCAGCACCGTGCAGCACGGCGTGGTGGCGGATCTGCACCCCTTCCTGACCGAGCTGTCGCGTCAGCTGGACGAGACCGTCGACCTGTCCATCCTGGACGGGGACCGAGCTAACTTCATCGATCAGGTCGTTCCGCCGCGTCGGTTGCGGGCGGTGAGTTCGGTGGGGGAGTCGTTTCCGCTGTACTGCTGCGCCAACGGCAAGGCACTGCTGGCGTCGCTACCGCCCGAGCGGCAAGCTCAGGCGCTGCCGACCCGGCTGATGCCGCTGACCGCCCACACCCTTACCGATCGGGCGGCCCTCCGAGAGGAGCTGCGGCGCATCGTGGCCGAAGGGGTGGCCTACGACCGGGAGGAGCAAACCAACGGCATCTGCGCGATCGGGACGGTAGTGCCGGCGGTGACCGATCAGCTGGTGGCCGTCAGCGTGCCGGTGCCCGCTCAGCGGTTCTATGGCCGCGAACAAGAGCTGACCCAGGCGCTGCTGGCCTGGGTGGACAAAGTCAACGCCTGGTTTAAAACCACGGCATGAGGAGGAGTTCCCATGACAGCAGCGTTGCGCGACAAGTTGGTTGGAGCCTGGGAGCTGGTGTCTTATGTGGAGCGCGAAGGCCCCGATGGGCCGATCCGCTACCCGCACGGCGAAGATGCCCAGGGCCTGATCATGTACACCCCCGACGGCTACATGTCGGCGCAGATCCAGTCATCCGGACGGCCCGACTACGACCGCCCGGTTGCCAGCGGGGGCACCCCCGAGCAGGCCGCCGCTGCCGCGCTGGGATACCTGGCCTACAGCGGACGTTATTTCGTCGATGAGGCGACCGGCGATATCCGGCATGAGGCGAAACTGTCCCTGATACCCAACTACCTGGGCCGGTTGCATCTGCGGCATAGCGACCTCGACGGCGATCGGTTGACCCTGTCGTCCGAGTTGGCCCTGCCCGACGGGCGCACGGTGTGCTCGTCGCTGGTGTGGGCGCGGGCCGGGCGCGTCGGGCAGGTCGGCTAGGCCTTTGGCGAGCTTGGCCCGGGGCTGAGGTAGGCTTTCGACCTGCCGTCGGTGGACTCATCGGTGGCACCGGGCTGTGGCGCAGTTTGGTAGCGCACTTGACTGGGGGTCAAGTGGTCGCAGGTTCAAATCCTGTCAGCCCGACAGAGGTCAGAGGCGGTTTCCGAGGCGGTTTCGGAGAAATCCGGAGCCGCTTTGTTCTGCGCTGTTCGAACCGCCCCCGTGTGTGCGATGTGTGCGATTCCGGCTCATGCTTGACATTGTGGTTCCGGTTGGTGCTTGACGGTTCTGGGACGCGGTTTCGGTAGGTCCGCGACAACGGTTCCGGTAGGTGCTTTACACCCGGTTGGTTGCGGCTGGTGGGTTATGGCTTCTTTCGTGGTCGTGTGTGGACTGCGGAAGGGGCCGGCATGTTGCGGGAGTTGCGGGTGTCCGAGATGCGTTATCGGGCGGTGCTTGAGGTCTTGGATGGGGCTGTGATCAGCGCTGTTGCCCGCCGCTATGGGGTGTCGCGGCAGACGGTGCACACCTGGCTGCGGCGGTATGCGCGCGATGGGGCGGTGCTGAATCTGAAGGATCGGTCGTCGCGTCCGCATGGGTGTCCGCATCAGATGGCGGCCGCGGTGGAGGCACGGGTGTTGGTTTTACGTGACGCCCATCCGCGTTGGGGTCCTACCCGCATCGTCTACGAGCTCGGTCGCGAGGGTGTGGCGCCGGTACCAGGGCGCTCGAGTGTGTATCGGGCGTTGGTACGCAACGGGCGCATTGACCCGGCCAAGCGTCGTCGGCGGCGTGGTGATTACAAGCGGTGGGAGCGGGGCCGACCGATGGAGTTGTGGCAGATGGACGTGGTGGGCGGGGTCCATCTGCGTGACGGGGTGGAGGTAAAGGTGGTGACCGGTATCGATGACAACTCCCGGTTTGTGGTGTCGGCGAAGGTTGTCGCGCGCGCCACGGCGCAGCCGGTCTGTGAGGCGCTGCTGGGTGCCCTGGCCCGCCATGGTGTACCCGAGCAGATTTTGACCGACAACGGGAAGGTGTTCACGGGGCGGTTCGGCCCGGGCGGTTCGTCGTCGGAGGTGTTGTTTGATCGGGTCTGCGTGGAGAACGGGATCCGGCATGTGTTGACCGCGCCGCGCTCGCCCACCACAACGGGAAAGGTTGAGCGCCTTCATAAGACGATGCGTGGGGAATTCTTCACCGACGCCGATCGGGTGTTCGCCACCATCGCCGAGCTGCAGGCAGCCTTGGATCGGTGGGTGGGCTATTACAACACCGAGCGCCCGCATCAGTCGCTGGGAATGCGACCACCGGCGCAGCGGTTCGCATTCGCTACTGGTCCCGAACTCGTGGTCGTGAAGCCCGTTGCGGCGGTCGCGACCAATGGGCAGTGGCGCGCCGCATCCCTGCGTGCGGATCTGCGCAGTGCCGGTGTGCAGCGGTGGGTGGATCAACACGGGGCGATCCGGTTGGCGGGGTTTCGGTATCGGGTGCCCATCGTGTTGGCCGGTGAGCCGGTGCAGGCCGTGGTGGCCGACAACTTGGTGCAGATCTATCACCGCGACGTGCTGGTCGCCTCGCACGCGCAGCGCAAGGCTGCCGACAGCACACCGCGCCCGCCGCGTCAGGGCCGGCGGACGGCTCGGCCGGTGACGAGCGGGATCGTGGTGACCAGGGTCGTCGACAACAACGGAGATGTATCTTTCGCCGGGACCATGTATCGGGCCGGAAGGCCATGGCGCAAAAAGCAAGTCGAGGTGTCGATCGTGGCCGGCTCGGTGCAGATCAGCCACCAGAGCACGATTGTGCGCACGCACGCGATCCGCCATGACCGGGCCAAGCAACACGGCGCCTTCGCCACCCCGCATGGTCGTCCCCGCAAGCCGCGCCAGGATGCGCCGGACGGTCCCGGGGTCAAGGCCACGCCGCTGCGCGGTCGGCCCGAGGGCCGAGCCTTGACCCCGGCCCCTTGACCGGCGCCCACCGCACCGACGCGGGAAACGCCCTTAACCACCAAGGCGCAAGCCCTGTAAAGCACCTACCGGAACTCGTTCGTCAAGCGGGTACCGAAACTTGACACACCGAGCGTGAACTCACTGCGAGATTTCGGCGGTTTTTTCGCACTGACGTCACGCTCGGCGAAAAGGCACCCCGGGTTTTTGACAATTCCTCGTTCGGTTTCGGCCTGCGCCTTGTCGGTGCCACGGCCGGCAGGCGATACATTACAGCGTCGCGGACACGAGCATGACCGCCCCGAAAGCGGCGACGACGACGTTGCCGACAAGGACGGTGAAGCGGCGGGTATAGGCAGTGGCACGACTCCCAAGCAATGCACCGGCCCACACCAGCAACGACTGCCACAGTAACGACGCCAGCCCCACCCCGGCAGTAACGGCGATTGCCGTAGTGGAATGCAACGAGTGCGCCAGCGTCGCAGCTACGGCGGTGAAGTAGACCAGCGTGGCGGGGTTCATCGCGGTCAGACCAAAAAAGAGCCCGAATCGGCTGCTACTCAGCGATGGTCGCGAAGGCTCCGTTGGCTGCTCAGACCGACGTAACCCGCACGCTATCCCCACCGCAGCGACGATAAGCAGGAGTACTGCGCCGATGACCTTGGGCCAGGCACCCAACTGATTGACCGTCGGCGCCGCGACGGTCCCAACAAGAATTGCTGCGGCGCAATACATCACGTCGACACACGACACTGCGATTGCCGCCGGAATAGCGCGACGAACGCCTTGCTCAACGCCCTCGCGTAGGAGCAGCACGCCGATCGCACCCAATGGCACGGCGACCCCAAGCCCGGCAGCTATTCCGACCCCTAACGCTGATGCAATCTCCACAACAGTTGTCATAGCTACCCACTGTCGCGCTAGTTTTCCCCGCCGACGACAAATATCTCAGCGCAGCAAGTAGATTCTCGGTATGGATGCTATCGACAGTGAAATTATCGCCATTTTGGCGACGGACGGCAGAGCATCTTTCAGCGCTCTTGGACGCACCATCGGGCTGAGTACGAACGCTGTCGGAGCCCGGATCCGGAAACTGGAGACGGCCGGCGTCATCATCGGCTACCGCGCAGTTCTTGCCGCAGAAAACGTCCCCGGCGGGGGCATCGAGGCATTCGTGGACGTGCGTCTTCGACCCGATCAGGATGGGCACGAATTCCTCGCGTGGGCGACCAAGGACGCCGCGATCAACGATGCCGTGCACGTAACCGGTCCCTATGACTACCTCCTTCACATCCGGGTCCGTGACACCGCGGACCTAGACCGCCTGCTTCGCACGCTCAAAGCCACTGCAGGGGCGGCTCAAACCCAAACACGCATCGCACTTAGGTCCTCGCGCTAACGTCGAGCTACGACAGCCGCCGAAGGTTGACGGTGCCGGCCTGCGGCGCTGGACGCATGGTGTGTGCCAACAACTCGCCCGGGAAGTCTCACCCCTTGAGAGTCGGTATCGCGACCGGCACCATGATTACGGTCATCGAGTGCGAGGAGCGCCCATGGGCGGCAAACGCTTACGTCAACTGATCTCAACCGTCGGCGTAGCGGGCTTGGCGGCATGTAGTAACACCACAACGAACCCCACCTCTAACGGCGGCGCTGAGTCGATATCCGCTGTGCCGCCGGCGATCACCAGCGAGCCATTCGGTCGGGTGGATGGACGCCCGGTCAATCGCTATACGCTGACCAGCGGGCACGGCATGCGGGTACGAATCCTGAACTACGGTGGCATCATTCAATCGATCGAGGTCCCCGATCGCACCGGGCAGGTCGATAACGTGGTGCTGGGCTTTCCGAACCTGGCCGGCTACCTGGACAACACCGGATCCGCCAAGACGTATTTCGGTGCGATCATCGGCCGGTACGGTAACCGGATCGCCAAGGGAGCATTTTCTTTGAACGGCGACGAGTATCACCTGCCCATCAACAACAACGGCAACAGCCTGCACGGCGGTACCGCCGGATTCGATACCAAGGTGTGGCAGGCCAGTCAGGACAACGGTAACAACGGCGTGGCTGTGAAACTCCAATACGTTAGTCCTGCAGGCGAAATGGGGTTTCCTGGGACGCTGACGACGACCGTCACCTACACCCTGGACCAGAAGAACCGACTGCGCATCGACTACCACGCGACCACCGATGCGCCCACCGTGATCAACCTGACCAATCACAGCTACTTCAACCTGGCGGGAGAGGGCACGCTCGACATCTACGACCAGAAGATAACTATCGATGCCGACCATTACACGCCAATCGACCCCACAATGATTCCGACCGGTCAGATCAGCCCGGTGCTGGGCACACCATTCGATTTCACCTCACCGACCGCCATCGGCGCGCAAATCACCGCGAATGATCCACAGTTGCTACTGGGCCACGGTTATGACCACAACTGGGTGATCAACCGTGGCAACAACACCGGGCTGGTGGAGGCGGCCAGGGCCCAGGATCCGCAGACGGGGCGCACCATGACTGTTTTGACGACCGAACCCGGTGTGCAGTTCTACACGTCCAACTTCATCGACGGGACGTTCACGGGGACCAGCGGGCATATCTACCGGCAGGGTGCAGGATTTACGCTGGAGACCCAGCATTACCCGGATTCGCCGAATCACCCCAACTTCCCGAGCACCATGCTCAACCCGGACCAGACCTACGATTCGACAACGGTTTTTGCCTTCGGCACCGAATAGGCGCCGGCCAGGGCGCGACCCATGACCGGAGCCCGGCGTTCAAAGCGTTATCAGCGCCCAAAGCCAAGCAGCACCGACGTAGAGCACGACGACCAGGACGGCTCCTCGAATGGTGATCCGAGTCGGCACACCGGGATTGAGCCAGAAACTGTGAGCCACTCATCGGCGTAGCGACGCGGCCCGGTGAACCGATACAGACTCGTCCACTCGCCCCCGTCGTGAGCTGGTTGGAGAAGTTCGTAGCCGGTGACGCCGTCGAACGACCGCGCCGCGGCCTCGATGGCCTTTTCCGCGGCGAGTCGCGTAGGCGACAACGGTGACCGTGTGGACGGTCGGTCGGCCACCGACCATGGTGTGTTCGTCGGCGGAGCCTGCAGCGGGCGCTCGCCACGTGCGATCAACTCGCGGCGTCGTTCGGACTGCATCCAACACGACAGGTTCTCGGTGGAATCGAATCGAAAGATGGTCACGCAGTCGTATGGACATTCGGTACCGGGGGAATCGTCTCGGTTCCGATGAACCCGGGACTCTCGCTGGTTGCGGCGTCTATTTCAGATTGCCAAGCTCGATAGGCCTCGACATGTTCGGGGCGTACCTTACGCACCACCACCGCGGTTGCGACACGTTTCGGGTCTGGGCCTCGATCCCCGCAGGGAGCGGCTTTGTGTGGTCGTTGGGGTAGTTGGGCATCTGACCGGTGATCCATAACCAGCCGTCGCTTTCGACAGCATGGCTATACGGTGCACACGCGTCGGGCGCGCTGTCGAACACCATGAATGGGGGCGTACCCATAGCCTTGCCTCCGCTGCGTTGTTGACAGGTGTGCAATTCTCGTGGGACCGCGCCGGCCTGGCCCGTCAGCCTGATCCAGCTTCTCGAATTGCCGGGAGCCCGGCAAGGATCTCCTCGGGTGGCTTGGTACCTCAAGGCGCACCCCGCCCACCCGTGCTGGACTAGGTGATTGGCGTCGGCGGGCGGTCCTGCTCACTGGGAGCCAGATCGAGTTGCATCCACGCCACGTCGTGCCAACGGTGGTGTTTCCAACCGACGCGGCGGTAGAGGCCCGTGTCCTGAAAGCCGAAGGATCGATGAAGCGCGTTGCTGGCTTCGTTGGGTTGGGTGATGCCGGCGAAGGCGCGGCGGTAGCCGCGCTCGGTGAGTCGGTGCAGCAGTTGTGCGTAGAGTTTGCGCCCGCCGCCGGTGCCACGGTGAGTGTTGGCGACGTAGATGCTGGTTTCGGTCGACCATTGGTAGGCGGCTCGCGGATTGAATATGTGCGCGTAGGCATAGCCGATGACCTGATCGGCGACCTCGAGGACGAGCCACTCGTGGGACTCGCGGGCCGAGGCAATACGCGCTGCCATCTGGGACACGCTCGGAACTTCGGTTTCGAAGCTGATTGCCGTGTCCTCCACGTAGGGGCGGTATATCGCAATACACGCGGCGGCATCATCCGGAGTCGCCGAACGCACCATGCTGGGGCCTGCTGTCATGCCTGTAGTGTTCCATTTTTCCGGCACCGGATGGTTAATGCGGTCTCCGAAAGTGATGGTGGGTCGCCGAGCGACGCCGGGGTCACTGCGACGGTGCGGGATTCATCGATCCGATGAAATATGTTTCTTTCCCGGTCGGATAACCACCGCCGTTGGTGGCGATATGAACGTGGTCGTAGTGGTTGAGGGTTTCCGAGCCGTAGTCGGCGGTCCAGCTCGGCGCACCAATGCCCGGGTACAACTTCTGTCGCCAGATCACATGCAGCACACCCCATCGCTTCGCATTCGCCAAGGCATACCCGGCGATTTGGTTGCCGAGTGCGATCCCTTCAAGGGTGTGAAAGTTCGGGATCATCACGTCGATGGCCAGCCCATTGGGGTGCCACGGCAGCGCATCCTGGCGATAGCCGCCGATCGTGGTGATTTCGGGAAACAGCACGCTGATCGCGCGGGCGGCCCAGATGGTCTTGACCTGCAGCCCGTTCTCCGGTGCGATGCCGGCGGGCAGCGCGACTTGGAATTGCTGGGCCGTCACCGGGGTGTCGGCCACCGCTGCCGCCAAGGCCTGCAGGGACTGCGCCTCGGCCGGACTGGCCACCTGCGGGGTGTTGGGCGGTGCCGGTGCGGCCACCACGGGGCCCGGCGTCGGCGACGGCGACGGGGTCGGGGTGCAACATCGATGCTCGGCGTTTTGGGCGTAGAACATGCCGCCGGCCACCACCAGCGAGGTCACGATTGCCAACCAGCGGCCTCGGCCGTTGGCTAACAACTTTGTACCCACGGACAGCACTCTAGTGTCGAATGCGACAGAAGTGGCGATCTTGGCGGCACATTCCGCCAACGGCTGTCGGGCGCCACGGGTGAACGTTATCCCAGCTACCGGCTAGCGGGCCGAAATGCGTTGTGCGACCTCACCATATCGCGCAAAGCGCTGCGGGTCGCCGATCGCGTTGTACAACACGATGCGCGTCGCGCTTCCTTCGTACTTGGCCAGCAGCGCGTCTGCCAAGCCGTCCCAGGTCGCCTCGGTGGCGAAGGCGGCAATGTGCTCGTCGGTGATCTGGGCCGTCATGCCCGTGAAGTCGCCCGCCTTCTGCTTCTCGCGGATCCGGGCGGTTGTCCCCTCGAACCCTGCCTCGTCCATGATGAACGCGTAGTTGGGTGTGCTGCCGTAGAAGCTGAGGCTGGCCCGCACGTACTCACGCTCGTTGCGGCGCTCTTCTTCGCTGTCGCCCACGATCGTCATGACCGGCACGATCACCGCCACCTCGGATGGTGAGCGTCCCGACTTGGTCGCCCCCGCTGCGACATTCGGCGCGACATGGCGGGCAAGATATCCCGGCTCGCCGAGCGGATGGATGTGCACCCCGTCGGCAACTTCGCCCGCCATGCGCAGCATCCACGGGTTGACCGCGGCGATGTCGACTTTGGGATCGGGGGCCTCGATCGGGCCCGGGTTCCACTGCGGAGTAATGAAGTCCAGGTCATAAAACGCGCCGTGGTAGTCGAGAGTCCCGGTTCGAAACGCGGCGAAGCACGCCTTTACGGCCAGCACGTAGTCACGCAACCGTGGACCGGGACGACTAAAGGCCGCCCCGTAGCGCTGTTCGACATGCTTGCGCACCTGCGTTCCGAGGCCCAGGCGGAAGTTGCCGTTGGTGGCCTCTTGCAGTTCCCACGTCGTGGCTGCGGTGACAAACGGGCTGCGCGGAAAGGCGACCGCAACACCGGTCGAAAGCTGCAGACCGGGCGCTACCTGAGCGGCCACGGCGGCGCTGAGATAGGCGGTGCGACCCGTCTCGGTGAACAGCAGACCGTCGAACCCCGAGGCCTGGGTGAGCTTGGCGACCTCGCCGACCTGCGCGAGCGGCTGGGGAATAGTCATGACATCGACCTGCACGGTCGAACGGTACATCGCCGCGGCGGCGCCGCCTATCGGCAGTCAAGCAGAAATCGTGACCGGCGCGATGTTCCAGATGTCGTCGCAGTATTCGGCGATCGCGCGGTCCGAGGAGAACTTGCCGCTGTGCGCGGTGTTGAGGATCGACTTGCGGGTCCAGGCTTCGGTGCTTTGCCAGCTGGTGTTGACCTGCTGCTGCGCGTGCAGGTAGTCGGCATAGTCAGCGATGACCAGAAATGGATCGCGGTCGGTCAAATTGGCGATCAGCGGAGCAAACAACCCGGTGTCGCCGGGTGCGAACCGGCCCCCGCCGATCAGCTCGAGAACCGCTGCCAGCTCGTCGTTTTTCGCGATGAAACTGCTCGGCCGATACCCCTGATTGAGCACACGGTGCACCTCCTCAACGGTGAGCCCGAACAGGAAGAAATTCTCCGCTCCGACCTGCTCGCGCATCTCGACATTGGCCCCGTCGAGGGTTCCGATGGTCAGCGCGCCGTTCATCATGAATTTCATGTTCCCGGTACCGGAGGCTTCTTTGCCCGCCGTCGAGATCTGCTCGGAGAGATCGGCTGCTGGATAGATCAATTGCGCGTTTT
This sequence comes from Mycobacterium basiliense, assembly GCF_900292015.1. Taxonomy (NCBI): domain Bacteria; kingdom Bacillati; phylum Actinomycetota; class Actinomycetes; order Mycobacteriales; family Mycobacteriaceae; genus Mycobacterium; species Mycobacterium basiliense. The sequence continues at coordinate 2,672,478 of NZ_LR130759.1, forward strand.
GCACGTTGAAGTTCGGGATGAACGCGACCCGCATGCGGTCGTTGACGTCCGGGTCGGCGTTGATTGTTTCCGCGACGGCGTTGATCAGTTTGATGATGAGTTTGGCCATCTGGTAGCCGGGTGCCGCCTTGCCGCCGAAAATATAGGCGCGCGGTGCGATTTCGAGATCCGGCTGGCGTTTGAGCCGAAGGTAGGCGGTGACGATGTGCAGCACGTTGAGGTGCTGGCGTTTGTACTCGTGTATGCGTTTGGCTTGGATGTCGAAGAGCCAGTCCGGATCCAGGGCGATACCGGTGTGGCCGCGCACATAGTCCGACAGTCGCGCCTTGTTCTGCCGCTTGATGGCTCGCCAGCGTTGTTGCAACCCCGGGTCATCGGCCAGGGGTGCCAGTTCGCTCAGTCGCGCCAAATCGGTCAACCATCCGGGGTCGAGAGCCTCGTCGAGCAAACCGCGCAGGCCGGGATTGGCCAGGGCGACGAAGCGGCGCGGCGTCACCCCGTTGGTCTTGTTGCTGAACCGCTCCGGCCACATCTCGTAGAAGTCTTTGAGCACAGTAGTTTTCAGCAGCTCCGAGTGTAGGGCCGCGACGCCGTTGATGGCATGGCTGCCGACGGTGGCCAGATGGGCCATGCGGATGCTGCGGTCGCCGTCCTCACTGATCAGCGACATCCGTTGGGCTCGCTGCTCGTCGCCGGGGAAGCGGGCGCGTACCTCGTCGAGGAAACGGCGGTTGATCTCGTAGATGATTTCCAAATGCCGGGGTAGGAACCGCGCGAACATGGATAGCGGCCAGGTTTCCAGCGCTTCGGGCAGCAGCGTGTGGTTGGTATAGCCAAGCGTCGCCACCGTGATCCGCCACGCCTCGTCCCAGCCTAGGTCGCGTTCGTCGACCAGCAGCCGCATGAGTTCGGCGACGGCGATGGATGGGTGGGTGTCGTTGAGTTGGATCGCCACCCGATTCGGGAGTTCCCGCACAGGCAGACGGGCGAAATCCTCGAGCAGGCGCAGGATGTCCTGCAGCGAGCAGGACACGAAGAAATACTGCTGCGCCAGCCGGAGTTGCTTGCCGATCTCGGGCTCGTCGTTGGGGTAGAGCACCTTGGTCAGGGTCTCCGACACCACCTGGTCGTCCACCGCCCGGTAGTACTCGCCGGCGTTGAAGGCCTCCAGGGCCAGCGACTGGATGGCCCGCGCACTCCATAGCGTCAGCGTGTTGCAGGTGTTCACACCGTAGCCCTGGATCGGGGTGCCGTAGTACACCCCTTTGGCGGAGCGCTGCGGAATCCACCGCACCCGGTACCAACCCCGCTCGTCGACATACGACTCGGTGTGGCCACCCCAGCCGACCCGATAGTTCAATTCGGGCTTGGCGATCTCCCAGGGATTCCCGTCGGCCAGCCAGTTGTCGGTCTTCTCCAGCTGCCAGCCGTCGCGGATTTCCTGGTCGAAGATGCCGAACTCGTAGCGGATGCCATAGCCGATGGCGGGTCGCTGCAGGGTGGCCAGCGAATCTAGATAGCAGGCGGCCAACCGGCCCAGACCGCCATTGCCCAAACCCGGCTCCTCCTCACACGACAGCACCTCGTCGAGGTCTTGACCCAGAGCGCCCAGCGCGGTGCGGGCCTGCTCCTCGATCTGCAGGTTGAGCAAGTTGTTGCCCAGGTGCGGGCCCAGCAGGAACTCTGCCGACAAATAGCAGGCCACCTTGCGGGAAAGATCGAGATAGGTCTGGGTGGTCTGCATCCACCGCTGTTGCATGCGGTCACGCACGGCGAGGGCCAGCGCGCGATAGTAGTGCTTCGGCTCCAGCAGGGCCGCCGGACGGCCGAGCGTGTAGCGCAGGTGGTCCTCGATCGCCTGGCGCAGGGCCTCAGAGCTCATGCCGGTGCGGACGTCCTCGACGCTGGCTGGTGTCGCGTCGACGGCCGAAGTCGCAGCGGGTGATTGGGCCGAATTCTGAATGACATCGCTCATGTTCGCGCTTCTCCACCTGTGTCCGGGCGCCTGGTGGGTGCGAGTATGGCATCGCAGATCGATAGGCGGGTGCAGAATTGCAAGTCGGCGAGGTTAACGGCACAAGACGAGGGCTAGAGACCCCGCAAGCGCCGTGCTCAATCCGATGGCATCGCCAACGCTGTGGATGGCGAAATGACGACGCCACAATCCATTTCGAAGTAGCGCCGCGTGCCTAGCTCACCTGGTCGTCGCGGTGCTGCGCGTTAAGCAGATCAATGCGGGCGTGCGCGACGCGGGAGCGGATGGTGCCAACCGGGCAGCCGCAGACCTCGGCCGCCTCCGTATAGGACAGCCCGATCACCTGGGTCAGGACCAACGCGTGCCGACGATCGAGGGCTAGCCCGTCGAGCAGCAACCGCACCGCGATGATGTCGGCCAGCTCTTGTGGCGCGCCGGCAACCCACTCGAGATCGTGCGCAGAGCGGGCATGGATTTGGGCGTGGCGGAGTTGATCGACGACGACCCGGTGGGCGAGGCACAGTAGCCAGATGCGCGCGCTGGCGCGGCCGGTGAACCGGGGCAACGATCCCGATGCGCGCCGGAAAGTCTCCTGAGTGAGATCATCGGCGGTGCCTGGGCTGCCCAGCAACGCGACGGTCCGCCAGACGTCACGCTCGGTTGCCCGGATGAGCCGTTGACGCGCGGCGCCGTCGCCGCGTGCGGCGGCCAGGGCTAGCCGGGTGACCGCGTCGTCATCGCAGCGCTCACCCACGGGCAGCCACCTTAGGCGATTGGCCGCGGCCAGCCCAACGGTCTGCCGTGGCCGCCCGGGTACCTTTGGTCGGGTGAGCGCGCGGTGATTGCGGTGATTGCCAAGCCGTGGGAACCAATCGGTGGCGCGGCCCGACTAGCTGACGTAGAGGCAAACAGGGAGGACGATGACGGTATTCGTCGCGGCCAACCCCGACGCGTCGCAGCTTCGCCGAGTCGAGCTAGATGTGTCGGGTATGTCGTGCTCCGCATGCGCCGCCCGGGTGGAGAACAAGCTCAACAAGGTTGACGGTGTGCGCGCGTCGGTGAATTTCGCGACCCGGGTTGCCACCATCGACGCCCCGGAGGTTTTTGGTGTCCAGGACCTGTGCGAGGTAGTGCGCCAGGCGGGCTACCGGGCGGTACCGCGCGCGCAGCTGCCCGTTGATCGGGTCGACTCCGACGATGTGACGGCGCGCGGGCTGTTGCTTCGGCTCTTGGTCGCCGCGGTCTTGTTCGTGCCGCTGTCCGATTTGTCGGTGATGTTCGCCGTAGTGTCCAGCACCCGGTTCACCGGATGGCAATGGGTGCTCACCGGGCTGGCTGTGCCGATCGTGACGTGGGCGGCCTGGCCGTTTCACCGCGTCGCATTACGCAACGCGCGCCGCGGCGCCGCAGCCATGGAGACGCTCATCTCGGTGGGCATCATCGCCGCCACGTTTTGGTCACTCCACACTATTTTCGCGGCCACCCAGCCCCGCGACAGCCACGGGATCTGGCAAGCGTTGATGGCCAGTGACGCGATCTATCTCGAGGTGGCCGCGGGGGTCACGGTGTTTGTTCTTGCGGGCCGGTATCTGGAAGCGCGAGCGAGATCCCGGGCGGGCAGCGCATTGCGAGCGCTGGCGGCGCTGAGCGCCAAGAACGTCACCATCGTGCTGCCTGATGGTGCTGAAATGGTGATTCCTGCAGACGAACTCAAGGAGCAACAGCGCTTTGTCGTTCGACCGGGGGAGACCATCGCCGCCGACGGGCTGGTGATGGAGGGCACCGCGGTGATCGACATGAGTGCGATGACCGGTGAGGCCAAACCGGTACGGGCGCACCCGGGTGCCAGCGTGATCGGCGGCACCATCGTGTGCGACGGCCGACTCATCGTTGAGGCCGCCGCGGTCGGGGCAGATACCCAGTTCGCGGGAATGGTCCGGTTGGTCGGCGAAGCGCAAGCGCAAAAGGCCGATGCGCAACGGCTGGCCGATCGCATCGCAGCCGTGTTTGTCCCGGTGGTCTTCGCCATTGCGCTGCTGACGCTGTTGGGTTGGGTGCTTGGCGGTGCGGGGTCCGACTACGCTTTCTCGGCCGCGTTGGCGGTGTTGGTGATCGCCTGTCCGTGCGCCTTGGGACTGGCCACCCCGACCGCGATGATGGTGGCCTCGGGTCGCGGAGCGCAGTTGGGCATATTTCTCAAGGGATACCGCGCATTGGAGACGATCCGCGGTGTCGACACCGTGGTGTTCGACAAGACCGGCACCCTGACTACCGGACAGCTGGCGGTGACCGACGTCGTGGCCGCCGACGGGTGGGAACCCGACGAGGTGCTGGCGCTGGGGGCCGCCGTGGAGGCCGCCTCCGAGCACGCCGTGGCGACAGCGATCATGACCGCCGCCGATGATCGCCGCTCGGTGGTCGACTTTTGTGCGATCGCGGGCAGCGGTGTGACCGGAACCGTCGATGGGCGCCGGGTCACCGTTGGCCGCCCCTCTTGGGTGTCGCGCAGGTCTGCGGTGCCCAGTGCCCTCAAGCGCGCGCGCTGGGATGCTGAAAGAAGGGGCGAAACAGTCGTTTTCGTTTCCGTCGACGACGCTGTGTGTGGGGCCGTTGCGGTCGCCGACGCGGTCAAGGACTCCGCGGCCGACGCGGTCGCGGCGCTGCACCGGAGGGGGCTACGCACGGTGTTGCTCACCGGCGACAACGCGGCCGCCGCGGGAGCGGTGGCGGCGCGGGTCGGCATCGATGAGGTGATCGCCGAGGTGCTGCCCGAGGGCAAGGTCGATGTGATCGAGCAGCTGCGTGACCGCGGCCGAGTCGTCGCGATGGTCGGCGACGGCATCAACGATGGGCCGGCGCTGGCGGCTGCGGATCTGGGGTTGGCCATCGGACGTGGTACCGACGTCGCCATCGGTGCTGCTGACATCATCCTGGTCCGTGACAACCTCGATATCGTGCCGCAGGCGCTCGACCTGGCCCGGGCCACCCTGCGCACCATCAGGATCAACATGAGCTGGGCGTTCGGCTACAACATCGCCGCAATCCCGATCGCGGCGGCGGGTCTGCTCAACCCCCTCATCGCGGGTGCGGCGATGGCGTTCTCGTCGTTCTTCGTAGTGTCCAACAGCTTGCGGCTGCGCACCGTCGGTTCCCGAGCGGATCGCGGCGCCCCGCACTGCATACTCGCCGACGTCCCGACCCCCAAGACACCCAGGTGAAAGGCCGACCACCATGTCAGTTCAAACGTTCGCCGTCGACGGGCTGCATTGCCAAAGCTGCGTCAGAACCATCAGTGAGGCTTTGAGCGCATTGCCGGGCGTGAGCGCAGTCGATGTCGACCTGGTCACCGATGGCGCCTCGATCGTTCGTGTCGATACCGACGGCGAACTCAGCGCCGAGCAGGTTCAGGCGGCCCTCGCCGAAGAGGGCGATTACTCCGTCGTGCGGTAGTCCGCGCTGACCTCGTGGCGGTGGACAGATTTTCGAACCGGAGGAGAAATTCGATTCGGAGCAGACCGAGGTCCCGAGGGTGCCGCAGTGATCCATGATTTGGGCCTGCGGTGGGTCGTTACCGTGCTCTTCGCGCTGAGTGCCGGCGGCTTCATCCTTGCGGTAGGCGGTGGCCACCGCCGCGCAACCAGCATCGTCGGACAGCTGCTGCATATCGTGATGGCGGCGGCGATGATCGCCATGGCCTGGCCCGGGGGTGCGCGGTTGCCCACTACCGCGCCGATGATGTTTTTCCTGTTCGCTGCCGTCTGGTTCAGCGTCGTCGCCCTGTCCCGCGCGGGAGCACGCCACCGGGTGGTCAACAGTTACCACACCCTGATGATGCTGGCGATGGCGTGGATGTATGCGGTGATGAATCCTCGGCTGCTGCCGAGGCAGCAAGCTGGACAGCACGGCGGCACGATGCCCGGTATGTCGGAAATGCACGCGTCCGCGGTGCACGCCGGCTATCCCGGGTGGATCAATGCCGTGAATTGGTTGATCGCCCTAGTGTTCGCGCTGGCGGCCCTGGTGTGGGCCTACCGGTATTTCACCCCGCAGAACGGGGATTCGGCGGAATGTGCGGATCGCCGTTCGGGCATCTTCGGCCAGGCGCTGATGGCGGCCGGGATGACGATCATGTTCGGTGTATTGCTTTAGGTTGGTGTTCAGGCCGCCGATCCATCGGTCGGGTGGAGATGACCGCGGCGGCGTCCCCGGGTCGCGTGCTCAGGCAACACGACGTCGTCGGAGAACGGGGCGGCGTCCGACCACGGCCAGGGCTCGGGTGCGCGGGTTGCCCGCCAGACAAGCAGCGCCAGGACGGTTCCGGCCAGGACCGGCAGATGACTCATCAGCCGCAGCACGGTCACCGCGCCCTCCGTCGCGTCGTTGATGACAAATCCCGACAGGACCACGGTGAACACCACCAACACGGCGGCCAGCCCGGACGAGGCCGCCGGACGCAGTGCGGCCACGACCATGACCACGCCCAGCGCGGCCGACCAGGCGGTCGATTCGTTGAGCAGGTGTCCGCGCGACGGGATGCCCACATCGGCGCCGAAACCCTGCGCGCCAGCCAACGCGATCTGAACCACCCCGACCACGCCGAGCGCCCAGCGCTGCCACGTCGCCGTTGCCCGCGCGCGTAGCCGGATCTTGGCCGACGGTTCGTCCCGCGGTTGCGGGACGGAAGAGACCTGTGCGCGCCCGGCGAGGCGGCGCAGCTGCTGCGTCTGCTCGACCGCGCGCGCATACCAGTCACGGCAGTCGACACACGACGCAAGATGCTCGTCGACCCGGGCAGTCGGGACGGGTTCGCGTTCACCGTCGATCCGGGCAGACAGCGCCTCTCGGGCGACGTCACAGTCCACGTGTCAATAGTCGCTTATCAGCACCGGGTTGTTCCAGCCGCCTTGAGGGGGTCACTTTCGGCCGGGGAGCTTCATCACCGTGCGCACGATGGGCAACAGCGACTTTTGCCATAGCGTCGGCGGAAGCCCAAGAGGCGGGTCAAGATTGAACACGCGCGCGGTCGCGATCGTCTGTGATTCGGTGTATTTCAGCAGTCCCTCCGGGCCGTGCCGGCGGCCGACGCCCGATAGGCCCATCCCGCCCATCGGCGCGCTGAGGCTGCCCCAGGCGAACGCGTAGCCCTCGTCGACGTTGACTGTCCCCGACCGCAACCGGGCGGCGATCTTTTCGCCCTCCGCGGTGGAGCCCGCCCACACACTGGCGTTGAGCCCGTACGGGGTGTCGTTGGCCTTCGCAACGGCTTCGTCCACGTCGTCGACCGGATAGATCGATACGAGGGGTCCGAAGGTCTCATTGTCCGCGCATTCCATTTCCTGCGTGACGTCGGTCAGCACGGTCGGCTCGTAAAACAGCGGTCCGATGTCGGGCCGGGCTTTGCCGCCGGCAATCACCTTGGCGCCCTTGGCCGTCGCGTCATTGACATGGCCTGACACTGTCTTCAGCTGACCCTCGGAGATCAAACTCCCCATGTCGACCGAGAAGTCGTAGGCAGTGCCAAGCTTCATATTGCGTACGGCGTCGCCGAACTTGCGGGTGAATTCGCCAGCAACATCTTTCTCGACGTAGATCCGTTCGATGGAGATGCAGAGCTGACCCGCGTTGGAAAAGCAGGCACGGGTGGCCGCCTTGGCAACCTTGTCCAGGTTGGCGCCGCGGGTCACGATCATGGCGTTCTTGCCGCCAAGTTCGGCCGAAAAACCAATAAGGCGACGGCCCGCATGCTCGGCGAGCTGGCTGCCCGTGGCCGACGAGCCGGTGAACATTAGATAGTCGCAGTTGTCGGTGATCGCGGTACCGACCACCGAGCCCGGCCCCGGCACGATCGCGTACAGCGCGCGCGGCAGCCCGGCCTTGTACAACAGTTCGGCGCATGCGAGCGCGCAATAGGGCGTTTGGCTGTCCGGTTTGAGCACCACCGCGTTGCCTGCGACGAGTGCGGGCACCGAGTCCGACACCGTCAGCGTCATGGGATAGTTCCACGGCGAGATCACCCCGACCACGCCTTTGGGCTGATAACAAACCGTAGTTTTGCCGATCCCCGGCAGCAGGGCCTGCACCTTGTGCGGCTTGAGCAGGTCTGCCGAAACACGCGCGTAGTAGTTGGCGTTCGCGATCAGGTCGACGACCTCCTCTTGCGCCGCCCACCGGGCCTTGCCCGCCTCGGCCTGCAGAAGATCCATCAGGAACTCGCGGTTGTCGATGACCAGGTCCCGATAACGGCGGATGACCTCGGCACGCTCAGTGGCCGGACGCTTCGCCCACTCGACCTGTGCCGCTCGCGCGTCGGCGAATGCCGCCTCGACGTCGTCGGCGGTGCCGACCGGAATGGTGGTCAGCGGTTTGCCGGTGAAAACTTCGTCGATCGTCCTGGTCGGGCGCGCGGGGATGTCGTTGATCGCGGCCAGCTTGCCCAAGCGGTCGAAGACCTCGGCTGATGGTGCAGGCATATCGTTACCTCTCGGAGAATCGCATCGGTCTACGGCACCAGACTAGTAGGCCGGCCATCCTTAGCCAGCCGATGATCATGGTCGCGCTGATCATCGGCGCCAGGTCGGCTTGGGATTACATCATCTCGTGTAATAGTGGAAGGATGACGCCTGTTGAGGTATGCGCGGCAGCCGGATCGGCCGGGGCCGCGGGCAAGCCGGCGCTTGCGCTGCGGCCGTTGGTGACGGCGGAGCAAACAGAGGCCGTGGTGGGGTTGTTCAAGGCGCTGGGCAACGACACTCGACTTCGATTGCTGCATGCCATGCATCGCGAGGGGGAGGTGTCGGTCGGCGATCTGGCTGGGCGGGTGGGACTGCGGGTGCAGGCGGTGTCGAATCAGCTGCAGCGGTTGTCTGATCGCAGAATGGTTACCACGCGCCGCGTGGGCCCTCGCATCCTGTATTCGATAGCCGACCCGTGTATCCCCGCGGTGCTCGACCTGGCGTTGTGCCTGACCGAAGAAACCGGGCCGCAGCCATGACCGGCCAGCGGCCAGGCGGCTAGTGCCGTCCGCTGGCGCGATTGGCGGTACCGGCGAATCATGTTGGTGTACAGCGATTGTGGAGAGCCTACCGGAGTAAGGGAGGTGAGCTGGTGAGCCAACATGGCGGCGTCTACCCGCACGAGCCAGCTGACAAACAGGCGTACACCGCGCGGTTTGATCGTTGGTATTCGCGGCTGGCCCGACCTTACGACGTTGCGGTCAAGCTGCTACCGGTGTGGAGGACCTGGGTGAGTGCCGCGTTGCCCCATATCCGCGGCCCACGGGTGCTCGAGGTGTCGTTCGGCACTGGCTGGTTGCTGACCCGGTATGCGGCGAACTTCGAGACCCACGGGGTAGACCTCAACGAGCGTATGGTGCACATCGCGCGGCGCAATCTCCAGCGGGCAGGGGTCGTTGCCGAACTGCGCCGGGCAAACGTCGAACAATTGCCCTACCCCGACGGCTTGTTCGACACCGTGGTCAACACGATGGCGTTCAGCGGCTATCCGGATGGCGAGCGAGCCATGTCGGAGTTGTCCCGGATGCTTCGCCCGCAAGGGCGAATCGTGTTGGTCGACATCGGCTACCCCCGAAATGGCAATCTGCTTGGGTCCGGTCTCATCGTGATGTGGAAGTGGGCCGGCGACCTAATACATGACATGCCGGTACTGTTCGATAGATACGGCTTGGACGTTTGGGAACATTCGGTCGGTGGGTTTGGCAGTGTTCGCCTCTATGTCGCGACCAAGCGCTAAGCGCAGCGGACGGTTTGCCGGGGTCTTGCGCGCCCACAGGTTGGTTTGTCAATCCAAATGGGCACTGTCGTCGTTCAATTCGGCGCGGCTCAACGCCATCGGCGTAACGGCAGGCACATCGCCGCCGGCGACCGCGGCCCGGGTGATCGGGGTCAGGGCTCGAAATAGGGTTTCCACCTCGTCGTCGCTGAGGGCGTCGAGCGCTGACAAGGCAAGCCGATCGGTGTTCGCTTCGATTCGATCTTTCAACTCCCGGCCGGTTGCGGTGAGCGTCCCGTCGGCGTTGAGTAGTCCGCGTTCGGCGAGGACTTCTTCATGATGTTGCCAGGCGGCGTCGTCGTAGTCGCGGGTTTTGACGATGAATTCGCGTGGGGTCCGCCCCGCGGCGACGTGCAGCACGTTGGACTCCCGGCCGGAGACGCCGGCAGCGGTCAGCACCGCCACGTGCGCGTCGCCGCGGTGTTCGCGCAGCAGCGTGGTCGCATGCCAGAGGGCGGCCAGTGGCTCGTCCGGCCAGGGCAGTGCGCGATTTCCGGCGAACAGGGGTCGACCATCCAGGGGAGCATGACGTGCCGCCTTAGCTGCTAATTCCGCTGCGACGCGGACGTTTTCATCCGAGTCGAGCCCGTAGCGGCGCAGTGCCGCCACCGCGGAATCCTGCCGGGCACGCAGCGCGGCTTCGGGACCGGCGATCTGCCAGGCCGCCGGCAGGGCTTTGGTGACGCGCTCGGGGGCAAAGTTGTAGAAGACTGCCGTCACCACCTCAGGTGGCGCGGTGCCCAGTGGGGCCGAACGGGCGGCAAAGTAGCCCATCCAGAAGCCCCGGTAGCCCAACCCGTCGAGCGCCGCCCGGGCTTCGGGCGCGAAGTACGTCACCGCATGCACCGGCTCGAACCGATCGTAGAAACGTCGCGCCAGCGCTGGTTGTCTGCGCACCGTCGCAGTTAACCACCCGCTGCGGCGCATGTTCAAACCCGCGGCCGTGGGTCGACCGGCCGCGGCCGGGATGGGCGTTGTCCGGGCACACCGCGGTCAGCGTCCGTCGGGCGGGCATCGAATGGCCCCACCGCGGCGCGCCTGCGTGAACAGCGGATGCGCCGGGTGTGGGCGCGAGCGCTCCTGCGGCGGGTGGCCGGGCATGCCATGGCCGCAGTGCGGACGTCGCGGCGATAAGTACTGTGTGACTCTGGTGCCGGCACTGCGGCCGTGGCATCCCTCCCGCACTCGACTAGCTGTGACCGAGGCTTGCGAGGCGCGGTGGCGAGTTCCATCTCTGTCGAGCTAGAACGGAGCAGCAATGAGCGCAGGCGCGCAAACCGGAACCATCACGACCCATGTGCCGGAACGGCTGGACCGGCTGCCCTGGGGCCGGTTCCACTGGCGCGTTGTGATCGGGTTGGGCGGGGTGTGGATCCTCGACGGGCTTGAGGTCACCATGGTCGGCAACGTGTCGTCTCGCCTGACGGAACGAAGCAGCGGCATCGACCTCAGCGCCGCGCAGATCGGTGTGGCGGCGTCGTTCTACATCGCCGGGGCCTGCTTAGGGGCGCTATTCTTCGGGCATCTGACCGACCGGTTCGGCCGGCGCAACCTATTCCTGCTGACCCTGCTGGTGTATCTGACCGCCACCGTGGCAACCGCATTCGCCTTTGCGCCTTGGTATTTCTTCATCACGCGCTTTTTCACCGGCGCCGGGATCGGCGGCGAATATGCGGCCATCAATTCGGCGATCGACGAGCTGATTCCCGCGCGTGTACGCGGTCGGGTGGACTTGGTGATCAATGGCACCTACTGGCTTGGCTCGGCGGCGGGAGCGGCGGGTGCGCTGGTGGTATTGGATACGTCGAACTTTCCGCCGAACATCGGGTGGCGGCTGGCGTTCGGCGTCGGCGCGATCTTCGGGATTTTCGTCCTTCTCGTGCGGCGCAACGTTCCGGAAAGTCCGCGGTGGTTGTTCATTCACGGACGTGAGCAAGAAGCCGAGCGGATCGTCGGCGAGATCGAGAGTGAAGTGGAGCGCGACACCGGCCAACGGCTTCCGGAGCCCGAAGGGCGCCCGCTTAAAATACGCCAGCGCAAGTCGATTTCGTTTTGGGAGATCGCCAGGGTGGCGTTCACGCTCTATCCGCGGCGCGCGGTCCTGGGACTGGCACTCTTTGTCGGCCAGGCGTTCCTATACAACGGTGTGACGTTCAATCTCGGCACGTTGCTCAGTGGTTTCTACGGCGTCGCGTCCGGAACGGTGCCGCTGTTCTTTATCGTGTGGGCGCTGAGCAACTTTGTCGGTCCCCTCATACTCGGCCGGCTGTTCGACACCGTTGGCCGCAAACCGATGATCACGTTGTGCTACATCGGGTCTGCCGTGGTGGCGGTGGTGCTTGCGGTGGTGTTCGTGACCCAGGCCGGCGGCGTCTGGGGATTCATCCTGGTGTTGGCAGTGGCGTTCTTCTTGGCGTCGGCGGGTGCCAGCGCTGCATACCTCACGGTGAGCGAGATCTTCCCGATGGAGACCCGGGCGCTGGCGATCGCGTTCTTCTACGCGATCGGCACCGCGATCGGCGGAATCAGCGGCCCCTTGCTGTTCGGTCAGTTGATCGAGTCCGGACAACGCGGCCTGGTGGTCTGGTCATTCCTCATCGGAGCGGTGGTGATGGCCGGCGCCGGCCTGGTTGAACTGTGGCTCGGTGTGGCAGCAGAACAGCGACCGCTGGAAGAATTGGCGTTGCCGTTGACCGTCGCCGACGCGTCGGCCGAAGAATCGGCCGAAGGCTTACGCTAGCGGGCGATACCTCCAATGAATCTGCCTAATAGGGCGTTTCATTCGTGGTATCGACCGGGCCGACGGCGTGATCGCAATGCGCGGCCTGCGTGGTGTTGCGGTTTGCAATAGTCTGTGAGTCCTACGATGGTGCCCGCGCGACCGCACCTCGGTCCTTCGAGAGCGAAGCCAAATGACCAGCAGCGGCGACCACAGAACCACCGGACCAACCCCGACCCGTCGCAGCTTCCTACGAGCGTCGGCTTCCGCCGGAGCCGCTGTGGGGCTCAATCTTGCCGGCTGGGGCCTGGTCGGCTGCGCACGCCCGGGTGAGCCCGCGAAGTCGGTGACTCTGCTGGACGCCGGCACCCAGCAGAAGTTTCGCAATCCGCTACCGAAGCCCGTCAGAATCCACCCCAGACCCGGAACTACCCTGACGGTGCCGATCAAGGCGACACGGCAGTGGATGGGGTTGCGGGCGCCCGACGGCAGCCCCTTGATGACCACCGTGTACGGCTTTGAGCATGCCGAGCACACGGCCTCGCCCGGGCCGACGATCATCGCCCGATCACATCAAGCACTGGCGGTGGAATGGCAAAACCAGCTGCCCAACGATGCGCCTTACCTGCTGCCGATTGACCTGACGGTCCACATTCCCGACGTTGGCGATCCCAGCGGCCAATTCATTACGCAAAAGCCCCTGGTCATACACCTACACGGCGGCCACACGGTTTCCGAAAGTGATGGCAACCCCGAAGCCTGGTACACACGGGATTACCAGACGAAAGGACCCGACTGGACCGGGCGGACCTACCGCTACGCAAACACCCAGGAAGCGGCGGGGTTGTGGTACCACGACCACACGGTCGGTATGACGCGGCTCAACGTGTACGCGGGCCTGGCCGGGATGTATCTACTCAAAGACGCCAATGAAGACCGGATGATCCGGGACAGGGTCATTCCCGATGACGACCATATGATCGAGGTTGTCCTACACGATGCATTGTTTGACTCGGGCGGCAACCTGTATCTCCCGGGCCGGCACGGCGAGCCGATCGACCCGATCGCCGGGAAAGAAATTGTAGGCAACTGGCCCAATCCGACGGTGTTCGACGAGTTCTTCGGTACCCATATTTTGGCCAACGGGATGGCTTGGCCGAAAATAGAATTGACGCCAAATCGATACCGGCTGCGCTTGCTGAACGGCTCCATCTCGCGCACCTACGTTCTTGAGTTCGCAAACGGAATGGAATTTTTCCAAATCGGATCGGACGGCGGATTCTTGAACTCGCCCGTGCGGTTAACCCAGCTGGTTATCGCACCGGCCGAGCGGATGGATATCATCGCTGATTTCACCGGGCACGCCGGCCAGCGAATCGTGTTGAAGAACCTCGGTCCAGAGTTGCCGTTTCGCGGCTATGTGGATCCGGCCGATCCTGAACACTTTATGAAATTGGTGTACAACGCCGGAGAGGCATTGCGGATCACCGATGGTGCGGGGGGACTGGCACCCATCGCCGATCCCGAGACCACCGGCTTGGTCATGCGCTTTGACATCGCCGAGCGCAACGCGCCCGCGGATGTGCAGGCCGGCAACTTCGGTCCGGCGGTCTCGCTGCGGGCGCCCCTACGGTCGCTGCCCCGGGACAATCCAGCGGTGGTACGTCAACTGGCGCTATTCAATCTGCGTGACGACATGGACCGGACCCTGGTGTTGCTGGGGTCGTTGGCATCCGGTTCACGGTTCTACGCCGACGAAATCACCGAGGTCATTCGGCAAGGATCCACCGAAATTTGGGAGATCTACAATACGACGAATTCTGCCCACCCGATCCACCTTCATCAGGTGCAGTTCGAGATCGTTAACCGCCAACAGTTCGACGGTGTGCTCGTTCATAGAACCCAGCAGCTAATGCACTTCCCCGACCGGACATTTCAAGGGGCCAGGCTCGAGCTCCATGGGTTAAGAGGCGATCCCGTTTGGCCGCAACCCAATGAACAGGGAAGAAAAGACACGGCTATCGCATTGGCTGGCCAGGTGACCCGGGTGATTGCTCATTTCGACCTGGTGGGAACGTATGTCTGGCATTGTCACATCATCAGCCACGAAGACTACGACATGATGCGCAAATTCGAGGTCACACCGAGTGCGTGAGCACAAGGCGGCCGACATGTGTTAGGGCAGCGAGGCCCGCTCGGCCAGCTCGGCCAGATGTTTCAGTGAGTCGTCCAGGTGCTGCCGCCCGAACGGCGGAAACTCGATGTTGCGCTGGTGCGGCGGCACGCCTGACCAGTCGTAGGTCAGTGTCACCGCGGTCTGGTCGGCACCGACCGGTTCGAGGTCGTAGCGCCAGACCCACCCGCCGTACTCGATGGGGGCGTCCTCGGACGCTTGGCGACCGGGGATGTGCCGGGGTTCGGCCCCGGGTAGCCACCCGATGGCCCGCGGTCGCTCGAACACCTCGACCCGGTTGGCCATTTCGTAGTGCTTGTTGGGGTGATCGTCGTGGTACATCCGCATCCGAAAGATCTGGCCGGTTCCGGTCAGGCAGGCCTCCTCGACAGGTTGCCGCACCCAACCGGTGCCGTCGATCGCCGCATGGGTCGACGGATCTGCCAGCAGGTCGAACACGGTTTCGGTCACTGCGTCGATGACGGTCCTCGCGACCATGGTCTTTTCCCTCATACCAATATCGACCGGCACCGGCGCGAAAACTTATCGGTGATGCCGACCGAGTCCATCGATGGCCCGGTGGTCGCGGGCAACGGATGAATCGCACGGTATCGAACTCGAATGCCTGGCCGGCTATTTGGATGCCGATCGATCGGTTGTGGCGTTGGATGCTGCGGGCCGGGCCGGCTATTGGGCGCTCGACCATGCGCGCCTCCTCGTCACGTCACCGGCATGGCTCAACCGAACCGAGACGGGCGGGCAACGAAGGCGGTGTGCCGCAAACCCAGTTAGAGGCAATGGTCCCCACGTGGCGCGGCTTAGATCCTTTCAGTACCCGCAACAACGGCGGCCGATCGGGTTGGGATGCAGGCGCCGAAGCGCCCCACGGGGGTGCGGCGGGGACCGCGGCCCGTGTCAATGGGGTCATTCGGCCCCTTTACGGTGCCCGAACACGGTGTCACCGTAAGAATCAGCGCCGGCGTGGTCGCGTGGCGGTGTGGTAGCCGAGGTGAGAGGTGCGAGCGTGACAGACGCCACCGGCGCATTGACGAAGCTGTCGCTAGGGCAGTTGCTTGACGAATTGGACAGTTCCGCAGAAGGCTTGACGTCTTCGGAGGCGACTGTTCGGCTGCGGCGATACGGCGCCAACGAGATTGCCGAGCAACGACGCCATCCGGTGCTGGTGTTGCTGGGCTACTTTTGGGCGCCGATCCCATGGATGATCGAGGCCGCACTGATGTTGTCGCTGGCGGCGCAGCATTGGACCGACGCGGTCATCATCGGGGCGTTGCTGATGATGAACGGAGGTGTGGCCTTTGTTGAAGAGCACCAGGCGGCCAACGCAATCGCCGCGCTCAAGGAGCGTCTTGCCGCGTCGGCGCGGGTGCTCCGCGATGGTGCCTGGGCAACCGTCGCACTGCGGGAGTTGGTGCCCGGCGATGTGGTGCGGGTGCGACTCGGTGATGTAGTGCCCGCGGATGCGCGAGTGCTCGACGACGTCACTCTCGAGGTGGACCAGTCTGCGCTGACCGGCGAATCGCTGGCCGTAGCGCGCCGGCAGGGGCAGGTGCTGTATTCGGGATCGATCCTGGTCCGTGGCGAGGCCGATGCGGTGGTCTACGCCACCGGCGCCGCATCGTATTTCGGACGCACCACCACGCTCGTCGGTGCCGCGGGCACGATCAGCCATTTCCAACGCGCGGTGTTACGGATCGGCAACTATCTCATCCTGCTGGCCGCGGCGTTGGTGACGTTGACCGTGGTGGTGTCGTTGATCCGCGGCAATGCGGTGTTGCAGACGCTGGAATTTGCGCTGGTCGTCACGATCGCCTCGGTGCCGGTAGCGCTACCGGCCGTGCTGTCGGTGACCATGGCCGTTGGTGCCCGCCGACTTGCCCGACACCAGGCGGTGGTCAGCCACCTTCCGGCCGTCGAAGAGCTTGGCGGGGTAGACCTATTGTGCTCGGACAAAACCGGCACCCTGACCCAAAACCGGTTGGCGCTCACCGGCCGGTGGGCCGCTCCGGGAGTTGGGGAGCGCGATCTGCTGCTGGTGGCCGCGTTGGCTTCACGCGCCGAGGACAACGACGCCATCGACCTTGCCGTGCTGACCGCGGCCGGTGCACCCCCGTCGGTGCGGGTGCTGGAATTCACCCCATTCGACCCGGTCAGCAAGCGCACCGAAGCGCTCGTACAGGATGACGACGGGGGACGTTTCCGGGTCAGCAAAGGGGCACCGCAAGTCATCGCCACGCTGTGCGGGCGAGACGGAGCCGATGGCGTGGCGGGCGACGTGAGCGATGTGGTCAACGGGTTCGCCGGCCACGGGTATCGCTCGCTGGGCGTCGCCCGCACCGATGACGACGGCGTGTGGCGACTCTTAGGTGTGCTGGCATTGGCCGACCCGCCGCGCGACGATTCGGCGGCCACCATCGCCGCCGCACGGGAACTTGGCGTCGAGGTCAAGATGGTCACCGGTGATCAGGTCGCCATCGGTCGCGAGATCGCCGGCCGAATAGGCTTGGGGGAGAAGATCTTCGACGCCGAGACCCTGGACGCCGCGGTCGACGACGACGAATTGACCACTCGGGTGGAAGCCGCCGCCGGCTTCGCCCAGGTGTTTCCCGAACACAAATTCCGCATCGTGCGTCTGCTCCAAGCGCGCGGACACATCGTTGGTATGACGGGCGACGGCCTCAACGATGCCCCTGCGCTCAAACAGGCCGATGCCGGCATCGCCGTTGCCGGTGCGACCGATGCGGCGCGCGCTGCGGCCGACGTGGTGCTGCTGGCAGACGGGTTGTCGGTAATCGTGCACGCGATCCGGCAAGCACGCGAGATCTTCGCCCGCATGACCAGCTATGCCACCTATCGGATTGCCGAAACCATTCGTGTGTTGCTGTTGATCACCCTGGCGATCGTCTTTATGAACTTCTTCCCGGTCACCGCGGTCATGATCGTGTTTCTGGCGCTGCTCAACGACGGCGCGATTCTGGCGATCGCCTACGACCGCGTCCGCGGCGCCAGCAAGCCCGCCGCCTGGGACATGCGTAGCGTGCTCACCATCGCCACGGCGCTCGGGATGATGGGTGTCCTGGAGACCTTCCTACTCCTGCTCCTCGCCGACCAGGTGTTCGGCCTGGATCCGCAGCTGATCCGCACCCTGATCTTCCTCAAGCTGTCGGTCTCGGGTCATCTCACCGTTTTCGTCACCCGCAGTCGCCGCCCCTTCTGGTCGCAGCCGCTACCGGCGCCGATGCTGCTGATCGCGGTGGTGGGAACCCAAACCGTCGCCACCCTGATCGCCGTCTACGGGGCGCTGATGACCCCGTTGGGCTGGGGCTTGGCGGGGTTGGTGTGGGGCTACGCACTGTTCTGGTTCCTCCTGGAAGACCGGGTCAAGCGAGCCACCCACGACTGGCTCGATCACCACGTCGGTTCGGATCCGAACCGGCTACGGCGCCAAGGCGGCTGAGCATGTCAGTGCAGCGCCACCGCAACACCGCGGCACCGCGAGCGGGCGAGCTCGGTGTAGGCGCTTTGGTGGCGCTGCTGTCGGTGCGCATCCGGAGCCGCGGGGGCACCGCATTCTTCCTCGATAAGTGTTTCGGTACCGCGATCGCCGGCCCACTCAATGTGCTGCTGTGGCTGAGCTACTTCGTGATGCTGGGGTTGTACGCGGTCGCGTTCGGCAGCTATAGCGCGGCGTTGGTGGGTGAGGTTCCGGACGGACCCTGGCGCCGAGGCCTGGCCAGCGCCGTGGTGCTGGTGTTTGCCGCCCTGAACCTGGCCGACGCGCGCATCGTCGGACGCGCCGAGGTGTTCCTGGTGTATGGCAAATTGGCGATCCTGATGCTGTTCTGCATTGTGGGGTTGGCGTTTGTGGACGGCGGACGGGTGTCCCCGGCGCACTATCCCTCTTTCGGCGTGATCGTTTACGCGGGCGCTCTGATCTTCTTGGGCTACGAGGGTTTTGAGCTCATCGCCAATGCGGCCGAGGACGCACGCGATCCGCGACGCAGTCTGCCGCTGGCCTACCTCATCTCGATCGGGGTGGTGATCGGGCTGTATGTTCTGGTCGCGTTCGTTGCGGTGGGAAATCTTGATATCGCGCAGATCGATCACGACCGGGACTACGCGCTAGCCGCCGCGGCGCGGCCGTTTCTTGGCTCCGCCGGCTTCATCTTGATCGGGATCGCCGCAGTGATTTCAACGGCAAGCGCGATCAACGCCACCCTGTACGGCACCGGAAAATTCACGTACCTCATGGCCCGCAACGGTGAACTACCTGCCGCCCTGGGTAAACCGGTCTGGGATCGGCCGATCGGTGGGCTGCTCGCGACCACCGCCGGCACATTGGTCGTGGTGAATGGCGTTGACATCCAGGGCATCAGCCTGATTGGGTCGGCCGGATTCCTCCTCATTTTTGCCGCCGTCAACCTCGCTGTACTGCGCCTGCGTGCTGGCCGTGCAACCAAACTGCTCGCGATCACCGGGGCCGTCGCCTGCCTGGGATCGTTTGGCGCCATGACGGCCTACGCGGCCACCAAGATGCCCGAGCATCTCTGGGTTCTGGTCGGGTTCCTATTAGGAGCGATTGTCGTTGAAGGCCTGGTTCGCATGCGCGGGCGCCAGGCGAGTCATCCCGGGCTACCGCCCACCTATGGATAACCGCTGCCATGCAAACAGGTCGTGGGGCATGGTGTTCGATTGTTTCGATGAACACCGATCAGGTTGAGCCAGGAAAGCGTCGCCGATGAGCACCCTGTTGGACGAGGTTGTGCACGCCCACGGGGGTATGCAACGGTGGCGCAGCGTCACCACGCTTCAAGCGCGGGTGCGCACGGGAGGGCTGTTGCTACGAACGCGGGTGCCCGGCAACCGGCTGGCCGACTATCACATCACGGTCCATGTCCAAGACGCCCGCACGGTTCTGGACCCGTTTCCGCGGGACGGTCAGCGTGGGGTCTTCGAGCACGGGTCGGTGCGGATTGAGACGGACGAAGGCGAGGTCATCAGCTCACGGGCAAATCCGCGTTCGGCGTTCTTCGGCCGTTCGGGCATGCGACGCAACATTCGATGGGATCCGTTGGATTCGGTCTACTTCGCCGGCTATGCCATGTGGAACTACCTCAGCACGCCGTACTTGTTGACCCGTGAAGGCGTGCAGGTCCAGCAGGGCGATCCGTGGCTGGAGCAAGGGGAGACCTGGCGGCGGCTGAACGTGACCTTCCCGTCGCACATCGATACCCACTCGCCCCGGCAGACCTACTACTTCGATGGCCGCGGTCACTTGCGCCGCCACGACTACATCCCCGAGGTGATCGGTCACTGGGCGCGGGCCGCCCACTACTGCACCGAGCCCGTTCCTGCCGGCGGGCTGCTGTTTCCCACGCGGCGGTGGGTCCACCCGATCGGCCCTGGCAATCGTTCGCTGCCCATCCCGACGCTGGTGTCCATACAACTAGCCGACGTGCGGGTCCACACCGACTAGCATGGCGGCCTGCAATCGGAATTCTCTCCATTCACCGCGCCCGGCGGATGGCGCAACCATTAGCCTTATGCCTGCACGCCACCGCGTATCGGATCCGGCGCGGTCGATAACCACGGCGCGACGGCGCCCGTAGTCGGTTTGCTGCGTGGAAAGGCGGGTGAGGAGTCGGCGATGGGTGACACGACCGCGGAGTCGCGTGAGGGCACGCAGTTCGGTCCGTATCGATTGCGCCGGCTGGTCGGGCGCGGCGCCATGGGAGATGTCTACGAAGCCGAGGACACCGTGCGTGAGCGGGTCGTGGCACTGAAGCTGATGTCCCAGACGCTGTCCAGCGATCCGGTCTTCCGCACGCGGATGCAGCGCGAGGCTCGCACCGCCGGTCGGCTGCAGGAACCGCATGTCGTGCCGATTCACGACTACGGCGAGATCGACGGGCAGCTGTATGTGGATATGCGTCTGATCGACGGCAAAGACTTGGCCGCCATGCTGCGGCGCTATGGTCCACTGACTCCACCGCGGGCGGTGGCGATCGTGCGCCAGATCGGCTCGGCGCTGGACGCAGCGCACGCCGCGGGGGTGACCCATCGTGACGTAAAGCCGGAAAATATCCTGGTCAGCGGGGATGACTTCGCCTACCTCGTCGATTTCGGGATCGCGAGCGCCACCTCCGACGAAAAGTTGACGCAGCTTGGCAGCACCGTGGGCACCCTCTACTACATGGCGCCGGAACGGTTCAGCACCAATGAAGCGACCTATCGGGCCGACATCTACGCGCTGGCGTGCGTGCTGTTCGAGTGCATGACGGGGTCCCCGCCCTATCGGGGCGACCAGCTCAGCGTGATGGGGGCACACCTGAGCCAGGCGATCCCTCGGCCCAGCGCGGCCCGCCCGGGCATCCCGGTTGCGTTCGACGACGTGATCGCCCGCGGCATGGCCAAGGATCCGGCGGATCGTTACGCCACCTGTGGTGACCTGTCCTCGGCCGCGTATGCGGCGCTGGCGACACCCGACCAGGATCGGGCTACCAACATCTTGGAGCGCAGCCAGGTGGCGCAGCTGCCACCGTCGTTCGGCGGGCCGCCAGCGAGCGGATTTGCACCCAACTCACCCATAGCGCCCACCGCCGCCGCTCCCCAAAGCTCGGGGTGGGCCGCGCCGTCGGCGCCTCGGTTACCAACCGCTCCCGCCGGGCCCCACCAGCCAACACCGTGGGCCGGTGCGCCGGGTTGGGGCGTGGCCCAGACGGGCAGCACCGGCGCTCCGCCGTGGAGCCAACCGCCGGGTCAGCCCTCGGGTGCCGGTAGTAAGCCCTGGCTTTGGGTTGGCCTCGCGGTTGCCGTTGTGATCGCTATGGCCGGCGGACTCGGGATTGTGCTTGCCCATCCGTGGCAGCGGTCCGCGCCGAATTCGGCGCCGTCGCCGCCGCCGCCAGCCGATGCCGTTGACCTGCGCCTGCTCGATGACGGCGTCTTTGTCGGGACTTCCTCGGCGCCCACAACGATCGATGTTTTCAATGAACCCATTTGCCCGCCGTGTGGTGCCTTCATCAGGTCCTATGCGAGCGATATCGATACCGCGATCGCAAACAAGGACCTCGCGGTGCGCTATCACCTGCTCAACTTCCTCGACGACCAGTCGCACACCAAGAGCTATTCGACGCGCGCGGTGGCGGCCTCCTACTGCGTCGCAAGTCAAAACGATCCCAAGGTCTACACGGACTTCTATGCGGGCCTGTTCGCCAGCGACTTTCAGCCGCAGGAAGGGGCCGCCTCTGATCGCACGGATGCCGAACTGGCCCATTTGGCCCAAACCGTGGGCGCCAACGCGGACGCGACCAGCTGTATCAGGTCAGGAACCGACGTCGGCACCGCCAAAACGAAGGCGGCCAATGCCGACGCGACACTGGCCGGGTTCAATGCCAGCGGTACGCCGTTCGTATGGGACGGAAACCGGTCGGTCGATCTGCAAAATCCAAGCTGGCTGACGAATCTGATCGGCTAATCCCGCCACGACGCGTATTCCTACTCATTCGCGGCGCATCTGGGCCCGATCATGCTGGTTGCATGCCCGCATCAACGCTAGCTGTTCGCCCGTCTCACCCGTCCGGGCTCGCCAATGCCGCTCCAGCCGTCCGCGACCGCGCCGTCGACGTAGCGCGGCTGACCGCGCTGCTGGTGGTGATGTTCGGGCACTGTGCGCTGCTGCTTGCCACCATTGATTCGCGCGGGGTGTGGATCGGCAATCTGCTGGGCGAGATGCCCGCACTGGCGCCGGCCACGTGGCTGCTTCAGATCATGCCGTTGTTCTTCCTCGCCGGCGGCGCCGCGGGGGGCTATGGCTGGCATTCCGGTACGCCGTGGGGCAGTTGGCTGCTGGCCCGTGCCCTGCGATTGTGCCGACCAGTGTTCTGGTATCTGGCCCTGTGGGCGCTTGCGTTGCTGGTTGTGCGCGTGACGTTGGGTGCCGAATCCGCGGCGGGGCTGGGCCGAGAAGGTGTGGCCTTGCTCTGGTTCCTTGGCGTCTACCTGGTGGTGCTTGCGTTCGTGCCGGCCCTGACACGGTTGCCGACGGGGCGGGCGGTCGCCATCGTGATCGCATCGCTGGTCACCGCGGCCGGCGTTGTCGACCAGATCCGGTTCGCTGTTGGCGCTCCGGAGTCAGGGGTCGCCAACTTCGTCTTCGTGTGGCTGATTCCGGTGGCGATCGGCGTGGGCTATGCGCGCCGATTGATCGACACTCGGGTGGCGCTCGTTGTCGCAGCGGGCGTGTTCATCGCGCAGCTGGGGCTGGCCACAGCGGGAAAGTATGACGTGTCACTGGTGGTGACCGGCGCCGAGCGATCGTCCAATGTGTCCCCGCCGACATTGCTGCTCGCGATGCACTGCATCTGGATGTCGTGTGTGTTCGTCGCGGCATCGGGAGTCATCCGGCGGTGGGCGGCCAGACCCCGGGTGTGGCACGTGGTCGCGGTGGGCAACGGCGGCGCAATGACGCTGTACTTGTGGCACATTCCGGCGATCGCCGTTGCCGCGTTTTGTCTGCACGCCGTCGGTCTCGACGCCTACGAGGTGCACCAGCCCGGATTCTGGGGCCTGCTTGCATTGCGCGCCCTGCTGTTTTCGGTCGTCATGGCTGTGACGTTCTGGCTGCTGTCTCCCCTGGAACATCGGCGGCTGCCGTGGTGGGACGGTCCGGTTGGTGGCGCCGGCACCGGTTCCGTCGCCGCGGGTGCGCTGGTTTGCATTGCCGGGGTGGCGCTGGTGCTGCTGGCCAAGAATGGGCTAGCCGGGTGGGAAGGCTGGACGGCGCTGGGTTGCTTCCTGGCGTCGTCGGTGGGCGCGCGGCTGAGTTCGGGGTCCTAGTCGCGGGCCGATCGTTTCGGGCGGCATCAGTCCGGCTCGCCATACTCGTCGAACCAGTATGCGAGTTTTCCGCGCCGGCTGACGGCGCGAAGTCGGGACTCGGCGGCCGCCCGCGTCTTGCTGGTAGTGACGATCAGCAGTTCATCGCCGCGTTGGATGCGGGTGTCGGGCATTGGGACGAACGTGTGTCCATTGCGGATGATCAGCGTGATCACGGCAGGATCGGGCAGCCGCAGTTCCAGCACGGTGACATTGTGCAGCCGCGACGGCGCCTGCACGGTCATGGTCAGCAGTTCTGCGTCCAGCACGTCTAGCGGTGCCGCGTCAACCTGGATCTCACGAGTGGCCTCGCGGGAAATCAGTCCCAACCGGTGCGCGATCGGGCCCAAGCTGGGACCCTGTATCAGGGTGAAGACCACCACCAGCATGAACACCACGTTGAGTAGCCGATAGCTATCGGGAACGCCTGCCACGACCGGGAAGGTGGCAAGCACGATGGGGACGGCACCGCGCAGTCCAGCCCAGGACAAGAAGGCCTGGTCTCGCCACGGCACACCGAACCAGGCCAGCGATACCACGACCGACACCGGCCGGGCGACCAGCAGTAGCAGCAGTCCGACGACAAGAGCGGCCACCAGGTCAACCGCAACCGCGCCGGGGTCCACCAGCAAACCGAGCAGCACGAACAGCCCGATCTGCGCCAACCAGCCGATCCCTTCGGCGAACGACCGGGTCGCCGCGCGGTGTGGCAGCCCCGAGTTGGCCAACACCACCGCGGCCAGGTAGGCGGCAATGAATCCGCTGGCATGACTTTCACCGGCTGCGGCGAACGCGACCAGACCCAAGCCAAAGGTGGCGATGGGGTACAGGCCGGAGGCGGGCAGCGCGATGCGTCGCAGCGCGAACGCCCCGAGGTATCCGATCGCCAATCCGATGGCGGCGCCCACGAGGAGCTCGAACACCAAGTAGATGACCGCACCCTGGGGCTTGAACACAAATGGCACCGCGCTGAACGCGAGCACCAGTATCACCGCGGGCGCGTCGTTGAAACCCGATTCGGCCTCGAGTAGCCCCGCCACCCGCCGGGGCAACGGCAGCACCCGCAGCACTGAGAAGACCGCCGCGGCGTCGGTGGAGGAGACGATGGCTCCCAGCAGCAACGCCACCTGCCAGTCGACCCGCAGCAGCAGGTGCGCACCAACCGCGGTGATGCCCATGCTGAGGACCACGCCGACGGTCGCCAACGTGGCCGCCGGTGCAAGGACCTGCCGGATATCGCTGAACCGAGTGGTTAAGCCGCCTTCGACCAATATCAAGGCCAGAGCCGCGGTGCCCAGATTCCGGGCGAGTTGCACGTCGTCGAATCGAAGGCCGAACCCGTCTTCGCCGACCACGACACCGACCAGCAGGAACAGCAGCAAGCTGGGAAACCCCACCCGACTCGCCAACCGAGTGCCCACAATGCTGGCCAGCAGCACGAGCCCACCGATCAACAATGTGAGGTACAGCTGCTGAAGGCTCATTCGTTCCCGTCTAGAGGTAATCTCGGCGGTGTTGTCTGCCCCGAACTGCGTCCGAAGGTGGTCTGACGAGGCTGCGACATCGGCGTGCTGCCAGTAAATCAGTACCCGGCTCGCGGCCTGCTCGGTGTACTGCGTGAAGCAGCCGAGCCGATGGGCCAAGATGGCTGGGTGGCGACTCGAAAGATGCGGATCGGAATTGCCGGCGCGGGCAGGGTGGGGCGTTCGCTGGCGCAAGAGTTGCTGGATCGCGGCCACAAGATCTTGTTGATCGAACGGGAACGGAACGATTTCGAACCGCACACGGTTGCTGGTGCGGATTGGCTACATGGCGACGCCTGCGAGCTGACCACCCTGCAGGAGGCCGGTGCCCAAACCTGCGATGTTTTGATCGCCGCTACCGGTGATGACAAAGCCAACCTGGTAGTGGGTCTACTCGGCAAGACCGAATTCGGTGTGCCCAGGGTGGTGGCGAGGATCAACGACCTGCGCAACGAGTGGCTGTTCGGCCAGGCTTGGGGTATCGACGTAGCTGTCTCAACGCCTGGTGCCATGGTGGCTGGAATCGAGGGCGCGATTGACGTGGGTCACCTGGTACGCATGATGGGGCTCCGGGAGGGCCGGGCGGCGCTGACGAAACTGACTCTGCCCGAAGATAATCCGCTGGTGGGCAAGCTTGTGCGGGAATTGGATCTGCCTAGCAACACCGCGTTGGTCACCGTGCTGCGCGGCGACGAGGTCAAAGTTCCGCAACCGGACGACACGCTTGAAGGCGGCGACGAGTTGCTGTTCATCGCCGATAGCTTCCTCGAGCGATCGATCTGGGCGGCGCTGTATAGCGCCATGCCGGCACGTGCCGTCACCAAGTTGGCCGGCCTCCCGTCAGCGCTGCGTTATCCGCTCGGCTAGATCTCTCATCCGGCACGCCAGACCCGGCTGCCAGACCGTGTCGCACCGATTCGGTAGGGTCCTAGCGCGTGAAGCCACGCGACGCCGTCAAATCTGTAAATGCCCGTCTCGCTGAGGAACTGGCCATAGGGGAGACCCAAGTGCTGGCCGCTGTCCGACTCCTTGACGAAGGTGCAACGGTCCCGTTCATTGCCCGCTACCGCAAGGAGGCCACCGGAAGCCTGGACGACGGCCAGCTGCGCACCCTCGAGGAGCGCCTGCGGTATCTGCGGGAGCTCGACGAACGCCGAGCCGCGGTGCTGGCGTCCATCGAAGAACAGGGCAAACTCACCGACGAGGTGCGGGCAGCGCTACTGGCGGCCGACACCAAAGCGCGTGTCGAGGACATCTACCTGCCCTACAAACCGAAGCGGCGGACCAAGGCACAAATCGCTCGGGAAGCGGGGCTGGGTCCGCTGGCCGAGCGCCTACTCGCCGACCCGGCCCTGGTCCCGGCATCCGCGGCCGCCGAGTTTGTCAACGAACACGTCGCCGATGCCGCCGCGGCTTTGGAGGGGGCGCGACACATCCTGGTTGAGCGCGCTGCCGAGGATGCGGAGCTGGTCGGTGCGATACGGGAGAAGTTCTGGTCGCAAGCGTCGATACGGACCGCGCCGTGGTCCACGGATGCCGCTAAAAGTGCTGCAGCGCAGAAGTTCCGTGACTACTTCGAGTTCGCTGAGTCGCTGCAGACCATGCCCTCACACCGGGTGCTGGCGGTGTTGCGCGGGGAGAAAGAGCGGATTCTTGGCCTCAGCTTCGATTGCGGCGACGACGACGGGTACCACGCCATGATCGCTGCGACCCTAGGCATCGATAGGTCGGCCAAGGCTGCCGCGACCGAATGGCTGGTCGATACCGTCAGCTTCGCGTGGCGGACCAGGATGATGATGTCGGCAGCAATCGACGCTCGCGTGCGATTGAAGCAACGTGCCGAAGAGGACGCCGTCGTGGTCTTCGCGAAAAACCTCAAAGACCTCCTGCTTGCGGCTCCGGCCGGGGCGCGCACGACTCTCGGGCTGGATCCAGGTTTCCGGACTGGGGTCAAGGTGGCGGTTGTCGACACCACCGGAAAGGTGGTGGAGACCCGCGCGATCTACCCGCATCAACCACAGCGACAATGGGATTCGGCCAAGGCATCGCTGGCCGCACTTGTCGCCCGTCACGGTGTCGAACTAATCGCGATCG
Source organism: Mycobacterium basiliense (assembly GCF_900292015.1). NCBI lineage: Bacteria > Bacillati > Actinomycetota > Actinomycetes > Mycobacteriales > Mycobacteriaceae > Mycobacterium > Mycobacterium basiliense. The sequence goes on from NZ_LR130759.1 coordinate 2,699,645, forward strand.
GCAATGGCACCGCCTCCCGTGAGACCGACGCTCTGGTCACCGAACTCCTCGGCGAGATGCGTGCCGCCGGTGCCGCAGTCCCGGCAAAGGCGATGGTGAGCGAAGCCGGCGCGTCGGTGTATTCGGCGTCCGCCTACGCCGCCCATGAGCTACCCGACCTCGATGTGACGTTGCGCGGCGCGGTGTCAATCGCCCGGCGACTCCAGGATCCACTGGCCGAACTAGTGAAGATCGAGCCAAAATCGATCGGGGTGGGGCAGTACCAGCATGACGTCACGCCGGGGATCCTCGCCCGCAGCTTGGACGCCGTGGTCGAGGACGCGGTGAACGCGGTGGGTGTTGATCTGAACACGGCGTCGGTGCCGTTGCTGGCCCGGGTGTCGGGGATCTCCGAATCACTGGCCGAGGCCATCGTCACCCATCGCGACGGCACCGGACCGTTTACCAATCGCCGTGCGCTGTTGGACGTTCCGAGACTGGGGCCCAAGGCATTTGAACAGTGCGCCGGTTTCCTTCGGATCCGCGACGGCGAGGACCCGCTGGACACATCCGGTGTCCACCCAGAGGCCTACCCGGTGGTTCGCCGCATCTTGAGCCGTGCGGGGGTCACGCTGACCGAAATCATCGGCAACGCGCCCGCGTTGCGATCGCTTCGGCCCGCTGAGTTTGCAGACGAGCGGTTCGGGATCCCCACGGTGACCGATATCCTCGCCGAGCTCGAAAAGCCGGGACGTGATCCGCGGCCGGTTTTCACCACCGCCACCTTCGCCGCTGGCATCGAGAAGGTGGCCGACCTCAAGGCGGGCATGGTCCTAGAGGGTGTGGTGACCAACGTCGCCGCTTTCGGCGCTTTCGTGGACGTGGGCGTGCATCAGGACGGCCTGGTGCATGTTTCGGCGATGGCCGAGCGCTTTGTCTCCGACCCACACGAGGTGGTGCGGTCCGGGCAGGTAGTGCGGGTAAAGGTCATCGATGTCGATGTCGAACGCCAGCGCATCGGGTTGAGTCTGCGGCTCAACGACGAACCGTCCGCCGGCCGCACCCGGTCGGAGCCCGCCTCTGTCTCGGCCCGTGGCCGGGCCAACAACCAGCAACGGCAGCAACGAAAGCCGCCGGCCGGTGGAAGTTTCGACCGCCGGGCTTCACATGCGCCGGGAGGCTCGATGGCTCAGGCGTTGCGCGACGCAGGCTTCGGCCGATAGCACTACCGTGGCACGGTGCCCCGGTAGCAGTCGGCAGCGGGGCATCGCCACCACGGCGCCACCGCAGACGAAACGATACATGCGGCCGCCGCTACCGAGGCCAAGTCGTCCAGGCCGCGCGCGTCCGGGCCGAACAAATGCGTTGCGACACGGTCACGGACGCATACCTATCCGGGGATCATCGATCACAAAGGCCCCATAGATCACTATCGTCACATCAGCCCACTGCGGTCGTCAATATGGCGTTCCGCCCTCGGAAGGTGTGACATGTCGACGATTCATCGAGTCGTGTCGTTATCGGTGGCGTCGGCGGCCGCATTTGGGTTCATCGGTGCGGTAGGTCTGGCGCCGGCAGCAAACGCGGTGCCCTGCAGTGGGGATGCGGCCAATGCCCCTCCACCACCGAACGCGGTGGTGACCTCACCGCCGGCCAGGACGCTGGGCCCGATGACTCGGGGGCTCAGACCTCGTGGGGCCAACGAGCGGGCACCACTGCCGAGGCTGGGTCCACTGTCGCGCTTACTCAACCCCGGTGCTCGACGCAGCGCTCCGCTGCAACAACAAGCGGCGGTCCCTCCGCACCAAGCGGCGGTGCCCGCTCCCACCCCGCCCAACCCGGGCAACCCGGCGCCAAATGCCGCGGCCCCGGCGCCCAACGCGGTGCCGGTCCCGGCGCCACCACCCGGCGCACCTGATTCAGGCGCCGCACTCGCTGGGGCCACCACATCGCTCGCCGAATGGGTGACCGGACCCGACAGTCCCAACAAGACTCTCGACCGATTCGGCATCTCCGGGACTGACCTCGGGATCCTTTGGGACAACGGTGATCCCGCCAACCACCAGGTGCTGATGGCCTTCGGCGATACGTTCGGTTATTGCGCCGTCAAGGAACATCAATGGCGATACAACACGCTGTTTCGCAGCCAGGACCGGGATTTGGCCAATGGACTCCACGTAGCCAATGGCGATGCCGCCAACAGATATTCGGGATCGCCGATACGCCAACCGGGCTTTTCCAAGCAGATCATCAGCAGCATCAAGTGGTCACCGGAGGAGACAGGCATCATTCCGACGGCCGGTATCTCGGTGGGTAGAACCCAATACATCAACTTCATGTCGATCCGAGACTGGGGCCGCGACGGCGAATGGTCGACCAACTATTCCGGTATCGCGGTGTCAAAAGACAACGGCCAGAACTGGGGCGTTTACCCGGGCACCATCCGCGCGGCGGGGCCCGACAGCGGACGCGCCAAGTTTGTTCCGGGGAACGAGAATTTCCAGATGGGTGCGTTTGTCAAGGCCAATGACGGTTACCTGTACTCGTTCGGGACCCCATCCGGACGCGGCGGCTCGGCGTATCTGGCGCGTGTTCCGCAGAACTTCGTGCCCGACCTAACCAAATACCAATACTGGAACGGCGACTCCAACGCCTGGGTTCCGAACAACCCGGGGGCGGCCACGCCGGTCATCCCCGGCCCGGTGGCCGAGATGTCGGGCCAGTACAACAGCTATCTCAAGCAATATTTGGTGATGTACACCAACGGAGCCAATGACGTGGTGGCGCGGACCGCGCCGGCGCCGCAAGGTCCCTGGAGTGCGGAGCAAATGCTGGTGTCGTCATGGCAGATGCCCGGCGGCATCTACGCGCCGATGATGCATCCTTGGTCAACGGGCAAAGACGTGTACTTCAACCTTTCGTTGTGGTCGGCATACAACGTCATGTTGATGCACACCGAGCTGGCATAGCACCGGAAGGGGGCTATCTCAGCGGATCGTTCTCCCGGATGCCGTGGTACATGCCCCACCGGACGATCCAGGGCATAACCACCCGGTGCACCGACCATGGCGGGAGCCGGAACGCATGGCCGGTGGGTAAAAAGACCTCCAGCCCGTCGGTCTGTATTCCGAGTAGCGAACCCCAGCGGCGGTCCGGCGCCCGATAGGTATGCAGCCGACGGCCAGCGAATTGGGCGCGGATGTTGTTTGCTACCAGTGCATCTCCACGGTTGCGAGCCGAGCTGCGGAGTGGATCGGTGGCTGCGACGTCTCCGACGGCAAACAGTCCTCGTTGACCGGGTACGCACAGTTCCGGAGTCACACATACGAATCCGCGCTCATCGAGCAGCTGCTGCGGCAACCAGTGGGTATTTGGTCGCACCCGCCCTATCGCCCAAAGGACGGCCGCGGCGGCGGACTCGGGTTGCCCGGTGCTCCAGTGCACTGGGCCGCCGGTGATCTCATCGCCGGTAAAGCCGTCGGAAACCTCGGCCCGGTGGCCCGGATGCAGGCCCACCCCCAGCTCGGCAAGACGGCCGCCGATGCGTTCCCAGACCCGCGAATGATAGGCAATCAGCGGGCGTTCCCCGGGAAAGTAGAGGTCAATCCGCTTGTGTGGCCAGGTGGTAGCCACGTTGACAGCGCTACTGACCGCGGCGCCGCCGCCGCCCACAACGGCCACCGACTCGGCGGCCCGAAGCCGTTGGTGTGCGGTGTACAGGTCGGCACCGATGTCCTGGGCGGATTGCAGTGTCGGTTGACGCCAGAAGCCGTTGCTGACTCCAGTCGATATCACCAACGCGTCATAGTGTTCGGTGATCGTCGTGCCGTCAACGCGCCGGCCGAATATGCACCTGGCCGCCAGGTCTACTCCCGTCAGCGTGGCCTGGATCGTGCGTACCGCATCCAGGCGCCGGAACCGGTCGAACGGTATCCAGTAGTCGCGGGCCCAATCGTGCGGGCGAGCGATTCGGACACCGAGCTCCTGGCCGCTGACCAGGGCGGGTTTGACCGAGATCCCGACGACGTCGAAATGCCGGGCGAGCCTGATCGCGGTCAGGACGCCGACGTCGCCGAGGCCGGCGATGACGACGCGTTGGCGGCTCACCGAATTCTCCTGCCTGGCAGGATCTGCGGACGCACTGAATTCACCTTCGGTGCTTCAGGTTTCGACGTTCCGTGTACGGGTGATGACGATGAACATGGGGGCTTCGGGGTCGATCATGAGGACGTGTCGTTGCGAAGGCGGACCAGCCTGGTGGTGCTGCTTTCGTCGAGGTCGACCAGGTCGCTTCGCGAGCGCAGGAAATCACTGAACGACTTGAATCCGAGTGACTTTTCACTAAATGAGGGATCCATGCGCTTCATCTGCGCCTTGACCGCAGAGTTGTGCAGCCACTCGGTGTCGTCCTTTTCCTGGCTGATCCGCAGCGCCCGTTCGAGCAAGCCGGTGGCCGCGGTCTGGACGTCGGTGGGCGATGGCTCGCCGTCTTCGGTAGCGTTCGCTCGGCGGCTGCGCTTCTTGGGCTGCGGGGATGGCGAAGCGATGGTGGGTATCCCGGGGAGCGCATCATAGGTGACGAACTCGTCGCAGGCGGCGGCCAGCGACTGGCTGCTGGCTCCAGCGACGCCGATCCCCACGACATAGCGACCGAGACGTTTGCAGCGTTGCGCAAGAGCGATGTAGTCGGAGTCGCCCCCCACGATCACCACATGCGTGAGGTCGGGAAGCCGGAACATGTCCTCCACCGCATCAACGGCCAAGCGGATGTCCGCCCCGTTTTTTCCGTAGGCGGCCGCTGGAAAGAGCTGCACCAGGTCGACGGCGCGGCCCACGAGCTGACCGTGGTAGCCGGCATTGACATCGGCGGACCAGTCCGCGTAGGCGCGGGTAAGTACCAGGGTGCCGAATGAAGAGGCGAAGTCGATGATTGCGCCGAGGTCGACGGTCGCCAACTTGACTCGGTCCTCCTCGAGGCCCTTCGCCTTGTCCTTATGAAACGTGTTCCGGCCGTGCACTTGCTCGTAGCGTGAGATCACGATGTTGTCGAAGTCGAAATAGACCGCCACGCGGGTGGCACCCGTGTCGGTCATGTTGCTCGCGGCGAGGGCGTGGCTGGGCCCGCAGCACAAATGGAAACAACCATCCGGTCATGGTGCGCCTGTTAGCTCATCTCATCAAGCTTTTGCATTGTTACTGGCGCGCCGTTGTTGGCACCCGTGGTGCGGATCACACACCTCAGCGAGTACCGAATGCGACATTTCCATTTCTCTTGAACATGGACACTGTGGCCGTGTTCACGGTTCTGTTGAACGACATGTTTCGGGGCCTAACTCGCGTGACAGAAGATGCGCGACGGTCCCTGCCAGGTGGGGACATGGTCACCGACCACTACCGCCGAATCGCCGATTTCGTCGGCGGTTTGCTAAGCCGGCTGGGCGTCGATATCGGCGAGGACGACTGGGGCGCAGTGTTCGGCGAACATCGTGCAGTTGTCGTACACATGCCCGGGCTGGCAGTCTTTCGGAGGTTGGGGCGGCTCGTGGCCGATCAAGCCGCAATGGCAACCAAAGGATGAGTTGGCCGTGACAGATACATCCGAACCCGCGGACGAGATCGGCCGTCTGCCAGCGGAATCGGTGTATCGGCGTGGCGTGTGGCTCCGGTGGGGGCTGCTCGCGGTGTGGGGCCCCGGCCTGGTGGTCATGCTGGCCGACACCGACGCGGGATCGCTCATTACTGCTGCGCAGTCGGGCGCCGGGTGGGGTTATCGGATGGTCCTGCCCCAACTGATCCTGATGCCGATTCTCTACGTCGTCCAAGAGATGACCGTGCGGCTGGGCATCGTCACCGGGCGGGGACACGGTGCCCTGATCAGGGAGCGGTTTGGTCGCGGGTGGGCGTGGTTGTCGGCATTCACCCTGTTCGCCTCGGCGATCGGAGCACTGCTGACGGAGTTCGCCGGGGTGGCGGGGGTTGGTGAACTCTTCGGTGTGTCCCGCTGGGTCAGCATCCCGATTGCCACCGTGATGCTGCTGGCGTTGGCGCTGACCGGTAGTTATCGGCGCGTCGAACGCATCGGCCTGGCCATCGGTGCTGCCGAGTTGGCGTTTCTGGCGGCCATGGTGATGGCCCGTCCGCGGCTGGACGCATTGTTGGCGGGCTTGTCGTCGATGCCGCTGGGGAATTCTTCCTACCTACTGTTGGTGGCCGCCAATGTTGGTGCGGTCATCATGCCCTGGATGGTCTTCTACCAGCAGGGCGCGGTGGTGGACAAGCAACTGTCGGTCGCCACGATCCGCCAGGCCCGCTACGACACCGCCGCGGGCGCGGTGCTAACCCAACTGATCATGATCGCTGTGGTCGTGACCGTTGCCGCGACCGCGGGGACACATCAGGGCGGTGCGACGCTGCACACGGTCGGCCAGATTTCCACTGCCCTCACCCCATACCTGGGCAGAGTCGGCGGCACCATCTTGTTCGGGTTGGGGATGCTGGGGGCGGCCTTGGTCGCCGCGATCGTCGCCTCGCTGGCTGGTGCGTGGGGGCTATCCGAGGTCTTCGGGTGGCGGCACACCCTCAATCAGCGACCCAACCGCGCTACCGCCAAGTTCTACATCACCTACGCGCTCGCCCACCTCATTGGCGCTGTGCTCGTCTTGGGCAGTGTCGATCTGGTCAACTTGGCGGTCGATGTCGAAGTAATGAATGCCCTGTTGCTGCCCATTGTCCTGGGCTTGCTGCTAGTGCTCGAAGCCCACGCGTTACCCGAGCAGTGGCGCATGAGCGGGCTGCGCAAATACACCACGCGCACGCTGTGTCTCGTGGTCATCGTGTTCGGGCTGTACATGATTCCCCAAGCCTTGGGCTGGATCTGACGACTGTGGGTGCTCGCGCCCAGCCAGCGTTTCCGCAGTCCCCGGTAGCGACGCCTGTTTGCTGGGTCGGTATCTCGGGAATGCATTTGCATGTGATGGACGAGCAGTGTCGGGCGTCGGGTGCTGAGCACTGGCCGGACCGCAGGTGAGATGAATTGCCACGGCAGCGCTGTTGCGGCGGGATTAGCCGATGCAGTTGGCGGTCCCGCCCGCACGCGGGTGATCGTGCTGCTGGCCCTGGTAGTTGGCCTGGAAGGCGCCAGCAACGGCACCATCGGGGCACTGGCGGTGGCCTTGAAACAAGCGTTCGGGATCAGCAACATGCAGGTTGGCCTGCTGGTGTCGGCGTCGACCGCAATCGGCATCATCGTCACGCTGGTATCGGGCACCCTAGCCGACCGGGTGAAGCGAACCCGCGTCCTTTGGATCACCGTCCTTATCTGGGCGGTTGCGATGGGCCTGGGCAGTGCCAGCGCCGGATATGGTTGGTTGCTGGCCAGCCGCGTTGCCCTGGGTGTGGTGGTGGCCGTCGGTGGCCCGGTGGTCGCCTCGCTGATCGGCGATTTCTTCGCTCAGCAGGACCGGGGCCGAATCTACGGCTTTGTGCTTGCCGGCGAGGGTGTGTGCACCGCGCTGGGAGTATTAGTGTCGGGGTGGTTGGCCACTATTGCCTGGCGGTTGAGTTTTCTGTGGTTAGCCGTGGCCGGATTGTTGCTCGCGATTGCGGTGGCCAAGACGGTACCCGAACCTGCGCGCACCGCGGACAGGGTCGACGCCGTACGACGCCGCCCGGCTGGCCAGCCAGCCGATGTCCTTGCGGCAGCGGTGCTGGCGCGGCGCATCCGGCCTCATCCAAAGCAGGTCTTGCAGTACAGCCCCCGAACGTGGCCGTTGTGGAGAGCGGTGCGATATGTCCTATCGATCCGCACCAACGTGGCGTTGATCGTCGCATCGACGTGCGGATATTTCTTTTTCACCGGTCTCGGCACCTTTGCTGTGGCGCTGTTGAGAGGCCGGTTCGGCATCGGGCAGGGAGTGGCGATATCGCTGATCGGGGTTATCGGTATCGGCGCGCTGATCGGGGCATTAAGTGCTGGACGAATTGCGGACTGGTTGATCGGGCGCGGGCACATCGGTGCCCGGCTGACGGTTGCCGGGGCAGCGTTTCTGATGGCGGGAGCATTCTTCGTACCGGCCCTGCTCACCGATAACCTTGGTGTCGCCGTCGTGGCTGCGTTCCTCGCGGCGATCGGACTCGGCGGAGTCAACCCCCCGCTGGATGCGGCGCGGCTCGACATCGTGCATTCGCGGCTATGGGGGCGTGCCGAAGCTGTTCGCACTACGCTCCGATCGGGATTCACCGCGGTAGCCCCTTTGGTATTCGCCTTTGTCGCCGTGCAGTTGGCGCCACAACGCGGCGGCCCGACACACCTGGTCAACGGGTCAAGCGGGCTGCAGCAAACGTTCTTGATCATGCTTGTGACGATGTTTTTGGCCGGCGCCCTGATCTTGCTGGTTGCTCGCCGGACATACCCACGTGACGTTGCCACCGCGCTCGCCTCCGAACACGCGGCCGGCCAGCGCCGGCAACCGCATCCCACTGCCGAAGTCGGGGTGAACGGCAAGCGCTAATTTACTTCCGTTACCTATGGTAGCGGAATATGGTGGGGGGATGAAGACCGTCAGCCACGGCAGACATCTGCACACATGTCCCCTGTGTGAAGCCATGTGCGGCTTAGAAGTTCGCGTTGACGGCGGCCCGCGACATAGCCGCGTCGCCGGAATCCGCGGAAATCCCGACGACGTGTGGAGCGGCGGACACATCTGCCCCAAAGGGGTGTCATTGGGCGCCCTACATGACGATCCGGACCGTATCCGCCAACCCATGATCAAGGTCGATGGGCGTTGGCAGGAGGTCAACTGGGAGGATGCGTTTCGCCGCTGCACCGAATTGCTGGCGCCGGTGATTGCGAAGCATGGGATCGCCGCGGTTACCGCTTACACCGGCAATCCACTGGCCCACTCGTTTTCGTTGGCGCGCTATGCGGGTGTGCTGCTGGGAATGTCGGGAATTCCGATCACGTATTCGCCGGGCACGGTGGATCAATGGCCGAAGAATCTCTCATCGCATCTGATGTACGGCGGTTGGTGGAGCTTCCCGGTGCCGGATATTGAGCGCACCGATCTGCTGGTGATCATGGGCGCCAATCCTGCTGCTTCGCAGGGCTCGCTGCTGGCAGCACCTAACGTGATGGGTCTCATCGACGCAATTCGCAAGCGCGGCAAGGTGATCGTTATAGACCCGGTGCGCACGGTGACCGCTGCCCGTGCCGATGAATGGCTTTCGATTGTCCCAGGTACCGACGCGGCACTGCTGCTGGCGGTCGCGCATACGCTCTTTGACGAGAACCTGATCGATCCCGGACCGCACGTCGACGGTATCGACACGATGCGACAGGTGGCCGCCGACTGGCCTCCGGAACGAGTTAGCGCCGCCACCGGAATCGACACCGGTCGCATCCGTGAATTGGCCCGCGAACTCGCCAGCACCCCGAGGTCGGTAGTATATGGCCGGATTGGCCTGTGCAACCAGGAGTTTGGCAGTTTGGCCAGCTGGTTGGTCGACGTTGTCAACGTGTTGACCGGCCACTTCGACACCCCCGGGGGTGCGATGTTTCCCCGTCCAGCCGCTTGGTCGATCACCACACAGCCGCTGCCGGGCCTGGAAGGCGGGGTCGCCGAATTCGGACGTTGGCGCACCCGGGTTCGCGGTGCCAAGGAAGTCCTCGGCCAAGCCCCGGTCTCATGCATGGCCGAAGAGATCGCCACACCGGGGGAGGGGCAGCTCAAGGCATTGATCACCGTCGCCGGTAATCCGGTGTTGTCCACCCCCGGTGGCGACAAGCTCGACGAGGCGCTGCCGATGCTGGACGCGATGATCTCCGTTGATCTGTGGCTCAACGAGACGACGCGTCATGCCGATGTCATCCTGCCCGGGCTGTCCCCGCTCGAACAGCCCCATCACGACGACCTAGTGCTGCAGTTCGCGATCCGCAGCTTCGCCAATTACTCGGCGCCGGTGTTCGATTCGGGTGATCGCCCGCACGAGTGGGAGATCCTGATTCGGCTGACTGGCTTGTGTACCGGCACGCCGGCCGAAGATGTCGACGTCACCGCCATCGACGACGGCTATTTCGACTATCTGGCCTTTACCCGTGGACTGGACGGTGCCGCGATCCGCAAGCTCTACGACCGGGGTGGCCCGGAGCGCATCTTGGACCTCACCCTGCGAACCGGCCCGTTCGGAGACCGGTACGGCGAAAACCCCGGTGGGCTGACACTCAACAAGCTCAAGGCCAATCCGAATGGGATCGACTTTGGACCCATGGTTCCCCAGCTACCCGACATTCTCGGCACGCCGGATAAGAAGATCCGGCTCACGCCGCAGTACCTGCTGGATGACCTGCCCCGGCTGGCCGCGCGAATCGAGCGGCCGGCCGAACAATTGGTCCTGGTGAGCCGCAGGCACCTGCGCTCGAACAACTCGTGGCTGCACAACGTGCCGGCGCTGATGAAGGGCCCAGATCGCTGCACGTTGCTGATTCACCCTGACGACGCGGCCAGAAATGGCATCGCCGACAACGATACGGTCACGGTGAAATCGATGGCGGGCGAGATCCGGGTGCCGGTAGAGATCACCGAGGCGATCAGACCCGGTGTGGTCTCGATGCCGCACGGCTGGGGGCACGGCAAACCGGACACCCGCATGGCGGTAGCCAACAGTTCGCCCGGCGCCAACACCAACGTGCTGTCCCCACCGACGTTTGTCGACGAGCCATCCGGCAATGGTGTGCTCAACGGCATCCCGGTGATCGTCAGTTAGCGGGTCGCGCGTTGGCCTTTGGCCGTGGTGGTGGTTTGACTTCGACACCGCCGGACTCGTGCTCGGGACCCGCGACCGGGTGTGCGGGTGGCGGGACACGTTGCCGGAATGTGCTGGCCTCGCTGGAAGCCTGCGCCGCAGTTGGGTGGTCCTCGCGACGATACGGCCCGGGCTTGGGCCGAGGCTTCCCGCCGGGAAGTGCCAGCCGAAAGATGCTGCGGTGCACTGAAGCCCACTGTTTGAGGAACGGGCCGGAGTTGTAGGGCAACTTGTAGCGGTCGCAGACGTCCTTGACCTTCGGGGCGATTTCGGAGTACCTGCTGCTCGGCATGTCGGGGAACAGATGGTGTTCCACTTGGTATCCCAAGTTACCGCTGAGCACATGAAACAGCGGGCTGCCCGTAATGTTGGCCGCGCCGATCAACTGGCGCACGTACCAGCCGCCACGGGTCTCGCCGGCGACTTGCTCTTCGGTGAATGTGTAGGTCTGGTCCGGGAAGTGGCCGCAGAAGATGATGGCGTGTGCCCAGACGTTGCGGATGACATTGGCCAGGGCGTCGGCGGTGAGGGTGCGCAGGAAGGTGCTTTCCACGCCCGGCAGCATCCGGTCCAGATACCGGGCCACCGTCCCGACGCGCCCATTGCTGGCTATGTTGGCCAGCCGTCGTCCAATCCGCGACCGGGTCGGCTGGTTGATCCTGCCGCGCAGCGCCAGCTGGGCTAGCGCGAACGCGCCCGCACTGATCACCGGCCAGCCGATGTAGTCCTTCTGCAGTTGTGAGAGTGCTTTACCACGAACGCCTTTGAGGTCCTTTCGCACCTCTGACCACGATTTTTCGCCAGCTCGCACGGCGTCGAAGTCCATATCGTGAACGGCTACCCCCCACTCGAAGAGGACCATGAGTAACAGGTTGTAGATCGGTTGTGCCAGATAGGCGCGCCGCCACGGTTGGGCGGGATCGATCCGCATGATCTCGTAGCCGAGGTCCTTGTCCTTGCCAAGAATGTTGGTGTAGGTGTGATGGATGTAGTTGTGTGAGTGTTTCCAGGCTTCCGCGGTGGAAGCGGAATCCCAGTCCCAGACCGAGGAATGAATATCGGGATCATTCATCCAGTCCCACTGTCCGTGCATGACATTGTGGCCGATCTCCATGTTCTCCAGGATCTTGGCAATGCCCAGACACGTGGTGCCTAGCAGCCATGCGGTTTTGGAGCGTGAAGCCAGTAGCAGTACGCGTCCGGCCACCACGATCTGGCGCTGCGCCGAGATTACCGTCTTGATATAGCGTCGGTCCCGGTCCCCGAGGTCAGCGAACACCTCGTCGTGAATGGCATCGAATTCCTCGGCGAGCCTTTCCAAGTCTTGTTCGTTCAGCTGGTCCAACGGGCTCATCACGTGAGCGGCCGTAGAAGTCATGGTGTACCTTCCGATCACAGTTGGAGTTCGACGTCGCCTTCGGCGGTGTTGATGCAGATCCGCACGTCCTGCTCGGCGGGCTCGATTACCTCGCCAGAGCGGAGGTCTCGCAGTTTGCCGGTTTTCAAGGTCCCGACACAGGTATGGCAAATCCCGATCCGGCAGCCGTAAGCCAGGTTGATGCCCGCTTTCTCCCCGGCTTCCAAAATTGGCGTGTTGCCGTCGCACTCGACGGTCACGTCGCTGTCAAGGAAGGTCACGGTGCCGCCCGCGCCGGCACCCGCCTGACCGCCGATCTTCGGCTGGAACCGCTCGTAGTGCAGACGATCCGGGTCGCCGTTGTTCTCCCAATGCTCGATCAGGGCGTCGAGTAGCTTGCCCGGGCCGGAGCAGAATGCGTCGCGTTCATGCCAGTCCGGGCACAGATCGTCCAGGTCGGCAGCCGACATTCGGCCACGCTCGGAGGTGAGCCGCAAATCCAGCCGCATATTCTCGTGGCGTCGATCGAGGTCCTCGAGGGTGGACAAGAACATCACCTGCTCGCTGGTGCGGGCGGAGTGTATGAGCACGACGTCGCCCAATTCGCCGCGGTGGTCGAGGCTGCGCAGCATGCTGATGATCGGCGTAATACCGCTGCCTGCACTGACAAACAGCAGTTTGGTCGGCAGCGCCTCGGGCAGTGTGAATACGCCCTCGACCTCACCAAGGCGTACTAGGCCCCCCGGCTGAATTTCGTGCACCAGATGCGGCGAGACGACACCGCCGTCGACTCGTTTGGGGGTGACGCTGATCAGGCCGTCATCGGGTTGAGGGTCGGATGTGAGTGAATACGCCCGCCAGTGGTAGCGGCCATCGATGATGACTCCCAGCCGTACGTACTGACCCGGCTTGTGACCGGGCCATTCGTAGCCCGGACGAATCAGGACGCTGGCCGCTTCCGAACCCTGCGGTTCGATGCGCTCGACCTTTCCGCGCAGCTCCTTGGTCGTCCAAAGCGGGTTGATCATCTCGAGGTAGTCGTCGGGCTGTAACGGGCTGAACAGTCGACGCACGGCTCTGAGGAACAAGCGCCGGCCGCGTGGAACCTGTGGTTGCGCACCGCGTTCGGCCATTCCAACATAGTACACAGATGTTTACTAAAAGTAAACCGATGTTCCATTAAATTACGAGTATAAGCCGACTAATGGCGCTGCACACTGGGGGTTATAGTTGGATGAACGTTCGTTCACTGTAGCCTCTGCTCAACGCTCGGACTTCGGACCACGAAGTCGTCTTCTGTGCACCTCGAAACGTCGGCCCCGGCTACCGGATGCCCGATATCTGCGCTGGTCAAACACCAGTAGTGGCGCGGGTCCGGCGTGGGAGCCGCCATGGTCTCAAGACGAGGGTCCTTCGGAACCGTTTGTGCGGATTAGCGATTCGCGCGCGTGATGTCGAGTTATGTTGGGCATCAACGCTATACGTGCTCCACCGACAACCCAGCTGGAAACTATTGGCAACAGGGGAATGCATACCATTGTTCGGCCGGCGTACGGCAGGTTTGATTACCTCCGGCGAGGGTATTCGGTAGCTCTAACCAAGGAGTTGTTCGCAATGGTCGCCGCTTGGAGTCCGCATCGCGCATCTCCTGGCTGCGTGCGACGCCGCATTCATCGCCGCCGCAGCGCGCAATCGATTGCGATCTCGGTGGCCTCGCGATTGATCGTCAAGAACACCGTGCGAGCCTGGGCCATGCAGCCGAATCTGAGCTGGCCATTTGACTACGTCGATGTGCTGGCCGGTGTCCTGCCATTTTCGCGATCGGCGGCCGCAGTCGAACCGGTCAGTCTCAAACACTGTGCAGCCGAATGGATTTGCGCTCCAGGCATCTCCGCGAGGCGAGCAATCCTCTACCTCCATGGCGGGGCCTTCCTTACCTGTGGGCTGAATACGCACCGCTCTCTGGCTATCCGATTGTCGGCGGCGGCGGATGCGCGCGTGCTCAACATTGGATACCGAAAACTACCGTCGCACCAGCTGAGTGATGCGATCGATGACGGATTGAGCGGCCTTAGATGGCTGCACGATCGGGGCTTCGATGGCGACCAGGTTGTCGTCGCGGGTGACTCGGCAGGCGGGTACTTGGCATTCATGACCACGCTCGCGGCCCTTGGCAGTCACATCGACAAACCCGCCGGGGTCGCCACCGTGTCACCCTTCACCGACACAGATCCGACTCGCAAGCTCGGTCAACGCAACGTGCGCGGGTGCTCGATGTTCACCGGCAGAGCCCTGTCGATGTTTGTGCAATATCTGGGCGAGGCTCGGCTAGGAGATTGTCCGAGCAGCGTTGCATCACCGGCGGACGCCGATCTATCCGCCATGCCGCCGGTGACCATCCACGCCAGTTCAGATGAACTGTTACTCGCAGACGCCGAGCTCATGGCGAAACGTCTCAATGCCACTGGAATCCGTTGTGATCTGCACCTGTGGAATGGCCAAATCCACGATTTCCCGCTGGCGGCCGACGTCTTGCCCGAGGGCCGACGGGCCATCCGATACATCGGCGATTTCGTCAAAGAGGTCACTGACGCCCCCCACAGGCACCTTGCGCCAACGGCGGGGTAACGCAGATAGCACTCACATTGCTGGGTGAACCCGCTAGGGCGCACGCCTATCGGCCCGTCGTGCGGCAAGGTGGCCTGTGCTGGGCCGCTCAGCCGATACACCCCTCCTGATGGTTTTGACCTGGTATAACGGCCTCACTTTCGACCTGTCAGCCGGTGGCGAGCTACGATGCCGCCATGCCGCTCGCCGAAGGTTCGACGTTCGCCGGCTACACCGTTGTGCGACAGCTGGGCTCCGGCGGGATGGGCGAGGTCTATCTGGTCCAACACCCCAGACTGCCTCGGCAGGATGCGCTCAAAGTCCTCCGTCCGGAGGTGTCCGCGGACACCGAGTACCGGCAGCGCTTCCACCGGGAAGCCGACGCAGCGGCCTCGCTTTGGCATCCGCATATCCTCGCTGTGCACGACCGTGGCGAAACCGACGGTCAGTTGTGGATCGACATGGACTACGTCGATGGCACCGACGCGGTTACCTTGCTGCGCGATCGGTATCCCAACGGAATGCCCGGCCCAGAGGTCAGCGAGATCGTCACCGCGGTGGCCGAGGCGCTGGACTACGCCCACGAACACAAGCTGTTGCACCGCGATGTCAAGCCAGCCAACATTCTCATTGCCAAGGCTGGCGCTGCAGACCGGCGAATCATGTTGGCCGACTTCGGCATCGCAGGCTGGCTTGGCGAAGCGAGCGGATTGACGGCGACCAACATGACGGTGGGCACCGTGTCCTACGCGCCTCCCGAGCAGCTGATGGGCAGGGATCTGGACGGGCGCGCCGACCAGTACGCCCTGGCCGCGACGGCATTTCAACTGCTGACCGGCACCCCGCCGTTCGAGCACTCCAACCCCGCGGTGGTGATCAGCCAGCACCTCAGCGCCGCACCTCCGGCGATCGGCCAACGACTTCCCGCCCTGGCGGAGCTGGACCCGGTTTTTGCCAAGGCGCTGGCCAAGGATCCCAAGGACCGTTACCAGCGGTGCATCGACTTCGCGCGAGCCCTTAGTCATCGGCTGGGCGGATCTGGCGATCCCGAGGACACCCGCGTGTCCCAGCCGGTCGCGGTGGCCGAGCCGCCAGCCAAACGGTCGTTGGCACGCCCCTCGGTCATCATCCCTGCGGTGCTGGCGGTGCTGCTGATCATCGCGGTCGCAGTGGCGCTGCGGGAGTACCAGCGCGCCGACGATGAGAGTGTGGCCACCCCGGCGCCGAGGACCTCCAGCATGCCCTCGACCACCTCGGCGGCCGCGGCAACCCCATCCACGACGTCATCCACGACGGCACCCACAACGGCGTCGACGACTTCGGCTGCGGTGACCACGGCTTCACCGGCACCTGCGCCGGTGGTGGTTATCGGGGCGATGTGTTCTCAGCTGGGCAGCACCGGCACCACGAAGACGGGTGCAACTGCCTACTGTGCGACGCTGCAGGGCACCAATACGAGTATCTGGTCACTCACCGAGGGCACGGTGGCCAGCCCGACCGGCACGGCGTCGGTCGATCCGACCGAGACGCCACTACCGATCGGGCAAGAATCACCGATACGCATCTGCATGGAGCAGACAGGTCAGTCCCGCCGTATATGCCGCGACGAAATTCGCCGCAGCAACGGCTGGCCGTGATGGCGGTGGCTACACGCACCCGCTAACGCTGACCCGACGACCGACATTGGCGCAGACGTTGATGTTGGGAGGTGGCGGGGGAGGCGGGTAGTCCTCCGGCAGTGGTGCGTATTCGGCCGGGGGCGGCGCATAGGGGGCGAGCGCATCGGCGACGTTGGCGCAACCGCTAACCGAAACCCGCCGGCCGGCGTTGACGCACACATCCGCTAGCGCCACGCCGGACGGCGCCACGATGGCGAAAAGTTCAGGGATACCGGTCAACGTCAGGGCCGCCAGCGCCACGGTGGCCGATGACCTCTTCCAGGTACTCATCGAGATTCTCCTTTGCCAATGCCCGCCCGCACGCTGCTCACTCTAGTGACCCCGGCGGCGGATTCGGCGAGTTCGAGCAAGAACGGAATCCCGGGGCAGCTTACCGATAGTTGGTAATTGGTTGCGCTCAACTTGGCGAGCAGTTCTCGGGGGCCCTGCGGCACAGAGAAAGTCGTGAATTTCTGCAGTAATCGATCGGTGAATATGGCGAAGCAGTAGATTTTCGGACGCACCCGTCAGCCATGTGCTGCGGGAACCGACCAGCGCAATGTTAACTTGCGGGAAAATGTTGCCCGCTGACGGAGGAAGGCGAGGTCCCGCAGGTACGTTTATGGGCCGGGTTGACACAGGAGCAGCTATGACCGACACGATCGTCCAGACTTTCCACCCGCTGGACCCGCTCGCCGAGAACGAGTTCAAGCAGGCGGTCGCCATCCTGCGCCGTGACCGGGGTGTCGACGGGCGCTGGCGATTCGCCTCAATGGAACTCGAGGAGCCAAGCAAGCCGGAGCTCGTTGCCTTTGACCATAGCGGTACGGTGCCGGAGCGCCGGGCGGTCATCGTGTGCTTCAACCGCGACTCGAATAGCACATATAAGGCCAGTGTTTCACTGACCGAGGACAAGGTGCTGTCGTGGGTTTGCCTGCCAGGTGTGCAGGCGAACATCACCCACGATGAATGGCTCGAGGCGGGCGCAGTGCTGCGGAGCCATCCAGATGTTGTCCAGGCTCTGCACCGACGCGGCATCACCGATTTGGAAAACATGCTCGTCGACGTTTGGGCTTACGGAGACGCCGTGATTCCAGTGCAGTATCGCGGCCGACGGCTGGCGTGGTCAGACAGCTGGCTGACCACCCCGGGTGGCGCAAATCTGTATGCCCAACACATCAAGGGATTCCATTGCGTCATCGACTTGAACACCATGGAGCTGCTAGAGATCGAGCAGGGAAATCCGCTCGAGTTCCCGGCCGTCATGGCCGAGTACATTCCGCGGCATATTCCCGAGCGGCTGCGCGATTCCAGCGCCCGGGGCGCACTGCGGCCGTTGCAGATTAGCCAACCGGAGGGCCCGTCGTTCACATTGCGCGGAAACCATCTGGAATGGCAAAACTGGTCGCTGCGTGTCGGTTTCAACTATCGCGAGGGGATGACGCTGCACAAGGTCGCCTACAACGATCATGGTCGAGTCCGTCCAATCGCTCACCGGATTTCGTTCGCCGAGATGACGGTGCCCTACCGCGATCATTGCGCTGATCACTATCGGCGCACCGCGTTCGATATCGGCGAATGGGGACTCGGATTCATGACGACTTCGCTGGAGCTGGGTTGCGATTGTCTGGGTGAAATCCGGTATCTCGATGCGGTCCTGCACAACAGCAAGGGGGAGCCGCACACGATTAAGAACGCGATCTGCATCCATGAAGAAGATAACGCGGTGCTATGGAAGCACGTTGCCTACGACGGCAGCGCCGAGGTGCGGCGGATGCGCCGATTGACCATTTCCTTCCACGTGACCGTGGCCAACTACGAGTACTTGGTCTACTGGCGGTTCTATCAGGACGGCAACATCGAATGTGAAATTCGTGCAACCGGATTGATGGTGACCACTGCCGTCACCGACGGAGAGCCTCATCCACACGGCACCTTGGTGGACGAGCGGACCTACGCCCCGTATCACCAACATTTTCTGACCGCACGGCTGGATCTGGATATCGACGGCACCCACAACACCGTGTATGTCAGTGAGACCGAGGTAGTACCCACCGGGCCAAACAACCCGTACGGATTATCGTTGCGGCAGAAAAACATCCCGCTGCGTACCGAGGAAGACGGCAAGCAGGACTACAACTGGGAGACCCAACGTGCCTGGCGGGTGGTAAACGAGAATGTCACCAATGGGCTGGGCACGCACCCGTCCTACAAGCTCGTACCGGGTGCGGCCATCCCGGCGATGTTTGATCCCAGCTCGCCCGTGCTGCGCCGCGCCGAGGTCATCAGCCACACCGTTTGGGTAACCCCGAATCATCCCGGCGAGCGCTGGCCAGCAGGAGAATTCGTGAATCAAAGTGGTCCGGGACTGGGGTTGCCCGAGTGGACGGCGGCGAACCGGTCGATAGAGAACACCGACGTTGTGGTTTGGTACACGTTCGGCATCCACCACGTAACCAGGCCGGAGGACTGGCCGGTGATGCCGGTAGACACCGCGTCGTTCTGGCTCAAGCCCGTTGGGTTTTTTGACCGCAATCCCGCTTTGGATGTCGCACCGACGGCATCGGAAATGTGTCATGGCGCGGGCGGTCGTTGACGTGCCGCAGCAGCCGTTGAGCCGCTGCGCCCGTACGCGCATCAGCGATCGAGTCAACGCCTCATGACCGGCACGCCAGCGGCGCAGATTTTCGCACGCGGTCCCAAAGGAAACAGGTTCAAGGCGCAACCCCTGGTGCCGCACCGCGACGACACCGCGTCTGACGGTGTGCTGTCCAAGGGGTTGGCCAGCGGTGCGGTTGGCACGGTTTCTGGTGCAATCCTCGGCATCGCGTGCGTGGCACCCGGATACACGTTGACGGCCAGCGTCGGTCTGATCGTTGCCGCGGTCGGGCTCAAGATGCCAGCGATATTTGTGTTCGGGTTCATCCCGATGTTTTTGACCGCGTTCGCCTATCGCGAGCTCAACGCCGACTCGCCAGATTGTGGCGCGTCCTTCACCTGGTCCACCAAGGCTTTCGGACCGTACGTGGGGTGGATGTGCGGCTGGGGCATGGTGATTGCGACGGTCATAGTGCTGTCAAACCTGGCTGCGGTCGCGGTGCAATTTTTCTATCTGCTGCTCGCCGGCATGTTCGACAGCCCCGGAATCGCCGCACTGGGCGCAAACCGGTGGGTCGATATTGCGTCCACCTTGGTGTTTATTGCCGGGGCCACGTGGGTTTCGAGTCGAGGCATTCAAACCAGCGAGCGGGTGCAGGGCCTCCTGGTGTGTTTTCAGATGACGGTGATTTTGGGCTTCGGTGTGGCAGCCATTGTCGGGGCAATCCGGGGACACGGCCCGGCCAATCTGAGCTTCAACCTCGGTTGGTTCGACCCGTTCAGCGGGCTTGCCATGGGTGCATTTGTGATCGGGGTGACTGGCTCGATTTTCTCGTTCTGGGGCTGGGACACCTGCCTGACCCTGGGCGAGGAATGCACCGACCCAAAGAAAGTTCCCGGCCGCGCCGGCGTGCTGTGTGTGGTCAGCATTCTGCTCACTTACCTGCTAGTGAGCGTGGCGATGATGATGTATGCCGGCGTTGGTTCGGAGGGGCCCGGGTTGGGCAATCCGGACAACTCGGAAAACGTGTTCGGTGCGCTCGCGCGACCGGTGCTCGGCCCATGGGGTAGCCAGCTGTTGTTCGTGGGGATCCTGGCATCGACGCTGTCGAGTCTGCAGACGACATTCCTCCCGGCATCGCGGTGCATGCTCGCGATGGGCGCGTATCGGGCGTTTCCCCAGCGGTTCTCGGCGGTGAGCCCGCGCTTTCAGGTGCCACTCTTCAGCACCATCGCGGCGGCAGTGGCCTCCGGTGCCTTTTACACCCTTGCACGGTTGCTGTCCGAGCGAACTTTGTTGGACACCATCGCGGCCCTCGGCATGCTGGTCTGTTGGTACTACGGCATTACCGCCTTCGCCTGCATGTGGTACTTCCGCAAGGAACTCTTCAGGTCCCTGCGCAACGTGGCCTTCAAGTTCGTGTGCCCGCTGCTCGGCGGGATGATGCTGCTACTCGTCTTTGCGGTCTCGGTCCACGAGAGCATGGACCCGCGGCACGGCAGCGGCGCGTCGATCGCGGGTGTCGGGCTAGTCTTCTACCTTGGCTTCGGCATCTTGTTGCTCGGCGTGGTGCTGATGGTCGTCATGCGAGTTCGCCAACCCGGTTTCTTCTTGGGTCACACGCTGACGCCGTCAACCCCGGCCCTCACCGACGACGCCGCCGTCGCCACCGCTAGCCAGCCGGACGCCGGTCCGGACGAACATCGCTGAGCACTACTCGTAGAACGGGACACCATGGCCGAAAAGAAGGTCTTTCACAACATCATTGCCGGCGAAATCCAGGCAAAGCCGGACGGAAACACGATGGACATCGTCAATCCGTCCACGGGCGAAGTGTATGCATCGGCGCCGAACTCCTCCGGCAGGGATGTTGATGATGCGTTCGTCGCGGCGGCCAAGGCGTTCGAGTCGTGGCGTTGGTCGACCCCGAGCGAGCGGCAGCGCGCGCTGCTGCGGCTCGCCGACCTCATCGAGGAAAACGCCGAAGAACTCGTCGCGATCGAGTGCGAGAACACGGGCAAACCAATCTCCTTGACCAGGTCGGAGGAGATTCCGCCGATGGTCGACCAGATCCGCTTTTTCGCCGGGGCGGCGCGGGTTTTGGAAGGCCGCGCGCAAGGCGAGTACATGCGGGGCTACACCTCGTCGATACGGCGGGAGCCGGTCGGCCCCGTCGCGCAGGTAGCACCCTGGAATTACCCAATGATGATGGCGGTGTGGAAATTTGCCCCGGCGCTGGCTGCTGGCTGCACCGTGGTGCTCAAGCCGTCGGACACCACGCCCGCGTCGTCGTACTGGATGGTGGAGAAGATGCAGCAGATCTTCCCGCCCGGGGTGTGCAATCTGGTCTGCGGCGACCGCGACACCGGCGCTGCGCTCGTCGCACATCGGGTGCCGCAGCTGGTGTCCATCACCGGCTCCACCCGGGCCGGCATGGCGGTCGCCGCCAGCGCGGCCAATGATCTCAAGCGTGCGCATCTCGAATTGGGAGGCAAGGCGCCGGTAGTCATCTTCAACGATGCCGACATTGCAGCAGCCGTTGAGGGGCTTACCGCAGCAGGCTATTTCAACGCAGGTCAGGACTGCACGGCGGCCACCCGGCTGATTATCCAGGATGGCATCTACGACGAGTTCCTTTCGGCCATGGCCGAATCCGTGGCCAACACCCGGACCGGCTATGACCCGGCGGATGAGGACATTCTGTTTGGACCCATTAACAACGGCACCCAGATGAGCCATATCGATGGCCTGGTGTCCCGCGCGCCGGCGCATGCCCGAATTCTGGCTGGCGGCAAGCGCAAAGACTGTGCGGGCTTTTTCTACGAGCCGACGTTGATTGTCGATTTAGAACAAGACGACGAATTGATCCAGACCGAGATCTTCGGCCCGGTGGTGACCGCGCAGCGATTCGGCGATGAGCAACAAGCCCTGGCTTTTGCCAATGGGACCGAATACGGTCTCGCGTCCTCGGTATGGACCAAAAACGTCGACACCGCCGCGCGGATGGGAGCACAGCTGGACTTCGGCTGCGTATGGATCAACACGCACATTCCGCTGGTTGCCGAAATGCCACATGGCGGGTTCAAACACTCTGGCTACGGCAAGGACCTGTCCATGTACGGGCTGGAGGACTACACCCGAATCAAGCACGTGATGCACTATCACGGATTCGAGGGCTAGCCGAGCGACGCAACGGCGCCGAGATCGACGTTTTGCCGGCCAGCGCTCCCCGAACTTTCGCGGCAAGACCTCGATCTCGGAGTAATGGCCACGCGGTGGTGTGACTGGCCCCGGGTCAGGCCCGGCGCACCGGCGGGGGAGACCAGCGACCGCCAATTGCCTCGGGCCTCGGTGCATACAGCCGCATGGTCACACCGAGTGGCCCCAACGGCGTGGGAAGCCAATTGGACTCACGCTCCGGCCCGGGGTTCTGGTGCTGAAGATGGATATCGAGTGAGCCGTCCGGGTTATAGCGCAGCGGGTCGCGGTCGCCGATCGCAAACCGGTCGAGCTCGTTGGCTACCTGAAACCCTTCGGCGTCATACATGGTGATGGACCAAAAGGCTTCGGCGGGAGGCAGTTTGTCCGCGTCGAAGTGGATGACGTAATCGCGTTCGCCGGTCACCGGACTGCCGTCGGCGTCGGCGCCAAGAAGCGGATAGACGGCATCTTCGGGTGGGTTGGCACCCAGACCGATGAGGGTCACCACGGCCCGCCGCAAGTAGTTGTTGCCGTATACGCCCATGCTTTCGGCCAGGGTGATCCAGCCATTGACACTGGCGCCCAGCGTCGGAGCCACCGCCATCATGGTGTTGAGCGCGTCGGTTTTGCCCTGTTCTACAGCTGCCGCCTCAGCGGCGCTGAACCGGCTTGCATCAAACGGCTGGCCGGGCACGATTCCCAGGTGGGCCAGCCGGGCCAGCACGGAGAAATCGGTCGGATGAGGTGGATTGACGCGCAACAGATCGGCCGCGTAGGACAAGAATTCCAGCGCGGACATTCCGTTGACGATCTTCGACGGCTCGGCGGTCGTGTCGTGGTGGGGTGCAGCTGGTCCATCGGCGGACCCGGATCGGGTGGCGAGTTCGGTGATGCGATAGCCGTCTTGAACCCGGTGCACTGCAGGGTAATCGGCCGGCCCGTTGGTCTGTGTCCGGCCGATGATCCACACGTAGGGCGTGGGGGCGGCGACGACCGTCGTTCCCGCAGAGTGTTCGCCGGAATAGCCGGGACCGGCGATCACCAGATCCAACGGGCCGGTCCCGCTGGTTCGCTTGCCCGGATTGGCAAAGACATCGGTCCACATGTCCAGCATTGGCAGCATGTAATAGCGGTCGTCGGTATCGGCCGCTTGTAGACGAACGGGGCCGTCGCGCAGGTCCAACCAGGCCAGGGAATACAGCGTGTCGAAGTTCGGCCGCACCACCGCGCGGAAATCAGCCGATGGAAACGTGCGCATGTGGGAGAAGCGGTTCGGCGGGCCAACCCCGGGCCTGGCGTCGGGTACCGGGCTAAGCGCCTGCAACCGAGTCACGTCCATCGTGACCAGCGGGTAGAAGTAGATGAACGCTTCGTTGCTCAGGGTGCGCAGGTCATCCGACAGGGTGCTCACGAAAGGCTCCTTCGGCAGATTTCTTCCAGCGAATTGAACGATAGCCGGACGATGTAACGGATCAGCGAAGTCCAACCGGGCATGGGCGTGCACACATGGGCGTCCTGTTCTGCAGCGGACGCTGGTGCCGTTACAGTTGGTCCCGATGACCCAAACAGCCGCCCCGCCGGTGCTGACCGTGCGATACAACGGAGCGGAGCGCACCTTCGCAGCGGGACACGATGTCGTGATCGGCCGTGATCTGCGGGCCGATGTCCGTGTCGCAGACCCGCTGATCTCCCGGGTGCACCTGCTGTTGCGCTACGACCAGGGCCGATGGATTGCCATTGATAACGGCAGCCTCAACGGCCTGTATGTGCACAACCGGCGCGTGCCGGTCGTCGACATCCAAGATGGCCAGCGAGTAAATATCGGCAACCCCGACGGCCCCGCGCTCGATTTTGAAGTTGGCCGTCGCCAGGGCTCGGCGGGGCGCCCACCACCGACAGCGGCAATCCAGATTCCGCCCGCACCCGGCGGGCCCTGGCCGCCGCAGGGTCCGCCGCAAACCGGCGCACAGGTGTCCGGCCCGCCGCCACAGGCGCCACCAACCACCCGGATGCCCGCGCAACCACCCAGCGGGCCGCAGCATATTCCGCCGCCATCGGGGCCGCAGCAGCAATACCCGAGCGGTCCGCAGCCGGTTCGTTCGTACACCGGACAACAGCCGGCGCCACAGATTTACCGGCCGCCCTCGGCAGCTCAGCCGCCTCCGCTGGCCCCCCGTCCCAGCGGGGAGACGGGCAACATCGCAACGTCGATGATGAAGATCCTGCGGCCGGGTAGAGCGGCAGGGGAACTGCCGGCGGGCGCCGTCAGGATCGGCCGGGCCGATGACAATGACATCGTCATTCCCGAGGTGTTGGCATCGCGCCACCACGCGACCTTGATCCCGACGCCCCAGGGCACCCAGATCCGCGACAATCGCAGCATCAACGGCACCTTCGTCAACGGCGCCCGCGTCGAGTCGGCGCTGCTGCACGACGGGGACGTCGTAACGATCGGCAACATTGACCTCGTCTTCGCCAACGGTGCCCTGGCACGCCGTGAAGAGAGCCTGCTAGAGACGCGCACCGGCGGGCTCGATGTGCACGGGGTGACGTGGACCATCGAGGGCAACAAGATCCTGCTGGACAACATCTCGTTGGCCGCACGCCCCGGAATGCTCACCGCGGTGATCGGTCCGTCCGGTGCGGGCAAGTCGACCTTCGCCCGGCTGGTCGCCGGTTACACCCACCCGACCAGCGGCTTGGTGACGTTCGAAGGCCACAACATTCACGCCGAATACGCCTCGCTGCGCAGCAGGATCGGCATGGTGCCGCAGGACGACGTGGTGCACGGTCAGCTGACGGTGAAGCAGGCGTTGATGTATGCCGCCGAATTGCGGCTGCCGCCGGACACCACCAAGGAAGACCGTGAACAGGTGGTTGCTCGGGTGCTAGAGGAGCTGGAGATGTCCAAGCACCTTGAGACTCGAGTCGACAAGTTGTCCGGCGGTCAGCGCAAGCGGGCCTCGGTCGCGCTGGAGTTGCTGACCGGACCGTCGTTGCTGATTCTCGACGAGCCGACGTCGGGCCTGGACCCTGCGCTGGACCGGCAGGTAATGACCATGCTGCGGCAACTGGCCGACGCTGGTCGCGTGGTGCTGGTGGTGACTCACTCGCTGACCTACTTGGACGTCTGCGATCAGGTTCTGCTGCTGGCCCCCGGAGGCAAGACGGCATTCTGCGGGCCGCCCAACCAGATCGGCCCGGCCATGGGCACCACGAACTGGGCCGACATCTTCAGCACGGTGGCCGACGACCCAGATGGGGCCAACGCCCGTTACCTGGCGCAGACGGGTCCACCCCCGCCGGTGCCCGCCGTGGAGCACCCGGCCGACCTGGGCGGTGACCCGTCGCACACCAGCCTGTTGCGGCAATTCTCAACCATCGCCCGACGGCAGATCCGGCTGATCGTCTCCGACCGGGGTTATTTCATCTTCCTGGCGATATTGCCCTTCATCATGGGGTCGCTGTCGATGTCGGTGCCCGGCAACGTCGGCTTTGGTTTCCCGAATCCCATGGGCAACGCGCCCAACGAGCCCGGCCAGATCCTGGTATTGCTCAATGTCGGTGCGGTCTTTATGGGCACGGCGCTGACCATCCGCGACCTGATCGGCGAGCGCGCCATCTTCCGCCGCGAACAGGCCGTCGGCCTGTCCACGACCGCTTATCTGTTGGCAAAGATCTGCGTCTACACCGTGTTCGCGGTCGTTCAGTCGGCGATCGTGACCATCATCGTGCTCGTCGGTAAGGGCGGCCCCACCCAGGGCGCGGTTGCGCTGGGCAAGCCCGGACTGGAGTTGTTCGTCGACGTCGCGGCGACCTGCGTTGCCTCGGCCATGCTCGGGTTGGCCCTGTCGGCCGTCGCTAAGTCCAACGAACAGATCATGCCGCTGCTGGTGGTGGCGGTCATGTCGCAGCTGGTGTTCTCCGGCGGCATGATTCCGGTCACCGGGCGTATCGGGCTCGACCAGATGTCATGGGCCACTCCGGCCCGATGGGGGTTTGCGGCCTCGGCATCATCCGTCGACCTGACCAAATTGGTACCCGGCCCATTGACCCCGAAGGACTCCCACTGGCGTCACACCGCCGGCGCGTGGTGGTTCGACATGGCGATGCTGGTGGTGATCAGTGTGTTCTACGTCAGCTTCGTCCGGTGGAAGATTCGGCTCAAAGGCGGCTGACCGGTCGGTGCGGCGGTCACGGTGGTTCGGTTTGTCCGGCCGAAGGCGAGCGGGACCGGCAGACGCAGCAGAGCACCATAGGCGGTAACTACGCCTTATTCGATGTGCGGAATCAGATCGCTGCCGACGAGCGCAAGTATGCGGCCACAATGGTCACCGATACGTCCCGCGTCTACCGCTTCAGCGGTGCCAAGGCTGTCGAATTCAGGTGTCAGCGACTTCGCGCATCCAGCCGACACCGCCCGGCCAGGGCTGCGGTGCGGCCGGCGCGAGTTGCGTGGGCCGGAAGAACAGCGAACCCGCGACGGTAGGGTTGCGCAGCGCCGCCGCGCGCCAGGTGTTCACCGGATGGGAGGACACCATGTTCGCCAGCCAGACGAAAAGGCCGGTCTCCGACCCGGCGCGGTCTGCCATGCCGTCGAAATGCACCGACCTCAGCAGATACTTTCCGGCGCTGAGCACGCCGATGGTTTTGCCGGCACCGTGCGGACGAAACGCGTAGCCGTAATTGTCCGCGGTGTACTCCATCGACCGAGACGGGGACGGGCCCAGCAGCGGGATCCGCATCGCCAGCTGCAGCAGCTGACGCCAGTAGGAGGCGTGCCCGGCGGCGATATGACCGACCTCGTGGCCGATGACGAATCCCAACGCCTCGGGGTCGCGGGCGTGGCCACCGATCTCGAACAGATCGCTGTAGACGACCACGTAGCGGCGAAAACCGTGCCCACTGGCGAAGGCGTTGATCAAGCCGTTGCCCAATACCACGTAGGCGTCCGGGACTTCACTGAGCCCGAACCGCCGGGCGGCTTCGACCACCAGCCAGTAGCCGTCGGGAAATTGGGTGGGTGACATCTTGACGCCGTTGGCCCGCTGCTGTCCGTAGGTCAACCCGCGGAGAAAAAACAGCACGACGGGCGTGGCCAGGATTGACAGCCATAGCACGCTGGCCTTGCCGGCCAGCACGACCGCGATCGCGATCACATAGAGCGGCACACTGCACGTGATGACCAAGGGCAAGCAAGACCGATCTCCCACGGATGCCGTTTGGGGTGGTCGAAAGAGCCGGGTCGGCCCGGGTCGGTCCGGGTGGTGCGCCATAGAACGAGGGCGGGATGTGCTGGTCGGGCGCATGTGCGTTCGCCGGCGATTCCACGATGGCCATGGGTATGGTCGGGCACCTCTGTGATGTCGGTAGTTGACGAGTTCACCGTCCTGGCACGCGCTTGGCGGATTCTTGTTGGATCCTTGGTGATCTGTGCAGCGTGAAACCTATTTGGGGGATGTCGAGAATGCCAGGCACCAAAGTCCACACGAACGACCGCCCGTCGCGCTGGAAGCCCTTCTTCTGGTAGAAGCGGCGCGCTCGATAGTTTTTCTCAGCGCACCACAGCACCGCATCGTTTGCCGGCTCTGTGCCGAGGGCATGATCGAGCAACAGACTGCCGATTCCTCGGCGAGGCTTCTCCGCGGCGACGTAGAGGGAGTCGATCTCGAGACGATCGGGGTGGTCGTCCTCAGGTCCGAAAATGCTCATGCCGACGATGTGGTCCCCCGACTCGGCAAGCCACATGGCCCATCCGGGTCTGCTGAGTCTGCGTGGGTATTCCTCATCAATCCATCTCTGCCAGTCGAACAGATCGAGCATCTCCGGTGTCATGATGCCCCGGTAGGACAGCCGCCAACTCGGGTAGTGCATCCGCGCGACGTCCTCATAGTCCGCCGGCTCAGCCTGCCGGATCGAGATACCGTCGGGCATCTCCGTCACGCTTACCCCCGTGGTGTGGTTGATCGGGGAGCCAGAACGGATGCGCACCGTCCCTCCCCGGCGAAAGGTTTAGGGGAGAGTAGCGCAGGGCCCCGCGCGTCGAAGGGTCCCGTGCTGGACCGCCCGACGGCCGTTTACGACTCTGGATGGAGCGGCATCGTATTTTCCTATCATTGGGTAATGGGCGCCGGTGAACTCGACATAGCGGGATCTCCGGCATTTAGCGCGCCGGAGTCGATCCGATACCACGCCGCGGGCTGGTGGTCGGACTCGACGGTGTCCGACGCCGTACGTCGCAATGCCGAGCGGATACCTGACCGTGTTGCCTATGTCGACCACCCGGGTCGTCCCCTTACCTGGCAGCAATTCGACTTTGCGGCAAGCGCTTTGGCCGAGCAGCTCGCCGGTATCGGCGTTCTACGGGGTGATCGGATCGCGGTGTGGCATCGGGATTGCGCCGCGATTCATGTGCTGTTCGTCGCGATCGAGCGCTGTGGCGCGGTGGTGGTTGGGATCGGTGCGCGCGCCGGTGCTCGTGAGGTGGTCCAGATTCTGCGCGACACCCAGTCGCGGATCATGATCAGTGATGAATCGCGCGCCACGCTGGCCGCCGGCCTGCAGACCGAACTCCCGGTGTCGGTGCTAGCCCTCGGTTGTGACGGCGATGTACCTTGCTTGACGGTGGACAGCGAGCCGGTGGCGCTGGGAACCGAGTCCAGGTTAGGTCCCGACGACGTCTTCCTGATCAACTCGACGTCCGGCACCACCGGGATACCCAAATGCGTCGTTCATACCCAAAACCGGTGGCATTACTTTCACCAAAAGGCGATCGCCAATGCGCTGTTGACGTCCGACGATGTCTTCCTGCCCGCGATACCGACGCCGTTCGGGTTCGGAGTATGGACCAGCCACACCACGCCTATCTATCTGGGCGCCACCGCGGTGATCTTGGAACAGTTCACGCCGCGAGCCACTTGTGAGGCAATACTCCGGCACAAGGTGACTGTCTTATGTTGCGTAAGTACTCAGTTGACCCTGCTGATGACTGAAGGTACTTGCCGCAACTATGATTTGAGTTCACTGCGAGTCGTTTTCGCTGGTGGCGAAGCATTACCGTATCGGCCGGCCGTCGATTTCGAAGAACTCACCGGTGCAAAGATTCTGCAGTTCTACGGATCCAACGAGACCGGACTGCTGAGCGGGACCACTGTGGACGATCCGCGGCATCGTCGGCTCCGGACGGGTGGTCGGGTAGTCCCAGAAATGTCGGTACGGCTCTTCGAGGGGCAACGCGACGTCACTGAGACCGGCCATGGTCAGCCGGCGTGCCGCGGGCCGGCCACGAGCCTCGGCTATCTGGGCGGCACCGACCATGCCAGTTTGTTCACCCACGACGGGTGGATGCGGATGGGGGACATCTGCGAAATCGACGCCGAAGGCTACCTGACCGTCACCGGCCGCACCGCCGACTTCATCCTGCGCGGCGGCAAGAACATCAGCGCCGCACAGGTAGAAGACGCAGTGATGACGCACCCTGAGGTTGCGGTGGCCGCAGCTGTGGCGATGCCCGATCCGGTGTTTGGCGAAAAGGTCTGCTTGTACGCCGAACTGGTCACCTCCCATATCATCGACTTGACCGATCTCATCAACCATCTTTTGGCGCAAGGGGTTTCCAAAGAACTGCTGCCGGAGCGCCTCGTCGTGGTTGACGAACTGCCTCGATCTTCTGGCGGCAAGATCGCCAAAGGCAAACTCCGCGAGGATATCCGAAACAGGATGGAGGCCGCTGATGAAAGCTCCTAGTGCCCGGCGGGGCGGGGGAATTGGCTGGGTTGAACATGGCCGCACACCCAACAGACAATTCATGACGAAATTAGCGGGTGGCCCCACGAGGTGATCCGCAAGATCACCTGGGAGAACGCCGCGCGGTTGTATCGCCGTCCGGTACTGTCCGATGTCCAGCGGAATCCGGACGCGTTCTGAACTCCGCCACGCGCGCTGCTGCCTAGTTCAAATCCAGGTCGGCCTCGGAACAATAGACGCCGAGCAGGTCGCGAGCGGAAACGATCCCCGCTGGAGTACCGTCGCGGTCCACCAGAATGTGCCGGATGTAGTGCTCCATCATCCGGTTCGCCACTTCATCGATGGTGGCCGCAGCATCGCACCACACCAGCTTGGTGCTGGCGACCTCAAGGGCGGGCACGACGTTGGGATCTTTCCCGGTAGCGACCAGTCGTACAACGTCACGTTCACTGATAAGCGCCGTGGGCCGGTCGTCGTCGCCGATAACGATCGCTCCGACATTGTCAGCGATCATCGCATTGGCCGCATCGGCAACGCTGGCATCGCCGACAACTCGCGCCACTGGGTCGCCGGTCACAGTGGAAATCGGGAGCGACCCGGCAGAGGGAAGACTAGGCACGCCACCATGTTCCACGTGACCGGCCCGTACATCTAGTGACTTGAGTCATCAATACCGATCGCGTTGGTCGCCCGTGCAAATCGGCCGCCTCGGGGCTCTGTTCCAAGAAGGGAGAAGCAGTCGCCGGATCGACAGACCGCTAGCATCCCCGAGCGGCGTGGTGGTCGCGTGAGCCGGTGTCTTTCTTGCCGGCAGAGGGCATGCCCGCCGTCAGATGGCTGTGGGAGTGTATGAGGTATGCGCGATCCCCGGACGGCGAGCGGTTGATGAAGGACCCACATTCCGGTCGCCCGTTCACCTCATCGAGGGTGCTAGACCCCGGCCTGCGATCCGTTGCCCGGCTACTGCCTCGTGGATATGGGTTGCGCCGCGGTCTCAAGCTGCCACGGGCGCTCATGGGCCTGGCGGGCGCGATGTGCCGTGTGCGGGACGTACCGGTGGCCAGCGTCAACGATGATGTCACCGTGCGTGTGCACCGACCGTCCGAGTTGGCCGACCGCGACGCTGCGTTGCTCTGGATTCATGGCGGCGGAACGGTGATGGGCAGTGCCGCGCAGGAAGATCAGTACTGTCGCAAGCTTGCTCATTTCGCCGGGGTGGCGGTCGCCGCGGTAGACCACCGGCTGGCACCCGAACACCCTTATCCGACCCCGCTCGAGGACTGCTACGCCGCGCTGCTGTGGCTGCAGGGCCAACCGTGGGTAGATCCATCCCGGATTGCGGTTGGTGGTGCCAGCGCCGGCGGCCTGTTTGCGGCCGCCGTGGCCCAGCGCGCCCATGACCGTGGCGAGGTCAAGCCCGTGCTGCAAATGTTGGTGTATCCGATGCTCGATGACCGGACCGGCGCACCTCCGGACGGTCATCAACGCATCATGTGGAGCGCGAGCGACAACCAGCAGGCCTGGCGGTGGTATCTGGGCGGGGCGAATCCCGCCGAAGCCGCACCCGCGCGACGCGCCGACCTGTCAGGTCTGCCGCCGGCGTGGATCGGAGTGGGCACCCTGGACCTGTTCCATGCGGAATGCCGCGACTACGCGCGGCGCCTGCGTGCCGCGGGCGTGGAGGTGCACGAAGAGATTGCCGCCGGCGCGTTCCACGCCTTCGATCTGCTCGCACCGAAGGCACCGATTTCGTTGTCGTTTTTTGCCAGCCAGTGCCACTATCTACGAACCGCACTGGCACCGGGGTGTTAGCGCCACGGCTCCTTACTCCTCCAACGTTGGGGTTAGGTGACCCAGTCGGGTTGCTGGGCGACGTCGACGTTGGCGAAGTCCTTGTGGCCCAGGCCAGCGACGGTACCGCCGTCGACCACGAATTCTGCGCCGGTGGAATAGCTCGACTCGTCGCTGGCGAGGTAGACGACGAGGTTGGAGACCTCCTGGGGTTCGGCGGCCCGGCCCAGCGCGGTCTGGAACAGGTCCTCGGGAACCCATTGCGTCATCGGAGTTTTGACCAGGCCGGGGTGGATGGAATTCACCCGGATTCCATTGACTCCCAGCTCGACCGCTGCTGATTTGGTCAGGCCTCGTACACCGAACTTGGTTGCGGTGTAGCCGTGAGAGGCCATGGTGCCCGCCAGCCCTTCGATGGAAGAGATGTTGATGATGGATCCGCGGCCGGCGGCTTTCATGGGCTGGACGACGGCACGAATACCCAAGAACACGCCGGTGAGATTGACGTCGAGGATGCGCTGCCATTCGGACAGTGAATAATCCTCGAACGTTCCGATGTTGAGAATGCCGGCGTTGTTCACAAGTATGTCGAGCCCGCCGAACTCGCTGAGCACAGTGGCAACCGCGGCATCCCACTGGTCCGGATCGGTGACATCGAGGTGTAAGTAGCGAGCCGCATCGCCGAGGTCGGCGGCCACCGCTGTGCCTTCGTCGTCGAGGATGTCGCCGAACGCCACCTTGGCGCCCTCGGCGATCAGGGCCCGTACGTGGGATGCGCCCATGCCGCGGGCACCACCACTGACAAGGGCAACTTTGCCAGTCAATCGGTTCGACATTGCAGCTCCTCAGTGAGTCCGGATCGTTCTTGGGGGCCGTAGCCGGTGGTGGTCGGGTCGGGTCGCACGGTCCCATTCCCATCGTCGTCCAATTTCAAGAGGCAAGATGCGCCGTCGACATCAACAGGTTCGTCGAACGGCATACCACCCAGCCACGCGAGCCCGGCGGTGCGGCGACACAATCCGGGAAACCTCGAATTCACCATACAAACATGGTGGTATGGATTGCCATGCTTTAACGGGTCGGCGGATGCGTGACCTCCCCACTTCCGTCCGATCCCCAATTTCGTTCGACGCGGTTTGCGTGACCATGACGTCCCATCGTGTCCAACGGAGGAGTCGGCTACCGTCGTCCACATGGAACTATCCGGGAAGATCGTCCTGCTCACCGGCGCTACCGGCGGTCTCGGCCGCGCGATCGCATCGTCGCTGGCCGACCGCGGCGCCGTGCTGATCCTCAGCTCGCGTAAGCCCGCAGAACTTGATGAGCTCGCCGCCTCGCTTCGGGGACACGATCACCGAACGATCGTCACAGACCTGGCCGAGCCGGATGCTGGGCTCGCGCTGCTTAAGCACGCGGGGGAGATCGACGTCCTGGTCGCCAATGCCGCGCTGCCGGCCTCCGGAAAGCTGGAAAGCTTTACCGCCGAGCAGGTGGGTCGTGCGTTGCGTGTGAACCTCGAGGCGCCGGTTCAGATGACGCGAGAATTGATCCCGGCGTTCACCAGGCGCGGCTCCGGACACTTCGTCTTTGTCTCGTCGATCTCGGGCAAGACGGCAACGGCACGCGCGTCGCTTTATGCGGCAACAAAATTCGGTATCCGTGGCTTTGCATTGTGCCTGCGCGACGACTTGCGGCCGGCCGGGGTTGGCGTGTCGGTAGTCAGCCCCGGAGCGATCAGCGGTGCGGGGATGTTCGCCGACTCCGGAGCATCCGCCCCGCCGCTGATCGGCACCGGTACACCCGATCAGGTTGGTGCGGCCGTAGTCAGCGCTATCGAGCGTAACCGCGGAGAGATTACCGTGGCGCCCCTACGCCAGCGGGCGTTGGCACGTTTCGCCGCCAATGTGCCCGAGGTAGCCTCACGCCTGGCGGGGGGCATCGCCGCCAAGGCGGCCGACGAGATCGCCGCTGGCCAGACCGACAAACGCTGAGTCGGTCCGCGCATCCGGCACCGCACGCCCGACGGTGGTGACGGGCCCGGTGCTACGTGAGCGTTCCTGCGCCGATTGCGATGGTGGCATCCTGGCTTCGTGGGACTGCTGTTTCGGTTGGTCGAGTTGTTGCTGCTGCTCGCACCGGTTGTCGGTGTGATCTATGCCGGCATCAGAGCCATCTCGTCTTTGACCAGGCGATCCGATGAGGCACCGACCGATGACGTGCCCGGCGGCTCGGGTGTCGCCGATTCGCGATTGGTCGCGCGCGGCAACCAAGCCGCACAGTGGCAGGCGATAAGGCGCGCGATCGACACGCACGATCAAACGGACGTTCGCTGGCTGGACTACGAGCTCGACGTGGCCAAGCTCCTCGACTTCCCCGTCATGACCGACATGAGGGACCCGCTGACCACGCGTTTTCACAAGGCCAAGTTGGCGGCCGACCTCCAGCGTCCGATGCGCGCGGAAGACCTGCTGGATGATCGCGACGCCGCACGCGGGTACTTCGATGCGGTCGAAAACTATGTCACTGCGTTCAATGCCGCAGAAGTCGAGGCGATGCGTAGGCGCCGAAGCGACTTCTCCCGGGAGGCACAACAACGGCTGGCCCGCGCCCAAAGCTTGTTGCGAGTTGCTGCAGATGCCTCTGCGACCGCCCAGGAGCGTTCGCGTGCCTACGACTTGGCCCGTTCCGAACTCGACGGCCTGATCGTGCTGCCGGGCAACACGCGGGCCAGCCTCGAACGCGGCATCGCCGGTGAGATCGACGGATAATTCGTGCCTGGGCCGCCCCCCGGTGCACTGTGCAGGGGCGCTACGAAAACCGCACAGCTCCCGGCGATTCGGCGAGTGCCTGACCAATCAACGGGCGCGCGGTCCAGGTGGCGCACGCCTCATGACGTATGAGCCGGACCGCGGGTTTCGATCCGGTAACTGGTGCCGCGTGGCTCGCGGATCCACAGCGTCTCACCCTCGCCAATCGATGTTCCTTCGGTGATCAGCTGGCGCTTGAGCACCTTGTGGGTGGCGGTGCTGGGCAAATCGGCCGCGATCCGGACGTATCGAGGCCAGGCCTTGGGGGATAAGTCAGGTTGCGTGTCTAAGAATGCTTCAAACGAGTCGGGGTCGAAGCCCCGACGCTCCTGGAGAACCACGGCCGCCATCACCTGATCGCCGACCCGTTCGTCCGGCACCGCGTACACCGCAACACGGTTGACCGCGTTGTGTCGCAATAGAATTCGCTCAACTGGCGCGGCAGCAAGATTCTCGCCGTCCACCCGCATCCAATCGGTGGTGCGGCCCGCGAGATAGATCCAGCCCGCCGAGTCCCGGTACGCGAGGTCGCCCGACCAGTACATCCCGTTGCGCAAACGTTCGGCATTGGCGTCGGGGTCGTTGTAGTAACCGGTGAAGAAGCCCGATCCCGTCGTGTTGACCAAATCGCCCACGGCTTCGTCGGCGTTGGTCAGGGCGCCGCTTTCGTCGAAACGGGCAACCGCGCACTCGGTGACGGTGTCGCTGTTGTACACCGCGACCCCGTCGACGCCCTTGCCGATCGAGCCCGGGGGCGTGCCAGGTTCTCGAATCACTATGACGGCGTTCTCGGTCGAGCCGAAGCCGTCCTCGACCTGAACCCCGAAACGACGCGCAAACTCGTCAATGTCCTTGTCGTTGGCCTCGTTGCCGAAGGCCACTCGCAGGGGATTATCGGCGTCGTCGGGCCGCTCCGGGGTGGCCAGTATGTACGCAAGCGGCTTGCCGACATAGTTCATGTACGTGGCACCATACCGACGGATGTCGGCCAGGAAGCGGGTCGCCGAAAACCTCGCCGGGGCGATAGCAGCACCGGACACCACCGCAGGGGCCCAGCCCGCGACCACCGCGTTGGAGTGGAACAAAGGCATGGACACATAGCAGGTGTCCCGCTCGGAGAGACCGAAGCGTTCGGTGAGGCTGCGACCGGCAAAGGTCGGCATGAGGTGGGACACCTGCACCGCCTTGGGATTTCCGCTTGTTCCGGACGTGAAGATCATCATGAAGGGGTCCATCATGTCGACTTGCCGATGCGGGACCAACGGGCTGGCATCAGCGACAAGGTCGAACCACCGGGGTGTGGACGTATCGAGAATCCGCACCGGTGCCAGGTCCAAACCGGTCAACAGCCCCCGGTGTTGGGCATCGGTCACAACGATCTGGCAGTCGGCCCGCTTCACATCGGCTGCCAACGCCGCACCCCGCCGCGTGGTGTTCAGGCCGCACAGCACGTAACCGCCGAGTCCGGCCGCCGCCATCTGGGCCAGCATTTCGGGTGTATTGCCCAGCAAGCAGCCGATGTGCATCGGGCGATCCGGATCCGCGGCGGCGATCAGCGCGGCGGCACGCGCTGCCGACTCGGCCAGATATTGGCTCCAAGTCCAGTGCAAATCTTGGTATTTCACGGCAACAGCGGAATCCGACTTGCGCCGCTGCAAGAGCGCTTGAACCGTGTCGGTCATGTAGCGGATCCCCTTGTTTCACCGGTTACGTCGTTGTTGGGTGCTGTTGGCCAAGATATCCGCACAGGATGTCGACGAGTACCCGACGACTCTTGGTTGTGTCGACGGCCGTGGGCACGATCAGCTGATTGGCGATCATGCCGCGCAGCGTGGTCAGCAAGTGTTCGCCGACCGCCGCGCTTTGCGTCGGGCCCAGATCATCGTCGATTCTCCTGCCGAGCTCGGTGAACGTCGTGGCCAACCGTCGCAGATGTCCGACCGCCGCAGCTCCACGGTTGGCGCGGGTTCCGATCAGAATTTCGGTGGCAGCGCGTGCGGTGGGGCTGGAGATGGCATGCCAGGCCGCCGCTACCACGGCCTCCACCCGGTTGCGTGTGCTCGCGCCCGGCGCCGGCGGGGGCACGGAGTTGAGGGCATCCAGCAGTTCGCTGAACCCTTGGTCTACAACCGCCATGAGCAAGCCCTCACGGTCACCGAAGTGATACTGAATCACGCCCCACGTGACGCCGGCCTGCTCGGCGATATGTCGGCCACTGGCCGCCGCGATGCCCTCACTTAGCACGATCTGAACGGTGACATCGATCGCCAGTGCGCGGGTGCGGTCGGCACGTGCCTGCCCGCCGTGCGTATGACGGGTGGGAGCGACTCGTCGGGACAGCACCACCAGAACACCTCATCTGTTTGCTTGGCGGGCGATCGCCGGACACCCGCGGCCAGATCCATCAAGCTTTGCACCGGCCATGTTATGTCGAGCACCAGGACCATCGGGGGCGTTATCGAGGACCTGGCGGGGCGAATATCGCGGTTGCCAACTTGGCTGACGGGCAGCAGTGAGGGGCGGCATTGCCGGATGGGCCGCCCTCTATGCTTGTGCGCTAATGGTTGAGAAAACCACGTGCGCGATTATCGGCGGCGGCCCGGCCGGCATGGTCCTTGGTCTGTTGCTGGCTCGAGCGGGCGTCGATGTCACATTGCTGGAAAAGCACGGCGACTTTCTGCGGGACTTTCGTGGTGACACCGTGCATCCGACGACCATGCGGCTGCTCGACGAGCTCGGCCTGTGGGAGCGTTTCCAACGCCTGCCCTACACGGAGGTGCATAGCGCGACGTTCGAGAAGGATGGCCGCTCGGTCACCTATGTCGACTTTGATCGGCTGAATCAGCCCCACCCGTTCATCGCGATGGTGCCGCAGTGGGACCTACTGAATCTCCTCGCGGAGGCGGCACAAGCCGAGCCCACGTTCTCGTTGCGGATGAACACCGAGGTCACCGGGCTGCTGCGGGACGGCGACCGGGTGATCGGCGTGACCTATCGGGGACCCGATGGCCCTGGCGAACTCACCGCCGAGCTGACCGTTGCATGCGATGGCCGGTGGTCGATCGCTCGCCATGCAGCCGGTCTCAAGACCCACGAATTCCCGGTGAAATTCGACGTGTGGTGGTTCAAGTTGCCCCGTCACGAGAAAACGAAGTACTCATTCTTGCCGCGAGTGGCTCCCGGCAAGGCGTTTGCGGTGATCCCCCGCGAGGGCTACTTCCAGATCGCCTACATCGGGCCCAAGGGCGCCGACGCCCAGTTGCGCGAGCGTGGGGTGGAGGCTTTTCGGCGCGACATCGCCGAGGTGGTGCCCGAGGCGGCCGACTCGGTCGATGAGCTGGCATCCATGGACGACGTCAAGCATCTCGACGTCCGGGTAAACCGGCTGCGTCGCTGGCACACCAACGGGTTGCTGTGCATCGGCGACGCCGCGCACGCGATGTCTCCGCTGGGCGGGGTCGGTATCAACCTTGCGGTTCAAGATGCGGTGGCGGCCGGCGCGGTATTGGCCGAACCGCTGCGGCAGCACCGGGTGACGGACAAAGATCTGGCGGCCGTCCGGCGGCGTCGGGCGTTTCCCACCGCGCTAACCCAATCCGTGCAGCGGATCTTGCAGCGACAGTTGCTCGGGCCACTCTTGCGCGGCGCCGATCCCTCTCCGCCGACGGCGGTGCTTGCCATGCTGCAACGGTTGCCGTGGCTGTCGATCCTGCCCGCCTACTTCATCGGCGTCGGCGTACGGCCCGAACACGCCCCCGCCTACGCCCGCCGCCCACCCGACCACCGCGATGGCTGAGTCTGCGCCTGCAGCACCGCTGCGTTTCGGCATCCTGGGTGCAGCTCGAATCGCGCCGATGGCGTTGATCAACCCTGCCAAGGCGAACGCCGAGGTCGTGGTAACGGCGGTAGCGTCGCGCGATAAGTCGCGGGCACACGCCGTCGCAGCCAAACACGGCATCGCACGCGTGCACCAGAGTTACCAGGCGCTCCTCGCAGACACCGCAGTCGACGCCGTTTACATCCCGTTGCCGAACGGGTTGCACGGTCAATGGACCACAGCGGCATTGGCCGCCGGTAAGCACGTGCTGTGTGAAAAGCCGCTCACCGCCAACGCGACCGAAGCCAGAGCCATCGCCGAACTGGCGGCAATGTCGGACCGGGTAGTGATGGAAGCATTCCACTACCGCTACCATCCGCTGGTGCTACGGGTTGAGCAGATCATCGCCTCGGGCGAACTGGGCACATTGCAGCGGGTAGAGGCGAGCATGTGCTTTCCGCTGCCGAAGTTCTCCGACATCCGCTACAACTACTCGCTGGCCGGAGGGGCATTGATGGATGCCGGCTGCTACGCCGTCAACATGGTCCGCACGTTCGCTGGTGCGACGCCGGAAGTTGTTGCGGCACAAGCTAAACTCCGTAGCCCCGAGATCGATCGGGCAATGACGGCCGAGTTGCGATTTGCTGGCGGGTGTACGGGACGGGTCCGCTGTTCGATGTGGTCGTCGGATCTGTTAAATATCAGTGCGCGGGTGGTCGGCGATGCCGGTGAAGTAAGGGTGCTCAATCCCGTAGTGCCGCAGCTTTTCCACCGTCTATCGGTGCGATCCGCACGCGGCAAACGGACGGAGCGTCTTCCGCGCCGAACGTCGTATTCCTACCAGCTCGAGGCCTTTGCTGACGCGGTCCTGCGTGGCCAACCAATCAAGACGACCCCCGAGGACGCTGTCGAGAATATGACCGTCATTGACGCGATCTACCGTGCCGCTGGACTCCCGCTTCGCAACCCCAGCAAAACGTCGTCCAGTTGAGAAACCGCGACACGAACGCCGGGAATCGGCGACCGCATGGGCACATGGCTAATCGCTTTCGTGACGAGGCGGGATGTAGGCGGACGTGGTGATCTGCGTTGTTGCTGGCGCCCGCCGGAGCCGACGGAAAGGCCTGGGTGGGGAGCCGGGCGCGGGTCCCCACCCGGCCGGGCACACGAGGTTACAGATACCCGTAGCAGGGGTACTCCTATGACCGATTGCGGTCTGTTAGGCCGGTCTGACCCGGAACTCGCCAAGTCAACTCCCGGGTCCCGCCGGATCGGCCGGAAGGGGGCAGAAATGAGCGCCAAGAAGATCCACGTCAAGAAACTCGCTGGAACCGCGACTCTGGCCGGTGCGTTGAGCCTTGCAGCACTCGGGTTCGGCGCCGGTACGGTGCAGGCAGATCCCGGACCACGGATACCGGGTCCGCCGGGCCCGCATTTCGACGGTGGGGGCAACTGGCGCCCGCTGCCGCCCGGGCAGATCAAGAAGGTCTGCCCTTGGCAGTCCCCACCCGGTCACTGGATCGGTGGGCCGCACGGGGTTCCGTGTACCTGATCGGTCGCAAATGCCGCAACGGCCCCGGGCCGGCGTGCTTTCCTGGGTGGGATGGTTGCGGCTAGCACCCCCAGATATATCGGCGGCGGTCATCGGTCAGCGTGCCGAAACCGGTTGCTAAGCCGGCGGGCGAATGTTTGCCCAATCCCGATGCCGGTGCGGATAGCCTGGGAAAATCAACGAAACGCTATGCAGTACAGGCAGTACAGTCGAAATCGTTGCCGCTTCCGGACCCGTCGACGCCCAACACTGTCAGCATTCCTGCTGCCGCCTGTTGCCAGGTGAACATTTCGGCTCGGCGTCTTGCGCAGGCCCGACGGACATATTCCGGCCGGTCGACAATGGCGCGCACCGCACGAGCGATGGCCACGGGATCGTTGTCGGCGAGTGCGCCGCTGTCTGCGGTGACGATCTCGGTCAACGCCGATGTGCGCGAAACCACGGCCGGGGTGCCGCAGGCCAGCGATTCGAGCGCGGCAAGCCCGAATGTCTCGTGAGGTCCGGGGGCGAGCGTGACATCGGCACAGGCCAGCAACGTGGCGACGGTGTGTCGCTGGGAGATGAAACCAATGAAGCTGATGGGTAATGAGGCTG
The DNA here is from genome assembly GCF_900292015.1 of Mycobacterium basiliense. Taxonomy (NCBI): domain Bacteria; kingdom Bacillati; phylum Actinomycetota; class Actinomycetes; order Mycobacteriales; family Mycobacteriaceae; genus Mycobacterium; species Mycobacterium basiliense. Next base: position 2,740,153 of record NZ_LR130759.1, read on the forward strand.
CCTGTCGTTGCAGCTTGGCGCGCAGTGGGCCTTCGCCGATGATGATCAGTCGGACGTCGACGCCGGCGTCACACAACGCGGCGACCGCCCCAATGCTGCGATCGACGTGCTTCTCCATCGACAAGCGGCCACAGTGCATCAGCAGTAGCTGCTCCGGTGTGGCAAAGCGTTGGCGCACCAGGGCGCTGCGTCGGCTCGGGTGAAAGGTCTGCAGGTCGACGCCCAGTGGCACGGTGAAGGTGTTTTTCGCCTCGACACGGTCGAACTCTGCACGCGCGAAGACGGTGGTGCACACCACGGCATCGTAATTCGCGGCGGTGCGCCTGTTCGCGAAGTCGGCGAACCTGCGGGCGGCTCGATGCGGCAGCACCTGGCCCGCGAACCGATCAAGACGTTCGTGGGAGATCATCACGGTTGTGACACCGCGTTCGCGGCCCCAGCGCCCCAACGACCGCATCGTGAGCCGGTCGGAAACCTCCAGAGCGTCCGGTTGCAGCGCTGCCAGCAAGGTCCGCACCGGTCCCGGCCGTACCGCACGGTAGCCCCCAGTGAATGGAATCAGCTTGGCGGGCACACTAATTCGCACGACACCCGTTTGGAGACGGTGCCATGCGGCATGCGGAGCAGGAACGATCAGGAATACCTCATGACCGCTGGCACAGTACTCCGCTCCCAGCCGGTCGACCGCCGTGCGTAGTCCGCCCGAACGCGGTCCGTAGAAGTTTGCCACCTGAACGACACGCATACCGTGAGAAAAACCGGCGACCGTGTGCGGTCATCGAGTTAGAACCGACCGGAACCTGAACAGTCCGTGAAATTCTGCCGGGGAACGCCGCAACCAAAACTTCACTGCGAGCTGCGGTCGGGACCTCGGCCGATGCCTAGCGCGATGTCGCCGCCCAATCGGCGGACTGGAGTGAACTAGCCGGGCTTTTTGAGGTGCGGCTCGAGCATCTGATGCCATGCGCGGGACATGTTCTGGAATTCATCTTCGCAATTGCTGGCCCGGTCTTCGGGAAGGTCGCCGGAGGCGACCATAGTGGCGTTTGACGCCGGATCGGATCCGTAAATCCAGCACTCCCAGTTGTACATGCGGGTGATGTCCATCGAGTGGCCGTCCCAGAAGGGCAGCTCGTTGGCGTCGCCGTCCTCTTTCGCGTTCAACTTCCAGTCCTGGGCGGTATTGATGGCGATGCGAACCCCGTTGGGGTAGGGCCTCCCATCCGCGCCGGGGGCAAGCAGCATGAACGCCGACAGTTGATCGGCCACGTCCTCCTCACGTCCGGTGAACGCGAGCTGGTATATGGCCAGAGTGGCATGACCCAGCTCGTGATAAAAGCCCGACGTCGTGACGTCGACGGCGGCCATCACCGGGTCCGGATTGCCGTTGTTGGCGAACCTTTGCTCACTTTCCTGAATGTCTTCGTAGCACAGTTGTATCTCGTTGACACTGGGGTCCCAGTAATCGTTGGCCTCACCGCACTGCTTACCCACCACAGCGACGTCGTAGGGCAGATTCAAGATGTCGTTAACCTGTTGCGCGACGGCCTCCAAAATCTTGGCGTCTGCCATGAGTTGGCGGCCTTGTTGTGCTTCTGGAGTTGAGGCGTCTTCATACCGAGCGGTCATGGTTCCCGCCGGCGCGGGCTGGGTCGGCTGGGCTGGCGGTGAAGCCTGGCTGGACGCTTCGAGCGACGACGGGTTGTCGTCGGCGCGGCGAGCCGACCCACCACATCCGGCAGACAACACGAGGACAGAACAGATCGCCATGATACCGACAGGTCTTCTCATTGCGCTGTCCCTTCTGTGACACGCTCGCGCCCGCGACAACGCATGTCCTCGGGTGTGCAGAACGGTACGGCACTTGCACCATTGGCAGGCGAAATTCCGGCTCCCGGCTAAAACATCGTGCGGTTCGACGGCGAATGGCCACCCCGAGCCGCTGAGTCAACCCCACCGGTGGGCTACGCGGCGAACCGCAGCGGCAGCGCAGAAATGCCAAAAGTTGCTGATGGCCAAACTATTTCGGGTGTGAACCCGGGCGCCAGTTCGAAGTTGGGTATGCAACGCAGCCATTCCCCGATGACGAGTTCTAGCTCCATGCGGGCCAGGTGTGCACCAAGACAGCGGTGAGTGCCGCCGCCGAAGCCCCAGTGTCGGTGAACCTTGCCGTCCATGACCACTTCGTCGACCGAAATCGCGTCGCTGCCGTCGCGGTTGATTGCTCCCAGACACAGCCACACCCTGGCACCGGCCGGGATCCTGGCACCCGCGACAGTGACTTCTTGGGTCGTCACCCGCGGCACGACCGGTGCCGGCGGCTCGAGCCTGACCATCTCTTCAACGAAAACGGCAATCTGATCCGGCATTTCGATCAGCAAATCGCGCAGCGATGGGCTTTGGGCCAGCTCGAGTAGCGCTGTCCCGATTGCGGAGGTGACGGTGTCCAGACCGGCGAGCACGAAGACGTAACTGAGCCCGAGGGCTTCCTCGTCGTTGAGCGGATCATCGCCCGTCAATACCTGCGACAAGATATCGGTGCCGGGGTTGCGCCGATGCTCTGCGATGGCCTCGATGAGGTATGCGGTGAGTTCGAGCGCTGGGGTCAGGTCGGCGCCGTCGAGACTGTCCAGCAGGCCGAGATCGATGATGGCGTCTTTCCAGCGAATCAAGAGATCCCGATCTTCCAGCGGCAGACCAAACAGCGTCAGGAACACCTGCGACGGGTAGGGAATTGCCAGATCCGACATCACTTCGCACTCGTGTCGGCTGGCGATCGCTTCGATGATCTCGATCGCTTGGGTTCGTAGCGAGGGCAGTACACCGTGGAGTGCGTGCGGGCTGAAGAAAGGTTGCAGAATTTTCCGAAATCGAGTGTGTTCGGGCGGATCGAATGCCAGCGGGACCAACGGCAGCGGACTGCCCAGGATATCGAAGGCACTCTTGGACGAATAAATGTCGGGATTGCGAAGCGCGCCGAGCACATCTGCGCGCCTGGTCAGGTAGTAAAACCCGTCGCCGAACACGACCGGACCGGCCGCGCGTAAGGCCCCCCAGCCGGTTCCCCGGTCGGCGGCCATCGGCAACTCTGCGTAGACAACGTGCGGCACGTCGACGGTCATACCAATATCTCACCGCGGATTGGCCGCGAGGTCACGAAGAATTTCTGCCCAGCTGTGGTGTCGGCGTCCCGCCGCGACCGCGTCGGGAGGCTGCGGCAGCGCACCACTCCCGTTGTCTGCCAACTGGCTTGCTGCCGTGCCCACGTCCGCACCTGGGACGCGGATTCGTTCTTGAGGTTTCGGTGCCCAGAACACACCCAGAACATACTGTCTCGTGGCGGTCTTTGGGCTCGATCTTGGGTGCTCAGGGGTTGGACAGCAGCAACATGCCCCGCCCGCCGGCAGTCGACTTCGGGAAGGCGCTTTCGTGGGAGCCGTAGTAATCCCGTTGCGTAGTCCTCACGGTGTCGATCACTCGACCCGTGGCCTTCAACCGGCCGGGCAACACCGGTAACACCGGGGGCCTGGACACCGGCAGCGGCGCGGGATTGTTGAGCATCCGGCGACCCGAGAGTGCGCGATGCGGGGATGACCTGACTGGGAATAGTGCGTTTGGCCACGCTCCTCGATGGCGCCCAAACAAGATGTTTATCGTTGATGTGATCTGGGAACACCAGCCGCACGGACGCGGGCAGGCACGTCCCAATTTGTGGTGCGATGCGCCTTATCGTCAGGGTTTCCAACTCCGCTGCGATCATCAACATTTAACTCGAAAAGGCTTCTCAGGGGCTGGATCCCGGCGTTCGTGGTACCTAGACTTTGTGGGCGGGGGAATTTCTCAGATAGTACTTAAATCATCTAGTCGGGTGGGGCGGCCGTGGAACGACTTAGTGGGCTTGACGCATTTTTTCTCTACCTGGAGACGCCGACGCAGCCACTGAATGTGTGCTGCATATTGGAGTTGGACACCTCGACGATGCCGGGCGGCTACACGTACAGCCGCTTCCGCGCCTTGTTGGAGCAGCACGTGTATGCGGTGCCCGAGTTTCGAATGAAGCTGGCTGACAACCAGTTGAACCTGGATCATCCGGTCTGGGTCGACGACCAAAATTTCCACCTGCGTCATCACGTCCGGCGGGTGGGGGTCCCCTCGCCGGGAGGCCGGCGCGAGCTGGCGGAGGTCTGTGGGTACATCGCCGGACTGCCACTGGACCGCGATCACCCGTTGTGGGAGATGTGGGTGATCGAGGGCTGTGCCCGTAGCGGCTTCGTGGCGCTGATGCTCAAGGTTCACCATGCCGTTGTCGACGGGGTCGCCGGGGCCAACCTGCTGGCGCACTTGTGCAGCCTGCAGCCCGACGCGTTGCCTCCTCGGCCCGCGCCGGGAGCGGGCGCCGGCAATCCACTGCAGATCGCGGCGAGCGGGTTGAAAGGGTTTGCATTGCGCCCGTTGCGATTAGCCACGCTGTTGCCGTCCACGATGGTCACGTTGGCGCAAACGCTAATGCGGGCGCGCGACGGCCGCACCATGGCCGCGCCGTTTTCCGCTCCGCCGACCCCTTTCAACGGCACCGTCAGTCGGCACCGCAACATCGCCTTCACCGAACTGGATCTTCGCGACGTCAAGCGAGTCAAAGACCGCTTCGGGGTGACAGTCAACGACGTTGTGGTGGCCTTGTGCGCGGGCGTGCTGCGGCGCAGCTTGCTTGAATCCGGCGCACTGCCCGACACCCCGCTGGTTGCGACGGTACCGGTGTCGGTGCACGGCAAGTCTGACCGGCCCGGACGCAACCAGACCACGTGGATGTTTTGCCGGGTCGATACCCAAATCGGTGATCCCGCCGAACGGATCCGCACCATCGCAGCGGGAAACACCGCTGCAAAAGACCACACGGGCGCCATAGGCCCCACCCTGCTCCACGACTGGACCCAGTTCGGCGGCCCAACGATGTTCGGCGCGGCCATGCGGATCCTGCCGCACATTCCGATGTCGTCGAATCCGGCTTACAACTTGATCCTGTCCAACGTGCCGGGCCCGCAGGCGCAGCTGTACTTCTTGGGATGCCACCTCGACGCCATGTATCCGCTCGGTCCGATCCTGGGGAGCGCGGGACTCAACATCACCGTGATGTCACTCGACGGTGGACTCGGGATCGGTCTCATTTCTTGCCCCGACCTGATCCCCGATCTGTGGGAGTTGGCCGACGGATTCGCCGACGCGCTCAAAGAATTGCTGGAGTGCGGTGTCGAGCGCAACGGCAGGCAACCGTCGGACTCCGGGCTGCCTCCGATCGGCCACTGACCGGATTTCCGTCGCGAATCCGACAGCTCACTTGTCTGCACGACATGCCTGGTGGATGTCGCACATAATGCGTATGCGGCACCGACCTGCGTCCTAGGCTGTCCGGGACCGCAGGAGGGTATTTGACCATGCAACCCAACCAGCTCGACCCAGTCGCGAGCGAACGGCTATCCCACGCTGCGAGGGTCTTCACCTCTGATCTGTCGATCAACGAGTTCGCGCTCCTGCACGGCGCCGGATTCGAACCCATGGAGCTCGTCATGGGAGTTTCGGTCTATCACGTGGGCTATCAGTTCACCGGTCTACGGCAGCAGTCGGAGCTCCCGGTGCTCACCGAAGCGACCTACCGTGCTCGCTGGAATGCGATGTCGCGCATGCAGGCCGAAGCCGATGCGGTGGGTGCGGACGGAGTTGTTGGGGTCCGCCTCGACTGGCGCCATCAGGGGGAGGGGCAGCATCTCGAGTTCATTGCGGTCGGGACCGCCGTGCGATACAGCGCCAAACCTGGAGCATTTCGCCGCGCAAACGGGCAGGCATTCACCAGTCACCTGTCCGGCCAGGACTTGACCACATTGCTGCGATCCGGATTCGCCCCGGTCGCCTTCGTGATGGGCAATTGTGTTTTCCACATCGCGGTTCAGGGCTTCTTGAAAACACTGAGCCAGGTTGGTCGCAACGTCGAGATGCCGCAGTGGACGCAGGGCAGCTACCAGGCCCGGGAGCTGGCGATGTCCCGTATGCAGGCCGAGGCCGAGCGAGACGGCGGAACCGGGGTCGTGGGTGTGCATTTCGCCATCTCGAACTATGCGTGGGGACATCACACGGTCGAGTTCTACGCGGCCGGAACCGCGGTGCGTCGCAGCGGCGAACCGCAAAGCATCAGGCCGTCGTTCGTCCTCCCGATGAGCGATTGATGACCGGCTACGACCAGCAGCGAGTGAGTCGGGCCGTGGGGGCGGCCTTGGCCGGCCCCGGCGGAGTCGGGATGGTGGTCAAGGTGTTCTGCGCGGTTCCCGGAGTCGTCCATCAGCCGGCCCGACGTGGATTTTTTAGGTCGGAACCCGAGCGCATCTTGATCGGTGACTGGCGTTACCAGGTCACCGCGGATGGCCGCCTGAGCGCGGCGCATCTGGTGAACGGCATCGTGCTGGCTGAAGAGATTCTCGCCGCCACAGCGGTTGGCCCACACATCGCCCACGCACTGGCCAAGGTGGTCAACCACTACGGGCTCACCATCGTGCCCAGCATCGATGCGGCCGTGGAGATGCTGGAAACCTTCGGAGTCGGCGGAAATTAGGACGCCCGGTCCGCGGGCGGCGATTTCTGCTTGTCCCGCCGGCGGCCGAGCACCGTTGTGGCCGCGGCGCGAATCACCCCGCGTGCCGCGTAGCCGGCGGCCACCACCGCCAGCACAATCAGCAGGATGAACGTCGGCAACCAATTGGCTCGGCTGTGATCGACGTTCCACCACACGATCGCGAACAGCACCACACACAGCAGGAGCACGATGTCGCGCCAATTACCCTGGTAGGACGCGGCGGCTCGGCGCAGCGCCCGACTCTTGTCGGACGCTTCCACCAACTCATCGATGCGCGCATCGATGGTGCGTTGCAGTTCCGCCCGACGTTGGGTCGCCTCCGGTGGCAGCCGGTCGAGTAGGTCCATGTCCTGCTTGATGAGCCCGCGGTAGTCGGGGCCTTTGAACTGCCCGGCCGCAACGGCCAGCATTACGCCACCAAAAACCGGCGCGCTGTCGAGCGCGAGTTGTCCCAGGCCCACCAAGCTCACTCCCTTGTTCGGTTCATCCAACGTCGGCTCGGTAGAGGATCGCCGAACTTCGGCGACGGAGCAACTTCTCGCATGCCCGTGCCCGTGCCCGTGCCACCGGCATGGTAGCCAGTGCGGCGGTCTTATCAGCCCGGACTCGGCACGGGCCGAATATGTTCCGTCGTTTCGGGGCGAATAGGACGGTGATGTGGGCGGCGGGATCGCCACCAAAGTCGAAACGCGCCCGCTAGCATGCCGGGAATGGCTGGAGTAGAGGTGCACGGGCGGCGTACCAATCGGCGCGGTCTGGCAACGCGCGAGAGCATGTTGGCGGCCGCGCTGCGATCACTAGCCTCCGGTGATCCGGGGGCGGCTTCGGCAAATCGGATCGCTAAAGAGTGCGGCGCGACCTGGGGTGCGGTCAAGTATCAGTTCGGGGATATCGACGGATTTTGGGCTGCGGTGCTGCACCGCACGGCAGAACGCCGCGGCGAGCTCCCATCGAACGCCGTCACCGATGGACCGTTGCGGGAGCGAGTTGCCCTCATCATCGACACCCTGTACGCGGGACTGACATCGACACATTCCCGCGCGATCGAGACGCTGCGCAGGGCGCTGCCCAACAACCGTGAGGAACTTGAGCGCAACTATCCGCGTACCGCTGCCGAACTCTCCTCATGGCAGCGCAGCTGGGCACACGCCTGCCAAAAGGCATTTGCCGGCCTCGACGTCGATCCAAACCGGGTAAACGAAGTCGCCGCGTTCATCCCGGGAGCGATGCGCGGCATCACCTCCGAGAAGCAACTCGGGACCTACTCCGACCTGAACGAGGCCCGCCGCGGGTTGACCAACGCGATCGTCTGCTACCTCGAAAACTCGGGAATCCGCTGAGTTTCGGGATTCGAACGGACTGCCGGCGGGCAGCGACATCCGCCGATCAGGAGGCCGCCGAAGACCGCCGACGAGCCCGGGGCGGAGCCAGGTTACGCGCCGCATCGGTGGGGCTTGCCAGCTGTGGGTAGGCGATCGCCGGCCCGATCCATCGAGTGAGGAAGCGGCGAGGGTCGGCGCTGCCGCGTGGCGGTCGGTCACGGTCGACCAGAAATGAGTGCAACAACCGACGGCGTCCGGATTCGGGCAGGGCGGTTACCGCGGTGGGCTGCATCGGCAGCTGCGCGACCGATCATCATGACGAAGAGCCCGCCGTTGTTGCCATCGACATAAGGAAATTCCTTAGCCGCCACGGTACTTTCCGGCTTTCAGGCAACAGATGCGCCGAGGATGAGGTTGACTGCCTCCTCGAGCTGTCCGGCGATTTCCCGGTAGCTCAGGAACCGTGCCGTCATCAGCGCGCCCGCGAACGTCATGTGCAGTGTGGACTTGACCGCGCGCGGCCAACCCGGGCCCAGCGCAGCGTTGATCCGGCGCGCGACCTCCTCGCTGATCTGATCACGCAGCGGCGCGACGGCAGGATCATCGGCCATCAGTGCCGTTCCGCACGCAGCGGTGAGCTCGGGTTCGTCGGCGACCACAACAGCCATATCGCGCATCGCGGCGCTTACCCGTGTCTTGGTCGTGTCGTTGACATCCGTATGTAGCGGTAGCTCACGCAGAAACCTCAGGTAGACCGCCGCCACCAGTGCGCTCTTGGAAGGAAAGTAGGTATAGGCGCTGGCCGCCGAAACCCCGGCGCGAGAGGCGACTGCACGCATCGTCAGGTCGGCGTACGACGAATCGCGCAGTTCTTCCAACCCGGCGTCAAGGACCTTGCGAATCGTTTGGCCCGGTCGACGATCCGAACGGCGGCCGACACCTGCGCTCTCCGCGGCGGTCATTCGAGTTGCGGGACCGCTGCGTGGGGACACCGCCTTTCTAGACATCCGTCCAGTGTAGGAACCCGAACCATCGGCAACAACATGGCCGTAAAACATGATCGGAACTAATCTTTGTTGAGCAGTAGGGCATGTCGGGTCCGGCGTGGGGTGAGCATCGATCCATTTGCCGCCTCGCGCGAGTCCGAAACGGACTGCTGTCCAGAAAAAGGGGATAGCGCGAGTCGTCGGATGCGGGCACAACGGTTTGCTGCTCGGGTTGCGAGCCGCACCGGTCCTGGTAGGCGTGTTCCTATGCTTGTCCAATTCCGCACCGCGAGGATGGGTCTGGACGTGCGCAGAGGGCCGACCGACACAAACGCACCCTCGACCATTTCCGGTGGCCGACACCGGTATCCAAGGGGACTTCCCACATCAACGATCGCGCGATCCATGACCACCGATGGGCGGGACATCGCGCGTCGGCGACCAGCAGCCATTGCGGCGCCGGCCAGTTCGGGTGTGTACCCGGGCACAGCACAGCCGGTCGGGTGCACACCGGACGGTGATCCGGTCGCGTTCGCCGATGAGATCCGCGTGCTCATCGGCAACCGAGGTGGTCTGAAGCTCACGACTGTCGGGGGACTCGGGTACCGCAGGCGATCTCCCGGCTAAAGCTGTTGAATGCTTTAGTAGTTCACCTGCTAGACCGTGGAGCAACCCATCGCTTAGGGCAGCAACCCGCTCCCTTGACCCCAAGTAGCCGGCAGCAGCGGCGCCGCCAGGCCGCAGTCGGGACCCGCGGTCTCTAGCAGAGTTAAGCCACTACCGAGCGTGCCGCCCGCCCTGTCTATAGTCCCGGCGAAACCGAACGCGCCAGCACCGCGGGCGCCAGTCTGCACTGGTCCGCCGAGCGGTACGCGGTGCTGTTCGGTCGGATGATCCGCCACAATGGCGGAATCACATGCGGGGCGCACAGCACGCCCGCCGCCGCCTCCCCCAACCGGAAGCGGAAGGGGTCGGGGTGGTAACGCCGGAACGTAAGACCGCTGTGGAGCCAACGAATTCAGGGCAAACGGCGGCTCATCGGGCTCCAACTCCGCTGGACCATCCCAGACCCAAAACGGGTCGTCGCAATCCGAATCATGTACCACGTCGTATCCCAGCCGCCAACCCAACTCCTGTTCGTCCCATCCCAGCATCGGTCCATTGTCCGCACGCCCGCCAAGCGACGGCGAAGGCGATGGGGACGAGTCCGGCGAGAACGGCTGACGCATGGCCTGCCGGGGTTCGGCGTGCGCCTGACCAACGACCGGTTCTATCCCCAACGGGGGTGGGGCCGCCGCCACCGCCGCGGTACACGTTGCCTCGTAAACAGTCATTGCGGTAGCGGCCCGCTCCCACATCGCCGCATAGTGGGCTTCGTTGAGCGCGATCAAACCCGTATTGACCCCAAAAAAGTTCGTCGCCACCAATACCGTGCGAATCTCCTGGTTTTCAGTCAGTTCCGCCAACGTCGGCATCATCGCCAACGCGCTAACGTACGCCGCTGCGGTGGTCTCCAGAAGCGCGGCCGCCATCAGGTAGTCAACGGTCGTTTTCGTCAGCCATGCCAGATAGGCTGCGCAGGCGGCCGCGAAACCGTCGGCGCCGCGGCCTTCCCACACCCCAGCGTGCACCCAACCCAGCAGCTCTTCCAGCTCGGAAACCGCCCTCGCATGTTGATCGCCCAACGACTTCCACTCCGTCGCCGCCGACAACAATGGGCCGGGCCCCGCACCGGTGCTGAGCAGGGCCGAATGCACCTCCGGCGGCCAAGCCGCCCAAAATGACACGGCCATCAACGACCACCCGAAGCTACCCAAGCCCCCGACGTGTCGCCGCTGGCCGCAACGTCGACCGCACAATGCCGCAAATTCCTCAGTCCCTTCCGCGGCCAGCGCAGGTTCAACCCCCGGCGCTCGACCTCCCGCGCTCCATTACCACGCCGGATCGGCTACCGGCATTACCGCTGCAATCGTCTGTGTCACAACAGCTTTGTTGTTGTCACCCAGCGAGCGATCGCCGCATCCAGCACCGTACTAGACACCCCCACAGGCCCGGAACAAACCCCAACGTGTCGTTCATCCGGCAAGTGCACCTGCCTGAGTCCGTGGCAGATAGAACTCCGCCCGTGGGCGAGAACTTCCGGTGGAGCCAAACGTCTCGTCCCGCACGCACGGACCGCGACCTGGTGCACTGGCGAAAGATGCTCGAGGACGAATCCGCAAGCCGGGCTCAACGGGCATGTGGTGGCCAACGTCGACGACCACGGTCAGTCCTACCGGATCGTTGGCCGCGCCAGTGTAATTCAAGAAAATCCCGCCGGCGCCCGTACGGCCCCGGAACATGGTCAGCACCCCGAGAAGATACTCCTGGAGATCGATGTCGATTTGCGACGACAGCACACGTGCCGAGGACCGTAACGCCGTACTCTGATGCCGCCCCGTCAACCGACCGCCTCTGCCTTGCGGGCGGCGATCTTGGCGCGCACTTCGGCCATGTCCAGCGACTTCATCTGGTTGATCAGGTTTTCCAGCACTGCCGGCGGCGTTGCGCCGGGCTGGCTGTAAACCAGTACACCGTCGCGGAACGCCATAATGGTTGGAATCGAGCGAATGCCGGCCGCGGCGGCCAATTCTTGCTCGGCCTGAGTGTCGACTTTGGCGTGCAGCACATCGGGATGGGCGAGCGCCGACCGATCATAGGTGGGGGCGAACGATCGGCAAGGACGGCAATGCGACGCCTAAAACGCTACTAGTACAAGGGAATTAGTGGTAACTGCGGCTTCGAACGTGTCGTGGGTAAGATCGACGGTTGGCGCTTTCCGTCCTTTCGTTGCGGAATACTGCTCTGGTGGAACGGATACCCGATGGGGTATATTCCGCTGTAAGCAACACTAGCGATATATACCCCCCCGGGTACTATGCTGGACAGAACCAACGAGACGGGAGGATCTACCGTGATCGGCGACGAGGACAGCATGGTGGCGGTGCTCAATAGGCTCCGCCGTGCCCAAGGGCAGCTTGCCGGCGTGATTGCCATGATCGAGCAGGGCCGTGACTGCAAGGACGTGGTTACCCAGCTTGCCGCGGTGTCACGCGCGCTCGACCGCGCTGGATTCAAGATCGTTGCGACGGGGCTCAAGGAATGTGTCGCAGGTGCTAAGGCCGACGGCGCGGCGCCGCTCAGTGAGGCCGAGTTGGAGAAGCTGTTCTTGGCGCTGGCCTGAACATGCCCGACAACACCCAACAACACGCGAAAACCATTGGAAATGATGGAGGCATCGGTTATGACTCTCGCACTATCGACCACGCTGCGTACCAGCTTTGACGAGGCGGTCAAGCGCACTCGTGAGGCGCTGGCGGAGCAGGGCTTTGGCATATTGACCGAGATCGATGTGAAAGCGACGCTGAAAGCCAAACTTGGGGAGGACATGGAGGACTACCTGATTCTTGGCGCGTGCAATCCGCCGCTGGCCCACCGCGCGCTAGGGGTGAATCGCCAGATCGGCACGCTGCTGCCGTGCAATGTTGTGGTGCGGTCGGCCCCCGAGCAGGCCGGCGTGATGCTTATCGAAGCGATGAACCCGCAGATGTTGGCCGACGTTACCGGCGAACCGAAGCTCGTCCCGATTGCCGACGAAGTTACGGCCAGGCTGCAGGCGGCCATCGACGATCTGAAAAGCACGGACTCCAACGAATAGTCGCAGGCGTCAGCGCGCCCCGACGCCCGGCGCCTTCCCCAAATACCCATAGGGGTATAGTTGCGGCCATGTCAGACCAACATCATCACGAGGTTCTCGAGGAGTTGCTGCCCCAACATCGCGCGTTGCGCAAACAGATCCCCGAGGTCTACAAGGGATTTGCGGCCTTAAGTGGTGCCGCGTTCGCCGACGGGGTCCTCAGCCGCAAGGTTAAGGAACTCATGGCGATGGCCATCGGCGTCGTACAAGGTTGCGACGGCTGCATTGCATCGCACGCCCAAGCGGCGGTGCGTGCGGGCGCCACCGTCGAGGAGGCGGCCGAGGCGATCGGCGTGACCATCCTCATGCACGGCGGACCAGCCACCATTCACGGGGCACGTGCGTACACCGCGTTTTGCGAGTTCGCGGAGTCCGAGTCCGCCTAGCGTTTGCGCCCACCATCTGCGGTCGCATGCTCGGCACTTTTCCCGACGGCTGAAACGTTCCGCGACCGTCTAACGAAACGCATGGTAGGTCGACCGGAAATGCGCGGTGCGTCGGTCCGATAGCGATACCCTTTGCCGAGGGTTCAATGGTGACCGGGCGACCGCCGGGTTTCCGTGAGGTGGTGGGAGGTCCCGATGTCGTATCTCATCGCAGCGCCAGAGATGGTGGCTGCGGCGGCAACCGATCTGGCCAATGTCGGTTCGTCGATCGGCGCGGCCAACGCCGCCGCCGCTATTCCGACGACCGCGGTGCTGGCCGCCGGCGCCGATGAGGTATCGGCGGCCATTGCCGCGCTGTTTGGTGCGCATGCACAGGCATATCAATCGCTGAGTCAGCAGGCCGCACTATTTCACGAGCAATTTGTCCACACACTCACGGCGGGAGCGAGTTCCTACGCCCTTGCCGAGGCCGCCAACGTCTCGCCGCTACAGGAATTGCTCAACCTGATCAACGCGCCTACGCAGGCAGTGTTCGGACGTCCGCTGATCGGCAACGGCGCAGACGGGGCGCCGGGAACCGGGGAGAGTGGCGGTAACGGCGGGTTCCTGTATGGCAACGGTGGCAACGGTGGCTCCGGGGCGACCAACCAAGCCGGTGGCAACGGTGGCAGCGCCGGTCTGTGGGGCAATGGCGGCAACGGCGGCGCCGCCGGTAACTCCACCGTTGCGGGTGTTAATGGTTTCAACGGCGGCGCTGGGGGCAACGGTGGGCTGCTGTGGGGCAATGGCGGTTCCGGCGGGGCCGGAGGCAACGGGGGCGGCGCTCCACTGGCGGGTTTTGTCGGCACCAGTGGCGGCAACGGCGGCAATGGCGGCGGCGCTGGATTGTTCTATGGCTTTGGCGGTGCCGGCGGCACCGGCGGAGCCGGTGGGGTAGCGCCGCCCACCGCGGTCGGGCAGACCATCCTCTCCGCGGGTGGTGTCGGGGGCACCGGTGGAGCCGGCGGCGGTAGCGCGGCGCTGTTCGGTTTCGGCGGCGCCGGTGGCGCCGGCGGTACCGGGGGGCTCAGCGACTCGACCACCGAGACCGTTGGCGGCTTCGGGGGCATGGGTGGCCTGGGCGGCCAGAGCGGTCTGGTGGCCGGCGCGCCGGGTGCCGGCGGAGCGGGTGGCGCGGGCGGCGCCGGTGTCGGAGCCTTCGCGAACCCCGGCGGTCACGGTGGCTCGGGCGGTGACGGCGGCGCCGTCGGGTTGTTCGGCGACGGTGCGGCCGGCGGTGACGGCGGGGTCGGCGGGGACGGCGCGGCCGCCGGGATGGACGGCGGTAATGGTGGGGTCGGCGGTCTCGGGGGTACCGGCAGCCCCGGTGGTCTGTTGTTGGGCGTGGGCGGCGCCGGCGGAGACGGCGGACTCGGCGGCGCCGGCGGGGTCGGCACCACCACCACCGGCTATGCGGGTTCCGGCGGCTTTGGCGGCGCCGGTGGCGATGCACAGCTGCTCGGATTCGGTGGCGCCGGCGGCGCTGGTGGAGGGATCGGCAGCGGTACCACTGCCGCGACGCCGGTTGATACGCAACCGGTGGGCGGTATCGGCGGCAATGGCGGTCGGGCTGGCCTGCTGTTCGGTGTCGGCGGCGCGGGCGGTAACGGCGGAGCGACCAGCACCAACGGAGTGCTCTATGCCACCGGCGGCAACGGTGGCGACGGCGGCGTGATCTTCGGTTTCGGCGGGGCCGGAGGAGCAGGTGGAGCAGGTGGCGGCACCAGCGTCGGCGCCGGAGGTAACGGCGGCGCCGCCTCGGCGTTCTTCGGCAACGGGGGTGCCGGCGGGACCGGCGGTGCCTACGGCCAGGGTGCGGGTGGCGCTGGCGGGTCGGGCGCGCTGTTCTTCGGTAGCGGCGGTGCGGGCGGGAACGGAGCCCCGGGTGGCAATGGCGCGGGCGGTAGCGGCGGAAGCGCTGTGCTCATCGGTAACGGCGGTAACGGCGGCAACGGTACCGGTACGGGCGTTGGCGGTAGTGGCGGATCGGGAGGGCTGCTCTTCGGCCAAAACGGGACGAATGGAACGCCCTAGCCAGGACCCCATCAGATTGGCCTGGCCAAGGGGAATCTGCCCAAGACTTGGCAACTTTGAAGGCAAATCGCACATAATGCTGCTTCCCTGACTGAGCTCGGTGAGGCAACACCGCCGAACCTCTGTCGGAATGGTCCGCGTGTCAGTAGGGTGACGGCGTGCATGAGGTAGGTCGCGAGCAACGTACCGACAAGCCGGTGAGGCTGGATGTCCAAGGTCGGCTGCAGCGGTACGAAGAAGCGTTCGCCGACCAGGACGCGCCGTTTGCGTTTGTCGATCTCGATGCCATGTGGAGCAACGCCGATCAGTTGCTTTCCCGCGCGGGGGACAAGCCAATTCGGGTAGCGTCGAAATCGTTGCGTTGCAGGTTATTACAGCGCGAGATCCTGGACTCCCGGGAACGTTTCGACGGTCTGATGACCTTTACGTTGGCGGAGACCCTCTGGCTGGCCGGCCAGGGTTTCGACAACCTGTTACTGGCCTATCCGACGGCCGATCGGGCGGGACTTCGTGAGCTCGGTGAGCTGACGGCTGCGGATCCCGAGCGGGCACCGATCATCATGGTCGACAGCCTCGAACACCTCGACCTGCTCGAAGCGGCTACAGCCCAACCGCTCCGACTGTGCCTAGACCTTGATGCCGGTTACTGGCGAGCGGGTGGCTTGCTCAGGATCGGCCCCAAACGCTCCCCACTGCACACGCCCGAGCAGGCCCGAGCTCTGGCGGTGGAGATCGAGCGCCGACCGTCGCTGAGGTTGGTGGCACTGATGTCCTATGAAGGTCATATCGCCGGGTTCGGCGACAATGTGTCAGGCAAATTCGCCCAAAATGCCGTTGTGACGTGGATGCAGCGGCAGTCGTTTGCGGAGCTACGTGAGCGTCGCGCGCGCGCCGTTGAACTGGTGCGCCAGGTCGCCGACCTGAAGATCATCAATGCCGGCGGCACCGGCGACCTCCAGCTGGTTGCGCAGGAGCCGGAGATCACCGAAGCCACTGCCGGCTCGGGCTTCTACGCGCCCACGCTGTTCGACAGCTATTCGACCTTCAGCTTGCAACCAGCGGCAATGTTCGCGCTACCGGTGTGCCGCCGTCCCAACGGAAACACGGTGACCGCGCTCGGGGGCGGCTACCTGGCCAGTGGGGTCGGCGCCAAGGATCGCATGCCCACGCCATATCTGCCTAGCGGGCTGAAACTCGATCCTATGGAGGGCACTGGCGAGGTCCAGACGCCGTTGTCCGGTGCCGTCGCCCGGTCGCTTAGGGTTGGCGACAAGGTCTATTTCCGTCACACAAAAGCCGGCGAACTGTGTGAGCGCTTCGACCGGTTGTATCTGGTTCGAGGCGCTCGGATCATCGACGCCGTCCCCACCTACCGCGGCGAGGGGTGCACGTTTCTCTGATGGTCGATTCTCTGATGACCCAACCGCTCTCGACTGCATGACTGGTCCGGCTGGTGACGAACCCGCGCGACAAGGAGCTGCATTATGACTGCGACCACCCCCTCGCCAACAGAGCTGGCCACGATGCGTCAGGTCATCGAGGCCCTCGCCCCTATTGAACGTGCTGCCGGCGAGCCCGGTGAGCAGGAATCGGCGGCCCGGATCGTTGAATGGCTCAGCGCTGCCGGGGCACGGCATGCACGGATCGAAGAGGAGCAGTTCTACGACGGCTACCCGCAGCTGCACGCCACGTTGTCGGCGATTGGAGTCGGTGCCGCGATTGCCGGCCTGCTCAGTCGCCGCTTACGGGGCATTGCAGCGCTGGCGGGTGTGGGTGCGGGACTGGCCATCGCCGACGATTGTTCGAACGGAGTGCGCGTCGTGCGCAAGACCCTTCACAAATCGCGAACGACATGGAATGTGGTAGCCGAAGCCGGTGACCCGGCCGGTGCACGGACGGTGGTGGTGTGCGCCCACCACGACGCCGCACACAGCGGAATGTTCTTCGAGCCCGGCTATCAACGGTTTTTTGTCGAACGGTTCCCGGGGATCGTCGAGCGCATCGACACCTCCCTGCCAAATTGGTGGCCGTCGATCCTGGCGCCGGCCGTCGCCGGCCTCGGCGCGTGGCGGCGCAGCCCCAAGATGATGCTCGCGGGGGCGGCCATGAGCGCGATCGGAGTCGCGGCGTTTGCCGACATTGCTCGCAGCCCAATTGTCCCGGGAGCCAACGACAACCTGTCTGCCGTCGCGCTGATCGTCGCACTGGCCGAGCGGTTACGCGACCGCCCGGTGGAAGGCGTGCGGGTGCTGTTGGTATCGCTGGGCGCAGAGGAGCAATTGCAAGGTGGCATTTACGGTTTCATGGCGCGCCACAAGCCGGAACTGGACCGTGACCGCACCTATTTCCTGAATTTCGACACCGTCGGGTCACCCGAGCTGATCATGCTCGAAGGCGAGGGCACCACGATCATGGAAGACTATTATTACCGGCCGTTCCGCGATCTCGTGATCCGCGCCGCCGAGCGCGCCAATGCACCCCTGCGACGGGGCATGCGGTCGCGCAACAGCACCGATGCGGTGATCATGAGTCGTGCGGGCTACCCGACCGCCTGCTTCTCGTCGATTGACCGCCATAAGGCGCTTTCGAATTACCATCAGATGTCCGATACGCCGGACAACGTCAACTATGAGACGGTGACGCACGCGGTCACCGTGGCCGAGTCGGTAGTAAGGGAGCTAGCGCATTGAGCACGGTGTGGAGGAACTGGGCCGGCGAGCAGTATTGCGCGCCGTCAGAGATTGTCCGGCCAACCTCGGAGGACCAACTGGCGGAGGTTGTCGCAAAAGCGGCCCAGCGCGGTGAGCGGGTGCGTGCCGTCGGCACCGGGCATTCGTTCACCGACTGCGCGTGCACAGACGGCGTGATGATCGACATGACGGGCATGCAGCGGATCCTCGAGGTGGACTCTGCGGCCGGGTTAGCCACAGTCGAGGGGGGCGCCAAACTGCATCCGCTCTTCGCGCAATTGGCCGAGAACGGGCTTGCGTTGGAAAACCAGGGCGACATCGACAAGCAGTCGATCACGGGCGCCACCGCGACTGCGACACATGGGACCGGAGCGCGCTTTGCCAACGTGTCAGCACAGATCGTGTCGCTGCGGCTGGTCACGGCGTCCGGTGACGTACTGACCCTGTCGGAGGGCGACGACTACCTGGCCGCGCGGGTATCCATCGGCGCCCTCGGGGTCATCTCACAGCTCACCCTCAAGGTCGTGCCGTTATTCACGTTGCACCGCGACGACGAACTGCGGCCGCTGGCGGGCACACTGGACCGTCTCGACGAACATGTCGACAGCAACGACCATTTCGAATTCTTCGTGTTCCCCTATGCCGAAACCGCGCTGACGCGCACCACCCGGCGCAGCGACGAGGAGCCTCGGCCGACGCCCGCGTGGAAGCGCAGGATCGGCGACCATGTGGAAAACGCCGGGCTGAGCCTGATCTGCCGTACCGGTCGGCAGTTTCCTAGTGCGGCACCGAGACTGAACCGTCTGCTAACGAGCCTGATGTCGCCATCGAGCGTCCAAGACCATGGTTGGAAGGTGTACGCGAGCGCACGCAACGTCAAATTCACGGAGATGGAGTACGCGATTCCGCGCGAGCACGCGAGGACTGCAGTCCAGCGTGTCATCGACTTGGTACGCCGGCGCAAACTGCCGATCATGTATCCGCTCGAGGTCCGCTTCAGCGCTCCCGATGATGCGTTCTTGTCCACCGCTCATGGCCGGGACACCTGTTACATCGCCGTGCATCAGTTCACCGGTATGGAGTACGAAACCTACTTCCGCGCGGTGGAAGAGATCATGGACGAGTTCGGCGGACGGCCGCATTGGGGCAAGCGGCACTATCAGACCGCCGCCACACTTCGCGACCGGTACCCCGACTGGGACCGCTTCGCTGCGGTGCGCGACCGCCTCGACCCCAACCGCGCGTTCCTCAACAACTACACCCGGCGAGTGCTCGGTCCCTGACCGGAGCGACCAAGGCCTGACGTATCAGGGCCAAATTCATTGACCGACTTGCCGGATGCGGCGACCGCGTAGCGCTTGCAGGCTACCCGGGCTGCGAATCGACCGCGGTCTGGCGCTCCGTGAACCGCAGACGTCGTGCCTGGCACGGCGAAGATCCTTGTTAGGGTTTGGCCGCTAGCGGGAGGATGCGCCGGCGTAGCCGGCATCAAGACGATCACAAGGGCATACCGATATCGCCGACAAGCTGGCCGAGCGGCGGTGGTTGCACAAATCATTGCACGGTGGGCCGTCGCAGCGCTCACGCTAGCGAGATGTCCCCAAAAACCTCCGCATTCGTTCGGGGTGGATGGGTGATTTCGGTCGGAGGTAGGCAACGCATGACGGTGAACTCGGCGCCCACCCGGATGTCCTGCGGCCCGAATTCTGGCCGGATTCTCGATACCGCGCGCGGAATACTCATGGGCCTTCGGCGCTGCTCGTCGGAGACGGCCTTTGAAGAGCTGTTCAACGCCGCGCAACGTCACAAGGTTTCGTTGTTTGCCATGGCATGGGCACTAACCCAACTGGCCGGTGATTCCGGAACCGCACCGGCCAGCTTCCCCGATGCTCAGGCCGCGGCTCGCAGTGAGTGGGGTCAGCTGTTGGCGGCCATGCCCGTGGCCAATGGCTAAGCATCGGAGTTGAACGCCGTCACCGCATCCACGCCGGCGAATCGGCGGCGATGCGTAACGCATCGATGATCTGTTGCTCTTTCCCCACGAATCGCTCGGTAGGTGTGGGGACCGAAATCGCGATCACACTGTCATCTACGCTTCTTCGCGCGATGGCGGCCGCCGAAATCCCCTGGGTATGCTCATCGCGGTCGAAAGCTATTCCGGTGCTTCGTATCTCATCGATTTCGCGGCGCAGTCCGGCCGCAACCTCGGGCGGGAATCGTTCCAATGCGGCCGCCACGTCGGAGTCGTCGAGTACCGCAAGAGCCGCCTTTCCATTGGCTGTCCCGTTCAAGGGGAATCGGATGCCGATCGCCGAAACCGCGCGAAGCCGGTGCGATGACTCGATCTGGTCGACGAAACACATCCGCTGGCCGCGCAGAATCGACAGATCGACGGTTTCGCCGCCAGTTGCTGCGGCCACACGCTCGATGGTCGGCCGAAACATCGCCGCAACGCGAGCGCCGGTCGCGTTGCCGAAACCCAATAATCGCTCGCCCAGAGAAAACCGACCGCGATCGTCGACGCTCGCCAAACCAACTTCAACGAGTCCAACCAGCAGGCGGCGGGTGGTCGACTTAGCCAGCTCCAGGCGCTCACAGAGGTCGACAAGTCGCAAGTTGCCCGGCTCGGCCGCGATCTCGTCCAACGCGGCCGCCGCCCGACGTAGCACCTGGATGCCTTCGTCCCGATTTGTTGGCAGATTTCGTTCCGTCCGGGGCACCATTCCACTATAGTGATCCGCATTACGGTCTCATAGGAGCCGAATTACGGAACAAGGAGTATGCAGATGAACGCCTTACCGGCCGGGCGGCATTTCTTCCGCAGCGATGACGGCTATGAAGCGGCCCGGCGAGCAACGGTGTGGCATCAACGGGTGCCCGAGCGCTATCCCGAGGTGATTGTGCAGGCCGCCGACGGCGACGACATCGTCGCGGGCCTGCGCTACGCGAAGGCCAATGGCCACAAGGTCAGTGTCGTTTCGGGTGGGCACAGCTTCGCCGCCAGCCATCTGCGCGACGGCGCGCTCCTGCTCGACGTGAGCCGCCTCGATCACGCGAGTATCGACGTCGACAGCAAGACCGCCATTGCTGGCCCCGGTAAGGGCGGCAGCGTGCTCATGGCCGACCTGGAAGCACGAGGTCTCTTTTTCCCCGGCGGACATTGCAAGGGCGTCTGCTTGGGCGGCTATCTGCTGCAGGGCGGTTACGGGTGGAACAGTAGGGTTTTCGGTCCGGCATGCGAGAGCGTCATCGGCCTGGACGTAATTACCGCCGACGGCCAGAAGATCCATTGTGACGCAGACAATCACGCCGATCTGTACTGGGCGGCCCGTGGCGCCGGACCGGGGTTTTTCGGCGTCGTTACCGCGTTCTATCTCAAGCTGTATTCGCGCCCGGCGGTCTGCGGCACCAGCGTGTACGTTTACCCGTTCGAGGTGGCCGACGACGTGTACAGGTGGGCCCGAAGCGTCAGCGCCCAGGTGGACCGTCGCGTCGAGATGCAGATTCTCGCCACCAGTAGCGTCCCGGAAATGGGCCTCGACGGCCCGGTCATCTTGATGGCCTCGCCGGCGTTCGCAGACTCCGAAGAACAAGCGCGCGAAGCGTTGTCGGTATTCGACTCCTGCCCGGTGGTCGACCGCGCGCTGATCAAAAACCCTTATATGCCAACGGATTTACCGACCTGGTACGACGTCGTGATGACGCATTACCTCGCCGATCATCGCTACACAGCGGACAACATGTGGACGTCGGCGTCGGCCGACGCGTTGCTGCCGGGCATCGGGAACATCCTCGACACCTTGCCACCGCACCCATCGCACTTTCTGTGGCTGAACTGGGGCCCCTCGCCGGCGCGCCAAGACATGGCCTACAGCATCGAAGATGAGATCTATCTGGCGCTGTATGGCTCGTGGAAAGACCCCGCCGACGACACCAAGTACGGCGATTGGGCGCGATCCAATATGGCTGCGATGTCCCACCTGGCCACCGGCATTCAGCTTGCCGACGAAAACCTCGGCCAGCGTCCGGCCCGGTTCGCCACCGACCAGGCGATGGCTCGGCTGGACAAGACGCGAGCCACCTATGACCCCGACGGACTGTTCAACAGTTGGATGGGACGAATCTGATGGCCACCGACCTCTATCTCGGCTACCGCGACACCGACACCGAGACCCCGTTCGGCAGGTACTTCAAACCCGAAATGGCCTCGCTGCCAGCTCATGTCGTCGAGGCGCTGCAGCACGGACCGCAGGGCGGGATGGCCTTGTTGGCATTCGATGACGCGCCCGCGCTCGCCGACGAGGGCTACCAGCAGACCGAGAATGGCTACGGGGTGCTGCCCGACGGCGGCTTTCAGGTTTCGGTCCGCACCGACATGCCCGGGGTTACCCCCGCGATGTGGGCGTGGTGGTTCGGCTGGCATGGTTGCGATACCCGTCGCTACAAGTTGTGGCATCCCAGAGCGCACCTCTCCGCGGCATGGAAGGACGGCGACGACGCCGGCAGGCAAGGCCCGCAGCGTTACATCGGTCGCCGTTCGATGATCAGCGAATACATCGGCTCCACACTGCTCAACGGCGCTATCCAATTCGTCGCACCGGCCAGCATGGGACTACCGGACGATGGCGACGATGCGGTGGCAATCTGTGCGCGGTTGGGCTCGGGTGATGCCCCGGTAGACGTCGGCTGGTTCGTGCACCACGTGCGCTCGACGCCTAGCGGCGCCGAGATGCGCTCCCGGTTTTGGATGGGCGGATCGCACATTGAGGTGCGCAAAGCCCCCGGGGTTGCTTCAAAGGCGGTGCGTGCCATTGCGTCTCGGATTCTGGGTACGCCAGAGTCCACCGCCCGCAATCTGCTGATCCATTGCGCGCAGGAAATGAATCATCTGGCCGGCTTCCTACCCGAACTGTACGAAAATTTCGGCGACGAGTAGCGACCTGCCCACCGGGCTCAACTAGGCGGTAAACGCGGGCGCGACGAACATTTCGACCAGCCGGCGCTCGGCGTCATCATCCTCGCCTGGCCAGTACATCAGCGACAACACAACGCGCACTATCCATTTCGCGGCCCATTCCACGGATTGCGGATCACCGGCGGCGAGTCCGGCGAGATCGCTGGCCACCCCGGCGAGCAGCGGTGACTCGGCGAGCCAGGCGACTTCGCGGCTGCCGCCGCGGATCGAGCCGATCATGAGCTGTCCGAGTGGGTCGGACCGGATTCGTTGGACCGATTGAAGCACCGCCTCGACGACTCGCTCCCTTCCGGTCAGGTGTTCCACCGCCGATCGCACGGAATTGGCGATGCGGGCCGCTGCACGGGCCAGCACCACTTCCCGGATCTCGACTTTGCCTCCGACGTAGCGATATACGGTCGCGCGTGAGCAGTGGACGCGGACTGCGAGCTTGTCGATGTCGAGCGCGTTGAGTCCATCGCGAGCAATGAGGTCGGCGGCGGCGTCGTAAATCCGTTCGGTGGCGGCGGCGCGACGATCGCCCCCAACGAGCCAGTCGTCGCTGGGCACTGAGTTGGTGTCCTTCCGGTTCGGAACCGATCAACAGGATTTTCCAATCGTGAGACGAAAATATCACTGTTTCTCGCGGTAGTCGCAGGTCCAGCCGACGAGTTGAGACGGACCAAGATCAGGTTTGCAAATTGCTGTTTTCAACTTGCCGCAATGCCGTTGACCTCTCTATTTCCGCAGCTCAAGCTGTTCCGTGGATTTCTGGATAGGTTGCTGAGAGGTGTGGAAATGTCGTTCGTGTGGGTGGATCCGGAGCTAATGACAGGGGCGGCGGCCGTCTTGGCCCGCATCGGATCTTCGCTGGCCCAGGCCAATGTGGCCGCGGCCGGATCAACCACCTCGGTGCTCGCCGCTGGGGCCGATGAGGTATCGGCGGCAGTCGCGGCGCTGTTCGGTGCGCATGCCCAGCAGTACCAGTCGGCCAGCATGCAGATGGCGGCGCTTCACCAAAGGTTTGTGCACGCGCTCACCGCTGGTGCGAATGCATACGGGCTCGCTGAGGCGGCGAACGTGTCGCCGCTGCAGGCTATAGAGCAAAATGCGCTGAGCCTGATCAACGCACCCACCCAGGCGTTATTGGGCCGCCCGCTGATCGGCGACGGCGCCAATGGGGCCACCGGAACCGGGCAGGCCGGTGGAGCCGGTGGGCTGCTGTGGGGAAACGGTGGCAACGGCGGGTCCGGTGGGGTCGGCCAGGCGGGCGGCGCAGGTGGGGGCGCGGGTCTCTTCGGTCACGGCGGTGCCGGCGGAGCCGGCGGTGCGGGGGGCGCGTCCGGTGTCGGCGGGGCCGGCGGTATCGGCGGGCGTGGTGGGCTGCTGTATGGCAATGGTGGCGGAGGCGGTGCCGGCGGGCAGGGCATGCTCAGCGGCGGCGCGGGTGGTGCCGGCGGCTGGGCGGGCATGTTGGGCGCCGGCGGCGTCGGTGGGGCCGGCGGGCAAGGCATCGGCCTGGACGGGGGCGTCGGCGGAGCCGGCGGAAACGCCGGGTTGCTGTCCGGTCCCGGCGGGATCGGCGGCACCGGCGGAACGTCCGCCATGGGTCACGGCGGTTCCGGTGGGGCGGGCGGCGCTGCAGGGTTGATTGGCAACGGTGCCGCGGGAGGTGTGGGTGGTGCCGGCGGCCAAGACGGCGGTGCCGGCGGTGTCGGTGGCAATGCCCGGCTGTTCGGAACCGGCGGAGTCGGTGGTTTGGGCGGTACCAGTGACGGTTCCGGCAACGGTGGCATCGGCGGCGATGGCGGCCTCGGCGGGCGGGTGTATGGCAACGGTGGTGCTGGCGGAGCGGGCGGTAGCGGCCCGGCGGCCGGCACCGGGGGCACCGGTGGCCATGGCGGTACGGGTGGTACCGCTGGGTTGTGGGGGGCGGGTGGACACGGTGGCGCGGGTGGACACGGCGGTGCCGGCGCAGTGGGTGGCACGGGCGATACTGGCGGGCTCGGCGGTGATGCCGGCAATGGCGGTGCCGGCGGGAACGGCGGCTGGTTGATCGGCGCTGGCGGCGCCGGCGGCCACGGCGGTGTCGGCGGAACCGGCGGGGCCGGTGGGGCCGGGGCCGACGGGGTCGCACTGGGCAGTGCCGGCGGCGACGCCGGCAACGGTGGCAACGGTGGTGTCGGCGGGGCCGGCGGTATCGGCGGCAAGGGTGGCCTGATCGGCTTCCTGGGCGGTCAAGGTGCTGGCGGTGCCGGGGGTGACGGTGGCGTCGGCGGGGCCGCCGGCAACGGCGGAGATGGCGCCATGGGCACATTCTCCAAATTTGGTAGCGGTCTGGGTGGCCACGGCGGCAACGGCGGCGATCCCGGCTCTGGCGGGGCCGGTGGGGCTGGCGGCAACGGTTCCACGACGGGTGCCGCGGGCGTGACCGGAGCGATCGACACCAGCGGCGGCGCGGGCGGCACCGGCGGCCGGGGCGCCGATGCGACCAGTGCCGGCGCCAATGGCGGTCATGGCGGTCAAGGTGGCAGCGGCGGGCTCTACGGCGACGGCGGCAGGGGCGGTGACGGCGGCAACGGTCTCCGGGGTCTGGACCGCAGCGCGCAGGTGACACCGGGAGCTTCGGGTGCCGACGGACAAGGCGGCGGTAGTGGTGGTGACGGCGGCAACGGCGGTATGGGGGGAGCCATGGCCGGCACCGGCGGCACCGGCGGCACCGGTGGCAACGGCGGTAACGGCGGCAACGGCGGCGCGGGGGCCGGCGGCGTCGACGCTGCAATGGCCGGCTCCAGCGGCACCAACGGCGGCAACGGCGGGGACGGCGGGGACGGCGGGGCCGGCGGCAACGGCGGGATGGGCGGTCAGGCGCAGGCGGCCGGATACTCCGGCGGCGTCGAGGGCAATGGCGGTAACGGCGGTGACGGCGGTGCTGGAGCCGTAGCTGGTGACGGCGGTAAAGGGGCCGCCGGGACATTTGCTGGCAGTGCTGATGGTCACGGCGGCAACGGCGGTAACGGCGGCAATTCCGGCAGTGGCGGCAAGGCCGGAACCGGCGGCACCGGCTTGATCGACGGCCAGAACGGCCAGGCCGGAGCGACTCACGCCAGCGGCGGCAACGGCGGTGCCGGCGGTAAGGGTGCCGACGCCGTTGCTGCCGGCACCGACGGTGGCGACGGCGGGAACGGCGGATCCGGTGGCCGATACGGCAACGGCGGCAATGGTGGTAACGGCGGAGCGGGTAAAGCCGGTGCCAGCGGGTCCGACCAGGTCGGGCAGATGGCAGCCGGTACCGGACACACCGGGGGCGCCGGCGGTGCCGGGGGCGTCGGCGGTGCCGGCGGCGCCCTGGCAGGTAGCGGCGGAAATGGCGGTGACGGCGGGATCGGTGGTACCGGCGGTACCGGCGGCAAAGGCCTTGACGGCGTCAATGCGACGGCCGCCGGCACCGCTGGCACCGACGGTGGCAACGGCGGCCAGGGGGGTAGCGGCGGCAACGGCGGTGACGGCGGGGCCGGCGGCAGCGCCAGCTCGGCCGCGGTGGCTAAGGGCTTTCACAGCGGCGACACCGGCAAGGGCGGAGTGGGTGGCGATGGCGGCACCGGCGGCAACGCTGGTAGCGGCGGCAATGGTGCCAAGGGCTCGTTTGCCAACGGCGGTAACGGTCGAGGCGGCGACGGGGGCGACGGTGGCGACCGCGGCGTGGGCGGCCAAGGAGGAGCGGGCGGCACCGGCTCCGGGGGCCAGGCCGAGGGCGGCAAAGCCGGAAGCATCGGGAGCAGCGGCGGTGACGGTGGCAACGGCGGCCGCGGCGATGACGCAAGTGCACCCGGCGGCACCACCGGCACCAACGGCACCAATGGAGGCGCCGGCGGCGACGGCGGAGCCGCCGGGTCCGTCGGCAAAGGTGGCACCGGTGGCGCCGGCGGCAACGGCTCACCGGGCGCCAATAACACACAACTGCTCGGCAAGGGCGGCGCCGGCGGTAACGGTGGCGTCGGTGGTGTGGGCGGTGATGGTGGCTCACTGGGCGGAGACGGCGGCAACGGCGGTGCTGGCGGCTTAGGCGCCAGGGGCGGTACCGGGGGCAATGGCCTCAATGGCATCTCCGGCACCGACGGCGTCGTCGGCAGCAACAACGGCGCGGGCGGCACCGGCGAGGAAGGCTGGGACGGCGCCGCCGGTGGGGCCGGCGGCCAGGGTGGTAACGGCGGAGCCGGCGGCCACGCGTTGGCGACCGGGTACAACGACGGCAGCCAGGGAGTCGGTGGCAACGGGGGTGCAGGCGGTGCCGGTGGAACCGGCGGCAAGGGCGGCGCCGGCGGTACCGGCGCCGCCGCCGTGTCGGGCAATCCGACCGCGGGCAACGGCGGTCAAGGCGGGGATGGCGGCGCCGGCGGCGTCGGAGGTGATGGCGGGGTCGGCGGCGCTGGCTCCGTTACCGGTACCGCCGGCGCGTCCGGGGCCGACGGTAATGGCGGCACCGGCGGCACCGGCGGTGCCGGCGGCAATGGCAATGTCGGCGGCCTGTCCTTCGCGCACGGTGGCGACGGCGGTACCGGCGGCACGGGCGGCGCCGGTACCGTTGGCGGCACCGGTGGCACCGGCGGTAACGGCGGCGACAGCAACGGCGGAGGCAACCCCGACGGCGGCAATGGCGGCAAAGGCGGGACCGGCGGCACCGGCAGCCAAACCGGCGGCAAGGGCGGTGATGGCGGTATTGGTGGCAAAGGCGGCGACAACACACTGGTGGACGCCCCCGGTAACGGCGGCAAAGGTGGCGACGGCGGCGTTGGCGGCACCGGCAGTGACGGTTTCGGCGGCAATGGCGGCAGCGGCGGCAAGGGCGGCAGCGGCGGCAATAACAAGCTTGTCCCGCCCCTTGGCACCGGCGTGGGTGGCACCGGCGGCGCCGGCGGGCACGGCGGGCAGGGTGGCCCCGGCAGCGGCACGATTAGTGTCGTTGGCAGTGGCCAGGCGGGCAGTCCCGGCAACCTTCCTTCCGGAAGTCCGAATCCCACCACCGGTGGGACAGGCGGAGCCGGAGGTAGCGGCGGTTCTGGGGGCAACCCCTGAAATCGCGGCGGTGGGGCCAGTGAACCGGCTGTGGACTCGGGATGGGTGGCCACTCGACCCGAGATTTTTTGCATCGAAGTCTTATGTTGAGACAATCGTGGTCCAACATCTTCGGGTATCCGCAGGTCCGGCATACCCGGTGAGACAACTGCCGGCCGCCCCAAAAGGCACCCGTCCCAACCTTACTCGGTGCCGTTGACGTGCAGTTATCCCGCCGTCAGGCTAGAGAAATGACAGTCGCGAGCGATGCCATCCCGTTCTTTGCCACCGAATCCCTGCAAGATCCGTATCCGATGTATGAGCGCATGCGCGCCGCGGGTCCGGTCCACCGCATCAATGATTCCGAGTTTTTTGCGGTGTGCAGTTGGGATGCGGTCAACGACGCCATCGCCCGTCCGGAGGACTTCTCCTCCAACCTGACCGCCACGATCACCTACACCGCCGACGGCACCGTCAAGCCGTTCGAGATGGATCCACTCGGCGGACCCACTCATGTGCTGGCAACCGCCGACGACCCCGCCCACGCCCTGCACCGCAAACTCTTGGTACGCCACCTGGCGGGCAAGCGCATCCGCGCCATCGAACAGTTTGCGACCGCGGCGGCGGACCGGCTCTGGTGGTCCGGTCTGCAGGATGGCCGCATCGAATGGATGGGGGCACTGGCGAACCGACTACCGATGATGGTCGTGGCTGAACTGATCGGCTTGCCGGATGCCGATATCGCCCAGTTGGTGCAATGGGGATACGCGGCCACCCAACTGCTTGAGGGCATGGTCGATGAAGAACTGCTCGCCGCGGCCGGTGTCGCAGTGATGGACCTCACCGGCTACATCACCGAACAGTTCGACCGGGCCGCGGCCGATCCACAAAATAACCTGGTCGGCGAATTGGCCGCCGCGTGCGCCTCCGGGGAAGTGGACACCCTCACCGCCCAGGTCATGATGGTCACCCTGTTCGCGGCCGGCGGTGAGTCCACGTCGTCCCTGCTGGGCAGTGCGGCCTGGATGTTGGCACATCGTCCGGACATTCAGCAACAAGTCCGCGATCAGCCCGGGCTACTCGGAACATTCCTCGAAGAGACCCTGCGCTATGAGCCGCCATTTCGCGCCCACTACCGGCACGTACGCCACGACACCACGTTGAGCGGGGTCGAACTGCCCGCGGATTCTCACCTGCTGCTGTTGTGGGGGGCGGCCAACCGGGATCCGGCCCAATTCCCAATGCCCGACGAGTTCCGGCTGGACCGTCCGGGAGGCAGGGGTCACCTCAGCTTCGGCAAAGGGGCCCACTTCTGCGTGGGCGCCGCGCTGGCGCGGATGGAAGCGCAGATTGTCCTGAGGATCCTGCTCGAGCAGACTTCAACGATCGAGGTCGACGATGTCGGACGCTGGTTACCGAGCATGTTGGTGCGACGCCTGGAACATCTCGAACTAGCAGTTCGATGACGTCATGGCAGCGCCGCACGACGGCGGCTTGGCTGCCTGGCAACGTATTCGAAAGCCCGGAGAATCACCGCGCAGCAGCGCAGGCATAGCGAAACTAGTTGTCACACCCTCGATCTAACGATCGAACGTCAATCGAAAGTAGCTTGCGGAAGACCCCCGCCGGTCACGACGAACGCCTCGACCGCCGTCGCTTGCCGGTAGCCTTCCACCTCCACCCGCCATTCGTAAATTCCTGGCTCCAAGGGAATTCCGGCCGGAATGTTCAGAGTGAGCGGCATTCGCACCGAGGTACCGTGGATTGCCCCGGGGGCACGGCCCGCCTCGGCCGATGCTTCGAACAGGATCCGCTGCGGCCCGTGCGGCCCGGGCACGACAACCAGCTCGCCGTCGGTAGTCAACAATTGGCATTTCAGATTGTGCTGCCTGTTGGTTTCATCCCAGTCAATGTCCAGAAAAAGGACCAATGCGAAAGGGGGAGTGGGAGTTTGGCACTGCCGCCACCCGATCCCCAGCGCATGGACCTTTCCTGATTGCGCGTCGGCATGCGCGGCGTCCGCCAAGAACAGGCTGACCTTCATATCGTCACTTTGTCATTCTGGTCACGAAATCCACGAAATCCAGTCCTGCTCCCAGTCTGCCGGCCTGGATCTACTTCCCGGGCGGCAGCTGGCGCGGCCCCTCAGGGGAACGCAGCTCGCGCGGCTCGTCCCGGCCAACCAGCTCGCGCTGGCCTTCATTTGCCGTCGAGCCAACCGGCAATCCGGCAAGGTCGTGGGGTTGCGCCTGCCCCAGTGAGGGATGGCGATCATAGGTATCGAGCCGATCGTAGTTTCCGCTCTGGGGCCCGCCCGATTGCTCGCCGCGTGACGATGCGATCCGGTTGCCCTCGGCCGCATCAGCGGCCACGGACTGCAGCGTCGGTTGCTCGCCGGTGTCCGAACTTTCGGAATTGACCGTCACTTTGCGAGTGCGCTTGAAGGAAAAGGCGATTTCCTCGACTTCTTCGAACACCTGGCGTGCGGTCCGAAGCGGCTGGGTCGTGTTGTCGATGACACGCGCGACGAACGGGGGCACCAGCGGACGAATCCAGCGCGCCGCGGCTTTGGTGGCGTCCGGAATCGACGGGATCAGCCCGGTGCCGCTCTCCTCCTCGCGCGGTTGCACCGTGCCCCCCGTTTCCGCCTGCACGGGAAGGTGGTCGGGTTGCTCAGCAGTGGTCCTCTCCGATCCGGCGGGCAATTCGGCAACCGCTCGGCTGGCGGCCTCTGCTTCGGCGGCGATCGGCAGATACATCTGTTCCTCCACTGGATCGACGGCACGCTGTACCGACGCGCGCACCGGGGCTTCGAGCGCTTCGATGACACGGCGACGTTGCTGTTCACGGTCGATTTCGGCCTGGGCCTCGATGGCTAGCCGGGTCTGGGTCAGTTGATGCTCGGCCCACATGATTTCGGCGGCGCTACGCACCTGGGCCCGCTTGATCGCGATCGCGGTGTCGGCCTCTAGTTCCGCGCGTTCACGTTCGGCGCGCGCCATCGCGTGGCGGTCGTGGGTTGTCTCACCGCGCCACACCCGCAGAATCAGCGGTAGCAGGTATACCAGCGCGCAGAACGCGATTGTCAGGAACCGCAGCGCCAGCGCGCCCGCGCTGGCCAAAGTCAGCTCATTCATGGCGACCCAGCGGGCGCCCAAGCCACGGCCCGCATCGGCAACTGCCGTGTGGCGTGCTTCGGTCAGGCGTTGCTCGTCACTGGCCACCTGGGCGTCCAGGGCGGGGGCCTGACGATCGCGCGCCGCCAACACGCGGTCCAGCTCGCGCTGCGCATCGGCGAGAAACTCATTGGCCGTGCGTGTTTCGGGACCCCGACCGGGAACGCCGGTGATCCTGGTTTGCGGGCAACCCGGCGTCGGATGGTATTCGCATCGTGCGACCACCAGGGCCTGGTCCAGGCGACCGCGCGCCTGTTCGACCGCGTTGTCCAACGAAGCGCGCGCTACCCGGTCCTGTTGAAGGGATGTTGACGCCTGGGCGACTGCCGGCGCCGATTCGGCGTTGCGCAGAGCGCCTTCATCGAGATGCCGATTGATTGATCCGGAAAACACGACCAGCGCAGCAAGCTCACCGACGACGACGCCAACGGCCAGGGCGATGGCGGCGCGGGCCACAAGGCCCGACCACTTCCGGTCTACCCCGCCGGCGGTACCGCGGGTCACCGCCCCGACCAGCAGGCCGAACACAAGGGTCCCGGCGATGACGCCCCACGCCGGCCAGCCCGCCCCCTCGTTCACCGCCAGCGCGGCTAAGAGCCAGGCCAACAGGGTGCCGAACGCCACTACCGCACCGGTGACCGCATGTGTGGATCGTTCATGACGCTCGCCCAACTCATGCCAGTGTCCGCCACCAAGCCAGGTGAGCAGCGCCTCGAACCGCGATGCGGCCGAGCGCTGCTCAGCATTTTCGTAGGCGCACATGAGACTCCAAACACCTCCAGGTACTCCAAGCGTGGCAGGCGGCCGCCCGACACACCGAATTGAAGTGGCCGCTTGTGGCGTTGTTCACAATGCACCGGCACATGTCGCGGACCGCACTGTCGACGGCGCAGACCGCTCTGGCCCCGCATTGACCGCGAAATTAGTGCGACGCGAGCGGATCAGCGGCCGTTCCGGCGGGTGACATGAGACGGTATAAACCTATGCAAAATCACGACTATGTCACCTACGAAGAATTCGGCCGCCGATTCTTCGAGGTTGCAGTTACCCCGGACCGAGTCGCGGCGGCATTCGCGGAGATCGCTGGCAGCGAGTTCGCCATGGAGCCGATCGCGCAGGGGCCCGGAGGAATCGCCAAGGTCAGCGCAAATGTCAAGATCCGCGAGCCCCGGGTGACGCGGAAGCTGGGCGACCTCATCACCTTTGTGATCCACATTCCGCTGTCAATCGACCTCCTCCTGGATTTGCGGCTGGACAAGCAACGCTTTGTTGTCGCCGGGGACATCGCGCTGCGTGCTACTGCGCGCGCGGCCAACCCGCTACTGCTGATAGTGGACGTCGCCAAACCACGGCCATCCGACATCACCGTCAACGTGTCATCGAAGTCCATCCGCGGCGAGGTGCTACGCATCCTCGCCGGCGTTGACGGCGAGATCCGCCGATTTATTGCGCAGTACGTCGCTGAGGAAATTGACACCCCACAGTCGCAGGCCGCGCAGGTTATCGATGTCGCCACGCAGCTGGACTCCGCCTGGGCCGGAGGCCAGCCGCAACCGGACCACGAGTAGAAGCGGGGTACATCCAGGTACTTCCCCTACCCGGTTTTCACCGGATGGCACGTCTCGCGCGGCCCAGCAGGGGTTTATCCCCCCGCGGCCGACGGGTATCTAAGCCCGAACGCAGAGTGAGCAAACATCGAGTAGGAAAACGGGTTAGACATGGCGCGTGTGCAGGTCTGCACTTCATCCAAGCTGCCACCCGCATCCGCCTGGAAGATCGCCTCCAACCTGAATCGGTTCGACGAATGGATGACCATCTTCGGTGGATGGCGCGGCACGGTGCCGTCGACGGTCGACCAGGGAACCCAGGCATCATCGCTGATCAAGGTCAAAGGCTTCCGCAAAGTGATCCACTGGACCGTCACCGATTACGACGAACCGAAGTCAATCAAATTGCGGGGGCGTGGTCGAGGCGGAGTGCGGATCTCGGTGGCGACCACCGTCGCCGCCAACCACCCGGGATCGAGGTTTCATCTCACCGCCGACTTGACGGGCGGCCTGCTCAGTGGCCCGATCGGACGCCTCGTCGCCAAGGTGTTGCGCTCTGAGGTGCGGCGCTCGGTGGACAACCTCGCTGCTTTGCACTGATCCCCGGAGTCCCGGCGCTAGCCTGACCGACTCTCGGACTGCTTTCAGCGGCGGGCACCGCCCCAACTGGCATGCCACTCGGCTTCACGAATTCGCCTGCGCTGCATGGTAAGCCAGGACAGGCCGCCGCCAGAGACAAACAACCCGACGATGGCGGCAGCGATTCCGACCCCCACCTGGCCGATGGCCACGGTGGCCATCGAGACAACGAAGGCCAATGCGACGCCGGCGACCACCACGAGTCCTGGCACCCGCTCCAGCTCACTTGGTCCAGGCGAATCGATCGAGAGAGGGCTACTCCTTGCCACCCATCGGGCCGGACCGCCTATGGGGCTGGTAAGCACCTTTTGGAACTACCCGCAATACGCTGGGAGCAAACAACTTTGCGATGGCTCAATCGCGCCGCAACAATCGGCGTACCGGTCGAACCTCAATGGCGTTGATCGTCAACGCCCGACTACGGATGCGCCAGCCCCCATCGGCCAGCTGATACTCGTCGTCGTAACGCAGATGCCAGACCACGTCGACCAGTTCAGCGGAACGTTGGGTCCAATGGTGGGCGATACAGGTGATCCGCCCGCAGGCCAGGTCAGAGCGCACGCCGTCGTCGTAATCGTGGTCGAAAGGCTCGTCATAGACTTCGCCGACGATCGCATGCTCGGTACGCACAGTGTGGGCGACGGCGGCGACGGCCGCGGCGATGGCTCGGTGCCCCCGGTGCGTGTGAACGGGCTCGAGCGCGGCGGGCGGGTCAGGCAGCCTCAGTTCCGCTGTAGACGTGAAAAGTGCTGCCGCGGAATCAAATTGACGATCATCAATGTGCGCCGCATACCGGTGCACCAGATCGCTGAGCGCAGGCCGGGCGGACAGCGGGAAGGTCATCGGCCGGTCGCGGTGCGTCACAAGACCGACGCCAGCCGCTGAGCACAGTCCGACACGATGTCGTGAGCCTGATCAATCTCCGAGACCGGCGGCATGGCCAGCACGATCCGGTCAGCGCCCTGGTCGATCAAGTGGCCCGCACGTTCGCTGTCGATCTTGGTCACCAGGTGTCCCAGGGAGACTTCGATCGCTTTCGGATCGCGGCCAGCCGCTATGGCCTCGGCGCGCATCAACGCGATCAACGACTCGAGTTCGGCGCCGGTCACGCCAAGGGGCTGGAAACCGTCGCCATAACGTCCGGCCCGCCGTGCCGCCGCACGGCTATGACCGCCGATGTGAATCGGGAGTCGCGCAACCGGTTTGGGATAACACATGGCGTTGTCGAAGTTGAAGAACTCGCCATGGTGGGACACGCCTTCGGGTCGGTCGGCCCATAGGGCCCGCAGCACGATCAATTGTTCGTCTGCCCGGCGTCCGCGACTGTCGAACTCCGCCCCACACGCTTCGACCTCTTCTCGAAGCCATCCCACCCCCACACATAGCCGAAGCCTGCCGCCGGAGAGGACATCAACGCTGGCCGCCCGTTTGGCCAGCACGACCGGGTGGTGGTTGGGCAGCACTAAGACCCCGGTGGCCAACCCAAGCCGCGTCGTTCGTCCGGCCAGGAAGCCAAGCAGATCGAGCGGATCGGGGATCGGGCAGTCGGCTGCCAACCCGACGCCCCCGGAACGGTCATACGGATACACGCTGTCGTACTGGGTCACCAGGATTGTGTGTTCGACGACGATGATCGATTCAAAGCCGCATGCCTCGAGATGTAGCGCGAAGGCGGTCATCCAGTCCGGATCCGCGGTGACGCCGCTGGCCACCGGCGCAATGATGCCGACCTTTGCCCCCGCCTTTGCCCCCGCCTTTGCCTCCACCTTCAGCGGGATCTCCATGGCAACCGAAGCTAACAGGCGCCGGTCAGCTGGTGGCACGGGCCGTCTGGGCGTGCACCGCGTCGAGCAGGCTAGCTACCCGGCGATCGGTGAAGATGTCTTCGAGTAACACCCGGCGGCCGTCGGGCCCGGTCAGCGGAACCCGCCAGTTCGGGTACTCATCCGTGGTTCCGGGCTGGTTTTGTATCCGCCGGTCGCCGACCGCATCGGGCAGAGCCACCGCCAACAAGCGCGAGGGTGTTCGGCCCAGATATCGGTAGAGCGCCAAGATGGTCTGCTCGGCGTCGTTTTCCGGATCGACCCCGGTCTCCCGATCCGCGTCTGGACCGTCCATCAGCAGGCCGACCCGGCGCAACTCGGCCAACCATGCGGCCAGTTCGGCCTGAGCAGCCTGGAGTTCGGACTGCGCGGGCCGGGTTAGCAAGCCGAGCGCCTCGCGCAGCCGCACATGGTCGCCGGCCAGGTAGCCGGCGGTGGGTGGTAGGTCGTGGGTGGTTACCGAGGACAAGCAATACTCGCGCCAGCGCTCGGCGGGCAGCGGGCCGCCGCTGCCGTCGCGGTCCAGCTCGAACCACAGGATCGAGGTACCCAGCAAGCCGCGCAATAGTAAGTAGTCGCGGACCCACGGCTCGACGGTGCCCAGGTCCTCACCGACCACGACGGCCCCGGCTCGGTGGGCTTCCAGCGCGACAATGCCGACCATCGCCTCGTGGTCGTAGCGCACATAGGTGCCCTGCGTGGGCGGCTCTCCCTCCGGGATCCACCACAGCCGGAATAACCCGATGATGTGGTCGATTCGAACCCCGCCCGCATGCCGCAGTATCGCCCGGATAAGTGCTCGGAAGGGACGGTATCCGTGCTCTTCGAGCCGGTCCGGCCGCCAAGGCGGCTGCGACCAATCCTGACCGAGTTGATTGAACTCGTCCGGTGGTGCGCCCGCGGTCACCCCCAGCGCCAGCACGTCCTGCAGCGCCCACGCATCGGCCCCGTTCGGGTGGACCCCGACGGCCAAGTCATGCATGACACCCAACGACATCCCGGCTTGCGTCGCCCGCGTCTGCGCGGCGGCGAGCTGCTCGTCGAGTTGCCACTGCAGCCAGCGGTGGAAATCGATCGCGTCTTCGTGCTTTTCGGCGAAATCGGCGACGCCGGGGGCGTCGGGATGCCGCAACGACTTCGGCCATCGATGCCAGTCGCCGCCGTATTTCTCGGCCAGTACGCACCAGGTGGCGAAGTCGTCGAGGGCTCGACCTTCGCGGGCGCGGAAGGCGGCGTACGCCAGGTCGCGCCCGGCGGCCCGCGGTACCCGGTGGATCAGCTTGAGCGCTGCGCGTTTGGCCACCCACGCGCTGTCACGGTCGATGATGTCGAGCTGGTCAGTCTGGCGTTGCAGGTCTGCGTGCAGCTGGCGCACCCGGCCGCGTTTGGGTAGATCGACGAATTCGGGAATGGCCTGGACGCGCAGATAAAGCGGATTGACGAAGCGCCGAGATGTAGGCAGATAGGGGGAGGGCTCCATGGGTGTTGTCGGTGCCGCGGCGTGCAGCGGATTGACCAGGACATAGTCGGCACCGTGCTGGTAGGCCGACCAGAGCGCCAGGTCAGCCAAGTCAGTTAGGTCACCGACACCCCACGACTGTTGCGACCGCACGCTGTAGAGCTGGGTTGCCAGGCCCCAGGCTCGGCGGGAGCCGAGCTTTTCCGGCAGGCCGAGCCAGCCCGGGGTAACGATAAGGGCGGCACTGGTCTCATGGTCGCCAGACCGTAGGTGCACGCGGTGATAGCCGAGCGGCAGGTCGGTGGGCAGCATGAAGCTGGCTTCGCCTATCCAACGTCCGTCCAGATCGAAAGGCGGGGTGAAGTTGTCGGTCTGCACCACCCCGCCCCGTAACGTGCCGTCTTCGAGGTGTAACCACACGTCGGCTTCGGCGCCGTGGGTTACGTGTGCCCAAAACCGCGTCTGTGCGCCCGCGCGGGCGACAATGGTGCTCGGCAACGAGCGGGCCCAATACGCGCGCAGGTGCGCGGCCAGGGCCGTGTTGCGCTCTTGCTCGGTGCGCGCTGGAACACCGAGGGCGGCCAAAACCGCCACCAGGGTGGCCTCGCTGACGAGCACTTCCTGGCCGCTCCAGTCCCGGTATTCGGTGGCGATACCGGACCGCCGGGCAAGGTCGACCAACGAGGGCGCGAGCTCAGTCATGTCGCCCATCTTGCGTCCCACCCGCGCGTGGTGCGGCGGGCAGGGCGACCGGGCTCGGGTGGATCCCCCCGACACCGACTGCATTGAGCCGGTGCGTCGCAGGTCAGGGGCGTGCCCGCGGGCATGCACGATTCGCCGCGCCGACTCACCGATTCGCCGCTACCATGCAGGGAAAGACATGGCGAATACTTGGGGGATCCAGCGCGGTCGACTTCGCATAGCGCGGTCGGTTTCGGTGCCCTACGGTTGTCACCGTGATTAGCGTGTCGCCCGATGAATAGGTCAATATTCAGGCGTTCGCAAACAGACCGGAAGGTGATCTAACGTGGCTGAACAGGGCCGCGGACAACGGGGGTCGGGGTACGGCCTGGGGTTGTCTACGCGGACGCAGGTAACGGGCTATCAGTTCTTGGCCCGCCGAACCGCGATGGCATTGACCCGGTGGCGTGTTCGCATGGAGATCGAACCCGGCCGACGTCAGACGCTCGCGGTGGTTGCGTCGGTGTCTGCCTCGCTGGTGATCTGCCTTGGTGCGCTGCTCTGGTCGTTGATCAGTCCGTCAGGTCAAATAAACGACTCTCCCATCATCGCTGACCGCGACTCGGGCGCGCTCTTCGTACGGGTGGG
Organism: Mycobacterium basiliense; assembly: GCF_900292015.1. Lineage (NCBI taxonomy): Bacteria > Bacillati > Actinomycetota > Actinomycetes > Mycobacteriales > Mycobacteriaceae > Mycobacterium > Mycobacterium basiliense. Next base: position 2,777,950 of record NZ_LR130759.1, read on the forward strand.
GGACCGGTTATACCCGGCGTTGAACCTGGCATCGGCGCGGCTGATCACCGGGCGTCCGGCAAACCCTCATCTGGTTCGGGGCAGCCAGATCGCCTCCATGCCGCACGGACCGCTGGTGGGTATCCCCGGCGCGCCGTCCCAGTTCTCGCCCAAGAGCCCGGCCACCTCGTCGTGGCTGGTTTGCGACACCGTGTCCACATCGTCGGGTGTCGCCTCCCCGCATGGGGTGACGGTGACCGTGATCGACGGCACTCCCGATCTCACCGGCCACCGGCGGGTGTTGAAGGGATCCGACGCGGTGGTGCTGAGCTACGGCGGTGATGCGTGGGTTATTCGGGAGGGACGTCGCTCCCGCATCGACGCCAAGGATCGCTCGGTGCTGCTGCCGCTGGGGCTGACACCCGAACAGGTCAGTCAGGCCCGGCCAATGAGCCACGCGCTCTACGACGCGTTGCCGGTTGGTCCCGAACTGCTGGTGCCGGAAGTGCCCGACGCAGGGTCTCAGGCGACCTTCCCGGGTGCGCCGGGCCCGGTGGGGACGATCCTGGTCACGCCGCAAATCAGCGGGCCGCAACAGTATTCGCTGGTCTTGATCGACGGGGTCCAGACATTGCCGCCCTTGGTCGCCCAGATTTTGCAGAATGCCGGCCGCCCGGGGAATACCAAGCCGATAACGGTGCAACCCTCGGCCCTGGCCAAGATGCCGGTGGTGAACAGGCTGGATCTGTCTGCCTATCCCGACGACCCGCTGAACGTGCTGGACATTCGGGAAAATCCGTCCACATGCTGGTGGTGGGAACGGACTGCGGGTGAGAACCGGTCCCGGGTGCAGGTGATTTCCGGGCCCACCATTCCGGTCAAGCCGCAGGACATGAACAAGGTGGTTGACTTGGTGAAGGCCGACATGAGTGGCCGGGAAGCCGACCAGGTCTACTTCGGTCCCGAATATGCCAACTTCGTGGCCGTCACCGGCAACAACCCGGCCGCTCAAACGACCGAATCGTTGTGGTGGCTCACCGATGCGGGCGCGCGTTTCGGGGTGGAAGACACCAAGGAGGCGCGCGAAGCGTTGGGATTAGGCCTGACACCCAGCCCGGCACCGTGGGTGGTGTTGCGGCTGTTGCCACAAGGCCCGACGCTGTCGCGAGCCGACGCGTTGGTGGAGCATGACACGCTACCCATGGATATGAGCCCTGCAGAGTTGGTGGTACCCAAGTGAAACGCGGATTTGCGCGGCCGACACCGGAAAAGGCCCCGGTAATCAAGCCCGAGAACATCGTCCTGCCGACGCCGTTGAGCATCCCCCCGCCAGAGGGGAAGCCGTGGTGGTTGATTGTGGTCGGCGTCGTCGTGGTCGGGCTGCTTGGCGGCATGGTGGCCATGGTCTTTGCCAGCGGTTCACACGTTTTCGGCGGTGTCGGCTCGATCTTCCCCCTGTTCATGATGGTCGGCATCTTCATGATGATGTTCCGCGGCATGGGCGCCGGTGGACAGCAGCAAATGAGCCGCCCGAAGTTGGACGCGATGCGTGCCCAGTTCATGCTGATGCTGGACATGCTGCGGGAGACCGCTCAGGAGTCGGCGGACAGCATGGACGCCAACTACCGGTGGTTCCATCCGGCCCCAAGCACGCTGACGGCCGCCGTCGGATCGGCCCGCATGTGGGAGCGCAAACCCGATGGCAAGGACCTGAATTTTGGGGTCGTGCGAGTCGGCGTCGGAATGACGCGCCCCGAGGTGACCTGGGGCGAGCCCCAGAACATGCCGACCGATATCGAGCTGGAGCCGGTGACGGGCAAGGCGCTTCAGGAGTTCGGGCGCTACCAGAGCGTTGTCTACAACCTGCCAAAGATGATTTCCCTCCTTGTCGAACCCTGGTACGCGCTGGTCGGAGAGCGCGATCAGGTACTGGGGTTGATGCGCGCGATCATCTGCCAGCTGACGTTCTCCCACGGACCTGACCATGTGCAGCTGGTCGTCGTCAGCTCGGACTTGGACGAATGGGATTGGGTGAAATGGCTTCCGCATTTCGGTGATTCACGGCGGTTCGACGCCGCGGGCAATGCACGGATGGTCTACAGCTCGGTTCGTGAGTTCGCCGCCGAGCAGGCCGAACTGTTCGCCGGACGAGGATCTTTCACGCCTCGGCACGCGAGCTCGTCGGCGCAAACGCCCACGCCGCACCACGTGATCATCTGCGACGTCGATGACCCGCAGTGGGAATACGTGATCAGCGCCGAGGGCATCGACGGTGTGACCTTCTTCGACCTGACCGGTTCCCCGATGTGGACCAGCGTTCCCGAGCGGAAGCTGGAGTTCGACAAGAACGGTGTCATCGAGGCGCTGCCTCGCGACCGCGACACCTGGATGGTGATCGACGACAACGGCTGGTTCTTCGCTCTCACCGACCAGATGAGCATTGCCGAGGCGGAGGAATTCTCCCAGAAGTTGGCTCAATGGCGCCTCGCTGAGGCATACGAGGAAATCGGGCAGCGGGTGGCCCACATCGGCGCCCGAGACATCTTGTCCTACTACGGAATCGACGAGCCGGGGAACATCGACTTCGACGCATTGTGGGGCAGCCGAACCGACACGATGGGCCGGTCGCGGTTGCGAGCGCCATTCGGTAACCGCTCCGACAACGGCGAGCTGCTGTTCTTGGACATGAAGTCGCTTGACGAAGGTGGCGACGGTCCGCACGGGGTCATGTCGGGGACCACTGGTTCCGGTAAGTCGACCCTGGTGCGGACCGTGATCGAATCGCTCATGCTGGGCCACCCGCCGGAGGAACTCCAATTCGTGCTGGCCGACCTCAAGGGTGGTTCGGCGGTCAAGCCATTCGCAGGAGTGCCGCACGTGTCGCGGATCATCACCGACCTCGAAGAGGACCAGGCGCTGATGGAACGCTTCCTCGACGCGCTGTGGGGTGAGATTGCGCGCCGCAAGGCGGTGTGCGACAACGCGGGCGTCGACGACGCCAAGGAATACAACTCGGTGCGTGCTCGGATGCGGGCGCGCGGCCAGGACATGCCGCCGTTGCCGATGCTCGTCGTGGTTATCGACGAGTTCTATGAGTGGTTCCGGATCATGCCCACCGCGGTCGACGTCCTCGACTCGATCGGCAGGCAGGGCCGTGCCTACTGGATCCACCTGATGATGGCGTCTCAGACGATTGAGAGCCGCGCCGAAAAACTGATGGAAAACATGGGCTATCGCCTGGTGCTGAAGGCACGGACCGCGGGGGCGGCACAGGCCGCTGGCGTGCCGAATGCGGTGAACCTGCCGGCACAAGCCGGGCTGGGCTACTTCCGCAAGAGCCTCGAGGACATCATCCGGTTCCAGGCCGAGTTCCTCTGGCGGGACTACTACCAGCCGGGAGTCACCATCGACGGCGAAGAAGCGCCGGCGTTGGCGCACAGCATCGACTACATTCGCCCGCAACTCTTTACCAACTCATTTACCCCGCTGGAAGTGAGTGTCGGGGGACCGGAGATCGACAAGGTGGTCGCCCACGCCAACGGCGAAGTTGTCGAGGCGGAGCAGGCCGAAGCCGAAGAGGAGGAAGAGGAAGGAATCCGGACTCCGAAGGTCGGCACGGTCATCATCGAGCAACTGCGCAGGATCAATTTCGAGCCGTACCGGCTGTGGCAGCCTCCGCTGACCCAACCCGTCGCCATCGACGACTTGGTCAACCGATTCCTCGGACACCCGTGGCAGAAGGACTATGGGTCCGCCCGGAACTTGGTGTTCCCGATCGGCATCATTGACCGGCCGTTCAAGCACGACCAGCCGCCGTGGACAGTCGACACATCGGGGCCGGGCGCCAACGTGCTGATTTTGGGCGCCGGAGGCGCGGGCAAGACCAATGCGCTGCAGACGCTGATCTGCTCGGCCGCGTTGACCCACACCCCCGATCAGGTGCAGTTCTACTGCCTGGCATACAGCAGCACCGCCTTGACCACGGTTGCCCGCCTACCCCACGTGGGTGAGGTGGCCGGGCCCACAGATCCCTACGGTGTGCGCCGAACCGTAGCCGAATTGCTGGCGCTGGTGCGCGAGCGCAAACGTAGCTTCCTCGAGTACGGAATCGCCTCGATGGAGATGTTCCGGCGCCGCAAGTTCGGTGGGGAGGCCGGGCCGGTGCCCGACGACGGCTTCGGCGATGTGTACCTGGTGATCGACAACTACCGGGCGCTGGCCGAAGAAAACGAGGTGCTCATCGAGCAGGTGAACGTGATCATCAACCAGGGCCCCTCGTTCGGGGTCCACGTGGTGGTCACCGCGGATCGCGAATCTGAACTGCGGCCGCCGGTGCGTAGTGGGTTCGGTTCCCGCGTCGAGCTGCGTCTGGCCGCAGTGGAGGACGCCAAGCTGGTGCGCTCGCGGTTCGCCAAGGAAGTTCCGGTGAAACCGGGGCGCGGCATGGTCGCCGTCAACTATGTCCGACTCGACAGCGACCCACAGGCCGGCCTGCACACATTGGTGGCTCGCCCCGCGCTGGGCAGTACCCCCGACAACGTGTTCGAGTGCGACAGTGTGGTTGCGGCGGTCAGCCGACTCACCACCGCTCAGGCGCCCCCGGTGCGTCGCCTGCCGGCTAGCTTCGGCGTGGACCAGGTACGCCAATTGGCCGCCCGAGACACTCGCCAAGGCGTTGGTGCAGGTGGGATCGCTTGGGCGATATCGGAGTTGGACCTGCAACCGGTCTACCTCAACTTCGCCGAGAATGGCCATTTGATGGTGACCGGTCGGCGCGAATGTGGGCGTACCACCACGCTGGCCACCATCATGTCCGAGATCGGGCGGCTGTATGCGCCGGGCACCAGCAGCGCACCCGAGCCTCCGGCCGGGAGCCCATCTGCGCAGGTGTGGTTGGTTGACCCGCGCCGCCAGTTGCTGACCGCGCTGGGTACCGACTACGTGGAGAAGTTCGCCTACAACCTCGACGGTGTACAGGCAATGATGGGCGAGTTGGCCGCCGTTTTGGCCGGCCGTGAGCCGCCGCCCGGGTTGACAGCCGAAGAGTTGTTGTCGCGGTCGTGGTGGAGCGGACCGGAGATTTTCTTGATCGTCGACGACATCCAGCAGCTGCCACCCGGATTCGATTCCCCGTTACACAAGGCTGCGCCCTGGGTCACCAGGGCCGCCGACGTCGGTCTACACGTGATCGTCACGCGCACCTTCGGTGGTTGGTCTTCGGCCGGCAGCGACCCGATGCTGCGGGCACTGCATCAAGCAAATGCGCCGCTGCTGGTCATGGACGCCGACCCCGACGAGGGCTTCATCCGCGGCAAGATGAAGGGTGGTCCGCTGCCCCGTGGTCGAGGCCTGTTGATGGCCGAGGATACCGGCGTGTTCGTGCAGGTGGCTCTCACCGAGGTGCGTCGGTAGATTATCGTTTGCACTGCGCTGGGTGTGACCGGTTCGGACCGGATCACGCCCAGTGCAGTGGCAGCGATTTGAGCGCGAACGTCTTTGACGGGAAAGCGATTTCGGGGGTATAGCCTGCAGGCAGTTCGAAGTCCGGGATTTGCCTGAGCCATTCTGCGACGATCACGGTCAGTTCTATGCGCGCCAGATGGGAACCTAGGCAGCGGTGCGGTCCGCCGCCGAATCCCCAGTGCCGGTGCACTTTTCCATCCATGACCAGGTCATTGGTGGACATCGTGTCGCTGCCGTCCCGGTTGACTGCGGCCATGCACAACCGCACCTGTGAGCCCGGCGGTAACGTCATGCCGCCGACATTGACGAATTCGGTGGTAATCCGGGGCGCCACCGGTGCTGACGGCTCCAAGCGCACGATCTCTTCGATGAAAACCCTGATTTGTTTCGGATCGTTGCGAAGCTCCGCGCGCAGGTGCGGTCTGCGGGCCAGTTCGAAGAGCGAAAATCCGATCGCCGCCGTCACCGTGTCCAGTCCCGCGAGAATCAACAAGTGGCTCATGCCCAGCAACTCGAGGTCGGTGAATTCGCCCGGGCCGGTCATTACCTGCGACAGCAGGTCCGAACCTGGGCTTTCGCGGCGCTGTTGAATCGCGTTGACCAGGTATTCGAACAGTTCGAGCTGCCCCGACTCGAGTTCGTCCCGGGTGAGAAAGGGTTTGTCGCCGATGATCGCATCTTTCCAGGCGATCACACGGTCGCGATCCTGTAGTGGCAGCCCGTAAAGGTCGAGGAACACCTGGTAGGGATACAGGCGCGCAAAATCTGCCATCGCCTCGCACTCGCCCAGCTGGGCAATGCTCGCGATCATGTCGGTCGCGTGGCGTTCCAGGACGGGCCGGGACTTGTTCAACGCATGCGGGCTGAAGTAGGGCTGCAGAATCTTTCGGTAGCGAGTGTGCTCCGGAGGGTCGAACGCCAGCGGGACCACGGGCAGCGGACTGCCCGGCGGCTGTAGCACTCGCGACGAGAACACCTTGGGATTGCGTAACGCTGAGAGCACATCCTCGCGCCGGGTCAGGTAGTAGTAGCCATTCATGAACACCACTGGCCCGGCATCGCGCAGCGCCTTCCAGCCGACCCCGCGGTCGGCGGCAAGCGGCAACGTCGAGTATTCAAGCCGCGGTAGGTAAAATCCGCCGGCCTGCCCTTCGCTGGCGGTACTCATTCGCTCACGTCTTCCGTCTGTCCGTTCTGCACGCGGATCGCCAACCCAGCCAAGCTTTAACGACACGGCCAATATCGCACGCCTGGCAGATGGCCACCAAGCCGACCCGATCCGACGCGGAACAGGGCCCGGCCGGCTTGGCGGCGGGGTTGGCGGAGGGTCGTTTCAGGCTGATCGGCAAGCTAATCTACCTATCGATCTGTCTGGTCCCAGCTGACGCCTGCCACGGCGGGTTGAGGGAGGAGCCCCGTGAAGATTCGTCTCGAGCGCTCGAAATGCGTCGGTCACGCCCAGTGCTACGCCGTCGATCCAGACTTGTTCCCAATTGACGACTCAGGTTATTCGATCCTCGAAGACCACGAGGTGCGGCCCGAGGACGCACAGGTAATCCGCGATGGCGTCGCGGCCTGCCCTGAGATGGCGCTCTTCCTTGAAGAAAACTGACGAAACCCGATCCGCTGACGCGCCACTCGCAACGCCCGGTTTCCAAAGTCGCGGTAAACAGTACGAACCTTTTGTTTAACGGTTAATTAACCTTGGTTTGCGAAAAATGAATAGTTGGCATCCCTCGCGCCGTCAGCCAGACGGGTCATCTAATGTGTTTCCTATGCAACGTTTCTGCAACGTGGCAGTACTTGCATGACGGTGCTACGATGCGGAATTCCCGAGGCTGTATGCGGATTCGCAGATGATCCACAATCGTACGTGGCCGTCGCGGTGGCCGGCGACAATATCACTAGTGCCTCGACGACGTTTCCTTGGCACTTTCCTCGCACACCGCGACGAGTCTCGAGGAACGGAACGGGTCAACGAGCTGGACCCGTTCGCGGCAACGTAGCAGTGTGCACGGCGGCCCCGGCCACTTGGTCCGAGTCCAAAGGTGGTGGTTTTGGGACCGATCGCTACTCCAGTGAGCTGCTACCGGGTGCCTACGCCGCAACCGGATCGCGAAGGCGATCGCCGGCGGCTTTAGGAGGGGTGGGTGTTTGACTTCGGGGCGTTGCCGCCCGAGATCAATTCGGGCCGGATGTACACCGGTCCCGGATCGGGGCCGTTGATGGCTGCAGCTTCGGCATGGGATGGACTGGCCGCTGAACTAGCCACTGCCGCAACTGGTTACAGTTCGGTGATTACCGAGTTGACCAGCGCGCCCTGGCTCGGCCCGGCGTCACGGTCGATGATTTCGGCGGTCGCGCCGTATGTCAGCTGGCTCGGTGCCGCGGCTGCCCAGACGGAGGAGGCCGCCAGCCAGGCTCGCGCGGCCGCGGCCGCCTTCGAGACCGCGTTTACGATCACGGTGCCGCCCCCAGTGATCGCCGCCAACCGCGTGTTGTTGATGACGTTGATCGCCACAAATTTCTTTGGGCAAAACACCCCCGCGATTGCGGCTACCGAAGCGCAGTACCTGGAGATGTGGGCCCAGGACGCCACCGCCATGTACGGATATGCTGGCGCGTCTGCGCTCGCCACGGAGTTGACCCGCTTCACGTCACCATCAAGTACCGCGAACCCGGGCGACGTCGGCGGCCAATCTGCGGCTGTTGCCCAAGCCGCGGCCACGCCGATAGGTGACTCCGCTCAGACCATCACGGCCACGATCCCACAACTGCTTTCCGCAGCCGGTGCGCCCCAGGGCGTCCAGCAACTCGCGTTGTCTTCAATGTCGTCCTCGTTGTCGCCGTCGGCCGCGTCGTCACCCACGGTGTGGGAGATCATCAAGACAAACGTGCAGAACTTCCTGACATATGGGCTGCCCACCCCGGATAACAACTGGGCCGGGCTGTACCCCGGTATGTACAACGCTTTGCGACAGACACTGCAAGCCTATTTCGGAGTGGGCCTAGGCAACTTTGGTTGGAGCATGGCCCAGCAGCTGCAAACCGGTCTTGGTACCACCGCCGGCGCGGGTGGTGCCTGGTATCCGACACCGGAATTCGCCGCCCTTGGTGCGGGTGGCTGGAATTGGCATGGCGCAGCAAGCTTTGCATCATCCACCAAGATCGGCGGGCTTTCGGTGCCGTCAAGTTGGGGCAGCCCGCCCGGCGCCGTGGAGCAGGCCGCCACGAAAGTAATGAGTGCCGACTTCACGACCTCGCCGAGTGAAGCGAACCCCGCCAATGGACTCAACGCTGCGCTGCGCGGAGGAGTCCCGCTCGCATCGCGTGGCACCCAGCGCTCGGGCTATCTGGGCGTCCGCTACGGATTCCGCTACAACGTGCTCACCCGTCCGCCGTCCGCCGGATAGCGCCATGCCACGCCCGATCAGCGCATGGAAGTGCCCAACAAATGAATAGCAATCGTCCGACAGCAAGTAATTCGCAGCGATGGGGCGCTGCGAACCGCGAACGAACTAGCCTTATGGGCAACCTCGGCAATCACTCCGGACTGTCGTCGAGCCCAAAGGTTATTGAGGAGGAGATCACATGTCGTTTGTGACCACACAACCAGAGGCGCTGGCGGCCGCGGCGAGCACCCTACAGGGGATCGGTGCGACGATGAGCGCTCAGAATGCGGCGGCCGCGGCGCCCACGACGGGCGTGGTGCCGGCAGCCGCCGATGAGGTTTCAGCGCTGACCGCCGCGCAGTTTGCCGCGCACGCTCAGATGTATCAGGCCGTCAGCGCTCAGGCCGCGGCAATTCACGAAATGTTCGTCAACACCCTGGGCATCAGCTCAGGGTCGTACGCGGCGACCGAGGCGGCCAACGCGGCCGCGGCCGGCTAAGGAGTCAGAACATGGCGATAGATTTTGGCACGTTACCGCCCGAGGTCACGTCCACGATGATGTACTCCGGGCCGGGATCATCCTCCATGGTGGCCGCGGCCTCGGCCTGGAACGCGCTGGCCGCGGAGCTCGCTTCGACGGCGCAGGGCTACATCACCGTTCTTACCCAGCTGGCGAGCGAAGAATGGCTGGGCCCCGCTTCGGGGACGATGGTGCAGGCCGTCCAACCGTATGTCACCTGGATGACGGCGACGGCTGCCCAGGCCGAGCAGGCCGCCATCCAGGCAAGGGCGGCTGCCGCGGCTTTTGACACGGCGTTCGCATCGGTGGTACCCCCGCCGTTGATCGCGGCCAACCGCGCCGAGCTGGCCCAGGCGCTGCAGACCAACCTGTTCGGCCTGAATAACGGCGTGATCGCGCAGCTGGAAGCCCAATACGCGGAAATGTGGGCACAAGACTCCTCGGCGATGTACAGCTATGCCGGGTCGTCCGCGGCGGCCACCAAGGTCGAGGCGTTCAGCAATGCTCCGGAGATCGCCAACCAGGCAGGCACGGCCTCCCAGGCTGCCGCAGTCACCGCGGCGCAGGCCGGCCCGGCCGCCACGGTCCAGGGTTACCTCAACCAGATCACCAGCCAACTAGGACAACTCGCCACACCCGCCGGCACGTCGAGCTTGGTGTCACAGATCGGGGCAAGCAATCCGATCCTGACCGAGATCTGGTTCCTCCTGACCGGTCAAACCGTGCTGCCCAACAACCTGGGCACCTTCATGCAGGGCTACTCGAACTACGCGAGCTTCTTCTATAACACCGAGGGTCTGCCGTATTTCAGTGTTGGTATGGGCAACTTCGGTATCCAGATGGCCAAGACAGCGGGACTACTGAACACCGCGGCACCCGCCGCCGCGGCCGCCATCCCGACACCTCCCGGGATCGGCGGGATCCTCGGCGCCGGCGCCGGTGCCGGCAGCCAGGTGGCGGCGGGGTTGGGCAGCGGTGCCCACGTCGGATCGCTGGCCGTTCCGGCATCGTGGCCAGGAGCGACGGTGGCGTCGGCGGTGCGCCCGGCCGTTCAGGCGATCAGTGAACCCATCACCGCACCCGATGCCGGGGCGGCAAATGTGGTGGGGGGCATGCCCGTGGCCGGAACGGGCGCCGGGCGCGGGCTCGGATCAGGGCCCAAGTATGGATTCAAACCGACCGTCATGGCCCGCCCGCTGCCCGCCGGCTAGCCGCAGACCCAACACAAGAGACGTCAGCAAGGAGTGTCACATCAAGGGAGCACCTAACATGTTGATCCGCATATTGGTTACGGCCTTCGCACTACTTGCCCCCCTGGGATCGGTCGCGACCGCTCATGCCGACAGCAATGACGACAAGTTCCTGGCAGAGCTGCAATCCGAGGGCATTACCGACCACGTTTCCCCCTCACATGCGATCCTGGCTGGGCACGTCGTGTGCCAGAAGCTGGCGAGTGGCATGACCGCCACCCAAGTCGCGTATGACGTGCTAAACAGCAGTTCTATGCCTAGCTATCATTCCGGCTACTTCGTCGGTGCGGCCATTGACGCGTACTGCCCGCAATACCGGCCCGAGGAGAGCGAGCTCCATCACTGATGGCGCAGCCGTAGCCAAATAGAAACTGTTGCAACACTTTTAGCGAGTTCTCACCGCAGTCAGTTTGCCGCGGACGACCTTTGGCGGCCCCTGCGATACCGCTGCCGGCCGATACCGTGCGGGGTTCCCCACGATCGGCATGGCACCTCACCCCAGGCGCGAGGACACTCACCCAACGCGGCATATCGACGATGGCACCGGCCCAACCACGGGAATTCGCGTGGGCCAACACTGGTCCGGGCACCGAAAACCCGTGAGATTATCCGCGACCGGATTTTTAACCCGCCACCGGCCTCACAACCTGTTGAGCGATGATCCGACATCCACGGCACAGCGGCGCCGTTCGCCGGTTCCGCTTCCGTTGGCTGCGATATTTGCGCAGGTCATGCTTGCGCGCCCCGGTCGACTACCAGGGAGGGGCGCCCGGCATACCCCGCCGTCGTCGCGGTCGGATGGTGCGACTCAACGGCGGCCATGCGTGGCACCGAGTAGGGCACCCCAACGCCTCGGCGGCATAGCCTCACACTCGAGCGTGCCCCCGGTCTCTCCGGGCATGATTGTCGAGAGGAACCCGCATGTCGTTTGCTACACGGCGGCCGAAGATGCGGGTTGTGGTTGTTGTTCCACGGCGGGGGAGCGGCTCCGCTGGTTGGGCGTTAGACGGTTGACGCCGAATGGATTTCGGGAAGCTACCGCCGGAGGTCAACTCGGCTCGCATGTACGCCGGCGCGGGGTCGGCGCCGATGCTGGCCGCAGCCACGGGGTGGGATCAACTCGCATCGGAGCTGAATCTGGCGGCCGCTGGCTATGGATTGGTGGTTTCCGAGCTAGCCAATACCAGCTGGATCGGTCCGGCGTCGATGTTCATGACCGCAGCGGTCACGCCCTATGTGACCTGGCTCGACGTGACCGCCGAGGTGGCTGAACAGACCGCTAGTCAGGCCCGCGCGGCAGCAGCTGCCTACGAGGCCGCATTCGCGATGACAGTGCCACCGGCGGTGATCGCCGCCAACCGTGCGCAGCTGATTTCGCTGACCGCGACAAACTTTTTCGGCCAGAACACGCCCGCGATCGCAGCGACCGAGGCACAGTACGCCGAGATGTGGGCGCAGGACGCGGCAGCGATGTACGGATATGCCGCGTCATCGGCGTTGGCCTCAACGCTGACACCGTTCACCGAGCCGCCGCAGACCACCGATGGCGGTGGGCTTACCCAGCAAGCAGAGGCGGTCGCGCAGGCCGCCGCGACGTTGACGGGCAACGCGTCACGCACCGCCGCGGTGTCGATTCCACAGCCGATCGCCGCTGCGCCCCAAGCAGTTCAACATTTCGCGTCATCAGTGGCCACGTCGGGCTCGCCGATCGCCTGGCTCAAGGGTGTATTGACCGAGCTCGCCACCTTGTCACCCGCGGAGCGGACCACCTTGGTTCGGCTATGGGCAAACCTGTACTACGGGCTGGGTATGTCGCAATCGCTGGTTTCGATCGCGCAACAGTTGACGTTCGGCCCGGGCGGAACCACGGCGGGTTCGAGTGGAGCCTGGTATCCAACCCCGCAGTTCGCCGCGGTGGGCGGTAGTCCCGCGGCAGTGTCGGCCAGTTTGGCCCGCGCCGACGCGATTGGTGCGCTGTCAGTGCCACCGAGCTGGACCACCGCCGTTCCGGCGCTGGCGAATGAAACTGGCCAAGCCGCGTCGGTTGCCGGTATCGGCGAAGTCCCGGGTGCGCCCACGGAAGGACTTGTGCGCAGTATTCCCTGGGCCGGTGCCGGGCGGCGTAGCGCGGGTGGCTTTGTGCACAAATACGGCTTCCGCTGCAGCGTCGTGACCCGGCCGCCCTCGGCCGGATAGCGGCTCCGGGCGCGGCTGGCGCCCCGCCGCGGTTTGGGCTTTTCCGCGACAGGATTTTATCGGAGTGGACGCGGCCACGCCGTTTCTCATTGTCAGTGCGACCCACCCGCCGCCACCCGTCCAGGGCGCAGGTTGCATCCGCCGTGCCAGGCATTGGCGCAGGTAACACACGGAAATCTGCAGAGATAAGGGCTGCATGCGGCACGCTTGGTGGGGTCGCGTTGTCGCGATCGATTGCTGACGGTATTCGGCCGTCCCGATCGGGTGCCTACGTTGCCGGCAGCGCCATCGACCCAAAGCGCCTAACGTCATTGGCGGGTGATTTCGGTGGGTCACCAACTCCGCAAATTCAAGCGAAATTACGTGGCCCTCGAAATCGGCGATTTAGGGACGGCTAAAGGTCAGCTCGATGGATTTTGGTGCGTTGCCGCCGGAAATTAATTCCGGGCGGATGTATTCGGGACCGGGGTCAGCGCCAATGGTTGCTGCAGCGACTGCCTGGAATGGGCTGGCGGCCGAGCTGAATTCGGTCGCGGTGGGCTATGACAAGGTGATCACTCAACTCGGTGGCGAAGAGTGGCTGGGTCCGGCATCGGCGGCAATGGTTGAGGCGGTCACACCGTTTGTAGTGTGGATGAGCGCGGCAGCGAACCAGGCCGAGGAGGCGGCTGCCCAGGCAAGGACGGCCGCGGCGGCCTTTGAGGCCGCGTTTGCGGCGGTGGTGCCCCCGCCGCTCATCGCGGCCAACCGGGCCGAACTGGTCCGGTTGATATCGACGAACGTTTTCGGACAGAACACGTCGGCGATTGCGGCGACCGAGGCCCAATACGGGCAGATGTGGGCCCAAGACGCCGCGGCCATGTATGGCTATGCGGCCAGTTCCGCCACGGCGTCGACGGTCACACCGTTCACCGAGCCGCCCGCGATCACCAGCCCTTCGGCGCAGACCGGGCAGGCTGCGGCGGTTGCCACGGCCGCCGGCGTCTCCGCCGGCGCAGCCCAGGAGACACTGCGACAGCTACTGTCCGCGCTGCCCACCACGCTGGGGAACCTGGCGGCTCCGCTGACCAGCTCCGTCGGAACCGAGATCGCCTTCCTGCAGTCGTCGCAGGGGCCGCTGTCGTGGCTGTGGCAGATCCTGTTCGGGACGACCACGTTCCCGACTTCGATCTCCGGTCTGCTGACCGCGTTGCAGCCCTACGCGAGCTTCATCTACAACACCGAGGGCCTGCCCTACTTCAGCATCGGCATGGCCAACAACTTTGTTCAGACGTCGAAGACCCTGGGATTGCTCGGCGGCGCGGCGCCCGCCGCCGCATCGGCGCTGGGCGACGCGGCTAAGGGAATGCCGGGCCTCGGTGGCCCGGTGTCGGGGGGACTGGGCAATGCCGCCTCGATTGGGAAGCTATCGGTGCCGCCGGTATGGAGTGAACAGCTGCCGGGGGCCATGCAACCGGGGGCCGCGCCGCTGCCGGTCGGCACCATCAGCGCTGCCCCGGAAGCTGGTCCGGCCAACCTGCTTGGGGGCATGCCGTTGGCCGGATCGGGTGCCGGTGCCGGTGGCGCGGGACCCCGCTACGGCTTCCGCCCGACGGTCATGGCCCGCCCTCCCTTCGCCGGATGACCTTCGAAGGGGGCAAAGGGGTGGCCCAAGACCGCGACCAACCGGACCGCATCGGGCCGGATTCGGCATCGGCGTTCCCACGTAGATCGGTTCGCTGGTCGGTTCGCTGGCCAGTGCACTGCTCGGGGTTTCGCCCGCAGCCGATGCACCAGGGTAAATCTGCTGGTCAGCGGAATGTGACCGGCGGCAGCAACCCCATCGTGCCCGGCGTGTCTGTGAGTTTGCTGAGGCGACGACAAACGCCGTTCAAACCCCGTTGTCCGCTGTTACTGTGTCGTTACAACAGGTGAATTCGCCGTGCCATCGCGTGAACAAATGCGAACAGGTGTCGCAGAAAGCAACCTGGCGCCGCGCCGTCATCTAGTCTCTGCACTAGAGCGGTGCCGGGGATAGTCGAGGGAGGAAACATAGATGTCATTCGTGACCACACAACCGGAAGCGTTGGCCGCTGCCGCTGCAAACCTGCAGGGTATCGGGACAACCATGAGCGCCCAAAACGCCGCCGCCGCGGCTCCCACTACGGGCGTAGTGCCGGCGGCCGCCGACGAGGTATCGGCGCTGACCGCGGCGCAGTTCGCCGCCCACGCGCAGATGTATCAAGCCGTCAGCGCACAAGCCGCGGCGATCCACGAAATGTTCGTTAACACCCTGGCAACAAGCTCCGGTTCTTACGCGGCCACCGAGGCCGCCAACGCGGCAGCCGCTGGCTGACCCGCACTGACAGTTTGACAACCGGGGGACGGATCAGCGACTGACGTGAGTTTCACGGGAACCGCTCACGGGGGGAAATGTTTCGGTTCTGCCTATCTGGCCGGGGCAGGGCTCGGGGGTATCACGTGACGCACCCCGCCGATACGGACGTCGAGGTCCGGGTTCAACGTCTCACGTGCCGCAATGCGGAGCCCGGTGGCCGCTGGCTGACGGAAAGGGGGGATCATCCGTGGTTTCTCGGTCGGCGGTTGCGCGCGCGCAGCTGATCGGCCAGCGCGCCGCCAACAACAGATGATCTAGCTACTTCAGTCACACATATTTAGTCACATACCTAGTCAGAAGGAGACCAAAAGCATGACCGCACGCTTTATGACCGACCCGCACGCGATGCGGGACATGGCGGGCCGTTTCGAAATGCACGCTCAGACGGTGGAAGACGAGGCTCGCCGGATGTGGGCGTCCTCCCAAAACATCGCCGGTGCGGGCTGGAGCGGCCTGGCCTCGGCGACCTCGCTAGACACCATGGGCCAGATGAACACCGCCTTCCGCAACATTGTGAACATGCTGCATGGGGTGCGCGACGGGCTGGTCCGGGACGCCAACCACTACGAGACGCAAGAGCAGGCCTCTCAGCAGATCCTCGGCAGCTAGCGCCCAAAGCCACAGCTGCGTACGCTTTCTCAGGTTAGGAGAACATCAACATGACGATTAA
Source organism: Mycobacterium basiliense (assembly GCF_900292015.1). Classification (NCBI taxonomy): domain Bacteria; kingdom Bacillati; phylum Actinomycetota; class Actinomycetes; order Mycobacteriales; family Mycobacteriaceae; genus Mycobacterium; species Mycobacterium basiliense. The sequence goes on from NZ_LR130759.1 coordinate 2,793,797, forward strand.
CTACCAGTTCGGGGATGTCGACGCCCACGGCGCTCTCATCCGCGCCCAGGCCGCCTCGCTCGAGGCCGAGCACCAGGCCATCGTTCGCGATGTGCTGGCTGCCGGTGACTTTTGGGGTGGCGCCGGTTCGGTGGCTTGCCAGGAGTTCATCACCCAGTTGGGCCGTAATTTCCAGGTAATCTACGAGCAGGCCAACGCCCACGGCCAGAAGGTTCAAGCCGCCGGCAACAACATGGCGCAGACCGACAGCGCCGTCGGCTCTAGCTGGGCCTAAAACCGAACTTCAGGCGCGGCAGCACACCAAGTAGTCGGTGTGCTGCCGTGTCCTGCAGTCACAAGCACCGCGATCATTCGCGATCACAAGGACTTTTGAGGATAGGGATGGATCAACAGAGCACGCGCACCGATATCACCGTCAACGTGGACGGCTTCTGGATGCTCCAGGCGCTGCTGGATATCCGGCACGTTGCGCCCGAGCTGCGGTGCCGGCCATATGTATCCACCGACTCGAATGATTGGCTCAATGAGCATCCGGGAATGGCGATCATGCGAGAGCAGGGCATCGTCGTCGGCGACACGGTCAACGAGCAGGTGGCTACCCGGATGAGGGTGCTCGCCGCCCCTGACCTCGAGGTGGTCGCCCTGCTGTCGCGCGGCAAGCTGCTGTACGGGGTGGTCGACGACGAGAATCAGCCACCAGGCTCACGCGACATACCTGACAACGAATTCCGCGTGGTGCTGGCCCGCCGCGGCCAACACTGGGTATCGGCGGTCCGGGTAGGCAACGACATCACCGTGGACGACGTCTCCGTCACTGACAGCGCATCGATCGCTGCGCTGGTGATCGATGGCCTCGAGTCCATTCACCACGCCGACGCCGCCGCGATCAACGCGGTCAACGTCCCGCTGGAGGAGATGCTGGAGGCAACCAAATCCTGGCAGGAATCTGGCTTCAATGTGTTCTCCGGTGGCGACCTACGGCGCATGGGTATCAGCGCTTCCACGGTGGCGGCACTTGGACAGGCCCTCTCGGATCCCGCCGCCGAAGTCGCGGTATATGCGCGGCAGTATCGCGACGACGCCAAGGGGCCCAGCGCGTCGGTGTTGTCGCTCAAAGACGGATCGGGGGGGCGGATTGCGCTATACCAGCAAGCACGGACAGCCGGTTCGGGGGAGGCCTGGCTGGCAATCTGTCCGGCCACCCCACAGCTGGTGCAAGTCGGGGTGAAGACGGTGCTGGACACGTTGCCATATGGCGAGTGGAAAACGCACAGCAGAGTTTGATAACCGCTTACGAAATCCGGAGTGCAACAAAGTTATTGAGCATAAAATGCGATCAAGATGCGAACGCGTCATACTGCTCTACAATCAGCAACAAAACTGAAAAGTAACATCAACCACAACCATTAGTCGCAAGGCGAGGCAAATGAATTTGGAGTTAGTCGAGCCGCAAATCAAAGCGGGCTACGGCGCCTCGGTGGCTACACCGACACAGCCCCGTATGCGGCTGCAGTCACCCGGCAACACATTCGCCACCGCAGGGGGTACAGGACGATGACCGCAGTAGTAGCTGACGCGCCTCAGTCTGATCTAGAGGGCGTATCGTCGCCGCGGGGAGTCGTCGTCGGCATCATGGCCGGCGAGGGTGTCCAGATTGGTGTGCTGCTCGACGCCAACGCTCCGGTTTCGGTGATGACCGACCCGCTGCTAAAGGTGGTCAACAGCCGACTCAAGGAACTCGGCGAGACACCGCTGGAAGCCACCGGGCGCGGCAGGTGGGCGCTATGTCTGGTCGATGGGTCGCCGTTGCGCGCCGCCCATTCACTAACTGAACAAGACGTCTACGACGGCGACCGGTTGTGGATCCGCTTCATTCCCGATAGCGAACATCGATCGCAGGTCATCGAGCACATCTCCACCGCGGTTGCCTCCAATCTCAGCAAGCGGTTCGCCTCAATCGACCCGATGGTTGCCGTGCAGGTCGGGGCCTCCATGGTGGCGACAGGCGTGATTCTTGCGTCGGGAGTGCTCGGCTGGTGGCGGTGGCACCACAACACGTGGTTGACCACGATCTTCGCCTCGGTGATCACCGTGATGGTGTTCACGGTGGCCATGTTGCTGTTGATGCGCGCGGAATCGGATGCCGATCGCCGTGTCGCCGATCTAATGCTTATGTGCGGTCTGGCCCCGCTGACCGTAGCGGCCGCGGCGGCACCGCCGGGACCGGTCGGGTCCCCGCAAGCTGTGTTGGGTTTCGGCGTCTTGACGGTCGGCGCCACCCTGGCGCTACGGTTCACCGGCCGTCGGCTGGGAATCTATACCGCAATCATCACCATCAGTGGGCTGACGACAATCGCCAGCCTGTCCCGGATGGTGGCTGCCACCAGCGCGGTCACGTTGTTTGCCAGCATGGTGCTGGTCTGCGTCGTGCTCTACCATGCCGCACCCGCCCTGTCGCGGCGGCTGTCAGGAATCCGGCTGCCGGTGTTCCCGTCGGCTACCAGTCGCTGGGTTTTCGAGGCTCGTCCAGATCTGCCCACCACAGTGGTGCGGTCCGGAGGCGGCCCGGCGACCCTGGAAGGGCCCGCGTCCGTGCGCGACGTGCTCTTGCAAGCCGAACGGGCCCGCTCGTTCTTGAGCGGCTTGCTTGTCGGGCTGGGTGTTCTGATGGTGGTGTCGCTGACTTCGCTGTGCAATCCACACACCCATGAGCGCTGGCTTCCGCTGATCCTTGCTGGATTCACCGCGGGTTTCCTGATGTTGCGCGGCCGTTCCTATGTCGACCGGTGGCAGGCGATCACGCTGGCGGGCACCGCCGTGATCATCGTCGCCGCCGTGGCCGTTCGGTATGCTCTGGTGTTGTCGTCACCGTTGTCCGTTTCGATTGTTGCGGCGCTCCTGGTGCTGCTGCCTGCAGCGGGCCTGACCGCCGCGGCCGTGGTGCCGAACACCATCTATAGCCCGTTGTTCCGTAAGTTCGTGGAATGGGTCGAATACCTCTGCCTGATGCCGATCTTCCCGCTGGCATTGTGGTTGATGAACGTCTATGCAGCGATTAGGTACCGCTAGCAGCAGGTCGCGGCGTGGTCGCGCGTTGAGCGCGACCTTCGCCGCGACCTTGCTTGCCTCGGGCGCATTAGCTGGTTTGCCGCCGGCCTACGCAATTTCGCCGCCGACAATCGATCTGGCGGCATTGCCGCCGGACGGTCCGCCCGGACCGGTCTCGCCGATGAAGCAGACCTCATACTGCACCGAGGTCGGGGTGATACCCGGCACCGATTTTCAGTTGCAGCCGAGATACATGGACATGCTCAACCTGAAAGAGGCGTGGCAATTTGGCCGCGGTGCTGGTGTGAAAGTCGCAGTCATCGACACCGGTGTGACGCCGCACCCGAGATTCCCGCACCTGATCCCCGGCGGTGACTATGTGATGGCCGGCGGTGACGGGTTACAGGATTGCGACGCGCACGGCACCATCGTGGCGTCGATGATCGGCGCCGCCCCGGCCAGCGGGGCGTTGCCCCCGCCGGCGGTACCGCGTCGGCCGGTGACCATTCCCACGACGGAGAAGCCACCGCCGCCCCAGACCGTGACGCTGTCACCGGTACCGCCGCAAACGGTGACGGTGGTTCCGGCGCCACCGCCGGAGGAAGGGGCTCCGCCGGGCGAGCCGGCACCTGGTCCATTGCCGCCGCCGGCTCCCGGTCCGGCTCCCTCGGGTCACCGCGGCGGCGGCACGGTGACGATACCCAGTTACTCCGGTGGCCGGCAGGTGATCGGCGTCGATCACCCCGGCACTCCCCGCCCGCTCGAGCCGACACCCGCACCGGCGCCCGATGCGTTCAGCGGCATTGCACCGGATGTCGAATTGATTTCCATCCGCCAAACAAGCCAGGCGTTCGGACTGAAGGACCCGTACACCGGCGACGAGGATCCCCAGACACAGCAAAAGATCGACAACGTCCAGACGATGGCACGCGCGATCGTGCATGCTGCCAACATGGGAGCTCAGGTAATCAACATCTCGGATGTGACGTGCATGAGCGCCCGCAATGTGATCGACCAGAACGCGTTGGGCGCCGCGATCCACTATGCGGCCGTCGACAAGAACGTGGTGATTGTGGCGGCGGCCGGCGACAGCAGCAAGAAGGATTGCAAGCAAAACCCGATCTTTGACCCGTTGGCGCCCGACGACCCTCGTGACTGGAATGCGGTCACCACGGTGGTTACTCCCTCGTGGTTCCACGACTATGTACTCACCGTCGGCGCGGTCGACTCTGATGGTCAACCGATGAGCAAGATGAGTATCGCGGGGCCGTGGGTGTCGATCTCCGCGCCGGGCACCGACGTCATCGGGCTGTCGCCTCGCGACGACGGCTTGATCAACGCGATCGACGGTCCAGACAACACGTTGTTGGTGCCGGCCGGGACTAGCTTCTCGGCCGCGATAGTGTCCGGTGTGGTTGCCCTTGTCCGGGCCAAGTTCCCCGAGCTGTCGGCATATCAGATCAAGAATCGGTTGATTCACACTGCCAGGCCGCCCGCCCGGGGAGTGGACAACCAGGTCGGCTACGGTGTGGTGGACCCGGTGGCCGCACTGACATGGGATGTGCCCGAAGGACCGGTCAAACCACCGAAGCAATTGTCGGCACCGCTGGAGCTGCCGAAGCCGCCCGCGGAGCGCAATATGGTGCCAATATGGGTGGCTGCCGGTGGATTAACCGGAGCACTACTGATAGGCGGTGCGGTGTTCGGTACTGCAACACTGATGCGGAGATCACGGAAGCGGCGATGAAAGCTCAGAGTAGGTTCGGGTTGGCTTTGTCGTGGCCGCGGTTAACGACAGTCTTCTTGGTTGACGTTCTCATCTTGATTGTGGCCAGCCATTGTCCGGCATCCTGGCAGGGCGAGAAGCACATCGCCTGGTGGGTTGGGGTGGGACTGGCGGTGTTGGTGACCTTGTTGTCGGTCGTCACCTATCACGGCATCACGGTGATCTCCGGCGTTGCCGCGTGGCTTTGGGATTGGTCTGCCGACCCCGGCACTGCGTTGGGTGCCGGCTGTACGCCGGCGGCCGACCATCAACGCCGCTTCGGCCGGGACACGGTCGGGGTCCGCGAGTATCAGGGCCGGTTGGTCGCGGTGATCGCCGTCGACGGCGGTGAAGGCGACCAGTCCGGCCGACACCGGCACCGAATGTCGGCGACGGCGGTGGTGCCGGTGGCCACGGTCGCCGATAGCTTGCGTCAATTCGATATTGAGCTGGATAGCGTCGAAATCGTGTCGGTAGAGGTGCGTGGCGGCGTCGAGGCCGCCAGGGCATCGGCATCACTGGAGGAGTGGGGCCCCGAGGAGTGGGGAGTGGTGGGTGATCAACCCGCTGCCAACCGGCGCCGAACCTGGTTGGTGTTGCGGATGAATCCGCAGCGCAATGTGGCCGCGATAGCGTGTCGCGATTCGTTGGCCGCGACGTTGGTGACTGCGACCGAACGGCTGGCTCAGGACCTGGACGGTCAGAGTTGTGCTGCCCGGCCACTAACCGCTGATGAGTTCGCCGACGTTGATAGTGCGGTACTTGCGGAGCTGGAACCCACCTGGAGTCGTCCAGGTTGGCGTCATCTCAAGCATTTCAATGGTTATGCGACCAGCTTCTGGGTAACGCCATCGAACATCGATTCGGGAACCATCGATCAGTTGTGGTTGTCGGATGCCTCCGAAGTTAGCGCCACCGTGGTCACGGTGCGGCTGACCACTCGGGCGGGGCGACCGCAAGTATCGGCGTGGGTGCGCTACCACAGCGACGAACGCCTACCCAAGGAGCTAACCGCTGGCCTCAACCGCCTCACCGGGCGCCAGTTGGCAGCGGTACGGGCAAGTCTGCCGGCTCCGGCGACCCGCCCCCAATTGGTCGTCCCCGCTCGCGATCTGAGAGATCACGAGGAGCTGGAACTGCCCGTGGGTCCGATACAGGAGCACACAACAAGCTCGCCAGCAGGGCCATGACCCGCGCGCAGTCAGCTGCCGACGACGCCCGCAACGCGATGGTCGCCGGTCTTCTGGCATCGGGCATCTCGGTCAACGGCCTGCAGCCCAGCCACAATCCGCAGGTGGCGGCACAAATGTTCACCACCGCAACCAAGCTGGATCCCGGGATGTGCGATGCGTGGCTGGCGCGGATACTGGCCGGTGACCAAAGCATCGAGGTACTCGCCGGCGCGTGGGCTGCGGTACGAACTTTCGGTTGGGAAACACGCCGCCTCGGTGTCACCGACCTGCAGTTCCGCCCCGAGGTGTCCGACGGGCTGTTTCTGCGTCTCGCGGTGACCAGTGTGGATTCATTGGCCTGTGCCTACGCGGCGGTGCTCGCCGAGGCCAAGCGCTACCAAGAAGCGTCTGACCTGCTCGACACCACCGATCCCCGGCATCCGTTCGATGCCGAGCTGGTGAGCTATGTGCGAGGTGTGCTGTACTTCCGCACCAAACGCTGGCCCGATGTGCTTGCCCAATTCCCGGAGGCCACGCCGTGGCGTCACCCAGAGCTCAAGGCCGCGGGCGCGGCGATGGCGACCACGGCACTGGCATCGCTTGGAGTCTTCGAAGAGGCCTTCCGGCGGGCACAGGAAGCCATCGAAGGAGATCGGGTCCCGGGCGCGGCCAATATCGCGCTCTACACCCAGGGCATGTGCCTGCGGCATGTCGGCCGCGAGGAGGAAGCCGTCGAACTGTTGCGCCGCGTGTATTCGCGCGATGCCAAGTTCACGCCGGCCCGCGAGGCGCTCGACAACCCCAACTACCGGCTGGTCCTGACCGACCCGGAAACCATTGAGGCCCGAAAAGATCCCTGGGATCCAGATAGCGCGCCTACCCGGGCCCAGACGGAAGCCGCTCGCCATGCCGAGATGGCCGCAAAATACTTGGCGGAGGGGGACGCCGAACTCAATGCGATGCTCGGCATGGAGCAGGCCAAAAAGGAAATCAAACTCATCAAGTCGACCACCAAGGTAAATTTGGCGCGCGCCAAAATGGGACTCCCCGTTCCGGTGACATCCCGGCACACCTTGTTGCTTGGCCCTCCCGGCACCGGGAAGACTTCGGTTGCAAGGGCATTCACCAAGCAACTGTGCGGTCTGACCGTGCTACGCAAGCCGCTGGTGGTGGAGACCAGCCGCACCAAGCTGTTGGGCCGGTACATGGCCGATGCGGAGAAGAACACCGAGGAAATGCTTGAGGGCGCGCTGGGCGGCGCTGTCTTCTTCGATGAGATGCACACCCTGCACGAGAAGGGCTATTCCCAGGGCGACCCGTACGGCAATGCGATCATCAACACCCTGCTGCTGTACATGGAGAACCATCGCGACGAGCTGGTCGTGTTCGGCGCGGGCTATGCCAAGGCAATGGAAAAGATGCTCGAGGTGAATCAGGGCCTGCGACGGCGCTTTTCGACGGTGATCGAGTTCTTCAGCTACACGCCGGAGGAGCTGATCGCGCTGACCCGGTTGATGGGCCAGGAGAACGAAGACGTCATCACCGACGAGTCCGCGCAAGTGCTATTCCCGTCGTACACCAGGTTCTACAACGATCAGAGCTATTCCGAGGATGGCGATCTGATCCGGGGCATCGACATGCTGGGCAACGCCGGGTTTGTGCGAAACGTCGTCGAAAAGGCGCGGGATCATCGCAGTTTCCGCCTCGACGACGAGGATCTCGACGATGTGCTGAACAGCGAGCTGACCGAATTCAGTGAGATCCAAATGCGCCGCTTCCGAGAACTCACTCGCGAGGACCTTGCCGAAGGCCTTGGTGCCGCAGTGGCGGAGAAGAAGACGAGCTAGATCTCGTCTTTGCCGAAGACCGGCACAGCTAACCCGCGGCGGTCATGCTTCTCGGGAATCGACGACCGCAGCCGTACCTGCCGCTTTCCCGGTCGCTATCCCCGCGAGTCGCGTTGACCGTGGATTGGTCCCCGGTGCACCATGACGCTGGAAGCCCCTCCCCGCTGACATTTACTACCCGGAAGTGGCCTTGACATCGGAATCGACCTCGAACGTCGCAGGACCCTCACGGTTGAGATGGCTCGCGCGGGTCGCGGATTGAGGCTAACCGACCTCGCTCGGCGCCGTCGCCGGATACGCTGTGTCATGCCAAAGCATGCAGGCCGTGCGCTATCGCCTCTAGCAAATTTCGTCGGAGGGCTTCGGCGCGGGCTTGCGCAACCACGGTGGCACTCCCGGGGGCGCCGAAGCGTGACGGGAGGTGGGCGGGACTGAACCAATTGACAGTGGTTTTGTGAGGTTGGTGACCGTTTCTAGCCGATCCGGTCATGGCAGTATTTCCGCCGTCTGAATCGACTGGCGCCGAGTGCCCGAACGCACGGGTGCACTGACTGTGCACCTGCCGTCGGCAACATCCCGACACCACCACAGCGGCCGAGCCAGAAGCCGGGTCGGGCTATCCGTAGAGGAGAAAGTCCGATGTTATTTGATAAGAAAAGGCCGCAATCGCCGCCTGATGCGTTAACTAGTTTGGCTACAATACAATTCGCCAAGCATGCCCGATTGTCTCGAGAAGCGCACCCGCTTGCACCGGCTGTTCACGAACTGTGTGCCACCCGCTTTTCCCCCAAAAACGCCGAGCAGGCTGACCATTCGAGCGCGACGGGATAGGGGTGGTTGCAATGGATTTCGGAGCACTCCCGCCAGAAATCAACTCTCTGCGCATGTATTCGGGCCCGGGATCGGAACCGATGGCAGCTGCTGTGACGGCGTGGGACGGGCTGGCCGCAGAGCTACGTGCGACCGCGGCCTCCTACGAAACGGTGATCTCGGTGCTGACCAGTGACGGCTGGCTGGGGCCGGCGTCAGAAGCGATGGAAGCGGCGATATTCCCGTACCTGACGTGGATGACGATCACCGGAATGCAGGCTGAGCAAACTGCCCGCCAGGCAGCGGCAGCGGCCGGTGCATTTGAATCCGCGTTCGCCATGACGGTTCCGCCGGCCGAGGTGGCGGCCAACCGCGCCCTATTGACGGCGCTGGTCGCCACCAATCTGATTGGCCAGAACACGCCTGCGATTGCGGCCACCGAAGCGGCATACGGCGAGATGTGGGCCCAGGATGCGGCGGCGATGTACGGCTATGCCACCAGTTCTGCGACCGCAGCTGCGCTAACACCGTTCACCGAGCCTGCGCAAACGACCAACCCGTCCGGGCAAGCCAGTCAGGCTACGGCGGTCATTCAAGCCGCGGGTACAGCAACGGGCAACCTCGCCCAGACGGAGTTGCCTGCGCTGATGTCCGCGGTGCCGGCGAGCCTGCAAGGTCTCGCGTCGCCGGCGGCGTCGCCAATTGACGCCATTCCTGGGGCCGGCCTGCTAGCCGACATTTTGAATTTCCTGGACGGCAACGACGGAAACCCCTACGGGATATTCCTGAACTCGAATCTGACCAACGGGTTCGTCTCGGCCGGATATGTCAACCCCGCCGTCGTCGGCCCCGCCGTCTGGGCGGCAATGGCCGATATCAACGCGGTGGCCCTGGGTGCAGAAGAAGGCGCCGCGGTACCGCCCATGGGCTCCGGCGAGGGGAACGCCACCTGGCTGCCCCCAGTGTCGCCGGCCAACCCGGAAAGCCTGCCGATTCTGGGCGAAGAAACTGCGGCCAGGTTAGCTGGGGGCGGGGTGTCGGCGGGCACCAACCAAGCGGCATTGGTCGGGCGAATGTCTGTTCCCCAGACGTGGATTGAGGCCACCGCGGTGGCCAACCACGCGGGCGCTGCGGCACCTGGTGGCGGCTGGACCAGCACGGCCGCGGTGCCCGAAGCGGCCGCGGTGGTGCCCGGTATGCCTGGCATGCCAGCGCCCGGCATCTACGGGCATGGCTTTGGCAACGCTCCACGATACGGTTTTCGGCCGACGATCATGGGACGGCCACCGGCCGCCGGATGATGGGGACGGAGATCACGGTGACACTGGCGATCGTTTCCGGTTCGTTCTCGACTATCCAAGCCCGCAACACATCTCG